>NZ_CP119546.1:2931296-4396945 GCF_029277985.1 Providencia stuartii | reverse complement strand
GGTGGACTCCCCTAAACAAGATCAATGAAACAAAAGAAGTACAGATTAAGCAAAGAATTTTTACTGGCGCTTTATACAAGTCCCAGCGAAGCTCATGTGATTCATTTTTACTCAACGTATTTTCCCGATCCTCAGATCGGAAATGTGACCGGAGATCATACCGTAAAATTGGCAAGAGATCTTCATTCTTTTACACAGTTTTTATGCTTTTTATCCACAGGTAAATGTGGTAAGACAATGCGGTTATAGGAGTAACGCGCACTTTGATCTCGATCCGCGACATTTTTTCCACAAAGCTGGGGATAACTTTAGACGATTTATGGAAAATATTCTCTAAGGATCAAAAAATATTTTTAGATCGCTCGATGATCCTTGCGCTTTGAGGTGGAGTCCGTATAATCTCCCACCCTGTATAGCGCATTGAAGTTGTTTTCATAATGAACTAATTTAAAGTAAATTATGGGCTTTAAGCTTCATTCGCTGTTGCAGCATATGTCAGCAAACCTGTCAGCCAGGCTATAAATAAAAGTGGTTTGATTGCGTCATTTCATTGACGTGACCCCCTATGTTTTATTACAATCCTGCCTCTTTCTATATTGTTGCGATAGAGGCACAGGTGTAAATCAGTTTCCACTGGTTGCCAACGCGTTTACTGAATCAGTAATAAATTTTAAAGTTAGGTAGAAATCGTTATGAAACGCACTTTTCAACCGTCCGTACTGAAACGCAACCGTTCACACGGTTTCCGTGCTCGTATGGCCACTAAAAATGGTCGTCAGGTTCTGGCTCGCCGTCGTGCTAAAGGCCGCGCTCGTCTGACCGTTTCATCTAAGTAATAAAGCTAGCCCTCTATTCCAGTGGTTAAGCTCGCTTTTACCCGGGAGTTACGTTTGCTAACTCCCAGGCATTTCGATAATGTCTTTAAGCAGCCGCAGAGGGCGAGTTCCCCAGAGATAACAATCCTTGGTCGCCTAAACGAGCTGGGGCATCCCCGCATCGGTCTTACCATCGCTAAAAAAAATGTTAAACGAGCTCATGAGCGAAATCGAATTAAACGATTAGCGCGTGAATATTTTCGTTTGCATCAACACGAGTTACCGCCAATGGATTTTGTGGTATTGGTAAGAAAAGGGGTTTCTAATCTCGATAATCAACAAATCACGGAAGCATTGGGTAAATTATGGCGTCGACACTGTCGCTTGGCTCAAAACTCCTGATTGGCTTGATTAGGGGATACCAATTGGCAATTAGCCCGCTGTTAGGGCCACGTTGCCGTTTCAATCCAACTTGTTCAAATTATGGAATTGAGGCATTGCGCAGGTTTGGAATGTTAAAAGGTAGTTGGTTAACGGCGAAACGCGTATTAAAATGCCACCCTTTACACGCTGGTGGAGACGATCCTGTTCCGCCTAAAAAAAACGATGATAATAGAGAATTATAACGATGGATTCGCAACGCAATCTTCTACTCATCGCTTTGCTATTTGTTTCGTTCTTAGTATGGCAGGCCTGGGAGAGCGATAAAGCTGCTCAGGATATAAAAACTGTCCAAACGGCACAACGAACAGATATGCCAAGCAGTGATTCCCAAACTGTGACGAGCAGTGGGCAAGGTAAGCTGATCACAGTGAAAACAGATGTGTTAGATTTACGCATCAATACTCGTGGTGGTGATATCGATGAGGCTGACTTGTTAGCCTATCCTGCAACCCTTCATTCAGAAGACCCTTTCCGTCTATTGGAAACGGCGCCTGACTTTCTTTATCAGGCTCAAAGTGGTCTGATTGGCCAACACGGTCCAGACAACCCAGCGAATAATAATGGTCAACGTCCTGTGTATACCACGGCTGAATCAAGCTTCGTATTACAAGATGGCCAAAATGAGCTGCGTGTGCCAATGACATTCACCGATAAAGACGGTGTGGTTTATCAAAAAACCTATGTCTTGAAACGCGGCCAGTATACTGTTGATGTTGAATACAATATTCAAAACCCAACAGCACAACCTTTAAATCTCGCCTTCTTTGGTCAATTGAAACAAACAATTCAATTACCAAAAGAACGTGATACAGGTAGTAGCAACTTCGCCTTACATACTTATCGCGGTGCTGCTTATTCTTCAGATGAAACTAACTATAAAAAATATAGCTTTAGTGATATTGAAGATAAAAACCTGAATATCACAACGAAAGGTGGCTGGATAGCGATGTTGCAACAATATTTTGCAACCGCATGGATCCCTGCTAGCAACGAAAAAAGCACTTTCTATACCATTGACCTTGATAAACAGTCAGCCATCATTGGTTATAAGAGTGAGCCAATGACTATTGCGGCTAATGGTGCTGGAACTTATTCATCTACATTATGGGTTGGTCCTGAAATCCAATCAGAGATGGCTGAAGTTGCTCCTCACTTAGATTTAACTGTTGATTACGGTTGGTTATGGTTTATCTCTCAGCCACTGTTCAAGCTGTTGAAATTCATTCACGGTTTTGTCGGTAACTGGGGTATTGCTATCATCGTTATTACCTTTATCGTCCGTGGTATCATGTACCCGCTGACAAAAGCTCAGTACACATCAATGGCGAAAATGCGTTTACTGCAACCAAAACTGGCTGCGATGCGTGAGCGTATTGGTGATGATAAACAGCGCATGAGCCAAGAAATGATGGCGTTGTATAAGGCAGAAAAAGTAAACCCACTAGGTGGTTGTTTACCGCTACTTATCCAAATGCCAATCTTCCTTGCACTTTATTACATGTTGATGGGCTCTGTTGAGCTACGTCATGCCCCATTCTTTGGTTGGATTCAGGACTTGTCAGCACAAGACCCATACTACATCCTGCCAGTATTAATGGGTGTGACGATGTTCGTTATTCAGAAAATGTCGCCAACGGCGGTGACAGACCCAATGCAGCAGAAGATTATGACCTATATGCCGGTCGTATTCACTATCTTCTTCCTGTGGTTCCCATCAGGTCTGGTACTGTACTATATCGTGAGTAACTTAGTGACCATCATCCAGCAACAGATTATTTATCGTGGTCTGGAAAAACGTGGTCTACATAGTCGCGATAAAAAAGAGAAAAAATAATCTCAATCTTAGGTGAGCCGAAAGGCCACTTAAGGATATAGTATTAAGGCGGCCATTACGGACCGCCTTAATTTTTTATAGCTATGACAGAGAAACATCATGCAAACCAACGATACGATTGTTGCCCAAGCAACGCCTCCAGGTCGTGGTGGAGTCGGTATTTTACGAGTATCAGGCCCGAAAGCGGCTTTCGTTGCTCAAACGGTATTGGGTAAACTGCCAAAACCACGTTATGCGGATTATTTACCTTTCCGAGACGTTAATGACAGCGTACTTGATCAAGGTATTGCTATCTTCTTTCCTGGCCCAAATTCATTTACAGGGGAAGATGTTTTAGAACTGCAAGGGCATGGTGGCCCTGTCATTCTAGATTTATTACTGAAACGGATTCTTACGATTGAAGGCGTTCGTATTGCCAATCCGGGTGAATTTTCTGAACGCGCCTTTTTGAACGATAAGCTAGATTTAGCGCAAGCAGAAGCGATTGCAGACCTTATTGATGCAAGTTCAGAACAAGCTGCTCGTTCGGCAATGAACTCTTTACAAGGCGCGTTTTCTGCTCAAATTCATCAAATGGTTGAAGCACTAACGACTCTGCGTATCTATGTAGAAGCGGCTATCGATTTCCCCGATGAAGAAATTGATTTTCTCTCTGACGGAAAAATTGAAGCGAAGTTGAATGAGGTGATTGCCGATTTAGCCCGAGTTCGCTCTGAAGCACGCCAAGGGAGTTTATTGCGTGAAGGAATGAAAGTGGTTATTGCTGGGCGTCCTAATGCAGGTAAATCGAGTCTGTTAAATGCATTAGCAGGGCGTGAAGCTGCCATCGTTACGGATATTGCGGGTACCACACGAGACGTATTACGTGAACATATTCATATTGACGGCATGCCGCTACATATTATTGATACAGCCGGTTTACGTGAGGCAAGTGATGAAGTAGAGCGCATTGGTATTGAGCGTGCCTGGGCAGAGATCGAACAAGCTGACCGTGTTCTTTTTATGCTTGATAGCACCACGACAGATGCGACAGAACCACAAGCCATCTGGCCCGAGTTTATGGCGCGTTTACCTGAAACTTTACCCGTAACGGTCATCCGTAATAAAGCCGATAAAACGGGTGAGAAAATAGAATTTGTAGGGGATGTGCGTTACCCATTGATTCGTTTATCGGCGCGTGAAGAACTGGGTATAGATTTGCTGCGCGATCATCTCAAAGAAACCATGGGTTTTAATAGTAACACGGAGGGGGGGTTTTTGGCTCGCCGCCGCCATTTACAGGCATTAGATGCTGCTGCTGTGCATTTAGCTCAGGGGCATGAGCAATTGGTCGTTGCCCGTTCAGGAGAACTATTAGCCGAAGAATTACGTTTAGCGCAACAAGAGCTCAGTGAAATCACGGGGGAATTCACATCAGATGATTTGCTCGGCCGCATTTTCTCAAGTTTCTGTATCGGGAAGTAAAAACTGATTTAACTCAGTGTGGTAGCAGCTTGCTATCTAATCAGCAAGCTGCTGTAAAACGGAATGGCTCTTTATAGGCTTAGAAAAGGTTTATTGGTTAATTAGCTATAGAACGGTATTTGTTTCAAATGATTTAATGCAAGTTCTAACTTATTTGAGTCAAATAACCTAAGTTTACGTTGTGCCCATCTATCCCCTGCTGGCCATTGGCGCATTCCTTCAAGTAAGGACTCAATATTAGGTGAAGATTGCTTTTTGTACAGCAACCAGTCTACAGTGGAGAGAAGTTCTATCCCGAAAGGAGATTCGAATCCATCAATAAGCTTCGTTGTCTTCTCTAGCGCGGATAAATAGTCTTTTGCTTCGGTTTTTAAATACAGCTCAATCGTAGCGCGTTTATCATCATTAAACCAAATTACGTCTAATGGACTACAATCACTAATCCGTTTTTCACTCTTGAGGTAGCTTCCATCTAGCCCGTTTAATAAGTGTCGTAACTTATCGGCGTAGGGACCATAGTTTCTGGCTTCAAACCTTAGGTTTAATGGATTTCTCAGCCCTTCAGCCTCTATTGTACGCTCTAAAAACCAAGCTAACTTTTGTATTTCCAATAGGCTACAATCCATCCCCATAACCCAATAACGACGGATAAGTTCTGCAATTAAGGCGCGGGCCGGCGTCAGTTTTTCAACACCCTTTGGCTTAGCAACATTTTGATATTTTGCTATTGGCTCATAAACAATAATTTTTACGTTTTGAATATCACCTAATATTTCCACAATATGAGGCTTGACATCATCCCAATTGAGACCGCCATTACCAGCCCCTAATGGCGGGATAGCAATAGATTTAACATGATTCTCTTCAATGAAATTACGTAGGTCCAATAAGCCATCAATAATCCACTGAATTTGAGATTTTGCTCGCCAATGCTGCTTTGTTGGGAAATTAACAATCCAACGAGGGCCCATGAGCTCCCCGGTTTCAGTAACAAACATTTTTCCAGTCTGCACTTCATGTGTTTTACATGCTTTAGCATATGCAGCCATATTGGCGGGAAAGCGCTCTTTAAACATTAATGCGATCCCTTTACCCATAACACCAACGGTATTGACGGTATTAACGAGCGCTTCTACGTCAGCTTCTAACAAATTACCTTGGGTAAATTCTATCATTATCAGCCTCCTTAAAAGTACCAGTTTGGAATGCAATGGATATCTAAATGAATCTCAAGTTGGCTGGCTTTTGCTTGAAGTTCTAGCTGGGTTTCTTTTGTGTAACAAACAGCACCTAATAGGGCTTCCATAGGAACATGTTTATAAATTAACGCTTCTGCTTGATACCTTTCAACTTTTTCAGGGTCATCAGGGTCACGGTGAAAATTGCGCTGCTGTAGTAAAGCCCAATCTATCTCCGCGAGATCTGTTAGCTGGTTATAGAACTGAGATGTTACAGGATACGCATGACGATCGGTGAAAACAAAAGGTATCTTTAGAGCGGCTATTTTATACATGCTGGAAACCAAGATGATAATATCATCATTGGGAACTTTTCGCACCCCACCACGGCCTGTATAAATATTATACATCATTGGCGAGAAAGGGGTGAAATAGAAAGGTACATAATCATTAAGTACCCCATTCGGCTGAATAGGTACATGACGTTGATTGCGGCGGTTAATCAGGTCTGTATTGCCAATAGTCACCCAATTAGGTGAATAATGTTCACTATTTCCTGCATATAAGCCATTGGCAAAAAGCCAAGGAATATTCTGACGATGGGTTATTCTCCAGATAAGTGCTTTTTCTGGGTTTAGGTTCATATACGCCATTAACAAAACATTCCTTCATTGATAGCAATTTCAAGGTTTAAATTAAGGGTCTTTAACTCTCTATTAACGATTTTTGAAACTTCCGGTGTGGGAACATAAATTTTGAAAAACTTTGATACCTCAACAACCGTTGGTGAAAGACATTCTGCCATACAAATGCTTTTGCTGTCAGGATCATGGTAATCACGTAGATTCATTATATCCCAGTTAATAAGAGCAAAGCCTTCATTGTAGTCATAAATTTTAATATTGGCTTCAGCCAAAGGGTGCCTTAGGATAATTTTCCAGTTTTCTTTTTGAGCTAACGCTCTTTTAATCGTAATGAGGACAAATTTTTCATCAGGAAAATTTTTTTGCACTCTGCCATCAAAGGGATTACGTGAAAACCAATGAAATGGAACATAGCTATCTAGTTGATGTTTTTTTCTTCCTTCGATGATCTCTTTGTCTGCAATATCATGAAATTTATTAATATCTACTCTTGGTTTTAACCCCTCAATCAATATATTTCTTATATTTTTCAAACTAGTAAGATGATAAATTAGCTTTTTTGTTTTGATATCATTCATCTAATATTCCTTTGATTATTATAAAAATAATATAATTAGAGTGTTAGTTTAATTATTCCATTTTATTATCAAGAGAATATCGCAATATATGGCAAAGGGCAGTGATAGTGCCAACATCATTAAGAAATACTTATTATTCGGATGGTGCCTGCTTAACGTTAATTTTATCTTAATCCTTCTTTTTATTTTCCTTTTATACTACCGAGCTCATTTTCGTCATAGGTTATATTTATGAGTATCAAGCCTTCTATTACGATAAACATCCACAGTTTTGTCCAACGCCCTGATCTTATTGAACAGTCTGATGAACTGCTAGACAAGTTATGGCCACAATTTATGTGTGAAACGGCCGTCTGTGATGAATATTGGGAAAAACTTTATGAAGAGCCTATGAACCAATTTCAATTTTTAGCGGTAGCGGATATTCAAGGTACTGAAAAAGTGGTCGGGGTGATTAAATCCGTCCTCTTCCAATGGCCTGATCACAACCTCACAAAATTAGTGGATTTAGGCTGGGATGACATTTTCAATTTTGCGATTGAAAACAAAAACGGTGAAGATCGCTATATTTCTGCACTCTCTGTCACTGTTGAGCCTGAATATCGCGGCTATCAAATACCAGCTCTGCTGATCAACGCGTTGAAAAAAGCAGCGGTAGCGTATGGTGCAAAGGCCGTCGTAGTACCTGTTCGCCCAACTTTAAAGCATCGTTATCCATTACAACCCTTCGATGATTATTGCCGGTGGACCAACGAGCAGGGAGAACCTTTTGACCCTTGGATACGCACACATTGGCGCTTAGGTGGCAAAATATTAAAACCTATACACCGCTCAATGTCGATTAAAGGCACGGTCGAGCAGTGGGAGTCATGGACAGGCATGCGTTTTATACAGTCAGGACAATACGTCGTACCGAACGCGTTAGTCCCTGTCACTGTTGATATAGAAAAACAATCGATTGAATATATTGAGCCGAATTTGTGGATGTTGCACTCTCTGGAGAAGGCATAACCATTAGTTCGTTATGCGGCTTGGGTGAGTAAAGACAGTTGCTTTCCCTTGGCGGCAAAAACCCACTAAGGTTAGATTGGCTTTATCAGCCACTTCGATGGCAAGGGAGGTGGCTGCTGAAACGGCAAACAAGATTTCTGCTCCACAACTTGCTGCTTTTTGTACCATTTCATAACTGGCACGGCTAGAGACCAAGACAGCGCCTTGTTGCCAATGATGGCGATGTTTCATGCCTAATAGCTTATCAAGCGCAACATGGCGGCCGACATCCTCACATCCCCCCACAAGCAGGCCTTCTGGGGAAATCCATGCAGCGGCATGGGTACAGCCCGTTAATGCACCGATTTCTTGCACTTTCTTCAGTTCAGTTAATGCGTGATCAAGGTGAGATAGTGAGAACGTTTGAGTGAAAGGCAGTGGAGGAATCGGTTTGAATATCTCATCAAGTTGTTCAGTACCACAAATACCACAGCCAGTTCGCCCAGCTAGGTTACGTCTACGCTCTTTTAACCCCATAAAACGGCGGTTAGATAACTCAACATGCACTTCAAGGCCACGATGACAGCCTTGAATGATATCAATTCCTCGGATTTCTTGTTTTGATTGTATGATCCCTTCCGATAATGAGAACCCGATAGCAAAATCTTCTAAATCTTTTGGTGTCGCCATCATCACGACATGTGATATGCCGTTATAAACTAAAGCAACAGGTAATTCTTCGGCTACCCAATCAGTTATAGACTGATCAAGGTTGCCTTTTTGTTGCACACTTGTATGGTTTGCGCCAATCATTTTCAAAGATTTTGACAGTTTCGTGTTATTTGTTTCATACATTAGATGAATTCCTAGCACTAATGATACATAATATTAATTATGGGTAAAAAGAATTTACACCATTTCTCAGGCAATGAACCTGAATACGATACGGAAGACGTTGAATAAGAACAGTTTACCTGAATATCGCGATTTAAAACATTTCTTAGGTAAACAAGAGCAATGTAAATGAGGAGATCCCCATGCAAGTCAGCAGAAGGCAGTTCTTTAAGATCTGCGCTGGCGGTATGGCGGGTACGACGGCAGCAGCGTTGGGTTTTGCACCCTCAACTGCGTTAGCGTCGACACGTCAGTATAAATTACTGCGTGCGAAAGAAACCCGAAATACCTGCACGTACTGTTCTGTCGGTTGTGGGCTATTGATGTATAGCTTAGGCGATGGAGCGAAAAATGCCAAAGAAAGCATTTTTCATATTGAAGGTGACCCGGATCATCCGGTTAACCGCGGCGCACTCTGCCCGAAAGGTGCAGGACTTATCGACTTTATCCACAGTGAAAGTCGACTCAAATATCCTGAAGTACGCGAACCCGGAACCAATGAGTGGAAACGCATCACTTGGAACGACGCTTTTGATCGTATTGCCAAGTTGATGAAAGAAGACCGTGATGCCAATTTCATCAAGCAGAATAAAGATGGTGTAACGGTTAACCGTTGGCTGACAACAGGTATGCTCTGTGCTTCAGCCGCTAGTAACGAAACAGGTTTTGTCACCCAAAAATTTAGTCGCGCCCTCGGCATGCTTGCCGTGGATAACCAAGCGCGTGTCTGACACGGACCAACGGTAGCAAGTCTTGCTCCAACATTTGGTCGCGGTGCGATGACCAACCACTGGGTTGATATTAAAAACGCAAACCTTGTTGTTGTTATGGGCGGTAATGCGGCAGAAGCTCACCCAGTCGGTTTTCGCTGGGCGATGGAAGCCAAAATCCATAATAAAGCTAAACTCATTGTTATTGATCCACGCTTTACCCGTACAGCGGCTGTGGCGGATTTCTATACGCCTATCCGTTCTGGTACTGACATTGCATTTTTGTCAGGTGTGATTAAATACCTACTGGATAACAAAAAAATTCAGCAGGAATACGTTGAAGCTTATACCAACGCTAGCCTTATCATTCGTGAAGACTACGGTTTTGATGATGGTTTATTCACAGGCTATGATGCAGAAAAACGTCAGTATGATAAAACGACGTGGAACTACGAGATGGATGAGAATGGTTTCGCACGACGCGATCCTACGTTAACTCACCCTCGTTGTGTCTTGAATCTGCTGAAAGATCACGTTAGCCGTTATACACCTGAAGTGGTGAATAACATCTGCGGTACGCCGATTGAAGACTTCTTGAAAGTCTGTGAGTACATTGCAGAGACGAGTGCAAAAGATAAAACGGCCTCTTTCCTGTATGCACTTGGCTGGACGCAACATACCATCGGTGCACAAAACATTCGTACCATGGCGATGATCCAGTTACTGTTGGGTAATATGGGTATGCTAGGCGGTGGGGTTAACGCACTGCGTGGTCACTCGAATATCCAAGGTCTGACTGACTTAGGCTTGTTATCTCAAAGCTTACCGGGTTATCTGACTTTACCGTCAGAAAAACAAACCACGCTAGAGAGCTATTTAGAAGCGAATACCCCTAAAATGACCCAACCTGGTCAGGTGAACTATTGGGGCAATTACCCGAAATTCTTTGTCAGTATGATGAAGACTTTCTACGGTGATAAAGCGCAAAAAGAGAATAGCTGGGGCTTTGATTGGTTACCTAAATGGGACCAAGGCTATGATGTGTTACGTTATTTCGAAATGATGGATAAAGGTGAAGTCAATGGTTATATTTGCCAAGGCTTTAACCCATTAGCCTCATTCCCGAACAAAAACAAAATCATCAAATCGCTATCTAAGTTGAAATTCTTAGTCACGATTGACCCATTAAATACAGAAACGTCAAACTTCTGGCAAAATCATGGCGAAATGAATGATGTCGACCCATCGACTATTCAAACAACGGTTTTCCGTCTGCCATCTTGCTGTTTTGCTGAAGAGAATGGTTCGATTGTAAACTCTGCTCGTTGGTTGCAATGGCACTGGAAAGGTGCAGATGCCCCAGGTGAAGCCATCAGTGATGGTGAAATTCTGTCAGGTATTTATCACCGTATACGCCAGCTCTATGAAACCGAAGGTGGTGAGTCACCAGAGCCAGTATTAAACATGACTTGGAACTACTTTGACCGTGATAATCCAACTCCGGAAGAAGTGGCACAAGAAAGTAATGGTTATGCGCTGGTCGATCTAAAAGATGCTGATGGCAACATCATTGTGAAGAAAGGTGAGCTGTTAAGTTCGTTCGCCCAATTACGTGATGATGGGACTACATCGAGTGGTTGCTGGATCTTTACGGGTAGCTGGACACCGAAAGGTAACCAGATGGCGCGTCGTGATAACTCTGACCCAACAGGTCTGGGTAATACTCTTGGCTGGGCATGGGCATGGCCGTTAAACCGCCGTGTTATTTATAACCGTGCATCTGCTGACCCAATGGGCAAACCATGGGATCCACGCCGTCAAATTCTAGAATGGGATGGCAGCAAGTGGATAGGTATGGACGTACCGGACTACAGTAATGCGCCTCCGGGCAGTGGTGTACACCCATTCATTATGCAACCAGAAGGTATGGGACGTTTGTTTGCACTGGATAAAATGGCGGAAGGTCCATTCCCAGAGCATTATGAACCGATTGAAACACCGCTCGATACCAACCCATTACACCCTAATGTGGTGTCTAACCCTGCTGCTCGTGTATTTAAAGACGACTGGGCGCAAATGGGTAAAGCGACAGAATTCCCTTATGTTGGAACAACCTATCGCTTAACTGAGCATTTCCACTATTGGACAAAACATGCGTTGTTGAATGCCATTATTCAGCCACAGCAATTCATTGAAATTGGTGATCGCTTGGCGAAAGAAAAAGGGATTAAACAAGGCGATATGGTGAAAGTCAGCTCTAAACGCGGCTATATTAAAGCGAAAGCGGTTGTCACAAAACGTATTCATACGTTGAAAGTCAACGGCAAAGATGTGGATACCATAGGTATTCCTATCCACTGGGGCTTTGAAGGTTTAGCGGTGAAAGGCTTCATTGCAAATACACTGACGCCATATGTGGGTGATGCCAATACGCAAACGCCGGAATTTAAATCATTCCTTGTCAATGTGGAAAAGGTGTAAGGAGATAAATTATGTCAATGCAATCACAAGACATTATTCGTCGCTCCGCCACCAATTCCCTGACGCCCCCAGCGCAAGTGAGGGACTTTAAGGAAGAAGTGGCGAAGCTGATTGACGTGACTACCTGTATTGGCTGTAAAGCTTGTCAGGTAGCCTGTTCAGAGTGGAACGATATCCGTGACAAAATCGGTACAAACGTTGGGGTATATGATAACCCAACCGATTTAACCGCTAAGTCATGGACCGTGATGCGCTTTTCTGAAGTGGAAGAGAATGGCAAGTTTGAATGGCTGATTCGTAAAGATGGCTGTATGCACTGCTATGATCCAGGCTGTTTAAAGGCTTGTCCATCAGAAGGCGCGATTGTTCAGTATAAAAACGGTATTGTCGATTTCCAATCAGAACATTGTATTGGTTGTGGCTATTGTATTGCAGGCTGTCCGTTCAATATTCCACGTATTAATCAGGAAGATAACCGTGCATATAAATGTACGCTATGTGTCGACCGTGTGGAAGTTGGGCAAGAACCTGCCTGCGTGAAAACCTGTCCAACCGGTGCTATCCATTTTGGTAGCAAAGAGGACATGACCGCATTGGCGTCAGACCGTGTTGCTGAACTGAAAACACGTGGTTACAACAACGCGGGTCTGTATGATCCGGAAGGTGTTGGTGGTACCCACGTAATGTATGTATTACATCATGCAGATAAGCCTCAGTTATATCATGGTCTGCCGGACAATCCGACAATTAGCCCAACAGTCACTTTCTGGAAAGGTATCTGGAAGCCGTTAGCAGCGGTTGGTTTTGCTGCAACGTTTGCGGCGGCCATCTTCCACTATGTGGGTATTGGTCCGAACCGCGTCTCCAAGAAAGAAGAGGAAGAGGCACTGAAGGACATTCAGGACTCAACATCTTCTGAGACTTCAAAATCAGTTGAAGGGGAGGATCACAAATGATGCCGCAGGATAATGAAAAGATTATTCGCCATAAACCGATTGAGAGGATCAATCACTGGGCGGTTGTGATTTGCTTTTTGTTCACGGCTATCAGTGGATTGGGATTTTTCTTCCCATCCCTGAACTGGTTCATGAACATTCTAGGCACGCCACAGCTGGCTAGGATCCTGCATCCTTTTGTCGGTACAGCGATGTTCTTATTGTTCGTCTTTATGTTCTTCCGCTATTTTCACCATAACTTTATCAATAAAGAAGATATTAAGTGGGCGAAAAATATCGGTAAGGTATTGAAGAATGAAGAGGCTGGGGACGTTGGTCAATATAACCTTGGTCAAAAAGGGGTATATTGGGTGGTGACTATCTGTTTACTGCTGCTAGCGGTAAGCGGTGTGATCATGTGGCGTCCTTACTTCGCAGACTTTTTCTCAATCCCAATTTATCGTGCAGCCATTATCGTGCACTCCATTTCAGCGATTGCCTTGATCATTATGATTGTGGTGCATGCTTATGCTGCTATCTGGGTCAAAGGCTCAGTACGTGCAATGGTTGAAGGTTGGGTAACACGTGGTTGGGCGAAGAAGCATCACCCACGTTGGTATCGTGAAATTGTCGAAAAAGAGAAACAGCAGCAACAAGAGAAAAACTAAGCTTCTATTGTTGTTCTGATCAAAAACCCACAAACGTTTATTGTTTGTGGGTTTTTTTTGATAAAAACAATATTCAATGTATTGAATAAATTGGCTTCACAAGCAGTCAATATATTCATATTAGACGTATAATATAACTAAAGCTATTCAGTAATATAAATAATGTAATAATTTATTTCATTATTATCGTAATATAAATAAATTTATAATTTAAGAAAAATAAAAATAATAAGCGTACAAAACGAGAAATATTATTAATACCCTTCATATTATGATGATCTGGATTAATCATAATAAGGGTTATATCAAATAAATAATAATTAAAGCGCATTCAATAATAGTACTCTGATTGTTGATTTTATTTTGATAATAAAGTTGTGTTTTTATTTCCATCATTGATTTATAACACTTTTATCTCTTTTGTTTATCCTTTATGGTTAGCTTAATTAAGATGCTCAAATTAATAATATCAAATAAGATAATCATAATAGGAGTGATTAATGACGTATTATAATAATCAATACTGTACATTTTAGTATTTATAAATAGCAATTCATTCAGTTATTGAAAAATTAAGAAATTAATAACTGTTTATTATTAACAAGATAGAATAATAAAACCATTGGCCGATATTATTTTGATTGCCTAGACATTAGATGAAATATTTATTATAACGGTGTAAATCATTATTTCTTAAGAAGAATTCATCTAAATATAATCATTGTTTTTTGAAATGACATTCACCACAGCTAAATAAATCATTTAATTCCATTTACGACAGCTAAATAATGAGGTAATTCATGGATCTTCCTTTACAAGGTATCAAAGTACTCGATTTTACAGGTGTACAGTCTGGGCCATCTTGTACTCAAATGTTAGCGTGGTTCGGTGCTGATGTAATTAAAATTGAACGCCCTGGTGTGGGGGATGTGACGCGTAATCAGTTGAGAGATATTCCTGATGTCGATGCGCTGTATTTCACCATGCTAAACAGTAATAAACGTTCAGTTGAATTAAATACCAAAACACCAGAAGGTAAAGAAGTGATGGAACGCCTGATTAAGCAGGCCGATGTTTTGGTTGAGAATTTCCATCCAGGTGCTATCGACCATATGGGTTTTACTTGGGAACATATTCAAGAACTTAACCCTCGTTTAATTTTTGGTTCAATCAAAGGTTTTAATGAAAATTCACCTTATGCAGATGTAAAAGCCTATGAAAACGTTGCACAAGCTGCGGGTGGTGCGGCTTCAACGACAGGTTTTTGGGATGGCCCACCGTTAGTGAGTGCGGCGGCATTAGGTGACAGTAATACGGGCATGCACTTATTAATCGGCTTACTCGCCGCATTGTTGCACCGTGAAAAAACAGGCAAAGGGCAACGAGTGACGATGTCGATGCAAGATGCAGTATTGAACCTGTGTCGTGTTAAGTTGCGTGACCAACAGCGTTTAGAAAAAGTGGGTTACCTCGAAGAGTATCCTCAATATCCGAACGGTAAGTTTGGTGATGCGGTACCTCGTGGAGGTAATGCGGGGGGCGGTGGCCAACCCGGTTGGATTTTAAAATGTAAAGGTTGGGAAACTGACCCAAATGCGTATATTTACTTCACAATTCAAGAGCAGGATTGGGAGCAAACCTGTATTGCTATTGGTAAACCTGAGTGGGCAAAAGACCCCGCTTACAGCACACCGCAAGCTCGTCAGCCGCATATTTTTGATATCTTTGCTGAGATTGAGAAATTCTTAGCGGATAAAGACAAGCATGAAGCGGTTGAATATCTTAGTCAATACGGTGTGCCATGTGCACCAGTACTTAGCATGCGTGAGATAGCACGTGATCAATCACTGCGTGATAGCGGCAGTATTGTTGAAGTTGAGCAACCAAAACGCGGTACTTACTTAACCGTTGGTTGCCCTATGAAGTTCTCCTCTTTCACCCCTGAAATTAAAAGTGCACCACTGTTAGGCGAGCATACCGAGGAAGTGTTAACTGAATTGGGTTATAGCGCGGAACAAATTGCGTCAATGCGGACTAACAAAGCTATTTAATCTTAAATTAGGGAACGTTGCTGAAAGTTCCCTACGCACTTTTCTGTATTTTATGAGGTGGACATGTCGACTGAACAAACCCAAAACTTAACCGATGGTATGCATATTATCGTCGATGCTCTGAAAAAAAATGGCATTGATACCATTTATGGTGTTGTTGGTATTCCTGTGACAGATATGGCTCGTCACGCTCAAGCCGAAGGTATTCGTTACATCGGTTTTCGTCACGAACAATCTGCGGGTAATGCTGCGGCAATCAGCGGTTTTTTAACGCAAAAACCAGGTATTTGTTTAACCGTATCTGCACCAGGATTCCTAAATGGTATGGTGGCTCTCGCCAATGCGACGACGAATGGTTTTCCCATGATTCAAATCAGTGGTTCCAGTGATAGAGCGATTATCGACCTACAACAGGGCGACTATGAAGAACTGGATCAAATGAATACAGCGAAACCCTTTGTTAAAGCTGCTTATCGTGTCAATAAGCCTGAAGACTTGGGGATCGCGCTAGCACGTGCAATCCGTGCTGCTGTTTCAGGTCGTCCGGGAGGCGTTTATCTGGATTTAACCACAGAAGTACTGGCTGCTGTGATGGATAAAGATGAAGCAGATAAAACCATTTTTACTGTTGAAGATCCTGCTCCTCGCCAACTACCAGCCCCTGAGTCTGTTGATAAAGCCCTTAAATTGCTGGCGTCAGCTAAACGACCGTTAATTATTTTGGGTAAAGGTGCAGCTTACGCACAAGCAGACGAAAATATTCGTAAATTCATTGAAACAACAGGTATTCCTTATTTACCGATGTCAATGGCGAAAGGGTTATTACCGGATGATCACCCTCAATCAGCGGCAGCAGCACGCTCGCATGCCTTATCTAACGCCGATGTTATCGTATTGATGGGAGCTCGCTTGAACTGGTTGTTAGACCATGGAAAAGGTAAACATTGGTCTCCGGATACACAGTTCATTCAGCTGGATATTGAACCGTCTGAAATTGATAGTAATCGCCGTATTACGGCACCTGTGGTGGGTGATATCTATTCGAGTATTGAGTTATTACTGGCTGGGTTGGCCTCAACGCCTGTGAAATCCCCAAGTGATTGGATGGCGGGTATTGATGATATCAAAAAAGCCAATAGTGAGAAAATGGCGGTTAAGTTAAACACTGATACTTCACCGATGAATTATTTCAACGCGTTACGCGCCATTCGCGATGTATTAGTTGATCATAAAGATGTCTATGTGGTGAATGAAGGCGCTAATACGCTCGATAACGCACGTAACATCATCGATATGTACAAACCTCGTCAGCGTTTAGACTGTGGTACTTGGGGAGTTATGGGCATTGGTATGGGGTATGCGGTAGGCGCCGCCGTGACGAGCGGAAAACCTGTTGTTGCCATTGAAGGCGATAGTGCTTTCGGTTTCAGTGGCATGGAAATTGAAACTATCTGCCGCTACAAACTCCCTGTCACCATTTTGATTTTTAACAATGGGGGCATTTACCGTGGGGACGGCGTGAACTTGCATGGTGATGCAGATCCTTGCCCTACTGTATTAATGGCAGGTGCTCGTTATGACAAGATGATCGAGGCTTTCGGTGGCATCGGTTATAACGCAACGACACCGGATGAGATTCAACAAGCGTTAAAAGCAGGTCTTGAGTCCGGTAAGCCAACATTAATTAATGTAGTTATTGACCCAGCGGTGGGAACTGAAAGTGGCCATATTGGAAACTTAAACCCGAAATCTGTGGTGAAAAACTAGTTATTACTTAATTAAATAAAAGTAAGCATTACATCTGTGCCATTTATATATTAAATGGCACAGGGCTGCTTTTTGCCAAAAAAAGGTGAGTCTGATGGCCGATTTTATGTTTAAGATATTTATGAGTGATCTATTACCCATAATTATCATTATGATTTTGGGATACGCGAGCGGTAAACGTAACGTATTTACCAACGATCAAGCCAAAGCATTTAATAAACTGGTATTAAACTATGCGTTACCAGCCGCGTTATTTGTCTCGATTGTACGTGCAAACCGCGAAATGATTTTTGCTGATACTAAGCTAACCATTATTTCTTTTGTCGTCCTGTTGGTCTGTTTTTTCTTCTCTTTCTTTAGCTGTAAATACATTTTTAAACATAGTCGTGGTGAAGCCGCGGTGTGCGCACTGATCGCCGGTTCTCCTACTATCGGTTTCTTGGGTTTCGCCGTACTGGACCCTATTTATGGCCAAACCGTCTCTACAGGTTTAGTGGTCGCCATTATCTCGATTATTGTTAATGCTATTACTATCCCAATTGGGTTGTTCTTACTGAATCCTTCTAATGCAGATGGCAAAAAAGGTGGCGGTGGAATGGATGCCTTGATTTCGGCGTTCAAGGAGCCGGTTGTTTGGTCACCAGTCTTAGCAACCGTTTTGGTATTAATTGGCATTAAAATCCCAGATATGTGGGATCCCACTTTTGATTTGATTGCTAAAGCTAACTCGGGAGTGGCGGTCTTTGCTGCGGGCCTGACTCTGGCTGCGAATAAGTTCGAGTTTGACGGTGAGATTATCTACAACACCTTACTTAAATTAGTCTTAATGCCTGGCCTATTATTACTGGTGGGTATGACCTTTAATATGAGTTCAGAGCAGTTACAAATGATGGTATTAGCGGGAGCATTACCTCCGGCATTCTCAGGTATTATTATTGCGAGTCGCTTTAACTTGTACACTCGTACAGGAACCGCCTCTCTGGCCGTGAGTGTGCTTGGTTTTATCATCGCCGCACCGTTGTGGATTTACATCGCGCGTTTAGTTGCATAAATAAATGGAGGTGAGGTCGCCGCTGGCGGTTTCACCTCTGTTATGACATAAAGGAGTGATTATGGCTTTTCCACTTCCACTTGAAGGCATTCGTGTTCTCGATTTTACTGGCGTACAGTCTGGCCCATCATGTACTCAAATGTTGGCATGGTTTGGGGCGGACGTTATTAAAATTGAGCGACCGGGTATTGGAGATGTTACCCGTCATCAGCTCAGGGATATCCCTGATATTGATGCACTCTATTTCACTATGCTCAATAGTAATAAACGCTCACTAGAATTAAACACGAAGACGCCAGAAGGCAAAGAAGTGATGGAGAAGCTGATCCGCCAAGCCGATATTTTGGTTGAAAATTTCCATCCCGGCGCTATTGACCATATGGGGTTTACCTGGGAAGTCATTCAGCAGCTCAATCCACGTTTGATTTTTGGTTCAATCAAAGGTTTTAATGAAAATTCGCCATATGCGGATGTGAAAGCCTATGAAAATGTTGCGCAAGCGGCGGGGGGATCTGCATCCACGACAGGTTTTCCTGATGGGCCTCCAGTCGTTAGTTCCGCAGCGTTAGGTGATAGTAACACAGGGATGCATCTCTTAATTGGTTTATTAGCGGCATTACTACAACGTGAAAAAACGGGGAAAGGGCAGCGCGTAACCATGTCGATGCAAGATGCGGTACTCAATTTATGCCGTGTCAAAGTGCGTGATCAACAGCGTTTGGAAAAGCTTGGCTTTTTAGAAGAGTATCCACAATACCCGAATGGGTCATTTGGTGATGCAGTTCCACGAGGCGGCAACGCAAGTGGTGGTGGTCAGCCCGGTACGATGCTGAAATGCAAAGGCAGTGATACTGATCCAAATGCTTATATCTATTTTATTAATCAGGATCATAACTGGGAAAATACGTGCGATGCAATTGGTAAGCCGGAATGGAAAACGGATCCTGCTTTTGCGACGACAGAAGCGAGAATGAGCCATATTCAAGACGTTTGGGATGCGATTGAAGAGGTCGCTAAAGACAAAGATAAACATGAGCTGACGGATTATTTTGATCAGTTTGGTGTGCCTTGCTCTGCGGTATTGAGCATGAAAGAGATTATGTATGACCCCGCTTTGCGCGCTAGTGGTTCTATTGTTGAAGTCAAACAGCCATTAAGAGGTCACTATTTAACGGTTGGTTGCCCAATGAAGTTTTCAGCTTTTACGCCAGAGATTAAAAGCGCCCCACTTTTAGGTGAGCATAATAATGAAATCTTAAAAGAGTTAGGTTATAGCGACCAACAAATAGCGTTAATGAAAACTAAAAACGTTATTTAACGTATTCAGCCCAATTAATTATAAATAGGTTAATTGGGCGGTAATGAAATAATGGCATTCAAAATGCTCAAAATAAGAAAATCCATTATTAACTGAAAAAGGTTAATAGCTCAAATTAAAGGTTTTTTACCTCACCCATTAGGGTGAGGCGGTTTTATTCGCCAATTATTTAAATACTCATTATTTGTTATCGCGGCTTATAGCGAGACGACACTATTTTATTTTTGACAATAACTTTTGTTATTAAATAAGGATTAATAATATGAATAATTTAACCGTCAAGAAAAGCAGTAAAGTGGCTGCTGTTGATTTTGTTCCGGCTTGGGGCGACCTAGAGGGCAATATTCGCCGCCTAGTGGAAGCCGCAGAAAAGGTTGCTGCACAAGGCGTTGATTATGCGGTATTCCCAGAAACAGCGGTGAGTGGCTATTTATTTTCAGATTCAGCAGAGTTAGCGCCTTATTTAGATACGATTCCGGGTAAAACGACAGAGGCAATCTTGCCTGTATTGGCGCGTACAGGTATGTATATGAGTGTTGGTATTGCGGAACGTGATACGGATACAGGGATCGCCTATAACTCGGCAGTATTAATGGGGCCAGAAGGCATTATTGGTAAGTATCGAAAAATAGGCCTAAATTCACAGGATCAAAAAGTGTTCGCCCCCGGAAATACAGGCGTGAATACCTTTGATACTCCGATTGGTCGTATTGCTTTGTTGATTTGTTATGATGATACCTATTGGCAATATGTGCGTTTAGCAGCCTTAGAAGGTGCGCAAATTTTAGGGTGGCATTCAGTATCAGATCGTATGATGCCTAATGCTACACCAGCTGAAATGCTTGGAGACCACTCAACCGTGGCGCATGTTCAGCATATGAGTGCGTTTAATGGCATGTGGGTGATTTGTGCCACCCGTAGTGGCATTGAAACTAACCCTATCACACATGGTCAGCTTTATTACAATGGAGGGTCGAGTGTATGGGCACCTTCAGGGCATAAAGTGGCGCAATCTCCGGTTCTAAGCCCACTTGAATTAGAGCCAGGCCTTAATGGAATATACAGCGCAACGATTGACCTTGATGAAGCAGATAAACAGCGCAATGCATTATTAGCAAAACGTCGCCCTGAATTATATTTCCCAACATTAGCTTTTCATCGTAGCCCAACAGATGCAAATGCAACGACTACAAAAACGCAAGCAACGTTGATTGCAGCACAATGGGAGAAATCCGTGTCTGATTTATCGTCGGTCAAAGTGGAGGAAAATGCGTTATTAGTACTGCCTGAGTTGTCTGCATTGCCTTATACCAATGATCCGAATGTCCTACTAACCCATGCAGAGAAACAAGGTGGCGCTTTTGAGCAAGCATTAGGTCAGATCGCTTCTGAAGGGAAAGGCTATGTCGTTGGCAGCTATCCTGAAATTGATGTTGATAAATTATATCATACGGTCGTATTAGCTGGCCCTGCGGGAGATATTTTAGCAAGATATCGTGTCACTCATCTCAATGAGCGTGATAAAGGTTGGGCAAGCGCGGGTCACTCTGTCAGCGTGACCACAACACCGATTGGACGTATCGCGCTCGCCGCTGCGCACGAATTAGAAGTGCCCGAGCTAGGTGGGCTATATAGTACTTTACGAGCAGATATTATTGCTGCTCCTGCCGGCCTACCAAGTGATTTACGTGTTGAGATCGACAGCCATCTTTATTCTGTTGACAATCCGCCAACAGGTCGAGCCGACTTTATTCCGTATGCTATCGCAACGTTAAATCAGCTATGGGTAGTGTGCGGAGGACGAAGTGAAAGAGATTTCACGTCAGCAGCAATCTATGGACCTGAACCCGTCGTGTTAACACCAACACTGACCGCAGAACGCGGTGCAGCAGATGTTAGATTACAAGCACAGGTACCAGCACCCTATACTTGGATTAACCAAGAGCGTCTTATTAGTGGGCAACAAGCGATTTGGTTTCCCCCTCTTGTATCTTAATTAATCTCAATTTATTCATGTGGTTAGGTAGGCATCCAGCGGATTGCCTACCTATTTGATGACAAAGATAAAAATGAATATAACAGCCGCTCAAACTTTTTATACAAAGCAAACCCTGATCAAAACATTACATTTTTTTGGGGTCGTCGCTTCGTTATTTTTAATTGCGAGTATTTCACTTGAAACCTTCAGACATGATCCTTTCTTAGCGCACTCGATTTATTTTGATATCCAGTTCTGGATTTGCATCTATTTTACTCTCGACTTTTTTATCTTTTTATTTCTTTCGAAAGAGAGAAAAAAATTTATTGCTAAGTATTTTATTATTATTTTTCTCTCTATCCCGTATTTAACCATCTTAGATTATACGTCGATTCAATTTACGGAAGAACAAATTTACCTAATTCGTTTTATTCCTCTTTTTCGAGGTGGTGCCGCTTTTGTCATGCTTATGATGATGGTCGTAAAACGAAATACCACTGCCTTATTTGTTTCTTACATCATCCTACTTTTTTCAACGGTGTATTTTATTAGCCTAATTTTCTTTATTTTTGAGCGAGGCAATAATGCAGACGTTAAAAATTATGGTGATGCGATTTGGTGGGCTGCGATGACAGTAACAACACTTGGTTCCAATATTATTCCCGTCACAACCGCAGGAAAAGTGGTAACTACACTATTAGCGGCGACAGGCATGACGGTATTTCCAATATTTACTGTTTATATTACCTCGGTGATCAGCCGACTAAGCCAATCTAAAAAAGTATTATCAGGAAATCCTGATGCACTGTAATCACACAAAATAACCATACTTGATAGGTTTAATCATAATGACAACATCAACATCGAAAATTCCTTTTATGCAATTGCCAACCATTGCCTTTTTATTGGCAATAACCTCGGGCATGCTTGATGGCTATGCTTTTTTTACGACTAAATCATTTGCCACTTTTCAGTCGGGTAACATCATCATGTTAGGCTATGAATTTGCTAAACACGGCATGATGGCAACCGTTCCCTACATTATTGCGATTTTTTCATTTGGTGCTGGTGCCATGCTACTGGCGCTATTACGTTATAAATACAACACCAATGAGAAAACATGGACATTTACCCTATTATCATTAGAAATCATGTTGTTACTGCTGCTTATCGCTTATATTTACTTTTTTAATGTTGCCGCGAGTGGTTTCCATGCCGTTTGGGCGCTGTCCTTTATTGCGGGTATGCAAGGTAATGCATTCCATAAAATTAATGGCATGCTATACGGTAATATTGCCGTGACACTGAATGTTCAACTCGGGTTTAGTTCATTAGCAGAATCCGTTGCGTTTAAAGGACCAGAAAGAAAAGAGGCGCTTTATAAAAGTTATTGCTACTTTTTAACTTTATTTGGCTTTGCGGGTGGGGCTTTTATGATGGCCATGTTAGCTGACTATGCGAGAGAGTACGCATTATTAATTACCCTAATCCCATTATGTTTGATTTTTACCCTAGGGCGGCATTTCTCAAGAGAAAATAGTGGACAATCTATCGACTCTAACTAAGTAGAATATCCGGAAGGTATTGAGTCTATTGTAGTGATATTGAGTCAACTCACTTTACTTGAAATAAAGAATCACAGGCGAGTTAACTCGCCTGTGATTAAAGCAAATATTATTGTTTGATGACCATTGTACTTTCTCATCTTACTATCCATGTCATAGCATGACGCTTTCGCCGCTAAATAACGTCTCGATAATAAGCGAATGTGCTATTCATTCATTTTCATGGTCTCATTGATCACGGTTTCCGATAGTATCTCATGGGGAAACACCAACATTATCTTAAAGGCAATCATCATGCGCCCACTCTACGTTGGGTCATACTGTTGCGCTGCGCTCATTTCCCATCATTGCGATTGAATAACACTTAATCGAAGATCATTTCATCACTTTGGCAGGTCAAAAAATTTCGTTAGCGTAAAGTGATTAACTTCAAAGAAGAGAGCGAATAGAGGCTATTTCTCAGAGCATAAACCGCTAAAGGTACAAGGTTAAGTGATGAGGTCGCTTTATTAGGTGGACTTTTACTTAGCTCCTTAAAAGGAAACTTGCTGATACCAAGGCAACAAGGTAGCTACCTAGCGACTTTTGTTTTATCCTGAGCAGTAGATAACAGCAATTTTCGCTGAATAAGCATAAAATACGAACAATAAATCCGAGGATATGGCTAGCATACCCTCGGATAAGTCGTTTAAAAAATTTAAAAGAGAGCAATGCGATGGGTATTCGTATCGTCCCTAAAGAAGAATTAGGGCAAGAAAGACTGAAAGAAAAAGGTATTGGTTTTATTCCTCCTGTCCTATTTCCGAATTTGAAGAGTCTATATCAGCGTCGTGCTGAAAGATTAAAAGAACTCGGCGCTGGAGAACATCCTTTTGCAGGTTATCTTAATTTTGCCGCTGAAGTGGCCACTGCACAGAATAATGCACAGCATGATAATCCATTAGAAATGGATATGAATGCGGTATTAGAGCGAGCGACAGCGAGTCATAATTCGCCTCTTGATGTGAAAACATTTCCGCGTACAGCACATTGGCACAAGCTTCTGCATTCGATTATTGCGGAATTATTACCTGTAGTGCCTGAGTCTGTGCGTCCTGCACTGGAAAATCTCGATAAAGCCTCGGCCAATGAGCTTGAAGAGATGGCCTCCGCATTGCTGAATGAACAGTTCGAAAAAGTACCGGCGGATAAATCAATGTTTATTTGGGCGGCACTCTCTGTTTATTGGGCTCAAATGGCAGCGCAAATTCCGGGTAAAGCTCGTGCGGAACATGGCGATCATCGTCATTTATGTCCGGTTTGTAATAGCATGCCAGTATCAAGTATTGTCCAAATTGGGACAACACAAGGCTTACGTTATTTACACTGTAATTTATGTGAAACCGATTGGCATATGGTTAGAGTGAAATGCAGTAATTGTGAACAAACAGGTAAGCTGAACTATTGGTCTCTTGATGATGAAAACGCGGCCGTTAAAGCAGAAAGTTGTGGTGATTGTGGCAGCTACCTCAAAATTCTTTATCAAGAAAAAGACGCAAAAGTTGAAGCTGTTGCTGATGATTTAGCGTCTATTATTCTCGATGCACGTATGGAAGAAGAAGGCTTTGCTCGTAGTAGCCTTAATCCATTCTTGTTTCCCGGCGAAAAATAGTCACTAAAAGAGAGTAACCATGATGTCAGACTCCACTGCCGCGCTATACCGCCAGCTTCCTGCTATTGATAAGTTACTGCAACTCGACGAGGTACAAACCCTCGTCATTGAATCAGGGCATCATTGGGTGACTGAGCAGTTACGAGATATGCAGCAGCAAGCCCGTGAGTTTATCCAGCAATATGAGCAATTGCCTGCATGGCACGCTGACTGGGTGACAGAGCTGACTAAACGTCATAACAGGTTACAGGAAAGTGCGATAAAACCCGTTTTTAACTTAACGGGCACGGTACTACACACGAATTTAGGTCGCGCGGTAATGGCGCAATCCGCCGTTGAGGCGGTGAATAAGGTGATGAGTTCACCTGTAACGTTGGAGTACTCTCTTGATGGTGCCACGCGAGGGCATCGTGACCGCGCTTTGGCTGACTTATTTTGTCAATTAACTGGCGCAGAAGATGCCTGCATTGTTAATAATAATGCGGCAGCTGTTTTATTGTTATTAGCGACTGTCGCGCAAGGTAAACAAGTGATTGTTTCGCGCGGCGAGCTCGTTGAGATTGGTGGGGCTTTTCGAGTGCCTGATGTGATGGCACAAGCAGGTTGCCAACTCGTGGAAGTCGGAACAACCAATCGAACTCATTTACGTGATTATGTTAATGCTATCAATGAACACACTGCATTATTGATGAAGGTGCATACCAGTAACTACAGCATTGAAGGTTTCACCGCAGAAGTTGAAGGTGCCGAGCTGGCTGAGTTAGGTAAGCAGTATCAATTGCCGACAGCAATTGATTTGGGCAGTGGATCAATGATAGATATGACAGCGTATGGTTTACCTGCTGAGCCAATGCCACAAACGTATCTTTCGCAAGGGATTGATTTGGTGTCGATTTCGGGTGACAAACTGCTGGGAGGGCCGCAAGCAGGGATCATTCTCGGCAAGAAAAAATGGATTGAAGCCATTCAAAAGCATCCGCTTAAACGTGCATTACGTGCCGATAAAATGACATTAGCGGCATTAGAAGCGACATTAAAACTGTATTGCACGCCAGAAAAACTGGTTACTGAACTACCGACATTACGTTGGTTAACCCGTAGTGCCGATGAAATTAAAGCGCGTGCGCAGCGTTTGATTGTTCCCTTGCAGGCTTTTTATGGTGATAAATTTGTGGTTGAAATCGAACCTTGTTTATCCCAAATCGGTAGTGGGTCTTTACCGGTTGATAGGTTGCCAAGCTATGCTGTGACATTTACGCCATTTGATGGGCGAGGAAATACATTGGCCTTACTTATGGCACGTTGGCGTCACTCTACCCAGCCTGTGATAGGCCGATTGAAAGAGGGTAAATTATGGCTGGATCTCCGTTGTTTAGATGATGAACATGCATTATTGCAGGTACTGCTTTCATGATTTTTGCTACCGCTGGCCATGTTGACCATGGTAAAACTTCATTAATTCAAGCGATTACTGGGGTGAATACCGCCCATTTACCCGAAGAGAAAAAGCGCGGCATGACCATCGATCTTGGTTATGCGTATTGGCCTCAACAAGATGGCAGCTCAATTGGCTTTATTGATGTTCCTGGGCATGAAAAATTTTTAGGTAATATGCTGGCAGGCGTTGGTGGTATTCAACATGCTCTGTTGGTGGTGGCGTGTGATGATGGTGTTATGGCGCAAACACGAGAACACTTAGCCATTTTGCGCTTAGCGGGCTGCCAGAAAATAACGGCTATTTTGACCAAAGCAGACAGAGTTGATGAAAAGCGTATCACTCAAGTTATTCAACAAGTACAGGATGAACTTCATCAACAAGGTTGGTCTGACCCCGTTCTATTTGTGACTTCAGCTAATAATGGTTGTGGTATTGCTGAGTTACAAGCATACCTGCAACAATTACATCAAGAAGCAACCGGTCATCAAAACCCCCAACAACGTTTTCGATTAGCTATTGACCGTGTATTTCATGTCAAAGGCGCGGGGATAGTGGTCACCGGTACCGCTTTGGCAGGGCAAGTTCAGCTAGGTGAGAGTTTATGGCTGACGGGAGTGGACACCTCCGTTCGTGTCAGAGGAATTCATAGGCAAAACCAACCCGCAGAATTCGCGCAAGCGGGGGATCGTGTTGCATTAAATCTTACTGGTGACGTCGATAAAGCAGAGATCACCCGTGGTGATTGGTTACTCTCTGAAAAGCCATTTGCAGCGGCAACCCGAGTGATTGTTGAATTAAAATGTGACTCAGTGATTAAACATTGGCAGCCTGTGCATTTGTATCATGGTGCCAGCCATATCACGGGGCGAGTATCCTTATTGACCGAATTCGCAACAACGCCTTTGCTGGCGGAACTTATCCTCGATACGCCTTTGTGGTTAGCAGATAATGATCGTCTCATTGTGCGCGATATTAGCGCCCGTGAAACCTTGGCAGCCGCAAGAGTGATCCGATTAACTTCTCCACGCAGAGGGAAAAGATTACCTGAATTTATTGACTGGCTACAACGTCTTTGTTCGGCGAACGATGAACTCACCCATTTGAAATTACAGCTGCCGAATGGTGAATTAAATTTAAAGAGCTATGGGTGGTCTCGTCAGTTAACACCTAGCGCACTGGAGCCGTTGTTAACTCAGGTGGAATTAGTTCGTGTCGGTGATTTAGTGCTATCCGCTTTTAAGGCTCAAGTCGCGAAAGAGCGATTAGTGCAAACGTTAGAAGATTTCCATGAGGTTCACAGTGACCAAATCGGTGTCAGTAAAGCGAGATTAAAGCGGATGGCATTACCAACAATGAGTGAATCATTAGTTTTTAAATTAATTAATGAGCTGATTGTTGATGAACGTATTAAGCAAACGCGTGGTTGGCTGCATATGCCGCAACATGGTCTGGTATTCGATGCAGAACAACAACGCATTTGGCAACAAATAGTTCCGTTATTTCCTCGTATAGATGCATGGTGGGTTCGCGATATTGCAGCAGAGCTTAACCAGGATGAAAACCTGATACGAGGTGTGATGAAAAAAGCAGCACAAATGGGATTCGTGACGGCAATTGTACGTGATCGCTATTATAGTAGTGATGAAATCAAACAATTTGCTGAGTTAATCTTACGATATTGTCTTGAAAAAGAAGAAATTTGCGCTGCTGATTTTCGGAGTGAATTAGGGATTGGTCGTAAGTTAGCGATTCAGATACTCGAATTTTTTGATAAAAGTGGCTTTACGCGGCGTAAAGGTGATGGACATTTTTTACGTGATAAAGGCATTTTTGCCGAATAGATTTATCGTCTAAATTAGTTAGAATAGCCAGTCAATTCGTGGCGGTCTCTGCCTATTGAAGGCCGTCGGTACTCACATATTTTGTGGTAAGCTCGATGAAAAAAAGCGTATTTTCTGCCATTTATCTCACACTGATTTTAATTGCCTCCCTTTTCCTTGTTTTTGAAAAAAGTGGTGTGATTTACCCAGCATTGATTTCGATCAGTGTTTACGCCGTGATCTTTGGGGGACTCTATTTTCTTTCTGCAAGATGGCTATTTTCGGCGGTTGTCACGAGTACGCTATTTATTATTATTAAATTCCTTAACCAACTCAAAGTCCATTATTATAAAGAACAGTTATTTTATTCCGATATCAGTGTCATGACAGACACCTCAAATATCGGAACATTGGCTCATTATTGGTTGGCTGGTGTTGCGTTGATTGGCTTATTGATCTTATTCGTGGTGAATGCAGTACTGAGCTGGCGTTTATTATCGCCTAAACGATCATTTGTGTGGCGTTTATTGGCGATTGTTCTCGGCATTGGTGGATATTTTGGGGCCAGTTTTGCAGCGTCTCACTATTACACGCAATGGACTGAAACCTTGCCTAAGGGGAAGGGCACAGTAACCAATTTAGTTATGTCGGCGAAAAATTCGAGCTATCACTCGCCACAAGTGAAAGGTTCATCCGATTATTTTTTACAAAGAGCAGCTTCTGTCACATTGCCTGTTTCTGCAACCACAGAAAAACCAGACATTTTATTATTGTTACAAGAATCGACAGTCAATCCAAACATCTATCGATTACCTGATGGAACACAGTTGCCAAATCTATTTATGTTCCAACAAGATAACGAATTGATCGCACATAGTCATATGCGTGTACAAACGTTTGGTGGGGGGACTTGGCTATCTGAGTTTGCGGCACTAACAGGGCTAAACAGTGATGATTTCGGTTCACAGAAAAGTGGTGTTTTCTATTTTATTGTCGACCATCTCAACAATAGTTTATTTAAAGAGATGAAAGCGAATGGTTATTATACGGTTGTTTTAACACCTTTTAACCGTGGAGCTTACCATTCTGGCCATGCATACCAGACGCTGGGTGTAGATAGAATTATTCAACCTCAAGAGTTAGGTTATCCTGGAAAATTACAAGATAACTTATGGACGATCAGCACTGAGGATATGCTGAAATACGCCAAGGAAATTTTAGCGAAAGAAACGGATAAACCGGTATTTATTTTTTCGCTAACGATGTATGAACACGGTCCTTATAAAGATAGTCACAGTGATGATTATGGCTTAAAAGGTAAAGTGAAAAATGCAGATTCAGCGGGTGAATTTAGCCATTATATGGAGAAAATTGTTGCTTCAGATAATGCGATCCGCGATTTTGTTGACTTTATGGCGAAACGAGAAAGGCCACTCATGTTCTTGTATTTTGGTGATCATCAACCGGGTATTAGCTTGAATCAATATCAATCTGATTATGCTAACCCTGCGTTTATCACCCAATTTACGTTACGTGATAATTTAAAATCAGGTAATAGCATCCAAACAGGTAAGCTAACCGATATCGCCTTCCTTGGCGGTATCTTATTAGAACGTGCAAATCTAAAGATTTCGCCATTCTATGAAGCGAATATTAAAATGCGCCATTTGTGTGATGGTAAGTTGGATGATTGTGAAGACAAACAATTATTAGAAAGTTATCACCACTATATCTATCAAACATTACAAGTTGCTAATAAAAAAGCGGAAGAATAAGGTTAATCAATATATCGCGGAGTTTTACTCCGCGATATATTCTCTGTACTGTGGATTAGCGGCGTGTTGCAAGGATTACGCTTGATGCTTTGACCAATGCAGTGATATCGACACCTTTCGTTAATGCCATGTCTTGCAGACTTTCATTGGTAATGATCGCGGTGAGTTCAACACCTTTATTTGTCACTAGGTGAACTGTACTGTTCACAGCCCCTTCAATAATATTACTGACTTTACCGTTAAATTGATTACGTGCTGAAAATAGTAAACCGCAATCCGGTTTTGCGAGTACCACCCACGGGGCTTTAATAATGGCAACGGCTTCTTTGCCGACAGCTAAACCTAATGCTTTGCAGCTTTCGCATGTAATGACAGTTGTTAGCTCTTCACCATTTCCCAATGACAAAACAACCTCATTGTTAACCGCCCCTTCTTTTATTGCGCTAACTGTACCGACTAATTGATTTCGAGCAGAAACTTGCATGATTTACCTCATTCCATTTAATAATAAAAAATCACTCTTCATAGAATAAATGTAAAAGGTGAAGTTAGCTAAAATATGCGCCACGTTCGTGCCTAAGATCACGCCATTCAGATTAATAAGGTACTAGGGGGAATTAAACTCGAGTTCGTAAATATCGCCACGACAGATAATTTCACTGTACTCAATAATTCTGCCAGCTTGAATAGAGCTAGTTTGTCTCACGAGTAAGAGAGGTGCCCCTACCGTCGTGTTTAACCAATTGGCGTACTCTTCATTACAGCTGATAGCTTTGACTTTATGCTGGACACGGCTAAAGTTAATGCCTTGGCTACCCCATAATGCATAAAGGGAGTCGGTGAGTTTTTCCGGTTCAGGGAGGTATTGAGCTGGAATATAGTTATTTTCAAAAGAGACAGGCTGCCCATTTGCGATGCGGATACGCCTCAATTGTGCTATTGGACTATTAACAGGTAAACCTAATTTAGCGGCAATATCCGCGGTAGCCTCAGTTAAGGTGCGAAGTAACCACTGAGTGGTCACCGTTCCTCCCGCTTTAATGACTTGAGAAGTAAAGCCACTTTCATGGGATAGTGAATAGCCTAAATATTTGGCGACTTGTGTTCCCACTCCTTGTTGGCGGATCACCGTTCCTTTCTTTTCCAGAGCCTGCATTGTTTTACTGATTGTCACTCGAGAGAGCTTTAACTGTTGGGCAAGGTAACGCTCCGCAGGAAGATAATCCCCAGCATCGACGATTTTATGTTCAATAGCGGACTCAATCGCATGCTGTAGCTGACGGTACAAAGGTGTCGTTGAGTTCACATCTAGCTGATTTTTTATCCATTCAAGAAAGCGGGCTTGCATTATATTTTTCCATAAAGCTTTCAACAAATTAAGTTTATAACAGACTTTAATATATTCATAATATCATCTAATGGACTTATATTGGCATTATTTTTTCACTGATTGGACTGGTATTGGACTTAATTGCTGCTAATATAATTAATGTTGTTAAGGAAAGTATTGGGAGCAAAAATGGGGCGTAAACCCGACATTCAATCAGCGATTCTTGGATGTTTATATGGTCAGGCGACGGGGGATGCCATGGGCATGCCATCTGAGCTATGGCGACAAGATCGTGTTCAACAGTTTTTCGGCTGGATAGATAATTTTTTGCCAGGGCCAGACGAAAATGTTGCGGCGATTGGGTTTCGTGCCGGTGAAGTGACTGATGATACTCATCAAGCAATTGCGTTAATGGATGCAATTATTACTTGTAATGGTCAGGTAGAGCCGAAGGTGGTGGCACAAAATATTTTAGCGTGGGCGGGACGCATTAATGCTTTCGATAAGAATATTTTTGGACCGACTTCAAAACAATCTCTATTAGCTATTCAAGCAGGCATACCCATTAATGAAATTGTATCAAATGGGGTCACTAATGGTGCGGCAATGCGGATAGCGCCTGTGGCTGCGTTGCTTCAACTGCGGATCGCAATCAATTTATAAAAACCGTTGAAGCGGCTTGTATTCCGACACATAAGTCGGATATTGCGATTGCAGGTGCCTGTGTCATTGCTTGGGCAATTAGTCGAGCCATTGAGCAAACATCTTGGTCTCAAATAAAAAAAGAACTTCCAATACTTGCCGAAGAGGTTCAGCAGTTGTATGCCTCAACGTTTAGCCCTTCTTTAGGACAGCGAATCTCACTGGCTTTTCAGAAGGCGAACGCGCTACAGAACTGCTCGCCTCAGACAACACTAAAAGAGCTGTACGATTTTATCGGAGCCGGTATGGACACGATAGAATCTATTCCCTGCGCTCTGGCCATAGTCGAGCTAACAAATGGTGATCCTGTCATGTGTGCGAAGTATTGTGCCAACCTGGGGGGAGACACGGACACCATTGGTGCTATGGCCGGAGCGATTTCGGGAGCTCTGTCAGGTATTGAAGCTTTTCCTGAAGAATGGATTGCATTGATTAATAATTCTAATAATATAGATTTCTATCCCTACGCAAAAATACTCAGTACCTTACGCCATTAAGGAGAGTGGAATGAGTGCATTACCTGACACTCCGCAAAAAAATGAAGCTTGGAAAATTGAAAACACGGGTATTGATATCGTTCCCGAACATGAGCGAACAGCTACCCCTCTGGAACTCTTCTGGATTTGGTCCGCCGCGAATATCGGTATACTAGGTATCGTTTATGGCGCGATTATTGTTTCCTTCCGACTCTCCTTCTTTCAATCTCTACTCGCCACCATTATTGGTATAGCCAGTTTCGCGCTGGTGGGCTATATCAGTTTATCAGGGCAGAAAGGCCGCACCTCTACGTTGACGCTGTCGCGCACGATTTTTGGTAAAACAGGTAACATCGCTCCCACATTTTTTAGCTGGATAACACTGATGGGTTGGGAATCCATCAATATGATCACGGGTACGTTGACACTAAAAGCCCTATTTCAAGTAGTTGGATTCAGTGACTCCGTCGTATTAACCGTGGTTTGCATGGTGTTATTTGGTGGATTGGCAATTACGATTAGCTTACTCGGCCAAGCGACCGTCGTTGTGATGCAAAGTTGGATCACGCGTATTTTTGGTACTATGACCTTAATCGCTGCGCTGTATATTATTTGGCAAACAGACTGGAATGCTGTTTTATCAATGCCTTCTGGTAGTTGGTTGACGGGTTTTTTACCCGCGGTATCCATTATTGCCGCTGGAACAGGCATTGGCTGGGGGATAGCGGGAGCAGATTATAGCCGCTACCAAAGTGAACGGTCATCAAAATCCTCTATTTTCAATGCGGTGACCTTTGGGGCCACATTACCGCTATTTATTTTATTATTTACGGGTATTTTGCTTTCTGCTCGTTTGCCTGAATTAGCCTCAGCGGAAAATCCAATTGCATTGATAGGTTCTGAATTACCGAGTTGGATGTCGATCCCTTACTTATTAACGGCGACAGCTGGGATTATCACTATTGCCGTACTCAGCCTCTACTCTGCAAGCCTGAATTTATTAACTATCGGTGTCAAAATTCGCCAAGTTTATGCCGTTGCATTAGATGCTATTTTAGTCATGGGAGTGGCAATTTATATCCTATTTATTTCAGGAGAGTTTATTAACTCATTTATTGCTTTCCTTTTGTTTTGCGGGGTGTTTTTAGCCTCATGGGAAGCGGTGTTTATGCTGGATTATGCCGTACTACGGAGCCGAAAAGGCTATGCGTTCGAGCAACTGTTTGGACAATCTAACGCTGGAATCCGTTGGATCCCGCTGTTATGTTGGTTACTCGGTGCACTGGCGGGCCTATTAGTCAGTGATAATGAGTTTATTAAAGGGCCATGGGCGACCGGTATTTTCGAGGGTTCTAGCTTATCTATCCTTCTTTCATTCGTATTAAGCTTTGTACTTTACGGCTTATATCTACTGTTTAGTCGTTCAGCGGAGAAGGTTTAATGCGCACTGTTATTGTGATTGGTGCAGCTGCGGGTGATTGTGTATTGAGTATCGCGAGAATGCCCCGTCGCGGTGAAGACATTGCCGCTCGTGACCATGGATGGCAGATTGGTGGGTGTGCATTTAATGTCCTGCGTGCTTTAAGCCGTCTACAAATCCCCTTGGTGAATGGTATCCGAGTAGGCAAGGGGCAATGGGGAGAGCGTGTTCGCCACGTATTATCGGAACTGGGTGTAAAGCCTATTTTGACGAGTGATACGCAAGATAATGGCTGGTGTTTCGCCCTCACTGAACCTGATGGCGAAAGGACATTTATTTCAATTCCTGGCTGTGAAGAAGAGTGGAATAGAGCTGAACTACAAGCTCTTCCACTACCTACAGAGGGTATCATCTATGCCAGCGGTTATGAATTAGGTTGCCAACAAGGGGAAGCGTTGCAGGAATGGCTGCTCCATGATTGCCCCACACAAACGATTGTTTTGGACTTAGGGCCACGGCTTGCGGCTCTCCCCCGTGATTTTATCGCCCAATTACCTGCCAATAGAACTATTTTGACAGTCAATCGCGATGAGGCCCGTTTTCTTTGCGGAGACGGTGACTTAATACAACTTGCGGTGGAGTATGCCAACCATAACGGCATCACGTTAATTGTTCGCTTAGATAGTCAAGGGGCATGGTTGTGTCAGCCACATAAACAACCCCAGTTTGTACCCGCGTATCAAGTTTCTGTTGTTGATACGATAGGCGCTGGCGATGCACATACCGCTGGAGTATTAGCTGGATTATCTCACGGGTTGTCATTGAAAGAGTGTGTTGACCTTGGGAACCATGTTGCCGCGATTGTGGTGAGTCAGCAAGGCCCAGCTGGCGCTCCAACAATAACGGAAATACAGCAATCCAATCTGAAAAAAGTCATGCCAGAAACGTCTTAATTGTTCTTCAGCGCATTTTTATTTACTGGCAAATAAAACCATTGCTACATTTATAGGTCTTATACTCTAAATTACCATTGAATGGTTCGTCTCGAACTATTGAGTACGGCTTAACGCTAGAAGAACATTAATATGAAATACTTAGTTACTGGCAGTGCAGGTTTTATTGGCTTTAGACTATGTCAGCGTTTATTAGATAGTGGGCATGAAGTTGTCGGTATCGACAACATGAACGCTTATTACGATCAGGGGCTGAAACAATCCCGTCTACATATTCTTGAACACTATCCTCATTTTCGTTTTATCCCACTTGATATTACCGATCGAGAAAAAGTGGTTGTACTTTGTACGCAAGAAGATTTTGACCGTGTGATCCACCTTGCCGCTCAAGCTGGCGTTCGTTATTCACTGCAAAATCCCTTTGCGTATGCAGACAGTAATCTCAATGGCCATTTGGCGATCCTTGAAGGATGCCGACAGGCAAACGTCAAACACCTAGTGTATGCCTCGTCTAGCTCCGTGTATGGCATAAGCAATCAAACACCATTCAGTACTGATATGCCGACCGACCATCCGGTTTCCCTGTATGCAGCAACGAAGAAAGCCAATGAGTTAATGGCTCACTCCTACTCTCATCTTTACCAGTTGCCAACGACCGGTTTACGTTTTTTCACGGTGTATGGCCCATGGGGTCGTCCAGACATGGCGTTATTTAAATTTACTAAAGCCATTTTAGCTGGTGAACCCATTGATGTTTATAATAACGGCAATCTCAGTCGTGATTTCACTTTTATTGATGATATCGTGGAAGGGGTTATCCGTATTTCCGATATAATCCCACAAGCAGACCCAGAAAATGGTTCTCTTTCTCCTGCACAGAGTCGCGCCCCATACCGGTTATACAATATTGGTAATGGGCAACCGGTTCAGTTAACGGATTTTATTGCCGCACTGGAAAAATCCTTAGGCAAAAAAGCGATCAAAAACTTTTTACCTATGCAGGCTGGGGATGTGTATACCACTTGGGCGGATACCGAAGACTTATTTAAGGTGACGGGATATCGTCCACAAGTTTCTATTGAACAGGGTGTACAAGCGTTTGTTGATTGGTATCAGTCATACTATCGCCTGTAACTTATGATATTGATGAAGGATACCCTGTAATCTACTAAGATGGATTTGAGAGGTCAGTTTTGAAAATAGCAATTGCGGGTACAGGCTATGTGGGTCTGTCTAATGCCATGTTACTGTCACAACACCATGAAGTGGTGGCAGTCGATATCATTGCCGAAAAAGTGGCGATGCTGAATAACAAACAGTCACCAATTATTGATGCTGAAATCGAGCAGTTTCTACGGGAAAAAACACTCAATTTCCGTGCCACGCAAGATATCGTTGAAGCCTATACTGGCGCCCAGTACGTGATTGTGGCAACACCGACAGATTATGACCCAAAAACCAACTACTTTAATACTAAATCGGTTGAGTCGGTCATTCATGACGTGCAGAAAATTAACCCCGATGCCACGATTATCGTCAAATCCACTATTCCTGTCGGCTTCACCGAGCGTTTACGTGAAGAGTTCGGCTACACCAATGTCATTTTCTCGCCTGAGTTTTTACGCGAAGGTCGCGCACTTTGGGATAACCTGCACCCTTCTCGTATTGTGGTGGGCGAGCGCTCTGAGCGTGCGGAAACTTTTGCGAACTTATTGCTCGAAGGTGCCATCAAAAAAGACGTTCCTGTGCTGTTTACCGATGGCACGGAAGCCGAAGCGATTAAACTGTTTGCAAACACCTATTTGGCGATGCGCGTCGCTTATTTCAATGAATTAGATACCTATGCAGAAAGCCGTGGTTTGAACGCACGACAAATCATTGAAGGGGTGTCATTAGACCCGCGTATCGGTAGCCACTACAACAACCCCTCTTTCGGTTACGGCGGGTATTGTCTCCCTAAAGACACCAAACAGTTGTTGGCAAACTACGATGATGTGCCGAATAACCTGATTAACGCCATTGTGGAGTCTAACCGCACACGTAAAGACTTTATTTCCGATGCGATTATTGCCAAAGCGCCACGTAAAGTGGGGGTATACCGTTTGGTGATGAAGGCAGGCTCTGATAATTTCCGTGCCTCTGCGGTGCAGGGCGTGATGAAACGTATTAAGGCCAAAGGTATCGAAGTGATTGTGTATGAGCCAGTGCTAAAAGAAGATGAGTTCTTCCGCTCGAAAGTCTATCGTGACCTTGAGGCCTTTAAAGCGGACAGCGACATTATTTTGGCTAACCGGATGGTACCTGAAATCGAAGATGTGGCGGATAAAGTGTATACCCGTGATCTTTTTGGTAACGATTAAACTAAGATCCCTTCCAATATATTGCTTCTATCACTAGCCAGTTATCACGCTGGCTAGTTGACTATTTTTTGTCATTTTACTGCCTAGTTTAATTGAATCACTCGAGTAATCTGCAATAATCGCTAAGAAATAAATATCACTAATTGTTAGCATCAGCTTTTAATAGCGGGTAGGGCTGAGTGGCGGGCGATGAATAAAATAATAAAGACACAAAAAAATGGATATCAAGTATACCAAAAAGAAAGTGAGATTGATTATTGGCAAGTTATTGATGATTATATTCAAGGAAAAATTATCGGTAAAAATCTCAATAGTGGAAATATGGAGCGTAGCGTCGCTCGTATTAATATTGATGGAAAAAACTACATTATTAAATGCGAAAAAGAGCGTGATAGTCGTTTAGAAAAACGTATTATGCGTATGATGTACGGCCCTTATTTTTCTCGCTTACTTGTTCGTTTAGTTCAAGCACAAAACCAAGGTTGTACCATCACCAATGATATTTATTTTGTGGCAGAGAAAATGCGATGCCGAGAATCGATTGAAACTTGGATTATTGCCGAATATGTTGAGGGAACGGTACTCTCTGAAATTAACGATATCACCCCTTATTATTCTGAAATAGCAGCATTAATTAGCCAACTGCACGCCTATAATTTATCATCAAATGATATTCATGCCGGTAATTTGGTACTGACTGAGCATGGTCTGAAAATTATTGATTTATCAGATTTTGGTAACCTCGCGATTTGCAAAGCGAATGATTTAATCGCATTAAAACGGTTTTATGGTATCGAACCAGATAAAAAGAGTTTTATGTACCGATTCATTATGTTGCGAAATAATATTCGCCATTGGTCACGTAAAATTCGCGGTAAGAAAACACGTTTATAAAGGAAAGCCATCACAAAATTATTAATGATGGCTAGTTATTCTACTGTGATAAGGCATCAAGAAATTCAGGAATAAAGCTGCCCGTTCCTCGGCAATTTCTCTTCGCAATTTCACCAGCTTGTTTCATGATGGCGCAGGTATTTGCAATATTAAGTAATCGGTCACCAGGTAGGGCACAAGCTGCGGTAACAGCGGCCGATAGCCCGCAACCCGTGCCAACCACACGGGTCATTATGGGGTGTCCGCCTGTTATCGCAATCGTTCTGTGACCGTCAGTGACATAGTCAACCTCGCCACTTATCACAATCATGGTGTTGACTTCACGAGCAAGAGCTTGAGCTGCGGGTAAGGCATCATTGGGGGTATTTAATGAATCGACCCCGCGCCCACCTTGACTCGACCCCGCCAATGCCATGATTTCGGAAGCATTACCGCGAATGGCTGTGGGGTTTAGCTTCAACAGTTCTCGACAAAACTGAGTTCGAAACTGAAGAGCACCCACCGCAACAGGATCTAAAACCCATGGTTTCTGGGCGTGTCGAGCGCTATAAACGGCTAAACGCATTGCAGACTGGCGATCAGAAGTTAAGGTTCCCACGTTAATCAACACACCATCAGCAATCGCCGCAAATTGTTCTGCTTCTTCAGGCTCAATAACCATGGCCGGTGAACACCCTATCGCTAATAAAATATTGGCGGTAAAGGTTTGTACAACATCATTAGTCATACAATGGATCAATGGAGAGTGCACAGTAAATAACTGTTTAGTCTTTGAAATTTGAGTTTCTGAAACAGTTTCAAATTGCATTTTTTTCTCCTCTCCTCGTCTACATAAACTAACGGCTATGATTTAGTCAGATAAATAATTTTCCAATACCATCCCTCCAGCCCCTTGTGCTACCACCTCATATGAGTCATTTGCTGGAAAAATACGTGTTTTAATATGTGGGAATGCGGACATTTTTTCTTCTATCGATTTCTTTGTCATCGCAAAAAAATGATTTTTGGGTGTCAGTGTTCCACCACACACTACAACATCAGGCTGTAATGTCAAAATAGCATTTGCTAGCGCTAGGCCGTAATAATAGGCAGCTTCTTCTAACACATCCAAACACAACTGATCATCCATGGCGAGAGCTTGAAAAATAGTATGGTAATTAATTTCTGCTTCAGTACTAACCAGTTTATTTATTACTGAAGATTTTCCTAAGCGAATTTGCTGAATAATGCGTGTTTTTATCGCTGATAATGAGCTGTATTGTTTCAAACAACCATATGAGCCACATTCACATCGCTGGCCCCGAATATCAATGGTGATATGACCGAAAGCTTGAGCGGTGCTAATTGATGCAGGCGCAAATGTATTATTAATGACGGTACAACTTCGTATATCTGTATCACAGGTTGTAAATAAAAAGCGTTGGCTTTTTGAATGATAGCGTAACCGATATTCGGCAAGTGCAGCGAAAGTAATGCCGCTGCCTAGCGTGACAAAGCAGGGAACTCTGTCATTAATATAACTGAATAAGTCAGTAATTCTTGCATCATACTGACTAAAGTCGACCTTATCGCGTTCTAATATATGGTCAATGGCAATGCCGATACCCAATATTTTTTCTGTGGTGAGTTGATGCTCAGATAATAACTGTTCAACTTTTATTAATAGGTTATCCAGCATCTTTTCCGCTGTTTCTAATTGCTCATTTTTTATTTTGAGCATGCCTAAAATATCTAATTTTAAGTTGAGTAATAGAATCGTTGAATAGAGATCACTCATCTCAATACCGACAACATAGCCATCATCAGAGTTAATGCTGTACAGTATTGGCTTACGTCCACCCGTTGACTCGCCAAGCTCTGACGTAGAAATCAATTGGCTTTTACTCAACTCATCAAGCAGTCTTGCACAAGTTGCAGGTTTCATACTCGCCAGTGATGATAACTCTTCCGCTCTAATCGGCCCATGATTCAAAATTAATCGATAAAGCATTTTCAGCTTACGAGTTTTGGAATTCTTAGAGGTGCGAAATTCATTCAATAATGTCAGTAACAAGTCATCACCCTTTTCTTATCAAGAGATACCGCGTCAAAGATTAGCAGATTTGCTCAGAAAGTACTGCTCTTTGGTCGATATCATAGCGAGAATCTTTTTCTTAAAATGAGATTAAGATCGCTGTACAGTTTTTAAATTGCTTTATCATCCCCCTTATTCATCCTTTTGGTACTATTTCGGAGATTTCCATGCATAACACCAATGATATTTTAGAAAGCTTACGCTTCATTGAGACTCACACCGACATTAAACCAACCGTTGGTATCATTTTAGGGTCAGGTCTAGGTCCATTCGCAGATACATTAGAAAACGCGGTTCATATTCCTTATAGCGAAATCCCCCATTTTGCAAAATCTGAGGCTGTTGGCCACGCGAATGAATTGGTGATCGGAACTATCGCGGGTAAAAATGTGGTCGCGATGAAAGGCCGTTTCCACTATTACGAAGGTTTTTCGCTCGACCAAGTGACCTTTCCTGTGCGATTGATGAAAGCACTCGGGGTAGAAAAACTGATCATTACTAACGCATGTGGTGCAGTGAATACCGACTTTAACCCTGGCGACCTGATGGTGATTACTGACCATATTAACCTCACTGCAAATAACCCATTGATTGGGCCAAATAACCCTGAATTAGGTGTCCGTTTCTTGGATGTCAGTGAAGTTTATAACAAAGAACTACGTCAAATAATTTTGGATGTTGCTAAAGAACAAGGGGTTTCCGTGCGTCAAGGCGTTTACGCGTGGTGGACTGGCCCAACGTATGAAACACCTGCTGAAATCCGCATGATTAGAACATTAGGCGCTGATGCTGTTGGTATGTCAACGGTACCTGAAGCACTGGTGGCCCATCATTCACAAATTAAAACGGTTGGTATTTCCTGCTTAACGAATATGGCTTGCGGTATTTTGGAACAGCCTCTGAGCCATGATGAAGTGATCGAAACGGCTGAAAAAGTGAAAGCCACCTTCTTGCAATTAGTCACTGGCGTGATTGCTCGCTTCTAACTTATTCTCAAAATAATATAAAGAATGTCATAGAAACAAGTAGGTAGGTATTCAATGAAATTAAAGGGGCTAGTTTTAGTTTCGCTTGGCGCTTGTAGCTATGGCATTTTATCAACATTGGTTGTATTGGCTTATCAGGCTGGATTCTCTTTAAATGATGTGATTGGTAGTCAAACTGTTTTAGGTGCGGCATTACTTTGGGTGTTTGTGTTAGCTGGATCAGCGATGAGAAAAAAAACGCTAAACTGGCCAACAGGAAAGCAATCAACATTAATGTTATTGACGGGAACCACTACTGGGTTAACGGGACTACTCTATTACGCCTCATTACAGTATTTATCACCGGCATTGGGGGTTGTGCTATTTTTGCAGTTCACTTGGATGGGAGTCGCGATTAATTCTATTGTGACTCGCCGAATGCCTACCGTCATGACGATCTTATCAGTACTCTTTATCTTAGTTGGAACCTTACTAGCGACAGGGCTACTGAACAGTTCGAGTGTGCAATTCCACTGGTTAGGTATTGTATTTGGCTTATGTGCAGCGCTATCAAATGCAGTACGTGTTTATGTCAGTGGCGCGCTTGCTGTAAAAACTGAACCAATGATGCGTTCAGCCATTATGGTAACAGGAGGGGCTATTTTGACCTCGATTGTTGTGCCTCCAACCTTTTTATTAGACTTCACCACATTTAACTCCTTGTTTTTCTCTTACGGATTACCATTGGCCTTTTTTGGTTCTTTCTTTGGGATGTGGATGTTTGCTAAAGGTACTCCATTGATTGGAACGAGCTTAGCGACAATAGTCAGTTCAATGCAATTGCCTGTAACCATCATATTGTCCGTAACTGTATTACATTTACCTCTTGAATTCATTCAGTTTGTCGGTGTCGCCATTATCTTATTTGGTGTCGCAATTGCTGAAGTGAAAATAAAAACAAATAAACAAACACGTTAAACAATTCGGGGTTACAGCTGAGTCGATAATTGCGCTGTGATGAGCGTAAATGAGTGAAATAACTATGCTATCACTTGAAGTATTGACGAATATAACTCCAAACGGAGATTGATATGAATATTAAAACCCGTCTAAAAACCATGTTATTCCTACAATATTTTGTCTGGGGAAGTTGGTTAGTCACGCTAGGTGCCTACATGATGAAAACACTGAATTTCTCTGGCGCTGAAGTTGGAATGGTTTATAGTTCGAAAGGGATTGCTGCTATTTTAATGCCGGGTATTATCGGAATTATTGCAGATAAATATATCCCTGCTAATCGGTTATATATGATTTGTCATATTATCTGTGCTGGTTCGTTATTCTACGCCGCCAGCGTAACAGACTCTACATTGATGTTCTGGGTAATGCTGATTAATGCGATGGCATTTATGCCAACGATTGCATTATCCAACTCAATTAGTTACTCCTCATTAAGCCAATTTCATCTAGATTCAGTGACAAATTTTCCGCCTATTCGAGTATTTGGCACGGTAGGTTTTATTATCGCTATGTGGAGTATTAGTCTATTAAAATTTGAATTAAGTAGCATGCAACTCTATATTGCGGGTAGCTGTTCATTGTTGTTGGCGCTATATTCTTTGACTTTGCCGCATATTGCCGTTAACAAAAAAGCTATTTCTACTAGTTGGGTTAGTAAGTTAGGTCTTGATGCATTAGTGTTATTCAAAAAACCGATAATGGCGGTTTTCTTTTTATTCGCAATGCTACTGGGGGCTGTTTTACAAATCACTAATACATTTGGTAGCCCATTCTTACACGACTTCGCTCGTGACCCATTGTACCAAGATAGTTTAATCGTTCAGTATCCTGCTATCTTATTATCCGTTTCACAAATGGCAGAAGTTGTGTTTATTTTAGCCATTCCATTCTTTTTAAAACGCTATGGCATCAAAACAGTCATGCTATTGAGCATGTTAGCTTGGACATTAAGATTTGGTTTTTTTGCTTTTGGCGATCCATCCGCAATTGGTTTAATGTTCCTGATTTTATCCATGATCGTATATGGATGTGCTTTTGATTTCTTTAATATTTCTGGCTCCATTTTCATTGAAAAAGAAGTTGATCATCGAATGAGAGCAAGCGCTCAGGGATTATTTATGACCATGGTGAATGGCGTTGGCGCTTATTTTGGTGCGATATTAAGTGGACTCGTGGTTGATTACTTTAGTGTGGATGGCGTTAAAGATTGGCAGACGATTTGGCTTGTTTTTTCATCGTATACCGTTGTGCTTGCTATTATTTTCTATTTCACTTTTCACTATCATCATGTGAGGGAAGGTGAAATCAAAGCTGATTGAGATTAAATTTCATGGGATCTGGTGATGTGAGTATCACCAGATTTTTTGAAAAATTATCTATTAACATACTCATTATTAGCTAACGATTGCTTGAGCTGTAATTATACTCCTCGTATTGAATTGGTTTTGAATGGGTATCAGCTTAAGTGGGGAAGGCTTAAAGTGTAGATGCGATTTCAATCGATTAAAGTCATCATGATAGCCCTCATACTCTGAGGGCTATTAATTTATTATTGTGCGGCTTGAGACCCCCAAAGTGCATCAGCAATAGGGATTGTTGTAAATGTTTTAATAATTTGATTATACGTTTCTTCAGGCTTAAGTGATGTAAATTGTTCGGGATAGATAAATTTTGCAAGATATTCCATACCGACAATATTATAAGGATGGTTATAGAAGTTATGGTAGACGCCATATAACCGATTATTTTTAACGGCACTAATTTGGCTAAAACCCGTTCTATTTTTTAGTCGTTCAAAACCACGTTGGTTTTCTTCTTTTGTCACGCCATAACCAAAGGGAGCAGCAATATTGTTTTTATTAACCCAACGAGAGCCGGTGACGATATAAACGTCAGGCGTTGTTGTAATGACTTGTTCTAAAGAGACAGTGCCAGAAGCACCCGGTAAAAATTGACTGCCAATATTATCGGCGCCAATTGCTTGCACTAAACCACCCCAACCGGCGTTATTATGGGTAAAACAGCAGCTATCGCTACCATTTGCTCCTGCCTTGGCTTCAATAAAAACACGCGGCTTATTCTGGATTTTTGCCGTTGCTTGTTGGATGTCTGATAAGCGAGCTTGATAAAAGTCAGTATATTCTTTGGCTTCTTTTTCTTTATTTAACACCAATCCAAGCATGTCGATGCTCGTGGTTGTATTTTCGATTGGGTGCAAAAAAGTATCGATATATAGAATAGGAATATTAGCATCTTTTAAACGGCTAACAACACCAGAGCCTTCTAATGCAGGTTTTGCACGTAACTGCGCAATCAGGAGGTCGGGTTTTTGAGCAATTACCACTTCAGTGTTAACTTCACCTTTGTCATTGAATCCCATATCGGGAATTTTCTGTAGATCGGATTGCCATTTTTTTGCCAGTAATTCTACCGTCTGAGGGTCCGTTTTTTGTAGATTATTATTCCATGCGACGAGGCGATTAAACGGATTCTCTCTATCAAGCAAAGCCAGCGTTAAAATATCTCGACCATCTTGCAATACAACTCGTTTCGGTTCTTGTTGTAACGTAATTTTTTGGCCATCGGTATCGGTCACTGTAACGGGATAGGTCGTTGCTAAGGCCGAGGATGAGCATAAGGTTACGAATGTTATTGATAGCAGGTGATTAATTATCTTCATATTTAGACCCTTTTTGATTGAGCCTTGATAATAACAATTATCATTATCAATTTTAAGTATTCTAAGCCAATCGCTGATAGTTTTTATTTACCTATCGGTGATTTGCTATTTTTAACAACAAATTCAATACATTACAGGTTTAATCATTTGAGTAAATACTGCGGAAAAAGAAACGAGGGTATTTAATCTGCGAATATTGTGACGGTTAGAAGGGCTAAAATGGAGAGAGACAAAACTTAGGTTAAGTAGGGAAAGAAATCATGTTTAATCTTGATACACTTGAAAAAACGGAATACAACACGCTTTTTTGAAGTTAGCTTTTTTAACCACCTATTAAGCATGTATTATTTTGCTGTCCCTGTATTAAAATTCTTAATAGAAAGACAGATAAAGAGTGGTTGTAATTCATATATAAGATAAATATAAAGCCAGTAAAAATTTAGGTATAGAGAATGAACCGGCTTTATATTTTATAATACGTTTACGTTATTCAATATTTTGAATTTGTTCTCTCATTTGTTCTATCAACACTTTGAGCTCAACGGCTGAATTGGTCACTTCACTATTGATAGATTTTGATGCGAGAGTATTTGATTCACGATTAAACTCTTGCATCATAAAGTCTAGGCGTCGACCATTGGCTTCTTTTTTCTTGAGAATATTACGCGTTTCTTTCACGTGTGCTTCCAGCCGATCCAGTTCTTCGGCGACATCGACACGTTGAGCTAATAAAATGAGTTCTTGCTCTAAACGGTTGCTATCTACTTGAATATCAGCTTCTTCTAATTTGGTTTGTAGGCGCTCACGCTGCCATTGCAAAATTTCGGGCATATGCTGACGGACTTTTGCAACTTCAACCAGTACTGCATCCAGACGTTGTTCGATAAGAGCGTGTAACGCAGCGCCTTCAGCTTCTCGGCTTTGAATAAATGCATCTAATGTCTCATCAAGCCCTGCTAACAGCTGCTCGCTGATCGCATCTAAATCCTGCTCGCCCGCTGACATAACGCCAGGCCAACGTAGAATTTCTAATGGATTAATTTCGCCTTCATGACTGTAATTTTTTACCCAGTTAGCCGCACTAATAATTTGACGAGCTAAATTTTCGTTAAGGATTAATTCTCCTCGATTTGCTCCATCTAATTCAAAACGTAAATTACATTCAACTTTGCCTCGAGTCAGGCGAGCACGAATGCGTTCACGAACCACTGGCTCAAGACTTCGTAATTGTTCTGGTAAGCGGATATAGGTTTCTAGATAGCGTTGGTTAACGGAACGCAGCTCCCAGGCCGCACTCCCCCATTCACCCTTGATATCACGGCGGGCAAAAGCGGTCATACTACGGATCATAATTCGTTCCTATCAAAATGAATATAAGAGGGATTATAACGCTATGAGTGATGTCATGATAGGCATTATCGTTTTAAGGACGTATAATGCGCGGCAATTTAGTTGAAAATGGAGATAACACCATGCGTCCAGAAGGCAGAATGGCAGACCAAATGCGTCCGATTAAAATATCACGCAACTATACTAAGCATGCGGAAGGCTCTGTTCTTATTGAGTTTGGCGACACTAAGGTGTTATGCAATGCAACTGTCGAAGAGGGAGTGCCTCGTTTTTTAAAAGGTCAAGGCCAAGGCTGGGTGACAGCAGAATATGGCATGCTACCTCGAGCAACAAATTCGCGTAATCAACGTGAAGCGGCAAAAGGTAAGCAGACTGGGCGTACAATGGAAATCCAACGTCTAATCGCACGATCTTTACGCGCAGCGGTTGATTTGAAAAAGTTAGGCGAATATACCATTACGTTAGATTGTGATGTGATACAAGCAGATGGTGGTACTCGTACAGCAGCTATTTCAGGGGCTTGCGTTGCGTTAGTCGATGCACTTAATAAAATGGTTGAACAAGGTAAATTGACGGCGAGCCCTTTAAAATCGATGGTAGCCGCAGTCTCTGTAGGAATTGTGAATAATGAAGCTGTATGTGACCTTGAATATGTTGAGGACTCTGCGGCTGAGACCGATATGAACGTCGTTATGATGGATGATGGTCGTATGATAGAGGTTCAGGGAACTGCCGAAGGCGAACCATTTAGCCATGAAGAGCTATTGTCGTTACTTGCATTAGCAAAAACGGGACTAGAATCTATTTTTGAAGCTCAACGAGAAGCGTTGAAATAAGAATATTTTTAATAGGCGGCTGAAATAGTCGCCTTTTTTATGGCTGGTGATTTTTTCGAGCTCACCAGTATGTGTATCATCGTATTAAATATATTGACATTAAATATTGAGGAGATTGACCCATGAAAGCCTATCAGCGCGAATTTATAGAGCTTGCCATGAAAAAACAGGTGCTTAAATTTGGTGAGTTTACGCTGAAATCAGGCCGTAAAAGCCCCTATTTCTTTAATGCTGGGCTGTTTAATACGGGGCGTGATCTGGCACTGGTTGGTCGATTCTACGCGCAAGCTCTCAAAGAAAGTGCAATCGAATGTGATGTTTTGTTTGGGCCTGCTTATAAGGGGATCCCAATAGCAACGACGACAGCAGTTGCACTTGCTGAACATCATAATATTGATATGCCATACTGCTTTAACCGTAAAGAAGCCAAGGATCATGGTGAAGGTGGCACATTAGTGGGTTCTCCACTACAGGGGCGTGTGGTGGTTGTCGATGATGTTATTACAGCGGGTACGGCAATTCGTGAATCGATGGAAATTATTAAACAGCAAAATGCGACACTTAATGGCGTCCTTCTCTGTCTTGATCGTCAAGAAAAAGGCAAAGGTGAGATCTCGGCGGTACAGGAAGTTGAACGCGATTATCACTGCAAAGTTTATTCAATTATTACGATGAGCGACTTGATTGCTTACCTCGCTGAACGAGAAGATATGCAACAACATCTCATCGCGATGCAAGCTTATCGTCAGCAGTATGGTATTTGAGGTTAATCAGCTGTTGTCTTCTTATTCAGGGTAATCACTTTTTAGATGAAAGTCAGATAAGAGGGATTTGGGCTAGTCATCCTACAATGATGAGGAGCTGCACAGATGAATGGCATTCATCATGTCCTGGATTTGAGCTTGTTTACCCTAAGGTAATCAAGAAACAGGTAAATAAAGAAAAAAGCCCTCGCCCAAAGAATGTGGGCGGGGTGAGTAGTTGTTTAATCTGTTATTGTAACTGAGCTAAAATTAAAGGCCAGCGTGATTCAAATTCTACTGTGGGTCGATAACGGAATTCTGAACGTACAAAACGCGACAACATCCCTTCACAAAATGCGAGCAGTTGGCTTGCAAGAAGGGATTCATCATGCAGAAAACCATGCCCATCTCGTATTTTTTTCTCTTTTAATACTTGGCGTAATTGTGACTCTATTCGTTCAAATAATTGGTTTATACGACCTTGCAGCCTATCTTGCTCAAACATCAGGGCGTGGCCGGTCATAATACGGGTCAGCCCTGGGTTTTTCTCTGAAAAGCCTAAAATAAGGGCTAAAATCAGTTTAATGCGAGTTAGCGTATCTTTCTCATCGCTTAGGATAAGATTGATACGCGAAACTAAAGAGTCCTCGATAAACTCAATTAAGCTATCGAACATTTTCGTTTTACTCGGAAAATGACGATAAAGTGCAGCTTCAGATACTCCTACAGTTGCTGCAAGCTTTGCAGTTGTAATTCGTTGACTACCATCACTACTTTCTAACATCAGCGCCAGAGACTGCAAAATCTCTTCACGTCTGTTGCGTTTTTTTGTTATCGCTTTTTCTGCCATGTCTGATAAGACCCCTGCTAAAACAGCAAAACAAACTATCTAAAATTTTGCCCCGAGTAAATAGAAAATAAAGGGCAAAAAGTAGATAAAAGAGCACGATATCGATGAAGTTCGGCTGGCTTAAAAGGGCATATGCTTGTTGTATCGTTAGATGGTATATATTTGTGACCTTGCATGTGGCATGTAAAGTGACCATTTTCAGCCTTCGAGGGACGAGTTTCTTGCCCGCGAACTTTTTATCAATGGAACCTTACTTGCCCCTTGCGCGACTTAGCGTATTAGCTCCTCAGTTAAATCATAAAGAGGGGAGCTAGTAGGCTAAGCCATCAATTTATCTTAAAAAGCTGACAAAATAACAGTCTATATTTCACGAATTGCTATTGTTGTCAGTTTCGAGATAGGGTCTGTTAGGACGTATACCTCGTTTAGATAAACATATCGCTACCAACAAAATACCCTTTAAAGCAACTAAACTGTCGTACTAAAATGATACCGTCTATTTTTCGCTAAACTCACTGATAAGTTTATTTGTTATTCCATCATGAAATATGGATTTGGTATTATCAGTAAAGCTAAGAATTAGGAGTAAGCAAATTTATTGACGTCCTGAATGTCCGAAGCCTCCAGCGCCTCGTTCTGTCGCATCAAAGTCATCGACAATATTAAATTCAGCTTGAACGACTGGAACGAAAACCATTTGGGCCATTCGTTCGCCCGGTTCAATGGTAAATGTCTGGTTGCCTCTGTTCCATACAGACACCATCAATTGCCCTTGATAGTCAGAGTCAATCAATCCAACTAAATTACCAAGTACAACACCATGTTTATGGCCAAGACCGGAACGCGGTAGGATGACTGCTGCTAGCTGCTCATCAGCGATATGAATCGCGAGGCCAGTAGGGATTAACTCTGTTTGACCCGGCGCTAAATCGATTGGTGCATCAAGGCAAGCACGCAGATCTAATCCCGCTGAGCCAGTCGTTGCATAAGTTGGTAAAGGAAACTCGTTACCAATACGGGGATCAAGAATTTTCAGATCAATTTTTTTCATAACGTTGAAGTATCTCGTCTAATAAACGGTGGCTTAATTCAAGTTTACTACTGTGTGGTAAACGGGTGTCGCCAAAAGCATCAAAAATATGCAGTGCATTGTTATCACTGTTAAAACCATTATCAGCGAGCGAAACATCATTCGCACAAATTAGGTCTAACTGTTTTTGTTGGCGTTTCTGACGTGCGTATTCTTCCACATTCTGGGTTTCGGCTGCAAATCCAACCACATAAGGGCGATGTTGTGCTAATTGGCCAACACTGGCAACAATATCAGGATTTTTGACTAATGTAATGGCAACTTCATCACCCTGTTTTTTAATTTTATTTTCAGCAATTGTTTTTGCACGGTAGTCAGCGACAGCCGCACAACCGATAAAGATATCTTGCTCAGTGATAGTTTGGTGCACTTTTTCGTACATATCGAGAGCACTGATAACATCAATTCGCGTGACTCCTGCCGGTGTCGCTAAAGTCACTGGGCCTGCAATTAAAGTCACTTGTGCACCACGTTGACTGGCTGCTTCAGCAATAGCGAACCCCATTTTTCCTGAGCTGTGATTACTAATAAAGCGGACTGGGTCTAAATCTTCACGGGTAGGCCCTGCCGTAATCATAATTTTTCGATTTTGTAAGTCAGTTCGAGAACGGAAGTGTTCACAGGTAAAACGTATAATCTCTAATGGATCGAGCATTCTTCCTGGGCCGATGTCACCGCAGGCTTGGCTGCCATCATCTGGCCCCCAAATCATACATTGACGTTGTTTCAGTTTGATTAAATTTTCTTGTGTCGCCGTTGCTCGATACATTTGCTGATTCATGGCAGGAACAACCGCAAGCGGCGCAGCCGAAGCTAAACAAATGGTGGTCAATAAATCATTCGCCATACCAGCACTTATTCGAGCAATTAAATCTGCTGTAGCTGGCGCTAATATGATGATATCGGCCCATTTAGCGAGCTCAATATGGCCCATTGCTGCTTCCGCCGCTGGGTCAAGTAAATCGTCAGAGACGGGATGACCAGAAACCGCCTGCAATGTTAAAGGTGTAATAAAGGCTTTTGCCCCATGAGTCATAACAACGCGGACTATAGCACCCTCATCACGTAAGCGACGAGTGAGCTCAGGAATTTTATATGCGGCAATACCACCACTTATGCCGAGGACTATTTTTTTACCTAATAGCTGTGCCATCGTTTTATCCATCTAATCATCGTGAAGAGCATATTATCATATCAGAAGTGTCAGCGAGAGTACTGTATATATCATCACCCTTTTATTTTTGCGAAGCGTTACGCAAATCAACAATTGATGTGTTGTTGTCGTTACCGCCTATGTATAGAAAGAGAAGCAGCAAGGGGCATAAGGGGGTGATAATGGAGCATGAAGAGAGCTTAAAGCCAAGGGAGAAAATATTGGCGTATGGTGCCGCAACGCTGACGGATGCAGAGTTATTAGCTATTTTTTTACGAACGGGTAGCCAAGGCGAATCCGTTTTACAACTTGCGGAGCGTTTGTTGAAAGAGTTCGGCTCTTTATACTTACTCTTACAGTCTGACTACACAAAGCTAGCAAAATGCAAAGGTGTCGGTGTTTGTAAATTCTCTCAATTTCAGGCGATTAGTGAGATCGCACGGCGTTTTTTTACTGAACAATTTTTATATGAAGATGTGATCTCTGAACCTAACCATTTAAAAATACGATTACTTGAATTGTTTGCTGGGCAAGAAAGAGAAGTTTTTGTGGTACTCTTTTTAAACAATCAACATCAAATTATTAGTTATGAAGAACTCTTTAAAGGAACTATCAATCGGGTAGAGGTTCATCCCAGAGAAATTATTCGTTATGCCATGAAAATGAATGCAAGTGCGGTCATCTTGGCGCATAATCACCCATCAGGCAATGCAGAGCCTAGCGAAGCGGATAAACAAGTGACTTTTCGTATTAAAGATGCTTGTAGCTTAGTGGGAATTAAATTGCTTGACCATTTTGTTGTTGGACATAAAAATTGTGTTTCATTTCTTGAACGAGGGTGGTTGTAAAAGCATTTTTTTGACTAAAAAATGACAACTTTTGCCGCATTGGGCTTGAGTGAGAACGATTGAAAGCGTATACTACGCCACCTTTGAGGATCTTGGGTTTGGCGAGAAGAGCCTATCTCAGTAAATTTTTTACTAAGATGATAACATTCTTTTCAGTCAATAAAGTTTGCTGAGATGGGCTCCTAAGCCTGACGAGGCGGCCATACCCAGAACAAAAAAGCTCGAGCTGATTAGATTTTTGGAGAATAGACATGTCACGAGTCTGCCAAGTTACTGGCAAGCGTCCAATGAGCGGTAACAACCGTTCACACGCATTAAACGCGACCAAGCGTCGTTTTTTGCCAAACCTGCACTCTCATCGTTTCTGGGTTGAGTCTGAGAAACGTTTCGTAACGCTGCGTGTATCTGCTAAAGGCATGCGCATTATCGATAAAAAGGGTATTGATGCTGTTCTTGCTGAACTGCGTGCCCGCGGTGAGAAGTACTAAGGAGCTAAAAAATGGCTAAAGGTATTCGCGAGAAAATCAAGCTGGTTTCTTCTGAAGGTACTGGTCACTTCTATACCACGACGAAGAACAAGCGCACTATGCCTGAAAAACTGGAAATGAAAAAATTCGATCCAGTTGTTCGTAAGCATGTGATCTACAAAGAAGCGAAAATTAAATAATTTTTGTTTTCTTATTAAAAAACCCAGCTTTGGCTGGGTTTTTTATTTTCAAAATCAAAAAACTATACTTATACGCATTCAAGGCTATATCGATTATTCCTAAAGTAGTAACATGTTCGTTCTTGATTGAATTAATAGTGTTAGTTTTTGTCAAAGAACTATGTCATTTTGCGTATAGATATCATTAAGAGTGTCTGGTGAAAAAACAGTTTAAAAAAATTCTTGTTATCAAGATGCGGTTTCATGGGGATATGCTACTGACTACGCCTGTGATCAGTACATTAAAGCAAAACTATCCTGATGCCGAGATTGACGTGTTACTTTATCAAGATACGATCCCTATTTTGTCTGAAAATAGGGAAATCCATGCCTTGTATGGAATTAAAGGTAAGAAGGCTAATGGGCTCAGTAAAGCCTGTAACTTTGTCAATTTGTTATTAAAATTACGTCGTAATAAGTATGATTTGGTTGTAAATCTTGCAGACCAATGGATGATATCAGTGCTTGTGCGGGCTATCCCTGCTCAGGTAAAAATTTCACATAAATTTGCTCATCGAGAGTCGACGTTTTGGCATAATAGCTTTACTCATTTGACTGCACCTCACGGTGAACACGTTGTTATGAACAATCTTTCTGTTCTTGAACCGTTAAAAATCAATAACCTTAAAACAGATTTAACGATGTCATATGCAGAGCAAGATTGGAAAAAGATCGATCAGCAGCTATTGGAACTTGGTGTTCATAGCAGCTATGTCGTCATTCAGCCAACGGCACGGCAGATATTTAAGTGTTGGGATGATGAAAAATTTGCGGAAGTCATTGATGCGTTGCAATCCCGTGGTTACCAAGTGGTATTGACTTCTGGGCCAAGTCAAGATGACCTTGATTGTGTTGAAAATATTGCATCCCATTGCCACACTAGGCCCATCACTGAGTTGGCGGGTAAAACGACATTTCCTGAACTTGGTGCACTCATTGCCCACTCTGCGTTATTTATCGGTGTAGATTCTGCCCCAATGCACATTGCAGCAGCGGTCAAAACACCCATAGTTTGTTTGTTCGGTGCAACCAACCATGTATTCTGGCGTCCGTGGAGTGAAAACGTAGTGCAATTCTGGGCGGGTGACTATGAAGCTATGCCACCACGCGAGAAACTCGATAGAAATAAAAAATACCTTTCTATCATTCCTGCATCTGACGTTATCAAGGCAACAGAAAAAATGTTGCCGATGAATATTCGTTCAATAATGACAAGGTTCTAATATGATTTTGGCATTTTGTCTGTACAAGTATTTTCCGTTTGGTGGTTTACAACGTGATTTCTTACGTATTGCGTTAGCGTGTCAGGCAAGAGGGCATCATATCCGCGTTTATACTCAATCTTGGCATGGTGAGAAACCTGCTGGTTTTGAAATTATGATTGTACCAGTCACATCGAAAACCAATCATGGACGTAATGCACAATATTGTGAGTGGGTGCACGCTCATATCAAACAATATCCAGTAGACCGTATTATTGGTTTCAATAAAATGCCTGGCCTAGATGTATATTATGCGGCGGACGTTTGTTATGCAGAAAAAGTCGCTAATGAAAAAGGTTTTTTTTATAGGCTAACTCCCCGTTATAAGCATTATGCAACGTTTGAAAAGGCCGTATTTCAAGTAGGAAAACCTACCAAATTATTAATGCTGACTCCTCATCAAATTGCACATTTTAAAAAACATTATGCTACAGAAGCATCGCGTTTTTATATGCTACCGCCGGGTATTGCGCAAGATAGAAAATACGATAAGCAGATCCCCAATGCACGGCAAATTTATCGAGAAAAAAATCAGATACCTCCGTCAGCGTATTTGTTATTGCAGGTTGGTTCCGACTTTAAGCGTAAAGGAGTCGATAGAACCTTAAGAGCAATGGCTGCATTGCCTGAAGAGATTAAGAAAAATACGCGATTAATGGTTGTTGGGCAGGATAAACCTGAAAAATATCAGCGTCTAGCCAATACACTGGGCATAGGTCAACAAGTCTCCTTTTTTAGTGGGCGTAATGACGTTGCTGAGCTAATGGCAGCGGCAGATATTTTAATGCATCCAGCATACCAAGAAGCCGCGGGTATTGTGTTACTGGAGGCTATAACAGCAGGTTTACCTATTATTGTTACGGAAGTTTGTGGTTATGCCTCATTTATTGCTGATGCTCAATGCGGCATGGTGATCCGTGAACCATTTGAGCAAAAAACGTTAGATTCCGCGCTTTCAGAAAGTCTGCAAAATAAACAACAATTAAAAAATTGGGCAGAAAAGGCGCGGCATTTTGCGGATACAGAGGACTTATATAGTTTACCTGAAAAAGCGGCTGATATTATTTTAGGACATCTAGATGATTGAACTTAAAACACCTTTTAGTGAGCTATGGAAAAATAAAGATCCTTTTGTGGAAACTGAGCAGTTAGAAGGTGAGGTGTTTCGTCAGCTAGAAAGCCGCAAAACATTGCGCTTTGAGCTTGGTGGAGAGAGCTATTTTATCAAAATCCATTATGGTACAAGTTTAAAAGAGGTGTTAAAAAACCTGTTTTCATTAAGGTTACCAGTATTGGGTGCTGATAGGGAATGGAACGCGATACATCGGCTAACAAAAGCGGGTGTGGATACGATGGATGGTCGTGCATTTGGGCAAAAGGGGATGAACCCGCTACGTCGACATTCCTTTATTATTACGAAAGATTTAACGCCAACGATCAGTTTGGAAGATTACTGTGCCAATTGGTCAAGCCTAGCGCCTGATTTTACAGTCAAACAATTGATTATTCGCCGTGTTGCTCAAATGGTACGTAAAATGCACGCCGTTGGTATAAATCACCGCGACTGTTATATTTGCCATTTTTTACTACACTTGCCTTTTTCAGGTGAAGAGCAGGACTTGAAAATCTCGGTGATAGATTTACATCGAGCACAACTCAGAAAAAAGGTTCCAATGCGTTGGCGTGATAAAGACCTTATTGGGTTATACTTTTCTTCATTAAATATCGGCCTAACAAGCAGAGATATTTTCCGTTTTATGAAGGTTTACTTTGATTTGCCTTTACGAGATATTTTAAAAGAAGAACAGGCTTTGATACTCAAAGCGGGAAGCAAAGCAAAAAAAATCCAAGAGCGTACAATTAGAAAGTCATTGTAACATTCTCCTAAAAAGAGAGTAAAAAGAATATGTTTTTTGATAAACAAAATGCAGTAACTAAACAGATAAATCTATCTTCTTCTGGTGAGGAACACTCTAGTACTCGCTTACATATCTCTTATGGTATAGACCGTAACTTCTTGTATGGATGTGGGATCTCTATTGCATCGATATTAAAAAATAATTCGGATATGCATTTTGTCTTCCATATTTTTACTGATTATTTTGACGATGAATGGAAAGGTTTATTTAAACAACTCGCAAGCCAGTATAATACTAGTATTATCATTTACCTAGTTGACTGTGAGCAACTAAAGTCATTACCAAGTACTAAAAATTGGTCATATGCAACCTATTTTCGATTTATTATCGCAGATTATTTTTCAAATCAATTAGAACGTATGATTTACATGGATGCAGATATTATATGTCAGGGTTCATTAAATGAATTGTTAGATATTAAGTTTAGCGATGATCAAGTTGCTGCTGTTGTACCTGAAAGAGATGCTGTTTGGTGGCAGAAAAGAGCTGATGCTTTAGGGGTCCCTAATATTTCCACTGGGTATTTTAACGCAGGGTTTTTACTAATCAATCTGATAAACTGGTCTCGACTAGATATTTCGGCTAAAGCGATGGAATTATTATCTCAAGAAGAGATAAAAGCAAAAATATCCTATTTAGATCAGGATATTCTTAATATATTACTAACAGGCAAAGTTATTTATCTTGATGGAAAGTATAATACACAATATAGCCTAAACTATGAGCTGCAAAAAGATAAAAAAGAGAACCCAATAACAGATAATACGATATTAATTCATTATATTGGTCCGACTAAACCATGGCATGAGTGGGCGAACTATGCGACTGCACAGCCATTTATTGAGGCCAAAAAATCTTCGCCATGGAAGGATATTCCACTGCTAAAAGCAAAAAGTAGCAACCATTTGCGTTATAGTGCTAAGCATATGTTTAACCAGGGTAAATTATTTTCTGGAATCAAAAATAGCATTCAATACTTTTGGGCTAAATTAAGTAATTAATTATTAGGTAAATTATGCCTTTTTTAGAAAGAAATCAGAATACTCTTTCGAAGTATAATAAAGCTTTAATCTTTATGTTTGTTGTGCTTTTTTTTGTGGACAATGTTACTAGGTATAAACATGTACTATTCTATCTAATGATAGCTACATCTTTGGTATATTTATCATTAGATACAAGAAGGGTGCTAAAAAGATTAAATAATAAACTTTTATACTTAGTCGTGTTGTTTTCATTGGTTTTTTATATTTCAATAAGTTACTCAAGCATGCCTGATGTATCAATGAGAGCGATTAATAATAACTTCTTGAATTATGGGGTACTTAGCCTATCTCTTTTATTACCGATTCTTCTCTACAAAGAAAATATAAAAACGATTTCAAATTTACTATTGACTAGTTTTTCTGCATCATTAGTGTTTGTTTTACTTATTGAACTATATCGGTACTATGAGGCTTATCAGAATGGTATTTTACCATTTACAACCTACAACTTTAGGAATGTTTCAGATGCCTTGGTTTTTTACTTTCCTATAATTCCGATCCTTTGGTACCTATTGCCTAAATCTAAGCTGATTTATTTTTATATACTAAGTGTTGTATTTTTATTTGTTTTGTTAGGAACTCTTTCCCGAGGTGGGTGGGTTGCTGTGGCTATGGCAGGTTTATTATTTTTATGTTTTAAACGTCCATGGAAATTGATTGGTTCGATACTATGTATCTCGTTAATTTCATTGACCTCATTAAAATCAATCTACCCAGATATGACTAAAACTCTATTTTATAAGCTTGAACAAACTGATAGTACTTATCGATATAAAAATGGTACACAGGGAACAGCACTTGAGTTAATTTTAGAGAATCCAATTATTGGATATGGATTTGGTGATAAAACATACATTGATAAATATAATAGTGTTGTACTAGAAAAACCGGATTGGGTATTTAAGAAGTCATTGGGGCCTCATAATATCTGGCTATATATTTGGTTTGGTGTAGGTATCTCAGGGCTGATTGCTTTTAGTGCGGTTTTTTTGTCGATGTGTTTTTCCTTATTCAAGGAAATCAAAAGTACAGTCAACGAATCAAAAAGCTATTTTGCATTTATAGCGTTATTAATGAGCCTCATTAGCTTTTATTTGGTTCGAGGGATGTTTGAGCAAGTGGATCTAAAACCATTAGGTGTTCTTTTAGGTTTTTTAATTGCTATGATGGGGCACAGTTCAACAAAGAATAAGAGAAAGCGCTATGAATAATCTTATAACAAATAAATATGTGCTCGGCGAAGTGAGTAAAGCTGATAATACCTTGTTATCATGCTTAGATGTTATTTATGGTTCTGATGAAAACTATCAGTTTGGAGCCGGGGTTTCAGCGATGTCTTTACTCATAAATAATCCAACCACATTTTTTAGATTCCATTATTTTCTAGATAAAGTTAGCTCTGATTTTCTAGAGAAACTTAAAGTTATTGCAAGTCAGTTTCAAGTGGAATTTCATGTTTATGAATTAGATAACAAATTACTGAAAATACTTCCCGCTTCTGATGTTTGGTCATCAGCGATGTACTTTCGGTTAGTTGCCTTGGATTATCTGTCGAGTGATTATGATTTTGCTCTCTATTTAGACGCGGATGTTATGTGTAATGGTATCTTAGATTTAACGACTAATTTAATCAAAGACAAAGTCTGTGGTGTCGTTGCTGATGATATCGGTGTAAGAACGAAAAGTGAAACAAGGCTTCATGCGCCTTCACTAGCAAAGACTTACTTCAATTCTGGTGTCATGTTTGTCAACTTAAAAAAATGGCATGAAAAGCAGATTACCCAACAATGTTTTGAGTTGTTATCAGCAGAAAATGCTAAGCAACGATATAAATATCCTGATCAAGATGTGTTAAACCTTATTTTAAGAGATGACTTAGAACTACTTAGCCAAAGATTTAATACTGTTTATACACTAAAAAATGAATTATATGACTCAACTCACCAGAAATATCAACAGGTTATTACACCTGAAACAGTCCTAATTCATTACACAGGTGTGAGTAAACCTTGGCACACATGGGCAAATTATCCCGCTTCCCAACCTTTTTATAAGGCTTTGATGCAATCGCCTTGGACAACGAATGACTTAAAACCTGCAACTAAATTTGTTGAAAGAAAAAAAGAGTATAAACACTTATTAAAACAAGGAAGGTTTATTAAGGGTTTTTTATCAGGGAGCCAATATTTATTTATGAAAATGTTTAGGAGCAAAAGATACTAATATGATTAATAAAATAGTTTTCACAGTAACTCCTATTTACTCTATTCCACCGAAAAGTGCGGCGGCAGTTGAGTCGTGGATATATCATGTTGCAAAAAAGTTAGAAATAGAAAATCGTATCGTATGTATTCAAAATGAGGGATATTCTCATTATTCAGAAGTCAACGAGAAATGTTCAATTGAAAGAATAAAATTTGGCAAAATCTATACTAGGCTTTTTAAAAAATGGACTAGGCTAGACCCTTATTCATATGCAGATCGTATTGTAAAAATAAAACGCAAGTTTGCGACTAATAGTGATGAAAGTATCATTATTGTTCATAACAATATTAAGTTATTTAAAAAAATAATTAAAAAAGAAGGGCATAAAAACGTTATACTCCACATGCATAACTGTTTTGAACCACAAAATGTACCTGCTAATATTAAAATCATTGTTCCGAGTCATTTCACTCATAATTGGTTTCGAGAACGTTTACCCGAAGCTTCCATTGAAGTAGTCCGAAATGGCTTTGATGGTGATATTTATTCTTTACCATCAGACATTAAACGAGAAGATATTGGTTTGAATAAAAATGATAATGTTATTCTTTTCGCTGGCAGAATTACTCGGGATAAGGGGGTGCTTGAGTTAATGAAAGCTTGCAGCATTTTATTTAAAGATAGAGCTAACTATAAGTTAGTGATTGTTGGAGATATTAATGCTGCATCAAAGGGAGAACATGCAGAATTTCAAGATGAAGTAAAAAATTATGCTCATCAGTTAGGTGAACAATGTATCCTTCTAGGAGGAATACACCCTGAAAAAATGAGGCACTATTACTCTATTGCTGATCTTGTTGCGGTTCCATCTATTGCAGATGAATCATTTTGTATGGTTGCACTTGAAGCTATGGCATCTGGATGTTCAGTCATTGCGAGCCAAAGAGGGGCAATGATTGAATTTATTAAGCACAATGAAACGGGTTTTATATTTCGTGAACCATTATCAGCCGCTAGCATGGCGGATGATATTAATAATGCTTTAAATCATGATAATAGAAGTCAAATAGCCGATGCTGCAAAGCAGTATGCCTATGACAATTTTACATGGGAAATTGTGAAAAACGAATTGAGAAGTGTTATTGATAAGTGGTATAAATAATTTTTGCATAAGTTCTGAGCATACGTTATTAATATATTGTATTGGCGCAAATCTTGCTTACTCTATATTTATATTGAGTTAAGATGGTTTCCAACAGAATGTTGAATTTAGTAACATATTCAATTAGTTACAGTTATTGATATTTTTAGCATATTTTTCAGATTATTATGAATAGATATTAGGCTATGATAGAGTTTTTATATGTTCTAAAGTGATTATATTGGAGCTAAAGATAAAAACTGTTTCTTTATCATAAACTAAGTATCGAATAATAATATTCAGTAAGGTCAACAAAATGTTAAGCCATGAAATGATCAAATCTCTAGTTGAAATAAGTGGTAGCAAAGCTAGTGATGGTGATAAAGCGTATTTTCATATTGCTTATGGGGTTGATGAAAAGTTCCTCTACGGTGTTGGTACATCAATCTCTTCGATACTCCTTAACAATAAAGAGACGCATTTTCATTTCCATATTTTAGTTGATAGCTTAGTTGACGAGAATCTTTTTCAGCAGTTAATTGCAAATAGTTACCATAAAATCACGGTTTATCTGATCGACATCCAAGAATTTAGACGCTTACCATTGCCATCACCTGCTTGGAGCCACGCCATCTACTTTAGATTATTGATTATTGATTATCTGTCTCAATCAATCGATAAATTATTGTATTTAGATGCGGATATTATTTGTAAAGGCAATCTCGAATATCTAAAAACATTAGAATTTAATGAGCATGTTTACCTTTATGCTGTAAAAGATAAATTTTGCAGTGAAAAGAAACAGTTGCCTATGGATATGAGCAAATACTTTAACTCTGGGTTTTTATATATGTCGATTCAGGAAATGGTGAAAGCAGACATACCCAACAGAGTTATTGAATTAGTAAAAAATAATAATTTTACTCATCCAGATCAGGATGCATTGAATATTTTATTAAATGATAAACTGGTTAATATAAGTGAAAATTTCAACTTTATGTTTTCTTTAGATTGGTATATTACTAGCAAAAGAAGCACTAATAATATACCAAATGATGTTGTTTTTATTCACTTTGTTGGTTTAACTAAGCCATTTCATGAATGGGCTATTTTCTATAAAGAGTATCAGTTTTTTGATATTGCACGACAGAATTCGCCTTGGAAGAATATTCCCTTACTCAAAGCCGAAAATTACAAGCAATTATCTCGCAAAAAATCACATCTAAGAAAAAATAGAAAGTTTTTTCAATTTTTATTAGCAACAGTTGAATATATAAACAAGAAAATATTTCATTGATATCATGCTGACATTGTCAGCATGAATATGACTAATGGATGCGCTTTTGGTTAATTAAGATAGCAACGAAAATATTGTATAGGAAGAAAATATCTAAAAATATAAATTCAAAGAGGCAGTAGATTAAAAAATAGCCAATAGAGGAGGCAAAGATACCCACATTTAAAATATTTTTTTGCGATTTTATATTTCTCATTAAATCTTTTAAGTTAATAACATAAGCAATAATAAATAACAGCAACCCACCTAAACCTACATTATATAAGATGTTTAAGAAAAATGGGTCATCATTATTATGTACATATTCATTTTTGCGTTGTGAAAATTTTCCGCCACCACGAAATCTTTCTGCATTATTATCATTCAGATACTGGTTGTAAGAGACAGAACCATACCCAACACCAAATAGAATATTTTTAGTTTGATTCATAAAAATAGGGAAACGTGTCATCACAATTTTGTCTCTACCTGATGAAATGTTTTTTGCGTCTAGAGTTTGGTTTATCTTATTTTTTACTTGAGGAATGGTGGTATAAGCGATGGTTGTAACACTTAAAGAGGCAATGGCAAAAATAACAATGTATAAAGTAAATTTTTTAATACTTTGAGAAAACAAAAATAAAATAATTAATGTTTCAATAACTACAGCAAGTACGCCTCCACGACTACCAGTATAAAGTAAAAAACAAAATGCAAAAATGGATAAAATAAACATTGCTACTTTTAATAGATTATTTTTAAAAATAAATAAGGCAGCGAAGGTAAATGGAAAAAGCAATGTTGTATAGTGAGCAAAACCATACCTAAGCTGTAAAAATAGAGGTAAGTCACTATCTTTAAATTGTTTTAATATTGGAGATATAAAAAGAGTAAATGCCAAAGTAGCAATCAAGGCATAACTTATTGTTTTTATTGATTTTGATTCGTTATTTCTGAATGCGATTAAAAATAACGTAATGATAATGACATAGCGCCAGTCATTGAAAAATTCTTTCAGCGCTTCTAGTGTAAATTGAGAGTAAGTAAAAAATATCGCGCATAAAATACACCATAAGCTAAATAAAAAGAATACTTTTCGTCCTCTAACTAACTGAATAAGGTCATCTTTGATATTTATTTTATTTTTAATAATGGTATAGACAGTATAGAGAAAGAGTAAGACAGCAGAAATATTTAACACGCCTTGAGTATCATTTGTAAACATACCCAATATGACAAGGGAAACTAATAAAAAAGGAAATTGACTAATAATATAGTTTTTTATATTCACAAGTTTGCCTATCGATTGCTGTCAGATTTTTGTCGGTGATCAAAAGTGACGATATTGTGTTAGATAACGGATCTTTGATTGCTAATAGGCGAATTGTATTTATCATATACTTGAATGTCCAGTTGATCAGTGGGTTAACATGGTCAGTTCGTTTAAGGTATTTTGATTTTTATATTAATCATATCGCTGTTTAAGGATCTATTCATGCCAGAGCTACCCGAGGTTGAAACCAGCCGCAGAGGCATAGAGCCTCATCTCGTCGGTAATATTATCCAATATGCCGTAGTGCGTAATGGCCGTTTACGTTGGCCTGTTTCAGAACAGATCAAAAGTTTATCTGATGAGGTTATTTTAAGTGTTCAAAGGCGTGCGAAATATCTATTAATTGAACTACAACAAGGTTGGATAATCATTCATCTCGGTATGTCGGGCAGCTTACGCATTTTGTTAGAAGAGTTGCCTGAAGAAAAGCATGACCATATTGATTTAGTATTAAAGGATGGCAAGGTTTTGCGTTATACCGACCCGAGACGCTTCGGGGCTTGGTTATGGTGTGACGACCTTGCGACGAGCTCTGTCTTGGCACATTTAGGGCCTGAACCTCTTTCGGATGAGTTTAATGCTCAATATTTATTTGAGCAGGCAGCAAAACGAAAAATTGCTATCAAGCCTTGGCTGATGGATAACAAGGTGGTCGTCGGGGTGGGGAATATTTATGCGAATGAAGCGCTATTTGCGGCAGGTATTTCGCCAGAAAAAATCACGAATACATTAACGCTTGAGCAATCAGAGGGTTTGGTTACACAAATTAAGAAAGTATTGCGGCGTTCCATTGAACAAGGTGGAACAACGTTGAAAGACTTTTTACAGTCTGATGGTAAGCCTGGTTACTTTGCCCAAGAATTATTTGTTTATGGTAAAAAAGGGGAACCTTGTTTGATGTGCGGGACGCCGATTATGAGTATCAAACAAGGTCAACGCAGTACTTTTTATTGCCCTCAATGCCAAAAATAATTTAAATTTTATTGAGTTTTTTTAGCATCGCTTCTGCAACGAGTGGTGGTAGGAAAGAAGAGATATCACCATCATGAAGAGCAACATCTTTGATCAGTGATGATGAAACGAATGACAAGCTTTGTGAAGGAAGTAGAAATACCGTTTCTAATTCAGGCACAAAATGGCGGTTCATATTGGCGAGTTGCCATTCATATTCGAAATCAGCGACTGAGCGAACGCCACGGATCAAGATGTTGGCACCATGCTTTTGTGCGAAGTTAGCCATGAGCTCTGAGAAGCCAACGACTTCTACGTTATCTAAATGTGCGGTAACGTTTTGCGCAAGTTCCACGCGTTCTTCAAGGGTAAACATAGGGCTTTTGCGTTGGCTATTGGCGATGGCGAGTAACACATGGTCAAACATTGCTGCTGCACGAGAAACAATATCAATATGGCCTGATGTTATGGGGTCAAAGGTGCCAGGGTAAATCGCTTTGTGTTTCATAAATTGTTATCTCGTTGTTTATTAATACTTATTTATGTAAATTTAAATTAAGTAATATGTGCATATCATCAACATTATCGACTATTAAGGGGAGTTGCAACTCACGAATAGCCGCTTAAGTTAATTTCAAGTCTATTTTTAGGTGCATATTCTGCACACTTTCATAAAAGGTTTATGTTAAGATAGCGCCAATTTTAGTAAGTGAATCAGATCGAATGTTATTGCGTTTATATCAGGTACTGCTTTATCTTATCCAACCACTCATTTGGATTCGTCTATTAGTGCGAGGTCGCAAGGCTCCCGCGTATCGTAAACGCTGGGGAGAACGCTACGGCTTTTGCGCCGGTAAAGTTGCGCCAGGTGGTATTCTGTTACATTCCGTCTCTGTTGGTGAAACACTTGCTGCTGTGCCTTTAGTAAGAGCACTACGACATCACTACCCATCATTACCAATAACAGTGACAACGATGACCCCAACGGGTTCTGAACGTGTGGTATCCGCATTTGGTGATGATGTTTATCATGTTTATCTCCCTTATGACCTTCCTGGCTCGATGCGCCGTTTCCTCAACCACGTTGATCCTAAGCTGGTCATCATTATGGAAACGGAATTATGGCCTAATATGATTAATCAGCTTAATCGCCGACAAATTCCATTAGTGATTGCTAATGCACGGTTATCAGAACGTTCTGCCGCGGGTTACCAAAAACTGGGTAGTTTCGTGAAGCGTATGTTGCGGAATGTCACGATGGTAGCAGCACAACATCAAGAAGATGGGGAACGCTTCATTAAGCTTGGTTTAAGACGGGTGCAATTGAATGTGACGGGTAGCTTGAAGTTTGATATTTCGGTGACACCGGAACTTGCTGTTCGTGCAGTCACATTGCGTCGGCAATGGGCAGCACATCGGCCCGTTTGGATCGCAACGAGTACTCACGAAGGTGAGGAAGCCATTGTTTTAGATGCCCATCAACAGCTACTTACCCAGTTCCCTGATTTATTATTAATTTTAGTGCCTCGTCATCCTGAACGTTTTAGCAAAGCGGAAGAGTTGACACGTAAAGCAGGACTAAAATTCATCCGGCGCAGTGAGGGGATTGTTCCTACCGCAGAGACACAAGTCGTGATCGGCGATACGATGGGCGAATTGATGTTGCTGTATGGAATTGCGGATTTGGCGTTTGTCGGTGGCAGCCTTGTGGAAACCGGTGGACATAATCCCCTTGAGGCAGCCGCTCATGCATTACCTGTATTAATGGGGCCACATACATTTAACTTTAAAGATATTTGTGGAAAGTTAAAGCAAGCGGATGGCCTAATCACGGTGACTGACAGTGATTCGATGACACAAGCCGTGACAAGTCTTTTATCAGACGAAGATTATCGTTTGTATTATGGGCGTCATGCAGCAGAAGTATTGCATGAAAATCAAGGCGCATTACAACGGTTGCTCAAGCTGTTACAGCCTTATTTACCTCCTAGAGAACAATAATTTTAGTCATTATCTTTAATTCAGAATTTTTTAACTTGAATAAAACGACAATAGATAATGACTATTTGTCTACTCTTCTTATTATTCACTATAAACTATAGTAGAATCTGCCGTTTAATTTTCATTACGACTATTCGCCTTATGTTTCTGTAAGTTATAAAAGGGCTGAATAGATGGTGAGTACCTTTACTTGATTATTTAAGACAGTATGCCAACAATCAATCAATCAACATCAAACAAATATGTTTATTTATGGGTCATTGGCTATGCGGTTGCATGGATTTTAGCCAGTTTCTATTTAGACCCCACTGTACCTTATGATACGGTAGAGGCCGTTAACTGGGGGATGAATGGGGAGTGGGGATCACCTAAAAATCCTTGGTTTGTTGGTGCACTTATGTGGCCAGCTATCCACTTAGGTATATCCTACAGCTTTTATTGGTACTTTATTCATTTTGTCGGTATTGCCTTCGGTTTATTAGGCGTTTGGAAATTAGCCTATTATTTAACAGAACGTCGTGATTTAGCGTGGTTCGCGATGCTCATGTTGAATTTATCGGGTGTCATTAATTTTGATATCATCCCTTATAATGATAACTATATTTTAGTCACTTTCTGGGCTTGGATAATCTATTTCTTCCTACGTGCTGTTTATGAAAACCCAACATGGTGGCTGTTATTCGCGCTATGTGCTGGGTTAGCGACAATGGGTAAATACTCCACGTTATCACTTGTAGGCTCAGTATTTCTCTTGACGTTATCCGTTAAGCAAGTTCGTCAAAGTTATCGCTATCCTGTTTTCTATTTAGCGATAGCCCTTTGGTTCGCCATTGTACTACCTAACTTCTTTTGGCTAATGGCCAGTGATTTTTCTGCCTTTAAGTGGGTAGATTCACAGATCGACCCAGGTTTTAATTTACATACGACCCAAGCCGCGTTAAGCGTATTTTATCCTTTAATTATTGCGGCAATTATTTTGTATTGTTGCGGTGGGAAATTAGGTTGGCCAAAAACTCTGGCGAATCGAATGGCAAATTTTTTAGTCCTTTTCCCTCTTATCGTTATTTATGGTTGGTTTTCCTTCCATGATGGTGGTCGTATTACTGAGTGGCTACAACCCTTTATGGCGGCCTGTGCTCCGTTATTTATTGGTTCGATAACGGTTATGCCAACGAAGTCGTTAAGAAAACCACTCATTGGCTTAGCCATTTTTGGTGTCGTTGTTTTGTTAGGCTACTGTATTGTGCAGGCCGCAAATATCCGAGGGGCAGGCCAAAAGTTTATTGGTGTAAAAACGCTGATTGCAGAAGGTGAAGAGCGTTGGTATCAACGTTATGGGGTTCCCTTAAAATATGTTGGAGGGGAAGATAACTTACACCAATGGTTTATTATTTATGCTAAAGATAGACCACATGTGATCCAGCCTTGGACTCTTGAGCATCATATGCCGCCAAATGTGTATAACCGTGGCATTACCGAAGAAGAAATTCGCCAGCATGGTGCTATCTTATTGGGGCGTAAGTATGATGACTGTGCTCATGAAAACTTTGATAAAGTTCGTAAATATTGGCCACAGTTCAGGATAGAAAAAGAAGATGTTATTTACCGCTCTGAGCCGGATGCCGAACCTGAAACCATGTGTTTTGGCTTTATCGCTCCTGAAAAGTAGATTGAATGTAACGCCTCGTCTAACAAGGCGTTACATGAACAATTATTTAATTATCTTTAACTTAATACCTAAACGGATTAAATTATTTGATTTTGAGCCATCATGGAATAATTTAAACACGTTTAACCAGTTCATATATCCCAAGTAATTTAGTTGGAAGAGATCAGGGTTTTTGCTTACGCATGTTATGTAGATTCCTTGATCATCATCAATCATACCTGAAGCTAAAAAGTCTTTTTGCGTTTTGAATATAAGCTTATAAAATTCAGGCCATTTTTCTTTACTAGCAACCAATACTCCACCAATAATATGTGGGTCATTATTTAAGATAGTTTCTAACACGGCTTTTTCATCCGTAAGATCTAAAGTATTTTTGATAGTGAAAAGATGAACTTTATTTTTATCGAAAGGATGATTCCATTCAGTTATACCATAACGTATTGAATTATTACGAATATAACCAAAATCAACCCATGCAACTAAGTCACTATCAACAAGGTTTTCATCAATGGCTTTTTTAACAAAAAAAGACTTTATATTGTTGATCAAAACATATTCAGGCGACCAATACTCAGGGCAGCGTAAGAGTTTAGGTTGGATTAACGATTTAAATGAGTCACTGTTTTGTATTTTGTCTATTTTTTTGAGGATAAATTTAAATTTTTTCTGAAGATCAATTGTGATTATATGGGTTGGTTTATCTTTCCTCAGAGCAAGAATTTTTTCCTTAAATTCTGAGGACGTAAAAATGACCATTTTATTTTCGAGCTTAGCTAATCTGCGGAAATACTTTAAATAAGTATTATTTGTACGCTCTAAAGATCTAGAACGGCCATTTGCTCTATTCCAGTTTCCTCTGCCAATATCAAAAAAAGCAGTTACTATTGTTATTGATTCTTTCATAAAATGTGGCTAGCCCGTCATAGTATAAAATTTAGTTATAATCAATCAGTGATATATAAATCATGAGACTCTAGATTTCAATTTTTCAAATACTTCATTAGGTTTTATTGAACTCATAGTACCATCCACGGATTTAATTTCATGCTGTTCTAAACCATAACCACCAATTAACCCAGGGTCTGTTGGGCCGAATAGGGTGAAATTTGGTTTATCTAAGGCCGCGGTTAAATGGCTAAGACCTGTATCAACAGAGACGACCGCCTTCGCATTAGCAATCTGTAGAGCCACTTCCGCTAAGGTTAATTTAGGCAAAACGTCGACAAAATTAAATCCATCCGCGAGGCGTAATGCTCTTTGGCGTTCATGTTCAGCACCCCATGGCAGCTTTATTCTTAAACCACTTTCCGCCATTAATGCAATAAGTTCCCGCCAGTGGCTTTCAGGCCAGTGTTTATCATCACGGGTCGTTGAATGCAAAAATACGACGTAATCATCTGTTGTGACCGTCGGTGCATGTAAAAAATGTTGAGCGATTGCGTAGTCACCTTGTGTGTTGGGGCAATCATAGCCAAGGCTTGCGGCAAATAGTTGGCGAATACGCTCTACTGCGTGTTGTTGCTTACTGATTTGATATTTATAGTCGTAAAAAAAACTGGCAATTGGTTCCCGAATACTATGGCGATCATAGCCATGTTTCGGACCATCTGCGAGGCGAGTGACCAGAAATGCGCTTTTTAATAAGCCTTGTGCATCAATAATGGCATCATAATGCGTCGTGGTAAGCTGCTGGCGAAATTGAGCACGTTCGGCTCGGATTGGCGCAGAGAACCAATTCTTACGCCAACGACGAATGGCGACAGGGATCACTTGATGAACGGCGCTGTGCCATGTTGGGATCTGGGCAAAGCCTTCTTCTACTACCCAGTCAAATTGAATCTCTGGGAAGGCCAGTTGTGCATCCGTTAATGCCGGTAGGGAGTGTAAAACATCGCCCATCGATGAGGTTTTAACTAACAGTACACGCATTAATCGACACCTATGTGTAATCGCGCTAATGCCTCAATCACTAATTGCGGTTGAATATCAATTAAGCTTTGGTGATAGCCACTTTCCCCATCACCTTTACGGACTTTATGGTAGCCACTGATTAAACGAATCACTTCTGCTTGATGGGATAGTGGAGGTGTAAAATCGGGGCTACTCGGGCCATAGAGTGCGACAAGTGGTTTACCTAATGCAGCGGCGATATGCATTAATCCGGAATCATTACTAATAACCGCTTGGCAACTGGCAATAAGGCTGACAGCTTGCTCTAAAGATGTTTTTCCCGCAAGGTTACTGCAATGTTCGTTGGCACTGTCTGTTAGGCTTGCGCGAATTTCTTCGCCTACATCATGATCTTTTTGTGAGCCAAATAAGAGAACTTGATAGCCTTTTTCACTGATCAGTTGTTCAGCGAGGGCGGCATAATGATAATGGGGCCAGCGTTTTGCCGGGCCAAATTCGGCGCCGGGGCAAAAGCCAATGATGGGGCGCGTTGTATCGATGCTAAAAACATTCATCGCATCGGTAACTTCTTGTTCGTTAACGACAAGTTTGGGCCACAAAATAGGCTCAGAAATATCTGCTGCACTATGAATAGTGTGCTTATCATAAGCCAATGCTACATAGCGCTGTACCATTAATGGAAATGCGCTCTTATCTAATATACGTAGGTCATTGAGTAATCCATAACGCATCTCACCACGCCAGCCGGTCCGTTTAGCAATTTTAGCAAAGAAAGGCACGAGCGCAGATTTAAAGGAATTAGGGAGAACAATCGCTTGGTCATAACCATTATGGCGTAGACTAAGACCAAGCTGGCGACGCTCACCGATAGCGAGCGTACCATGACCTAATGGCATTGGGATGGCTGCATTGACCTCGGGCATTTTGGCTAATAGTGGACGGCACCATTGCGGAGCCATCACATCAATTTGTGCTTGAGGATATTGAGCCTTGATTGTGCGATATAGGCTCTGTGACATCATCATATCCCCTACCCAAGAGGGGCCGATCACCAATATTTTCATAAAGTATGTATTAGTCTTCTTTATTCAGCCATTGCATATATTCGGCAACACCTTCAGCAACCGTTTTGAAGGGGGCTTTGTAGCCAGCCGCACGTAATTTAGTCATATCCGCTTGTGTGAAGCTCTGATAGCGGCCTTTGAGTTTTTCTGGGAATTCAATGTATTCAATAGCAACATTTTTGTCATTATGGAAGTGTGTTACGGCATCTGCCACCGCTTGGAATGATTCCGCACGGCCTGTTCCACAGTTAAAGATCCCAGAAACATTATTCTGCCAGAACCATAAATTAACGGCTGCCACATCACCAACATAAATAAAGTCACGGCGAAAACCATCGCTACCTTCAAAGAGTTTTGGTTGCTGCCCTTCATTAATCTGTTTATTTAGATGGAAGGCAACACTTGCCATGCTGCCTTTATGGTTTTCACGGGGGCCATATACGTTGAAATAGCGAAAGCCACAGACCTGTGATTGTGCTTCAGGTAAAATTTCACGTACATATTGGTCAAACAGGAACTTAGAGTAACCATAAACATTAAGTGGTTTCTCAAACTCACGTTCTTCGATGAAGTTATCACTGCGGCCGCCATAAGTGGCTGCGGAGGAAGCATAAAGGAAAGGAATTTCACGCTCTAGACAAAAGTGCAGTAACTCTTTTGAATATTGGTAATTGTTATCCATCATATACTTACCATCCCACTCTGTCGTGGATGAGCAAGCACCTTCATGGAAGACCACATCGATATCACCAAAGTCATCACCAGCCATAATACCGGCAATAAAATCTTCTTTATCAATATAATCAGCAATATCGAGGTCAACAAGATTGGCGAATTTAGTTCCATCTTTCAGGTTATCTACGACTAGGATATCTGTACGACCTGCATCGTTTAATGCTTTTACAATATTGCTACCAATAAAACCAGCTCCGCCAGTGACAATGATCATCGGGTGTACCTCAAGTGGTTAATGACATATGGAACATGAATCTATCCATAATTTACTCTAAATGTTTCGAGGTGCAGCTAGGCGATAAGTGAATGGGTCGCTAGGCGCATATATAAGTATGCGACTCGTGTGAATGAATGAAGTCAACAACGCTGCAACTTGAAGTATGACGAGTATAGCATTTCTCTGCGCTGACGACACCATAACGAATAGACAAACATTCTAGAAGTGACATTTTTTATAGGCTAATGAGCGTGATCTTGGCTACAAACTTGATTTATTTATGCTGTAGCTGTCGCGAGTTCTAGTATCTATGATTAAACTCTAAAAATTGAATTATAACAGGAATAAGTTATGTCAGAGTTATTTTATCAGCAGATTAAAGAACAATTAGTGCAAACGGAATCCGAAGGTTTATTCAAGCATGAACGGATAATAACGTCATCACAAGGTTCTGACATTGAAATCGTTGGTGGTCAACACGTTATCAATTTTTGTGCGAATAATTACCTTGGCTTAGCTAATCATCCTGAACTTATCGAAGCGGCAAAGCAGGGGATGGATAGCCACGGTTTCGGTATGGCATCCGTCCGCTTTATTTGTGGAACACAAGATAGTCATAAACAACTTGAGAAAAAATTAGCCGATTTCTTAGGTATGGAGGATGCCATTCTCTATTCCTCTTGTTTCGATGCGAATGGGGGATTGTTTGAAACCTTATTAGGCCCTGAAGACGCTGTCATTTCCGATGCGTTAAACCACGCATCCATCATCGATGGAATACGCCTGTGTAAGGCAAAACGCTATCGTTATTCTAATAATAACATGGCGGAACTACGACGTTGTCTAGAGGAAGCTAAAGCATCGGGGGCACGCCATATCTTGATTGCGACAGATGGTGTGTTCTCAATGGATGGCGTGATTGCTGATCTGAAAGCTATCTGTGACCTCGCTGATGAATTCCAAGCACTTGTCATGGTAGATGACTCCCATGCTGTTGGTTTTGTTGGTAAAAATGGTCGAGGCACCCATGAATATTGTGATGTGATGGGGCGAGTAGACATTATTACAGGGACGCTGGGGAAAGCACTTGGCGGGGCTTCTGGCGGCTATACCGCGGCAAAAAAAGAAGTCGTTGAGTGGTTACGCCAACGCTCTCGTCCCTACTTATTTTCCAACTCATTAGCACCCGCCATCGTTGCAGCCTCGATTAAAGTCATCGATATGATGAGTGAGGGTGATGAGCTACGTGAGCGGTTATGGCACAACGCGACACTATTTCGTGAAAAAATGACTGAAGCGGGTTTCACCCTTGCTGGCGCGGATCATGCCATTATCCCTGTGATGTTAGGGGATGCGGCGCTGGCGCAAGTTTTTGCGAATGAGCTACTGGAAGAAGGGATTTATGTTACGGGATTCTTCTATCCTGTTGTTCCTCAAGGGCAAGCACGTATCCGTACACAAATGTCTGCGGCGCATACAGAGGACGATATTTTACGAGTTGTTGATGCATTTACACGTATTGGTAAAAAACTGAATGTCATTTCTTAATGGTAACTAAATAAGGCCGTTCTATGAAAGCACTGTCCAAATTAAAAGCAGAACCAGGTATATGGATGACAGATGTTCCAAAACCGGAACTCGGGCACAATGATGTGATGATTAAAATCCGTAAAACTGCAATCTGTGGTACGGATGTGCATATCTATAATTGGGATGAGTGGTCACAAAAGACCATTCCTGTACCTATGGTCGTCGGTCATGAATATGTTGGGGAAATTGTTGAAATAGGACAGGAGGTTAAGGGCTTTAAAATTGGTGACCGCGTTTCAGGTGAAGGGCATATCACTTGTGGACATTGTCGTAATTGTCGGGGAGGGCGTACCCATTTATGCCGTAACACGATAGGTGTCGGCGTGAATCGCCCTGGCTGTTTTGCTGAATACCTTGTACTGCCGGCATTCAATGCCTTTAAAATCCCCGATAATATTCCGGATGAAATTGCCGCGATATTTGATCCTTTTGGCAACGCAGTGCATACAGCATTATCGTTTGATTTAGTCGGGGAAGATGTGCTGGTTTCGGGGGCGGGGCCAATAGGTATTATGGCCGCAGCCGTCTGCCGACATGTTGGAGCTCGACATGTCGTGATCACTGACATCAATGACTATCGACTGGATTTAGCGAAAAAAATGGGCGTTACTCGAGCCGTGAATGTCGGGCGAGAAAATCTACAAGATGTGATGAAAGAGTTGGGTATGCAAGAAGGCTTTGATGTTGCTTTAGAGGTTTCTGGTTCTCCCGCGGCATTTCATACGATGTTAGATACGATGAATCATGGTGGTCGTATTGCATTATTAGGTATTCCCTCTTCTGAAATGGCCATTGACTGGGGAAAAGTGATCTTTAAGGGACTCTTTATCAAAGGCATCTACGGTCGAGAGATGTTTGAAACTTGGTATAAGATGGCAACGTTAGTACAGTCTGGCCTAGATCTCACCCCAATGATTACTCATCAATTTGCTATCGATGATTTCCAGCAAGGCTTTGATATCATGCGTTCGGGGCAATCAGGTAAAGTGATATTGAATTGGGATAAATGATAAAAATGCCAGTGGCTAGCGTGTGTAAGCAACTGGCAGGATGATTAAGGTTTTTGTTGGGTAAACAGTGACGGCTTTTTATTTGATAATAGAGGCCGTAACGTTTTATCTTGATAAATGGATTCAACAACAAACATCAAAAAATGGATGCCTTCAAGTTGAGTTGCTGAGGTGTTGTTCGGTAGCTCAAATTCACAAATGCCAATTTCAACAGGGGTTGTTGGCGTGGTTTGCGTACCGTTAGGTGAGTCTTTTGACAACTGCTTAGGCTCTTCAGGTTGCATTTTAAGTGGTTGTTGCTCTTGAGGCTGCTGAGCACGATTTAATAGGGTGCTGACGTTAACTAACTCAATATCGCTGGGTAGTTGGGGTAAAAATTTCTGCAATGCCCGTACGGTGGATGGGTGTGGATGGCCAATTGCAATGGCATTACCGTGTTTACGCGCGTAGGCAACCGCTTTATTCAGCTGCGTCCGTGTCTCTTCTTCAGATTGATGGTTATCAAGAAAGAGATGACGTCGGACGGTGGGAACGCCAAATTCTTTAGCGGCTTTCGCAACTTGGGTATTGCCAATCGTCACGCTGTCTAAAAAGAAAAAATTTGAGCGGGAAAGTGAACGCATGACATTACGCATACCTGGCAGGCTGGAAGTCATCTCACTGCCCATATGATTATTCATGCCTGTGGCATGAGGAACTTTACTTATCGCCCGTTGAATAATACGGTCAACCTCTTCTGCGCTCATTGAGGGGGCAAGCGTATTTTTTTCTAAAGGTTGCTGACTAAGTGGCTTCATCGGCATGTGGATCAAAATTTCTCGCCCTTGTTGATGCGCTTTGTTCGCAACGAGCTGCCCATGAGGTGAATCAGGTAGGATGGCAATGGTGATTGGCGTTGGCAGTGCCAATATTTGGTTATCTTCTTTGGTGCGATAGCCAAAATCATCAATGACTATCGCCAATTGTGCTGCACTAGCCTGAAGACTCATTATCAATAGAGATAACCCAATGAGTCGCTTAAAAGGCCGGTGTTTTAACATAATTATCTTCCTAACTGTTTGCTTGGTTATTTACCTAACCAAGGGCGAGGGTTAACAGTTTTACCCTGCCGGCGAATTTCGAAGTACAGCGCGGGGCGTTCCTGCCCGCCACTACTTCCCACAAGTGCGATAGGTTGCCCAGCCCGAACTTCTTGTCCAACATTCACGAGTGCGCTTTGGTTATAGCCATATAAACTCATGTCGCCTTTACCATGCTCCACGACAACAACAAGGCCGTAGCCTTGTAACCAGTCAGCAAGTAGTACGCGGCCATCTGCAATGGCTTTGACTTGAGTCCCTTCATTGGCTCCGATCACCATACCTTTCCAGCGCAGCTCACCTGAAATGGCATCGCCATAATTATGTAGCGTCTGTCCACGTACTGGCCATAAAGCTTGCCCCGCAGGACGACCTAAGCCACCGGTTCGAGACATTAGTGAACGCTCACTCTCTGATGGTTTATAAGTTGAACCTGTTTGTTTCGCTTTACGTTCTTTTTCGGCAACCTCCGCACGGATACGAGCCGCCTCACGCGCTTCTCGTTCTGCTCTCGCTTTGGCTTCACGTTCTGCACGCGCTATCTTATCTCTTAGCCTTGACTCGTTTTGTTTCATCACAGCCAGATTTTTTTGATCTTCTTTCAACGTACTTTCAAGCGCTGAGAGTGTTTGCTTACGTGCAGCTTGCGCATTATCTAATTTACGTTTTTCTTGTTGCTGACGTGCTAAGGCTGTTTTTTGTTCAGCTTGTTTTTTCTGTTCAAGTTGCTTTTGCTGATTAAGTTCCAGAGTCGTGGCTTCAAGCTGTTTAATATTTTTTTCGCGTGCTTGGTTGAGATAGCTGTAGTAAGCCAAAATGCGCTCTTCACGCTGGCCTTCTTCACCCTTTAAAAATAATGATAAACCTTGGTGTTTACCTAATCGAAATGCGGCATCGAGTTGTTCCGCCAGTAATTTTTCATGCTCACTTTTTTGTTTTTGTAATCGATTAATGTTGCTATTTAACTCAGCAATGTCTTTGTCTAATTGTTTAAGCTGAGCTTGTGTGTTATGCAGTTCGCGTCCTGCTGCTGAAATACTTTTTTCTTGTTGTTGGAGCTGATTGAGTAGTGCGGATCGCTTGGCCTGCTGGTCTTTTACGCTTTTTTCTTTTTCAGCGATATTTTGCAGCAAATTTTGCAGTTGATCTTTGTTTTCTGTGATCTGATTGGCCGCTATTGCTTGCATCGGCAAGAGTGCGATGAAACCACAAGCGAACAGCGTTGAGGTAATAGCTTGACGAATAACGGCTATTTTCATCCAGTTATGTTTATTGGCCATTCTGATAGAAAACCTCGAATAAATGCGATAGCTGATTATTTCATCTGATAGCGATAGTTACCAGCACCCTATTCTGAATATCGTAACAAATAACATTCAACCAAGCGGTTTCAATTATCTTATGAAAGATAAACGATTTGGTAGTGATACAATCATAATCATTTGTCATTCCATTGATTGTATCGTGTCTTACATCATTTTGTAGCATTAAATCAAATATTATCAGGATCTGTTAGTGCTTAGGGTGCTTTTTAATCTTGCGAATACGGATTGTACATAGGCTATTTTTGGTGACGACTAGGGCTTATGGTAAAATAGCAAAAGTGTCTATCTTGATAGACAAATGATATTTTGTTGGGAAAAGAGATTATTTCTGCGTACTGTTTCGCAAAAAAATCCATCTAGTTTGCGCTAACTGGCTGTAATTAGCTCAACACAAAGGTATACTCTGAACCCTTTGATATTCGTTTTTAACTAACGGGAGTGATTGCCCCCCATGATGCAAGAAATCATGCAATTCGTCAGCCGGAACATGTTGTTGAGTCTGGTTTGGATCGCGCTATTTGTCGCGGTGGTCGTAATGACCTTTAAAGGTCTGTTCTCTAAATCAAAAGTGATCACGCGCGCACAGGCGATTGCTCTGATTAATAAAGAAGAAGCCGTCATTGTGGATTTGCGTACACGTGACGACTTCCGCAAAGGGCATATTATTGATTCTATCAATTTAACGCCATCTGAAATTAAAGAGAATAATTTAGGTGAGCTAGAAAAACACAAGCAAAAACCAATAATTGTGGTTTCGGCGAGTGGCATGGAATCGGGTAAACCGGCTGAGCATTTAGTGCAACACGGTTTTGAAAAAGTCTTTGTCCTGAAAGAAGGGATTGCTGGCTGGTCAGGTGAGAATCTGCCGTTAGCTCGTGGTAAGAAGTAATTTATCCGACATGTAAATTGTAATAAACCTAACGATAACATTTGTGTGGTAACACATTATTTGAACGTCTGCCGGTCTATACAGTCAAATTCATATGGAAGTTAAAAGGTATTAAAATTATGTCAGAACAAAACAACTCTGAAATGGTATTCCAGATCCAACGTATCTATACAAAGGATGTTTCATTCGAAGCACCTAATGCACCACATATTTTCCAACACGAGTGGCAGCCAGAAATTAAATTGGATTTGGATACTTCATCTACCCAATTGACTGAAGGTGTTTATGAAGTTGTTTTGCGTGTTACCACAACAGCAAAACTGGGCGAAGAAACCGCATTCCTGTGTGAAGTTCAACAAGCTGGCGTATTCTCTATCGAAGGTATTGATGGGACTCAAATGGCACATTGTTTAGGTGCATACTGCCCAAATATTCTGTTCCCATATGCACGTGAAGCAATCACTAGCATGGTGAGCCGCGGTACATTCCCTCAACTGAACCTAGCGCCAGTTAACTTTGATGCTCTGTTCATGAATTATTTGCAACAGCAGCAAGGCGAGCCAGCGCAGAATAGCGAAGTTCAATAGGACGCTTAATGAAAACTGCTTCAATGACAGTCATCGGTGCCGGTTCTTACGGCACCGCTTTAGCGATTACGTTAGCACGTAATGGCCATCAGGTTATGCTGTGGGGACATGACCCTCAGCATGTGCGTAAATTACAACAAGAACGTAGTAATCAGGCATTTTTGCCTGGCGTTTCTTTCCCTGATAGTTTATCTCTCGAAACGGACCTTAAACGTGCCGTGGAAGCGAGTCCAAATATCTTGATTGTAGTACCAAGCCATGTTTTTGGTGATGTGCTCAAACAAATTCAACCTTATCTCCGAGCTGACTCACGTATTATCTGGGCAACGAAAGGCTTAGAAAGAGATACAGGGCGTTTATTACAAGATGTGGCGCGTGAAGTATTAGGCAATGAAATTCCACTTGCTGTGTTATCAGGCCCCACGTTTGCCAAAGAATTAGCTGCGGGTATGCCAACGGCAATTTCAGTTGCCGCAACTGACAGCCAATTTGGTGATGAACTGCAACAGCTTTTCCATTGTGGCAAAAGTTTCCGTGTGTACAAAAACCCTGATATGGTTGGTGTACAGCTGGGTGGGGCAGTAAAAAATGTGATTGCAATTGGTGCGGGCATCTCGGATGGTATGGGCTTTGGCGCTAACGCACGGACAGCCTTGATCACGCGTGGTCTAGCGGAAATGAGTCGATTAGGTGCTGCATTAGGTGCTGACCCCTCCACCTTTATGGGCATGGCGGGACTGGGTGATTTAGTGTTAACCTGTACCGATAATCAATCACGTAACCGTCGCTTTGGCATGATGCTTGGCGATGGTATTAGTGTGAGTGAAGCTGAAAAAGAAATTGGCCAAGTGGTGGAAGGTTATCGCAATACCAAAGAAGTAAAGGCACTTGCTGAGCGTGCAGGGGTTGAGATGCCAATCACGGAGCAAATTTATCAAATCCTTTATCGCCAAAAAAATGTCCTAGAAGCAGCACAAGCGCTATTAGGGCGAGCGACTAAAGATGAAATTGCTGACATGCCAACATCGAAGGACTAAAAAATCAAATTTTAAGTGAGTCATTATGTCGCGAGAAGAATTGGATAGAATCTGGGGATTCATTAAAGATGAAGCAAAGTCACTTGCCGATTGTGAGCCTCTGTTAGCCAGTTTCTTTAATGCAACCTTGCTTAAGCACGATAACTTAGGTAGTGCACTCAGTTATATGCTAGCCAACAAACTCAGTTCACCTATCATGCCAGCCATGGAAGTGAGAGAAATTGTTGAACAAGCCTATCGTAATGACGAACAAATGATTTTTTCTGCTGCGATGGATTTATCCGCCGTGCGTCTGCGTGACCCGGCGGTTGATAAATATTCTACCCCCTTGTTATACCTGAAAGGTTTCCATGCGTTACAAGCCTATCGTATCGGGCATTGGCTATGGAAAGAAGGTCGTCAAGCACTTGCCATTTATTTGCAAAATCAGATTTCAGTCACCTTTGCTGTTGATATTCACCCAGCCGCTCGCATTGGTTGTGGCATCATGTTAGACCATGCAACAGGAATTGTGATTGGTGAAACGGCGGTTGTTGAGAACGATGTTTCTATTCTGCAATCCGTGACTTTAGGCGGTACGGGTAAGACTTGCGGTGACCGTCACCCTAAAGTTCGTGAAGGCGTGATGATCGGTGCGGGTGCGAAGATCCTTGGTAATATTGAGATTGGGCGTGGTGCAAAAATAGGCGCGGGTTCAGTTGTCCTTCACCCCGTTCCTCCTCATACTACGGTAGCGGGTGTACCTGCTCGTGTCGTCGGTAAACCAAATAGTGATAAGCCATCGTTAGAGATGGACCAAAACTTTAATGGCTCGATTTATGGTTTTGAAGACGGTGATGGGATTTGAGAAGAGTCATTATTGTATCTGAGCTGAAACGGCTAAAAGATATGGATGAATACACTAGCCATACAGATGAGTTATTTCATGTTACTGTATCACAATTTGTTGAACCTTTTCATAATAACGACAAGCAATAATAGTTAAACCCTCATCGTCTATTGAATAAATGAGCCTATTTGTTTCATCTATTCGTCTAGACCAGAAGCCAGCTAAGTTTTCTTTTAGTGGTTCTGGTTTTCCTATCCCATAAAAAGGTGTTCTTTTAGTCTCGTCAATGAGCATTATTAATGCGTTTGAGCATTTTTTTGTCTTGGGTTTGCCGGTATAGATAGTCTTCCCATCCTTGGTCAGTCCATATTAAAAATCTACTCATTTATAAGCTCTCTTTTCTTTACTTTTCCGGCTTTAAATTGAGCAATTGATTTATTTAAATGTTCGGCATTTGCTGGTGAGCGTAATAAATAAATCGTTTCCATTAGGCTATTGTAATACTCTAAAGACATAACTCCAGCATCCTCTGAGTCACGAGGAGTGATGATAGTTGTATCTGCATCATCAAGAACTTTATCTAATACCGATTTTAGATTATTTCTAGCCTCACTAAATGAAACAGTTTTCATTTACCCCGCTATACTTGTACTTTATTCTGTACAAGTATAATGGCGTTATAAGGAAAGATCAGTATGCATGCTGCTAAATTAGTCGCGTAATAATGCTCCTGCGTAACCCAATTGTCGCCATGCCTCGAACACTACCACGGCGACTGAGTTTGATAGATTCATACTACGGCTATCTGCCAACATCGGGATACGAATTTTTTGTTCCATTGGCATATTATCGAGGACGTAAGGCGGTAGTCCCCGCGTCTCAGGACCAAACATTAAATAATCATCTTGTTGATAACTCACATTACTGTGGCTTGGTTTACCTTTAGTGGTTAACGCAAAGACACGGGCACCACGAGCAGATTGATTATTATCTGGATTTAATCCTTCGCTTGCTAAGAAAGCAAAATAATCATGATGGTGTTTGATGTCAGCAAATTCACTATAGTCTAAACCCGCACGGCGTAGCCGCTTGTCATCCCAAGTAAAACCTAACGGATGGATCAGGTGTAAGCTAAAGCCTGTGTTAGCACAAAGGCGAATGATATTGCCCGTATTTGGCGGAATTTCAGGTTCGAATAAAACAATATGTGGCATAACGAATGACTGTGTTAAACAGTAAATTTAAATGAAACAGTGGTAAAGGATTCTACGCGCAAATGATGCAAGTTGCATGTCATTGTGAATACTAAAATGAGCGCAATAAAAAAGCGGGTTCGATATGGAACCCGCTTTATGTGAATCGACGCTAGCTAACGACTATTGCTTATAGCCATTAGGGTTTTGAGATTGCCAACGCCAGCTATCATTAACCATATCTTGTAAGGAATATTGTGCTTTCCATCCCAAATCGTTAAATGCTTTTTTAGGGCTAGACCAACATTCAGCGATATCGCCAGGGCGGCGCTCAACAATTTTATACGGAATGGGTTGACCCGATGCTTTTTCAAAGGCAGAAATCATCTCTAATACACTAGTTCCTTTACCCGTACCTAGGTTATAGGTATGTAGACCTGCTTGATGGCTGACATTGTTTAATGCTGCAATATGACCGCTAGCTAAATCCATAACATGGATATAATCACGTACTCCGGTACCATCTGGAGTCGGGTAATCTGCGCCAAAAACCATGACTTCTTTATGGCGACCAACTGCAACTTGAGCAATATAAGGTGTTAGGTTATTTGGAATACCTTGGGGATCTTCACCAATTAAACCAGATTGGTGTGCTCCAACAGGGTTGAAATAACGTAATAAAGTGAGTGACCATTCGTTATGAGCAACATGTAAATCAGTCAGAATACGCTCAACCATATATTTACTTGTACCATATGGGTTGGTGGTCCCCCCGACTTTAGATTCTTCGGTTAATGGAACTTCTTCTGGATCACCATACACAGTGGCTGATGAGCTAAAAATAAGACTCTTCACACCGACTTTTTGCATACAAGAGACTAACACTAAGGTGCCATTGACGTTGTTATCATAATACTCAATCGGCTTTTGAACTGACTCACCAACGGCTTTTAGCCCAGCAAAGTGGATCACCGATGCGATCTGGTGCTCAGCAAAAATCGTATCCAGAATCGCGGCATCACGAACATCACCGACATAAAACACGGGTTTTATACCTGTGATAGTTTCAATACGCTTTAAAACCTCAGGGTTAGCATTGCAGAGATTATCCAAAATAACGGGTTGCATGCCTTGTTCAATCATCTGTACACAGGTATGGCTACCAATGTAGCCAAGGCCGCCTGTGACTAACACTTTTATTTGATTCATTTTACATTCCTGTACGACTAATACTCATAAACATAGTTATAGTCGTCTGATTTCGCATCGATACCATTGAGGATCACGCCAGTAATTTCGATATCGTTTTGTTTAAAGCGTTTTAGCGATAGCTCAACATCTTTTACGGTATTGACACCATAGTAGGCAATAAGCAGTGAGGTGCCGACATATTTACCGATAATTGCAGCGTCAGTGATCGCTAAGATTGGGGCAGTATCGATAACCACAATATCGTATTGGCCTTTCATCGTGTCGAGTAAATGCTTAAAGCGTTCCCCCATTAAAAGCTCAGAGGAGTGCGTGACATTTTTACCACGGCAAATCACATCCAAGTTTTCAATGACATGACGATGAATATTTGGCTGGTTGGCATCTTGCTGAGCTAAGTAATCAGATAAGCCCATTTTATTACTTAAGCCAAATGCTTTATGGATACGGCCTTTACGTAAGTCGGTATCAATTAACAGGACTTTTTTGCCGGCATTAGCCAATACAACCGCCATATTGGAGGTGACAAAGCTCTTACCGACACCTGGTGAAGCACTGGTAATCATCACAAGGTTATTTCCTTGGTTCATCACCGAGAAGTAAACGCTAGTTCGTAAAGAACGAATGGCTTCTACAGCCGTATCGGCAGGGTTTTCTAACGCCAAAGGATGTTTATTGCCCTCGGCAATCAGTTTTTTCTCATGGGTAGAGAATGGGATGGTGGCATAGACATTAACGCCTAGCGCATCGATATCCTCAGTACCTTTAATTTTATTATTAAAGAACTCACGGGCAATCACATAAGTACAGCCCACAATAAATCCAAGAATAGTCGCCAGAACCATTATAAGTGCTTTTTGTGGTGCAACGGCATTAGGTTGGGATTCCGCGGAGTCAATAATACGCACATCAGCTGTAATACCTGAGTTGAGTACACTGAGTTCTTGTTGTTTGGCCACCAATTGATTGTAGATAGCTTGTTCGGACTCGACATCACGGGTTAAACGTACAATCTGCTGTTGGGTGTTAGGGAGTTTTTGAATATTTTTGCTGATTTTCTCTTTTTCACGTAACAGTTGCTGACGCTTATCAAGCAATGATTGGTATGCGGGGTGGTTACGGGTATAGAGCTGCTGAATTTCAACCTCTTTAAAGGTTAACTCATTGAGTTTCTCTTCGACTTGCAAGGCGCTGTCAAGAGCCGATTTTGCTTCTAATGATAAGTCGATAGATTCATTCTTTTTACGGAAAGCATTTAATTGGTTTTCATAGTTGTCCAATTTAGTTTTTACTTTCGGTAAGTATTCATCTAAGAATAATAAGGTATTATTGGTGACCTCTTTTTTACGCTCGGTATTTTGGTCTACATAGTTTTGGATAATGCTATTTAAAATCTGCACATTTTCCGCTTTATCGGCACCTTTAATAGCGAGATTAATAATACCTGTGCCTTTACCAACTTCTGCAATCGTTAAGGTATTACGTAGGTTTTCAATGGTAGAATAGCGTGCATTTTTAACCAGCGTAAACTCTTGTCCGGTTTCGGCGTTGATTGAAGAGATTAATAGGCTAATGTCATCTTGCTTAAGTAGCTCGCCCACTTTACCTTCAACGGTTTGGTTATCAATATGAAGGGCATAACGGTTTTCGCCTAAATATGTGAGCGTAGCGGGTTCACCAATAAGAGATTCTGGTACAAAATAGAGGGAAATAGTAACAGAAGACTTATTTCCCCAGAGCTTATCAAAAAAACCAGCCGGTGCAATTTGGGTATCTAAATTAAGGTCAGTAACCGTTTTACCGAGCACCATTCGAGACTTAATTACTTCGATCTCGGAGTCCACTTGGCTATTATTGTTAGCAAATGGCATCACATCGCTCATTTGATCTAACAATGAAACTTGGCTCATTTTATCGTATTGCAGTGTCGCATTGGCTTGATAAATAGGCGTGGCTAAAAAGCTATAAGCGGCGCCAATGACAATAAAAAAGAGGGTAAAAAAGCCGATTTTAAGATAACTGGATTTGAGTACCTTAAACAGCGCCAGCAGATCGATTTCGTCCGAGGCAGCGGAACTGGTTTTTGTCGTGTTCATAATCAATTAACGTTAAGCCTTCAAATAGTAAAATTAAATTTTCCCTTGCCACTGTATAACGGCTTTTTCCATCAGTTGATAAACATGCTCAAACATTTCATCACTGCGTTTATGCGGATCTGGGATCTCGGTTTTATTTAGCCATTGGCCGAACAACATGACTTTGCCACGTGTTTCGGGGAATTGTTGATGGATTCTATCAATATGATCGTTTTCCATCACTAGGATTAAGTCTGCTTCTTTACATAACTCACTGGTTAAACGACGTGATTGGTGATTATCTAAAGAGAGATTGTGGTTCTGTGCGATACGGATGGCGCTATCATACGCGGGGCGATCCTCTTTGGCGATAATGCCTGCGGAATGGATCTTTTTATTGGGAAAATGAACTTGTAATAAACGCTCCCCTGTGGGGGAGCGGCATATATTTCCCATACAAACAACAAGAATATTGTTAAACATACGGATTACCAGTCGTGAATACGTTTAGTCCCTTCGGTTAACTGATTATATGATGCGATGGTTGGTAACAATTGAGTGATGAGACGGTTCCAACGTACCACTGGGGCAGCAGTGACATAAACCAGATCATAAGGTTGTAACTTAAATTCCGTTCCCATCACCATGGAGGTGGCATCAGAGAGATCTAACTGATAAACCGCCGCCATTTTCTTCGGCAGTAGGGCATCCAGCTCTTTATCACCGGAAGTTTGGTTTTTAATTGGACGAATGACAAATACACCCGTTGCATTAGCGGTAGTTTGATCTGTACCGCCTGCTTTACTGAGAGCTTCAGTAATACTCATACCGGCACGGTCAATGGTTAGGGTATTTGGCTGACCGACTTCCCCCATCACAAACACTTTTTGCCCATCATTACGTGGTACGTATAGTACATCACCTGGTAGCATCAGATGGTTCTGGGTTAGGTCGCCATACTGAACTAATGCTTGCAGTGAGATTTTAATTTCTTTGCCATTACGAGTTAGTACGACATTGTCCCAATCGGCCTTTTCAGTTAGACCACCGGCATTATTAAAGGCTTCTAAAACCGTTAATGGTACGTTGGTAATCGGTAATGTGCCTGGTTTAGAAACTTCGCCAGATACATACATTTTCTGCGAGCGGAAAGCAGCAATACTGACATCTACCTGAGGAGATTCAATATAGGTAGAAAGACGGTTGCTCACTAGATTACGGATTTCAGTGACAGTTTTACCAATGACTTTCACTTTACCAATATAAGGGTAGTAGATAGTGCCGTCTGAATGTACCCAGTTACCGGAGTCCGCAGCGCTACGGTAAGAACCGGCGGGGATGGTGAGCTCAGGGTGATCCCAAACAGTAATGGTTAATACATCACCTACACCAACACGGTATTCATAGGTGGCAAGCTGCTTCTCTAAGGTTGGGTTGGGTTTTGCAATAACCTGTGGGGTATACATCTCATCTAGTAGTTTTGGCGAGATCGGGTAGATATCGACAAATTTAGAAATATCACGATCGCCAGTGTCGACGACATTTTTGCCCGAGGTAGACATATAAACACCAGGGGTAACAGTACAGCCAGTTAGGAGAATACTAACTGCGACTAAGGTAAGTGGGAGACGCTTACTAAGCACAAGACCATCCTATGTAAAAATGTTTAGATAAGGTATAAGTGATGAGGAAGCATCATTCCCACTTATACGTGTTTTATGTAAGTTTTAAATTAGTTTATAGCGGCTAGCATTTTTTGGCAAAAGTACGTGAATAAATTTTATCTATTTATTAATCGTTACCAAAAAGATCACGGGTATACACTTTATCCGCCACATCTTCGATTTCAGGCACCATCCGGTTAGCCAAAATGATGTCGCTGTCCGCTTTAAAGGCCTCAAGGTCACGGTAGACTTTTGAACGAAAGAATTCATCTTCTTTCAGCACCGGTTCATACACAATCACTTCGATACCTTTAGCTTTGATACGCTTCATGACGCCTTGTACCGCAGACGCACGGAAGTTATCTGACCCCGCTTTCATCACCAAACGATAGACACCAACTTTACGTGGTGCTTTAGCAATAATTGCATCGGAAATAAAATCTTTGCGAGTACGGTTTGATTCCACAATGGCGTTAATTAAGTTATTCGGTACATCATCATAGTTGGCTAATAGCTGTTTGGTATCTTTTGGCAAGCAATAACCGCCGTAACCGAAAGACGGGTTGTTATAATGGCTGCCGATACGCGGGTCTAATGATACCCCTTCAATGATTTGTCGTGCGTTCAAACCACGGCTTTCTGCATAGGTATCTAATTCATTGAAATAAGCGACGCGCATCGCCAAATAGGTGTTTGCAAACAGTTTAATCGCTTCGGCTTCCGTGCCATCGGTAAACAGCACAGGAACGTCTTTTTTGATGGCACCTTCGAGCAGTAAGTTCGCAAAAGTTTCCGCACGCTCAGAGCGCTCGCCCACCACAATACGAGAAGGGTGCAGGTTATCCCAAAGTGCACGACCTTCGCGTAAAAACTCAGGTGAGAAAATGACATTGGTGTAGCCGAACTCTTCACGTAAACGCTCGGTGAAGCCGACAGGAATAGTGGATTTGACGATAATCGTGGCATCGGGGTTAATGTTCTGCACATCATGAATGACCGACTCAACCGATTTAGTATTAAAGTAGTTGGTTTTTGGGTCATAATCTGTCGGTGTTGCCACAATCACGTACTGGGCGCCAGTATAGGCTTCAACGATATCTTGCGTGGCACGGAAATTGAGTGTTTTTTCCCGTAGAAACTGCTCGATTTCAGCATCAATAATTGGTGACTGTTTGTTATTCAGCATCGCCACTTTTTCGGCAATGATATCGACAGCCACCACTTCATGGTGTTGTGACAGTAACATGGCATTAGACAGACCCACATAGCCTGTTCCCGCAATTGCTATTTTCATTATTATATTACCATTAATTTCGTAAAAAGAATTTATAAGCTATTTTCTTCATACTATCATTTAAAATACACCTGAAAATGAAATATTTAAATATATTAATAAAATAGCGTTTTTTTGTTATTAAGTTTGAAGCTAACATTTCATTCTGTGTAAATAAGTCATTTTTAAAATGTTGAATCCCTTTTCGTCTAGATAAAGTATCAGTGTCAAAGGATACATTAACTAACACACTATTTAAATTTACCATTTCTTTGTTATGAGCTACAAATCTGCACCATAAAGCATAGTCTTCTGAGCTTCGAATATGGGGATAACCACCTGTTTCTATATAGTCAACTTTTCTAAAAAAAGCGGTTACATTATTAATTGGTGATTTTAACGTGATATTTTTTTTTATGTCATAATTAGATAAAGGAACTTTTCTAATTGACGAGGTATTAGTTGAATTATATTCTTTAATTAGACCACCGCAAAGCGCAATGTTTTTATTTTTTTCCATAAATTCAAATTGCTCATATAATCTATCTAGTGTTGATTCATCGTCGGAATCCATTATAGCTATATAATGGCAATTTGTTTTTTTTATTGCAATGTCTCTTGCATAACCAGGTCCTCTATTTACATCATAACTAATAATAATAATATTGGAATATATGTTAGCTAATTCTTTGATTGTTTTTTCAAGTATAGGAGATATGCTGCCATCACAAACTATGATTATTTCATCCGCAGAATAAGTTTGGTGTATAATTGAGTAAAATGCAGATAAAAAAGAGTCCACCTTAGTTCCTATATAAACAGGAATGACGACGCAAATAGTATTTTTCTTCATAAGATTATCTTTTTCTTAAAAGTGAATGCCATTTTTTTAGGATAATTATACTTGAGTATTTTTTAGAATTATTAAAAGCATTTAAAGAAAATGTATTTTGTATTTTTTCATTATTTAAAAAGTAATTTAATTTATCAATGAACTCAGAGTCATTATTGTAATCTATCAAATAGCCATTTTTCTCATTATCTATAATTTCGGATGGCCCTGTTTTACAATCAAATGATATGGATGGGATTGAAAAATATTGTGATTCGATCAGAACCATTGGTAATCCTTCATATCTTGATGTCATTACGTATAATCGAGCTTTCATATAATAATTTTGTATTTCTTTAGTAAATGGTATTAAATTTACATTTTCCAAATTCAAACTTTCAATCATAGATCTTAATTCGTTTTTTTCAGGGCCATCCCCTATTATAAGTAAAGACCAACCATTAGTTTCTGCTCTATGCCATATATTTAAAAGCCGCTGGAAATTTTTTGCATAGCAAAACCGCCCGACTGCAATAACAATCTTGTCTCTAGAATTGTAATTCGGCTCATAATCATAATTCTCGTATGAGTTTATATTTTCTATATGACTAATATTGGTTAAATTAAAATTATTTTCTAAAATATTTTTATCATAATGTGTTAATACGATGACTCTTTCTGCGGTTTTATAACTAAATATTTTAAGTTTTTTAACTATAGGACTGTAAGAACTAAAAGACGTATGTTCAGATAGATATAGTTTTTTTAGGTTGAATATTTTGAATATAATCGAAATTTCTACAGATAGCCTGCCCATAGATATAACAATCTTAATCGTATCTGGGTGAGCTTTAGATATCTTCTTGATTTCCAATAGCTTTAATAATTTATTTTTAGCACGTATGTAAGATACATTTATACTTTTATCTAATTCAAAGTATAAGTCTGTGTTTTTTTTATAGAGAGAATATATGGTTATTTCATAGTTTAATTTTGCTAATTGGTTGGCTAATGTTATTAATGCTCGTTCAGTCCCACCAGTCGTTGTAATATCAGTGATAAAAAAAAATAATTTATTTTTCATTTTGTTTCTTACTAAATATTATAAATAATGAAATTGAGTAAAAGGGCACAGAAAAATATGTTTCTGTCATTGTTTCCAGAAGCATTATTAGTATGGAAAAAGCCATAAATAGAGTTAATGGGGTTGTTATTAATTTCTTTAATGTTATATAAAATAAAACTGTAAATGGAATTATACCTAAACTGTATATTGTCTGAATAAAATAAAAGTCGATAGGGAGATATTGTTCAATATTTACACCATGTAGTAATGGAGGAATACCTAAGTCATTATATAATATATTACCAAACCATAGGCGACTTGTTAGTAATTCATTGACGATAAAAAGTACTGATATGTCTTTAAAAAATGAAATGAAAAAGAATTGTAATGCTATAAAAAAAATAGATGTTAAAACTAAAACTTTCTTAATAAGAAGTCTGTTTTGTAGAGTGGAATTTTGTTTTTTCAATAATGAAAATAAAAATAGAATATAAAGAGATATACATAAATACAAACTCGTTCTTGAATAAGTTAAATATAATACAGCTAAGGTGAATGAAAAAACTATTGTTACTATAGGTAATTTTGAGCGAGTATTTATATTCTTCGACTCTAGGTATAGGGCGATGGAGTTAAAAAACATCAGTGAATATTGTCCTAGGGTATTTGGATTATCTAACCCCCCAGTGAAACGCTCACCAAAACGGTCATCGAATAAAAAATAATAATCGCTAAATGGAGTCATCATGGTTGTGGACAAGATTGTTAAAATATTAGCTAGTATAATTATTTTTATTAGGATGTTCCAGTTTATTGTAGATGCATATATCATCAATGACACTATAAATAGATACCCGAAATAAGATTTGTTGTTAAATATAAATATATTAACAAAAGAAAATACCATGAATAAAATTAAAAAAATTTGTTTTTTACGGCAATTTAATAATAATATGGACAATAGTAATAAGAAAAGTAAAACTATATTTAGTATGTCCTTTAAAGATATAAAAAAGGATTCACTTATTGCTAGTGAAAACCAGCCACTTTTAACACAGTACAACGTATAAAAAATAAGGAAAAAAATGTAATTAAACCGATTGTTTTTTTCTTTAATCATAATCATATCCCTTTTTTAGGATATAAATGAATCCTTATAATTACTTTTAAAATATTATAAATATCTTTAGGTGTGGTTATTTTATAAAAGGAATTAAAGATTAATTTTATGGATTTTATGTAGTTACCTTTTGCTCTCGATAGTTTTGCCTCAATTAAGTAATTATAAAATGAATATTTTTTATTATCTTTTTCATTTAACCTAAATAGGTTTCTTTTCTCATATGATACTCTTATGTCATGTGCTAATTCTGATTTTTTAGAAAAAGTAATTCTTGCCAAATTATGGTCATTATGAATAAATAACTTTTCTTTCAAATGACCTATTTTCTTTCTCTGTTCGAAAAATTTTAACATCAATATGTGGTCTTGATATCGAGGAGTATCAGTAAATCCTTCAATATCCATGATTGCCTGTCTTGAGCACATAATCATAGGTGTATAGGCATTTCCTGATATAATAAAAGTATTAAAGCTATCAACGCGAGCGTAGCAATTACTAATATTTAAAAATTTATTTTTTCTTTTAAATTGCATATCACAAACACTCACATCTAACTTGTTTTTAATTATGTGGGAAACTTGATTTTTAATTTTATCAGGAAGGTAAATATCATCATCATCTAGAAATGTTATGAATTCTCCAGTTGAAATTTCAATTCCTTTATTTCTTGCTAATGAGCCGCCGCGATTTATTCCATCAAAAAAATATTTAATACAGGTAAGGGGTGATAGAGTTTCTAACTTTTTAACTACATTAAAAGTCAGGTTATGATAAGTAGAGTCATTATTATCATCAATGATAATAATTTCTATATTTTTATATGTTTGCTCTATTACACTTTTAACAGCATCATATAAAAAATCTGGTCTACCATATGTTGGTATTATCACAGAGACCTTGTGGTTGTTAGTTTTTTCTTGCATATTTTGACCATGAGTAAAATTTTAATATATTTGTTATCGTTTCTATATGCATTTTGAAAACAATACCTTTGTTAAAGAAATAGTTTAATAAAGTAAGAGAAAGTATTTCTATTGTTAAAATTGAAGCAACAGCTCCTGATATTTTATAGTTACTAATAAGATAATATGTTAATATAACGCCCGTAATTGATGTGAATAACATCTTCTTAGATAAAAAAGAATATCCAGAGAATGCAACAATATATCTATACGCAATAGTTCCAAATGATGATAGCACCGATGATATAGAAAGATAAAATAACAAAGGGAGTGAGTCGGTATACTCAGCCCCATATAAATAAAAAAGTAATTTGTCACCTAAAAAATATATAAATAACAAATAAATAAATGATATGACTAATATTAGTGTGCTTAATATAGCTGTTTCTTTTATGATGTCTTGCTTGTTTTTTAGTTTATATATCCTTGAGAAAAAAGATGTTATAATTGATTGTGGGATGAAGAGCCATGCATAAGCTAAGGTAAATGCTACTGTAAAAATACCTAATGCATAATTAGATACTAATATAGCAAGGCATAACTGAGAAATTTTAGAATAAATAGAAATAGAAACATTAGATATGGCTATAGGACTTCCTGATTTCACAAGATATGAAACATAATTTTTTTTATTTGTTTTTATGACTAAAACATCTTTCTTTATATGAAAATATATAAACCGGAAAAAATATGGGAGAAATGTAGTAGTAATTATAGGTATAGCTAGATAAGATATATCCAATTCAAAAATTACAATTATATACCTTAACCCTAAAGAAAATGACAGTCCAATAGTATTAAAAATAACGTTTATTTTTGATTTTAGTATTGCATTAAAATATATAGCATAATGGTCCACTGTCAAAAATAGGTAAGATAATGCTACAGATATTGTAAAAATAATAGTGACTTTGTCATCTGAGTTTGCAATGCAATATATTATATACATAATAGAGATTATTATATATATAAGCCATCTAATAGTAGTAGTAGATAGCATAAGTTTAATTCCAGATACTCTATTCTTACTTATACGTTTAAATAGAACTGTATCTGTTCCCAGCATAGATAATGTTTGTATTATAACAAATATGGATATCGCAAATGAAAGTTTCCCAAAGTTATCTGGCCCGATATATACAGCAACATATGAGGTTATAAATATTAGGCCAAAAATAGATATTATTTTTTCAGATATGAGCCAAAATGAGTTTTTTATTATAGATAAGTTTTTTTTTATTTCACTAATGAGCATGTTCATTTTTTATCTTTGATTTTTAGATATGCTCCCATTATTAAATCTCCATTAGGATTTAATTTATTGCTTATTCTAGTATCCAAACCGGCAGCAGGAGTAAATGTGAGTTCACCAAAGTATACTTTTCCATCAACAAGATAAAAATCAACTCTAACAAAAGGAAAGCTACCGCATAATTTTTTAGAGTAGTAAAATAGGTCATCAAATCCATCTGGTTTATTTATATTAGGTTCGGGATTGAATTGGTAAGCATATCCAAAAGGTAGAATGTTAAATTCTTTATCAACAAAATAATATTTTGGTTTACCTGTGTCTCTTTCTGAGCAGATCATTACAAATTTTGGCTCCCCATTAAAGCAGTATACTTTGTAATCTTCAGGCAACTCTCTATCTTTATTTATTAAAAGCTTTTCACCAATAATTTTCTTTTCTATTCCTCTATAATGAATTTCTGCCATTGACTGCCAATATTCATCATCGAGCCAATTTTGAATAGTTCTCAAAGATTGACTGATATTAAAACCACTTTTATTTAATACAATAAGGTTATATCCTGCACCATGGTTACATTTTATTACAAAACCATTCTGGGGGAGTTTTTCAATTGGTATTTCCTCAGGTGTATTGCAAGCGAATATTAACTCATTTAGTATGTTTGAACATCCTTTCTCTGTTATATATTCTCTAACTCTATATTTGTCTGCACATTTAGATACTAGAGTGTTGTTTTTGTAATCATTGAATTTAAGATATAAAATCTTTTCATTGAATGTTTTTGGGTTAACTAAATTTAATATTTTTTTAAACCTAATCAAATATAATATGTGTGTTGTTAATAATGGTGATATTCTGGATAATGTTTTTTTGATTTTAATTACTATATCTTTCATTTTATTTTCTACATGAAGTTATTGGATAATTTTATTAAAAACTGCCTTATCTGAAATTGTCTTTATTGTTTTTTTTATTTCAATTTCACTATTTTTTCTGAAATTGATTAATAATAGTGATGATGCTATTTCTATTAATGATGTTGCTAGAGGAGTAGGGATATTAGCAATTCTAGCTAAGGTTTCTAACAAAACCAAACCTTTTGGAACATCTTCATAAATGTATCTTGAATTTATATCTTCGGGGCCTTTAGGGCCTCCAGTAGCTGCATACATTTCAAAAACTTGTTTAGCATCTTGACTTAAATCAATTTCATTTCTATATTTACACTCTTCTACATATGGTGATGGTATACCGTGATAATGAGAAATGACTTTATTTTTCTCGTTATCTAATTCCTCAATTAAATTCCAAATCGCTGGAGTAAAAGCTTCCTTATACATCCAAAACTCTCCTTTGCTGTATTCAATTCTAGAAGCAGACATAATAGCTCCTATTGTATGTACAACAAGGTTGGGATTATGAAGAGCAGATTCAATAATATTACTTCTTGTTTTATGATATGCAGGTGTTAACTCTTGACATAGTTTCAAAGCATCTTCTTTATATCTTCCTGGATATACACCAATAGCATTTCTTATATTTTCAAATAATATTTGAATATGGCCAGGAGAGGTTATTCTTGCGTCATACGGGGTTGATTCACCTTCTATTAATATTACATTATCTAGATTTATGTAATGTAAGCTACCTAAATACCCAGGAATAGACATTATATATTTTGTCCTATCTGTAATATGTTCTTTTATTTTTTCAGATACGTCATGGTGATATAATGTTTGGGTCATAATTATTATTAGGTCTGCGTCTTGTATACCATTTTTTATATTTCTAGTAATACTTTTCAATGGAACAAACTGATTAGTTATGTTTTTATGGGAAAGAAAAATCCCATTATTTTCTTTTATTATATTATAATTTTCATCATGTAAAGAGTTTGAGGTTTTTATTAGTGTTACATCGTGACCACGCAAGGTAAACATTGCAGCGTGTGCGCAACCTGCATTTCCAGCTCCGAGAATGCTAATATTCATCTATTACCCTATATAACCTGTATTTTAATTAGTGTGAATTTAGTTCGATTGAAAAGTCTTTGACATAGCTACCGCACTGGGTTGTCGGGTCCCAGAGCACCATCGAATTCTATATCTATGCTTATTAATTGATAACATTACATTTTTATGTAATTGCTCAATTGATAAGCATTTCTTATCGTTTTTACCCCCGAGAGGGTATGCCTCTACGCTGACTCGGTCAAGCGAAAGCCACTAATAATAACACTAAATATAGGTTATGACTATTAATGTGATAGTCTTAAAGAATAGTCTTATTGGTTTTGTAAATCATATAAATTCTTTTAAATTATAAGGTTATATTTTTCCTAAATAACGTTTGATAATTGGCAACATTTTATTTTAAGAGAGATAAAATAACCCTATTTTTTGCCGAGGTATTATCTTAATTAAACTAATAACTCTCTCGTTACAAGAGTATCGCGTTAAGATAACTTGAATAATTGAGATATACATCATTTTTATTTTTTGGTTGCCAATGAATATTCGTAAAAGGCGTTTAATTGATAAATTAAGATAATTAATTTTTGATGTAATAACTCAAGAACACTCAATAAGCGATTTCTCGTGTTAATTATAGTGTGGCCTTAACTAATTGCGAATGAGAAGGTGTCAAAAAATGAATAATACCCTAGCTGCATGGAAAGGCTGCTAGGGTATGTCTTTTAGATCAGGGGGAGTATTACCACTTGAATGGCAGTGTCACCATCACGGAAGCACCGATATCATCACGGGTATCGTAATCGGTTTTCGAAACCCAGACTTTAGCGTCTGTACTAACTCGGTCGTCAAAATTATGCCACCAGCCTAAATCAAGACCTTTAATTGTTTCTGATTTAGGGTAGATTTTGTTTTGTGGATAACTTTCTTTATTGACCTTGGCATAGACTAAACGTGTACTAACACGGTTATCATCGTCAAGGGTGTATTCCACTTTGGCTGATAGCATACGCCCATCACCGCCCATGGCATGGCCTAATGGAGCACCTTGTTGGTAATAGCCGTCTTTATAGATAAAGTGACGATACATCACCCCGTTTTTATTCCACTCGGTGTGGGTATTGGCACCTTCAATATACCAACTTAAAGGCTGGCCCCAAGCAGTGTGGTAGCCTTCTATGCCCCCCATAAAGGCATTTTTCGATGGAAACATACCCGCTTCATCTTCACCGATCATCTGCCCATAAACACTGACAGGTAGGCCAATTAGCGGATAAAGTTTAATTTTGGCATCAAGTCCTGCGAGTTGGTTACCTGGATCATCATTTTGATCACCGGTGTTATCTTTACCTGCCATCGCATTCCAGAAAGAATTCCAGTTGTTTGGACGCCCTTCACCACCCCACATCACTACGCGCGAACCACCTAATTCAAAGAAATCAGTTGGGTTCATGGTCATACGTAAACCAATTAATTTTGTGTGTGGCTGTGACGAGTATTGCTTAATTTGCCCAGCAGTCAGCTGATATTGCCATGAACCAATCCATGACAGCCAAGGGGTCTCAAATGGACTTTGGTCTGCACGCTGCATAAGGAAACCAGTAACTGGACGTGCTGCATCAGTACGAATCAAACTACCATCATGACCAGGTCCCCACCATTGAGGGATTTCACCGAAACTTACCCATTGGTTCCAAATTTTTACGCCACCATAAGAACCATTAAGGTTGTAATCAGAGCCATTTTCAACACGTAGCGCTCGTTCAGCGTTGGCTTTTAGATTTAAGTCAACATCGTCGGTACTATAGTTGCCTTCAACGGTGTAACGGAAATCACTGTATTCGCTTTGGGCGAATCCTTGTGGCATGGAAGGCTTACCAGTGGATAAATAGGTTTGTAATTGAACACTATTTTTCGTGCGGTTTAGTTGCTGCTTAATACGTTGTACTATCGCTTCTTGTTCACTATTGGTGATATTGGCATTATTTAGTGAGCGGGTTATTTCTTCTGCCGATAAAGGCCATGTTGAAAGACTAATTTGGATAACATTACGCTCTGATAACCAGGCGAGGTCGTTACGTAGATTGTTATCGGGTAATACGAGTCCTCCAGCAAGAGCGTTACCACTCATTGCACTCAATAACGTTAGGATGGCCAACTTGGTAAGCTTAATTTTTTTCATTGATGAATCCGTTGAGTTGAGTCGTCTAATTTTTTGTGTCTTGATGCAAACAATTGCCTATAAAATAATTCAAATTGAACGCAAATTAAGAGTGATAATTGCCACGCTGAGATTACAGGGATATTTGTCGTATTGATTAGACATGCGTGCTGCGTTCTATATCAATATAATAGGTAATCTTTGAGTAAATAAAAAGCAGATTATCAATATATCCGGTATTTTGTCTGTTTATGATTATAGATCACGAAATAAATAGAAATTGAGGGATTAATATCGAGTATTCATTTTTATTAATATGAGAACTTCCTATTTATTGTTTTTAAATGGCTTTTAATTCCTATCAAAAAATGATGATAAAACGTGTTGATATTGAAATAAGCAAGAATGCTTAAGTAAATAGGTGGGCGTGAGTGAGATATCAATATTGCGAAATAAAAAGTAAGCCCTTTAAATAATCTTATTTAAAGGGCTTAAAATAAAGCTTATGGCTGGATAAGATTATCGACCATGTTCGGGTAACCAAATCTGTAAACGTAAACCACCAAGTGGGCTATCGTCAGCTTTTACCCAACCTTTATGTTGTGATATCGCTGTTTCAACAATCGCCAAACCTAACCCCGTGCCTCCGGTCTCTCTATCACGAGCTTCATCAGTGCGATAGAACGGGCGGAAAATATTTTCACGGTCTGCTGGGCTAACCCCAGGGCCATCATCATCAACAGTGATTAATATGCCGTTGTTTTCCTCTTTAAAATTCACCGCAATGTGTGTATTAGAGTAACGAAGGGCATTACGAACAATGTTTTCAAATGCACTGCCAATTGCCGATGGGTTGCAGTAGATAGGCCATGGGCCGGGCGGTGCGGTTACATCCAACGTTTTATTCATTTGCTCTGCTTCAAAGCGAGCATCCTCTAAAATATCTCCCCATAAATCATCGGCTTTAATGTTCTCCCTGAGGATTTCATTTTTGTGTTGGCTACGTGATAACACCAATAAGTCGTTGATCATGCTATCTAAGCGATGGGTTTCGGTTTCGATGCGTTCTAACTCTTTACTTTCACCGTGGCGACGACGTAATAGTGCCGTTGCCAACTGCAATCGAGTTAATGGCGTTCGTAATTCGTGTGAGATATCAGAAATTAAACGTTGTTGGGCGGTGACCATGCCATCAAGCGCACTGATCATCTGGTTAAAACTATTACCTGTAGAAAGAAATTCTTGAGGTCCAGATTCAAGTTCAGGGTGTGGACGTAAATTGCCTTTTGCGACATCGTCAGCTGCCATTTTTAATTTACGAGCAGGGCGAGCCAGACTCCATGATAGCCAAAGTAGTAACGGAGCACTGATTAACATGGTGGCAATTAACAGCAGGAATGGTCTATCAAACAATAAGTTAATAAAGTCTGATTGCGGGCTATTTGCCGGTCGTACTAAATAGAGTTGATAGTGATCTTCACCGTCGCGAATGGAAAACGGTCCAAGAATTTCGGCTCGTCCGTATTTTTTCTTTTTCGGGTGATCGGCGTTGTCGGATTGCCCGATAAAGTTACGGATCACTTGCATTTCACTGGGCATCGCACCGATAACACGTCCTTCACTGGTCACAATGATGAGACGTTGCCCCGGGGGGGCCCATTTTTTGATGGAGTTAGAAATACGTCGCCACCAAAGTAGGTCGTTCATCGGTGCCTGTGCAAGTTCGGCTTCGATGTGTTGCTCAAGCATCTCCCCTTGGCGTTGCTCACTTTCCAGTAGGGAAGTGAGCTGCCTAGAGTCTAGCTTGGGTACCATCAGCACTAGCATTAAAACTAGTGCGAGGGTAAACCAGAAAATCGCAAATATTCTCGCGGTTAAGCTATTTATCATGTTGCTGAAACCATCAAGTATCCACGGCCACGCAAGGTTTTAAACCAAGGTTGACCATCTGTACGTTCTGGGAGTTTACGGCGTAAGTTAGATATGTGCATATCAATTGCACGGTCAAACGGTGTTAACCGCTTACCGAGCACTTCTTGACTTAAATGTTCTCTTGAAACAACTTGACCAAGGTGCTGTGCTAATAAATACAGTAACGTGAATTCGGTACCTGTTAGGTCAAGAATTTCATTGTCAAAGCTAGCTTCTTGGCGGCCTGGATTCAATTGTAGTTTATCCACCTGTAATACTGGTGTATTGCTGTTATCTCCTTGGTTTTGTTCACTCCAATTAGAGCGGCGCAATAATGCACGGATACGCGCGACTAATTCACGGTCATTAAAAGGCTTAGGCAAATAGTCGTCAGCACCTAATTCTAACCCTAATACTTTGTCGAGTTCGCTTCCGCGGGCAGTCAACATAATAACGGGGGTTTGGTGGATTTGACGTAGCTCTTTTAATGTCTCAATACCATTTTTCTTTGGCATCATGACATCGAGTAATAACAGGTCAATGGACGAATCAAGTTGTTGCAAAGCCTGTTCACCATCATAGGCGATGACAACGTTGAAACCTTCCATTTCGAGCAGTTCTTTTAAGAGCGACGTGAGTTCACGGTCGTCATCAACTAATAGGATTTTATGCATGTGTTTAAGTCCTCCAGCTGCCAAAATACGATAACAATCTTCACGATTCCATGACTTTACGTTCTTTTACATGCTCTGACGCTAGTTTGCAGCCACCAGCGTATAGTTGTCTACATTGAATCACGAGCACTGTCCGAGAACAAGGAGTTGGGAATGCAAAGAACAGCACAAACAACAGTTATGTTGACGTTAACCTCTGCATTTATTATCGGATCAGTGACGGCTTTTGGGGATACACCAGAAAATATTATTCAAACTGGTGATTCATCGACTCCCCTAATGTTACAAATGCAAAATGAGCCGGAGTCTCCATCAGTAGTTGCTCAGCTTCAGCACCATGAGCTGTTTGGTAATGCAGAACGCACAAGTACATTTATGTTTAATGGTATCACGTTAAATGAAAAACAGCGTCAGCAATTGCGAGATTTAATGGCAACACAGCGTCGTTATCAATTTGATAACCCAGTTTCCATGCAAGAGCGTGAAGCACTGCACAATTTAATCATCGCCGATGATTTTGATGAAAAAGCGGTTCGTGACCAGTTAGAAAAACATATGCAAAAAGAATTGGCCCAGCGTGTTGAAATGGCGCGTATTCACCATGAGTTGTACCAGCTATTAACACCTGAGCAGAAAGCCCAACTTGAGCAGATCCATCAACAGAAGATGTCTCAATTTCAGGCTTTACAGTAAATAGTTTTGTTGAAGTTGTTTAATTCGAAATTCTCTTGATCGTAGTAGTGAAGTAGCAATAAGTGAAGTTTTTCCTTGCCATAGACACCATCCCTGTCTTTTACAGCCCCTTCTTGGGGCTATTTTTTTGCCTATTACTATGTATCATAGGCCTTATAAATCCAAAAAAGACTGATTTAATGAATATGAACAGTTGAATTGCGCACAGGTTAATATCGGGATAGAGTTTTCCTGTTATTTAATTTTAATCATATTATTTAGTCTATCGTGATTTATTCTGCTGCAAATTCTACTATTGAGATAAAAAACAGATGAACTTCACTTTATAAGTCGATTCTTACTATATTCCTATTGTTATTTTTTGCAGACTTTATAGTCTTTAAAACCTTAAAAAGAATGGTTATGTGTATTGCAAAGGAAAAAATATGATGAAGATGAAGGCGCTTGTTGCAGTCGCTGTTTCAGCCGTGATTTTGACGGGATGTAAAAACTTAGATCAGGGCATGCTAACAAACTCGGGTATGCAATTACTGCAAGCTGCTACTTTAACTGACGGTGACGTGAAGCAATTAAGTGACCAGTCATGTAAAGAGATGGATGCACAAAATAAAATTGCACCTGCTTCTAGCAAATACTCGAAGCGCTTAGATAAAATTGCTAAAGCATTAGGCAATGAAATCGATGGCACTCCTGTTAACTATAAAGTTTATCTGACCGATGAAGTAAATGCGTGGGCAATGGCGAATGGCTGTGTGCGTGTTTATAGCGGTTTGATGGATATGATGAATGATAATGAAGTTGAAGGTGTATTAGGCCACGAAATGGGCCACGTTGCACTGGGTCACTCACGTAAAGCTATGCAAGTTGCTTATGCCGCTGTTGCTGCCCGCACCGCAGCGGCTTCAGCAGGTGGCGTGGTTGAGCAATTGAGCGCGTCTCAGGTTGCTGCATTGGGTGAAAAACTGGTTAACTCTCAGTTCTCTCAACACCAAGAAAGTCAGGCGGATGATTTCTCTTATGACCTGCTGAAAAAGCGTGGAATTAAAACCGAAGGTCTGGCAACCAGTTTTGAAAAATTAGCAAAACTGGGAGGTAGCGAAAGCAGCATGTTTGACTCGCATCCACCGTCAGCTGAACGTGCTCAACATATCCGTGACCGTATTGCGGCTGATAAATAAGCCTTTTTGTTAGTCAACAATCATATTGAAGTGCAGCTATGGTGAATCCATCGCTGCACTTTTTTTTGCATTTTTTGTGAGTTTTTTCAGAGAATTTGCAGCGTGTCTGCGAGTGTAATCTCAAATAAGAGGAATTCAGAGCTTCCCTGTTGTGCTAATAAATAAACCCGTTTAGCTTAAGTCTTAATTTTCATTTCTGATGTGTTAATTAAAAAATATTTATCCCTTCTGACTAAGAACTGGGTAGAAAAATAGAAAAACGCTTTGCAAGGAATAAAGATGGAAAAAGCTCAAAGAGTTTCTTTGATGGCAAAAGGAATGGGGATGTTATTATCATTTACTTGCCGCTTATTAACCGGTGTACGTACGCGTTGGGTCGGTTGTCAACCAACGATGACGTCTCGTATATATTATGCGAATCACTCTAGTCACCTTGATGGTCTTGTTATTTGGTCTGGCTTACCTCCTTTAATGCGCCATACCGTCCATCCTGTGGCAGCAAAAGATTATTGGGATAAAACACCGTTTAGACGTTATTTGGTTAATAAAGTATTCCGAGCCGTATTGGTTGATCGAAAAGGGGAGGGGGCCGCCAAAGACAATATATTAGCGCCGCTAGAAGCGGTGTTAGTACAGCAACAATCATTGATCCTCTTTCCGGAAGGCACTCGCGGCGATGGCGAAGAATTAAGTCATTTCAAAAGTGGTATTTACCACCTAGCTAAAAAATTTCCTCATGTCGAAGTGGTTCCTGTTTATCTTGAAAATTTAAACCGTGTGTTGCCAAAAGGCTCCAAGCTCGTGGTTCCCGTTATTTGTTCCGCAGTAGTGGGAGCGCCTCTCTCGCCATTAGGCGAGGATGAATCTAAAGCTGAATTTTTACAACGCGCTAAATCTGCATTAGAGGAGTTGATGCCATGAGCCTTTGGGATAGCGAGATCGTGTTATTGCTATCGGGTGTATTCAGTATACTCGTGGTAGCCAGTATCATTGGTGGGATCCTTGCTTATCGGTATTCAGGAGAAAAGAGCAATCCTACAATCGACAATTTAAATGCCAGAATACGTGCATGGTGGTTGATGTGTATCGTGTGTGTATTGGCCGTTGTGATAGGCAATATCGGTGTTGTGATTTTATTTGCGCTAATTTCATTTTTCGCATTGAGAGAGTTTATTACTTTAACGCCAACTCGACGTAGTGATCATGAAGCGTTATTTTGGTGCTTTTTTATATTCCTGCCGTTGCAATATGTTTTGGTTGGTATTCAGTGGTATGGCATGTTTTCTATTTTTGTACCGGTATTCGTATTTCTTTTCCTACCGACACGTATCGCTTTAGCGGGGGATACTTATCATTTTCTTGAACGCACAGCCAAAATTCAGTGGGGCATGTTAGTTGCGGTGTTTTGTTTAAGTCATGTTCCTGCTTTATTGATGTTAGATATTCAAGGTTATGAAGGCGAGAATGTAAAATTACTCCTGTTTTTAATTGTTGTGACCCAACTTTCTGATGTGTTGCAGTATGTGTTTGGGAAATTGTTTGGCAAACATCCGATAGTGCCAAAATTAAGTCCTAATAAAACAATTGAAGGCTTTATCGGCGGCATACTCTCTTCGGTGCTTATCGGGATCTGTTTATATTGGGTAACGCCTTTCAGTTGGTGGGTTGCAGGATTGATGTCTCTTGCGATCACTTTAATGGGATTCGTCGGGGGGTTATGTATGTCGGCGATCAAACGTGATAGTGGTATTAAAGATTTCGGCGCAATTATTGAAGGGCATGGTGGCATGTTAGACCGTATCGACTCGTTATGTTTCGCAGCGCCAATATTCTTTCACTTAACACGTTATTTTTATACGTAATTTGGCTTCTGTGTTCGATTAACTCCAAAATGAAAAAAGTGCTTGAACCCGCGCGGGTCAGGCACTTAGCTAAAGCCTATCAAATTTTATACCTCGCGACAGTTGGCGTGTTTAGCAACCCAACGATGGCATGTTGTCGTCCTCACGCTACTGGGGAATGATGCAAGGAGGTTCACCTTGGCTTCCTTAACACCCGTGAAAAATGGCGCTTTATCATGTGAATATAGATAACCGTGCGAGTGACTGCCGCTGATGTTTAACTCGCAAGGTTAACTTTCTATTTCATATCAATGCTATGATGGAGACTTAATTTTTGTTTCGAAGTAAGGCAACAACCGCTATAGTGAGCCTGTGTTTTTACGGTAATCCATTTTATGAACTAAAATTGTGTAGACTGGATCACAATAAAGTATCAAAACTTGATGGAAAACAGGTATATCAGTACCTTTACCGTATTATAGTGGTAGGTGAATCAATTCAGCACGATGGTTTATAATCGAATTTGATGTAGAAAAGCGCAGGTGTTGTGTCTTTTATCGATTTGCAATTTATATTCATTAATCAGAGGTCATCATGGTCAAGCAGATTAAAAGAATTGGGGTATTAACAAGCGGTGGTGATGCACCAGGTATGAATGCTGCAATCCGCGGCGTGGTACGTGCTGCATTGAGCGAAGGGTTAGAAGTCATGGGTATCTATGATGGATATCTAGGTTTATATGAAAATCGCATGAAACAGCTAGACCGTTATAGTGTTTCTGACATGATTAACCGCGGTGGTACCTTCCTCGGATCTGCGCGTTTTCCTCAATTCCGCGATGAAAAAGTTCGTGCTGTTGCCATTGAGAATCTGAAAAAAAATCATATTGATGCTCTCGTCGTGATTGGTGGTGATGGTTCTTATCTCGGTGCTAAAGCATTAACAGAAGCTGGTTTCCCATGTATTGGTCTACCCGGCACTATCGATAATGACGTTGCAGGAACAGACTATACCATTGGTTACTTCACTGCCCTTGAAACCGTTGTTGAAGCGATTGACCGTCTGCGTGATACCTCAACTTCTCACAAACGTATTTCTATTGTTGAAGTGATGGGACGCTACTGTGGTGATTTAACGCTATCCGCGGCGATTGCGGGAGGGTGTGAGTTCTTAGTCTTGCCTGAAAATGAAATGGCTTATGATCGTGAAGAGCTGTTGTCTGAAATCAAACAAGGTATTGAGAAAGGCAAGCGACATGCTATCGTTGCGATTACAGAACATGTTTGCGATGTTGATGAATTAGCTAAATACATTGAAGCAGAAACCCATCATGAAACGCGTGCAACGGTACTGGGGCATATTCAACGTGGTGGATCGCCTGTTGCCTATGACCGCATTTTGGCCTCGCGTATGGGGGCATACTCTATTCAGCTCCTTTTAGAGGGCTATGGCGGTCGTTGTGTCGGGATCCAAAACGAAAAATTGGTTCACCATGACATTATTGATGCGGTAATGAACATGAAGCGCGTCTTTAAGAAAGATTGGTACGATACAGCGAAAAAACTGTACTGATTTTTACCTCTACAATTGCAAATCTCTCCTGTATCGTGCATTAACGGCACGATACAGGTTTGTTCTCTCTCATCGAATTCACGGTATATTCTTTTGTTGCATAAATTGTCATTTTTAATTATTTCATGTTATCTATGAAATCTGTCAGCCTGCCTTAACATTTAAATGAATGAGGTATGGAAGAATGGCACTAAAATGGCAGTCAGCAACGGCATTGTTATTAATACTGACGACGGGAGCATGGGCGAAAAACATTCAATTATTAAATGTTTCTTATGATCCGACTCGGGAATTTTACCAGCAATATAACCAAGCTTTTAGCCAGTATTGGCAAGGAAAAACTGGGGATACGGTAACCATTCGTCAGTCTCATGGTGGTTCAGGTAAACAAGCAACATCTGTCATTAATGGCTTGGAAGCCGATGTCGTCACGCTAGCGTTAGCTTATGATGTTGATGCCATAGCGGACAGCGGGCGCATTGATAAAAATTGGATAAAACGGCTCCCCGATAATTCCGCACCTTACACTTCAACAATTGTCTTTCTTGTCCGTAAAGGTAATCCTAAAAATATCCAAGATTGGGATGATTTGATCCGTCAAGATGTTGCGATTGTGACACCGAATCCCAAAACCTCAGGCGGAGCGCGTTGGAATTATCTTGGGGCTTGGGGATATGCTTTGGAAAAAAATCATCATGACCCAGAGAAAGCCAAACAATTTGTTAAACAACTCTATCAAAATGTTGAGGTGTTAGATTCTGGTGCTCGCGGCGCAACAAATAGCTTTGTGGAACGTGGAATTGGAGATGTATTAATTGCGTGGGAAAACGAGGCGTTATTAGCGATTAATGAGCTTGGTGAAAATGGTGAATTTGAAATTGTGACGCCTAGCATCTCTATTTTAGCTGAGCCTACTGTGGCTGTGGTTGATAAAACCGTCGATAAACGTGACCGCCGAGAAGTCGCACAAGCCTATTTGGAGTATTTATACTCCCCTGAAGGGCAAGAAATAGCCGCTAAAAATTATTATCGACCCCGTGATGCGGATGTCGCTAAAAAATATCAGCAACGCTTTCCTAAACTGAAACTATTGACGGTAGATGATGTGTTTGGCGGTTGGACTCAAGCGCAATCTACACATTTTGCCAATGGGGGCATTTTTGATGAGATTAGTCGCCGCCCCTAACACTCACGGCATATTTTGAGTCGCCGACACCATTTTTTTGCACCTAACGGCCGGTTCTTTAGCTACCGAACGACATGTTACATAGGAGAAACAGGGGTTGCTTTATGATGCTTGTGGATTGCTACCGCTCAATGAGGGGATGAGCGGTAGCAATATTTTTTCTGTTATTGCCAGACGTATTTCACGCCTAATTGGCCTAAGTAGAATGTTTGGCGGTTATGACTACCAGAGGTAATGCCGGCACCTTTCGGATTTTCCCAAGTACTCGGCTCAACAGCGAATCCACCCCATAATGTGATTTTGGGGGTTAAATTATAGAAAACTTGTGTGCCAACTCGGTAACCCTCTTTCACTTTCTGGGTCGTACGTTGGTTGCTGTCGTAATTGTGCTCATTTAGGTAATAGCGGAAGTACGGCATAATACTCCATTCTTGGTTTAGGGTAACTGGGAAGTAGCCACGGATTTGGTTTTGTTCCCATGTTTTATTGAAGTCTTTATCCCATGTCCAGTCGGTGTACATATAGAGTTTAGCGGTTGCCGAATCATTCACCTTGTAGACGATACCGTGCTCGGATTCCCACTCATAACTATTGGGGGCGTGGAAATTATCGTAGTGGTAAAACGCATCCCAGAAATTAAATGCCCACTTATCGTTGAAATTATAAGTCCCGCTAGGCATCAACCAAAATAGTGTGTTCGATGGACGCGCCATCGTTCCGGGAGCCGAGTCATTTGATTCTTTTCGGTAGGTCACGTTTAGGTTGAATTGCCCTACATCGCTCGAATACATTTTACGTGTTGCCCCAATTTGGGTACGGTTACGAATAAAAGAGTCTTTTGATGTAGAGAAATTATGGTTATAGCTTCTTAAAGACTCTTTGTGTTCAAGAAAGAAGCTCCATTTAGATTCAGGGTTTGATAAGAAGAGCTGGCCTATCATCGTTGTTTTGTCATATACCTTGCCGCCACTGGTATTATGGTGACCTTCAAATTTTTCTAATTCCATATAAACGTTAGACGTAATTCGCCAGTAGTCATTATTTATAGGCTCAGCCGCTAATACTGGGGTAGCAAGGCTAGTAACAGAGAGAAAGAGTAAACCATTCAATGATATTTTCATGATGATCCTTTAATTTTTAATTATTGTTTATGAGGTAGCAGTGTTTGTTTTTGTTGAGGTGTAATAACCAGCCTTATATTTCCGATGGAGATATAGAGGCTGGAAAGTACAGAGTGAAAATAGGCGTTAATGTGTTGTGTTGTAGGTTTCACCGTAACCATAAGGAAACAGGATTTTATCCCCTTGAGGGTTCTTGATATTGACCGGCAGTTGCCCCTTAGGCATATTCAAAGGTTGTTTCTGTTGGTCTGCAAATAATGTGCGTAATCCACTACGAATATTCGTTTCCAGTGAATTACGGTTATTATTCGTAATATCAAATCCAGTAATGCCGTAGATAGCGATGTTAGCTTTAACGTCTTTCAAATAGGCGATATCGTAAGGGTTACGAGAGGAAATAACGACGAGCGGAATATTTGCTTTATTCGCTTCATCAATGATTATCTGAGCGTTAGTTGGATTATCTTTTAAGTTATAGGTGGTCAATAAGATCAGATCTTGGTTTTTTAATCGAGGTTTAATATCTTTTTCAGTGAGGGTGTTTTCCGCTAATTTGATCACGATTTCTTGGCTATCAATAGTGACACCCGTTTCATTAGCAATAGCATTTAAGTGTTTTTGAATTAATTCATTACGTGGTTTTTCATCGGAAATGACGAGTATTCTATTTTGTGGTTTCAAGATATAAGGCAGCACATGATCATTTTTGATCACCGTAATCGCTTGCTCTGAAACCATATTCTCCAGATCTTTATGGCCTTTAGAGGCAACAATCTGTTGAGCATTTTTTAAATCAACCGGTTGAGCGGTGATCTCTTGCTGTAATTTTTTCAGTATGACGCGTTTAGCCGACTCATCAATACGTTTTTGTAATTCAGGGTTTTTCTTAGCCTCACTTTCAAGATAGCGATACATATTGTCTAGACGAGTAATTGATTCGCTGTCCCACATTTTGATTGGCATAAGGATGATATCCGAGCCTGCTAATAAAGAGGTTTCTACAGCCCAATTCATATCAAAATTATCCGCAATCGCTCCCATATCCATGGCGTCAGTGATGATGAGGCCATCATAATTTAGCTCATCACGTAAAATGCCGTGTAGGATAGGTTTTGACAGCGTAGCGGGTGTTCCCACCTCTTTCCCTGTTAGCGTTTTGATCTTGCTGTTATCGAGGGCAGGCACAATGATGTGCGCCGTCATTACTGCGTCTGCGCCATGGTTGAGCGCATACTGGAAGGGCGGTAACTCTGTAGAGCGCCACTCTTGTTCATTTGAATTCACGACAGGTAAGTCTACGTGAGAGTCAGAGGAAACATTACCATGCCCAGGGAAGTGTTTTAGTGAGGTCAATAAATTGTATTTGTGGATGCCTTTGATGTAATTGGTCGAAAGCTGTTCGACCAGCTCTTTATTATCCGAATAGGAGCGCACACCAATGACAGGGTTATTTTGATTGTTATTCACATCGACAACAGGGCCAAAGTTGATATTAAAGCCGAGGCTGGATAATTCATAGCCATGGATCATGCCGGTTAGCTCTGCGAGAGCAGGATTACGGGTCGCGCCTAAGGCCATATTACCGGGCATTTCGGTTCCGACACGAAGGCGAGTGACATAGCCGCCTTCTTGGTCAGTACCAATAAAGAGTGGCAAATTACTACGGGAAGCTTGTAGCTGGTTAATTAATTCCACCGTTTGGGGGGTATCAATTAAATTTTCACGGAACAAGATGACAGAACCTAAGTGGTATTGATTAATCACTTTAGAAACTTCCTCGTTCATGACCAGAAATGGAGCTGGCTCGCCTTTGCTATCCTGATTCCAATATCTGAAGTCCAACATAAATAGTTGGCCAATTTTTTCGGCTTCAGACATATTATTGACAATTTCTTCAGCAGATTTTTGTTTGTTTTTCCACAAAGTATCAAGCTGTGCTTGTGAAATAGGTTCAGCCAACGACACGGCGCTCAATAAACAGAGGGAAAGTAGAGTCAGATTTTTCATCGAGTTATTCCTAAGTTATTTTTCGATGAATAATAAGTAGGGTTAATTAATTATAAAGTGAGATAAATCACAGATAAGATTATTCTTATTTGTTATGAAATAAGAATAGTTATCGATTTAACAAATTGTGCTATATTAAGTAGTGCATTGATTTTGTTTGATTAATTTTGTGGAATACTTAATATTTCTATAGAATAATTCCACTTTGGAATTATTCCCTTATGTGATCTAGGCTGTGAATTGCGTGAAAAGATTTAATTATCTAAACTATTAATTGAAACTGAATTTTTATTCTGATTAATGTGTAAAAAATGTTTTAATTATTAATTTTAATATAAAATATAGCGTTTAATAAAAAAGCCGTATTACTGCTATTACGACTTTTTTATCTTTTAAAATAAAGTGTTGTGTTCCGCTTATCATTGCCAAGAGTATTTGATACCAATTTGCCCCAAGTAGTAGGTTTGACTATGACTCCTTCCTGATGTCATATGATTGTTTATGGGGTATTTCCACTGTGTCGCTTCAATCGCTGCGCCACCCCAGAGTGTTAATTTGGGGGTCACGTTATAAGCGATTTGTGTTCCAATACGATAGCCGTTTTTGATCCGTTGAGTTAAATTTTTCTGGCCATCATAACTGCTGTCATTCAAAAAATAGCGAAAATAAGGCGTAATCGCCCATTTTTCACTGATCTTAATAGGGAAGTAGCCTCTTATTTGATCCCGTGCAAAAACTTGATTGAAATCTTTATCCCACACTCTATCGTTATATAAAGTGAATTTTGCTGTAACGGCATTCGAGTGTTTGTAAGTGACGCCGTGTTCAGCTTCCCACTCATAGTAGTTTGATGCTAAAAAGTTACTGTAGTAATAGAGCGCATCCCAAAAATCAAAAGACCATTTTTTATTAATTTGAATGCTACCTGCTGGCATTAACCAATATAAGCTATTGGATGAAAGCGCGGTGGTATTTGGTGCGGAATCATTGGATTCTTTTCGGTAACTTCCATTTAGACTGAATGCTGCAACCGCACTTCGGTAGAGCTGGCGGGTCGCGCCAATTTGAGTTCGATTACGGATAGAGGAGTCACGGGAACTCGAAAAGTCATGCCCATAATTTTTTAATGACTCACGATGTTCGAAATAAAAGCCCCATAATGATTGTGGGTTAGTCAGTGCAAGCTTACCTACCATGCTGACTTTGTCGAATACTTTGTTATTAAAGCTGTCTCGTTGACCTTGGTACTCTTCAACTTCGACATAAACATCTGTGTCTACATGCCAATAATCATTACTGGCTTGGGAAAAAGCGGTTGTTGGTAATATTATGACTGTGCTTAGAATTAAACCTTTAAAATATTCCATAATCATCCTTATCGTGAATGCTTTATTTGATGAAAATTAATAATGCAATGTTGATGATGAATAGCCGTTATCATTTTTTATTTAACAGTAAGGTGTTATTTATCGTTAACATTCATTTTTTTAAAACGTGTAAATAATTTAAGGTCGAAGCCAATGTGAATTTAATGTAAAAAAAGTCGCCTTGTCGAGTATTCTTGATAAGAGGTATGAAAGGAATATTTAAGATTATTAGTGGGATAAGTAATAAATCATATTGATGATTTATAGTTTATTTTTCTAGGGATGATAAAATGCGAAAAGGAATAATTTATTTTAGGGAGTTTTTGTTTTTGTGACTCAAATAAATAAAATGAATTTTCTTTATTGTGGAAATATATTGTTTTTTATTAGTGTTATTATTCTTTTATTATGGCAGCAAATAAAAAAACCGCCAATAAACATTGACGGTTTATTCTCAATAAAAATAAATTATTTCGCGTTTTTCGCTTCAGCAGCCGCTTTAACAATCACAGCAAATGCGTCAGCTTTTAATGACGCGCCACCGACGAGTGCACCATCAATATCTGGTTGAGTGAAAAGCTCTGCCGCATTACTTGCATTAACAGAACCACCATATTGGATGATCACTTGTGCTGCGATGGCAGCATCTTTTTTCGCAATGTGGTCACGAATGAATTTATGAACAGCTTGTGCTTGCGCTGGGGTCGCTGATTTGCCTGTACCGATAGCCCAAATAGGCTCATAAGCAATCACTGCTCCTTGGAATGCCTGCGCGCCCAGTGTATTGAGCACCGCATCGATTTGGCGAGCACACACTTCTTCTGTTTTACCCGCTTCGTTTTCCGCTTCTGTTTCACCAATGCACAGCACAGGGATCAAACCTTGTTCTTTCAATACCGCAAATTTTTTAGCAATAAACTCATCGCTTTCTTTATGGTATGTACGGCGCTCAGAGTGACCGATGATAATGTATTTTGCACCGATATCTTTGAGCATTTCCGCAGATGTTTCACCAGTGAATGCGCCGGAAAGGTTTACGTCAACGTTTTGTGCACCTAATGCGATACGGCTACCTGCAAGCGCATGTTTTGCTTGACCTAGGTAGATAGCCGGTGGGGCAATCGCTACATCGCAGCCATCAACACTGCTCAGTTCATTGCGTAAACCCGCGATCAGGTCATTAACCATATGGGTGCTGCCGTTCAGTTTCCAGTTACCCATTACCAATGGATGTCGCATGTTGTTTCCTCCAACCAGAGAGTTTGATTTATCAATAAGTGACTCGCCGCGCTGTTACATTTTGTGCAACGAGAAAAATGTTTCTGTCACTGTGCCTAAAATTGAGGTGTTAAGTATAAAGAGAATACATAACAATAGCTTTGCTTTTTATCACGCTGCTGACGATTGCTGTGATCCTTATCTATTTAAGGCGCTTCTGTTTCTAGCTTAATCGGTTCAACAGCAAAAGTAAGCACATTATTTTCACTTTTTACTAAAATGTAGCGTAGACCGCCTAAACGAACCTCTTCGGCATGGACAGCATCTTTATTCGCCATAAATTTATTTAATGCGAGGGTTAATTCAGGCGCTTTATCGACAGAAATGTTTGGGTCAAATTGATGGATAATCGCCATAATATAGCGTTCTGCTAATTGCCTATTCGCTTGAGTATCTTGACGCTCTTCTGGCAGTAAAGTGACTTGTAAACTTTTAATCTTTTCGCTTCCACGCTCAAGAACAGCGGATGAATATAGGTGAGCATTAATTCGAGAAGCGGCACGAATATAGGGAGCCGAAATATCTTGGCTCGCTATCACCTTGTATTCATGTAGCGGTAACGTCGGATTGGTTTGATTAAACTGGTTACGTAACTGAGGGATAGTGAGGTCGAATGAGGGCGCATCAGGGGCTAAGTAAGCCACTTCAAAGTCCGTGTTAGGCAGTGTCGGTACTTTTTGTGCAAATGTCAGTTGTGGCAAACCAAGTAGAAAAACGGTTATGATGATAGGGATTGAACGGAGTGCGGGTTGTTTCATTTGTTTTGCCACTCATTTTAGGGTTTTTAATAGTGTATCAGGATCTGGTGTAATGACATTACAACAATGGGCCTTCTCCTTCAAAGGGCGAATAGGTCGTCGACCTTTTTGGGCGGGTATCGCCTTATGCTTTATTTTAATGACGGTTATTGTGCTTTTGCAAAATGCATTGCGCTTACCTGAAATCGTAGTGATCGTGTTGTTTGTATTGTTGCTATACCCGTTAGCGGCAATTTTTACCAAACGTCTACATGATAGAGGAAAACCCGGCGGCTGGTTTGCATTAATTATTCTTGCATTTGCCTTGTTTTCCATGGACGTCAGCCAATTAGCACCTGTTTGGCAATGGGGAATTGGGCGTTTTTTACCTCTTTTAATCGCCATGATTATGTTGTTAGACTGTGGTGTTTTTGTCGGGATGGATTCTGAAAATCAATACGGCAAAAAAACACAACCTGTTGATTATCTTTCTTGATCCCCTATATCACGCATTAAGGGGATCTTAGGATGACTACCAATATTGCTCACTGCTGATATGACCCGGTTTACGGCGTAAATGTTTGCGCATATCACGGGTTTTTATCAGTACCTCTCGTGTGTCTTTAACCATTTCAGGGTTACCACATAGCATTACGTGGCTGCTAGCAGCATCAAGGGAAACTCCTGTAACGTTTTCGAGCATCTGGTTTTCAATTAATGCAGGCACTCGCCCATATAAAGCGCCTTCACACTGCTCGCGGCTGACAACGGTCACCAAATGGAGCTTTTCTGGGTAGCGCTCGGCTAGCTGTTTCATTAAAGGAAGATAACTTAGGTCTTTTTGATAGCGGACGGCATGTAAAAGGATAATTTTTTCAAAACGCTCAAGATCCTTACCTTCTTGTAAGATAGAGAGAAAAGGGCCTATTGCCGTGCCCGTTGAGAGCATCCAAAGATGCTGGCAGTCAGGGATCTCATCCAAAATAAAGAAACCAGACGCCTCATCAGTGACTTGCAGTGTATCTCCTACACGCAATTGGGCAAGTTTAGGGCTTAATTTCCCGTTAGGGACGACGACAAAGTAGAATTCAAGTCGATCATCGCTGGGAGCATTGACGTAAGAGTAGGCGCGTTGTACACGTTCTCCCTCGATTTCCAAGGCAAGTTTTGCAAATTGACCAGCGATAAAAGGTTTAATGGGGGCATTGATGACTAAGCTAAAGAGTGACTCGGTCCAAAATTTTGCTTCAATAACAGTTCCGTTAACCCAATTGGCCATAAATTTTCACCTCTGAATTTTTTTCAGCTTTGCGACTTATCAGAGTTTCATACTAAATCAGTTTACTATTTGCGCTTATCGATAAAGTGTTCCAGTGAATTATTCTTTTAAATGGTGCACTGCTAAATTTAATGTACAGTTTTATTGCCATATGTGGCGAATTTTGCTGACGTTGGCATGCTAATTAAAATGCTATCCTATCTCGAAAAAAAAATTCAATTTGTTATCTTAGTCGCGCAGCAGCTAACGATGGGATAACGGCTGCTTTATCAAATAAAACAATCGATAACACTCTGGGGTGTTCCCCTGAAATAAAGCTTTCATGTTATTTGTGTCTAATGACACAGCTAGGCTGTGCGCTCAGGATGATAAAATTAGTTTGAGAAGAAAATGAGAAAACTGGAAAATTTTAATTTACTGATCTTGCTGATTGCTTTAGCGGCAGTGGGGCAGATGACGCAGACGGTTTATGTACCTGTCATTGCGGATATTGCCGTGTATTTTGGACAACCGTCCGGCTCTGTGCAACGTGTCATGGCGGCCTATCTCTTTACTTATGGCTTTTCTCAGCTGATCTATGGGCCGTTGTCAGACCGAATTGGTCGCCGTCCCGTGATTTTAGTGGGAATGGTGATCTTTTTACTCTCAACGTTACTGGCTATTTTTGCGCCTACACTGGATATTTTAGTGCTCGCGAGTGGTTTGCAAGGTCTGGGAACTGGCGTCGCCGGTGTTATGGTTCGTACCATGCCACGCGATCTTTATAAAGGCACTTCATTACGCTATGCGAATAGCTTATTAAATATGGGTGTATTAGTGAGTCCTTTAGTGGCACCGATGTTTGGGGGCTTATTAGCCCACTTCTGGGGCTGGCATGCGTGTTATATTTTCTTGTTTGTATTAGGCGCCACTGTACTGTTAAGCATGTATCGCTGGTTGCCTGAAACAAGACCTGTTTCACCAGAAAAACACAAAATGCTCACTTCATACCGTCAATTATTATCAACAGGTTCTTTTGTGTCTTATTTAATCATGTTGATTGGCGCATTAGCGGGTATTGCTGTTTTCGAGGCGAGTAGCGGAGTGTTGATGGGCGGCGTACTGGGTCTTAACAGTATTACTGTCAGTATTTTATTCATTATTCCTATTCCAGCGGCGTTCTTTGGGGCTTGGTATGCAGGGCGTGATGGTAAAAGTTTTTATCAGTTAATGTGGCAATCGGTCATTTGCTGTCTGATAGCTGGCTTAATGATGTGGATCCCTGGTTGGTTTGGCACAATGAATATCTGGACTTTACTGGTACCGGCTTCTGTCTTTTTCTTTGGTGCGGGTATGTTATTCCCGCTTGCTACAACGGGGGCCATGGAACCTTTTCCCTATTTAGCGGGGGCGGCGGGCGCCTTAGTCGGCGGTATGCAAAATGTGGGATCCGGCATAGCAACTTGGGTGTCCGCGTTATTACCCCAAAATGGGCAGTTTAGTTTAGGGTTATTAATGTTCTTGATGTCAGTACTTGTTTTATTGTGTTGGCTGCCATTAGCACATCGCATGGATAGGACTGAACATACAGTATAATCCTCAGTTGCAGGCGGTACGCAATACCGCCTGCTCTAGCTTAGAGAGTTAAAGGCGCAGAAAAATTCTTGGTGCTAGCTGACCACAGTGTGTCGTTTTCTACACGCATATGCAGCGGTGTGTTATCCATCGCAGCAATCAAATCAATGTGTTGATCTCGCTGATTAAAAACAACGGGCCGATTGTAATCTAGCCACTGAGTATTCTCACTGAGCGGTATGGATGTATTTTGGTTTAATATTAATGTATTAGGATGAATATCGTCTTGTAAGTGCCTATCGATATAAACCTTAAGCCCTGTGATAGTTAATTTGGGTGTACTGTCGATATTGCCGATAATCGATAATTGCTCTCCCTGTCGTGATATCATCCATTGCTCTTGGGGAACTTGCTCTTGAATTTGCCCTGAGCCATCATCCAGCAGTAAGGTTAGCCAATAAGTGTATTGTCCTTCTGGCAGTTGCATCGCTGAGATATCCACGGTTTGATTAATATAGGCATCAGACAGCAGTAAACTCTCTGATTCAACATCATAAGCGATTGGCGTTACATATTTATCGATAACCTGCTCTAAGTGATTGATGGGTGAAAATGTGTGCACACCGTAAGGTAAGGCATGTTCTCCCCACGGATCACGTAATGAAAAATATTGTTTTTGCCGCTGCCCATCTTTCACCCAAATAGCACATAACACACTGTCTTGAGTTATTTTCTGTTTGTCGATTTTTCCAGTGGACATATCAATCAACGCTGTGTCTGTTGCTGACCAAAATAGTTTACTGCCTTGCCAATAGTCATCGAGCGTCAGTTGAGGAGTCGGGGATTTGCTATCCCACTGGCTAAATAGGCGGTTTGCCAAAGCATTGGGGTTGTTGTAGGTATAAATGGGCTTATCGAGTTGTTTATCGGTATTGATTTTGGCTAATTCAAGTTTGACGAGTTCCCCTTTGTCAGGAAGATTGAGGTTGATTGTTGTTAAGTCCGTGACCGCTTGTAGATGTTCGGTCAATAGACCATATTGAGTCGCGTAGGTCACTTTAAGTGCATAGTGCATGTCGTCATTGTAAGGCCGACCTGTTGCTGTGATTAAATTATGGTATGGCGCTGGTAGGTGACCACGTGTTCGTATTGGCTTGAGCGTGCTATAGGGGTGAAGCTGACCATTTGGCATGGTTAAGATTGAAGCATTGATCCAATAAACAGGGACATCTCGTTGATGGGCTAATTCATAGGGAGAACTCGTTGGGTAAAACTGCGCGAAATTATCTTCCGTGAGTGTTTCCCATTGATGACTATTATCTGACCAACGCTGATAATAACCGTCACCAGCGAAACCATGATCTTCAATATCTTCACCTTCTAGAGCGTTTGGCTGCCAGCGTAATTTTTGTCTCAGAAATTGTTGTATACGCTGAGTAAAATAATCGGAGTGGGAAGTGAATGCATTAAAAATATCATGGCCTGCATCACTTAGGTAAGGATATAACATAGGCAGCACTTCAGCCACTTGGCCTGTATACGCATTGATGTACTTGTAAGTCATATATGACTGTGCCTGTTGGTCAAATGCGATGTTGAAGCCGTTGTGTTTCTTATCAAATGGGTAAGCCGTGCTAGGCTCCGTAGTATGGTGCAGACCAAATCCATGTCCGTACACTTCGTGCCACATGACATTGGCATAAGCGACACCACTACCTTGGTTTTTCCATGCTAAGCCAAGTAGGCTACTCACGCCTGTCGGGGTCAGTGAATAGTAATTAAAGTCACTATCAAGTCCATTTGTTCTACTGGTTTCGATGCTGCGATGGGAACCCCAAGAAATTTGTTCGCTGTGATGAGGATAAAGGCCGCTTAACCTATCATAGGTCGGCATAAAAAGTGCTGCGCGATGTGTGATTTGTGGCTCGAGAGGTAAAAACTGCGACAAAGCTGGGTAACTATATAAGGTAAATGCGTTAGTGGGCAGCTTGGCTGCGGCTTCCATCCCCCAGCTCAGGGGGGAATAGGCATAAACACCTTGTCCGTGACGATAAAGGCTATGGTTCGTGACACGCGAAACCATGTCATTGCTTGTGCTAATTTGGGGAGTAAAGATACCGTGGTGATCGGTGTACGGCATCACCACCGGGGTATCGCCTACCAATAATTGCAATTTGATACCCGGTTGTATCCATTGACCTTGAAGCGGAGCCGTATAACTCTGCTGATGCAGCTCATGGCTTTTTATGGTTGGCGTATTTGGAATAACAGGTAATTGCTGAGGTAAATTTTCTGGTCCAGTTAAACGAATTCGCCCAATTTCTTGGTCATCTTTATCCATCACGACTGCGGTAATGTCTGGCGCATTCGCGGAGGATGGGCTTGTGATATCAACTTTTAATAATGCCCAACGATTGGCCGTGAGTACGAAATAGGGGGTATCGGGGCTTTGTAAATGGGTCTGTGCGAGCTGGATGGTGTGAACTTGCATATCTACCGGTACGTGATTGCCACGTACAGCAGGCTCATGGTAGATCGGATCAGGTAGTGTAAAGACTCTTTTCCCCGGGTAGTTTGTCACAGGGGCATCGTCTGATTGTAGTTGAATCGACATGGGGGCGGAATATTGGCCATTTTTCAAAATGGCCATAAAGTCAAATTGATCGCTCCCTGAAAAAGGACTATCGCCATTTGCCTGATAGAGCCATTCACCTGTTTGATGGTTGAGTCTGACCTTGCCAAATGTTGGCTTCTCAAGTAAACGGTATTCAATAACATCTGGGTGAGTAGGCAATTTTCCCGTTATTGCTCCGATGATCAAAGAGGCGGCTTCTTCTCTATGATTTTCAACGATAACCAAGGGCAATGTCTGATGTTGCAAACCCAAATTGAAGTTTTCAAGGGAACGCTTTAATGGGTCGAAGAGAGATAGCACCTGCTGATTTTCATCATAGCTTACATGCAGCGATTGGGTCTGCGCTTGGGACCGTAGATAATGCTGTAATTGTGCAACAAATTGCTCGGATGATGTGATCGGTAAGTCAGGCGATTTAAATTCACTCTTTAGCAAATGTACACGCTTGTCCGTTTCGCCTGCCAGTGATAAAGAAAGATGTGTTAATTCTTTCAGGCTATTCGCATACAGTTTGAAGGTGTGTGTCGTGCCATTTTCATCCTCTGTCGATGCTATGTGTGTGGGATTGATGGATATATGGGCGGTTGGTCGATTTTGTTTCAGTTGAAACTGAGTAAAATAAACATCATCACCTTGAATAATAATATGATTATTTTGATATCTGACGGATACCCTTGTGTCCACGTGATCGGTGATCCGCTGATTAATGTGTTGTTCTATTTCTTGTACTAATGATTGCCATGAAGGGTGAGATGACAGAGGGATATCTTCTAAGATAAAGGGCGTCGTGGCTTCAGGCGTGTGTAGCGTGAGTGAAAAGTACTCAGTTTGAGCAAGCATTTCTTCCGTTAAATTCAGCGTATTTATTGATGTTGAAGGCAACTGAATGGTTTGCTGATAATGAGATTGCCTTAATGAAGGTTCGGTTATTGTCGGAATAGGGTCTGAACTCACTTGAACGTCAGTGGTGTCATACTCTAAGGCGTCATCAGGAACCGGTTTATAGTCTTCACCATGACAAGCTAATTGCCAATAAAGTGCGAAGTGAGGCACTTCCCCCTGTGTCATTATTGTGGCTTGAATAGGGTAGCTTTCACCTGATTTTATATTATGAACTTGATTGCTTTCAGGGTCCTGAATGTGGCTGACTGAGTTTATTTGATAAGAGAAGGGCTCTGAACCTCTGCTGGTTAACCATAAGTCACCATCTTCAGGTGCCGTGACTACACCACTAAATAGCCATTGAGTTGGTCGGCTACGAGCAGGTAGGGGATCATTTGAGTTTGCAGAGAGCATATATTCTGCAACTCGCGTTGTTTCGTTAGTCAGCGGATCCCAGTCACTTACGGTCACTTGTAATCCCTTTCTCTTAAGGGTGACCGCCGGAATGGTGATATGTTCTTCATGGTTTTGTTGAGGATGAATGTCACTGATTAATTGTTGAATGGCTAGGCTGGGAACATGATGAGTTGGGCTGTGTAAAATAAAAACACTGCCGCCAGTCAGCTCCATCCAATGGCGAATTAACGCCACTTGTTGTTGATTCGCATTTGCTGGTAATACGACGATGTCATAATGGCGATGCCATTCACCACTGGGGAGTAGGGCATCTGCAAGTTGCTCTGCGGCTCGATGGTCGTTATCTTGCCAATGGTGTGGCGAGTTAAAGCTATCAACAAATAGATTGTGTTTGGTGTGAAAATCAAACCCAGAAAATTGTTCGGTATCGACCGCACTTAATAGGTAAGTTTTGCGGCTTTCATGAGCAATTCGTGGTTTTCCTGCTAACCAACTGATCAATTGAAAGGCCGTATTGCCCATCTTGGAATCGGTTGGACCTTGGTGAGATAATGCAGCGAGTAGTGCCGAATCATCGCGTATTACCGCAACACGACCACGATTCTTGTAATAGCCTAGCTGTAGTTTTTTTTGCTCAACTTCATGCACAATAATGGTATTGATGGCTTCATTTTGCGGATGATCGAGAGGTGTTGTGTTTATATTAGAGGCTTCTCTATGCTGAGGGTGGTGAAGTACATGGTCGGGCACCACTTCAAACCCATTCCCAGCATCCCAATAAAAGCGAAATTGTGGCACTAAGCCATCTGTAATGGCGGTAAATCGGATGGGGTATTGTTCCCCTGATTTGAGATGGTCGACGGTGATACCATCAGCGATTTGTTGTTGGCTTAAGTCGATTTTTTGCTGATTGATTTCAAGCGATAACGGTGTGTTATGCTGATCAACCATGAAGAGATATTTTCCATCCCGTGGCACATTGAGTACTCCCTCATAAACCCACTGGCTTTGAGAGGGCCTTGCCGTTAAAGGCGTCGTGTTATTTCTTAAATCCGAAATGGCAACAGATTGTGTCATAACAGGGAGATTTGGATCTGCCATATCATAAACAAACGCTAACAAACCAGATTCATTTTTTTCTTCTTGTGGTAAAGATACGGCCTCTTTTTGGTTATCCATAACCTATCTCCGTTGTTGAACAGTGGCTTTTATTCCCTATAAAATCAATTGGATATTTTAAGTTATTAAAATGTGGCGTCTAATTTATTATTAATATACTAATAAGCTAATTATTTAATTAATCGATGGCGCGGTCATATAAAAAAGGCAACACCGAAGTGTTGCCTTTTTGTATGGGTTAGTGAAACGTGGCGTGAAAACTAGGCGCGATCTTCCCACTCTTGCGCTCTTGCAACCGCTTTCTTCCATCCTTCATATTTATAATTACGTTCTGTTGTTTCAATCCCCGGTTTGAAGACGCGTTCGATGCTTGCTTTTGATTGCAGTTCATCAAGGCTATTCCAAAAACCAACGGCTAAGCCGGCTAGGTACGCGGCACCTAAAGCGGTGCTCTCACGCACTTGAGGACGCTCAACAGAAGTCCCTAAAATATCCGCTTGGAATTGCATTAAGAAGTTGTTTGCGACCGCACCGCCATCAACACGTAGCGCTGCAAGGCGTGTTTCAGCATCCGCTTGCATTGCATCCAACACATCACGAGTTTGGTAAGCGATGGACTCCAGTGTGGCACGAATAATATGATTACGGTTTGCACCACGTGTTAAGCCAAAAATAGCCCCACGTGCATACGGATCCCAGTATGGTGCCCCTAAGCCAGTAAAAGCAGGTACAACGTAGACACCGTTACTGTCTTTGACTTTGGTGGCGAAATACTCGGAGTCAGTCGATTCATCGATCAGCTTCAACTCATCTCGTAGCCATTGAATGGATGCGCCACCGACGAAAACAGCCCCTTCCAGTGCATAATTGACTTCACCTCTTGGACCACAAGCGATTGTGGTAAGTAGGCCATGATTTGAACGAACCGCAGTTTCACCCGTATTCATCAATAAGAAACAACCGGTGCCATAGGTATTTTTTGCCATACCCTGTTTCACGCATAATTGGCCATAGAGTGCTGCTTGTTGGTCACCAGCCATACCTGAAATAGGAATACGTGTTCCACCTTTACCACCGATGTTAGTTTGCCCATAAACCTCAGATGATGGACGAACCTCGGGTAGCATTGCTCGTGGAATATTTAAGGCTTTTAAAATCTTATCATCCCATTCCAGATTGCGGATATTGAACATCATGGTACGGGAAGCATTGGTATAATCTGTTACGTGAACACGCCCTTGCGTCATTTTCCAGACAAGCCAAGTATCGACTGTACCAAATAGCAGTTCTCCTTTTTCAGCACGTTCACGTGCCCCTTCCACATGGTCCAAAATCCATTTGACCTTGGTGCCGGAGAAGTATGGGTCAACAACCAGCCCAGTGTTTTGACGAATATACTCTTCTAGTTCCCGATCATTTTGTTTGAGATGCGTACAAAAATCAGCGGTACGGCGGCACTGCCAAACAATGGCATTATAAATTGGCTTACCTGTCGCTTTTTCCCAAACAATGGTTGTTTCACGTTGGTTGGTGATCCCGATACCCGCAACTTCGTCGGTACGAATATCTGCTTTCGCCAAGACTTCAATCAGTGTTGAGCTTTGTGATGCCCAGATTTCCATCGGGTCATGTTCTACCCAGCCTGGCTTAGGGTAGATTTGGGTGAATTCACGTTGAGAAATACTGATAATGTTGGCGTCGTGATCGAGTACAACGGCCCGCGAACTGGTTGTTCCCTGATCAAGAGCGACAATATATTTTTTCTCGATATTTGTTTCTGTTGTCATAATTTAAACCTGTTCCGGTGATGATTAAACGTTTTTACTCGCTGTTTTTGATTGCTCGTCTTTTTTCGTATGAATGAAACCGGGTAAATGACGAGTAATCAGCATGCGATAACCAAATGCACCAATTAACGCACCTACAATAGGAGCAATTAATGGGACAAGAAAATAAGGAATTTCACGGCCACCCGTGAGCGCAATGTCTCCCCAACCAGCAAAATAGGCGACGACTTTAGGACCAAAATCACGAGCTGGGTTTAAGGCAAATCCTGTCAGTGGTCCGAAAGAGCCACCAATAACAGCGATTAATATACCAATTAGAAGAGGTGCTAAAGGACCGCGTGGAATACCATTACCATCGTCAGTGAGTGCCAAGATTAGGCAAAGTAGAATCGCGGCGATAACGACTTCAATAAAGAAGGCATGCATTTCGCTTAGCTGTGGTGCTGGGTAAGTGGAGAAAACACCCGCAGTAAAGAGACTTTCTTGTGTGCCGCGAACAATGTGATGAACTTGGTCGTAGTCAATGAATACAGGGGAGTACATGGCGTAAACTAAGGCAGCAGCAAAAAAGCCGCCTAACATTTGCGCAACAATATAAGGGGCAACTTTATGTCTTTCGAAACTCGCGAATAACCATAATGCGATGGTTACAGCTGGGTTAAGGTGAGCTCCGGAAATACCGGCTGTTAGATATACAGCGAGAGCAACACCAAAGCCCCAAATAATACTGATTTCCCAGAGACCGAGTTGTGCTCCCGCGATACGGACGGCAGCAACGCAGCCTAATCCGAAGAATACGATGAGTGCAGTACCTAAAAATTCTGATATGCACTGACCTGTAAGTGTAGTTGTGGTCGTTTGGCTCATATCTTTCTATCCTACGAAAATTAAAATTATTGTAATGTTTTTCAGATTAAGATCTTCAAAGTGAAAACCTATAGTGTAAATTTATCGTTAATGAGCGCAAACGAGAAATATCGAAATTGAAATATGTGTGTTACATCACCAAAACGAAAAAGAACGACCAAAAATAGTGACGTAATCGACCTTTACAATGTGATCCGACCAGTGTTTTAAAATAAGTGATTAAGGGAATCAGAGTCAAGCTACTAGACACAGGGGATCATGCTACTTACAATCGATAATAAAGCTTACATGGGAGGTTAGAAGAATGTCATTTGAAGTATTTGAGAAATTAGAAGCAAAAGTCCAACAAGCGATTGATACAATCACATTGTTGCAAATGGAAATCGATGAACTGAAAGATAAAAATAGTGCACTCGTTCAAGAACTCGATAACGCGAAATCAGGTACTGAGTCACTCGTACGTGAAAATGAACAACTGAAACAAGAGCAGCAGACTTGGCAAGAAAAGTTGCGTGGGTTGCTCGGCAAAATGGAAGAAGTTTAAATACCCGTTATGTTTCGCGCCGCAGCAGTGCTGGCATCTCTCGGTTGCCTGATGCATATCTAGTGTATGTTCATCGGGGTCACTTGCGAATCGCTGCCTAGCTGCAACTCGAATAATTTAGGGTATTCAGTTAACGAGTTTCAATTCGTTAGAGCGGTATGTTTATTCATCAAGATAACAGTAATTTGGTGTTTAACGGCAACACAGGCTAGTTAGAGCGTTATACATTCAAGACGTTATGACGCCGTGTATGTTTGCCGTTATAGCTTGTGATGGCGACCCAGTTACAATACGAACGGTGTAGAGTATTTGGGAGAGTAATAGCTTTAATCATTTATAGCTGTTACTGATACTTGTAGGTGACATATTGGTATTAAAAGCAGACATGCTTGATGGGGGAGTGAGATTAACACCGCTACCCTTTGTGATATAGATACAGCAAAACGTGTTCTACCGAAAAGAAGGGCCGATATCATCATCGGCCCTTCTTTTTTAATGGAATGTGTTTATTTAAGGCCTAGAGGTCTTCATCGTCAATGACTTCAAAACCTGCACTATCCTGCGTTGCAAGAGGCTCTTCTGACAGAATAATGCCTGTATTATCGGCATAAAGGTAGTCACCAGAGAAGAAGGTAACGCCGCCAAAATTAACGCGGATATCACTTTCCCCAATCCCTTCATCTGGGCAACCGCTCGGTATTGCAGCAATGGCTTGAATACCCAGATCGAGCTCCATCAATGCATCCACTTGGCGTACAGCACCGTATATCACAATGCCTTCCCAGTGGTTATCGACCGCTAATCTAGCGAGCTCTGCATCAATGAGTGCTTTACGCACAGAACCGCCCCCATCGACGAGGAGAATACGGCCATGGCCATCTTCTTCCAGCAAATCATACAGTAGGCCATTGTCTTCAAAGCACTTAACCGTAATGATTTGACCGCCAAATGAAGTACGCCCACCAAAATTGGAAAATAGAGGCTCTACCACATTGACGCTTTCTTGGTAGATATCACAGAGTTCGGAAGTATCATATTTCATAGTGTATAGGTCTTTTTTTGCTGCAAGAGAGATAAAGTATATCCCTTTTAAGAGGTGATTGGCAAAATTCACCTCTTAAAAATAGGGGAGTCGAGTCAAAAAATAAGCAATTATTTACTCAATACTACACCGATAGAAAAGAGAACGTTAGTGAATAGTGCTGCTTTCACCATGTTTTCTAGCATCGGACGCATGCCTTCGGGTGTCGGATCACTGAGTACACGGCGAATATGATTCATCAACATAGGCACCGCCAGTAAAAATAACCAGCCGGCCCAACCGTGCAGATACAGTAAATTAAAGAAAGCTAGGCATAAAATCGCGATAATAATGATAGCTGCGTGATAGATCCTCGCACCTTGAGGGCCTAAACGTACCGCGAGGGTATTTTTGCCCGCTTTAATATCATTTTCGATATCGCGCATATTGTTAATATTGAGCACTGCAACTGAAAGTAATCCACATGCCGTTGCAGGTAAGAACGTGATCATATTAAAGCTGTTGGATTGCAAATAATATGTGCCAATAACACTGAGCCAGCCGAAGAAAATAAGAACAGAAATATCCCCTAAGCCTAGGTAACCATAAGGTTTTTTACCAACGGTATAGGTGATTGCCGCAACAATTGCAACTAACCCTAACACTAAGAAGCCGATAGCGTCTTCTGGTTTTTCACAAGCGACTATAATTAACAGCAGCCCTGAAATACAGGCAGCGATAATATTAATTTTGAGCGCTTTTTTCATATCTGCTTGGGTGATGACCCCTTTTTGCATGCCACGCAAAGGGCCTATACGTTCGGCAGTGTCAGAGCCTTTCACGGCATCGCCGTAATCATTAGCAAGGTTAGACAATATTTGCAGTAAACCTGCTGTAATTAGTGCTAAAAGGGCAACTGGCCACTTAAACGTGCCCATTAAATAGGTTAACGCAGAGCCAGTGATAATCGCAATCACCCCTAGAGGCAGGGTTTTAGGGCGTAAACTTTCTAGCCAGGCCTGCTTACGGCTAATAGAAGTAGATGAGCTCATTCAATAATTTCACAGGTTTGTTATGTTCAATATCATTAATAAGCCCTCACATGACATACCTTATGACTCTCGTTTCATGAGAGCGTCCTCATGGACAGCATAGGTCATGGTTTTGTGAGAAGCTGAATATTTGCTGCTTAATCTCATATTATAAAGTACAACGATGAATCACCGTTGTACTTTATTAGATGCATATTAAGGATACATGAAAACCTGATAATTAATAAGCTTATAAAATAAATCTACTCAGATCTTCATCAGCCACTAATTCATCTAGGTGTTGTCTGACGTATGCCGCGTCAATGTGAATGGTTTGACCGTTACGTTCACTCGCATCATAGGAGATATCCTCCATTAGACGCTCTAAAACAGTATGTAAGCGACGAGCACCAATATTTTCAGTCGACTCATTCACTTGCCATGCGGCTTCTGCAATGCGGCGAATACCATCTTCTGTGAACTCAATTGTGACACCTTCTGTTGCCATTAAGGCTTTGTATTGTTCAGTCAGCGAGGCATTTGGCTCCGTCAGAATACGTACAAAGTCTTCTGTCGTCAGTGCTTGTAGTTCAACTCGAATTGGCAAACGACCCTGTAATTCAGGGATCAGGTCAGAAGGGCTAGAGACTTGGAATGCCCCAGAAGCGATAAACAGAATATGATCTGTTTTGACCATGCCATGCTTAGTTGAAACAGTACACCCTTCGATCAATGGCAGTAAGTCACGCTGGACACCTTCACGGGAAACATCAGGGCCGGAGCTTTGTCCACCTCGTTTACAGATTTTATCGAACTCATCGATAAATACGATGCCGTGTTGCTCAACCGCTTCGATAGCCTGCTCTTTCAACTCTTCAGGGTTGACTAACTTGGCTGCTTCTTCTTCAACCAAAAGTTTAAAAGCTTCTTTTATCGTCATCTTACGTGCTTTTTGTTTTTGGCCCGCAAGGTTTTGAAACATAGATTGCAGCTGATTAGTCATCTCTTCCATACCTGGAGGAGCCATGATTTCAACGCCCATTGGCGCGGCAGCAACTTCAATTTCAATTTCTTTATCGTCTAACTGGCCTTCACGTAGTTTTTTACGGAAAGATTGACGCGCTGGTGAGTGCCCATCAACAGGCTCTGATTGGCCCCAGTTATTTTTTGCTGGTGGAATCAAGACATCGAGAATACGCTCTTCGGCTAATTCTTCTGCACGATACCGATTTTTTTCGATAGATTGCTGACGTACCATTTTGACAGCAGAGTCTGCGAGGTCACGGATGATAGAGTCTACTTCTTTACCAACATAGCCAACTTCAGTGAATTTTGTTGCTTCAACTTTGATGAAGGGGGCATTAGCAAGCTTTGCCAGACGGCGTGCAATTTCCGTTTTACCAACACCAGTTGGTCCAATCATTAAAATATTTTTTGGCGTGACTTCATGGCGCAACGTTTCATTCAGTTGCATACGACGCCAACGGTTACGCAGGGCGATTGCGACAGAACGTTTTGCCTTATTTTGACCAATAATATGGTTATCAAGTTCGCTAACTATTTCGCGTGGAGTCATTTCGGACATACAGGCAATCCTTATGATTTTGAAGAAATTTCTTCAAAGTTGACATTGTGGTTGGTATAGATACAGATATCACCGGCGATAGACAGTGCTTTTTCAGCAATTTCACGAGCACTTAAGTCGGTATTTTCAAGTAATGCGCGTGCAGCGGCTTGTGCATATGAGCCACCTGAACCTATAGCAATTAAATCATTCTCTGGCTGAACGACATCACCATTCCCTGTAATAATGAGGGAGGTATGTTCATCAGCAACAGCAAGTAGCGCTTCGAGTTTGCGTAGCATGCGGTCAGTACGCCAATCTTTTGCTAGCTCAACAGCAGCTTTAGTTAAATGGCCTTGATGTAGCTCAAGCTTGCGCTCAAACAACTCAAAAAGAGTGAATGCGTCAGCAGTGCCACCGGCAAATCCGGCAATAACTTTGTCGTTATATAAGCGACGAACTTTGCGGACATTGCCTTTCATGACGGTATTACCCATCGTCGCCTGCCCATCTCCACCAATTACGACCTGGCCATTACGGCGAACACTTACGATTGTTGTCATGAGTTAGCCTCTGGTTTTATGACGAAAAAATGCGGCGTATTAATTTTCCCAATTACCGACCTTCTTAAATCGGTAACTGGAAATAAACAAAATGCTGTAATAGCCGCTCTTGATAGTACGTTACAACAGTACATGGGGGAGGGGATTATATTTTTCAACCCCCAGAGGCACGAAGAATACAACCAGAAACACCGACGCTACTTGCTCGATCGCGCATTTTTTCTGCTGTTGCCTTAGAATAAGGGCCAAGCATAATACGATGCCAACCACCACCAACAGTGATTCTGCTTTCGATTCCTGAGAATGCGAGAGTGGCTCGGACAGATTCAGCCTGCTCGGCAGTACGGAAAGAGCCACATTGTACGAGCATATTTTGTAAATTATTGGCTGGCTTACTTTCAGATTGTGCAGGTGACGACTGCGCTGGTTGTGTAGAACGTGTCTCTGTTTTTGTCTCAGGCGGCGTTGTAGGCTTGTGCCGCACGGGTGGACTCACCGGCTGAGTTGGCTCATTGATGATCACTTGTGAGCGCGGTACAGGCTGCCCGTTATAAGGAACCTCCTGTAAATTGGTTACAGGACCACGTCTATCTGAATCAATTTGCTCCAAGAGCTGACGCTGTTCAGGTGTCAGATCGGATGGACGCATAATATTGCCATTCTGGCTGTTTGGTTGCTGAATATTTGGCGTATCAACACCACGTCGTTCCAGCTCTTTAATATAGCGCCAGCGCTCCTCGGGTTTTGGCGGCAGAGTATTGGTCGGCGCTGACGGTGGATTAGCCCCCACATTCTGCGGCGATTCTTTTTTATTTTGAGTGATATAGAAAAGGCCACCAACAAATAAAACCACAATGCCGACGGCAACGACCAATGTCGTTATCGGCAGTCCTTGTGCTTTCTTTGATTTACCTTTACTGGTTTTTCGGCGGGCTGGTGACCGCCCACGAGCTACATAATCTTTTTGTGCCACGCTGTTAATTCACTAGTTTATTGAGTGTCTGTGATTATTCAGTTTTATACTTGCATATCTCAAGCTGTAGTTGATTCGTTAGGCTGATTGACAATAATGGCCTATTGTTGCAGGCATTTCACTATTGTTCGGATCACCACTTAAGCTGCACCTTGAATAAGTTAGGACATACATGTTACTTAACCTGAACGACTTTGCCTAGCTTTTAGGCGCTTTTGCACTCTCTCTGATGATTAAATCAGAATCTAGGAGGCGAGAACCCGGAGTGACACTATTACCCTGTAGTTGTTCAAGCAGCAATAACATAGCATGTCGACCAATTTCATCTCGGGGATGGTTAATGGTTGTTAATGCCGGCAGTGTATACTTGGCTTGTTCTAAATTATCAAACCCGACGATAGATAAATCGTCAGGTAGCGTTAAACCTAATTTTTTAGCCTGCCACATGGCGCCGATTGCCATAATATCGCTATGACAAAAAATAGCGGTAGGAGGTTCCGGTAGCGATAGCAGAGTTTTGACTGCTTCAGCGCCACTTTCATGGGTAAAATCGCCTCGAACAATATAATATTCCCGCAATTTTTCGCCAGTACGTAGCATCGCTTTTTTATAACCTTCTAAACGATATTGGCTGTGAGGCATATGCTCAGGCCCTGCAATACATGCAATGCGCTTATGACCTAATTTTTGTAAATAATGGGTGGCATTAAAGGCTGATGTTAGGTTATCGATATGAACAGTCGGTAATTTTAATTCAGGCGAGAATTCGTTAGCCATAACGATTGGCGGTAAATTTTTTTGTTCTTCTGCGGATACATCAAACGGTAAGTTCGACCCTAACAGTACCATCCCATCGATTTGCTTTGTGATGATTAGATTAATAAAAGCGTTTTCTTGCTTTTGCTGATGTTTGCAGTCACCAATCAGTACAAAATAGCCTTCTTGTGCGGCAACTTTTTCAAGTCCACAAATAACATCACTAAAAAAAGGGTCGCTAATATCAGGCACTATCGCCAAGATCGTTTTCGATTCGTTACGTTTGTAGCTTCTCGCTAGGCTGTGTGGATAATAGCCCACGTCCATCACTGCTTGCTCGACTTTTTGACGAGTTTGTAATGAGACCTTTTCAGGCGTCATTAATGTTCTAGAGACAGTCGCCGTTGATACGCCCGCTGCTTTAGCAACATCTTTCATGGTTGCAGTAGCATTTTGTTGTTTTTGTTCCACAACGCCTTCCTTACGTTTAGTTAATCGATTGCTTTTTTTGAATGGCGCAAAGACGTCATCGCTTCAAGTAACGAGTTATTCTAATTGGTTTAACAATAATATCTGTTACCTAGTTTACATAAAAACTGTGACTCACGTCATTTTTTAGAGCTGGTTCGCAAATATTGAAAATAGTTAGCATAAAGTTTCTGAATAAAAAGTAGGGATAATATCTGGTGAGTCAGTTTGTATGATTGCAGGTGATCGCAGGAAAAAAGTGCGGCTATTTGCATATCAAAAGAGGCTGGGAACGGTCGAGCCATGTCGAGTGTGATTCAACGGTCATTGCAATAACATAAGCAGCACTTCAAACGGGTAGGCTTTGCTTACTGTTAAACTCACCGGTAGGGCGGGCCTGACGCTGTAAATTCCCCCAAACACCCTATTGGCCTTGCTAAACGATATTACCTTTATTCTTGGTAAGAACCTCTGACACGCCATTCAACCCATCGTGAGTATTTTAGAAAATCTATAAAATCAATGAATTTTACTTACTGGAAATAAGTGTTTTTACGCAAGTAAACACAATAATCTACATGTCGAATACATAATCAGAATTTATCTATGATGTTTAGAATATTTTATAAAAATTTTAAATTATCAGACACAGAGCAGCTCATGATCTGAAGCTCAGAAGGTTTAGTCTTAACAAATGTACTACCTGAGATATTTGAGGAAGACATAATTGCATTATCAAATATACAGTCTTCAAAATAGCAGTTGTAAAAATTACATTTTTTTAAACTAGCATTAGTGAAATCACATTTGATAAATTTTTTACCATTGGCTAAAACATCTTTCATGTCGGAGTTAATAAACTGACAGGAAAAAAAATCAGCATTTAATTTTGATGACTTAAATTTTGCTCCACTGAAATTACATTTTGTAAATTTTTCAGCCAAGTTAGCAGGCATCTGTGAACCAATAAAGTTGCAATCTTCAAGTATTGAACTAATAAATCCAGTTACTCCTCTTGATGGTCCGTAATTATCTTTATTACCACTTATTACCCGTGAATAAGAAAAATCAATATTTGAGATATAGTGGTAATGAATAGGCTCTCTAAAAACAAATCCTCTAAAATCTAGTTTATTATTATCGGTGGACCCAAAAGGAGCCATATTCCAACGAGCATTAATAATATTTTTGTCTCTCCAATCTTCCTTTTTAAACATAGCGTTTATCTTAAAGTTCAGCTCATCAGTCCATCTCTCTACCATTTCTTTTTTTAATTTATTATTCATATAAAATAACCTCTATTGATAAAGAATATTAATCAACCAATCCGTAACATCGTCAATATTATATTTACTCATTTTAGATGCTTGCCCCGAAGTAGTTATATCAAATACAGCTACTTTTCCGTTTTATTATTACGTTTGGTGACCGCCTAGACGGTTACCTTTAATGAAAGGCAAATACACAGAATTATTTACAGGGTCTAATACCTCGGCAGTTTCTTATTTAAGAGATAATAGTTCAAAATCAAGAAAAGTATGATCAAATTTTACCGATAATAATTTTTCTTTAAAACTTTCAGATATCACGATATTAAACGCACTATTCCATTCATACAAACGAAAGGCATCTAAGTTTTTAGGTATCTTACTTTTATAAATAACAGGTTCAATAAAAAAACGCCCACGCTTTGACTCCCATGTTTCTGGAATATATCCCACAGGCCAGTGATCAACTTTAGAATGTTCCCAATCAACACAATCAATGTAATTAAATACATGCATCAATATATATTTTAAATGACTATCTCTATTAATAATTGGTATTGGCTGGACGCCGTTAACGTCAAAATCATCTGTACAAAAAATACTGTCATTAAATGCTAAGAATCTAGAGCCTGTTGAGGTAACTGGGGGAATCTTACCCTGACTTAATATATCGAAATATAAAACACCATTAAATCTCCCTTGGATAGCTGATAGTTTTACATCATTTAATTTATTTCCTTTATCATCTAAAAAAAATGGGCTTGGGTTCATATAACCTTTCCACTTTTTACTTGCAGGATTTATACCCAACTTATAATAATTCATTATTTATTAACCTTCGTCAATATATCATTAAGCCAAGAGCCTGGAGTGATAGCGTCAACTCTCAGTTTTTCTATATTTACTATCACCTAACAGTCAGTGGGATCCACGTCAATATTCCATTTCACTTTGCGGCTTTCTGGTTGGCTCTGCAATTCAGGCAAAATTTGTGCGACAAATTGCTGCAAATAACCTCGTGATGGGTGTTGTAATAATAATTGCCAGCGAAAGCGACCACCTCGCTTAGCTTGGATCGATGGGGTAGGGCCTAAAATCCATAAACGGGGATCACTTTGCGGGTGTTCAGTAATATATTGGCGAACGTTTTGTAAAAATTGCCGAGCATCCTGATTATTGTGATCTTCTGAACGCAATAAAATATGGCTAGAAAACGGTGGTAGCATAGCGATGCGCCGCTCTTCCATCGCTTCTTGAGTAAATGCCTCATAGCCATTTTCTAATAGCGTCAGTAATAGTGGGTGCTCGGGGTGATGTGTTTGCAAAAATACTTCACCTTGTTTACCCGCGCGGCCTGCTCGTCCAGAAACTTGAACATAGAGTTGAGCAAATCGCTCGGCGGCTCTAAAGTCACTTGAAAACAGGGCGCCATCCACATCCAATAAAGCGACCAGCGTGACATCGGGAAAATGATGGCCTTTTGCCAACATTTGTGTGCCAATCAAAATTCGTGCTCCACCAGCATGTACTTCATTTAAATGCTGTTCAAGTTCCCCTTTACGGCTGGTGGTATCACGGTCAATACGCGTGACAGGTATGTCAGGGAATAATTCATTGATGCCTTCTTCCAATTGCTCTGTTCCCATACCAACAGGCACAAGGTGCGTTGAGCCGCAGTGTGGGCATTGGCGAGGCACGGGACGTTGGCTATCACAATGATGGCAGCGTAGCTGACGGAAATTTTGGTGTAAGGTGTAATAGTGATCGCAGCGTTGGCATTCCGCTATCCAGCCACATTCATGGCAGAGCAATGCGGGTGAGTAGCCTCGGCGATTTAAAAACAAAATAACCTGATTATTTTGCGCTAAATGCTGCTGAATATGCTTAATCAATAAATGGGATAAACCAAATTTAAGCGGTTGACCTTTTAAATCAATCAGATGTTGTGTCGCTGGACGCGCATTGCCTGCTCGTAATGTTAAATTGAGTTGGCGATACTTTTTTTGCTGAACATTGGATAACGTTTCTAAAGAAGGCGTTGCTGTTCCCATGATAATCGGGATATTTTCTTTTTTAGCGCGGAAGACGGCGAGATCGCGCGCATGGTAACGCCAGCCATCCTGTTGTTTGTAAGAGTTGTCGTGCTCTTCATCAATAATAATGATGCCTAAACGAGCGAAAGGGGTAAACAGAGCGGAACGAGTCCCTATCACAATAGCGTTACTGCCTTGCTTCGCACGTAGCCACACGGCAAGGCGCTCACTATCATTTAATCCTGAATGGAGTACGTCTACGGGAGCATTAAATCGCTCTCGAAAACGGCTAATTGTTTGTGGGGTTAAGCCAATTTCAGGAACTAAAACCAGTGCTTGCTTACCTTGAGCGAGAATGTTTTCGAGTACGCTGAGATAAACCTCCGTTTTACCTGAACCAGTAATGCCGGCAAGAAGCCAAGGTGAAAAATGGTCATCTTCGGCACGAATAGCCCCAACAGCGGTAGCCTGTTCACTGTTTAAGCGTAGGCGTTCACCACTGACAGCAAATTGTGATTGCCATTTTTCAGTGATAGGTTGAACTGGATATAGCTCAATATATTCTTTCTTTTTCAGTGATTGTAATGCGCTTTCACTTAATTCTAATTCAGCGACTTGGTGACGATATACGGAGCGGCGGCGTAACAATGCTAACGCTTGTTGCTGTTTTGGTGAACGTTTTAATTCATTAAGGTCAAGTGCGCTGCCTTGTGGTGTTATCTGCCATTGCCAAATAGGTGAAAACTCCGCTGCCTTACCCTGTCGTAATAGAATGGGCAGTGCATGAAACAACACTTCGCCAATGGGGTAGTGATAATATTGTGCAGACCATAGTAATAGCTGCCATAAGTCATCAGGGAATAGCGTTTCTTTATCGAGAACAAGCTCAATGGTTTTTAACTGATCTTCAGATAGTTCACTTGTATGGCTGTGATTGACCACCACGCCGAGCGCTTGGCGCTTTCCAAAAGGCACCATGACACGGCCACCTATGGGGGGAATGGGCATGTTGTCGGCTAAGCGATAGTCAAATGCACGATTTAAAGGAACAGGTAAAGCCACCTGAACGACGATCATAACTGGAGTTCCGTCTAGTTTTTATGCAATAATAGTTTAATTATTTTGTTAGAGTACCATAAAAACTACGTGGTTTTCATTGCGCGATAAACAGATTTTCTGTATGATCCGCCGCCTTTGGTATCTAATTTTGCCAATAAATCATTTTAATCAACACGACGTGTGGTGTCCGGCGTTAGGGCTGGAATGGCGACACGGCCTTAATAGAGGTTTTCCCATGAAAAAAGGTATTCACCCTAAATACGAAGAAGTTACTGCAACCTGCTCTTGCGGTAATGTTATGAAAATTAATTCAACAGCAGGTCACTCGCTGAACCTGGACGTTTGTGGTAGCTGCCACCCATTCTACACTGGTAAACAGCGTGACGTTGCTACTGGTGGTCGTGTTGATCGCTTTAACCAACGTTTCAGCATCCCAGGTTCTAAGAAGTAATCAAACCTGTGAAATGCGAAGAAAGGGAAACTTAGTTTCCCTTTTTTTATGCGCGTAATATGGCTGAAAATCATTTAACGCCTTCCAGTCATTGGGTTCTTACTTGTGATAGGAGATCGACATTGACACTGTCATATTGTCGTCCGTTTGTTGCCAACCGACACGGGGCATATTGTTGAGTTCTGAGTGACGTTAATATTGAGTCCAGCAACTGTGTAAGGGTTAACAGTACGCTCATCACCTTTATCATAGGCATACGCATCAATATAAGGGATGTAACCCGTAAACGCATCACGGTCACTGTTGAGTTTAATTTCTGTAGCCACTTCTCCATCCACTGAGAACATCTCATGAATATCATGTTTGATATCCATTCCTAATTGCAGATCGGTGAGTTTGTTACCGATACGGCCATATTCTGCTGTAAATTCAGCATGTTTGGTTTTGATATAGCGGTTATGGCAGCTATTTTTATAGGATAAAGTGACTTCAGGCATTCGCTGAGTTTGAGGCGTTACGGGAATACCATAACCAATACTGAGTTTTTTCTGCGTTTAAGAACGGGTCGTTAATGTCAATATGGGGATTATTAATCGGTTGATGGTACGCAAAATTAGCGTATGGGGTGATACGCTAATTGCGTGATGTCGCGATTAATACTTACGGCAGGGAGCCGGTGCGTATTGTGTATTAGCTGGGAACGGATTAGCTTCACATGCAGGTAAGGTTTCCTGTACTTCAAAAAAAGCGAGGCCAATCACGCCAATATTTCGAGCATCACCTTGTACGTTTTGATTCACGTAGGATGATTCAGGCGCTGCAAAACGAAATGCGGCAACGTGCTGACTATTCTTGCGAAAGCCTTCGATTGTCAGTTTCTTTCCTGGTCGAATTAAATAGCCTCTATTTCGGTAAGCGCCTGCTTGTCCATTGAGGACATCAAGGCCATCAACAGTAGTGACCACCTCATAGGTTCTATTTTTATCATTGTTAGTGATTTGTAGCGTATAACGCATCCCCTCTGTTGCTGGCAGTTTATATCCCTTTTGGGAATGACGGTACATTGGCATGGCGCGTTTATTTTCATCGAGTATTTGGATCTCGAGAGGAGATGCGGCGATATAAGTTTGTGTTGCAATATGCTTTGGTACCGCTTCACCTTGATAATAAATAGTGGCGGCATCATAAGGTGCCTCTGTGAGGCGGCTGGCTGTCACACCCTGTACGGCAGAGTGAATATCTTCCCCCCACTGTGTGCCTAACGTTTTTGCGGTTGACGTTGGTTGGGGTTCCTGTGTTGCCGTAGAATTGATTGCTTGGCGTGGGTAAGAAGAGCATCCCGCTGTGAACAGCAAAACACTACTGAGTAGAACAATTGAAGCCTGAGCGTATAAACCCATGGAGATTAACCTTTGTGCCTTTATAGTTGATAGAGGAAAAACTCACTACAAGTATAAATAAACACAAAAAAGAGGGACTGGGGGGAGTCTGAAATATAAATAAATAGGAATAATCGCCCCTTATCCTACCGATTAAAAACCTTAATCTGCAATCAAGGTAAGTAGGATAAGGGGAAAGAGAATTAATATTCCCAAGTTTCTGGGTCAATACCAAGTTCGCGCATGATCTCTTTTGCTGCTTCAGGGATTTCATCACTACGCTCTTTACGCAAATCTTCATCATTTGGCAGAGGCTGTCCCGTGAAGGCGTGTAAGAAAGCTTCACACAGCAACTCACTGTTGGTTGCATGACGCAAGTTATTGATCTGTCTGCGAGTACGCTCATCAGTTAAAATTTTCAGTACCTTTAATGGGATCGATACTGTGATTTTTTTTACTTGCTCACTTTTTTTGCCATGTTCAGCATACGGACTGATATATTCACCGTTCCATTCAGCCATGAGTTACCTTGGTTAGTTTCATTGATAATAAAAAATAATATGCCCGTAATCTTTCCAAGAACAAGATATTTGTGTTCTTGAATGTAAAACCAGCATAGTCAGTTAGAATCTGCATAAAATATAATAATTTCTTTTGAAAATTATTATGTTAATTCATTTTGTACAAATTACAAACAATTTACGCATAATCTTTAGGGATGATTATTTCATTAGTTAGTATAAACGTAAAGAAGTTTGGACGTCTAGATATATTGACGTCCATACATCTAATGAGTATTATTTGACTTACCGTCAATCAGGAGAAGCGTTTATGTCCCTTAAACCGTCGACTATCGCCATTCATAATGGATTAAATGAAGATACGCAGTTTGGTTGCGTTGTTCCCCCTATTTACCTGTCGAGCACTTATAACTTCACAGGATTCAATGAGCCGAGAGTTCATGATTATTCACGTCGAGGAAATCCAGGACGTGATATTGTGCAAAGAACCATCGCACAGCTTGAAGGCGGTAGTGGTGCGGTAATGACTAACAGTGGAATGTCCGCATTACATCTTTTATGTACGGTGTTTTTACAGCCTGGTGACTTACTGGTCGCCCCTCATGATTGTTATGGTGGAAGTTATCGTCTCTTCAATAGCCAGCATCAACGAGGCGCTTATCAAGTACAGTTTGTTAATCAAAACAATCAAGATGAGCTACTTGCTGCACTGAAGAAAAAACCTAAATTGGTCCTGATCGAAACACCAAGTAACCCGCTACTGACTATTTATGATATTGAGCATATTGCGCGTTTAGCGCATGAAGTGGGGGCTTTCGTTGTTGTCGATAACACGTTTTTAAGCCCTGTTTTACAACAACCTATCGCGTTAGGGGCAGATTTTGTGGTGCATTCCTGTACAAAATATCTTAATGGGCATTCAGATATTATTGCGGGTGCAGTGATTGCCAAAGAGGAAAAATGGGCTTTAGAATTAGCGTGGTGGGCGAATAATATTGGTGTCACGGGTGGCGCATTTGATAGTTATCTGTTGTTAAGAGGGATACGAACGTTGTCTCCACGCATTAAGCAGCAACAAAGTAATGCGCTGGAAATCGTCAATTATCTTACAGCTCAACCATGGGTGAAAAAGTTATACTACCCAGCGTTACAAGACCATGCTGGTCATGAAATCGCGGTGAAACAGCAAAAAGGCTTTGGTGCGATGCTGAGCTTCGAGTTTAATGGCGATGAACAACAGTTGTGCCGTTTTTTGAGTGCATTAACATTGTTTACATTGGCGGAGTCATTAGGCGGTGTTGAAACATTGATCTCGCATACCGCAACGATGACCCATGCAGGGATGTCGGCAGAAGCACGTGCCGCCGCCGGTATTACCGATAGTCTACTCAGAATTTCTGTTGGGATCGAAGATAGTGAAGATTTGATCGCAGACTTAGAGAATGCATTTAGAGTTGCAGCGCAACGTTAGTGGAGTATTTGATGAGCGTACTGACAGCAGTTGAGGCGGGTCCATATCACCGCCAGTTACATAAATTTGGGGGGAGTAGTTTAGCCGATGTAAAATGTTACCAGCGAGTTGCTAACATTATGGCGAATTATAGTCAGCCTGGTGACTTAATGGTCGTTTCCGCCGCTGGCAGTACAACTAACCAGTTAATTAGCTGGTTGAAACTGAGTCAAAGTGATCGTATTTCTGCTCATCAAGTTCAGCAATACTTGCGTCGTTATCAGCAAGAGTTGATCAATGGGTTATTGTCTGAAGAAAAAGCGGCTCAACTAAATCATCAATTTGTTGAAGACCTAGAGCGTTTAAGTACGTTATTAGATAAACCTATTAATGATGCCTCTTATGCTGAGGTTGTCGGGCATGGTGAAATTTGGTCAGCGCGGCTCATGTCAGCCGTATTACAGGAAGCTGGCATGCAAAGCGAATGGCTGGATGCTCGTGCTTTTTTACGGGCAGAAAGAGCCGCTCAACCTCAGGTTGAAGAGTCGCAATCACGCCAATTATTGCAACAAATTTTAGTGCAGTATCCTAAGCATCGTCTCGTTGTAACCGGTTTTATTTCGCGTAACCAAGCGGGAGAAACCGTGCTATTAGGCCGTAATGGTAGCGATTACTCCGCCACGCAAGTCGGTGCATTAGCTAACACCGAAAAAGTGACAATTTGGAGTGATGTTGCGGGGGTTTATAGTGCGGATCCACGCAAAATTAAAGATGCTTGTTTATTACCATTATTACGGCTTGATGAAGCCAGTGAATTAGCTCGTCTTGCCGCCCCAGTCTTACACACACGGACACTACAGCCCGTTTCTGTCAGTAATATTGATTTGCAGTTGAGGTGTAGCTACCAGCCAGAGCAAGGGTCAACAAAAATTGAACGTGTTTTGGCCTCTGGCACAGGCGCTAAGATTGTAACCAGTCATGATGACGTCTGTTTGATTGAATTGCGAATTGCACAAGGGCGTGATTTTAATCAGATATATAAAGATATTGATCTATTATTAAAGCGAACTCAATTACGCCCGTTGGCGCATGGCATTCACCCCGATAGAAACCTATTACAATTTTGCTATACCGCTGAAATTGTTGAAAGTGCGTTGGATGTGTTAGAAGAAGCGGCATTGCCGGGCACATTATCTCTTCGGGAAGGCTTTTCGCTGGTGGCACTGGTTGGTGCTGGTGTCTGTAAGAACCCACTGCATAGTCATCGTTTCTATGAAGAGTTAAAAGAACAACCAGTTGAATTTGTTTGGCATTCAGAAGAAGGTATCAGTTTAGTCGCGGTCTTGCGTTCAAATCAGACTGACCATGTTATTCAAGGCATGCATCAAAGCCTCTTTCGTGCTGAAAAACGTATTGGGTTGGTATTGTTTGGTAAAGGTAATATTGGTGCGCGTTGGTTGGAGCTGTTTGCCACAGAACAACCCAATATTTCAGCACGCAGTGATTTTGATTTTGTGTTGGCCGGCGTTGTCGATAGTCGCCGTAGCTTACTGAATTATCAAGGAATTGATCCTAGCCGTGCGTTAGCGTTTTTCGACGATGAAGCGATTGAGCATGAAGATGATAATCTCTTTTTATGGATGCGCGCACATCCATACGATGATTTAGTGGTGCTTGATGTGACCGCCAGCCAAGCGCTAGCAGAGAGTTATGTGGATTTCGCTAGCTATGGCTTCCATGTGATCAGCGCAAATAAAATTGCCGGCGCTGCACCAACACAACAGTATCGTCAGATCCGTGATGCATTCAGTAAGACTGGCCGTCATTGGTTATACAATGCGACGGTGGGAGCCGGTCTACCAATCAACCATACCGTACGCGATCTTAAAGAGAGCGGCGATGCAATTTTAGCGATTAGTGGTATTTTTTCAGGTACGCTGTCATGGCTGTTTTTACAGTTTGATGGTTCAGTGCCTTTTAGCGAGCTAGTCGAACAAGCATGGCAGCAAGGGCTGACGGAACCTGATCCTCGCATTGACCTTTCAGGTGAGGATGTTATGCGTAAATTGATTATTTTAGCACGCGAGGCGGGCTATGAAATTGAACCGAGTGATGTGCGTGTTGAATCCTTGGTGCCAGCGCAGGCAGAAGAGGGGTCTTTAGACGAGTTCTTTGAAAATAGTGCGGTCATTAATGAACAAATGCAGCAGCGTTTAGAAGCCGCTAAAGAAATGGGAATGGTATTGCGCTATGTTGCACGATTTGATGCGGTGAAAGGTCGCGCTCGTGTTGGTGTTGAAGCCGTTAAACCTGAACATCCACTCTCTTCTCTGCTACCAGGGGATAATGTGTTCGCGATAGAAAGTCGCTGGTATCGTGATAATCCATTAGTTATACGTGGCCCTGGTGCCGGCCGTGATGTGACTGCTGGAGCTATTCAATCAGACCTTAATCGGCTTTCACAATTGCTTTAATCAGTTTGATAGTTAGGCATCGCGATGGTGCCTACTATCACTATCCGTGATTTCCCTTATTTTTCTTCTCCTATTTTTCACCTTTTTGTTCTGATGATTTAATTCTTAAGCAATATTCATGTCTTGAAAGTGCTGAATCGACGATATATTGCGCTGAAACAATACTTAAATAAGAAAAACTAATAAGAATAAGGCTGTAATTAAATTTCAGAAAAATCCCCCAAAGTGCTTTTTTTCTGATATCTATATAGAGACAAGGGTAAAATTTGGCGGCTGTATCACAAAACAACAACTCTATCGCAGCCGATTGAAATTTAGTTACAGGAAATTAGGTCGCAGTCTGTTAACCGTCAACCAACCTGAGGCGGTGTTGCATTCTGCCAGAAGCACAAGGTCAGGAGTCTCATGAATCAGCAATATTCCGCAATGCGCAGTAATGTCAGTATGCTGGGTAAACTACTTGGCGACACAATCAAAGAAGCGTTAGGTGAGGATATCCTCGATAAAGTTGAATCTATCCGTAAGTTATCAAAGTCATCACGCGCGGGTAATGAAGTACAACGCCAAAAACTATTGATGACGCTACAAAACCTCTCTAATGACGAGCTATTGCCAGTTGCAAGGGCGTTTAACCAATTTCTGAATCTGACGAATGTTGCTGAACAGTATCACAGCATCTCTCCGCATGGTGAAGCAGCGAGTAATCCTGTTGCACTTAAAAAACTCTTTAGTCGCTTAAAAGAGAAACATTTTACCGATGCTGATCTCTGTCAGGCAGTCAATCAGCTGTCGATCGAACTGGTATTAACGGCACATCCGACTGAGATCGCACGCCGTACCTTGATCCATAAATTGGTTGAGGTTAATAACTGTTTATCGCAACTCGATCATGATGATCTGGCTGATTATGAACGCAATAATATTATGCGTCGTTTACGCCAGTTGGTCGCTCAATCATGGCATACAGATGAAATCCGTAAAATACGCCCAACGCCGATTGATGAAGCAAAATGGGGATTTGCCGTAGTTGAAAATTCATTGTGGGAAGCAGTTCCGGCTTTCTTACGTGAATTTAACGAACAACTTGAAGATTCAATTGGTGCTGAACTTCCTGTCGAAGCAAACCCAATTCGTTTTACTTCTTGGATGGGGGGAGATCGCGACGGTAACCCGAATGTCACCGCTGAAGTGACTCGTCATGTCTTATTGCTTAGTCGCTGGAAAGCTGCCGATTTATTTTTGAAAGATATTCAAGTGCTCGTTTCTGAATTGTCCATGACAGAAGCGACGCCAGAGCTACGGGCGTTAGCGGGGGGAGATGATATTGATGAGCCATACCGTCAAATTGCAAAAAATTTACGAGGTCAGCTTTTCTCCACATTAGAATATTTAGAGCGCCGCGTAAAAGGCGAGCAGGTATTACCTCCTGCTGATTTACTGACGGATAATGCGCAATTGTGGGAGCCTTTATACGCTTGTTATCAGTCACTGATGGCGTGTGGGATGAGCATTATTGCTAATGGACAATTACTGGATACCTTACGCCGTATCCGTAGTTTCGGCCTGCAACTGGTGCGTATTGATGTTCGCCAAGAAAGTACGCGTCATACAGAAGCACTTTCTGAACTGACTCAATACCTTGGTTTAGGTGATTATGCCGCGTGGTCTGAAGACGAAAAACAAGCGTTTCTTTTGTCTGAACTACAATCACGTCGCCCACTGATCCCACGTAACTGGCAACCTAGCCCAGAAACAGAAGAAGTCTTCGAAACGTGCCGCGTTATTGCCGAATCGAAAAATGATTCTATTGCCGCCTATGTTATTTCTATGGCGAAAGTACCTTCTGACGTTTTAGCCGTTAAATTACTGCTAAAAGAAGCTGGCGCATCTATTCGCCTGCCTGTCGCACCACTTTTTGAAACACTTGAAGACTTAAATAATGCTGAAAGTGTGATGAAAAAATTATTGAGTATCGAGTGGTACCGTGAGCTGATTGATGATCGTCAAATGGTCATGATTGGTTATTCAGATTCGGCAAAAGATGCGGGAGTCATGGCTGCTTCATGGGCGCAATATCGAGCACAAGATGCATTAATTAAGCTATGTGATAAAGAAGGGGTAACCTTGACGCTATTTCACGGCCGAGGTGGTACTATCGGTCGTGGCGGTGCACCTGCACACTCAGCTCTCTTATCTCAACCACCGGGTAGTTTGAAAGGCGGCTTACGTGTTACCGAACAAGGTGAAATGATCCGCTTTAAATTTGGTTTACCGCAAGTGGCGATCAGTAGTCTTGCTCTGTATGCGAGTGCCATTTTAGAAGCCAACTTGTTGCCACCCCCTGAGCCGAAACAAGAGTGGAAATCCGTGATGGATACGCTCTCTGATGTTTCGTGCGCCATGTATCGTGATTATGTACGTGAACAACCTGACTTTGTGCCATATTTCCGTGCTGCAACGCCTGAACTCGAATTAGGCAAATTGCCATTGGGCTCACGTCCAGCAAAACGCCGTCCAACTGGGGGTGTCGAAACATTACGTGCCATTCCATGGATTTTTGCATGGACCCAAAACCGCCTTATGTTGCCTGCATGGCTAGGTGCTGGTGCTGCCTTGAAATACGTGATTGAGGAAGACGGTAAACAAGCCATATTAGATGAGATGTGGCAACAATGGCCATTCTTTAACACCCGCATCGCCATGTTGGAGATGGTTTACGCCAAGGCTGACTTGTGGCTGGCGGAATATTACGACCATCGCTTGGTCGAAGAACGTTTATGGCCGCTGGGGCTAAAATTACGTGAGCAGCTTTCTGAAGATATTAAGAGTGTGCTCGCGGTATCGAAGGATGAAGCTTTAATGGCGGACTTACCTTGGATTGCTGAGTCGATCGCATTACGTAATGTGTATACAGATCCACTCAACGTATTACAGGCGGAGCTATTACACCGTTCTCGCCAACAAGAACAACCCGATCCACGTGTTGAACAAGCGCTGATGGTGACGATTGCGGGTGTCGCTGCGGGAATGCGCAATACTGGCTAGGTAATATACCGGTCAGATCAGTTCGCTGATTTGGCCGATATCACATCCTTTATTAAAACAGTAAGAAGGTTGCCAAATTGAAATGGCGCCTTCTTTTTTTATTGATTTTTTCTGTATTGCCTTTGACGCAGTGGTATCACTTATCTTATTGAGAATAACCACAAGAACTTTATTGATATTTATGTTAAGTTGCTAAAATAGACATGAGTTATGGACTGAATTGCATGACTTCATTCATGTATCAAACGACTAATGGAATGATGGATGTCGGTCAGATTTAATTTATTCCTGTTGTATTCAACAACGGATATCCGAAGGATAGAGTGTCATAACAATGCGTAAACTGATTATTTCTATTTTAGCGCTTATTATTATTATTTCGGTCATTGTCATTACCAACTACAACAGTATTCAACAAAATGATGAAGCTGTTGATGCTGCCGCATCCGAAGTTATTAACCAATATCAACGCCGTGCTGACCTTATTCCGAATTTAATTAATGTGGTAAAAGGTTATTCTGGTTATGAAGAAAAAATACTGATAGACGTTGTGCAATTAAGGGCGAAAGTTGGGGCAATTAACATTGATGCCAGTGCATTATCAGACCCTGCTATTTTAGCGGAGTATCAAAAAGCACAAGCACAATTAGGGCAATCATTATCCCGTTTATTAGCCATATCGGAAAGTTATCCAGACCTTAAAGCAAGCCCATTATATCAAGACTTAATGACACAACTGGAAGGTGCTGAAAATCGTATTGCAGTTGCAAGAGGTCGTTATATTGAAGCAGTCCGCCAATACAATACACAAATTCGCAAGTTCCCTAATAACTTGATTGCAAGTTATTTTGGTGACTCTGCAAAAGCAAATTTTAACGTAGAAAACGAACAGGCGATAAAAACAGTACCGACGGTGGATTTTAATTGAAATATCGGCATGTCATCTGGCTATTATTATTCTGTGTATTGAGCAGCGGAACTTGGGCGACACAACGCATTCCACTTCCTGCATTGGGAAGTGATAGGGTACTCGACCATGCAGGTCTATTAAGTGAGTCACAGTATCAAACGTTAAATAACCAGCTATTAAACTTTGAAAAGCAGCGTGGTGATGGAACGCAATTTGTTGTTTATATTGTTCCAACGACAGCACCTGAAACAATAGAGCAATTTTCATTACGTGCGTTTAATCGTTGGGGACTCGGAAAAAAAGGCAAAAATAATGGTATATTGCTTGTTGTATCGCTAGACGACCGCAATGTCCGTTTTGAAGTTGGGTATGGTTATGAAGGCGTGATGACCGATGCCCTCTCTGGGCGTATCATTCGCCAAAGTATTATTCCTAATTTTAAACATGAACATTATTACACAGGGATCCAAAATAGCGTATCTCGTGTGATAAATGTGATCAATGAAGCCGTAGGCTATCAAATGGGCGGCTCTTATGGTGGATTTGTGCTACCAAAGAGTATCGAGAACTATAAGCTCTTCTATTTCATATCATTTATTACCGCTTATTTTACGGCGCTCTTCTATGGTACTAAACAACGTCGACTATATATTGAAAAGAAAATCTATCGTATCGCGTATGCGGATAAATCCAAACGGGCACGAGCAAATCAACAGCTACAGTTAGCTAAGCTAAAAAAGTATCATCAATATAAATACTACTTTCCTTCACTATTTAGTACGTTGTTGATAACGACTCTCTATTACTTAGCACTCATGTTATTAACGACCTTGTTAGAAGGAAGATTTGACCTAATTTTACTTCTCTTGATGGCCCTATTTTGTGTTGTAGGGAGCATGTTTGCGACACCAATACTTTTGGTCGTGATACATACCATTTTGCCTGCTTACCGACAGCAACAACAGGAATGGAATGATATTTGCCGACCTTATTATTCCTCTTCTTTTAGCTCATCGGATTTTTCGAGTTCATCGAGCTCGTCAAGCTCCTCGAGTTCATCGAGTGATCATGACAGTGGCGGAGGCGGTGGTGGGTCGAGTGGCGGCGGTGGTGCCTCAGGGCATTGGTAATAGCATAAGAGAGATGAAGGTCGCAAAGTGCGGCCTTCATACTCTATAGCGGCTATGGTCTTACTCCAAGCGTGTGGCAAATCGCATACGTCAGTTCAGAGCGGTTTAAGGTGTAAAAATGGAAATCTTTCACGCCTTCACGGCTTAAAATCTTCACCATATCCATGGCAATTGAGGCGCCAACTAAATTACGGCTTTCAGGATCGTTATCTAACCCTTCAAACATTTTATTCATCCATGATGGGATACGCACATTGGTCAGCTTGGCAAAACGTTCCAATTGACGGAAGTTTGAGACAGGGAGAATTCCCGGTACAATTTCAACATCAATCCCCGTTGCGACGCAGCGGTCACGAAAACGTAAATAGCTCTCTACATCAAAGAAAAATTGCGTAATAGCCCGATTCGCTCCCGCATCAATTTTCTTTTTTAAGCTAATCAAATCAGCTTGGGCGCTTTTAGCTTCAGGGTGCACTTCTGGGTAAGCGGCGACTGAAATATCAAAATCTGCTTCTTTTTTAAGAAGCTCAACTAAATCAGCCGCATACATATCTGGTTTACGGCTATTATCCGGCAAGTCACCACGTAATGCCACGATTTGGCGAATACCGTTATTCCAGTAATCACGCGCGATTTCTTTGAGTTCCTCACGGGATGCATCAATACAAGTCAAATGAGGCGCTGCAATTAAGCCGGTTTTGTCTTTAATATCTTTAATAATGCTATGGGTTCTATCACGCTCACCTGAATTTGCACCATAAGTTACAGAGACAAATTTGGGTTTAAGGTTTTTCAGTCTATCAATGGATTTCCACAGGGTTTGTTCCATCTCTTCAGTGCGTGGCGGAAAAAACTCAAAGGAGACATTAATTTGCCCATCTAGCTCAGCGAGACTTTGATTTAGCGCTTCGCGCTGATTTGCGTGAAAGAAACTCATACCCTGTCCTCATGACTTTGTAATGACGAAACGAAAATTGTATCGATAATTGATTATATCCATTTGTGCGTCTATACGTTTAGACGTCTAAATAGAGATTACCGGATATGCTGATACTGAGTCAACACTTAAATGAAATAGAGGTGTGAGGGTTTTTCAGGGGGAATAGGAAAAAAATTCATGTAAGAAAATGCGCAATAACCAAAGATTATTGCGCAGAACGCATTTTTATTCAGTTAAACAGAAGTGCTCAATTAACTGGCTAATGAGTTGTCGAGTGGGTTCGATGAATTTCATATCAATAAACTCATCGGGTTGATGCGCTTGTTCAATAGAGCCGGGGCCCAGTACCAACGTTGGACACAATTCTTGAATAAATGGCGCTTCAGTACAGTAATTTACGGTATCCGCTTTTTGACCAAGGAGCTGTTCAATCACTGCAACCATTTTATGATCGGTTGGGCACTCATAACCGGGGATCGGTGGGTGGAGAGATTCAATGGCTAGCCGTCCCGGCCATTGTTTTTTCACCGGCTCTAAGGATTCATTTAATAATTCATCGAGATCTTGCAAAGTCAGCCCAGGTAATGGGCGAATATCCATGTGCAATTCACAGCAACCACAAATTCGGTTAGCTGCATCTCCACCATGAATATGACCAAAATTCATGGTTGGATAAGGGATGACAAAAGCCGGATTGTGATAGCGCTCTTTCAGCGTATTACGCAGTGTCATGAGATGTGAAATAGATTCATGCATCAATTCAATTGCGTTAACGCCTCGGGCAGGGTCACTCGAATGGCCTGATTGGCCAGTAATACGGATCGCATTGGAAAGATGGCCTTTATGTGCTCGTATCGGTTGTAGTGAGGTTGGCTCACCAATAATCGCAAAATCAGGACGTAGCTGTGTACTGGCCGCAAAATAACGCGCCCCAGCCATTGATGTTTCTTCATCTGCCGTTGCAAGGATATGCAGTGGGCGAGTCAGTTTATTGATATCAATATCACGCAACGCATCAACGATAAAAGCAAAAAAGCCTTTCATATCCGCAGTGCCGAGGCCATATAACTTGCCGTCTTGTTCTGTCAGGGTAAATGGATCTTTGCTCCATCGACCTTCATCAAACGGCACGGTATCCGTGTGGCCACATAGCATCAAGCCACCACTTCCTTCACCAATCGTTGCGAGTAGGTTGTATTTGTCGCGGGTATCTGGCACTGGTTGTATATTCACCGTAAACCCGAGTGTTTCTAGCCACCCACCAAGCAGTTCGACCAGAGCCTTATTACTCTGATCGAGTTGCGAATCAGTGGCACTGATAGAGGGAGTGGCAATTAATTGACGATAAATCTCAATAAATGCAGGTAATTTAATATTCACTGTTGACAGCCTTTATCCATAATAGTATCAATATTCATGCACTTTATTTGAATAAAAATACACATTAAACTGTTTGGGTCACGAGCACAAGGTAGAAAGCATATGTTGAACACACTCATTATCGGAGCCAGTGGTTATACTGGAGCAGAATTAGCGGCTTATCTGCAACGTCATCCTGAAATAAATCTTCAGGGATTGATGGTGTCAGCTCAAAGTGCTGATGCAGGTAAATGCTTTTCTGATCTACATCCCCAGTATAAGGGTATTATCGATATTCCTGTCTTACCATTAACGGATGTTGCGGCTGCGGCACAAGGTATTGATGTCGTTTTTCTTGCCACTGCTCATGAAGTTAGCCATGACATCGCCCCTCAGTTTTTAGAGGCAGGCTGTGTCGTCTTTGATTTATCGGGTGCTTATCGTGTTCAAGATGCCGCTTTCTACCCAAAATATTACGGATTCGAACATACAAACAGTCAATGGTTAAATCAAGCGGTTTACGGCCTTGCTGAGTGGCAAGCCGACAAAATTCGTCAAGCACAACTCATCGCTGTGCCGGGATGCTATCCAACGGTTTCTCAATTAGCGTTGAAACCGTTGATTGAAGCGAAACTACTTGATGACCAAATGTGGCCAGTGATTAACGCGACGAGTGGGGTCTCGGGCGCGGGTCGTAAAGCTTCTATGACAAATAGTTTTTGTGAAGTGAGTTTACAGCCATACGGTATTTTCACGCATCGTCATCAACCTGAAATCGCAACGCATTTGGGACGTGACGTCATTTTTACACCGCACTTGGGGAATTTTTCTCGCGGTATTTTGGCTACGATTACTTGTAAGGTAAACGCTGGTGTGACGACCGAACAGATTCAACAAGTCTTCAAAGATGCCTATCACAACAAACCGCTAGTGCGTTTGTATGAAAAAGGTGTTCCAGCACTGAAAGCTGTCGTTGGCACACCATTTTGCGATATTGGCTTTGTATTAAAAGGCGAGCACCTAATCTTAGTCGGAACGGAAGACAACTTATTAAAAGGTGCAGCAGCACAAGCGGTACAGTGCATGAATATTCGTTTCGGTTTTAATGAAACGCAATCATTACTTTAGTGATATCACGGTCAACGAACTTATTAAGGATTAACCCATGCAACCATTAGTGATCAAATTGGGTGGTGTATTACTGGATAGCGAAGAAGCGCTTGAAAGATTATTTACTGCATTACAAACCTATCGTCAGTCTCATCAACGACCTTTAGTGATTGTACATGGTGGTGGTTGTCTGGTTGATGAACTTATGCAAAAGCTCCAATTACCGGTGGTGAAGAAACAAGGACTCCGTGTCACACCTACTGATCAGATTGATATTATCACTGGTGCATTAGCAGGCACTGCCAACAAAACACTATTGGCGTGGGCGACTAAATACCAGTTACAAGCGGTTGGACTATCATTAGGTGATGGACAAAGTGCAACAGTCAGCCAGTTAAATGATGAGCTTGGTCATGTTGGGGATGCGAAACCCGGTAATCCTAAATTGTTACAGTTACTATTGGGGGCAGGTTATTTACCTATCATAAGCTCGATCGGTGTGACTGAACAGGGTTTATTGATGAATGTGAATGCTGACCAAGCAGCAACGGCTATCGCACAAGCTTTGAATGCCGACTTAGTCCTATTATCAGATGTTAGCGGCATCCTCGATGGGAAAGGGCAAAAAATTGATGAAATGACCACAGCAAAAGCGCAGAAGCTCATTGAACAAGGCATTATCACAGATGGCATGATCGTCAAAGTGAACGCGGCATTAGACGCAGCAAAAACGTTGCAACGCCCAGTAGACATTGCAAGTTGGCGTCATGCAGAGCAACTCCCCGCACTATTTAATGGCACAGCCATCGGTACGCGGATTTTAGCATCATAAAATGGGTGCGTTCGGGGGGCTTTGCCAACCAATAACACATGAACTCTTTAATTAAGCGAAATCGGGATAGGTAAGTTATGAAAAAGGGCATCAAAAAAATCGTATTGGCATATTCAGGCGGTTTAGATACATCAGCCATTATTCCATGGTTGAAAGAAAACTATGATGACTGCGAAGTGGTTGCCTTTGTGGCAGATGTAGGTCAAGACAGAGAAGATCTGGTGGGTGTGGAGCAAAAAGCACTGCAATCAGGTGCATCTGAATGTTATGTGGTGGATCTGCGCGAAGAATTTATCAAAGAATATATCTACCCAGTATTAAAAACGGGTGCGTTATATGAAGGGAGCTACCTATTAGGCACGTCGATGGCACGTCCTATTATTGCTAAAGCACAAGTTGAAATCGCATTAAAAGTTGGGGCCGATGCCGTTGCGCATGGCGCAACCGGTAAAGGAAATGACCAAGTGCGTTTTGAAAGCACATACACCGCGCTGGCACCTCAGTTAAAAGTTGTTGCGCCGTGGCGTGAGTGGAATTTACGTTCCCGTGAAGCGCTACTGGACTACCTGAAAGAACGTAATATTCCAACAACGGCAAGTTTAGAGAAAATTTATAGCCGCGATGAAAACGCATGGCATATTTCGACTGAGGGTGGCGTATTAGAAAGTACTTGGAATGCAGCCAACCAAGACTGCTGGGTGTGGACTGTGGATCCAAAAGATGCCCCAGATGAAGCGGAACTCGTCACTGTTGGCGTTAAACAAGGGGAAGTGGTTTCTGTTAATGGTCAAACTTTATCTCCACTCGGTTGCCTTGAAGCATTAAACGTCTTAGGTGCGAAACACGGTGTGGGTCGTATTGATATCGTTGAAAACCGTTTAGTAGGCATGAAGTCTCGTGGTTGTTATGAAACACCCGGAGGCACCATTATGATGGCAGCTCTACGTGGTATTGAGCAACTTGTTTTGGATCGCGATAGCTTCAAATGGCGTGAGCAGCTAGGCCTAGAAATGTCTTATGTGGTCTATGATGGGCGTTGGTTCGCTCCTTTACGTCAATCACTGCAAGCGGCAGCAGAATCTTTAGCGCAGGATGTCACCGGTGAAGTTGTTTTGAAACTGTATAAAGGGCAAGTGACAGCTATTCAGAAAAAAGCTGATAACAGCCTGTATTCAGAAGAGTTTGCAACTTTTGGTGAAGATGAAGTCTATGATCACAGCCATGCTGGTGGCTTTATCCGTTTATATTCTCTTTCTTCACGTATTCGTGCACTCAAAGAGCAGAACAAAGCGAAATAGTTTTATTGAAATACTCCGCCGACAGCCATTGGCTGTCGGGGATAACATTTATTTTATCAATCAGATAGGGAACAGTTATGGCACTTTGGGGTGGACGTTTTAGTCAAGAAGCCGATCAACGGTTTAAACAATTTAATGATTCATTGCGTTTTGATTACCGCTTGGCGCAACAAGACATTATTGGTTCGGTTGCCTGGTCAAAAGCGTTAGTCACAGTCGGGGTGTTATCAGAAGCAGAACAACAATCCCTTGAACAGGCATTGAAGGCGCTATTGAAAGAAGTACAAGATAACCCCGAAAGCATTCTGCAAAGTGATGCAGAAGATATTCATAGCTGGGTTGAAGGAAAACTGATTGATAAAGTAGGTGATTTAGGTAAAAAACTGCATACGGGTCGTAGCCGTAACGACCAAGTCGCGACGGATTTGAAATTATGGTGTAAAGACCAAATAGCACAACTATTAGAAGCGGTGATTGAGCTACAAAAAGCCTTAGTTATCACTGCTGAAAATAATCAAAATGCAGTGATGCCTGGTTACACCCACTTACAACGTGCTCAGCCCGTTACTTTCGCACACTGGTGTTTAGCATACAGTGAAATGCTGGCTCGGGATGAAAGCCGCCTCAAAGATACATTAAAACGTTTAGATGTTAGCCCGTTAGGCTGTGGTGCATTGGCAGGTACGGCTTACGATATTGACCGTGAACAACTGGCTTCTTGGCTGGGGTTTGCATCTGCAACACGTAATAGTCTTGATACGGTGTCAGATAGGGATCATGTTTTAGAACTGTTATCTGATGCAAGCATTGGTATGGTTCACTTATCCCGTTTTGCGGAAGATTTAATTTTCTTCAATAGCGGTGAAGCTGGTTTTGTTGAACTTTCTGACAAAGTCACCTCCGGTTCATCATTAATGCCTCAAAAGAAAAACCCAGACGCACTTGAGTTAATTCGTGGTAAGTGTGGTCGTGTGCAAGGGGCATTAACTGGGATGATGATGACGCTTAAAGGATTGCCATTAGCTTATAATAAAGATATGCAAGAAGATAAAGAGGGCCTGTTTGATGCTCTTGATACGTGGCTAGACTGTATGCATATGGCTGCATTGGTGTTAGATGGTATTCAAATCCGTCGTCATCGTTGTGAAGACGCAGCAAAACAAGGCTATGCCAATGCGACAGAACTCGCAGACTACCTTGTTGCTAAAGGCGTTCCATTCCGTGAAGCACATCATATTGTGGGCGAAGCCGTTGTGGCGGCAATTAGCCAAGGAAAAGCGTTGGAAGAAATGACATTAAGTGATTTACAAAAATTCAGTGATACTATCCAACTCGATGTATATCAAATCTTATCGTTACAATCATGCTTAGATAAGCGTTTAGCCAAAGGTGGGGTTGCAAAGAGCCAAGTGAGTCAGGCAATCATCGAAGCTAAATTACGTTTAGGGCTGTAAGAGATGGTTGGGTGTTGAGTAGAAACATAAAAAAAGCGGGGTAGTTATTCTACCCCGAGGTCAGTCGTTGCTACTTAAATATACTTAATTGTTAAAAGGCCTAATTGACTTTGCTTATCAACCCAATGATAGGTATAAACGCCTCTACCATTATTCATGGTTCCCCAGTCTTTAGACTGCGCTATTTTTTTGATATCCAATTTTTCTTCTACCATATCCGCCTTGTCATTTAAGCAATTAAATATTAATTGTTGTTGGTTGCTTACACTGTTCATACAAGGTGGATGGACAATAGAGCCAGTAAAATGAATAACCCCACTGTGCGTTCTTTGTTTTACTTCCGTATCTGCAACGCTAAATACAGGAGTCATTAAGAGTACTGTTAATAGAGCGAAAAGATTTTTGTTTAAAGTTGAAGATAATGTTTTCATGATTTTTTTCCTTGCTGATCTGTAGTTTATAATTAACTATTTGTTTTTATTTATTTTTTGTTAAAGGTACTGCACTGAAATCATGGCAAGATTTCTTTCTTTATTCGTCCATTTGAATTGATATATGCCGCGATTATCAGTTGTTTGCTTCCATTCAGATGTTTTGCTTTGTCGTGAGTAATGAATATTTGATTTTTTAGTTTTATTTTCTTTGCTATTAAAACAATTCAATTGAACGTTGTTGTTATTAAAATCATAGCTGCAAGGCGGTTGTACAATAGCTGCTTTAAATGTAATGGTGGTATTGTTTGTCTTTGCTTGTGCATTCTCTGTTAATAGTACTGTAGCGAGTAATACAAGTGACATTGATGATATGACGACTTTTTTCATCATGGCTTTCATCCTCTAGATATATTTAAGTGTGGTTTGCGTATATTAATTACCACCAATTTTTGATGAGCGAATTATATAGATATCAACTCGATTTAGGTGTTAATTTTAAAAAGCAAATGTGAGTAAATATATTTAAAATGAGTTGGCTTTATTTATGCACAGCATTGCCTTATGTATAATGTGTCAGAATTAAACTCTGTAAAATATCATCAATTGTTGGTATTTGGTGTTATATGCCACTGTATGTCTTTATTTTGTTGGTTTTATCTTTCGCAGTGTGAAAAAAGTCATTATCTAATTTGATGTAAAATATAAAGTAAATCATGGGAATTTTTATTGATTTTTTAATTAAAATTAATAAATCAATAAACAAAATCGACATAATGTATCTAAATGTTTCACTGGGTAAGTGAATTATTAATTATCTTTTTTAATCCTTATTGTGTTTTACCTTAATATATTTGTAAGTCTTTAAAATGTTTTTATTTTACTTAATTATCTGTTGTTAATATTGATGGCTGATTTTATGTAATAATAAATTTATATCTTTAACACTCAATCGGGTATTACAGGGCCAATAAGAGTACATTAGTTGTTTATACCTATCGGTGTGCTTTGCTTATTAACTCTCTAATGATAGTTAGGTAATGCCATTCTTAATTTTTTGGTGGCTATTGTGCTTCTCATCGTGAAAGCCATAATTCTCTTCATATCTATATGAGTGATTCTTTTTGGTTATCAAGATCGTTGTTATGAATGCTGACAGGACTTGCCACCAATGAAACGCGATGGTTCCAACGATAAGTACAGTGTTTAACAAGTCGCTAAGCGTTTTGCTAATCGAGTACAAGAATGTGAATGGATTAATACGGTTTACGATAGGATTTAAGCTTTTCATAGCGTTTCTCCTTTGGCTGTACCTGTAATAGGTTTTAAGCATTCCAGAAAATCGCTATTCCATTAACGTCTATTTCCTTTTTGTTGTTCCTTCTTGTTTACCTAAATATAGCCTCCATTTTGGAATGCAATTTATTTTTTCACTAATAATATGTTGCTAATTATTAGTGAAAAACTTCAAAGTTAATCACGGCATCGATAATTTTTTGGGTATAAATATTATTTATATTTCTTAGTTAAGTGATTAATTTTTTATGGTGGGTTTTGAGTTTTCTTTAGCAGGGGGGCACAGAGCTAAAAAATATATTTATAAATAATATGTTAATAAACGTGAACTAATATTACTATTTATTTCATTAATAATGGTATTTAATTTCATCAAAACGATGAAAATTAATGATATTTGAAATGTTCTATTGGGTTATTTTATGAGAGATTCAATGTAATATTTAGTTATATTTGGTTTCATTTAGACATGTTTATGCTGAGTACACAGGATACCTAAAGCAGTAAAGATGAAGAAATACTGAGCATCTCAATGGTAATTGATAGTTAAAAGCATTAGATTTCTGCTATACTGATTGGCAATCTATATTAAGAAGGGCTGCAAAATGAACATTCGCGATCTGGAATATCTAGTAGCATTAGCTGAACACAAACACTTTCGTCGAGCCGCGGACTCTTGTCACGTGAGTCAACCAACACTGAGTGGCCAAATACGTAAGTTAGAAGAAGAACTCGGTGTTATGTTACTGGAACGAACCAGTCGTAAAGTGTTATTTACTCAACAGGGGTTGCTGCTTGTTGAACAAGCGAGAACGATTTTACGCGAAATTAAAGTATTACAAGAAATGGCGGCTCTACAAGGTGAAAGTATGTCGGGACCTTTACATATAGGGTTAATTCCGACAATTGCTCCTTATCTTCTACCTCTGATTATTCCCGAATTGCATAAACTGTTTCCTAAACTTGAGATCTATTTACACGAAGCGCAAACGCAACAATTACTCGCGCAGCTCGATAGTGGGAAATTAGATTGTGCAATTTTGGCTCAAGTAAAAGAAACAGATCCGTTTATTGTGGTTCCTTTATTTGAAGAACCGATGAAGTTAGCTATTTATGAAGGTCATTCATGGCGTGATCGCGACACTATTGATATGAGTGAATTAGCAGGTGAAAAGCTATTGATGCTTGAAGACGGCCATTGCTTACGTGATCAAGCCATGGGCTTTTGTTTCCAAGCTGGCGCAAAAGAAGATACACATTTTCGTGCTACCAGTTTAGAAACTTTGCGGAATATGGTCGCGGCGGGAAGTGGAATTACATTATTACCTGATTTGGCGGTACCGAGTGAAACATGTCGTGATGGGGTGTGCTACTTAAATTGTATTCATCCAGAACCGAAACGTACTGTGGTATTAGTTTATCGTCCAGGATCACCATTACGTGGACGCTATGAGCAACTTGCTGAAGCTATTTATAATTTAATGAGTAGTTATTACAGCCAAAAGGCGCGTTAAAGTGACATAGAATCTATTTTACTTGCGAGTAGTGATTGCCGTGTGATTTTCGGCAATCACTAACGTCACTGCTTAAAATAAACGGTTTAACCCATTTAATGCTGCGACACGAAATGCTTCTGCCATCGTAGGGTAGTTGAATGTAGTATTCACAAAATACTCGATCGTATTTCCTTCCCCTTTTTGCTCCATGATAGCTTGACCGATATGAATAATTTCAGCGGCTCTTTCACCGAAACAGTGGATACCCAAGATCTGCAATGTTTCACGATGAAATAGAATTTTCAAGCTGCCAACATTCATACCCGCAATTTGCGCGCGAGCCAAATGCTTAAATTGAGCGCGTCCGACTTCGTATGGAATTTTCATCGCTGTTAATTGCTGTTCTGTTTTACCAACAGAACTAATTTCAGGGATGGTATAAATACCAGTAGGAATATCTTCAACTAGATGGGCATTTCCTAGATCTTCGGCAATAGCTCGAGCGGCAATACGACCTTGGTCATAAGCAGCGGATGCCAAGCTTGGGTAACCAATAACATCGCCAACAGCATAAATACGTTCATTAGATGTACGATATGCGCTATCGACTTTAACGAGTCCTCGGCCATCAGCTTCAATACCAACATTAGCTAAGCCAAGCTTGTCTGTATTACCTGTCCGCCCGTTAGCGTAAAGTAAACAGTCAGCTTTGACTTTTTTGCCTGACTTAAGATGAACAATAACCCCATCATCGACGCCTTCAATTTTTTCATATTCTTCGTTATGACGAATAACGATACCGCTATTCCAGAAGTGATAAGAAAGGGCATCTGACATTTCTTGGTCTAAGAATGCCAGTAAATGATCGCGAGTATTAATTAAATCAACTTTAACACCTAATCCGCGGAAGATAGATGCATATTCACAACCAATCACGCCAGCACCATAAATAATCACATGACGCGGTTCATGGGTGAGATTTAGGATGGTATCACTGTTGTAAATACGGGAGTGATTAAAATCAACATCGGATGGACAATAAGGGCGAGAGCCTGTCGCTATCACAATATTATCTGCGCTGAGAACATCGCAGCTTCCATCCGCATAGCGCACACTAACATGGCGCTCATCAATAAAGGTTGCTTCGCCAGAAAACATTGTGCAGCCATTACGCTCATAAAAACCTTGGCGCATACGTGTTTGTTGGCTAATGACACTTTCAGCATGCTTAAGGATTTCAGAGAAAGAGGAGCGTAAAGAGCGAGAATTATCACTGTAGAGAGGATTTTGGTTGAATTCGATAATTCGACTAACGGCATGACGGAGTGCTTTGGAGGGAATGGTTCCCCAGTGGGTACAGCCACCGCCGACACTATTATAACGTTCTATAACGGCGACGTTTTTTCCTTGCTTCACCAGTCCCATGGCGGCGCCTTCTCCACCTGGCCCGGAACCAATGACGATTGCATCAAAATGAATGTGTTGCATGAGGTAAGACCTGCTATAAAAACAAAATGACAACATGATGTTAGCATATCCGCTGATTATTTACCCGTTTTAGTCATGACCTTTCAATCTATAACTTAATTTATACCGCTTATTTTATTGGCTGACGGGGAATCGACAGCTTAAATTAACAGGCGTGGCTGGCTTTGATTCAGAAAAATATTTCTTTATGCCTTATTTAAATGGGGTAATGAATTTTGAGCAATTAAGCCATGAAAAGCCAAAAGTTATTGAAAAATGATTTGGTCAAATTCTGAAAAGCAGTAATCTGTATACTTAATCGCTTTTTCCCTCAAACAGTCTAATAATTTTAGGGTATGCTAGAACGATAGCCGCGCTGTCATTTTAATATTTTGGTATATTGAAAGTTAATGGCTGTTTAATGACATAGAAATCAGGATCACCGTGAGCAATAATATTGGCGTTAGAGCAAAACAGAAAGAAAAAACTCGTCGTTCGCTCATTGAAGCCGCATTTAGCCAATTAAGTGCAGAACGTAGTTTTACCAGTCTCAGCTTACGTGAAGTCGCACGTGAGGCAGGCATTGCACCCACTTCATTTTATCGCCATTTCAAAGATGTTGACGAACTGGGTCTGACCATGGTTGACGAAAGTGGTTTGATGTTGCGTCAACTGATGCGGCAAGCTCGGCAGCGTATCGCAAAAGGCGGTAGTGTGATCCGGACGTCAATCTCAACTTTTATGGAGTTTATTGGTAATAACCCTAATGCCTTTAGGTTATTATTGCGTGAACGCTCCGGTACTTCAGCTGAATTCCGCGCTGCGGTGGCACGGGAAATCCAACATTTTATTGCTGAATTGGCGGATTACCTAGAACAAGAAAGCCATATGCCGCGCCATTTCACTGAACTACAAGCAGAATCCATGGTTACCATCGTTTTTAGTGCGGGTGCTGAGGCGCTCGATATTGATGAAGAGAAAAGGCAACATCTGGAAGAACGGCTTGTACTTCAACTACGAATGATTGCTAAAGGCGCATATTACTGGTACCGACGCGAACAAGAAAAACAGAATCAAACTGACCCCGATCTCACTAAATAACATAAGGAGAATCAATGACGGAACACAATCGCTATGAGAAAAGCACATTACTACTCGCCTTAGTCATTGGCTTATCGACTCACGGAACTTTCTCTGCTCTGTTTAACTCCTTAGTAGAGTTTTCCATTTTCCCAATTATTACTTTAGTATTAGCAGTTTATTGCTTACATCAGCGTTATTTACATCATGCGATGCCTATAGGATTGCCTAAATTTGTCGTGGGTAACTTCTTTTTAGGTTTGTTTGCTTATGCGGCAATTTTACGCGTACAACACCCAGAAGTTGGCTCTAACTTTATTCCTGCAACGATCATTGTTGCTTTAGCATTGTGGTTGTATACAAGCTGGAAAGCACGTAAAAGAGAGCAGCAAGAATTGACAGCCGAAAATGAAGCTGAAATTTAATTTCAATTAAAATTAGCTTGTAAAAATGAGCTTGATAGAAAACGCCGTAATGTTAAGCATTGCGGCGTTTGTGTTTCACAATCAAAAAAACTAACGGCGAGTCAGCAAAACACCACTTTCCATATGATGGGTGTAAGGAAACTGATCAAACAGCGCGAGTTTTTTCACTTCATGAGTTTCATTTAAAACCGCTAAATTGTCACACAAGGTTTCTGGGTTGCAAGAAATATAGAGGATATGGTCATACTCTTGCACTAATTGAACGGTTTTATCATCTAGGCCACTGCGTGGAGGGTCAACGAAAATAGTATTACATTGGTAATCACGTAAATTAATACCTTCAAGGCGTTTAAACTCACGTATGCCACGCATAGCCTGTGTAAAGTCTTCTGCTGACATACGGATAATCTGCACATTATTGATGTTGTTTGCAGCGATATTATATTGTGCAGCAGATACCGACGGTTTAGCAATTTCAGTTGCTAAGACGCGCTCAAAGTTTTGTGCTAATGCCAATGAAAAATTGCCATTTCCACAATACAGTTCAAGTAGGTCGCCTGTAGCCCCTTTAGTTGCAGCGATTGCCCACTCCAACATATTAATATTCACGTGAGCATTAGGCTGGGTAAAGCTATTTTCAACTTGCCGATAAATCATATTCCGACCATTAACGGGTAGCACTTCATCAACATAATCATTATCGAGCATGATTTTAGTTTTTGATGCACGACCGATGAGTTGAAGGTCAAAACCTTTACTCACTAATTTTGCTTTTAATTGTTTAGCTTCTTCGGTCCACTCGTCATTCAGTTTTTTATGATAGAGCAAAGAGATAATTAACTTATTACTCAGCGTTGAAAGATAGTCGATTTGAAATAATTTATGACGCAGAAGCGTACTTTCTTTTATTAAAGGCAAAAGTGCTTGCATTGCCTGGTTAATTAGCTCACTTGCAACGGGGAATTGCTCAACCCGAATACGTTCTTTGGTTTCTTTATCAAACATGATATGAAATAAATCATCACCGTCGTGCCACACTCTAAATTCTGCACGCATCCGATAATGGGATTCTGGTGACGCAAATACTTCAGGCTCAGTTGTCGTATAAGGGGCCATCATCATTTTTAGTCGTTCTACTTTTTCTGCAAGTTGCAATGCATAGTGCTCGGTGTTCATTAATATGGCCCCATTCATAGAAAACAGTAAAAATTACATCAGGGACGAAATTGTAGGGCAAGTCGTGCAGATGTCCAGTTTTGATTCTATTTATAAAGTCTCTGGGCTGAATAAGATGCCAATCGTGAGTGTCATATGAGGGATCATGAAAATAGATCCATAGACACCTATACTCGTTCCCTTTAGGATAATACGGCTATGGTCTCAATGAATGAAGAGGGAACTCGGTGTGATTCCGAGACTGACGCGCAGCGGTAATGAAGTATAAGAGGAGATACAACACTGTTTTAAATTGATGGGAAGTTGCCTCCATAATTATCGTACCCTTAATGGGTATCACTTCTAAGTCCGAAGACCTGCCATAGCTTTATCGCTTTGTTGATTATTAGCGCGGATCTGATATTCAACCTCGCGGAATTTTAATTTTATTGATATTCCGAGTTTATCAAAATGAATAAGAATAAGTTGTTGCCGTTATCGGCTGCTGCTATGGCAGTGTTGTGTGGTATTTCTTCTTTGGCAAATGCAAATAATCAATCAGATGAAATGGTGGTATCAGCGAACCGCTTTGAACAGCCTATCTCATCGATATTAGCGCCAGTAACCGTTGTCACGCGTGAAGATATTGATCATTGGCAGTCGAATACTGTGATTGATGTATTAAGGCGGCTACCGGGTGTGGATATTGCCCAGTATGGTGGTATAGGACAGCAGAGCTCCCTCTTTATTAGAGGTTCAGAGTCTCGCCATGTATTGGTATTAGTTGATGGTGTTCGTTTAAACCAAGCGGGTATTTCTGGCTCATCAGATATGAGCCAAATTCCTATCTCTTTAGTTCAGCGAATCGAATATATTCGTGGAGCAAGATCGGCTGTTTATGGCTCGGATGCAATTGGTGGTGTTGTTAATATTATTACTCGCCGAGATAATGTAGGAACCACATTAAATGCGGGTATTGGTTCTTATGGTTATCAGAATTATAACGGCTCAACTCAACAGAAAATCGGTGAAAAAACAACAGTAACCGCTGCCGCAGCTTATACCTATACAAAAGGATTTGATCTAGCACCTAAGGACGTTAGTCCACGTGACTACGATAAAGATGGTTTTCTTAATAAATCACTATGGCTAGGTGTGGAGCACCAGTTATCATCTGAAATATCAGCTTATGCGAGAGCATATGGATATGATAATAGAACTCGTTATGATGCCTCTGAATACTCAGGTGTGCGGGTAGATACCCGTAAACTTTATAGCCGTACATATGAAACTGGCGTTAAATATCATCAAAACCAATACTCAACCTCACTATCCGGAAGCTATAGTTACGTTAAAGATTACAATTTTGATCCAAGGCAAGGGCAGTATGCTAGCTCTTCTAATCTAGATGAATCAAAGCAGTATAATATTCAGTGGGGTAACAATTATCGTTTAGATAAAGGTAATATTAGTGCGGGTATAGATTATCAGCGTCAAAGCATAGAACCTAATGGCTATGCTTTAATAACTAAAAAAGAAACCATGAATAACACGGGGCTCTATTTGACGGGGCAATACTCGTTTGTTGATTCTGTTATAGCTGAAGCCGCCGTTCGCACGGATCATCATTCAGAATTTAATTGGCATACATCATGGCAATCAGGGCTGAGCTGGGAATTTTATGATGGGTATAAACTGGTTGGATCATACGCAACAGCATATAAAGCACCTAATCTAAGTCAACTGTACGCATATTCTTCATCAAGTTGGGGAACAACAAAAGGTAATCCGAACTTAAAACCAGAAGAAAGTAAGCAGTGGGAAATTGGTGTTGAAGGAACAACGGGACCGCTATTCTGGCAAATTAATGCTTATCATAATGATATTGATAACCTGATTGAATATAAATATGGCAATTTTATCAATACATATGAAAATATTGGAAAAGCAGAAATTAAAGGTATCGAGTGGGTTGGTGAATTTAGCACTGGCTTTTTACATCATCAATTAACATACCAATATGTCGATCCCAGAAATAAAAAAACGAACAAAGTATTGGAGCGCCGAGCTAAGCAACAAGTGAAATACCAATTAGATTGGAATATTGCTGAGGTAGATATGGGGCTAACTTATCACTATATAGGTTCGCGTTATGATAATGACTTTTCCCAATCACCATCAAAACGTCTAAAACAAGGGGGGGTTAGCCTTTGGGATCTCACAGCGGCATATCCAATCACTTCACAGCTCACAATTCGTGGTAAAATAGCTAATATGTTCGATAAAGACTATGAGACCGCGTATGGTTATCGCACCGCTGGAAGAGAATATTTCCTTACAGGAAGCTACAACTTCTAATCACAACCTATCTATTCGCCCGACCATCCTTGTGTTTGATTCAGGGGTGGGCGGGTTATCTGTTTATCGTGAAGTCAAAAAATTACTGCCTAACGCACATTATATATATGCATTCGATAATGAAGCTTTTCCTTATGGCGAAAAGAGCGAAGAGTTTATTGTCGATAGGGTTTATCAAATCGTGAATGCAATTGCCAAAAAGCATCCTTTGACTATTACTATCATCGCATGTAACACCGCAAGTACGATTAGTTTGCCTAATCTTAGAGCGCATTTTAATTTTCCTGTGGTTGGTGTCGTACCCGCGATTAAACCCGCCACTAAATTAACCCGAAATGGCATAGTTGGGTTGTTAGCGACGAAGGGCACCGTCAATCGCGAGTATACGAAAGAGTTGATTGCGCGATTTGCGACAGACTGTAGAGTCATTTCACTTGGTTCAGCAGACCTTGTGCAATTGGCAGAAAGAAAGCTACATGGAGAACAGATACCTTTAACAGAAGTCGCCAATGCGGTGAAACCATGGTTAAGAATGCCAGAAGCGCCAGATACCGTTGTTCTAGGCTGCACTCATTTCCCTCTATTAATAGAAGAACTTGAGCAAGTGCTTCCAAATGGAACCCGATTCATTGATTCAGGCGCTGCAATTGCTAGGCGTACGGTATGGCTGATTAACAATCAAGCAGAAGATATCATTGCGAGTCATGATGCAGATTTTGCGTATTGTCTATTAATGAATCATAGCGCGATAGAATTGCAATCAGTGTTGGCCACTGAAGGGTTTAATTCGTTGGAAAAACTGGCTATCTAAGTTAAATTTGATGGCAATCTGAGCAAACGAAAAAAAAATTGAAAAAAGGGGTTGCCAGAATTTTCTGACTCCCTATAATGCGCCTCCACTGACCGACGATGAGCCAACACAGAATGTGATGGCAAGCCCAAAAGGCTAACGACGGCAGACGAGAGAATCTGAAAAGATAAGCGAAAAAAAAGCTTGACTCTCGATGAGGAAAGCGTAATATACGCCACCTCGCGACAAAGACCTAAACGGTTAATATCGAAAGATAAAGTCGCAACGCTCTTTAACAATTTATCAGACAATCTGTGTGGGCACTCACAGGACACTATCAAAAAAATATTTGATTTTAAGTCTTGAAGAGTGACTAACACGTTAATTCATATATGAACTAACAATGTGCAATTCGATTGTGGAAGGATAACGCGAAGGCGAGTGAGCATTTCCGAGACAGTACTGAGGTACGGCGAGGAAAGCGCAGCGAAGCCGACAATGTTAGCCGAACAGAAGCGAATTGATAAATAGTTTAATTCTTTGAGCATCAGACTACTTTTAATTGAAGAGTTTGATCATGGCTCAGATTGAACGCTGGCGGCAGGCCTAACACATGCAAGTCGAGCGGTAACAGGGGAAGCTTGCTTCTCGCTGACGAGCGGCGGACGGGTGAGTAATGTATGGGGATCTTCCCGATAGAGGGGGATAACTACTGGAAACGGTGGCTAATACCGCATAATCTCTAAGGAGCAAAGCAGGGGACCTTCGGGCCTTGCGCTATCGGATGAACCCATATGGGATTAGCTAGTAGGTGGGGTAATGGCTCACCTAGGCGACGATCCCTAGCTGGTCTGAGAGGATGATCAGCCACACTGGGACTGAGACACGGCCCAGACTCCTACGGGAGGCAGCAGTGGGGAATATTGCACAATGGGCGCAAGCCTGATGCAGCCATGCCGCGTGTATGAAGAAGGCCCTAGGGTTGTAAAGTACTTTCAGTCGGGAGGAAGGCGTTGATGCTAATATCATCAACGATTGACGTTACCGACAGAAGAAGCACCGGCTAACTCCGTGCCAGCAGCCGCGGTAATACGGAGGGTGCAAGCGTTAATCGGAATTACTGGGCGTAAAGCGCACGCAGGCGGTTGATTAAGTTAGATGTGAAATCCCCGGGCTTAACCTGGGAATGGCATCTAAGACTGGTCAGCTAGAGTCTTGTAGAGGGGGGTAGAATTCCATGTGTAGCGGTGAAATGCGTAGAGATGTGGAGGAATACCGGTGGCGAAGGCGGCCCCCTGGACAAAGACTGACGCTCAGGTGCGAAAGCGTGGGGAGCAAACAGGATTAGATACCCTGGTAGTCCACGCTGTAAACGATGTCGATTTGGAGGTTGTGCCCTTGAGGTGTGGCTTCCGGAGCTAACGCGTTAAATCGACCGCCTGGGGAGTACGGCCGCAAGGTTAAAACTCAAATGAATTGACGGGGGCCCGCACAAGCGGTGGAGCATGTGGTTTAATTCGATGCAACGCGAAGAACCTTACCTACTCTTGACATCCAGAGAACTTAGCAGAGATGCTTTGGTGCCTTCGGGAACTCTGAGACAGGTGCTGCATGGCTGTCGTCAGCTCGTGTTGTGAAATGTTGGGTTAAGTCCCGCAACGAGCGCAACCCTTATCCTTTGTTGCCAGCGATTCGGTCGGGAACTCAAAGGAGACTGCCGGTGATAAACCGGAGGAAGGTGGGGATGACGTCAAGTCATCATGGCCCTTACGAGTAGGGCTACACACGTGCTACAATGGCGTATACAAAGAGAAGCGACCTCGCGAGAGCAAGCGGAACTCATAAAGTACGTCGTAGTCCGGATTGGAGTCTGCAACTCGACTCCATGAAGTCGGAATCGCTAGTAATCGTAGATCAGAATGCTACGGTGAATACGTTCCCGGGCCTTGTACACACCGCCCGTCACACCATGGGAGTGGGTTGCAAAAGAAGTAGGTAGCTTAACCTTCGGGAGGGCGCTTACCACTTTGTGATCCATGACTGGGGTGAAGTCGTAACAAGGTAACCGTAGGGGAACCTGCGGTTGGATCACCTCCTTACCATTGAAGTGTTTCTGTGAAGTGTTCACACAGATTGTCTGATGAAAAGTAGAGCAAAGCCAATCTAAGATTGACTGAAGACCTTGTTGTCCCCTTCGTCTAGAGGCCTAGGACACCGCCCTTTCACGGCGGTAACAGGGGTTCGAATCCCCTAGGGGACGCCATTCAGTGTGGGTCAATCGAAAGGCTGCGCGTCGACCTTTCAGCGTTGTGCGGTGCTCGCGATGCTCATGTACTGAATGTACATTCCGCTCGCTGTGCGCCTACGCCTTGAAATGTCTTAGCTCGCACTTTCTCGAAAGTGCTGGCCATAAATAATGATTAAACTAATTCACTGAGTTAGTTTAACAATTATGCTCTTTAACAATCTGGAACAAGCTGAAAATTGAAACAACGCACATTGTTTATCGCTTAAACAATGTGAGAGTCTCTCAAAATTTCAAACCTGAAATTTTCGGTCATTCAAACGAGTGGCATGAGCGAGCAGTGTGAAATTCGCGGCGTAGGAGCGCAGTCAGCGCAGCGTACATCGGTACGTGAGCATGACGAGCACCGCGCAACAAAGAATTTCACCACGCACAGCCATGACAGTTAGGTGATCGTTGAAACAATTTCGGGTTGTGAGGTTAAGCGACTAAGCGTACACGGTGGATGCCTAGGCAATCAGAGGCGATGAAGGACGTGCTAATCTGCGAAAAGCGTCGGTAAGGTGATATGAACCGCTATAGCCGACGATGTCCGAATGGGGAAACCCAGTGCAATTCGTTGCACTATCGTTTGATGAATCCATAGTCAAACGAGGCGAACCGAGGGAACTGAAACATCTCAGTACCTCGAGGAAAAGAAATCAACCGAGATTCCCCTAGTAGCGGCGAGCGAACGGGGAGCAGCCCAGAGTCTTAATCAGCATCAGCATCAGGAGAACGGTCTGGAAAGTCCGGCAGTAAAGGGTGATAGCCCCGTATCCGAAGGTGTTGGTGTTGTGAACTCGACGAGTAGGGCGGGACACGTGTTATCCTGTCTGAATATGGGGGGACCATCCTCCAAGGCTAAATACTCCTGATTGACCGATAGTGAACCAGTACCGTGAGGGAAAGGCGAAAAGAACCCCGGCGAGGGGAGTGAAATAGAACCTGAAACCGTGTACGTACAAGCAGTGGGAGCACCTTTTAGGTGTGACTGCGTACCTTTTGTATAATGGGTCAGCGACTTATATTCTGTAGCAAGGTTAACCGTATAGGGGAGCCGTAGGGAAACCGAGTCTTAACTGGGCGATTAAGTTGCAGGGTATAGACCCGAAACCCGGTGATCTAGCCATGGGCAGGTTGAAGGTTGGGTAACACTAACTGGAGGACCGAACCGACTAATGTTGAAAAATTAGCGGATGACTTGTGGCTGGGGGTGAAAGGCCAATCAAACCGGGAGATAGCTGGTTCTCCCCGAAAGCTATTTAGGTAGCGCCTCGTGAACTCATCTTCGGGGGTAGAGCACTGTTTCGGCTAGGGGGTCATCCCGACTTACCAACCCGATGCAAACTACGAATACCGAAGAATGTTATCACGGGAGACACACGGCGGGTGCTAACGTTCGTCGTGAAGAGGGAAACAACCCAGACCGCCAGCTAAGGTCCCAAAGTCATGGTTAAGTGGGAAACGAAGTGGGAAGGCTCAGACAGCCAGGATGTTGGCTTAGAAGCAGCCATCATTTAAAGAAAGCGTAATAGCTCACTGGTCGAGTCGGCCTGCGCGGAAGATGTAACGGGGCTAAACCATGCACCGAAGCTGCGGCAGCGACATGTAAATGTTGTTGGGTAGGGGAGCGTTCTGTAAGCCTGTGAAGGTGTGCTGTGAGGCATGCTGGAGGTATCAGAAGTGCGAATGCTGACATAAGTAACGATAATGCGGGTGAAAAACCCGCACGCCGGAAGACCAAGGGTTCCTGTCCAACGTTAATCGGGGCAGGGTGAGTCGACCCCTAAGGCGAGGCAGAAATGCGTAGTCGATGGGAAACAGGTTAATATTCCTGTACTGGTGATAATTGCGATGGGGGGACGGAGAAGGCTAGGCTGGCCGGGCGACGGTTGTCCCGGTTTAAGGATGTAGGCAGGTGAATTAGGCAAATCCGGTTCACTACATGCTGAGGTCTGATGACGAGTCACTACGGTGGCGAAGTAGCTCATGCCCCGCTTCCAGGAAAAGCCTCTAAGCTCTAGATTATCATTAATCGTACCCCAAACCGACACAGGTGGTCAGGTAGAGAATACTCAGGCGCTTGAGAGAACTCGGGTGAAGGAACTAGGCAAAATGGTGCCGTAACTTCGGGAGAAGGCACGCTGGCGCTAGGTGAAGTCCCTCGCGGATGGAGCTGAAGCCAGTCGCAGATACCAGCTGGCTGCAACTGTTTATTAAAAACACAGCACTGTGCAAACACGAAAGTGGACGTATACGGTGTGACGCCTGCCCGGTGCTGGAAGGTTAATTGATGGGGTTATCCGTAAGGAGAAGCTCTTGATCGAAGCCCCAGTAAACGGCGGCCGTAACTATAACGGTCCTAAGGTAGCGAAATTCCTTGTCGGGTAAGTTCCGACCTGCACGAATGGCGTAATGATGGCCAGGCTGTCTCCACCCGAGACTCAGTGAAATTGAACTCGCTGTGAAGATGCAGTGTACCCGCGGCAAGACGGAAAGACCCCGTGAACCTTTACTATAGCTTGACACTGAACATTGAGCCTTGATGTGTAGGATAGGTGGGAGGCTTTGAAGTGTGGACGCCAGTCTGCATGGAGCCAACCTTGAAATACCACCCTTTAATGTTTGATGTTCTAACGTGGCCCCATAATCTGGGGTGCGGACAGTGTCTGGTGGGTAGTTTGACTGGGGCGGTCTCCTCCCAAAGAGTAACGGAGGAGCACGAAGGTTGGCTAAGCATGGTCGGACATCATGCGGTTAGTGCAAAGGCATAAGCCAGCTTGACTGCGAGAGTGACGGCTCGAGCAGGTACGAAAGTAGGTCTTAGTGATCCGGTGGTTCTGAATGGAAGGGCCATCGCTCAACGGATAAAAGGTACTCCGGGGATAACAGGCTGATACCGCCCAAGAGTTCATATCGACGGCGGTGTTTGGCACCTCGATGTCGGCTCATCACATCCTGGGGCTGAAGTAGGTCCCAAGGGTATGGCTGTTCGCCATTTAAAGTGGTACGCGAGCTGGGTTTAGAACGTCGTGAGACAGTTCGGTCCCTATCTGCCGTGGGCGTTGGAAGATTGAAAGGGGCTGCTCCTAGTACGAGAGGACCGGAGTGGACGCACCACTGGTGTTCGGGTTGTCATGCCAATGGCACTGCCCGGTAGCTAAGTGCGGAAGAGATAACCGCTGAAAGCATCTAAGCGGGAAACTTGCCTTGAGATGAGTCTTCCCTGACTCTTTAAGGGTCCTAAAGGAACGTTTAAGACTAAGACGTTGATAGGCTGGGTGTGTAAGCGTAGCGATACGTTGAGCTAACCAGTACTAATGAACCGTGAGGCTTAACCTGACAACACCGAAGGTGTTTTAGAGAGAACGTTGTGAAGCGCACGCAGAGTGTGAGAAATTAGCTTGTTCAAGATTGCTGTTCTGGTTGGTGGAAGCCAACGGGAACAAAAACCGAATTTGTCTGGCGGCAATAGCGCGGTGGTCCCACCTGACCCCATGCCGAACTCAGCAGTGAAACGCCGTAGCGCCGATGGTAGTGTGGGGTCTCCCCATGTGAGAGTAGGGAACTGCCAGACATCAATTTTAAAGGTTGTGTCAGTACTGACTGACCGCACCATATTGCTGATATGGCTCAGTTGGTAGAGCACACCCTTGGTAAGGGTGAGGTCCCCAGTTCGAATCTGGGTATCAGCACCATGAATTATCGGCATTTAAAAAGAATTTACCTAGCGGCAATAGCGCGGTGGTCCCACCTGACCCCATGCCGAACTCAGTAGTGAAACGCCGTAGCGCCGATGGTAGTGTGGGGTCTCCCCATGTGAGAGTAGGGAACTGCTAGGTTTTAAACATAAAAAAGCCACCTTAATCGGTGGCTTTTTGCTATTTAGCGTTTGCAAAAGCTCCCACAGCCTTTGATATATTGTTTCGATTTTTACTGTTTTAAAGTAATACTCTTAATATCATCAATGTCGCTTCATTATTTAATGATTCTCGTTGGTCGGCCTGATAGACTTGTCTTATCTTTATTTATTGTTTATCGAAGGCTGCAATGAACCCATCCCTTGAATTAAAACCATTTAATAGTTTTGGTATTGATGCAACAGCAAAGTCCATTTGTATTGCTGAATCAGCGGAAGCTATTTATCAGCAATGGCTTGAAGCAAAAAAACAGCAGTTACCTGTTTTGATTCTTGGTGGCGGTAGTAATGTTTTATTTATCGATAATTTTGATGGCGTAGTTATTTTAAATCGCATTAAAGGGATCAATGTAACTGAAACAGCTGATGATTGGCAGGTATATTCAGCAGCAGGTGAAAACTGGCATCAATTTATTGAATATTTAATGAATAACGGTATTAATGGAGCTGAAAACTTAGCATTAATACCTGGCTGTGTAGGATCTGCGCCAATACAAAATATAGGCGCTTATGGCGTTGAGCTAAAAGATATATGTGAGTATGTGGATATGTTGCATCTGATAACAGGTGAAACGGTGAGGATCCAAGCTGAAGAATGTCGTTTTGGTTATCGTGATAGTATCTTTAAGCATGAATATCAGGATGATTACATTATTATTGGTGTTGGGTTTAAACTTTCTAAGCAATGGACTCCAAAACTCACTTATGGCGATTTGGCGCTGTTAGATCCTGAAACAGTCACACCACAGCAAGTTTTTGACTCTGTATGTAATACACGAAAAATGAAATTACCCGACCCTGCTATTACAGGAAATGCGGGTAGCTTTTTTAAAAACCCAATTATCTCGGCAGATAAAGCACAGCAAATAAAGCAGCTTTACCCCACATGTCCACAATATCTTCAGGAAGATGGTTCAGTCAAAGTTGCCGCAGGATGGCTGATAGATCAGTGTGGTCTGAAAGGTTATGAATTGGGCGGAGCGGCAGTTCATACACGGCAAGCTTTAGTGATAATTAATAAAAATCAAGCGACAGGGAATGATGTTGTTAATCTCGCTAGACATATTAGCCAAACGGTACATTCACATTTTGGTATTATGCTTGAGCCTGAAGTGAGATTTATTGGCAAAAATGGTGAAATTAACCCAATGGATTGTATTTTATGAAAGAAACTAGCATACCATTACAATTGATTGAGCTTTTATCGGATGCCCAAATTCACTCTGGACAACAACTGGGTGATAAAATTGGTATGACAAGAGCGGGTATCAATAAGCACATTAAAACGCTACGTTCATGGGGTATTCAGGTACAAACAATTACCGGAAAAGGCTATAAATTACCTTATTCAGTTAATTTGTTGAATGGTGAAGTAATTAGAAAGCAGGTTCAGGGGAGTCATGTGATCGTCGAACCTGTCATTGATTCAACAAATCAGTATATGCTGGATAGAATTCCTAGCTTACAGTCTGGTGATACATGTCTAGCGGAATATCAAAGTGCTGGAAGAGGCCGTAGAGGGCGACAGTGGGTTTCTCCATTTGGCTGTAATCTATATTTATCCATGTATTGGAAACTTGACCAAGGGCCGGCGGCGGCGGTAGGTCTTAGTTTAGTTGTGGGTATCGTCATTGCGAAAACGTTAAACAAAATTAGCAAAGGCAAAGTTAAGGTTAAATGGCCTAATGACCTTTACCTTAATGATAAAAAATTAGCAGGAATACTTGTTGAATTAACAGGTAAAACAGGTGATGCAGCACATATTATTATTGGTATTGGCATTAATATTGGTATGGAGAAAAAAAATATTGATAAAGAAAAATCCATCAACCAAGAATGGGCATCATTGGTAGACGAAGTTGAAAATATTGAAAGAAACGAATTATCAGCAAGTATTATTAATGCATTAAAAGAAGCATTAATCTTATTTGAAAAAGAAGGTTTAGCCCCATTTTTAGAGAGCTGGTTTGAGCTTGATAATTTCTTAGGAAGAAAGGTTAAGTTATTGATTGGAGATAAAATTATCACTGGGATTGAAAAGGGAATTGATCAGCAAGGTGCTCTTTTATTGCAACATGATAATGGTGATATTATTCCATATATTGGCGGTGAAATTTCATTAAGAGCGAATGAAATATAACGAAGTGTTTAATATATATCGACTGATTTTAGGTGTATTTTTTGGTAGTGCAATAAAGGTATTTAAATCAGTTGATATCGAGTGAAACAGAAAAATTATTATTAAAGGCGACAATATTTTATTGTTAGAAATAAATAATTAATAATCTACACTTATTATAAATTATTTAAATCATACAGTTAATGCGAACATGATGAGAAGAATACAACAAACAGCTTTATTTTTAGTGTTAGTACATAATGCAAATTTAACTTATGCTGATGACTTAACTTCCGGATACTCTAAACTTTTAACCTTATCATCAAGCAATGATATCAGCGCATCTACGCTGCATTCTGAAGGGGTTGATTACAACAAATATATTTTGCCATATGTATTTGAAAATTTGTATCAGTATGAAGATTATGCATTCTCTCTCGGACTAAAAGGAAGTTATCTTAAAGTTCGCTTAGACCCGATTAGTATCAATGACGATAACGATATTTATTATGGGCGCTGGGATATATTCAATGTAATGGTTACCCCAAAAGTGGATTACAAATTAAATCAATATGTAACCCTAGAAGGGGCGGTTGATTTAGGTTATTCAAAAATGGTGAATAATTCTAAGGTTCGAGGAAGTCAAGAAGTAAAAGAGGGCCTCACCGATAATGGGCTACTTGATTGGGATGTTAATACCTTACATTTTGCGCCTGAAATCGGTGCGAAATTTAAAAAAGCCTTTGATAATAATGATGAGCTCACATTCCATAGTCGCATTTCATATATGGTGTTAACCGGTATTGATAATAATAAAAGCGGCGTTAAAGTTGATGATAATGCAGGAACATGGTCAACCGGAGCAAGTTATTTAGTTTCGGATGCCTTGAATATTATGGAAAAGGATTTTGACCTATTGCTGTCCAATCGAATTGGCGGTTTTTATGGTAAAGGTTATCGTGACTTATCTTTTGGATTTATTAACAGTACTGAAGTTGCAGTTGAAACACCGCTGAAAATTTATGGTTATGATATGAAAATGAAAATCGGTGTAGGCTATCTGTCGAGCGATAACGCCCACGGTACTACATTGGTATTTGGCCTCCAGTAATGATACGAACAGCGTATTTTAAATGCCGTTGGAAATTATCAGTGAATAAATAACAGCCGGTTTTTAGCCGGCTTGCTGTTATTATTTTCTTAACCGAACACTCTGAATGGAATGGTTTTCACCCTTAGTCATGATGAGGCTAGCACGTTCTTTTGTCGGCAAAATATTTTCTTTGAGATTGAGTCCATTAATTTCATCCCAAATAGCGCCAGCGATATTAACGGCTTCTTCTTCACTCAATTTAGAGTAATTGTGAAAATAAGAATCAGGATCTGAGAATGCGCCTTGGCGAAATTTTAAGAATCTCCCCACATACCACTGTTTTAATAGTTCAGGGTTCGCATCGACATAGATAGAGAAGTCAACAAAATCGGATACAAACACATGGTGAGGGTCATGTGGGTAGTCCATATCGCTTTGTAACACGTTCAAGCCTTCTAAAATCAATATATCAGGTTGATCAATGACTTGTTGTTGGTCGGGAACGATGTCATAAGTGAGGTGCGAGTATACTGGTGCAACAACATTGCGGGCGCCTGACTTTATTTGTGAGACAAAGTTAACCAACCTACGCATATCATAAGATTGAGGGAAACCTTTTTTCTTCATGATATTACGATCTTTTAAAACTTGGTTAGGATATAAAAAACCATCCGTTGTGATTAAATCAACTTTTCGATGCTCAGGCCAGCGAGTCAACAGCGCCTGTAATAAGCGAGCCGTCGTGCTTTTACCGACAGCAACACTTCCAGCAATCCCTATAATGTATGGAACCTTAGCGCCATTGGTACCAAGAAATTGTTCTAACACAGCTTGGCGACGTAAATTAGAGCTAATATAGAAATTGAGTAAACGAGACAATGGTAGATAGATCTCAATAACATCTTCCATGGAGAGTTCTTCATTAATGCCTTTCAGCTCAGAAAGCTCACTTGGTGTTAATGTTAATGGCACTGAATCACGTAATGTAGCCCAATGTTCTCGATCAAACTCTAAGTATGGTGTAGTAATTAAATTCTCTGTCTGTTTCATAAACCAACATCTGCCTATTCTATGCAGGTTGGACAGGTTGCCTAAACACCCGTATCCGTAAAATTAAGTTGCATCATAGCGAGTGAAAGATAGTAGGCGTAGAACTTTTTATGTTTTATGTGAATTTTTTTTGACGGAGGCTGTAAAAATATCATTAACTGCTGAAAAAAACAGCGATAGACATGGTCTCTAAACAGACAAAAAACGTCATTTTTAATTTTAAAAAATGAGTTCACCATTTTTTTATGGTGCCAAGACACTTTACTGATTAAATAATCCTAGATTATAGTAGCAATTCGCTGTAGATGTTTTAAGCTGAATGTAGCGAAAAAAGCATCAAAATCACAAAAAACGAATAAAATGTGAGCAAGCGAACAAAAAATTAAATTTTTTTGTTGCAAGTCGCGCTCACTCTTCCTAGAATGCGCAGCACTTGATGCCGGCATAGCTCAGTTGGTAGAGCAACTGACTTGTAATCAGTAGGTCCCGAGTTCGACTCTTGGTGCCGGCACCAATTAACAATTTGGATAGGTGGGATACCCAAGCGGCCAAAGGGAGCAGACTGTAAATCTGCCGTCATCGACTTCGAAGGTTCGAATCCTTCTCCCACCACCATCTCCAAGAAGCTTCCCAAGAGGAAACTTTAAGGAACAGTTTAGCAGCTGATAACTCAGGTAGCCGAGTTCATTGCGGGCATCGTATAATGGCTATTACCTCAGCCTTCCAAGCTGATGATGCGGGTTCGATTCCCGCTGCCCGCTCCAAGATGTGCTGATATGGCTCAGTTGGTAGAGCACACCCTTGGTAAGGGTGAGGTCGGCAGTTCGAATCTGCCTATCAGCACCACTTCCCTTATGTTCTCAAATATCTCCCTGATTTGTCTCCTGTAAAAAGCAAGCAAATAGAATCTTAACTGCTTGGTTGATGTGGTGTAGCCACCGATTCCGTGTCTTAGAGGGACAATCTAATGTCTAAAGAAAAATTTGAACGTTCAAAACCGCACGTTAACGTTGGTACAATCGGCCACGTTGACCACGGTAAAACTACCCTGACAGCAGCAATCACTACTGTTCTGGCAAAAACTTACGGCGGTAGCGCTCGTGCATTCGATCAAATCGATAACGCACCAGAAGAAAAAGCGCGTGGTATCACCATCTCTACTTCTCACGTAGAGTACGATACACCAACTCGCCACTACGCACACGTAGACTGCCCAGGACACGCCGACTATGTTAAAAACATGATCACCGGTGCTGCGCAGATGGATGGTGCAATCCTGGTTGTTGCTGCAACTGATGGCCCAATGCCACAAACTCGTGAGCACATCCTGTTAGGTCGTCAGGTTGGTGTTCCTTACATCATCGTTTTCCTGAACAAATGTGACATGGTAGACGACGAAGAGCTGTTAGAGCTGGTTGAAATGGAAGTTCGTGAGCTTCTGTCTCAGTACGATTTCCCAGGCGATGACACACCAGTTATCCGTGGTTCAGCTCTGAAAGCGCTGGAAGGCAACCCAGAGTGGGAAGCGAAAATTGTTGAATTAGCAGAAGCACTGGACAGCTACATTCCAGAGCCAGAGCGTGCAATTGACAAGCCATTCCTGCTGCCAATCGAAGACGTATTCTCAATCTCTGGTCGTGGTACTGTAGTAACAGGCCGTGTTGAGCGTGGTATCATCAAAGTGGGTGAAGAAGTTGAAATCGTTGGTATCAAAGAGACCGCGAAAACCACTTGTACTGGTGTTGAAATGTTCCGTAAGCTTCTAGACGAAGGTCGTGCAGGTGAGAACGTTGGTGTTCTTCTGCGTGGTACTAAGCGTGAAGAAATCGAACGTGGTCAAGTTCTGGCGAAACCAGGTTCAATCAAGCCACACACTACTTTCGAATCAGAAGTTTATATCCTGAGCAAAGATGAAGGTGGTCGTCACACTCCATTCTTCAAAGGTTACCGTCCACAGTTCTACTTCCGTACAACTGACGTAACCGGTACTATCGAACTGCCAGAAGGCGTAGAGATGGTAATGCCAGGTGACAACATCAACATGAAAGTTACCCTGATCCACCCAATCGCGATGGATGACGGTTTGCGTTTCGCAATCCGTGAAGGTGGCCGTACTGTAGGTGCGGGTGTTGTTGCAAAAATCATTGCATAATAACAACCCACTTTAGTAAAAAGGGCATCATTAAGATGCCCTTTTGCATTTCAGCGCTCTATTCCCTATTTTAACTCTCTCACTTTCATTTCACTTCGAACAATTACAAATAAAACTGTTCCTCTAGATATTATAATAATGAGTGATATTTTAATTTATTCATTACATATCAACGCGTTAAATCGATCACAGAACAAACATTAATCTGAGTGCTTTCTAAAAAGATAAGACACAGCACCTATTATTTAATAGTTGATGTCAAAATAAGGAAGCTAACTATGATTTCGTTTGAAAATAAGGTCGGTATCATTACTGGCGGTAATAGTGGAATTGGTTTAGCGGCGGCAAAAAAGTTTTTAGCGCTAGGGGCATCAGTTGTGATAACGGGGACTAACGTAGTTCGTGGTCAGAATGCTGAAAAGAAATTACAGGAAAAAGGGTACCCGATAAAGTTTATACAAATGAATGCTGCTAGCGAAAAAGATAACCAACAATTGGTACAGTTTGTAGCGAAAGAATATGGCACGATTGATTTTTTATTCGCAAATGCAGGGGTTCTGACTGATAGTGCTGCGGATAAATTAGCGTATGAGCAATGGAAGCGTCTCATTGATGTTAATTTGAATGGTGTTTTTTTGATCAATCAGGCAGTGATTCAATATTGGTTAAAAAATCGGCAAAAAGGAGCCATTGTTAACTGTAGTTCGATTTGCTCTTTTGTTGGTCAGCATGAATTTTCTGGATATTGTGCCTCAAAAGGGGGAGTAAAGTTGTTAACGCAAACATTAGCCATAGATTATGCGATCCACAATATTCGTGTGAATGCCGTTTGTCCTGGTTATATTGATACTCCTTTGTTAGATGGACGTCATTTAGATAAGCAAAAATTAGCAGAGCTTCATCCGATGAAAAGAATAGGTACGCCAGAAGAAGTCGCTAATGTTGTTGCATTTTTAGCGAGTGATGCAGCCTCTTTTGTCACAGGTGCTTCATATCTGGTTGATGGAGGCTTCACCGCTTAGCGAGGGAAATGTAAATTAACAATAATGATAATTGAAATGGTAATCATTATTATTTAAACTACCTGTATGTGATTTATACAGGTAGTTGTTATGTACGTATGTCTTTGTGAAGCTATTACCGACAAACAAATTAGGAATGCCGTACGTCAGCATCATGTGGCATCCTTAAAAGGTTTGCGCCAAATTCTTCCCATTGGTCGTGAGTGTGGCAAATGTATTAGGCAAACACGTGAAATTATGAATGAAGAGCTAATACATATCGGCCAGCTACACATTGCTGAAGTCGCTTAATCGAAATAAGAATCATTTAACTCATTCATTAATAAGTAACTTTCATTTTAAATCTTGCAGATAAAATTACTCATTCATCGAATTTCAGTACTACACTTTAAAGACTGGAAGCGATGGAGGATTAAAAATGAAAGGCGATAAAAAAATGATAGCCCATTTAAACAAACTGTTGGGCAATGAATTAGTAGCAATTAATCAATATTTTCTTCATGCCCGTATGTTCAAAAATTGGGGATTAACCCGCCTCAACGAAGTGGAATACCATGAATCAATTGATGAAATGAAGCATGCAGATAAATATATTGAGCGTATATTATTTCTTGAAGGAATACCTAACCTACAAGATCTGGGTAAATTGAACATTGGTGAAGATGTTGAAGAAATGTTGGCCTCAGATCTCAAACTCGAATTAGATGGTGCTAAAAATCTGAAAGAAGCGATCAGTTATGCTGATTCCATCCATGACTATGTTAGTCGTGACTTAATGATTGAAATCTTAGCAGATGAAGAGAACCATATTGATTGGATTGAGACTCAGCTCGATTTAATTAAACGTATGGGGATTCAAAACTATACGCAAGCTCAAATCATCGAAGAGTAATCAAACTTCACATTATGCATTTTCCAAAAATGCCTCATTTGCTTACTGTGCGATGGGGCATTTTTTATTATCGGCAAAGAGGGAAGGGGGATAAAAATCAGAAAAATTCGCACATATTTTCCACGATTACTTGCGTTTAAGATTCAGTTGCGTATAATGCGCGGGCTTACTGATTAGTAATCTCTAATTTTTTAGGTTTTAAAGGTCAGTATTGAGTCAACGATTTGTTGCTCATTTAGACAATACTCCCGATTTGGGGGTTACATCAAAGAACGATTACACTCCCCCATCAATCGAAATGGGTGCGAGGAGTAATTATTTACGTTTATAAAATAGTTGGAGCTCTGGTCTCATGCAGAACCAAAGAATCCGTATCCGCCTGAAAGCCTTTGATCATCGTTTAATTGATCAATCAACTGCGGAAATCGTAGAGACTGCTAAGCGCACTGGTGCGCAAGTTCGTGGTCCTATCCCGCTGCCGACACGTAAAGAGCGTTTTACCGTTCTGATTTCTCCGCACGTTAACAAAGATGCGCGTGATCAGTACGAAATTCGCACTCACAAACGTCTGGTTGACATCGTTGAGCCAACCGAGAAGACCGTTGATGCTCTGATGCGTCTGGACCTGGCTGCCGGCGTAGACGTGCAGATCAGCCTGGGTTAATCAGGTCGTCGAACGATTGAGAGGTTGAAACAATGATTGGTTTAGTCGGTAAGAAAGTGGGTATGACTCGTATCTTCACTGAAGATGGCGTTTCTATCCCTGTAACTGTTATCGAAATCGAAAATAACCGTGTTACTCAGGTTAAAACTGCAGAAACTGACGGTTACAATGCAATTCAGGTGACTACTGGTAGCAAAAAAGCGAACCGTGTATCTAAGCCTGAAGCAGGTCATTTCGCTAAAGCTGGCGTTGAAGCTGGCCGTATTCTACGTGAATTCCGTACTGAAGAAGGTGCAGAGTTTAACGTAGGTCAAAGCATTAGCGTTGAAATTTTCGCTGACGTTAAAAAAGTCGACGTTACTGGTACATCTAAAGGTAAAGGTTTTGCCGGCACAGTTAAGCGCTGGAATTTCCGTACTCAAGATGCGACTCACGGTAACTCCTTGTCACACCGTGTTCCGGGTTCTATCGGTCAGAACCAGACTCCGGGCAAAGTGTTTAAAGGCAAGAAAATGGCAGGCCAACTGGGTAATGAGCGTGTAACCGTTCAGAGCTTAGATGTAGTACGTGTTGACGCTGAGCGCAACCTGCTGCTGGTCAAAGGTGCTGTTCCAGGAGCAACTGGTAGCAACCTGATCGTAAAACCGGCTGTCAAGGCTTAACGTCGAGGAGATAGGAATGGAATTGGTAATGAAAGACGCGCAAAGCGCGCTGACTGTTTCCGAAACTACCTTCGGGCGTGATTTCAATGAAGCGCTTGTTCACCAAGTAGTTGTTGCGTATGCAGCTGGTGCTCGTCAAGGTACTCGTGCTCAGAAAACTCGTGCTGAAGTTTCTGGTTCAGGTAAAAAACCATGGCGTCAAAAAGGCACAGGCCGCGCACGTTCTGGTTCTATCAAGAGCCCAATTTGGCGCTCTGGTGGTGTTAGCTTTGCTGCTAAACCACAGGACCACAGTCAAAAAGTTAATAAGAAGATGTACCGTGGTGCTCTGAAAAGCATCCTGTCTGAACTGGTACGTCAAGATCGTCTGATCGTTGTCGAGAAGTTTTCTGTTGAAGCACCTAAAACTAAGTTGCTAGCACAAAAACTGAAAGATATGGCTCTGGAAGATGTGCTGATCATCACTGCTGAATTAGATGAGAATCTGTTCTTAGCAGCACGTAACCTGTACAAGGTTGACGTTCGTGATGCAGCGGGTATCGACCCAGTTAGCTTAATCGCCTTCGACAAAGTGGTTATGACTGCTGATGCTGTGAAGCAAGTTGAGGAGATGCTGGCATGATCCGTGAAGAACGTCTGCTAAAAGTACTGCGCGCGCCGCACGTATCTGAAAAAGCTTCTACAGCGATGGAAAAAAGCAATACCATCGTTCTCAAAGTTGCGAAAGACGCGACTAAAGCAGAAATCAAAGCTGCTGTGCAGAAACTGTTTGAAGTCGAAGTTGAAGGTGTTAACACTTTGCTGGTTAAAGGCAAAACTAAACGCCACGGTCAGCGTTTCGGTCGTCGTAGCGACTGGAAAAAAGCTTACGTTACGCTGAAAGAAGGCCAGAATCTGGACTTCATTGGCGGCGCAGAGTAAGTCGGAGGAGTAAAGAACAATGGCAATTGTTAAATGTAAACCTACGTCTCCGGGCCGTCGCCACGTAGTTAAAGTGGTTAACCCTGAGCTGCATAAGGGTAAACCTTATGCTCCGCTGTTAGAGAAAAACAGCAAATCCGGTGGTCGCAACAACAATGGCCGTATCACCACTCGTCACATTGGTGGTGGCCATAAGCAACATTATCGTCTGGTTGACTTTAAACGCAACAAAGATGGTATCCCTGCTGTTGTTGAGCGTTTGGAATATGATCCAAACCGTTCTGCGAACATTGCACTGGTTCTATATAAAGACGGTGAACGTCGTTATATTCTTGCACCTAAAGGCCTGAAAGCTGGTGACCAGATTCAATCTGGTGTTGATTCAGCAATCAAAGCTGGTAACGCACTGCCTATGCGCAACATCCCTGTTGGTTCTACAGTTCACAACATCGAACTGAAACCAGGTAAAGGTGGTCAGTTAGCGCGTTCAGCAGGTACTTACGCTCAGATCGTTGCTCGTGACGGTGCTTATGTCACCCTACGTCTGCGTTCTGGTGAAATGCGTAAAGTTCTGGCTGATTGCCGTGCAACTTTAGGTGAAGTTGGTAACGCTGAACATATGTTACGTGTTCTGGGTAAAGCTGGTGCTAGCCGCTGGCGTGGTATTCGTCCTACTGTTCGTGGTACGGCGATGAACCCAGTTGATCACCCACATGGTGGTGGTGAAGGTCGTAACTTTGGTAAACACCCTGTAACACCATGGGGCGTTCAGACCAAAGGTAAGAAAACTCGTAGCAACAAGCGTACTGATCAATTCATCGTACGTCATCGTTCTAAAAAATAATTAGAGGATAAGCCATGCCACGTTCTCTCAAGAAAGGTCCTTTTATTGACCTGCACTTGCTGAAGAAGGTAGAGAAAGCGGTGGAAAGCGGAGACAAGAAGCCTCTCAAGACTTGGTCCCGTCGTTCAACGATCTTTCCTAATATGATCGGATTGACCATCGCTGTCCATAATGGTCGTCAGCATGTTCCAGTTTTCGTAACCGACGAAATGGTTGGTCACAAACTGGGTGAATTCGCACCGACTCGCACTTATCGCGGCCACGCGGCTGATAAGAAAGCTAAGAAACGTTAAGGATAGGAGGAAGAGATGGAAACTTTAGCTATGCATCGCCACGCTCGTTCTTCTGCCCAGAAGGTTCGCTTAGTTGCAGACCTTATTCGCGGTAAGAAAGTGTCGCAAGCTCTGGAAATTCTGACCTATACCAACAAGAAAGCTGCTGGTTTAGTGAAGAAAGTACTTGAATCTGCAATTGCTAACGCAGAGCAAAACGATGGCGCTGACATTGATGACCTGAAAGTTGCGAAAATTTTCGTAGACGAAGGTCCAACCATGAAACGCATCATGCCGCGTGCGAAAGGCCGTGCAGATCGTATTCTTAAGCGCACCAGCCACATTACTGTGGTTGTGTCCGATCGCTGAGACTCTGGAGACTAGCAATGGGTCAGAAAGTACATCCTAATGGTATTCGCCTGGGTATTGTCAAACCTTGGAACTCTACTTGGTACGCGAATACTAATGAATTCGCTGACAACCTAGACAGCGATTATAAAGTACGCCAGTACTTGAACAAAGAATTGGCAAAAGCGTCAATTTCACGCATCGTTATCGAGCGTCCTGCAAAAAGCATCCGTGTGACTATTCACACTGCTCGCCCAGGTATCGTTATCGGTAAGAAAGGTGAAGACGTAGAAAAACTGCGTAAAACAGTAGCGGATATCGCTGGTGTTCCTGCGCAAATCAATATCGCCGAAGTTCGTAAACCAGAACTAGACGCTAAATTGGTTGCTGATAGCATCGCTTCACAGCTGGAACGTCGTGTTATGTTCCGTCGTGCTATGAAACGTGCTGTACAGAACGCAATGCGTCTGGGCGCTAAAGGTATCAAAGTTGAAGTCAGTGGCCGTTTAGGCGGTGCTGAAATCGCTCGTACCGAGTGGTATCGTGAAGGCCGTGTGCCACTGCACACTCTACGTGCTGATATCGATTACAACACTTCAGAAGCGCACACTACTTATGGTGTTCTCGGCGTTAAGGTATGGATCTTCAAAGGTGAGATTCTGGGTGGTATGGCTGCTGTTGAACAAGCTGAGAAACCAGCTGCTCAACCTAAAAAGCAGCAGCGTAAAGGCCGCAAGTAAGGAGAGTCGCTGATGTTACAACCAAAGCGTACAAAATTCCGTAAAGTGCATAAAGGCCGCAACCGTGGTCTGGCACAAGGTACGGATGTTAGCTTCGGCACTTTCGGTCTTAAAGCTGTGGGCCGTGGTCGTCTGACTGCTCGTCAGATCGAAGCGGCACGTCGTGCTATGACCCGTGCAGTTAAGCGTCAAGGTAAAATCTGGATCCGTGTGTTCCCAGATAAGCCAATTACTGAAAAGCCACTCGAAGTTCGTATGGGTAAAGGTAAAGGTAACGTAGAATATTGGGTTGCTTTGATCCAGCCTGGTAAAGTCCTGTATGAAATGGACGGTGTGCCTGAAGAGCTGGCTCGTGAAGCATTCTCTCTGGCAGCAGCGAAACTGCCTATCAAAACCACCTTTGTAACTAAGACGGTGATGTAATGAAAGCACAAGAGCTGCGCGAAAAAAGCGTTGAAGAGCTGAATTCTGAACTGCTGAATCTGCTGCGTGAACAATTCAATTTACGTATGCAGGCTGCAAGCGGTCAGCTACAACAGTCTCATCTGTTGAAACAAGTGCGTCGCGATATCGCACGTGTGAAGACTTTACTGACTGAGAAGGCAGGTGCGTAATGAGCGATAAAATCCGTACTCTGCAAGGTCGTGTAGTTAGCGATAAAATGGAGAAATCCATCGTTGTTGCTATCGAGCGTATGGTGAAGCACCCTCTGTATGGTAAATTCATCCGTCGTACGACTAAATTGCACGTACATGACGAGAACAATGAATGTGGTATCGGTGACGTGGTAGAAATCCGCCAAACTCGTCCACTGTCTAAGACTAAGTCTTGGGCCTTAGTTCGCGTTGTTGAAAAAGCAATTCTGTAATAGAATAGCTTCTTCTGATAAATAAACGGCTCTTTTTTTACTGGGCCGTTTATTTTTTTCTGTCCATAACGAAGATGTGGTGTTATAATGCCGCGCCCTCGTATTATGGGGTATATTGAACGGTCTCTTCAATAATGAAGTGGCTCAGTAGTAGTTGACATTTAGCGGAGCACTAAAATGATCCAAGAACAGACTATGCTGAACGTGGCCGACAACTCCGGTGCACGTCGCGTAATGTGTATCAAGGTTCTAGGTGGCTCGCACCGTCGCTACGCAGGCGTCGGCGACATCATTAAAATTACTGTTAAAGAAGCAATTCCACGCGGTAAAGTGAAAAAAGGTGATGTCCTGAAGGCGGTAGTGGTGCGCACCAAGAAGGGTGTACGTCGCCCGGACGGTTCTGTCATTCGCTTCGATAGTAATGCATGCGTTATTTTAAACAATAACAGCGAGCAGGTAGTCGGTACGCGTATTTTTGGGCCGGTAACTCGTGAACTTCGTACAGAGAAGTTTATGAAAATTATTTCACTGGCACCTGAAGTACTCTAAGGAGCGGAACTATGGCAGCGAAAATCCGTCGTGATGACGAAGTTATCGTGCTGACTGGTAAAGATAAAGGTAAGCGCGGTAAAGTAAAACAGGTTATTTCTTCTGGTAAAGTTATCGTTGAAGGTATCAATCTGGTTAAGAAACATCAGAAGCCTGTCCCGGCTCTGAACCAACCAGGTGGCATCGTTGAAAAAGAAGCGGCTATTCAAGTTTCTAACGTTGCAATCTTTAACAAGGCAACCGGTAAGGCTGACCGTGTAGGCTTTAGATTTGAAGACGGTAAAAAAGTCCGTTTCTTCAAGTCTAACAGTGAAACTATCAAGTAATTTTTGGAGTATACGATGGCGAAACTGCATGATTACTATAAAGACGAAGTAACTAAACAACTGATGACTCAGTTTGGTTACAATTCTGTCATGCAAGTCCCTCGGGTCGAGAAGATCACCCTGAACATGGGTGTTGGTGAAGCGATCGCTGATAAGAAACTGCTGGATAATGCAGCAGCTGACTTAGCAGCAATCTCTGGTCAAAAACCACTGATCACCAAAGCACGCAAATCTGTTGCAGGCTTCAAAATCCGTCAGGGCTATCCAATCGGCTGTAAAGTAACTCTGCGTGGCGAACGCATGTGGGAGTTCCTTGAGCGACTGATTTCTATTGCTGTACCACGTATTCGTGACTTCCGTGGCTTGTCCGCTAAGTCATTTGATGGTCGCGGTAACTACAGCATGGGTGTACGTGAACAAATCATCTTCCCTGAAATCGATTACGATAAAGTGGATCGTGTACGTGGTTTAGATATTACTATCACCACGACTGCGAAATCAGATGATGAAGGTCGCGCACTGTTAGCAGCGTTCAACTTCCCGTTCCGCAAGTAAGGCAGGGTACTCATGGCTAAGAAATCTATGAAAGCGCGTGATGTTAAGCGTGCTAAATTAGCTGATAAGTTCTTCGCAAAGCGCGTTGAGCTGAAAGCTATCATCTCTGATGTAAAAGCATCTGATGAAGATCGCTGGGACGCTGTTCTCAAGCTGCAAACACTGCCACGTGATTCAAGTCCTTCTCGTCAGCGTAACCGCTGCCGTCAAACTGGGCGTCCGCACGGTTTCCTGCGGAAATTTGGTCTGAGCCGTATTAAAGTCCGTGAAGCCGCTATGCGCGGTGAAATCCCGGGCCTTAAAAAGGCTAGTTGGTAATTGTCACCATATTGAATCACGGGAGTAAAGACAGATGAGCATGCAAGATCCCATCGCGGATATGCTGACCCGTATCCGTAACGGTCAGGCCGCGAACAAAGTTGCGGTCACCATGCCTTCCTCCAAGCTGAAAGTGGCAATTGCCAAAGTGCTGAAGGAAGAAGGTTATATTGAAGATTTTAAAATTGAAGGCGACATCAAGCCAGAATTGGAACTGACTCTGCGTTATTTCCAAGGTAAGGCTGTTGTAGAAAGCATTCAGCGTGTAAGCCGCCCAAGTCTGCGCATCTATAAGAAAAAAGATGAGCTGCCACAAGTTATGGCTGGCCTAGGCATCGCTGTTGTTTCTACCTCTAAAGGTGTCATGACTGATCGTGCAGCTCGCCAAGCTGGTCTTGGTGGCGAGATTCTCTGCTACGTAGCTTAATTCGGGAGGAAAGAATGTCTCGTGTGGCAAAAGCACCCGTCGTCATTCCTGCCGGCGTAGAGGTAAAACTCAACGGTCAGGTTATTTCGATTAAGGGTAAAAACGGCGAGCTTACTCGTACTATCCATAATGCGGTTGAAGTTAAACATGAAGATGGCCGCTTAACTTTCGCACCACGCGAAGGTTTTGCTGATGCTTGGGCACAGGCGGGTACTTCTCGTTCTTTGCTTAACTCAATGGTTGTTGGTGTTACTGAAGGCTTCACTAAAAAACTTCAACTAGTCGGTGTTGGTTACCGTGCAGCAATCAAAGGCAATGCAGTTAGCTTGTCTTTAGGTTTCTCGCATCCGGTTGAACACGCACTGCCAGCAGGCATTACTGCAGAATGTCCAACACAAACTGAAATCGTACTGAAAGGTGCTGATAAGCAAGTGATTGGTCAAGTCGCGGCAGAACTGCGTGCTTACCGTCGTCCTGAGCCTTACAAAGGCAAGGGTGTTCGTTACGCCGATGAAATCGTGCGTACTAAAGAGGCTAAGAAGAAGTAAGGTAACACTATGGATAAGAAAGCAGCTCGTATCCGTCGTGCGACCCGCGCACGCCGCAAGATCCAAGAGTTGGGTGCGACACGCCTGGTGGTACACCGTACTCCACGCCATATTTATGCGCAGGTTATCGCTCCAAACGGTTCTGAAACTTTGGTGGCCGCTTCTACTACAGAAAAAGCTATCAATGAGCAAGTGAAATTCACTGGAAACAAAGACGCAGCAGCAGTTGTTGGTAAAATTATTGCTGAGCGCGCACTGGAAAAAGGCATCACTGTTGTTGCTTTTGACCGTTCTGGTTTCCAATATCATGGTAGAGTCCAGGCACTGGCAGATGCTGCCCGTGAAGCTGGCCTTCAGTTCTAAGGTAGAGGTGTAAGATGGCTCACATCGAGAAACAAGCTGGTGAACTGCAGGAAAAGCTGATAGCGGTAAACCGCGTAGCAAAAACCGTTAAAGGTGGCCGTATTTTCAGCTTTACAGCACTAACAGTAGTTGGTGATGGTAACGGTCGCGTTGGTTTTGGCTACGGCAAAGCGCGCGAAGTTCCGGCAGCAATCCAGAAAGCGATGGAAAAAGCCCGTCGCAGTATGAAAACCGTTGCTCTAAACAACGGCACACTGTTCCACCCTGTGAAAGGTACACACACCGGTTCTCGCGTGTTTATGCAACCTGCTCACGAAGGTACCGGTATCATTGCCGGTGGTGCAATGCGTGCTGTTTTAGAAGTAGCTGGAGTTCGCAACGTACTGGCTAAAACCTATGGTTCCACAAACCCAATCAACGTGGTTCGTGCAACACTGGATGCTTTAGACAGCATGAAGTCTCCAGAAATGGTCGCAGCTAAGCGTGGAAAATCCGTCGAAGAAATTCTGGGGTAATCAGCCATGGCTAAGACTATTAAAATTACACAAGTTCGCAGTTCAATCGGTCGTCTGCCTAAGCATAAGGCAACTTTGGTCGGTTTAGGTCTGCGTCGCATTGGTCATACAGTAGAACGTGAGGATACTCCTGCTGTTCGCGGTATGGTCAACTTGGTTTCCTACATGGTTAAAGTTGAGGAGTAAGAGATGCGTTTAAATACTCTGTCTCCGGCTGAAGGTGCCAAGCACGCGCCTAAGCGCTTAGGTCGTGGTATCGGTTCTGGTCTGGGTAAAACCGGCGGACGTGGTCACAAAGGTCAGAAATCTCGTTCTGGCGGTGGCGTACGTCGTGGTTTTGAAGGTGGCCAGATGCCTTTATACCGTCGTCTACCAAAATTTGGTTTTACTTCACGTAAAGCAATGATCACCGCAGAGATTCGTCTGTCTGATTTTGCTGCTGTTGAAGGCGATGTAATTGATCTGAACGCACTAAAAGCCGCGAATGTTGTTGGCATCCAGATTGAATATGCGAAAGTTATTCTGTCTGGCGAAGTGAATCGTGCAGTTACTGTACGTGGCCTTCGTGTTACTAAAGGTGCTCGCGCTGCGATTGAAGCTGCCGGCGGTAAAATTGAGGAATAAGTGACAGATGGCTAAACAACCAGGATTAGATTTTCAAAGTGCCAAGGGTGGAGTTGGTGAACTGAAGCGCAGACTTTTGTTTGTTATTGGTGCACTAATCGTTTTCCGAATTGGTTCTTTTATTCCAATCCCTGGTATTGATGCCACTGTGCTTGCCAAATTGCTCGAACAGCAACAAGGCACCATCATTGATATGTTTAACATGTTCTCTGGTGGTGCTCTTAGCCGAGCTTCTATCTTTGCTTTGGGTATTATGCCGTATATTTCTGCGTCAATTATTATCCAATTATTATCTGTGGTTAACCCACGATTAGCAGAGATTAAGAAAGAAGGTGAAGCAGGTCGTCGGAAGATAAGCCAATATACCCGTTGGGGTACTTTGGTTTTAGCAATATTCCAATCTGTTGGTATTGCGATGGGTCTTCCGAATATGCCAGGGATGCAAGGGCTAGTTATTGATCCGGGTCTCCCGTTCTACTTCACGGCTGTTGTTAGCTTAGTTACTGGAACCATGTTCTTGATGTGGCTAGGTGAGCAGATAACTGAAAGAGGTATTGGTAACGGTATCTCAATCATTATCTTCGCTGGTATCGTTGCGGGTCTACCGCCGGCCATTGGCCATACTATCGAGCAAGCTCGGCAAGGCGATCTGCACTTCCTCCTGTTGCTGTTGGTTGCAGTGCTCGTATTCGCGGTAACTTTCTTTGTTGTATTCATGGAGCGTGGTCAACGTCGTATCGTTGTTAACTACGCGAAACGCCAACAAGGACGCCGTGTTTATGCTGCACAAAGCACACATTTACCACTAAAAGTGAATATGGCGGGTGTAATTCCTGCAATTTTTGCTTCCAGTATCATACTGTTCCCGGGTACAATAGCATCCTGGTTCGGTGATGGGACTGGTTGGGACTGGTTAACGACTATTTCGATGTATTTACAACCAGGCCAACCGTTGTATGTGTTGCTTTATGCTTCTGCGATCATCTTCTTCTGTTTCTTCTATACGGCGTTGGTTTTCAACCCAAGAGAAACGGCAGATAACCTGAAGAAGTCCGGTGCATTTGTACCAGGAATTCGTCCGGGAGAGCAAACGGCCAAGTACATTGATAAGGTAATGACACGTCTAACTTTAGTTGGCGCGCTCTATATTACCTTTATCTGCCTAATCCCGGAGTTCATGCGTGACGCAATGAAAGTACCTTTTTACTTTGGTGGTACTTCCCTATTAATCGTAGTCGTCGTTATCATGGACTTTATGGCTCAAGTGCAAACTCTCATGATGTCAAGTCAATATGAGTCTGCATTGAAGAAAGCAAATCTTAAAGGTAAGTAATCACTTAGTGTGATTATGGTTTGCTTTAGAAGTTACGGAGAGTAAAAATGAAAGTTCGTGCTTCCGTCAAGAAATTATGCCGTAACTGTAAAGTTATCCGTCGCAATGGTAGCGTTCGTGTAATTTGCAGTGTTGAACCAAGACATAAACAACGTCAAGGTTAAGAAAAAGCATTTTTTTCTTGCAAAGTTGGGTTGAGCTGGCTAAATTAGCCAGCCAATCTTTTTTATCGAAGATACATTATTGTTTGAGTATCCTGAAAACGGGCTTTTCAGCACAGTAATGTATATTTTAACTTAGGAGTGCATAGTGGCCCGTATAGCAGGCATTAACATTCCTGATCATAAACATACCGTAATCGCTTTAACATCGATTTTCGGAATCGGCAAAACTCGTTCACAGGCTATCTGTGAAGCAACTGGTATTGCTGAAAATGTTAAGATCAGTGAGCTGTCTGAAGAACAAATCGACAAGCTGCGTGACGAAGTTGCCAAGTATGTGGTAGAAGGTGACCTACGTCGTGAAATTACCCTGAGCATCAAGCGTCTGATGGACCTTGGATGTTACCGTGGTTTACGTCATCGTCGTGGTCTTCCTGTGCGCGGACAGCGTACTAAGACTAACGCTCGTACCCGTAAGGGTCCGCGTAAGCCGATCAAGAAATAAGTCGGGGTACTGAATAATGGCAAAGGCACCAATTCGTGCACGTAAACGTGTAAGAAAACAAGTCTCAGACGGTGTGGCTCATATCCATGCTTCTTTCAACAACACAATCGTTACTATTACTGATCGTCAGGGTAACGCATTAGGTTGGGCAACTGCCGGTGGTTCCGGTTTCCGTGGTTCTCGCAAATCCACTCCGTTTGCAGCTCAGGTTGCAGCAGAGCGTTGCGCAGAAGCCGTGAAAGAATACGGTATCAAGAACCTGGAAGTTATGGTTAAGGGACCGGGTCCGGGTCGCGAATCAACAATTCGTGCTCTGAACGCCGCAGGTTTCCGCATCACAAATATTACTGATGTGACTCCTATCCCTCATAACGGTTGTCGCCCACCGAAAAAACGTCGCGTTTAATACGTTTCGTTTTTAGGACTGTTGGAGAAAGAAAATGGCTAGATATTTGGGTCCTAAGCTCAAGCTGAGCCGTCGCGAAGGAACAGACCTCTTCCTGAAGTCTGGTGTTCGCGCGATTGACACCAAGTGTAAATTAGAACAAGCACCTGGCCAGCACGGCGCGCGTAAACCGCGTCTGTCTGACTACGGTGTTCAGTTACGTGAAAAACAAAAAGTTCGTCGTATTTACGGTGTTCTAGAACGTCAATTCCGTAACTATTACAAAGAAGCAACACGTCTGAAAGGCAACACAGGTGAAAACCTGCTGACTCTGCTGGAAGGCCGTCTTGATAACGTCGTTTACCGTATGGGCTTTGGCGCAACTCGCGCAGAAGCACGTCAAATGGTTAGCCACAAGGCTATCATGGTAAATGGTCGAGTAGTTAATATCGCTTCTTATCAGGTTTCCCCGAATGACGTTATCAGCGTTCGTGAGAAAGCGAAAAAACAGTCTCGTATTAAGGCTGCTTTAGAGCTGGCTGAACAGCGTGAGAAGCCAACTTGGCTGGAAGTTGATGCTGCTAAAATGGAAGGTGTGTTCAAACGTATTCCTGAACGTACTGACCTGTCTGCGGACATTAACGAACACCTGATCGTCGAGCTTTACTCTAAGTAAAGCTTAGCACCAAAGAGAGGACACAATGCAGGGTTCTGTGACAGAGTTTCTAAAACCGCGCCTGGTAGATATCGAGCAAGTGAGTTCGACGCACGCCAAGGTGACCCTTGAGCCTTTAGAGCGTGGCTTCGGTCATACTCTTGGTAACGCACTGCGCCGTATTCTGCTTTCGTCTATGCCGGGTTGTGCGGTGACAGAGGTTGAGATTGATGGTGTACTGCATGAGTACAGCACCAAAGAAGGTGTACAGGAAGATATCCTGGAGATTCTCCTCAACCTGAAAGGGCTGGCGGTAAAAGTTCAGGGGAAAGATGAAGTTATTTTAACCTTGAATAAATCTGGCATTGGCCCTGTGACTGCAGCCGACATCGTCCATGATGGCGATGTCGAAATCGTCAAGCCACAGCACGTTATCTGCCACCTGACAGACGAAAGCGCATCAATCAATATGCGTATCAAAGTTCAGCGTGGTCGTGGTTATGTGCCGGCTTCTGCCCGAGTACATTCGGAAGAAGATGAGCGCCCAATTGGTCGTTTGTTAGTCGATGCTTGCTATAGCCCTGTAGAGCGTATTGCCTACAATGTTGAAGCAGCTCGTGTTGAGCAACGTACTGACTTGGATAAGTTAGTTATCGAAATGGAAACTAACGGTACAATCGATCCTGAAGAGGCGATTCGCCGTGCAGCGACTATCCTGGCTGAACAACTTGAAGCTTTTGTTGACTTACGTGATGTTCGTCAGCCTGAAGTTAAAGAAGAGAAACCAGAGTTCGATCCTATCTTATTGCGCCCAGTTGACGATCTGGAATTGACTGTCCGCTCTGCTAACTGCCTTAAAGCAGAAGCTATCCACTACATCGGTGATCTGGTACAGCGTACTGAAGTTGAGTTGCTTAAAACGCCTAACCTTGGTAAGAAATCTCTTACTGAAATTAAGGACGTCTTGGCATCTCGTGGTCTTTCTCTGGGCATGCGCTTAGAAAATTGGCCACCAGCAAGTATTGCTGATGATTAGGATCACAGGTTAAGGTTTTACTGAGAAGGATAAGGTCATGCGCCATCGTAAGAGTGGTCGTCAATTGAACCGCAACAGCAGCCACCGCCAAGCTATGTTCCGTAACATGGCAGGTTCTTTAGTTCGTCATGAAATCATCAAGACGACTCTGCCTAAAGCGAAAGAACTGCGTCGCGTCGTTGAGCCGCTGATTACTCTTGCCAAGACCGACAGCGTAGCTAATCGTCGTCTGGCATTCGCCCGTACTCGTGATAACGAGATCGTGGCAAAATTGTTTAATGAATTGGGACCTCGCTTTGCAGCGCGTGCGGGCGGTTACACTCGTATTCTTAAGTGTGGCTTCCGTACTGGTGACAATGCTCCGATGGCTTACATCGAGCTTGTTGACCGTGCTGTTGAGTCTCAAGAAGTAGCTGCAGAGTAATCTGTTTGCTATCAAAAAAACCGGGTATATTTGCCCGGTTTTTTTGTACCTGCTATTCTATCTTCCACTGAACATCATCCTTGATTTATTCCATTTAGACCTTATTTAAAGTGGAGTACCCATGAGTATGTATAAAATAGGGCAAATTGCTCGTCTTGCTGATGTTACCCCTGATACGATCCGCTTTTATGAAAAGCAAGGTCTGATGGGGCATAAGCTTAGGACTGAAGGCGGTTATCGCTTGTATACGGATCAAGATCTGCAACGGCTGCGTTTCATCCGTTATGCAAAGCAATTAGGTTTTACTTTGGAAGCGATTACTGAGCTTTTATCGATAAGAGTCGATCCTGAACATCATACATGCCAAGAGTCAAAAAAAATTGTTGATTTGCGTCTGTTTGAAGTTGAAAAAAAGATCCAAGAACTTATTATTATGCGTGATTCTTTGAAGATGCTTAGCTCCGCTTGCTGTGGCGAGGAACACGCAACAACATATTGTTCGATAATGGAGATTCTTGAAAAGGGTGCATCCAAAGTCTATTAGTTGATTACCATTTAGTTTTATTGTTATAGGAAGGTATATACCATGAGCCAATATCAACATAAACGTGGTCAGATAAAAGATAATGCAATTGAAGCATTGTTACACGACCCATTATTTAGGCAACGTGTTGAAAAAAATAAGAAAGGAAAAGGAAGCTATACTCGGAAAGGAAAACATCAAAGAAATGGTAACTGGGAGGCCAGTGGTAATAAGTTATTCTACGTATTACCACTGGCTTTTTAGTTATTACTTTTTATTTTGTTCTTTTAATAAATCACGAATTTCTGATAATAAAACTTCTTCTTTACTCGGTGCCGGTGGCGCTTCAGGTTCTGCTTCTTTTTCGCGACGTACTTTATTCATCACTTTAATTGCCATGAAAATAGCAAATGCGACAATAACAAAATCAAATACCGTTTGAATAAACATACCATAATTAAGAACAACAGCAGGCATATCTCCTTCAGCCGCCCTTAAAATAACACTGAATTGTTTAAAGTCGACCCCGCCAATTAATAAGCCGAGAGGGGGCATAATGACATCAGCTACTAATGAAGAAACAATCTTACCGAATGCTGCACCAATAATGATACCGACAGCCATGTCGACAACATTGCCCTTCATTGCAAATTCACGAAACTCTTTTAAAAAACTCATTTGACCCCCTAATTAAAAACTCTGTTTCATAAAATAAATATTTAGTTAACAAATTATAGTACCTAGATCAATTAAGCTGCAAATGAATCGTCATTTTATTTTTATAAAAAGAAAGGGCTAGGCTGAAATAGTTTTTCAACGTCAGGTACATATTTTTTATCTGTAATAAACATGATGACATGATCACCTTGTTCAATAATATGATAATCACTGGCAATAATAACTTCATCTTCTCTAACTAAAGCACCAATAATTGTTCCCGGTGGAAGCTTAATATCTGAAATTTTCTTTCCTACAACTTTAGATGTATTTTCATCTCCGTGTGCAATTGCCTCAATGGCTTCAGCAACCCCCCTTCTTAATGAGGAAACGCTGACAATATCGGCTTTTCGGACATGACCAAGTAATGCCGAGATTGTTGCTTGCTGTGGTGATACAGCAATATCAATCACCCCTCCTTGAACTAATTCAACATAAGCGGTGCGTTGAATTAAGACCATGGCTTTTTTAGCCCCCATTTTTTTAGCTAACATAGCCGACATGATATTTGCTTCGTCGTCGTTAGTTAGGGCTATGAATACATCCATTTGCTCAATATGCTCTTCGGTTAATAACTCCTGATCAGAAGCATCACCATAAAACACGATCGTATCATGAAGTAGTTCAGCCAGTTCTGTTGCGCGTTGTTGATTACGCTCTATTAGCTTGACGCTATAATCTTTTTCTAGCCGTTTTGCTAAGCCTGCACCAACATTACCGCCACCTACTATCATTAAACGTTTATAAGGTTTTTCTAGACGTTGTAATTCACTCATGACAGCGCGAATATGTTGTGTTGAAGCGACAAAAAATACTTCATCTCCAGCTTCAATGATGGTCGAGCCTTGAGGTCTTATAGGACGATCTTGACGGAATATTGCTACGACTCTGGTATCAATATGTGGCATGTGTTCACGTAAGCTTGATAGAGCATTACCCACGAGTGAACCGCCATAATAGGCTTTAACCGCAACAATACTGACTTTACCTTCGGCAAAATTAACTACTTGGAGTGCGCCAGGGTATTGGATTAGTTTGTAAATATAGTCTATGACTAATTGTTCCGGAGAGATTAAATAATCAATAGGAATTTGTTCAGGTAAAAATAGCTTGTCTGCTTCACGGATATATTCAGTTGCTCTAATACGCGCGATTTTATTCGGGGTATTAAAAAGACTATAGGCAATTTGACATGCGATCATGTTAGTCTCATCTGAATTAGTAACTGCGACTAACATATCTGCATCTTCAGCTCCCGCATCACGGAGAACTCGTGGGTGGGAGCCGTGACCATTGACGACTCTAAGATCAAACTGATCTTGTAATTGACGCAAGCGATCAGCATTCGTGTCAACGACAGTAATATCATTGTTTTCGTCTACTAGATTTTCAGCGAGAGTTCCACCAACTTGTCCTGCACCTAAAATAATGATTTTCATTGAATATTCCTATCTCAGACAAGCCTTATCCAGTTAATTTATTTGCTTTACTAGGCGTGCGTAGAAGAAACCATCACCCCCTGTTTCACTGGGGAGTATTTGTAATCCTGCACTTGTGCCATCATTCAGTTTAGCTTCCGGGTGTTTAGCTAAAAAGTTTTTTATTTGCAGGCTATTCTCTTCGGGCATAACAGAGCAAGTTGCATAGACAAGAGTACCGCCTACTTTTAAATATGGCCAAATAGACTCGAGTATTTTGGCTTGAAGAACGGTGAGCTCATTAATATCAGAATCCCGTCTTAACCATTTTATATCTGGGTGACGTCGAATAACACCGGTTGCTGAACATGGTGCATCAAGCAATATGCGATCAAACACTTTACCCTCAGCCCATTGCTCAGGAGTAGTTCCATCACCTTGAATAACAACAGCATGCTGCTTGAGTCGCGACAAATTTTCGTTTACGCGTTTTAGGCGAGATTCATCAATATCGACAGCCACAACATGCGCTTTTGGTGCTATTTCTAAGATATGAGTTGTCTTACCGCCAGGTGCTGCACATAGGTCGAGAATATGTTCATTATTTTGAGGTGCAAGTATTTCGGCACAACCTTGGGCGGAGACATCTTGTACTGTAGACCAGCCATCATCAAAGCCGGGTAGTTTTGCTACTGAAGTTGGTTCAGATAGCCTTAATGCGGAAGGGTGTTTAAGATGTCGCTCAGATGTAATTCCTATTTCTTCCAACAGCTTTTGGTATTGTTCAGCACTATGATGTTGAGCGTTAACCCTCAACCACATAGGTGGACGTTGGTTGTTCGCTTCAACAATGGATTGCCATTCGTTAGGGTATGCGTTTTGCAGTCTTTTTAGTAACCAACTAGGATGTAAATATTGACTATTATGATTTGCGCTACGTTCTTCTAACTGAGCTTGTTGTCTTTGGAATGAACGCAATACACCATTGATAAGCCCTTTTAGTTGAGGACGTTTTAATGCAACGGCTCCATTGACTGTTTCAGCCAGGGCTGCATGAGCTGGAATACGTGTATAGAGTAGCTGATAAATACCAACCATAATGAGGTAGTGTAATGTTCGTTGCTTACCTGTCAGTGGTTTTTCCATTAGTTGGCTAACAAACCATTCAAGTTTAGGCAAATAGCGGAGAACACCAAAACAGATCTCTTGTAATAGAGACTTATCTTTATCGCTAATATTTTTTTGTAATTCAGGTAGTACCGTACTTAGGGATTGGCCTTTGTCAATGACTTGACCAATGGCTATTGCTGCGATGCTACGCAAGTTATATGTATTCTTCATAAATGAGGGTGAGTCTATTCGTCACGAAATAAATTTGCCTGAATATATTATCAGGCAAATTTATTGGTGTTTTAATTAAGTAGTGTTCCAGGAGCGAACCATTCACGGCGAGAGTTTAATAGATCTTGTGCTGCCATGGCTTTTTTACCTGGAGGCTGTAATTGAACGATATTCAATTTTCCGCTAGCAGTGGCGACACATATACCATTTTTATCGGCGCTAATAATCGTACCTGGTTTTTCACTGTGATTTTCTGAAATCACTTCAGCCTGCCAAACTTTTATCAGTTGATCTTGAACCATAAAATAGCTCATAGGCCAAGGATTAAACGCTCTAACACAACGTTCTATCTGCTCTGCTGATAATTGCCAATCAATACGCGCTTCTTCTTTAGATAATTTCTCTGCATAATTTGCTAAGGAATCGTCCTGTTTTTCAGGAAGGCATTGTTGGCTAGATATCAGGTCTAAGGTGTGTATTAGGGCTTCTGGACCAATAACAGCCAATTTTTGATAGAGTGTTGCGCTAGTATCTTCTGGCAGGATAGGGCATTTCGCTTTATAGAGCATATCACCGGTATCTAAGCCTTCATCCATTTGCATAATCGTGACGCCCGTTTCAGCATCACCCGCCCAAATAGAACGTTGAATAGGAGCAGCCCCACGCCAGCGAGGTAGTAGTGAGCCGTGGACATTTAGGCAACCTAAACGGGGGATATCTAAAACGGCTTTTGGCAAAATAAAGCCATAAGCAACAACAATCATCAAATCAGCATTTTGCTCTTTGATCCATTGATGGTTTTCTTCCTTTTTCAGTGTAGTAGGCTGAAAAACGGGAATATTATTTTCTTGCGCTAATACTTTTACAGGGCTAGGTGTCAGCTTCTTTCCTCTTCCCGCGGGCTTATCTGGTGGAGTGAGGACACCTACAACCTGATGTTTAGTGTTAAGCAAAGCAGCTAAATGACCAGCAGCAAAATCAGGTGTACCTGCAAAGATAATTTTTAATGATTCTGACACGTTTATGTTCCCTGTATAAATCTATCTATTTAGCTATTTTGGCTTCTTTAGCTCTCATTCTATCCAACTTTTCAACTTTTTGGCGGATACGTTGGCGTTTTAATGGAGAGAGATAATCGACAAATAGTTTCCCAACAAGGTGATCCATCTCATGTTGAATACAAATAGCGAGTAAGCCATCGGCCTCAAGTTCAAACGTTTCGCCATTATAGTCGAGAGCTCGAATTTTAACGTTTTCGGCTCTTGGGACAAATCCATGCTGTTCAGGAATGGAGAGACAGCCTTCCTCTATACCTGTTTCACCTGATTTGTCGAGTAATTCAGGATTGATCAATACCAGTCGTTCATCACGCGTTTCGGAAACATCAATAACGATGATCCGCTGATGAATATCAACTTGGGTCGCAGCAAGACCGATACCTTCTTCTTCATACATCGTTTCGAACATATCATCGATAATACGTTGAATTTCGGCATCTACTTTTTCTACTGGCTTAGCAATAGTGCGTAAGCGTTCGTCTGGGTAATGTAATACGTTTAATACTGACATAAATTTTTTCGAGCAGCGTCCAAAAAAGTGAATAAGAATTAATGCCTATTCTAGACATTTATTGGTCATATTGACAGTATTGGTGATGATTTGTTCATTGATGAACTCATTTATTATAACGTCAGGAAGATGCGATGGATTCTCAAGAAATATGGTTAAGAATGTCTCAAGTCAGCCGGTTATCACCGCATAAGGCATTAAGAATAATTAACAAGCTACTCTTATTAGAGAAAGTTAGTCTGCCTATCTTACGAGAATGTGGGCTGAATGAGTTGCAATGCTTACAGTTTCAACATTTTTCTTCGACCAAGTTAACTCAAACGATTAAATGGTTGGAAAAAGAAGAGCACCAGCTGATCACCTTTTATGATTCACACTATCCCCTTTTGTTAAAACAAATCTCGAATTTTCCGCTGGTGTTGTTTGTCATCGGGCAAAGGGAATTAATTGCAACTGCACAGATTGCAATCGTTGGTAGCCGCCAAACGAGTGCTTACGGCCGTAAATGGGCCGAGCTGTTTGCCAAAGAATTTACACGTTATGGTTTAACGATTACGAGTGGGCTAGCCTTTGGAATCGATGTTGTTAGTCATCGGGCGGCATTAAATGAAAAAGGGAAAACAATCGCTGTTTTAGGTAGTGGACTCGCAAATATCTACCCCAAGCAACATATTTTTTTGGCGGAAAAAATAAAAGAAGAAGGCGCATTAATTTCTGAATATTTACCTCATACACCGCCACTCCCTAAGCAATTTCCTCGGCGAAATCGAATCATTAGTGGTTTAAGTAAAGCCACCGTTGTTATTGAGGCAGGTATGAAAAGTGGTTCATTGATAACAGCACGCTATGCTATTGAACAAAATAGAGATCTTTTTACGATACCCGCACCGTTAGGAGATCCCGCTTTCAGTGGCAATCATTGGTTATTGCAGCAAGGCGCGTATTTATTAGTTGATCCCGAAGATATTAAACCTCATCTAGAGGCCGGACTGAATTGGTTGCCTGTCGAATCGTTAATTAAAGAAGAAATTAATTCTGAATTTAATCTGACAGAAAACAAAATATTGAGTATGGTTGAGTATCATCCTTTACCCGCAGATGTTATTGCTGAGCGCGCACAACAGCCCATAACAGAAGTGACTTCTATTTTGACTGAATTAGAAATAGATGGTGTGATCGCTTCAGTTGCTGGTGGATATATAAAATTAAGTTAGTTGGCTAAGAGAAAATCATGTCAAAGCAATTGCCTTTTGAAACAGAAAAAAATGAACATTGCCCTGAATGCGGTGCGGTATTGGTTATTCGTAATGGTGCACATGGACCTTTTTTTGCGTGTTCTTCATATCCGCAGTGTCATTATGTCAAACCTATGCGCCCTTCAGCAGAAAGCCATGTAATAAAGGTATTAGAAGGACAGGCATGCCCTCAATGTGGTTATGATCTCGTTTTGAAACAAGGGCGATTTGGTATGTTTATTGGGTGTAGTCACTACCCTGAATGTGAGCATATAGAATTAATTGATAAGCCAGATGAAACGAAAGTTTCTTGCCCTCAGTGTCAAACAGGGCATCTGTTGCAACGTAAATCTAGGTTTGGTAAGACATTTTATGCTTGCGATAGCTATCCATCCTGCCAATTTATTCTTAATAACAAGCCCGTATCTGGCGAGTGTGAGCATTGTCATTATCCATTACTTATGGAAAAAAGGGGTGCTCAAGGAGTAAGATTATTTTGTGCCAGTAAACGATGTGGTAAACCACAGAAAGAATAATGAGTTAAAAAGATGCAAAATAAATCTACACCTGCAATTGAAAATATTATCACAGCCCTTAATAAAGGGGATGTTATCGCTTATCCCACAGAGGCTGTTTTTGGACTTGGCTGTGACCCCGATAGTGAACAAGCGGTCAATAAATTACTTGAATTGAAACAACGTCCTTGGGAAAAAGGGTTGATTCTCATTGCTGATAATTATGAGCAATTGAAAAGTTACGTTGATGATAATCAGCTAACAGATGAACAAAAACAAGTCATGTTTGAAAGCTGGCCTGGCCCCGTTACGTGGGTTATCCCAGCGAAGCCATCTACACCTAAATGGTTAACGGGTCGCTTTGATACTTTGGCGGTAAGGGTGACTGACCATAAGTTAGTAAAAGCACTTTGCCGAGAATATGGAAAACCATTGGTATCAACGAGCGCAAATTTGAGTGGAAAGGAGCCTTGTAGAACGACCCATGAAGTTATAGAGCAGTTTGCGGGAAGTATCCCTGTACTGGATGGGGCTGTAGGTGGACGTCAAAACCCATCAGAAATTCGTGATGCTAAAACTGGGCAATTATACCGAAAAGGATAACTATTTTATGGATAAGTATGCCGTCTTTGGCCATCCGATTGCACATAGTAAATCTCCTATCATTCATCAGATGTTTGCTCAACAAACAGGGATCTCGTTGGAGTATGAACGTATTCTGGCTCCGATAGATGAATTTGAGCAACAACTCTCTGAGTTTTTTGCTCAAGGAGGAAAAGGAGCGAATATCACTCTTCCTTTTAAAGAAAGAGCACATCACATGATGTCAGAACTAACAGAACGGGCTCAATCATGTGGTGCTGTCAATACGGTCATGAAACTTGATGACCATCGGTTCTTAGGTGATAACACGGATGGTGTAGGTCTATTATTAGACCTGCAACGGCTGAAGTTTATTCGTACGGATAGTAAAATATTAATGATTGGTGCTGGTGGCGCAACTCGCGGAGCGCTGTTACCACTTTTGGAATTTGGGTGTGAAATAACGCTAACAAATAGAACTTTCTCTAAAGCGAAAACATTAGTAAACCAATTTGCAAGTTTTGGAACAATTACCGCACAGCCGATCGATGAGATCAAAACTGCGACTTTTGATCTTATCATCAACGCAACATCTTCTGGCGTTAGTGGGGAAATTCCTGAACTTGATCCTGCGGTATTTTCTAAGCAAGTCGCTTGTTATGACATGTTCTATCAACAATCATTAACGCCATTTTTATCTTTTGCGAAAGCTTATAATGTTGAACAGCTTGCTGACGGCTTGGGAATGCTCGTTGGGCAAGCCGCTTTTGCCTTTAAGTTATGGCATGGTGTACTGCCAGATATGGAACCAGTCTTGTATGCGTTACAGAAGGAATTGAAAAAATGAATCAAGCAATTCAATTCCCAGATAGAGAAGAATGGGATGTAATGACTGGAAAGGTACGATTTCCAGTATTAATTAATGGAATGTTAGCGCATTGCGTCATATCGGACAGGTTACTATATAAAAGATATGGGATGGGAGCCGAATCATTAGCATTATTTCAAACTCACCGTTGGGATATAGAAGAAGAGTTTGAGGTCTTGATCGCTCAAGACCTTTTAGACAATGGTAATGATTACTCTTTGCCTGATGATAAGTAGTCATTTTTCCATTGAACATAGTTATTAGCGGAATAGCGCAAATGCTCCAACTCCCCTTCAGTCAGTTTGCGGGCCGCTTTTGCTGGGCTACCGACATATAGGTAGCCACTTTCGAGTTTTTTACCTTGGGTAACTAAACTATTAGCACCTATAACAACGTCATCCGCAATAATTGCACCATCTAATACAATCGACCCCATTCCAACTAAAACGCGATCCCCAATGGTACAGCCATGCAGCATCACTTTATGGCCGACAGTGACATCTTCACCGATAATTAACGGGTTACCGTCAGGGTTGTGTTTTGACTTATGGGTAACATGTAAGACTGAACCATCTTGTATATTCGTGCGAGATCCAATTTCAATATAATTCACATCACCACGTAATACAGACAGAGGCCAAATACTTACATCATCGGCTAAGCGGACATCTCCGATAACAACAGCGGAAGGATCGATAAATACATCAGTGCCAGTAGTTGGGTAAATACCTAAATAAGGTCTTAAATGTTTATTCATAGCAGTCGCCATAGTCAATAAATGGTAGTGTTAAAAGCATAGTTAATATGTATACATACAATGAAGATGTTTAATCTGCAAAAGGTAAAGTATTCAAAGTATCTTTTCGTTGTCTATTTCAGCATCATATTGCTAGAAAAAAAAACATAATGATGATTTTATCTTCAAACGGTATTTTTTTTCAAAAAAAGGGTTGCCAGAATTTTCTGACTCCCTATAATGCGCATCCGTTGTCACGACAAACCGCTTCGGTGGTCAGGTTGAAAAAGAAACCCTCGTGATGACTGAGGTGAAAAAGAGAGAAAAAGTTGAAAATAATCACTTGACTTTCTGACAGAAAAACGTAGTATACGACACCTCGCGGCAACAACCTAAACGGTTAATATCGAAAGATAAAGTCGCAACGCTCTTTAACAATTTATCAGACAATCTGTGTGGGCACTCACAGGACACTATCAAAAAAATATTTGATTTTAAGTCTTGAAGAGTGACTAACACGTTAATTCATATATGAAAGAATGTAGTCAGTTTAATTCTTTGAGCATCAAACACTTTTAATTGAAGAGTTTGATCATGGCTCAGATTGAACGCTGGCGGCAGGCCTAACACATGCAAGTCGAGCGGTAACAGGGGAAGCTTGCTTCCCGCTGACGAGCGGCGGACGGGTGAGTAATGTATGGGGATCTGCCCGATAGAGGGGGATAACTACTGGAAACGGTGGCTAATACCGCATAATCTCTAAGGAGCAAAGCAGGGGACCTTCGGGCCTTGCGCTATCGGATGAACCCATATGGGATTAGCTAGTAGGTGGGGTAATGGCTCACCTAGGCGACGATCCCTAGCTGGTCTGAGAGGATGATCAGCCACACTGGGACTGAGACACGGCCCAGACTCCTACGGGAGGCAGCAGTGGGGAATATTGCACAATGGGCGCAAGCCTGATGCAGCCATGCCGCGTGTATGAAGAAGGCCCTAGGGTTGTAAAGTACTTTCAGTCGGGAGGAAGGCGTTGATGCTAATATCATCAACGATTGACGTTACCGACAGAAGAAGCACCGGCTAACTCCGTGCCAGCAGCCGCGGTAATACGGAGGGTGCAAGCGTTAATCGGAATTACTGGGCGTAAAGCGCACGCAGGCGGTTGATTAAGTTAGATGTGAAATCCCCGGGCTTAACCTGGGAATGGCATCTAAGACTGGTCAGCTAGAGTCTTGTAGAGGGGGGTAGAATTCCATGTGTAGCGGTGAAATGCGTAGAGATGTGGAGGAATACCGGTGGCGAAGGCGGCCCCCTGGACAAAGACTGACGCTCAGGTGCGAAAGCGTGGGGAGCAAACAGGATTAGATACCCTGGTAGTCCACGCTGTAAACGATGTCGATTTGGAGGTTGTGCCCTTGAGGTGTGGCTTCCGGAGCTAACGCGTTAAATCGACCGCCTGGGGAGTACGGCCGCAAGGTTAAAACTCAAATGAATTGACGGGGGCCCGCACAAGCGGTGGAGCATGTGGTTTAATTCGATGCAACGCGAAGAACCTTACCTACTCTTGACATCCAGAGAACTTAGCAGAGATGCTTTGGTGCCTTCGGGAACTCTGAGACAGGTGCTGCATGGCTGTCGTCAGCTCGTGTTGTGAAATGTTGGGTTAAGTCCCGCAACGAGCGCAACCCTTATCCTTTGTTGCCAGCGATTCGGTCGGGAACTCAAAGGAGACTGCCGGTGATAAACCGGAGGAAGGTGGGGATGACGTCAAGTCATCATGGCCCTTACGAGTAGGGCTACACACGTGCTACAATGGCGTATACAAAGAGAAGCGACCTCGCGAGAGCAAGCGGAACTCATAAAGTACGTCGTAGTCCGGATTGGAGTCTGCAACTCGACTCCATGAAGTCGGAATCGCTAGTAATCGTAGATCAGAATGCTACGGTGAATACGTTCCCGGGCCTTGTACACACCGCCCGTCACACCATGGGAGTGGGTTGCAAAAGAAGTAGGTAGCTTAACCTTCGGGAGGGCGCTTACCACTTTGTGATCCATGACTGGGGTGAAGTCGTAACAAGGTAACCGTAGGGGAACCTGCGGTTGGATCACCTCCTTACCATTGAAGTGTTTCTGTGAAGTGTTCACACAGATTGTCTGATGAAAAGTAGAGCAAAGCCAATCTAAGATTGACTGAAGACCTTGTTGTCCCCTTCGTCTAGAGGCCTAGGACACCGCCCTTTCACGGCGGTAACAGGGGTTCGAATCCCCTAGGGGACGCCATTCAGTGTGGGTCAATCGAAAGGCTGCGCGTCGACCTTTCAGCGTTGTGCGGTGCTCGCGATGCTCATGTACTGAATGTACATTCCGCTCGCTGTGCGCCTACGCCTTGAAATGTCTTAGCTCGCACTTTCTCGAAAGTGCTGGCCATAAATAATGATTAAACTAATTCACTGAGTTAGTTTAACAATTATGCTCTTTAACAATCTGGAACAAGCTGAAAATTGAAACAACGCACATTGTTTATCGCTTAAACAATGTGAGAGTCTCTCAAAATTTCAAACCTGAAATTTTCGGTCATTCAAACGAGTGGCATGAGCGAGCAGTGTGAAATTCGCGGCGTAGGAGCGCAGTCAGCGCAGCGTACATCGGTACGTGAGCATGACGAGCACCGCGCAACAAAGAATTTCACCACGCACAGCCATGACAGTTAGGTGATCGTTGAAACAATTTCGGGTTGTGAGGTTAAGCGACTAAGCGTACACGGTGGATGCCTAGGCAATCAGAGGCGATGAAGGACGTGCTAATCTGCGAAAAGCGTCGGTAAGGTGATATGAACCGCTATAGCCGACGATGTCCGAATGGGGAAACCCAGTGCAATTCGTTGCACTATCGTTTGATGAATCCATAGTCAAACGAGGCGAACCGAGGGAACTGAAACATCTCAGTACCTCGAGGAAAAGAAATCAACCGAGATTCCCCTAGTAGCGGCGAGCGAACGGGGAGCAGCCCAGAGTCTTAATCAGCATCAGCATCAGGAGAACGGTCTGGAAAGTCCGGCAGTAAAGGGTGATAGCCCCGTATCCGAAGGTGTTGGTGTTGTGAACTCGACGAGTAGGGCGGGACACGTGTTATCCTGTCTGAATATGGGGGGACCATCCTCCAAGGCTAAATACTCCTGATTGACCGATAGTGAACCAGTACCGTGAGGGAAAGGCGAAAAGAACCCCGGCGAGGGGAGTGAAATAGAACCTGAAACCGTGTACGTACAAGCAGTGGGAGCACCTTTTAGGTGTGACTGCGTACCTTTTGTATAATGGGTCAGCGACTTATATTCTGTAGCAAGGTTAACCGTATAGGGGAGCCGTAGGGAAACCGAGTCTTAACTGGGCGATTAAGTTGCAGGGTATAGACCCGAAACCCGGTGATCTAGCCATGGGCAGGTTGAAGGTTGGGTAACACTAACTGGAGGACCGAACCGACTAATGTTGAAAAATTAGCGGATGACTTGTGGCTGGGGGTGAAAGGCCAATCAAACCGGGAGATAGCTGGTTCTCCCCGAAAGCTATTTAGGTAGCGCCTCGTGAACTCATCTTCGGGGGTAGAGCACTGTTTCGGCTAGGGGGTCATCCCGACTTACCAACCCGATGCAAACTACGAATACCGAAGAATGTTATCACGGGAGACACACGGCGGGTGCTAACGTTCGTCGTGAAGAGGGAAACAACCCAGACCGCCAGCTAAGGTCCCAAAGTCATGGTTAAGTGGGAAACGAAGTGGGAAGGCTCAGACAGCCAGGATGTTGGCTTAGAAGCAGCCATCATTTAAAGAAAGCGTAATAGCTCACTGGTCGAGTCGGCCTGCGCGGAAGATGTAACGGGGCTAAACCATGCACCGAAGCTGCGGCAGCGACATGTAAATGTTGTTGGGTAGGGGAGCGTTCTGTAAGCCTGTGAAGGTGTGCTGTGAGGCATGCTGGAGGTATCAGAAGTGCGAATGCTGACATAAGTAACGATAATGCGGGTGAAAAACCCGCACGCCGGAAGACCAAGGGTTCCTGTCCAACGTTAATCGGGGCAGGGTGAGTCGACCCCTAAGGCGAGGCAGAAATGCGTAGTCGATGGGAAACAGGTTAATATTCCTGTACTGGTGATAATTGCGATGGGGGGACGGAGAAGGCTAGGCTGGCCGGGCGACGGTTGTCCCGGTTTAAGGATGTAGGCAGGTGAATTAGGCAAATCCGGTTCACTACATGCTGAGGTCTGATGACGAGTCACTACGGTGGCGAAGTAGCTCATGCCCCGCTTCCAGGAAAAGCCTCTAAGCTCTAGATTATCATTAATCGTACCCCAAACCGACACAGGTGGTCAGGTAGAGAATACTCAGGCGCTTGAGAGAACTCGGGTGAAGGAACTAGGCAAAATGGTGCCGTAACTTCGGGAGAAGGCACGCTGGCGCTAGGTGAAGTCCCTCGCGGATGGAGCTGAAGCCAGTCGCAGATACCAGCTGGCTGCAACTGTTTATTAAAAACACAGCACTGTGCAAACACGAAAGTGGACGTATACGGTGTGACGCCTGCCCGGTGCTGGAAGGTTAATTGATGGGGTTATCCGTAAGGAGAAGCTCTTGATCGAAGCCCCAGTAAACGGCGGCCGTAACTATAACGGTCCTAAGGTAGCGAAATTCCTTGTCGGGTAAGTTCCGACCTGCACGAATGGCGTAATGATGGCCAGGCTGTCTCCACCCGAGACTCAGTGAAATTGAACTCGCTGTGAAGATGCAGTGTACCCGCGGCAAGACGGAAAGACCCCGTGAACCTTTACTATAGCTTGACACTGAACATTGAGCCTTGATGTGTAGGATAGGTGGGAGGCTTTGAAGTGTGGACGCCAGTCTGCATGGAGCCAACCTTGAAATACCACCCTTTAATGTTTGATGTTCTAACGTGGCCCCATAATCTGGGGTGCGGACAGTGTCTGGTGGGTAGTTTGACTGGGGCGGTCTCCTCCCAAAGAGTAACGGAGGAGCACGAAGGTTGGCTAAGCATGGTCGGACATCATGCGGTTAGTGCAAAGGCATAAGCCAGCTTGACTGCGAGAGTGACGGCTCGAGCAGGTACGAAAGTAGGTCTTAGTGATCCGGTGGTTCTGAATGGAAGGGCCATCGCTCAACGGATAAAAGGTACTCCGGGGATAACAGGCTGATACCGCCCAAGAGTTCATATCGACGGCGGTGTTTGGCACCTCGATGTCGGCTCATCACATCCTGGGGCTGAAGTAGGTCCCAAGGGTATGGCTGTTCGCCATTTAAAGTGGTACGCGAGCTGGGTTTAGAACGTCGTGAGACAGTTCGGTCCCTATCTGCCGTGGGCGTTGGAAGATTGAAAGGGGCTGCTCCTAGTACGAGAGGACCGGAGTGGACGCACCACTGGTGTTCGGGTTGTCATGCCAATGGCACTGCCCGGTAGCTAAGTGCGGAAGAGATAACCGCTGAAAGCATCTAAGCGGGAAACTTGCCTTGAGATGAGTCTTCCCTGACTCTTTAAGGGTCCTAAAGGAACGTTTAAGACTAAGACGTTGATAGGCTGGGTGTGTAAGCGTAGCGATACGTTGAGCTAACCAGTACTAATGAACCGTGAGGCTTAACCTGACAACACCGAAGGTGTTTTAGAGAGAACGTTGTGAAGCGCACGCAGAGTGCGAGAAATTAGCTTGTTCAAGATTGCTGTTCTGGTTGGTGCAAGCCGACGGGAACGAAAACCGAATTTGTCTGGCGGCAATAGCGCGGTGGTCCCACCTGACCCCATGCCGAACTCAGCAGTGAAACGCCGTAGCGCCGATGGTAGTGTGGGGTCTCCCCATGTGAGAGTAGGGAACTGCCAGACATTAAATTAAAGACTTATTGCGAAGCGATAAGCAGCCGTTAGGCGAAAGAATAGTGGAGCGGTAGTTCAGTTGGTTAGAATACCTGCCTGTCACGCAGGGGGTCGCGGGTTCGAGTCCCGTCCGTTCCGCCACTTAATTTAGGGGCGTAGTTCAATTGGTAGAGCACCGGTCTCCAAAACCGGGTGTTGGGAGTTCGAGCCTCTCCGCCCCTGCCAGTTACCAATTAAGTAAAAATAAAAGAAGTATCTTATTGATAACCCGATTATTTTAATCGGGTTTTTCTTTATCTAACCTACAGACACATCACCATTTCCCACCGAATAGACATCCCACTTGTATTACCCTTTGATAATGCAGTCAATGACTCAATTTTGGGATTAAAGAGAACACTATCACTCTTTGATCAAATTGAGTAATAGAGTGCGTATATAAGCAGTTACACCCTACCTCAATGCTAAAATGCCTAAAAGTGACTTTTGGGTTGTATTAATATCCCCTAACACGCTGAATGAACTTAAAGATTAAATGTAGCTTATTAACGGAATATCATTGTGACGTTAAACGGCGCAGTTATTACTGTCATTGATAGCTCAATTTAGACCTATCAGTGTTGTTAGGTTTTAATGGGAACGGCTTTCTATCGATTTTTCTCTTTCTGCTTACATGCTAAGAAGGTTTGATTGTTTTAATCTATCTGGCATGAAGACTTGGTTTTTGTTTGCCTACCTATATACCTTTCGATTGTGACTTCGTTTAAGCCAATATGACTAATGCCATGACTTTAAAGAAGCGTGCCAAGTGATGTGATGATGTTTATATATTGCATGTTTAGGACATTGCCGTCGCTCACCCAAGCCGGTAAATACCCCATAAAATTTAATAGCATTAATTTTGGGCGATAGGGGTATTATCAAATATCACCATTTTTTATTGGCAGGGAATGATAACTTATTTAGATATCAATAAAATGGGATAGCTCTTTGATGTGCCTGTGACTTTCGAGCAAATTAACATTATTGAAAAACTAGACGCTCGATAAAACAATCGAGCGTCATGGCGTGATGAGCTTATTTTATGGGATTAATTGAGCATTCTTAATAGGGGTTTTTATTAGTTGATTAATCAATGCTTGTTGATCGTTCTTCTGTAGCCAAACAGCGTAGAGTGGTTTTGTCATTGGACTTTCTGAGAGTGTTTTTAGCCCAGGGTACTGGATACTCCAGTGAGAAGGTAAAAACGCAGCAGAAAGTGATACAGAGAGTAATTGACGGGCTATATGCGCTGATGTCGTTATCATGACAGGTGAGTCATCAGGCGTTAAAGCTGAATCATTTTGAGGATGGAAATCGGCTCCCCACTCTAATTTGATATAATTATAATTTGTTAGCGCAATATTTTTTTGTGAAGCCATTAGCTGAAGTTCAATCGTACCAATAATGGTGCTTTCAAACTCATCCATTTTCGGTGGCTCCGTTGCTATCAGCAAATCGAGTTCTCTGGAGTGTAGTTGCTTGACGAGTGATTGACGCGTTGATACTCGCGCTTCTAATCGTAGCTCATCATGCTGTTCATATAATGCTTGTACCCAGTCCGTCAGATAGCCTTCCCACAGTGATGCGGTCGCTCCAATTGATAGTTCAGTATGCTGTGATGCATGTGAGATCTCTTTTTTAGCCTGTAACCATGTATTCATCAACGATTCTGCATAGGGGACTAAGCGCTCCCCCGCGGCCGTTAATCGAATGTTATTACGATGCCGAGTAAATAGGTTTGTGCCTAGTTGTGTTTCAAGTTGTCTGATACGAAAGCTAACAGCAGATTGTGTTAAATATAGTGATTCTGCGGCTCGGCCGAAGTGTCTGGTTCTACTGACTTCCAAAAAAGTTTTTAATAACTCAGTATCCACATACATCTCCAATAATTTTTGTCGTGATGATTTAAATGTTTTGTTTTACAGATTGTCAATGCTGTCTAATACTCCGCGCCATAAAGAGTTGACAGTAATAAGTTAGGAGTGTGTCAGATGGCAGAAAGCTTCATCACGACTAATCGTTTTTTTGATAATAAACATTACCCACGTGGCTTTTCTCGTCATGGTGATTTCACCATCAAGGAAGCTCAGTTACTCGAACGTCACGGTCAAGCTTTTTCTGAGCTTGATTCTGGCAAACGCGCTGCACAGACTGATGAAGAAAAACTGTTCGTTGCAGTTTGCCGTGGCGAAAGGGAACCAGTAACTCCTGAAGAAAAGGTGTGGGCGAAATATTCTAGCCGTATAAATCGTCCAAAACGCTTTCATACTCTCTCTGGCGGTAAACCTCAGATAGACCCTTCAGATGACTATACAGATACAGATGATTAATATCATCAATATATTTACAGAGGGGCTTTAGGCCCCTTAGTTTATTTATCGGATATTAGTATGACTTATCGACCATGCTATTCTTGCAAATGTGTGCTTATCTAATCGCATATCGTCATCATTTCATGCATTCTGTACCTATCCACTGAAAATTGTTAGGTTCTCTGTTTTATTTTTCTGTCTTTAACTCTCTCCCAGCCAGTCAGCTTACTTGTTTTTGCAAATGAAGCAATAACTTATCCATCGCTCGGTAACCTAATGCTTCGAGAAGATGCGGTTTTTCAATATTGTCTGTATTTTGTAAATCAGCAATGGTACGAGCAACCCTTAAGATCTTATGCCAAGCCCTGATAGATAATCCGAGCTTATTTAAAGCCTGCTCTAAAAAAAAGGCATCCTTGGTATTGAGCTGACAGAGTGCAGTGGTTTCTTTCTCGGTTAACTGGCTGTTTAATTTCCCTATTCTTTTCATTTGAATGTTTCTTGCAAGTAGGACCCTAGAGCGTATTTGTTCGCTATTTTCACTGTGAGAGGATGGGTGGCTTAGCGTGCCTAGAGGTAGTAATGGAATCTCTATTGAAAGATCAAATCGATCAAGAAAAGGGCCTGAAATACGTGAGAGATAGCGTAAAATTTTAGTTGGAGAGCTGCGGCAAAAGTTTCCTTGATATTGACCTGTAGGGCTTGGATTTAAGGCAGCAATGAGTTGAAAGTTAGCAGGGAAAGAGACTTTTGCTTTAGCACGAGAAATAATGATTTGCCTTGATTCTAGCGGCTCACGTAATGCATCAAGTACAGTGCGGCTAAATTCCGGTAATTCATCTAGAAACAAAATCCCATTATGCGCTAGGGATATCTCCCCCGGCTTCGGTAAACTTCCTCCGCCAATAAGTGCTGCCATTGAGGCGCTATGATGAGGCGCTCTAAATGGCCGAGGAGGCCAATCATAACTTAAGTGAGTGGATTGACATAGACTATGTATTGAAGCGACTTCTAACGCTTCCTGTGGCGTTAGAGTGGGTAAAAGCGTCTTGAGTCTGCTTGCTAACATTGTTTTTCCAGTACCAGGAGGGCCTAATAAGAGTAAATTATGTCCACCACTGGCACAGATTTCTAATGCTCTTTTTCCTTGTTCTTGCCCAATGATATCGCTGATGTTGTCATTACAATTGAGTGATGCAGGGATGTTAGTTGGATGGAAATTACGTGGTAAGGCGGTCTTTTCATATAAAAAATGGCAAAGTTCTAATAGTGTTCCTGCAAACATAACGCTGTTATCAGGGAGTAAGTTCAGCTGTTGTGGATTTTCCGCTGCAAGAATGAGCTGTCTTTTTTTTGTTAATGCAGCCAAAGCGGCAGGAATAGCGCCATTAACATGACGAATTTGGCCAGATAAAGCAAGTTCGCCGAGAAATTCATATTGATGAAGTATCTTAGCGGGGACTTGGCCTGAAGAAACTAAGATAGCAATGGCTATCGCTAGATCATAACGCCCCCCTTCTTTAGGGAGATCGGCAGGGGCCAAGTTAATTGTCATTTTTTTGGTTGGATATTCAAAGCCGCTGTTTATTAGAGCGCTTCGTACCCTATCTCTAGATTCTTTAACAGCGGTTTCTGGCAGACCGACAAGCGTTAAGCCTGGAAGTCCATTACTAATATGGGCTTCAACAGTCACAAGTGGGGCATCCATTCCTATCGAGGCTCTGGTGTAGACAATCGCTAGTGCCATATTTTCTCCCTTTTAGTAAACAGAGTAATATTCTGTTTAACAAAAAGGCGGTGCAATCGCATGTTTTAATGTTGAGAAGCCGTTTGGAAAGCAGATTAGAAAATATTTAGCAATCATCATTTTCTTGCGAAGATGTTCACAAAATTATTATTTATCATGGTATTGGGTTTTATTTATAAATAATCATTAAGTATTACTTTAGATAATTGTTATTGAAAAGTGATATATGAAATAAATTTAATATCTTCAATGTTAGGTTTAGATAATGGAATATCAGACTAATTATTCAACCAGAACAATATGTATTTGCTATATATGTAGCGAAATACTAGATAATCATGCTGAATATTGTGTAGTGCTATGTTTTTAAAGTAAATTTATTTTTTAATAGGAAAAAAAGAAAATAAAAGTTGTCAAAGTAATTTTAACATGATAACTCTTTAATATAGATAACGAATAACAGTGAAAGAAAAAAACAGATGAACGCATTTTTCCGAGTGATTAGCCTAATTATTATCAGCGTGGTGGTGATTATTATCCCACCGTGCGGGGCTGCACTTGGACGACGAAGGCTAAATTAGTAGCCAGATCTCACGAGAACCCCGCACCGAAAGGCGCGGGGTTTTTTTTGACATAAAAGTTTACCAACATCATTCAACCTAAAAAAACAAAATAAATACAAATAGATAAAGCAAATGGAAGACAGGAGAGAAGCATGAATGGGGCACAATGGTTAGTTCAAGCATTAAGAACTCAAGGGGTTGAAACCGTGTTTGGTTACCCTGGTGGTGCGATTATGCCAGTGTATGATGCATTGTATGATGGCGGCGTTGAGCATCTGTTATGCCGCCATGAGCAAGGCGCTGTGATTGCGGCGATTGGTTATGCGCGATCAACCTCGAAAACGGGGGTATGTATTGCGACATCTGGGCCGGGTGCCACAAACTTAATTACAGGATTAGCCGATGCGTTGTTAGATTCAGTTCCTGTTGTTGCCATTACAGGGCAGGTGAGCTCTGAATTTATTGGTACGGATGCTTTTCAGGAAATTGATGTTTTAGGGTTATCGCTTGCCTGTACTAAGCACAGTTTTTTAGTGGAATCTCTTGAAGACCTGCCTCGTATTGTTGCTGAAGCTTTCGCAATCGCAAATAGTGGTCGTCCAGGACCTGTACTGATTGATATTCCGAAAGATATTCAACTACAGCAGGCCGACCTAGCACCATTTTTAATGCCTGTTGAACAGGATTTGCCTATCCAAACTGATGAAGTACAGCAAGCAAGAGCGTTACTCCAACAGTCGCAAAAGCCGATGTTATACATTGGTGGCGGTGTTGGTATGTCGGGAGCGGTTGCCGAGTTAAGACAATTTATTGCGTGCACAGGCATCCCTTCTGTGGCGACGTTAAAAGGGTTGGGGGCTGTAGCGGCGACGGAGCCTTATTATCTTGGCATGTTAGGTATGCATGGAACGAAAGCCGCTAACCTAGCGGTACAACGTTGCGATTTATTGATTGCGGTTGGTGCGCGTTTTGATGATCGCGTGACGGGCAAATTAAATACATTCGCTCCGGATGCCAAAGTCATACATATCGATATTGACCATGTTGAGCTTGATAAATTGCGTCAAACGCATGTGGCTTTGTTAGGTGATGCCAAACAGCTATTACCTGAATTGACGATGGAAAAAAATATTTCGTCATGGCAGGAAGAGGTGCAGCAGTTAAAACACGAATTCAGTTGGCGCTATGACCATCCTGGCGAAGCTATTTATGCCCCTTTGCTGTTAAAGCAACTTTCCGATCGTATGGGGCCTAATACGGTTGTCACAACGGATGTTGGGCAGCACCAAATGTGGTCAGCTCAGCATTTAGAGTTTGATGCCCCTGAAAACTTTATAACTTCAAGTGGTCTGGGAACCATGGGCTTTGGTATTCCTGCGGCGGTCGGTGCTCAGGTTGCTCGTCCTGAAGATACCGTGATCTGTGTTTCTGGAGATGGCTCGTTCATGATGAACGTTCAAGAGTTGGGAACCATTAAGCGTAAACAGTTACCGGTTAAAATTTTATTGTTAGATAACCAACGTTTAGGCATGGTTCGTCAGTGGCAAGAGCTGTTTTTTGAGCAACGTTATAGTGAAACTATTTTAACGGATAACCCTGATTTTGTCGCTTTGGCGCAGGCTTTTGATATTCCTGGACGCCGTATCACTGCAAAATCGGAAGTCGATGCTGCGCTAGATGAATTACTTAATAGTGAAGGCGCTTACATCTTGCAGGTTTCAATAAATGAATTAGAAAACGTCTGGCCGCTGGTTCCACCAGGGGCGAGTAATGAAAAAATGATGGAGAAACCGTTATGATGCAACATCAACTCGCAATACAAGCCCGTTTCCGTCCTGAGGTTTTAGAGCGTATATTACGGGTGACTCGCCATCGTGGATTCCAAATCAGTTCAATGACTATGGATCACATGCCAGATGGTGATAATGTAAACATTGAAATGACTGTGAATAGCCAGAGGCCACTCACCCAGCTATATGCACAGTTAACTAAGTTGTCTGATGTTTCAGAAGTTGAAATAAGAGAACAAGAATCACGACTATTACGCACTCAGAGTGCAATGTAAGGAATAAATACAATGACTAAGAAAGCTGACTATATTTGGTTTAACGGTGAAATGACGCCATGGGCTGATGCTAAGGTACACGTTATGTCTCATGCTCTGCATTATGGAACATCGGTATTTGAAGGCGTCCGTTGCTATGACTCTCACAAAGGGCCAGTTGTATTCCGCCATAGAGAACACATGCAACGTTTGCGTGATTCCGCAAAAATCTATCGTATGCCTGTCAGCTATAGCGTAGATGAGTTAATGGAAGCTTGCCGTGCCACTCTGCGTAAAAACAACTTAGTCAGTGCATATATTCGTCCACTCGTTTTTATCGGTGATGTTGGCATGGGAGTGAACCCACCGGACGGTTATAAAACAGATGTCATCATGGCTGCTTTCCCATGGGGAGCGTATTTAGGGGAAGAAGCATTAGACCAAGGTATTGATGCAATGGTCTCTTCTTGGAATCGTGTGGCACCAAATACTATCCCAACAGGTGCAAAAGCTGGCGGTAACTATCTGTCATCGCTGTTAGTAGGGAGTGAGGCTCGCCGTCATGGCTACCAAGAAGGTATCGCGTTAGACGTTCATGGTTATCTATCTGAAGGTGCGGGCGAAAACATCTTTGAAGTGAAAGATGGTATTTTATTTACTCCTCCATTTACTTCTTCTGCTCTACCGGGGATCACTCGTGACGCTATTTTAACCCTAGCAAAAGACATGGGGATTGAGGTGCGTGAGCAAACATTATCACGTGAGTCACTTTATCTTGCTGATGAAGTCTTTATGACAGGAACCGCGGCGGAAATTACCCCAGTACGTAGCGTTGACGGTATCCAAGTCGGCATTGGTCGTTGTGGCCCTGTGACGAAAAAGATCCAGCAAGCATTCTTTGGCTTGTTTGATGGGTCGACGGAAGATAAATGGGGTTGGTTAGATCCAGTAAACCCTTAATAACAAATATAAACAGACTTACAGGCGGTCGTTCCCCGCCTGTTTTAAAACACGGGAGTAAAGATATGCCTAAGTACCGTTCAGCAACAACCACTCATGGCCGTAATATGGCAGGCGCTCGTGCATTATGGCGTGCCACCGGTATGACGGATGCTGATTTTGGAAAACCAATTATTGCAGTGGTTAACTCATTTACTCAATTTGTTCCAGGGCACGTTCATTTGCGCGACCTAGGGAAGCTGGTTGCTGAGCAAATTGAAGCTGCGGGTGGTGTTGCGAAAGAGTTTAATACGATTGCCGTTGATGATGGTATCGCTATGGGGCATGGCGGGATGCTTTATTCCTTACCTTCCCGTGAGTTAATTGCAGATTCTGTTGAATATATGGTGAATGCGCACTGTGCAGATGCCATGGTTTGTATCTCCAACTGTGACAAAATCACACCGGGCATGTTAATGGCGTCATTACGTTTGAATATTCCGGTGATATTTGTTTCAGGTGGCCCAATGGAAGCGGGTAAAACGAAGCTTTCAGATCAAATCATTAAGTTGGACTTGGTCGATGCGATGATCCAAGGTGCTAACCCTAATGTCAGTGATGCGGATAGTGAACAAATTGAACGTTCGGCTTGCCCAACGTGTGGATCTTGCTCGGGAATGTTCACCGCTAACTCGATGAACTGTTTAACAGAAGCGCTTGGCTTATCACAACCCGGAAATGGATCCTTATTAGCCACTCATGCTGACCGTAAAACCCTTTTCATTAATGCGGGTAAACGCATTGTCGAACTGACAAAACGCTATTATGAGCAGAATGATGAAAGTGCATTACCACGTAATATCGCCAACAAAGCCGCGTTTGAAAATGCGATGACACTGGATATTGCGATGGGAGGATCGACAAATACCGTATTGCACTTGCTTGCTGCCGCGCAAGAAGCAGAGGTTGATTTTACCATGGCGGATATTGATCGTTTGTCACGCCAAGTTCCGCACTTATGTAAAGTCGCGCCGAGCACCCAGAAATACCATATGGAAGACGTTCACCGTGCTGGTGGTGTGATTGGTATTTTAGGTGAGTTGAGCCGAGCAGGTTTATTACAAGAAAATGTGAAAAATATTCTGGGGCTGACTTTTAAACAGACGCTTGAGCAATACGACGTCATGTTGACGAAAGATGAGTCAGTTAAATCGATGTTTTTAGCGGGGCCTGCGGGTATTCGCACAACACAAGCATTCTCGCAAAGTTGCCGTTGGCCTTCCTTGGATACTGACCGTGAAAATGGGTGTATTCGTAATATTGAACATGCTTATAGCTTAGATGGCGGATTAGCGGTATTAGCCGGTAATATCGCCGAAGATGGTTGCATTGTAAAAACTGCGGGTGTTGATGAAGGAAGTTTAACGTTCCGAGGCCCCGCTAAAGTGTATGAGAGCCAAGATGATGCTGTTGAAGCGATACTTGGTGGCAAGGTTGTTGAAGGTGATGTGGTCGTTATTCGTTACGAAGGCCCGAAAGGCGGTCCAGGCATGCAAGAGATGCTCTATCCGACGTCATACCTTAAATCGATGGGATTAGGTAAGGCCTGTGCACTGATTACAGACGGTCGTTTCTCTGGGGGAAGTTCTGGGTTATCGATCGGTCATATTTCACCGGAAGCAGCAAGTGGTGGTTTGTTAGCCTTAGTACAGGATGGTGACATCATTGATATTGATATTCCAAAGAGAACCATTGCTTTGGATGTGAGTGAAGATGAGCTAAATAAACGCCGTGATGCGGAATTAGCGCGAGGTGATAAAGCTTATACACCACGTGATCGTCAGCGTGAAGTCTCTTTTGCTTTACGTGCCTATGCATCTCTTGCAACCAGTGCAGATAAGGGCGCTGTACGCGATAAGTCTAAGTTGGGAGGCTAACGGTGGCAGCTGCAAAACCATTACCATCAGCCCCAACGAGTGCTGATTATCTAAAAGCGGCGCTGAGTGCGCCGGTTTATGAAGTCGCTCAAGTTACGCCATTGCAAGAAATGAGCAAAGTCTCGGCTCGTATGGGAAATACGATCCTCGTTAAACGTGAAGATAGGCAGCCTGTGCATAGTTTTAAGTTGCGCGGTGCTTACGCCATGATTGCAGGGTTGACCGACGAGCAAAAAGCGAAAGGTGTCGTGACCGCTTCTGCGGGAAACCATGCTCAAGGGGTGGCCTTATCGGCGAGCCGTGTTGGTGTGAAAGCAAAAATTGTGATGCCTGTTGCGACAGCGGATATCAAAGTTGATGCAGTACGTAACTTTGGGGGCGAGGCCATTTTGCATGGCGCTAATTTTGATGAGGCGAAAGCAAAAGCCATTGAGATGGCAACTCAAGAGGGCTATACCTTTGTTCCTCCTTTCGATCATCCCGCGGTCATTGCAGGTCAAGCAACGATTGCATTAGAGCTACTGCAACAAGATGTGCATCTTGACCGAATTTTTATACCTGTTGGTGGTGGTGGCCTAATCGCGGGTGTGGCGGTTTTAATCAAACAATTAATGCCAGAAATTAAAATCATCGGCGTTGAAGCAGAAGATGCCGCCTGTTTAAAAGCAGCGCTAGAGGCTGGCCATCCGGTTGACTTACCTCGAGTTGGTTTATTTGCAGAAGGTGTGGCAGTAAAACGTATTGGGGATGAAACATTTCGTCTCTGCCAACAGTATGTCGATGATGTGATCACGGTAGATAGCGATGCGATCTGTGCAGCCTTGAAAGATATTTTTGAAGACGTACGTGCTATTGCCGAACCATCAGGTGCATTGGCGCTGGCGGGCCTGAAAAAATATGTGCAACAGCATAATATTAAAGGCGAACGTTTAGCGCATATTTTGTCTGGCGCCAATATGAACTTTCATGGGCTACGTTATGTGTCTGAGCGCTGTGAAATTGGTGAACAGCGGGAAGCACTACTTGCCGTTACGATCCCTGAACAAAAAGGCAGCTTTTTACGCTTTTGTCAGTTGCTAGGTCATCGGTCTATCACGGAGTTCAACTATCGTTATACCGATGCAGATCCTGACCGCGCGTGTATTTTTGTCGGGGTAAGACTTAATGGCGGGGAAAGTGAGCGAATTGAAATAATTCAGGAGCTACAACAGAACGGCTATGAAGTGGCTGACCTTTCCGATGATGAAATGGCAAAATTACATGTCCGCTATATGATTGGTGGTCGCCCATCGAAACCATTGGAAGAGCGCCTCTATAGTTTCGAGTTTCCTGAGTCACCCGGGGCACTGTTGAAATTCTTAGAGACGTTAGGTACCTATTGGAATATTACACTGTTCCATTATCGGAGTCATGGCACTGACTACGGGCGTGTGTTAGCCGCGTTTGAGTTATCTGGACCAGAAGTTCGCTTTGATAGGCACCTTGATGCATTAGGCTATGAATATCATGATGAAACGGGGAATCCCTCTTTCCGTTTCTTTTTAGCGCCCCAACGTCTTCCTCAAACATTAGATTAAGCTTTCTGGGAGTAATTGCCAGAATGATTTGATTAAGGGTTCGCTAAGGCGTTTGCTAAGTGAGCAAACGCCTAGTTCAAAAGGCTCCACTAGCGAAATATTATCTAATTGTAATATACGACTACGTACCGGTTCTGGGCTGTTATCAACCACGACGCTCGGAATCAAAGCGATACCACAACCAAGCGCGACCATTGAGACGATTGCTTCATGCCCAGAGACGGTTGCATAGATCACGGGGTTATTGATGTGGTGGCGACGGAACCATAGTTCGATACGTTTTCTTGAGGGGCCGTGTTCAGGCAGGATAAAAGGAATGGCAGACCAATCAGGTTGTGGTTCTGTCGCCATGGTGCGTACCGCACAAGGCAATGCCGGAGCAATCAGAACCAATGGAATTTCACCAATTTTAGTAAATTTTACATTATCAGGAAGGCGTTCCGGTTTGCCGGCAATCCCTAAGTCCGCTTCTTTGGTTTCGACTTTATCGACGGCATCGGCAGCATCCCCTGTGGTGAGTTTTATTTCAACGAGTGGGTGAAGGGCTCGGAATTTATCTAAAACCTGTGGTAAATGGCTGTAGGCGGCTGTTACTGAACAAAAAAGGCGTAGCTCACCCGTGAGAGAGGGGCTTTGTTGATTGAGAACATGTTGCAGTTGTTGATATTGCAATAAGGTTTGTTGAGCAAATTGTTTTAAATGCTCTCCAGCTTGCGTCAGTTTTACCGAACGATTATCACGAATAAATAGCGGATGCCCTAGCTGTTCTTCTAAGCGTTGAATTTGTCTCGATAAGGTTGAGGGGCTGACATACATTGCTTTAGAGGTTCGACCGAAATGGCAGCTTTCTGCTAAATGAAGAAATAGCTTTAAATCACGAATATCCATTTTTGTATTAGCCTCAGATTCAATAAATATGACGTTGCAAAATATGCAACATTGTATTGTTAATATATCAATTTAAGCAATGCAAATCATCGCATATAGTAAAACCATAACCGCTTAATAAAAGCGACGGGCCAAGGGCCTGACATAACGAACACAACAGAACAATGGAGTAAGACAATGGCGAATTATTTTAATACTTTGAATCTGCGTCAGCAGTTGGAACAATTAGGCAAGTGTCGTTTCATGAAGCGCGAAGAGTTTGCTGATGAAGCAGGATACTTAAAAGGTAAAAAAATCGTCATCGTCGGTTGTGGTGCTCAAGGCCTAAACCAAGGCTTGAATATGCGTGACTCGGGCTTAGATATTGCTTACGCACTGCGCGCTGAAGCTATCGCTGAGAAGCGTGCATCATGGCGCAAAGCGACAGAAAATGGTTTCAAAGTGGGCACTTATGAAGAGTTGATCCCAGAAGCTGACTTAGTGATTAACTTAACGCCAGACAAACAGCACTCAACCGTTGTTCGTGCTGTTCAACCAATGATGAAACAAGGCGCGGCTTTAGGTTATTCGCACGGTTTTAACATTGTCGAAGTTGGCGAAGAAATTCGTAAAGATATTACTGTTGTGATGGTAGCACCGAAGTGCCCTGGTACTGAAGTACGTGAAGAATACAAACGTGGCTTTGGTGTTCCAACGCTGATTGCGGTTCATCCTGAAAATGATCCGAAAGGTGAAGGAATGGCAATTGCTAAAGCTTGGGCTGCTGCAACGGGAGGTCATCGCGCTGGGGTATTAGAATCTTCATTTGTTGCTGAAGTTAAGTCTGACCTGATGGGCGAGCAAACTATCCTGTGCGGTATGTTGCAAGCTGGTGCTTTGCTGTCTTACGACAAAATGGTTGCTGATGGTGTTGAGCCAGGCTATGCAGGCAAATTGATTCAGTTTGGTTGGGAAACCATTACCGAAGCCTTGAAACAAGGTGGTATCACGCTGATGATGGATCGCCTGTCTAACCCAGCTAAACTGCGTGCATTTGCTCTGTCAGAACAATTGAAAACCATCATGGCGCCTTTATTCCAAAAACATATGGATGACATTATCTCAGGCGAATTCTCAGCAACTATGATGGCTGACTGGGCTAATGATGATAAAAACCTACTGGCTTGGCGTGAAGAAACAGGTAAAACAGCGTTTGAAAATTACCCAGAATATACTGGTAAGATTTCGGAGCAAGAGTATTTCGACCATGGCGTTCTGTTAGTTGCAATGGTTAAAGCAGGGGTTGAGTTAGCATTCGATACGATGTTAGAAGCGGGTATTCTTGAAGAGTCTGCTTATTACGAATCACTGCATGAATTGCCGCTGATTGCCAATACGATTGCTCGTAAGCGTTTGTATGAAATGAACGTGGTTATTTCAGATACCGCAGAATATGGTAACTACCTGTTCTCATTTGCAGCCGTTCCAATGCTGAAAGACTTTATGAGTAAACTGCAAGCCGGTGATTTAGCTAAACCTGTTGCTGATAATGGCACTGATAACGCGCAACTACGTGATGTGAATGAAGCGATTCGTAACCATCCTATCGAGAAAATCGGTAAGACATTACGTGGCTATATGACGGATATGAAGAAAATCTCTAGCGCGCAATAATCCTTACCATTCTCCGCATCAATAGATGCGTTGGCTGAACGGAGGTTACCCAAGTCACATATTTAATGTATGCCCCTTGGGATAACCTCCTTTTTCGTCACTCTTCGCGTGATAGGTGCGTTGGCTTCACTCGGTTACCCAAGTCACATACTTAATGTATGCTCCTTGGGATAACCTCCTTTGCCGCCTTCCTCTAACGCGAATAGTTTAGAAAAATGTATTGATGTTATAAAAGAAAAAGAACAGAACCACATCGGTCTAATGAATGATGTGGTTTTTTGCTTTTATAAAGGATCGTTACTCAAGAGTTGGCTAGGTTTCTGCTACAATCCGTAGAGAGTTCCATTTTGAATAACTAAGTGATGTAGAGAAACCATGCGATTAAATCCAAGCCAACAGCAGGCTGTTGAATTTGTGGATGGCCCATGCCTTGTGCTGGCGGGTGCCGGTTCGGGAAAAACCCGAGTTATTACCAATAAAATAGCGCATCTGATCCGCCATTGTGGCTATCAGCCTCGTCAAATCGCTGCGGTAACGTTTACCAATAAAGCGGCGCGTGAGATGAAAGAGCGTGTCGCCCAAACCTTGGGTAAAAAAGAAGCGCGTGGGTTGATTATCTCGACATTCCATACTCTTGGCTTGGAGATCATCAAGCGAGAATATAAAGCATTAGGTATTAAAGCGAACTTTTCTCTGTTTGATGATCAGGACCAAATGGCATTACTAAAAGAGCTAACCTTTGATTTATTAGAAGAGGATAAAGATCTTTTACAGCAATTGATCTCATCGATCTCAAATTGGAAAAATGATCTATTATCACCTGATCAAGCATTGGCGCGTGCCAGAAGTGAAAAAGAGCACCATTTCGCTGAATGCTATCGCCGCTACGAATTACATTTAAGAAGCTGTAACGTATTGGATTTTGATGACCTTATCAGTAAGCCAACGTTACTTTTGTCGCATAACGAAGAGGTTCGCGAACGTTGGCAACAAAAAATTCGTTATTTGCTGGTGGATGAATATCAAGATACCAATACTAGCCAATATCAATTGGTTAAGTTGTTGGTTGGTCAGCGCGCGCGCTTTACGGTGGTAGGGGATGATGATCAATCTATCTACTCTTGGCGTGGTGCTAGACCACAAAACTTGGTGCTGTTAAGTCAAGACTTTCCAAAACTGAATGTGATTAAGTTGGAGCAAAACTATCGTTCATCTGAGCGAATACTCAAAGCGGCAAATATTTTGATTGCCAATAACCCTCATGTATTTGAAAAACAATTGTTCTCGACACTGGGCTACGGTGCGCCACTCAAAGTGATTACCGCCAACAATGAAGATCATGAGGCAGAAAGGGTGATTGGTGAATTGATTGCTCATCACTTCATCAATAAAACACAATATAAAGATTATGCGATTTTATATCGTGGTAACCACCAATCTCGTATTTTTGAAAAAATGTTGATGCAAAATCGCATCCCATATCGCATTTCAGGGGGAACCTCCTTTTTTTCTCGTCCTGAAATAAAAGATTTATTAGCGTATTTGCGGGTACTGACTAATCCTGAAGATGATAGTGCTTTCTTGCGTATCGTGAATACGCCACGTCGTGAAATTGGTCCGAAAACAATCCAAAAGCTTGGTGAATGGGCTAATCAGCGGGGCAAGAGCCTCTATCAAGCCAGTTTTGATTTGGGCTTAGAGCAAACGTTAACAGGCAAAGGATTAAACGCGCTTCAGCAATTCGCTCATTGGATGGACAAGATTGTGAAATTGGCTGAACGTGAGCCATTGATAGCGGTACGTGATTTGCTGCGTGAAATGGATTATGAAAGCTGGTTGTATGAAACTTCCGCCAGTACTAAAGCTGCCGAAATGCGGATGAAAAACGTGAATCAATTGTTTACGTGGATGAGTGAAATGGTAGAAGGCGACGACTTGAATGACCCAATGTCGTTAGATCAGGTTGTAACGCGTTTCACGTTACGTGACATGATGGAACGAGGTGAAGATGATGAAGAGTCAGACCAAGTTCAGTTAATGACCTTACATGCATCAAAAGGGCTTGAGTTTCCTTATGTTTTCCTAGTCGGTATGGAAGAAGGGCTGTTACCACATCAAAGCAGTATTGATGAAGACAATATCGATGAGGAACGCCGTCTAGCTTATGTTGGAATTACTCGGGCACAAAAAGAGCTCTTTTTTAGTCATTGTCGTGAACGTCGCCAATATGGGGAGCTAATCCGACCTGAGTTAAGCCGCTTTTTATTAGAATTACCACAAGATGATTTAGAGTGGGAGCAACAGCGGAAAGTCGTTACGGCGGAGGAGCGAATGCAAAAAGGGCAATCAGCACTTGCCGATATTAAGGCCCGTCTAGGACTGAATAAAAAAGATAAGTAGGAGATTGCCCCTCACACTGCTTGTGCTTATCGAGTGTGAGGGGGAAAAACTAACTATTGGAACTATTGCGTTCTTCAAGTTTCAAAGGCCAGTTAACATAACCTTGCCATTGAACTTCTTGTTGCAAGTTTTCTGATCGTAATGGATGCTCCGCTAACCAACGATATGGTAATACAATCGTGAGGGTATCCGATTCAGCCTGAAGCCTCAATGCCGGCAATGTGTCATCACGTCGACGGCTAGCAAAAATGATCGCCAAACGCAGCAAGCGGCATAAATAGTAGGCTTGTTGCATGGGGAGCGCATTTTGTTGACTCAGTGTGGCAAGATCAACAGGGCCTTGCTGATTACGTAACAGTGCTGCTAATAAGCGTTTTTGTGCCGGAGTAAAACCGGGTAAATCTAGGTTGGTGATCAGGTAGCTGGCATGTTCAGGGCCTTTGCGAAAGTCCACACTAAGGCCTATTTCATGTAAGGCACACGCACTGGATAATAACTCACGACAGCGTAGGTCGAGCTCCCAGTGTTTGGCGACTTGCAAAAAGAAATGTTCAGCTAATTGACTCACACGGGCGGCTTGCTCAATATCCACTTGGAAACGGCGTTGAATATTCCGCAATGTTCGCGCACGAACATCTTGTTCTATCGGTAATTCAAGCATGCCGTAGACCAGACCTTCACGTAATGCACCACCGGCGAGGGTCATATTATCAATCGACAGGGTTTCGAAAATAGCGATGAGGATTGATAGGCCGCTTGGGAATACGAGTGCTCGCTCAAACGTTAAACCTTCAATTTCTAGCTCTTCAAGCTTATGGCATTGAATCGCTTTATATTTGAGCTGCTGTAGTTTATCGAGAGTGATCAGCTCATCCATCCCTTGCGAAATCATGATTTCTTGGATGGCCTGAACGGTACCCGATGCGCCAACACAAATTTTCCAACCATGACGTGTTAACGTCTCGGCAACAGGTGCAATAACTGCGCGCGCGGCACGTTCTGCTTGCGCAAAATTTTCTTCCGTCAGCGCGCGGTCACTAAAATATTTTTCAAGCCAAGTGACACAGCCCATTTCAAGACTGAATAATTGCTCGGCTTTGGCTCCTGTTCCCGCCACAAGCTCTGTACTACCACCACCGATATCCACCACTAACCGTTGATCAGGGCCGCCGGTTGTATGGGCAACACCTTGGTAAATCAAACGTGCTTCTTCTTCTCCCTGAATGACCTTAACGGTATTACCTAGAATTTCACTGGCTTTTTGCACAAAAATATCGGCATTTTTTGCCAACCGCAATGTTGCAGTTGCGACGACACGTATTTGAGAGCTAGGAATATCCTGTAAATGCTCAGAAAAAAGTCGCAAACATTGCCAACCGCGCTCCATAGCTTGCTCTGACAGCCTATTTTGACTGTCTAAACCCGCTGCGAGACGCACTTTGCGTTTTACTCTTGAAATAATCTGAATACTACCCGCAACTTCACGAACGACCAGCATATGAAAACTGTTCGAACCTAAATCAATCGCTGCATAGAGAGAAGAGGATTTCAGCATATCGTTATCACTCAGCCTGAACGTTTATGGTTATTACGTGGGCCATTATGGCGACGTGGCGAATTTGAATTGCGACGAGGCCCTCCTGGACGCGGACGATGGCGACGTTTCGGAGTCGGAAGGTCGGTTAATAACGCTTCGCTGTTATATTTGCTCACTGGAATCGAATGTTGAATATAGTCTTCAATAGCCGGTAGATTCAACGCATATTCTTCACAAGCGAGACTGATTGAATGACCACTTTCACCGGCTCGGCCGGTACGACCAATACGGTGTACATAGTCTTCACAATCGTCAGGTAAATCATAGTTAAAAACATGGGTCACTGAAGGAATGTGTAAGCCACGGGCTGCAACATCGGTCGCCACTAAAATATCAAGGTTGCCTTGTGTAAACTCTTCTAAAATGCGCAGACGTTTCTTTTGAGCGACATCCCCTGTTAAGAGACCAACGCGATGTCCGTCAGCAGCAAGGTGCGCCCAAATTTCATCACAACGATGTTTGGTGTTAGCAAAAATGATACAACGCTCTGGCCACTCTTCCTCTAGTAGCGTCTGTAATAAGCGCATTTTTTCTTCATTTGAAGGATAAAACAGTTCTTCTTTAATACGGTGACCTGTTTTTTGTAATGGCTCGACTTCAATATATTCAGGGTTACTCATTTGTTCAAATGCCAGTTCTCTTACGCGATAAGAAAGCGTTGCTGAAAAGAGGAGATTCAATCTTTCAGCGACGGATGGCATACGGCGAAATAGCCAGCGAATATCTTTAATAAAGCCAAGGTCATACATGCGATCCGCTTCATCAAGGACAACAACTTGTACTGCACCTAAGTCAACATGCCCTTGTTTAGCGTAGTCAATTAAACGCCCAGTCGTGCCGATTAGGATATCAACACCACGTTGTAGCACTTTTAATTGCTCATCATAACCATCGCCACCATAAGCAAGTCCCATTTTTAAGCCAGTATACTCGGCAAGTTCTTTGGCATCCGAGTAGATTTGTACCGCCAATTCACGCGTTGGTGCCATGATAAGAGCGCGAGGCTGATTGGCTTGTTTCCCCTCAATGGCAGGGTGAGTTAGTAAATAATGAAATGTAGACGTTAAAAATGCTAACGTTTTTCCGGTTCCAGTTTGCGCTTGCCCCGCAACATCTTTGCCTTCGACAGTGAAAGGCAAGGTAGAAGCCTGTATAGGCGTGCAAAAATTGAAGCCTTTTTTATTCAGGGCTTCAATGACTTTTGGGTGCAAGGCGAAGTCGGAAAACTTCTTTTCTGTCAAGTGTGCTTTACTCATAGTGTGGTAGAATATCAGTTAACGGTTGGTTTACGAAAGTGTATCTTTTGAAATAAAGCATACTGCTGCCAATTAATGTTACACTAAGACTGCAAAAATGATCCATTGGAGTACAACATGAGCAACAAAATTATTCATATCACTGATGCAAGTTTTGAGACCGCAGTACTGAAAGCTGGTTCACCTGTTCTTGTCGATTTTTGGGCAGCATGGTGTGGTCCTTGTAAAATGATCGCGCCAATTCTTGATGAAGTTGCTGAAGAATATACAGGCAAACTGACTATCGCAAAACTGAATATTGATGATAACCCTGCTACAGCACCAAAATATGGTATTCGTGGTATCCCAACACTTTTACTATTTAAAAATGGTAGTGTAGCGGCAACAAAAGTGGGTGCATTATCTAAAGCTCAGTTGAAAGAATTTTTAGACGAAAATCTGTAAGTTATCGTTGTTAGTTTAGATAAAACGTTTAGCGGTACATCTATTTTATAGAGGGGACCGCTAGACGTCCTGATTGAAGCATGGTAAGTTATCCTCAATCTCCATATCGCACCCGAATGAATTACCTTGTAATCCGTTGCTCTTATCAAAAATATCTGGTTTGTCAGTTCAGTTGTGGTTCATATCATGTGATCTAGGGCTGATAATGTGTTGATTTCTGAAATTATCAATTGAAAATTGAGTTGTTGCGCTTACAACGTTCAATTATTTCTTTCGTGGTACATTTACAATATCAATTTATGATAGTGATAAACAGCAACTGTTAAGGGTTATTTAGGTTAGTGGAGATTGCAAAGTGGCGCTTTTGTTTTTTCGTGCGTTGAAAGCTGACAATTTGCCATATTGAGATATATGTTGTCTTAAATGTACAAAAAACTATTGCTAATATTGTCTGTGTTTCTAATAATAAGCCGCACATCATTCAGATGAATCGCCGCGATATGTTAGTGCAGTCTTAGCAAGAATAAGCGCAAGAATTTTTACGCATTGTTAATGGTTTCTGTTTGTAACTATCAACAGGGCGTTATAAAGTTAAGCTGGCAGTTATATATCTTATATATAGTTGTCTTCAATTTACGTTCATAGTTCGAGAATTACCCCGAGTTAAAGAACCCACCATTATGAATCTTACCGAATTAAAAAATACGCCAGTATCAGAATTGATTACGTTAGGCGAAAACATGGGGCTAGAAAACTTAGCCCGTATGAGAAAGCAAGATATTATCTTCTCGATTTTAAAGCAGCATGCTAAAAGCGGGGAAGATATCTTTGGCGATGGCGTGTTGGAGATATTGCAGGATGGATTTGGTTTCCTCCGTTCAGCAGACAGCTCTTACCTCGCAGGTCCCGATGATATCTATGTTTCCCCCAGCCAAATTCGCCGCTTTAACCTTCGTACAGGTGATACAATTTCAGGAAAAATCCGTCCTCCTAAAGAAGGTGAACGTTATTTTGCCCTGTTAAAAGTTAATGAAGTTAACTTTGATAAACCTGAAAACGCCCGCAGCAAAATTCTTTTTGAAAACTTAACCCCATTACATGCTAATAATCGTCTTCGTATGGAACGTGGTAACGGTTCAACAGAAGATTTAACGGCACGTGTTCTGGATTTAGCGGCTCCGATTGGTCGTGGTCAGCGTGGTTTGATTGTTGCTCCACCAAAAGCAGGTAAGACAATGTTACTGCAAAATATTGCCGCTAACATTGCACATAATTACCCAGATTGCGTATTGATGGTTCTGCTGATTGATGAGCGTCCAGAAGAAGTGACCGAGATGCAGCGCTTAGTGAAAGGTGAAGTGATTGCGTCTACGTTTGATGAGCCAGCAGCACGTCACGTGCAAGTTGCTGAAATGGTTATCGAGAAAGCAAAACGTTTAGTTGAGCATAAGAAAGATGTGATTATTCTTCTCGACTCCATTACTCGTTTGGCTCGCGCTTATAATACCGTTGTTCCTTCATCGGGTAAGGTATTAACAGGTGGTGTCGATGCAAACGCATTACATCGTCCTAAGCGTTTCTTCGGTGCAGCTCGTAATGTGGAAGAAGGTGGTAGCTTAACGATTATTGCTACAGCACTGGTCGACACAGGCTCGAAAATGGATGAAGTCATTTACGAAGAGTTTAAAGGTACAGGTAACATGGAATTACACCTGTCTCGTAAAATTGCTGAAAAACGTGTTTTCCCTGCGATTGATTATAATCGCTCAGGTACACGTAAAGAAGAGTTACTGACTTCACAAGATGAATTACAAAAAATGTGGATCCTCCGTAAGATCATTCACCCTATGGGCGAAATCGATGCGATGGAATTCCTCATCAGTAAGTTAGCGATGACGAAAACTAACGAAGAATTTTTCGACTTTATGAAAAGAGCATAATCGCTAAATTTTCAACATGGTTGAATGGATTAAGCGCTGTCGATGACAGCGCTTTTTTTATGGCTATTTTTTTTGATTTTCAAATGGATATTGCATTTATTTTGCCCTGCATAATATCCGTATCCGTTTGTAACTCATAAAAAATATAAGTTAAGTTTATATTTATAGTAACGAAATCATCATTGAATGATTCTAATTTATAATAATTAAATATCATTTATGATGATTAAAATAGGGTTATTAAAAAAATAATATTTTTTATATTGGATTTTTGGTGTAACAAAATGGAAAATCAATTCGTTGCATAGAATTGATTATTGTTTTATTCCAAGATTGATTGGTTTGAAGTAATACATGCATTCAATGTCTTCATTTATTTAAAGATTATGTCATTTTGGTAATGGCGTTTTTTGACTTGTCAGAAAAGGTTCATTTATTAAACAAAAAAGCAACTTAAAATTAGCATCATAGAAAATAACAGTTCGTTATGGCATGCATCTTGCTTTTATTAAGTATAAAATCGGCAGATAAGGCATAGCTGTATAAAAAACTACACTGATAACTGAGCTGGGTAAATTTTTATATAGTTATAATAGTCGTGATTAAAGACTCGTCTTATAGCAGTTATTTCTTTTGAGAGAATAATGCATTAGCTGTCGGTCATAGGATCTGCATGGGCTTAAACGTTTTAGTTTTAGGTTGATTAGATAAAGAATAAGAGAGTTGACTCGTGGACACCGCACAATTTATTGCCAGTCTTTTTTATGTTTTTTTGTTCACGTTAGTATTTATTTTTATCGCTCGAGTTGTTGCAACGAAAATCGGGCTGGTAGATAAACCTAACTTCCGAAAAAAACATGTAGGATTAGTTCCTTTAGTGGGAGGGATTACGGTATTTTTTGGCATCTGCTTCGCATTTGTGATAACGGAGGAATACATTCCTCACAAATGGTTATACCTAATATGTGCAGGCCTACTTGTTTTAATTGGCGCTTTGGATGACCGGTTTGATATCAGTGTGAAGTTAAGAGCAGGTGTACAGGCAATTGTTGCTGTCGTGATGATGACGGTTGCCGACCTAAAATTAGAATCATTAGGTTATGCTTTTGGTCCATGGGAGCTAGTGCTCGGGCCGTTTGGTTATATCGTGACGCTATTTGCTGTTTGGGCAGCTATTAATGCGTTTAACATGGTTGATGGTATTGATGGCCTGTTAGGTGGGTTATCGTGCGTTTCTTTTGGCGCATTAGGCTTTTTACTTTATCAAAGTGGTAACTATGCGTTAGCATTTTGGTGTTTTGCCTTCATTGCCGCTATCCTTCCTTATATCTTTTTAAATTTAGGTTTGTTAGGCCGACGCTTTAAGGTCTTTATGGGGGATGCTGGAAGTACACTTATTGGCTTTACGATTATTTGGATCCTAGTTGAATCAACTCAGGAAACAGTACATCCACTGAATCCTGTTACAGCGCTTTGGATCATTGCAATCCCGTTGATGGACATGGTTGCAATAATGTATCGACGTATTCGTAAGGGAATGAGTCCATTTTCACCGGACCGTCAACATATTCACCATTTAATCATGCGTTCAGGTTTTACGCCTAAAGGTGCTTTTGTACTAATTACCCTAGCGGCTGCATTTTTAGCATGCATAGGAATTATTGGTGAACGCTTAACATTTATCCCAGAATGGGTCATGTTGGCATTGTTTTTGCTTGTATTCTTTATGTATGGTTACTGCATCAAACGAGCATGGAAAGTGGCTCGTTTTATTAAGCGCATCAGACGTCGTATGCGAAGAGGTGGTGCAGTACGGTAACGACAAACGGAAATAATAGAGGTTCTGTGCAGTGAAAAACTCAGAAACACAACCTAATCAGTATCAGCCGCCGATAGAACCGGAATTGGATATCCGTGGTTTATGTCGCTCTTTGTGGCAAGGTAAAATTTTGATCGTGGCATTTGCGGTAATTTTTGCCGCTGTTGCATTAGGCGCATCTTATTTTATGCAGCAAAAATGGAGTGCAACCGCGATCACCGACCTGCCAACTGTTAATAATTTAGGCAGCTATTATTCGCAGCAACAATTTTTGCGTAATCTTGATTCTCGTATTAATACGACGGGGCAAGAAGGGCAATTGCCAACGATAGCGAATGAGGCTTATCAAGAGTTCATCAAACAGGTGGGCTCTTATGATACTCGTCGTCAATTTTGGTTAACCACTGATTATTACAAGCAGCGGTTAGAAAATGACCCGAAAGCAGATGCGGCATTATTAGATGAGCTGATTAACAATATTGAATTTACGCCAGCAGATAATCTGAAAAATCTCACTGACAATATTAAATTGATTGCTGAAACCTCTACCGATGCGAATCAGCTATTACGTCAGTACATTCAGTTTGCCAACCAGCGAGCAACGGCTAACCTGAATGATGAAATCAAAGGAACTTGGGCAACCAAAATGCAATCCATGAAAGCGTTGGTAAAACGTGAGGATATGGTGGCTCAATCTGCTTATGAAAGACGCTTAAATGTACTTGAACAGGCATTGAAAGTCGCTCAAAAACAAGGCATTTCACGTAATCAAAGTACAACGCCTGTTGATGAAATCCCTGATTCTAAAATGTTCATGTTAGGGGTGCCATTGCTGGAAGCTCAAATTGAGACGCTAAAAGCTACGGGGCCAGATCATGACACAGATTACGATCAAAACATGGCAATGCTATCAACATTGAGTGTTGGACCGACCCTTCAAGACCGTTTTCAGGCTTACCGTTATTTAAGGACACCTGAAGATCCCGTCAAACGCGATAGCCCACGTAGAGCCTTTATGATGGTTCTCTGGGGCGCTATAGGTGCGTTGGTTGGTGCTGGTGTGGTACTTGCACGCCGTCGCCCGTCCTAATTTTACATAAGTGGCAGGCTTAATGTCTGCCACTATATAAAGTTATCAATAATGAGATCAAGCAGCTAACTGCATTAGATAAAAATAAGAGAGTCACTGTGAAAGTATTGACTGTATTCGGCACTCGACCTGAAGCCATCAAAATGGCTCCGTTGGTTCATGCACTTGCTAATGATGCGGCTTTTGAAGCCAAAGTCTGTGTGACGGCCCAGCACCGAGAAATGCTCGATCAGGTACTGAAGCTATTTGAGATCACGCCTGATTATGATCTCAATATTATGAAGCCAGGGCAAGATTTAACAGATATTACGTGTCGTATTTTGGAAGGATTGAAAACGGTATTTGCCGATTTCCAACCGGATGTTGTTTTAGTCCATGGTGATACTGCAACGACGATGGCAACCAGCCTCGCTGCCTTCTACCATCGTATTCCTGTTGGGCATGTGGAAGCAGGATTACGTACGGGGAACCTATATTCGCCATGGCCGGAAGAAGCCAATCGAAAAATTGCGGGTCATCTCGCCATGTATCATTTCGCTCCCACAGAAAACTCGCGTCAAAATCTATTGAAAGAGTCTATCCCAGATAAGCATATTTTTGTGACAGGGAATAGCGTGATCGATGCTTTATTGTGGGTACGCGATAAAGTGATGAGCGACCAGCACATGGCCGAAAAATTGGCGGCAAATTATCCCTTTATTGATCCAAATAAAAAAATGATTTTAGTGACGGGGCACCGCCGCGAAAGCTTTGGTGGAGGCTTCGAGCGTATTTGTCATGCATTAGCTGAAATAGCTCAAAGTCATCCGGACGTTCAGGTGGTTTACCCTGTGCATTTAAATCCAAATGTTAGCGAGCCTGTCAAACGTATTTTGCATGGCATTGATAATATTATTCTGATTACTCCACAAGAGTATTTGCCCTTTGTTTATTTAATGAATCATGCTTATCTAATCTTAACAGACTCTGGTGGCATTCAAGAAGAAGCGCCATCGCTAGGTAAGCCCGTTTTAGTGATGCGGGATACGACCGAACGTCCTGAAGCGGTTGATGCGGGAACAGTACGTCTTGTGGGAACAGACACACAAAAAATTGTTGCAGAAGTTAATAGGTTACTGACAGATGAAGCGGAATATCATGCAATGAGCCGCGCTCATAACCCTTATGGTGATGGTCATGCTTGTCAGCGAATTCTTGAAGCACTAAAAAGCAATCAGGTGAAATTATGAGTTTTGAAACTATTTCTGTTATTGGCCTTGGGTATATTGGTTTACCAACAGCGGCAGCTTTTGCATCACGTAAAAAGCAAGTGATTGGTGTTGATGTCAACCAGCATGCGGTTGATACCATTAATCGCGGTAAAATCCATATTGTCGAACCTGAACTGGACCTTGTTGTAAAAACAGCGGTTGAAGCAGGTCACTTGAAAGCATTTACTAAGCCACAACCTGCCGATGCTTATTTGATCGCAGTACCAACTCCGTTTAAAGGTGAGCATGAACCTGACCTGACTTATGTCAGAGCAGCCGCAGAGTCGATCGCACCTGTGTTGAAAAAAGGGGATTTGGTTATTTTAGAGTCAACGTCTCCTGTTGGCACAACCGAACAGATGGCGGAGTGGATGGCTCAAGTCCGTCCAGATTTGACGTTCCCTCACCAAGCGGGTGAAGACGCTGATATTGATATGGCTTATTGTCCGGAACGTGTTCTACCTGGGCAGGTGATGGTTGAGTTGATTAAAAATGACCGTGTTGTCGGTGGTATGACACCTAAGTCATCCTTGCGTGCTAGTGAGCTGTACAATATTTTCCTTGAAGGTGAATGTGTTATTACTAATGCCAGAACAGCGGAAATGTGCAAATTAACTGAAAACAGTTTCCGTGATGTGAATATCGCATTTGCTAATGAATTATCACTGATTTGTGCCGAGCAAGATATTAACGTGTGGGAATTGATTAGCTTGGCTAATCGCCATCCACGCGTCAACATTCTACAACCAGGTCCTGGTGTCGGCGGGCACTGTATCGCTGTCGATCCATGGTTTATTGTGGCGCAAAACCCCAAACAATCTCGCTTAATTCATACGGCTCGTTTAGTGAACGATGGCAAGCCTATCTGGGTTGTCGACCAAGTCAAAGCTGCTGTAGCGGATTGCTTATCTGAGACAGGTAAAAAAGCCAGTGAAGTGACTATTGCTTGTTTTGGTCTGTCATTTAAACCCAATATTGATGATTTACGTGAAAGCCCAGCCATGCATATCACTAAAATGATCGCGAATTGGAATACAGGTAAAACCTATGCGGTTGAACCGCATATTGAAGCGCTACCAACGTCTCTTAAAGGGATTGCGGAATTAGTTTCGATTGAGACCGCGGTGAATGAAGCCGATATCATTTTGATGTTGGTTGATCATACGGTCTTTAAAGGAATCCAAGGTTCTGCTATTCCACAGAAATGGGTTGTGGATACAAAAGGAGTTTGGCGTTGAAACGTATTCTAATTACGGGTGGAGCGGGATTTATCGGTTCTGCTGTTGTGCGACATATTATTGAGAACACTCGCGATAGCGCAATTGTTGTCGATTGTTTGACCTATGCCGGTAATTTAGAGTCACTCAGTGAAGTCTCTAACAGTGATCGCTATGCGTTTGAACAAGTGAATATCTGTGATCGCATAGCGCTAGACCGCGTGTTTGCTGAATATCAACCTGATGCGGTGATGCATTTGGCTGCTGAAAGCCATGTAGACCGTTCTATTGATGGCCCTGCGGCGTTTATTGAGACCAATATTGTTGGCACTTATACCTTACTTGAGGCCGCACGCCACTATTGGATGGGGCTGGATGGCAATAAGAAAGCGCAATTCCGCTTCCATCATATCTCTACTGATGAAGTCTATGGTGATTTAGAAGGTCCTGATGGTTTCTTCACTGAAACAACACCTTATGCACCAAGTAGTCCTTATTCAGCATCTAAAGCATCGAGCGACCACTTAGTACGCGCGTGGCATCGTACTTATGGGTTGCCGACCATGATCACGAATTGTTCAAATAATTATGGGCCATATCATTTTCCAGAAAAATTGATTCCATTAATTATTCTCAATGCATTAGCCGGCAAGCCATTACCTGTTTATGGCAAAGGCGAGCAGATCCGTGATTGGTTATTCGTTGAAGACCATGCGCGGGCATTACATTTGGTGGCAACCACGGCTCAGCCGGGGACAACTTATAACATTGGTGGGCACAATGAGCGCCGTAATATTGATGTTGTTAACACCATTTGTGAATTGCTTGAAGAACTTCATCCTCAAAAACCGCAGGGTGTTGCACATTATCGCGATTTAATTACCTATGTGACGGATAGGCCTGGGCATGATATGCGTTATGCCATTGATGCTGACAAAATAGCGCGTGAGTTAGGGTGGACACCACAAGAAACCTTTGAGTCGGGGATCCGCAAAACGGTGTTGTGGTACCTCAATAATGAGACTTGGTGGCGTCGTGTGCAAGATGGCTCTTATGCCGGTGAACGCCTTGGTTTAGGCGCTTAAGGGGGGATCATGAAAGGTATTATACTTGCTGGTGGTTCGGGAACTCGTTTACATCCTATTACGCGAGGCATCTCGAAGCAGTTGTTACCCATCTATGATAAGCCAATGATTTATTATCCATTGTCAGTGCTAATGCTGGCAGGGATCCGTGAAATATTGATCATTTCTACGCCTGAAGATTTGCCGATGTTTAAACGCTTGCTGGGTGATGGTCATGAATTTGGTATCGAGCTGAGCTATGCTGAACAACCCTCTCCTGATGGCTTGGCTCAAGCCTTTATCATCGGTGAAGAGTTTATAAATGGTGATGCATGCTGTTTAGTGTTAGGCGATAACATTTTCTTTGGGCACTCGTTTAGCCCAAAACTGAAATCCGTTGCGGCGAGAACCCAAGGTGCCACGGTATTCGGTTATCAGGTCATGGATCCTGAGCGTTTTGGTGTCGTAGAATTTGATGACGATTTCAAAGTGCTATCGATTGAAGAGAAACCGAAAAAACCACTGTCTAACTGGGCAGTCACTGGGCTTTATTTTTATGATCACCAAGTGGTTGATTTTGCAAAGCAGGTGAAACCATCTGAACGCGGTGAGTTGGAAATTACCTCAATCAACCAGATGTATCTCGATAAAGGTGAGTTGAACGTAGAGTTATTAGGCCGAGGTTTCGCTTGGTTAGATACAGGTACTCACGATAGCCTGATAGAAGCGGGTACTTTTGTTCAAACTGTTGAAAAACGTCAAGGTTTTAAGGTTGCCTGTCTAGAAGAAATCGCATGGCGTAATGGTTGGTTAACTGACGAGCAAGTCAAAATGTCAGCTAAACAACTCAGTAAGACAGGGTATGGTCAGTATTTAGAGGATCTACTCCGTGTCCGTCCGCGCCAATATTGATTATTTATCATGGGAGTCTGAGTTTTTCGGACTCTCAACAGCAAAGCTAGACTTCACTGCTCCTCAGGCAGAGATGATCCTTGCAAGCCAATTAGATGGCTATGCGATAACTCAAGCCAAAATACGGGCTAATGAAACAGAGCGCTTAGATGAATTAAGGCGGCTTGGTTTCTCTTTGGTTGAAGGGGAAGTCGATTTTGCGCTGACTGTTGGCATAGAAAATGCTTACTTGAATAGTGATTTACGGAAAAAAGTGCGCATTGAACCCGCGGTTACTGAAGATATACCTGTATTGCGTCAGGTAGCGGAGCAGGTTTTTAGCCAAAGCCGCTTTCGAACGCCTTGGTATCGTGAAGGTGATAGTGGACGCTTTTATGCATTGTGGATAGAAAAAGCAGTCTTAGGCACTTTCGATCATACCTGTTTATTAGTCAAAAATGTGGCAGGAGATATTTTAGGTTTCGTTAGTTTAAGGCACCTTGATGATGACACAGCACGTATAGGCCTACTCGCTGTTATGCCGAATGCTCATGGGCAGGGAGTTGGTCGTAAATTGATGTCAGCAGCTGTTGTTTGGTGTGAGCAGCACAAAAAAAGACAGTTAAATGTGGCCACTCAAATAAGCAATATTGCGGCATTGAATCTTTATTCACGTAGTGGTGCGGCAGTTGCTAGCACTGCATATTGGTTATATAGGGGACAACATGATTCCATTTAATAAGCCACCCGTTGTAGGAACAGAATTAGCATATATGAAGCAAGCCATGGAAAGCGGCAAGCTGTGTGGTGACGGTGGTTTTACAAAACGTTGTGAAGAGTGGATGGAAAAGCGTTTTAATTGCCCTAAAGTCCAGCTAACACCTTCTTGCACAGCGTCATTAGAAATGGCGGCAATCCTGATTAATATTCAGCCTGGTGATGAAGTGATCATGCCAAGCTTTACCTTTGTGTCTACTTCTAATGCGTTTGTACTGAGAGGGGCAACCATTGTTTTTGTCGATATTCGTCCAGATACAATGAATATTGATGAAACCAAAATCGAAGCTGCCATTACTGAACGTACTCGTGCAATTGTTCCTGTGCATTATGCGGGCGTAGCCTGTGAAATGGACACCATCATGGCAATAGCCCAAAAACATAACTTATTTGTGATTGAAGATGCGGCTCAAGGGGTGATGTCGACTTATAAAGGTCGTGCACTCGGAACGATTGGCCATATTGGCGCTTACAGTTTTCACGAAACGAAAAACTACTCTTCTGGTGGTGAAGGTGGCGCCACGTTAGTGAATGATAAGTCTCTGATTAACCGTGCTGAAATTATTCGTGAAAAAGGGACTAACCGTAGCCAATTTTTCCGTGGGCAAGTTGATAAATATACGTGGCGCGATATCGGCTCCAGCTATTTGTTGTCTGATTTACAGGCGGCTTATTTATGGGCTCAGCTTGAGGAAGCAGACAAGATTAATGACCGTCGTCTGTTGTTATGGCAGCGTTATTATGATGCTCTAGCACCTTTAGCACAGGCAGGCCAGTTAGCATTACCTATCGTACCGGAAGGATTAAAACATAATGCACATATGTTTTATATCAAGTTGAAGGATGTCGAAGAGCGTACTGCTTTCAATGACTATATGAAGTCAAATGACATTTTAACGGTATTCCACTATGTTGCGTTACATACCAGCCCTGCTGGGGAGAAATTTGGGCGTTTCGATGGCGAAGACCGTTATACAACAAGTGAGAGTGACCGTTTAGTACGTCTGCCAATGTTCTACAACATGACAGATGAGGAACAGCAAACGGTTATCACAAAAATTAAGGCGTTTTTTGCCTAATGTCGTTAGCTAGAGCATCGGTTTGGACTGCGGGGTCTACCTTGATAAAAATCGGGGCAGGCCTGCTTATTGTTAAGTTATTAGCAGTCACATTTGGCCCCAGTGGGGTAGGACTGGCGGGAAATTTCCGCCAGTTAATCACTGTGTTAGGGGTATTATCGGGTGCGGGTATTTTTAATGGGGTGACCAAATATATTGCGGAACACCATGAAGACCCTGAAAAATTGCGCGCGGTATTAGGGACCTCTTCAACACTTATTCTTGGTTTTTCGACGTTATTGGCGCTGGTATTTCTATTTTTTAGTGCCCCGATCAGTGAAGCGCTCTTTGATAGTCGGGAGTATCAATCGGTCATTCAAGCTGTTGCCTTGATTCAGATGGGCATTGCCTACGCTAACTATTTTTTGGCGATCCTCAAGGGATATCGGGATGCGTCGGGTAATGCACAATCCATTATTTTTGGTAGCATAATTGGTGTTGTTGCCTATTATTTATGCTATACGTTCGCTGGTTATGAAGGGGCATTAGTCGGATTAGCTTTGGTTCCGGCGTTAGTGGTTTTACCTGCTATCGGGATGATTGTTCGCCGTAAGCGGTTTGCATTATCGATGTTGAAACCGGCTTGGAATAAGGCGATTGCCACCAACTTAGGTAAATTTACCATTATGGCGTTAATTACGTCGGTCACTTTACCTGTCGCCTATGTCATGATGCGAAACTTGTTGGCTGCAAAATATAGCTGGGATGACGTAGGTCTATGGACGGGAGTTAGCACTATTTCGGATGCTTATTTGCAGTTTATCACTGCAACATTTTCCGTGTATTTGCTGCCTACACTTTCTCGATTACAACACAAGAATGACATCTCTGCGGAGATCATTAAGACGCTAAAATTTGTATTACCTGCTGTTGCCGTTGCAAGCTTTATGGTGTGGCTATTACGCGATTTCGCAATTTGGCTACTGTTCTCCGAAAAATTTAATGGCATGCGCGATTTATTTGCATGGCAATTGGTAGGGGATGTACTGAAAGTTGGCGCTTATGTCTTTGGCTATCTGGTGATTGCGAAGGCGGCATTACGTTTTTATATTTTAACTGAGGTGAGCCAGTTTATCCTCTTAATGGGCTTTTCCCATTGGTTGATACCTATGCATGGTGCGATAGGGGCAACACAAGCCTATATGGCAACATATATCGTGTATTTTCTCCTCTGTTGTTGTGTATTTTTGATTTACCGTAGGCGAGTATGACAACCTTAATACATGTACTGGGATCTGATCTCCCTCACCATAATCAAACGGTGCTGACGTTTTTTAATAATGTGATCTGTAAAGAAAAAGCAGTGTCACAGAAACCCCATTTTATGGTGGTGAGCCTCGATGATCAGATGGCCAATGCTTATCCCGAGTTGGATATCGAAGTCTTTGACAGCAAAAAGGCGATCGCAGATGCGGTGATTCGTCGGGCAACATCCAACCGAAGAGAACGTTTTTTCTTCCATGGCCAATTTAATGCACCTATTTGGCTCGCTTTGCTGTTTGGCAAAATTAAATCACACCAATTTTGGTGGCATATTTGGGGTGCAGATCTCTACGAAGAGTCTAATTCGATAAAATTCAAATTGTTTTATGTATTACGTCGTTTAGCACAAAAGAAGGTAGGGCATGTTTGCGCGACCCGAGGTGACTTGTGTTACTTTCAGCAATTTAACCCTAAAGTCCCTGCATCGGTATTGTATTTCCCAACACGCATGGACCCTGCACTCACGCTAAGTGAACGTCCAGCACGTCAGGGCGATACATTGACAATACTATTAGGTAACTCAGGTGATCGATCAAATAGTCACACAGAGGCGCTGAGAGCGATTAAACAGCAATTTGGTGAGCAGGTCAGCATTATCGTGCCTATGGGTTACCCTGCAAATAACCAAGCTTATATCCAACAGGTCGAAGAAACCGCACAAACACTGTTTGCGGCGGGTCAGGTGAATATTTTAAAAGAACGTATGGAATTTACGGATTACCTGAATTTATTGAAAACCTGTGACTTAGGCTATTTTATTTTTAATCGCCAACAAGGTGTGGGAACGGTGTGTCTGCTGATTCAATTTGGGGTCCCATTTGTCATCAGTCGACAAAATACATTTTGGCAAGATTTGACGGCACAGAATGTCCCAGTATTCTTCTATGGGGATGAACTATCGTTGGAATTAGTTGATGAAGCACAGCGCCAGATGGCGTTGCTGGATAAGCAACATATTGACTTTTTCGCGCCTAACTTTACCGATGGTTGGAAAAAAATCTTAGGTATTGCGGAGGAGAAAGCATGACCTTAGCCGAGTTAGGCGGCTTATCGCTTGTCTACCTGATTTCCATCATTTTTATGGGCACGTTACTCTATAAAGAGTTCAGACGTGTGCGCTTCAATTTTAATATTTTCTTTTCATTACTGTATTTACTGACGTTTTATTTTGGTTTTCCATTGACGTGTGCATTGGTGTTTCAGTTTGATGTGGCAGTCGTGCCTGCGGAGTACTTATTGTATGCGCAGCTTGCAGCGACAAGTTTTTATGCCATCTATTATGTAGCCTATAAAACACGCCTAACAAAAAGCGCCACTGTCGCTAAGCGGCCACTGTTCACGATGAATAAAGTTGAGACTCACTTAACCTGTTTATTGCTGATAGCTGTTGCCGTCGTGACAGTGGGTATTTTCTTCTTACAGAATGGCTTTTTATTATTTAAGCTTCAATCATATAGTCAGATATTCTCCAGTCAGGTTTCAGGCGTTGCATTAAAGCGTTTTTTCTACTTCTTTATTCCTGCAATGCTGATTGTTTACTTCCTACGCCCATCCCAGAAACGTTGGGTCTTCTTTCTTGTCAGTACTGTGGCATTTGGTTTTTTAACCTATGTCATCGTGGGCGGAACTCGTGCAAATATCATCATCGCGTTCGCACTATTCTTATTTATTGGTATCGTAAGAGGGTGGATCACGCTATGGATGCTAGTTGCGGCAGGGGTTGCAAGTATTGTCGGCATGTTCTGGTTAGCGCTAAAACGCTATGGTTTGGACGTGAGTGGTGCCGAAGCTTTCTACACCTTCTTGTATTTAACCCGAGACACATTTTCGCCTTGGGAAAACCTTGCCTTGTTATTGAGTTACTACGACAAGATTGAGTTTCAAGGGCTGGCACCGATTGCACGTGATTTTTATGTGTTTATCCCATCGTGGGTATGGCCAGATAGGCCTGATACCGTACTGAACTCAGCTAATTACTTTACTTGGGAAGTCCTTAATAACCATTCTGGATTAGCCATTTCTCCGACTCTCATCGGCTCATTAGTCGTGATGGGCGGTGTGCTATTTATCCCTTTAGGGGCAATTGTCGTTGGGTTAATTATCAAATGGTTTGACTGGATTTATGGTATGAGTCTGAAAGAGTCAAACCGCTATAAAGCTGCAATTATGCAAGCGTTTTGTTTTGGTGCCATTTTTAACATGATTGTTTTGGCACGTGAAGGCGTCGATTCTTTTGTGTCACGAGTGGTCTTTTTCTGCCTGATTTTCGGACTTTGTTTGATTTTGGCGAAATTACTGTACTGGTTATTTGAAAGTGCGGGGCTTATTCGGGCAAAAGCATCTTCTTATCTAAGAAGCTAACGTCGCGAAGACCGCTAAAGGAGCATTATGGAACAGCAATCTATTCCGCAATATAGTATCAGAGGCCACCAAATTTGGGGGTTTAAAGATATGGCACATTTTCTGGATCATCTGTTTGCTGATGGCGAGACTCAGTCAGGGACTCTGGTTGCAATCAACGCTGAAAAAGTCATGACGGCGGAAAAAGATGCGGCATTAAACACCTTGCTTGGCCAAGCCGAATACCTATATGCGGATGGTATTAGTATTGTGCGCGCTATTCGCCGTAAATATCCACAGGCTCAAGTTTCTCGTGTTGCAGGCGCTGACCTTTGGGAGGCGTTAATGGAGCGAGCAGGGAGGGAAGGAACGCCGGTTTTCTTAGTCGGAGGCAAACCTGAAATTCTTGAACAAACAGAAGAAAAATTACGTTCTCAATGGAATGTGAATATTGTTGGTTCACAAAATGGTTATTTTACAGCAGAAGACCGAGATGCTCTGTTTGAGCGTATCCGAGCCAGCGGCGCGAAGATTGTGACAGTTGCGATGGGGTCGCCAAAACAAGAAATTTTCATGCGCGATTGCCGTAAAGTTTACCCTGAGGCATTGTATATGGGTGTCGGTGGTACTTATGATGTTTTCACCGGTCATGTGAAGCGGGCGCCCAAAATATGGCAAAACCTTGGGTTAGAGTGGCTGTATCGCCTGCTAGCACAACCCACACGTATTAAACGACAATTTAAATTATTAAAATTTTTAGCTTATTACTATGGTGGTAAGCTTTAAAGAGCCTTCACGCGCCATGGTATAAGATGCCGTGGCGCGTTTTCTCATCGTTCTTATCAAAAATATCAGACTAACTGCTATTTTATCTTTGTAATAACAAAAACGTTACTTCTGGCCTCTTCTCTCAATTATTTTTATAATCCATCAAAAATATATGCAATGCATGGGCTTTTAGCTTAGTTTAATGCTTATATCATGTTTTTCGGCTATTAAAATAGTCGTTTTATGAAGATAAAATCATACTTATTACTATAAATACTCATAAGTCGTGATTTGTTTTTTGGGTAACGACAGGGGGAATGAATGGAAAGCTCACAACAAGAACGACCTCAAGGATTGCAACGAGGCTTAGAAGCGCGGCATATCGAGCTCATTGCGCTAGGTGGAACAATTGGTGTTGGCCTATTTATGGGTTCAGCCAGCACATTAAAATGGGCAGGGCCATCGGTTTTGCTCGCTTACATTATTGCCGGTATTTTTGTGTTTTTTATCATGCGCTCAATGGGCGAAATGTTATTTGTTGAGCCAGTAACAGGTTCTTTTGCCTCCTTCGGCTATAAGTACTTAAGCCCATTTTGGGGCTGCTTAACGGCATGGGGCTATTGGTTTATGTGGGTTGCTGTCGGTATCTCTGAAATTACGGCAATAGGTGTCTATGCTGAGTATTGGTTCCCAGACGTCCCTCAATGGATATTTGCGTTGATCGCGGTGGTTTCCGTTGCACTTGCAAACCTTGCGGCAGTTAGGCTCTATGGAGAGCTAGAGTTTTGGTTTGCTATGATAAAAGTCACCACGATTGTGGTTATGATACTGATTGGGTTGAGTCTCATTTTTTTAGGCATTGGCAATAATTTTGAACCGATTGGCCTTGCGAATTTGACGGATCATGGCGGGTTCTTTGCGGGTGGCTGGAAAGGTTTTTTATTTGCTTTGTGTATCGTAGTTGCTTCTTATCAGGGCGTCGAATTAGTCGGGATCACCGCGGGTGAAGCGAAAAATCCACAGGTGACATTGAAAAAAGCGATCAATAATATCTTATGGCGTATTTTAATTTTTTATGTTGGCGCTATTTTCATTGTTGTTACGCTGTTTCCATGGACGGACGTTGGGCAACAAGGTAGCCCGTTTGTATTGACCTTTGCTAAGGTAGGTATCGCGTCAGCGGCGGCGGTGATAAATTTTGTGGTGCTGACTGCGGCGCTATCAGGCTGTAATAGCGGTATGTACAGTGGTGGCCGTATGTTATATGCGTTAGCCCAAAATAGACAACTCCCCGCCTCACTATTAAAACTGACACGTAATGGCGTACCAGCGCGCTGTGTTGGCTTGACTATCTTATGCTTATTGGTAGGTTCGAGCCTAAACTATATCATTCCTAACCCTGAACAAGTTTTTGTTTATGTGTACAGCGCGAGTGTTTTACCTGGCATGGTGCCTTGGTTAGTGATATTGACCAGTCAACTGCGTTTTCGGCAGCAGAACCAAGACAAGATTGTTGGACATCCGTTTAAATCGATTCTGTTTCCATGGGTGAACTACGCAACGTTACTGTTTTTAGCTTGTGTGATAGTCGGCATGGCGATTAACCCTGATACCCGCTTGTCGTTAATTGTTGGTGCGATCTTTTTATTGACGGTTTCTGCGCTTTATTTCTTACTGCGCACACGTAACCGCGCGAAGAGTCAGTGCTAATTCGCTATCATCATCACGCTGTTGATTGACCAATATCGCGATAAAGAGAGAAAAAATGCTCTCTTTATCGACGAAATGCGCAAAAGGCAAGCAATCGAAAATTTTATTGAAAAAAGGACTAGACAGAACCTCATTAAATCCGTACTATCCACACCCGCAACGGCGTTAAGCGCCCGTAGCTCAGCTGGATAGAGCGCTGCCCTCCGGAGGCAGAGGTCTCAGGTTCGAATCCTGTCGGGCGCGCCATTAAATTAGCGTGCTGCTACGGTTGGCAAAACAAAGTTGTATGTAGTATAATAGCAACGCTTTGAATAAAGTGAAGTTATGGTGGCTATAGCTCAGTTGGTAGAGCCCTGGATTGTGATTCCAGTTGTCGTGGGTTCGAGTCCCATTAGCCACCCCATTCTTTTGTGACATTGCGAGGGTGGCGGAATTGGTAGACGCGCTAGCTTCAGGTGTTAGTGTCCTCAGGACGTGGGGGTTCAAGTCCCCCCTTTCGCACCACGAAAAGAATGTAAAGTAGATATACCCTATCGGCGAGTAGCGCAGCTTGGTAGCGCAACTGGTTTGGGACCAGTGGGTCGGAGGTTCGAATCCTCTCTCGCCGACCAAATTTAAAGAACCCCGCTTTAATCAGCGGGGTTTTTGCATTTAGAAGCGCGCAAAATCAGCTTATTCATTGGTACGAGCTACCTTTGGCACGGGTGTACCAATCATCAATTATCAATCATTATTCAAACCCCAAAACCCAAAACCCAAAACCCAAAACCCAAAACCCAAAACCCAAAACCCAAAACCCAAAACCCAAAACCCAAAACCCACACCTTCGACATTAACTCCAACGTCAACTTCAAGTGCCAAATAAACGGTAAGCATGACTGAACGTATTTAAATGTCTGTGCGTTAAGAATGACCGTTTATGGTTCCCGATATACTCATTGACTGGTTATCTGTTAGAACAAATGCGACTGAGGGCTTTATGAAGAAAATCATAGCTAATAGACTGTTTATATTTGTTATTTTTTCTATCTATCCGTCTGTGTCGCAAAATAGATACAAACCAGTATCTCGGTGTCGCCAAATAGAGACATATAATACATTGATTTTTAATAGTAAATTATCAAGGTGATTTTGATGTCTCTGAATTGAGACAGCTTTGTTGTTAAAAAAGGATGCTCACACAGCCTCATGTAAGGCAGGGGGAAAATGGCACTATATAAAAAACGGCTAGGATTGCGTTAGGCGTGTTTTTTCCGATGAAATGGGATAATAGAAAGAAAAAAGGCCATTCAAAAAAAGTTGGCACGCATTCTGCATTATCTATTGTGTAGATGCTCATTCCACTTATTATGACAGCAATGCTTCATAAACCCAGGAATGATGCAAAGCCGATTATCGGTGCCTATTGTCCAATATAGATGAACAAGAGCTAATCCTCTTCTCATCAACCCGTGGACGAAACGTTGAGTGAGGCACCATCCGTCTGTAGACCTGATTGTATATTTACACCTGCCTTGCTGGCAGGTGTTTTTTTTATATGAACTCATCGACTAGAGCGATTTCCCTCTGTACAGCATGATGCTGTTACGGAAGGAAATCAGAAATTCATTTGTATGACATTAATTTTTGCGATTACAAAACCACTTGCTGAACCAGCGAGTGAGGTAGGTATAACACAAAATAATAAATGTAATGATGAAAACGTCTTTATTTAGATCAACAGTATCGAAACCAATGATAGAGATAAAAACAAAAGGTGACAGAATTAAAAGTAGCAGGTCGAAAAATACTTGTAGTCGATTCGGGGTTGAAATGATCCAGCGCCAAATAGTTTTAATTACATTCATGTAGATGTCCTGAGTTCGATTAAATCAAAAACAATGTATTATTTATACACTATGTAAATGGTATATTACAGAACAACCGTTATTTTGTTTGATGTTATACAACAATTAGGCGTTTTTCAGTCTAATTTGTGCTTTTTAAATATCATGGCGACTGATAACAGCCGTCAATATAATGTATTTAAATAAGTTTAATTAGGCTAATACTGTTAATCATATTATGAGTGATAAAAATGTTTGATTAAATATGATGGTATTTAGAATAAAAATAGCGGATAAAAAAACTCCACTTATAAAGTGGAGTTTTTCGTTTATATATTTCAAAATAGTTTTTAAGAACGTTCTTTTTTGAGTGAATGCAGTAAGGCTTCTTGACGTATTTTAGCGGCTTCCTCTGCTTTGTGCAGTTTATCGAGGGCATCGGCTAACCAAGCGGCATCATGAGCATCAAAACGTTGCGCTAATGCGGCTTTGAAATAAGTCTCTGCGTGTTCCCATTGCGCATGCTGTAATGCGATTTGCCCCATTGTACTATTGAGTAATGGTGTTGCTCCTGACTGCTTAACCAGTTGCTTTAATACTTTCTCAAGCTGTTCTGGTTTATCGCTACGGAGTCTTGGTGCGAGGAGTAATAAGCGCTCATCATATTGCTGTTTCAAACCATCAATCACAATTTTTTCAGCACTTTCGATATCATCACATTCAATCAAATGTTCAGCTAAGAAGGACTGTAAAGCCGTTTCATGACGGATTTTTCGTGGCTGAGCTTTCCACCACTGTTTCAAGCCTTCACTACCATTTTCAGCCATACATTGATTCATCAAGCCCTTATAAGCTTTCAGTTTTAATGCCTCTAACTCATCTTCGTTATGAAGTTGTGTTTTCGCCATAATCGGTAGCAGTTCAATCAGTGCCTGATAAGCCCCTGAACGTAAGTAGGCTTGTTCAGCAAGACGTAGTACTTCAGGGTGGCGGGGTGCTTGATCGAGAAGTTTATCGACCCCCGTTCGAGCCGCATACACTTCGCCTTCAGCCAATTGAATACGAACACGGCTGATATCGACGGGAAGTTGGTCGTTGCCAGCAACTTCGGCGGCTCTATTGAGGTATTGATGAGTTCGATGCTCATCTCCACGCTGTTGTGCCGCTTCAGCGGCAAGTAAATAGTTAATCACTGGCTGCTGAGAAAAATCCGCGTGTTTACTCATCAGTTTTTCAACTTGGTCGAAATCGCCTTCGGCAAGTTTGAGTAAGGCTTTTTGTGTTTGTGAGTGCGCTTTATGGTATTTACGCCCACTGACCCAGCCTTTAGTTCGTGAAGTGGTGCTAATAAAACGACGGTAACACCAGCCAAGGAACAGCAGGACAAACTGGAGCAACACAAAGCACAGCACTAAGTTAGTGACACTGGTGGTGATATCATAATCATCTGTACGGATGAAAACATAACCTTGGTGGCCCGCTAAGAGAGGGCCTAAGATAATACCAGCGATAAGCACAATAAAAAGGATCAGTACTTTAATCATAATTACCCCTTCTGCTCATTGGCTGGTGCATCAAGAGGTGCTGCCTCTGAATCTTCAGGTTTTGCGACTGCTTTTTCAGGCTGTTTTTCTTCTGTCGGTGCAGCTTCAGCAGGCGTATTAGCCACTTCTTCTGACTGTGCCAACAGATTACGAACGCGTGTTTGCATTACTTTTTCAAGTTTAGGTTGGCTTTCTAAAGCATCAGGCATCTCAGTCGCGATCGGTTGATTTATTAAATCATCAACTTCAGCTAAGAAGGCTTTTGTTGCCGGAGCGTTAACATCAAAATAAGCACGAACCCAAGTAGAAACTTGTTCGAGTGACTGTTTATAGGTTTCTTCTTGATATCGAGGCACCGCTTGTGCAGCGATCAACAATTGAGAACGAATGTTTTCACGTAGATAGATATCTTGATTTGGTGCCAATAATGGGGCTTCTGAACCGTCACGAGCACGTACGGTGATAAAATCATTAGTAAAGTTTTTCCAACTCCGTGATAGATTTTGCTTCCAATCCGCGATATCGCTGGAGACTTCTCCTTCATCTTCAGCTTTCACATCACCGCTGTTAATCTCATTGAGGCGCAAGTTATCGACTTCATTACTCAATTGATTCAAACGAAGAATAATACCGTCATAATCGACTTGATTGATCGCCGCTAAGCTAGCAATATCATTTTTAATGGCTTTACGGATATCAAGCAGGCTAGGGTCATTCATTTCAGCAAGACTAGAATCCGCACTTTTTAAGAGTACCGCGGCCGTGACTGGGTCGTGATCATTCCATAATTTTCTTCCTGCCATTTTGACCATAAAATCAGCCTGTGCCAGCAACCAACTTTTAACATCTGAGCTTGAGAGCGTATTAACATGTGCTTGTAGCTCTTGCATATGACGGTTGAGCTGCTCTTCATATTCACGAGTCTGTGTTTTGATTTCTGACTGTGAGGCGAACAGCGCATCCAAGCGCTGGCGGTCAACTTTTTGCTGTTCGGCTAAATCATTCAACTGTTGCTTCAATTCGTTATTTTCATTCACGAGTTGCGCATTACTTTGTTGAGTAAAATAATAAATACCACCACCAATGGCGATGATAATTGCGATAGCGATGGCACTACCGATGAGACCAGAACGTTTTTGCTCCGAAGACGGCTTAGGTTGGCGGTTTTTTGGGGTTTCCGCGACAGTTTCATTATTAACCGTTTCGGTAGAATTATTTTGTTCCGTCATAAATTAGCATCCCATGTCGGTTGAAAATAAGGCGTCCAATAAAGCATTATTTTCTGCGCTATTTGCCACACAGACCTTTTTCCAACCATTTTGGCGGGCTTGGTCTGCAATCCGTTCGCTGACAACTAATAAGCGGCGATTGAACCACCATGCTTTGGTATTTTCAGCGATTAATTGATTGAGTAAGGCTAACATTTGACCACTACTGATCACAATATCAGTAATATTTGCATTAACCCATTGTTGATTAAACTCTGTTTTATCGTATAAAACAGGGTGTCTCGCATAACATTCACAATACTCAACCTCTGCACCTCTGGAACGTAATGTTGAGGCTAGGAGCTCCCTTCCTCCGTTTCCGCGTAATAGAAGTGCACGTTTACCTTCAAGAAATTGCAATTCAGGAAGGCTAAGTAATGCTTCACTGGTCTCTCCGTGCTCTGGCCAACGGATAGTGCGACCTGTTAACGCCTCAAAATACTGGCCGGTTGAACGACCTATCCCATAGTAGGATAACTTATCTGACCAGTTGCGTCCTGCTTGTTTAAGGGTTAAATGTGCATACCAGACCGCATTTTTAGATAAAAGAAAGACTAAATCGTGTTGATCAAGCTGCTGAAGGCGTGATCCCAGTAAATTTAATTCAGCACCCGGCGCAATACTAATGAGCGGGGAAGCGAAAGCATCGCCTCCCTTTGCTTTGATTGCTGCGATGAGTTCGCAACCAGCTGGCTCAGGCCGCGTGACTAGTACTTTCATGCCGGTGGATTCCCTTGGTAAACCACAGAGAGAATTTCGCGGGCGCCTTTATCGAGTAATTCCTCAGCAAGAGAGATCCCTGCTTGTTTTGCTTGTTCTGGGGCGATTAAACGCTCGCCACGAATGACTTGGCTACCATCTGGCGCCCCCACTAAAGCACGTAGCCAAATTTGGTTATTTTGCCAAATCGCATAGCTCCCAATAGGTACTTGGCAACCGCCTTCAAGGCGCATATTCATAGCACGTTCCGCGAGAACACAGATGGCTGTTTCATCGTGGTTAAGTTTTTCGAGTAGTTGACGAGTACGCTCATCCTCTAAGCGGCACTCAATACCCACCGCACCTTGTCCCACGGCTGGTAAGGATTGTTCAGGCGCTAATGCAGTACGAATTCGCGCTTCTAAACCTAACCGTTTCAGCCCCGCGACGGCCAAAATTATGGCATCGTATTCACCATTATCCAGTTTCGAGAGCCGAGTCCCCACGTTTCCGCGTAGATCGCGGATAATGAGGTCTGGGCGTAGTTCTCGTATTTGGCATTGGCGGCGCAAACTGGACGTTCCCACTATGCTACCGCTAGGTAGAGCCTCAAGGCTGTCAAAGTGATTAGACACAAAAGCGTCACGTGGGTCTTCACGCTCACAGATCGTGACTAAACCGAGCCCTTCTGGAAATTCAACGGGAACATCCTTCATTGAATGCACTGCGATGTCTGCGCGTTTTTCCAGTAAAGCTAACTCTAATTCTTTAACAAATAGACCTTTTCCACCTACTTTAGCTAAGGGAGTATCTAAAATAATATCGCCTTTAGTCACCATCGGTACCAGTTCAACCTGCAAACCGGGGTGTAGTTGTTCGAGCTTCTCTTTAACAAAGTGTGCTTGCCACATAGCTAAAGGGCTTTTACGTGTTGCAATACGGACGATATTTATTGAAGTCATTTCGTTGCTTTCTCAGGCATAAAGGCCATAGATTAACCATACAATTATCCCTAGTTTTAACATTTTAGCGATGGATTTTCCAGTTAACGACGCTAAAGCTAACGATTCATTAATTGCCTTATTAATAGAAAGCGTCTCTTTTTGATAAGGTTGCTGCGACATAAATCATCAAAAAAAGAAAGTAATGCAAAGGATTGTTTAGCTATTTGTGCGGTTAAAGTCGTAAACAAATTTCAATTTAAGTCAATTTAGTGGTGAAGCGTTCAAGCACAGGCCTAATGCGAAATACGTTTGTGATGGATGCTTGGTGTGTTTTTTTTGAGCAATCAGATGATTTGTTATTATTCCATTGATAAACAAGGGATATTCAGTCGCTATAAAAAATAAAAAGCCTTTTTATACAATATGTTGAAAATTAATTTGTATCAAAAATACACAGATAAAATTATGTGATCTACTTTACCCTTTTGCCGCAAGGTGTTAAATTGATCACGTTTCCGACAATTCATTTGAAAATAAATTTAAACTTACTTTTAATTAACGCGAGATGTCGCTAGGCGGCAGGTCGATAAGTCGCTAGGCGTTGTAAAAACTAGGTAACTAGCGCAAGTAAGCATCGTTAGTAGCGCTGCAACTTGAAGTATGACGAGTAGATATTTCTCTTTATTGGGTGCTGGGTATTCCCAGATTTGTCGTTAAGTTCATTCAGCCAGGCGTATCCCTTGTATCTCTATATTGAAACTCTAAAACAGAGACTTGATGCGATAAACCAACTTCGGTTAGATCGTGCGACAGCGTCAATGGATGAAACCTTCTGTAAGGTTTACAGTCTGCTGCCTGTCTTATTTCATTATCATCACCCAATGATGCCTGGCTATATTGAAGGAAACGTCCCTCATGGTGTGTGTTTCTTCACGCCTGATGATGACCAACAAACATGGTTGTCGCAATTTGAAAAATATCTTCCCTCAGCAGATAAAGCGAATGGTGAACTTCCTATCACAGGCATTTATTCCATGGGGAGTACATCATCGATAGGTCAAAGCCAATGTTCAGATATTGATATTTGGGTTTGTCATCCCTCTTGGTTGGATAGTGAAGAAAAGCGCCTATTACAGAAAAAATGCACATTAATCGAACAGTGGGCGGCTTCTCTTGGCATTGATGTGACGGTTTTTTTGATCGATGAAAATCGTTTTAGACACCATGCGAGTGGCCATATTGGCGGAGAAGATTGCGGTTCAACACAACATATTTTATTGCTTGATGAATTCTACCGTACCGCGGTACGTATGGCGGGTAAAAGGCTGTTATGGACCATGGTACCCGTCGAAGAAGAACATCATTATGATGAATATGTGATGTCGCTTTATGCTCAGGGGGTATTAACGCCAAATGAATGGCTAGACCTCGGTGGATTGGGCGAACTGTCTGCTGCTGAATACTTTGGTGCAAGTTTGTGGCAATTATATAAAAGTGTCGACTCACCTTATAAAGCGGTTTTAAAAAGCTTACTATTAGAATCTTATTCGTGGGATTATCCAAAAGGCAAATTACTCGCATTAGAATTTAAACGCCATCTCCACGCTGGCGAGATAGTTTGTTACGGTTTAGATTCTTATTGTTTAATGTTAGAACGTGTTACCCGCTATTTAATCGAAATTAATGATACTACTCGCCTTGATTTAATTCGTCGTTGTTTCTACCTCAAAGTCTGTGAAAAACTCTCCAAAGATACTGAAGATGAATGTTCTGGCTGGCGCCGTGATGTACTTTCACAGTTAGTTGAATCGTGGGGGTGGGGTGCTGAACGTTTAGAGATGTTAGATTTGCGCAATCAATGGAAAATTGAGCGTGTTCGTGAAGCCCATAATGAGTTACTCGACACGATGATGCAAAGTTACCGTAACCTGATCCGCTTTGCTCGTCGTAATAATTTAAGTGTTAGTGCCAGCCCACAAGATATTGGCGTATTAACCCGTAAGTTATATGCTGCTTTTGAAGCGCTACCGGGTAAAGTGACACTTGTTAACCCGCAAATCTCTCCAGACCTCAGTGAGCCACATCTTACGTTTATTTATGTTCCTTCTGGCCGCGCGAATCGTAGCGGTTGGTATTTGTATAACCAAGCACCACATATTGACACCATTATTGGTCATCAACCGCTCGAATATAACCGTTATTTGAACAAACTGGTCGCTTGGGCTTACTTTAACGGATTACTGACTGAAAATACTCAGGTGTATATGCATCATGGTCAGTCTCAATGTGATGAGAAGAAGTTACTTGAATTGATGCATGACGTTTCGGGGCATTTTCCGATTCGCTTACCGGCCCCAACGCCAAAAGCCTTGTATAGTCCTTGTGAAATCCGCCACTTAGCCATTATCGTCAATTTAGAAAAAGATCCGACACAAGTTTATTCAGACCAAGTGGTACATTTTGATTTCAGAAAGCTAGACGTGTTTAGTTTTGGTGAAGAACAACGTTGCCTAATTGGTAGTATTGATCTGCTGTATCGCAACTCTTGGAATGAAGTGAGAACACTTCACTTTAGCGGCGAGCAATGCATGTTAGAGGCACTCAAAACCATTTTAGGTAAAATGCATCAAGATGCTGCGCCGCCAGATGCGGTGGAAGTCTTCTGCTATTGTGAGCATTTACGTGGCCTAGTGAGAACACGTGTACAACAGTTGGTTTCAGAGTGTATTGACTTGCGTTTATCAAGTAATCGCAATGACCCCGGTCGTTTCAAAGCGTTACGGATTGCTGGGCAAACATGGGGCTTATTCTTTGAACGGTTAAATGTTTCAGTTCAGAAACTGGAAAATGCGGTTGAGTTCTATGGGGCCATTTCTCACAATAAATTACATGGTTGGCCTGTCAAATTAAACGCCAAAGAAAATAACCATTTACCCGCCGTTGTTGACGGTTATGCAAGTGAAGGTATCGTACAGTTTTTCTTTGAAAATACCGCAGATAACACAGGCTTTAACATTTATGTTTTAGATGAAGCCAACCGAGTGGAAATTTATTCTCACTGTGAGGGCTCCAAAGAAGACTTAGTACGAGACGTTAGCCGTTTCTATTCATCGTCTCATGACCGTTTTACGTACGGTGCTAATTTTATTAATTTTAATTTGCCGCAGTTCTATCAAATTGTGACTCATAAAGGCAAAAGCCAAGTGATACCCTTTTCAGGCGGAACTTGGCCTTTCGATATTGAAGAGCAGGATGAATTAATGAATGCTGGGCATTTTGATACTTCACCGCATCATCAAGCCCATCATTATTGAGCGGACGAATCGTTAATACTAAAACGTAAAAGGCTCACCGCTTTGCGCGCTAATAGCTTGTGCGAGCATCTCCGTGAATCGTTGCCCTGAACGATCGCATACCCACTCATTATCTTTATAGTCGTAGTGATAGCCGCCGTGTTTCGTGGCGAGCCAAATTTGGTGGAAAGGCTCTTGTCGATTGATAATGATTTTGCTGCCATCTTCAAAACTGAGCGTCATGACACCACCATTCGTTTCACAATCAATATCCGCATCACCGTCATAATTGTCCAAATGTTGTTCAATAGAAGCCATCATTTGATCGGCAAGTTGGTGAAATTCACTGTCATTCACGGTTAATTTCCTATCAGCTTAAATAATTTACTAATAGAAATTATAGGTGTGAATATCAGTGAGGGTCAATCGACGAAAAGGGAGGACGCAGGGTAACTTTCTTTTGAGAATACTAAAACATTTGTTGGTGACTGTTCTTTTAAGCATTATGCTATTGTGGGTAGGGAATAAAATCACGATACAATTGATGAACAATAGTGATTTGCTTAGGCTGCCCTGTTAATCTGTTAACCCTATTCAGACGTCAAAAGTTAGTTTTACAGGCGAAATATAATGAAAAAAAGTTTAGTTGGACTCTCTGCGTTTATTATGTTGTTGACTCTTTCTGGTTGTGGCTTAAAAGGCCCTCTCTATTTTCCACCAGAAGAACAGGCTTCAGCATCACAAACTGAAGATGTTGAACCTAAGGCTCAAAATAGTACCGCGGCAGATTCACGAGCGCCGTCTTCAAATCAACAATAAGCTGCTGCGATGGAGCGGATTATGCAATTTTCTAAAATGCATGGCTTAGGTAATGATTTCATGGTCGTCGACGGCGTCACTCAGAATGTTTATTTTTCTCCTGAGCTGATTAGCCGCCTTGCGGATAGGCATACAGGGGTTGGCTTTGACCAACTGTTGTTAGTTGAGGCACCTTATGATCCTGATTTAGATTTTCATTATCGTATCTTCAATGCAGATGGAAGTGAAGTTGCACAATGTGGCAATGGTGCTCGCTGTTTTGCACGTTTCGTACGTTTAAAAGGGCTGACAAATAAACAAAAAATTAAAGTCAGTACTCAAGCAGGTCGCATGACATTGACGATCAATGAAAATGACGATGTTTGCGTGAATATGGGGGAACCTGAATTTGAACCTCAGAAAATACCTTTTCGCGCTATCAAAGCAGAAAAAACCTATATTATTAGAGCGTTAGAACGTACAGTATTATGTGGTGTGGTTTCGATGGGAAATCCTCACTGTGTTATTCAGGTTGAAAGTGTAAAAACAGCTGAAGTGGAAATCTTAGGCCCTGTTCTTGAGAGTCATGAACGGTTTCCAGAACGCGTTAATGTCGGTTTCATGGAAATAATCAATGCGAACCATATCAGCTTACGTGTGTTTGAACGTGGAGCGGGAGAAACGCAGGCATGCGGTAGTGGTGCTTGTGCCGCGGTGGCAATCGGTATCCAGCAAGGGTTATTATCAAATCGAGTGAAAGTTGACTTGCCAGGAGGATCCCTTGATATTAGTTGGGAAGGGCCTGGCCATCCATTATATATGACAGGGCCTGCGAGTCATGTTTATGATGGGGTACTACAACTTTAAGCTTTATTTCGCGACTCAAGAAATTGCAAGTGACAGCGTTATTGGCTGTACGCGTTGGCGTTAGCGACCTGTTTTGTGACTGACTAGCGCCTTATTTGCCATCTAACTATACTGGGATTTATTTAGAGTAGACTTAATCATCAAGAGGTTATAATGGATAAACTGAAAATAGAGCCAGATAGCCCTTATCAAATTGATGATCGCCAAGTGGCGCGTTACTTACAGGAACAGCCCGACTTCTTTATCCGCAATGCTTCGCTTGTTGAGCAACTTTCAATACCGCATGCAATACAGGGGACAATTTCGTTACCTGAAGCGGTGATGAATCGACAGCGACTAAAAATCAAACAGCTCGAACAAGATATCTGTTTCATGGTTGAACAAGCGCATGAAAATGGTTTGTTATTTGATGAGTTACTGTATCTTGTCATCGATATGTCAATGGCGCAAAGCCTGAATGAGATGCTTAGCAGTTTAAATCGCTGGGCAAAAAAACTCGGCCTATCAGGGGCATCTGTTCGTTTATTTAGTGATTGTTGGCGGTTGTCTGCTCCTCTTGATGCGCAAGCACTTGTGGTTTCCCGTAGTGCGTTCGAATCTATTCGCCTTCAGCGTTTTGGAGAGAAAACGCATTATTTAGGTACGCTGAATGGCCCTGAAATACAACTGCTGTTGCCGGAAGCTATGAATGTAGGCTCGGTAGCGATTTCTCTCTTTGGTCATCATGGGGAATCAGGAATGGTCATTTTTACTAGCCGAAATCGAGACCATTATCAATCTGGTATGGGAACAGTGATGTTAGAAAAAGTGGCTCAAATTCTACCGAGGTTATTATGCCGATGGATAGAACGCTTATAACGACTCAGCCGGAAGGGCTGATGACCCAAGTCGAAGCATTTTTACGTTATTTACATGTTGAGCGTAGATTAAGCCCTGTCACGATCACTAATTATCGCCGCCAGCTCACGACAGTGACAGAAATGCTCAATGAAATGAAGGTGAGTGAGTGGCAACAGCTTGATGTCGTTAAAGCCCGTAATATCGCGGCTAAAAGCCGTCGAGCAGGCTTGCAAGCAGCCAGTATGGCGCTGCGATTGTCTGCATTACGGAGTTTTTGTGATTGGATGGTACAACAAGGTGAATTACCGGCTAATCCAGTCAAAGCAGTACAGGCGCCAAAAGCGAAAAAGCGACTGCCAAAGAATATGGATGTTGATGAAGTCTCACAATTACTGAATATGGATAGCGGTGACCCACTGGTGGTGCGAGACAGAACCATGTTAGAAGTGATGTATGGCGCGGGGCTGCGTTTATCTGAATTAGTTGGATTAGATATTCGTCATTTAGATCTCGCCTCGGGTGAAGTCAAAGTGATGGGAAAAGGCAGTAAAGAACGTAAAATCCCATTAGGTAAAACCGCGGTGAGTTGGTTAACACGTTGGCTAGAAATGCGTGAGTTATATGCACCGGAAGATAATGCCGTTTTTATTTCGACACAGAGTGGCAAACGAATATCAAACCGTAATGTGCAAAAACGTTTTGAGCAATGGGGCATTAAACAAGGGGTAAATAGCCATATTAACCCACATAAGTTGCGCCATTCATTTGCAACACATATTCTTGAATCAAGTGGTAATTTACGCGGTGTGCAAGAATTGCTCGGCCATGCCAACTTATCAACAACGCAAATCTATACACACTTAGATTTTCAGCATTTGGCTAATGTTTATGATGTGGCTCATCCCAGAGCAAAAAGGGAGAAACCTTAATGCATTTTTACCGTCCGCTGTCACCGATTCAAGCGATAACGTTTGATTTGGATGATACTTTATATGATAACCATCCGGTCATTGATAAAACGGAAGAAGAGGTATTACGTTTTGTCCGTGAATATGATCCACAATTCAGTCATTTTACTCATCATGATTTGTATACTTTTCGTCGCATTGTGGCTGAACAAGAACCGGATATTTGCCACGATATCACCCGCTGGCGCTGGTTATCATCGAAAATGATGTTTTGCCATTATGGATATAGCCGAGAAGACGCTCTAAAAGGGGCGGATGAACTAATGGCTCATTTTACTTATTGGCGAAATCAAATAGATATTCCTGAATCAACCCACCAGATATTAGCTCAGCTTGCAGAAAAATTACCCCTAGTGGCGATTACCAACGGTAATGCAGAGCCAGATGCTTGTGGCTTGGGGCAATATTTTCAGTTTGTGTTGAAAGCAGGGCCGGATGGGCGCTCAAAACCTTATTGTGATATGTATCGGCTAGCCGCGCAAAAACTCGATTTACAGCCTCATGCTATTTTACATGTGGGCGATAATCTATTGACGGATGTAGAGGGTGCTATTCGTAGTGGTATGCAAGCCTGTTGGATTAACGTCGACAATAAAACACTCATGGAAGAGAAAGATGTACGCTTATTGCCGCATGTTGAAATTTCGCAGTTGGCTTCTCTATTGTCGCTGGTATAATCATTTTCTGTATAAAAACACAGTGGTCGTGGCCACTGTTCTGCTTTGATGGTAATTATGGACGTTTCTTATCTGCTCGAAGGCCTTAATGATAAACAGCGTGAGGCAGTTGCTGCACCACGCACTAACTTATTAGTACTTGCAGGAGCAGGTAGTGGTAAAACGCGCGTATTGGTACACAGAATCGCTTGGTTAATGGCGGTTGAGCATGCATCACCATTCTCGATCATGGCAGTGACCTTTACCAACAAAGCAGCAGCAGAAATGCGCCATCGTATCAATCAGTTGATTGGCTCAAGTGAAGGTGGCATGTGGATTGGTACTTTCCACGGTTTAGCCCATCGCTTACTACGTCAACACTATTTGGATGCTGGCTTACCACAAGATTTCCAAATTCTCGATAGCGATGACCAATATCGATTAATTCGTCGGTTGTTAAAAGCGATGAATCTTGATGAAAAACAATGGCCCCCCCGCCAAGGAATGTGGTACATCAACGGTAAAAAAGATGAGGGATTACGTCCTCAACATATCGAATGTTATGGTAACCCGATAGAAAGTACATGGTTAAAAGTGTATCAAGCTTATCAAGAGGCTTGTGATCGTGCTGGGTTAGTCGATTTTGCTGAGTTGTTATTACGAGCCCATGAATTATGGCTCAATAAGCCCCATGTATTGCAACACTATCGTGAACGCTTCACGAATATTCTCGTCGACGAATTCCAAGATACGAACAGCATTCAATACGCTTGGATCCGCGTGTTAGCTGGCGAAACGGGTAAGGTGATGATTGTTGGCGATGATGATCAATCAATTTACGGCTGGCGTGGGGCACAAGTGGAAAATATTCAGCGTTTTTTGAATGACTTCCCTGGGGCTGAAACAATCCGTCTTGAACAAAATTACCGTTCCACTAACAATATTCTGAAAGCTGCGAATGCCTTAATTGCGCATAATAGCGATCGATTAGGGAAAAATTTATGGACGGAAGATGGCGATGGTGAGCCGATTTCCCTCTACTGTGCTTTTAATGAATTAGATGAAGCGCGCTATATTGTCAGCCGTATAAAACAGTGGCAAGAAAATGGTGGTGCTTTGCAGGATTGTGCGATGCTATATCGTAGCAACGCGCAATCTCGTGTGTTGGAAGAGGCATTAATTCAAAGTGCTATGCCATATCGCATTTATGGTGGACAACGCTTCTTTGAACGTCAAGAAATTAAAGATGCACTGTCTTATTTAAGGCTGATTGCTAATCGTAATGACGATGCCTCCTTTGAACGTGTGGTAAATACGCCAACGCGAGGTATTGGCGATCGTACTCTGGATACCGTACGCCAAACCGCACGAGACCAACAATTAACCTTATGGGAAAGTTGTGAATATTTACTTCGTGAGCAAGTTCTTGGGGGCCGTGCCGCGGCGGCTATTGAACGTTTTCTCGAATTGGTCGATGCGCTGGCGAAAGAAACGCAAGATATGCCCTTACATGTACAAACGGATAGAGTGATTAATGACTCTGGTCTACGTGCGATGTATGAGCAAGAGAAAGGTGAAAAAGCACAGGCTCGCATCGAAAACTTGGAAGAGTTGGTGAACGCAACCCGCGATTTTAGTTATCAAGATGAAGATCAGGATTTGATGCCGCTACAAGCCTTTTTATCACATGCCGCATTAGAATCGGGTGATGGCCAAGCCGATGTGAATCAAGATGCGGTGCAGTTAATGACACTACACTCAGCAAAAGGACTCGAATTCCCAATCGTCTTTATCGTTGGTATGGAAGAAGGGATGTTCCCTAGCCAAATGTCAATGGATGAAAGCGGTCGCTTAGAAGAAGAGCGTCGCTTAGCTTATGTTGGGATCACGCGAGCGATGCAAAAGCTGACGATCACGTATGCGGAAAGTCGTCGTTTATATGGTAAAGAAGTTTATCACCGCCCATCACGTTTTATTGCGGAGTTGCCGACAGAATGTGTGGAAGAAGTTCGTTTACGTGCAACGGTTTCTCGTCCTGTTAATCATCAGCGCCTTGGCACACCAGTAACCCAAAATGATTCAGGTTATGCGTTAGGCCAACGTGTACGGCACCCTAAATTTGGTGAAGGTACTATTATTAATTTGGAAGGAAGTGGAGAACATTGTCGTTTGCAAATTGCTTTCCAAGGTCAAGGCATTAAATGGCTCGTGGCATCCTATGCTCGGCTAGAAAATGTATCATAAGTTATTTTTCCCCGTAGAGTGTCATAAACAAAATATGGCATTCTACCTAATATACGGTGTGTTTTAATTTCACGAGGCATATTAAAACATATAAAAATAAAATAGATTGTAATTATCAATTAATAATATATTTAAACTCATTTTCACTGTAATTATTTTATTGCTTTTTTATATAAATTATAAATTTGTTTTTCGATTTTTGCTTATAGCATGATTTGCATTTTAATAATCATTAATTCAAGGACGATGGGTGTGAATTGGGCAATTGAAACAATAAACGATGATCTCATTGGGGATTTTCGTCGCAATACAACATTAAGCTGATCGCTTCCTTTTCTTCAGTACAGGTATAAAGTAGAGTTTCCTGCCTTTTTTCTCCTGAAAAAGAGGTCATCCGACATGAAAAAGACACGTTATACCGAAGAACAGATAGCGTTTGCCCTGAAATAGGCTGAAACCAGCACCCGGGTGGAGGAAGTGTGCAGAACGATGGGTATTAATATTTGCGGCAAGCTCTGAAGCTGCGGGTTTCATTAAATTGGATTCATCGCGATGAATCACAATATTGTGCATTAGCACTGAGGGTGAGTTTATTCGTTTTGGCTAACTGGGTATTATCAAAATTGATGCTTTTCCCTGCTTGGATATGTAACGAATTTGTGGCGTTAATCACCGAGGGGTGATAATACATTATCTTTAAAGGCAGAAACGGAAATCCCCACTAATTCAATTTGGTTCGCGTTAAAACACAAGGCATTATCACTAGTGCTTTTCTGTGTCGGGTCTACCGTAACAGTATTTTGATTTTCAAGGACCTCTCGTTGCTGTTTTTCCGATTCTAAGCGCTTTTTTGTTTAAACTGCATACTGTCTCTATTGGCTGGAAATCATAAGGGCTCAGAATAACTGAGTTCCGTAAAGACGATTAAAGGTAAGAACAAGACAGCAGGGATCAGTTTTATCATAATAAGTGAATACGATTAATCACACAAAAAGTTAAATTTCGCTTAAGGTAAAGAGTCATTAACCTAATGGCAAGAGAAATCATCAAGAAAGGATATAAAAACTGGATTTGATTACCTTTGAAGGTTAATTCAATGCAAAATATAGCTGTTTGGCTAATTGGTAGATTGTTTTTCTATTATTTATTTTTTGTTGGTGAAATAATTTGCTTTAAGTTGGTTTGGCAAGCAGTAATTACGACTATTTTAGGTAAGGCATCTTTACTACTTTGTCCTGAATTGAATGATAGCGTTAATGAAAAGGGAATATTGGGAAGCAACGAAACGATAACAATGGTTAATGGGTTAAATAGAATGGCTAAGATTTGTTAAACTGACTAATGTTTGGAACGGGCTGCTAGTGGTTAAAATGATCGCTTAACGACGTTTACTGTTCCATTGCTTCCCAAACCCCGGGATCTAACTTCTATTTGAAATACAATAAAAAACAACGAACAAATCTCTTAAGCTAATATTAATAAAAAAATTAATGCCAAAGATCGCCAAGCAATAGTCATAGCGTTAGAATCAGTTAAAATTGCCGATGCCGCCAAGAACTTTAAACGGTTGAGTAAAGGCATGGGGTATGTTGGACCAGCAATTGATGGTTATGAGCTTTTCTTTGTTGAGTTACCTAATGCAATAAGAAGTGATAATTAGCGATCTTTTTTGTTAAAGCAACGATTGGAAGACAAAGATGCTCATATTGATAGCTTAAAAAATGCCATGCTATTAATCGAATCCAAGCTACCAACAACATCTGAACCAGTTGCATCAGTGCCAGCCAAAAAATCTTGGCAATTCTGGAAAAATAGCCGTTTGGTATCATTTCCATGCTGAAACCCAAACCGCCATTTTAATAACAAACGAGCAATATCAAAAATGGTGTTTTTACGGGTGAAAAGAAGTGGTTTTAGCCAATTGAGTAGATTTTTGAATGAGTGCCTAAGTGGCTGTCACTCCAATTTTAAAATGTCACCTAATTCTCCAAAATAGAAATGTCACTTTTATTCTTTAACGGAATTTTCTGTAATTTTCCAGTATGATAGTCAAAGTTAAAAACTATTATTGGTAACGTAATGAAAAAACAGTTAATTGTGATTAAGAGACATATTTCTGAATACCCTAATCCCATTCATTTCTCTGCTGGTGACCTGCTGACTGTTGGCGAAAAATACGTAGGAGATGAGGGCTGGCATAATTGGTATCTTTGCTCGTTTAATGGTTTAAGTGGTTGGGTTCCTAAGCAGATAATTGAATTAATTAGCGAAACTACAGGAATTGCCAAAGAAAACTATAGTGCATTGGAACTGAATGTGGAGACACAGGAACATGTCATTGGATACAAAGAAACCAATGGTTGGGTTTGGTGCAAAAAATTAGATACAGGAGAGCAAGGCTGGATCCCTGTATCAAATCTAAAAGAAATTTAGTGAATTAGCTCTACTTTAACAAACTGGCTCTAAATTCTTCTGGATTAACTAATACTGGGTTGATAGCTCTGAGTTGCTCCTGAATCCTTGCTTGAGCTCGTCTTTTTAGCATTCTTTGACTCCTGTCTCGTTTGCCTTGACGTTCCAAGTCATCCATCTTGTCCTGATCCAGTTTGAGAACTGTTCCAAGCCTTTTATTATCAACGATTTGTCCTTGGTCAATGCACTCCAGCTTATCAAACACCTGATAACGTAGTGAACGGTGACCATATTTGAAAGCCAGTGTCCCATCAGGATAGTCATAGACTTGGATGTTTTCACCTGCGAGCCGAGAGTTTTCTTCTGTTGGCTCAACAAGATATATCATCTTGTCGTAGCGGAATGTCAGCGCTTTTGTGAGCTTACGTGTTTCTTGCCACGAGAAGATATCATCAATTTCTTCTCGATATTCAGTCACTGGACGGTGTAGATTTTTAGGGTATCTAGGAGCTTGAGCAAAACGCTGGTTAAAATCCCCCACAAAGCCTTCCAGCCATACATTAGCTTCTTCAATGTTGCTGATGCCTTCTAGTCGCATCTCTTTGATTAGGCGGTCTTGGAGTGTTTTATTCGCACGTTCTACACGACCTTTTGCCTGGGGACTGTTCGCACAAATCAGTTCTACGCCAATATCATGAAGAACTCGACCAAATTGAGTTGTACCGGTCGTGGCGCCGTTTGGATGATTTACCCGGAAAACACCGTGTTTATCGCTGTAGAATGCAAGAGGTTTACCATGTTTTTCAATGTACTCTCGTGTTGCTAGCATATAATCAAAGGCAGATTCAGTTTCGCCAAAACGCAGGTGCATTAAGCGTCCAGTGGCATCATCAACAAACACTAGTAAGCAACATTTTGGGGCTCGACCTTCAAACCAATCATGATGAGAACCATCTAGCTGGATCAGCTCACCAAGGCAATCACGACGACTACGAGGCTGGTAAATACGAGGTTTTCGTCGAACATAAGGAACCCAAAGACCATCAGCAATCATCCATTTTCTGATAGTTTCGACAGAAACAATAATCTTGTGTTTTTCATGCAATTTTTCGGCTGCTAGGGTTGGGCCAAAATCACTGTAATTTTGGTGTAGTAGCGCCATCACGCGAAGTTTAAAAGCGTCAGGAAAACAGTTGTTACTTTGTTTTCCTCGTTGTGCATGAGCCAGACCAGCTATACCTAATTCACGATACCGGTTAACGAGCCGCTGCACCTGTCGTTCGGTTAAATTGAGTTGAGATGCAGCGTCACACCGCCGTAATCGTTTTTCACAAACAGCTTGAATAACATTAATCCGATTTAATTCTTTATCCGACATAGTCACCAACATTTTGAATGTCCTTATCGCGGCAAAAGGTTGACCCCTTTATGCCGCAAAAAGTGACATTTCTAAATGGCTAAAAAGTGACATTACTAAATTGGAGCTACATATTAGGTTCCCATAAGGCCCATTATGTTAAATCAGAGCGATAAAAACAGAATTATCGCTCTAGCGTGTGAATTAAAACGCATTCGGTTTGTAACGTAGCGAACCGACAATTCTGTCCCATATTTCGATCATCTCTGATTCACTATAGGTGGTAAATTTATTTCTATTATTCATAACGATATATAATTTAGGGAGAATTAAAGAGCCCGTTGCTTCATTGCCGTTAAACGTAAAGAAATAATACGGTAAATCGGGGATCTGTTTATTTTCTGTTTTTGAATACACTTCTTGTTCACCTTTCACGAGCCATTCCTGTGAAGGAATATTATTGGGTGATGCATTTCCATTTCGGATGGTTTTTCGGTTATGTCGACGTATCGCTTCGTTTATCTCTGCGCTGCGGCTTAATAGAGTGTCATTGGAGCCTGCAAAGCGATTATCCGACTCAACCGAAAAAATAAACTCGTTCGAGTCGTAAACAAAAGAAACGTCCTGTTTCGGGATTGCGTTATCGTCTAAAATAAAACCATTTGGGATGCAAACACCTTTTTCCATCGGGATTTCATGATCTAATCGCCCTTGTAATCGAGTAATTAACGACTGCATAGCCGCTAATTTAGTGGGTTTATCATTTGCCTGAACCTCTGTAAACCCTCTGGCTAAAAATGCCAATTTTTTCTTTTCATACTTTTGGTCAGAAAAATCTCTGATATTTGTAGTAATAATAAAAGCTATATGATTCACATACACATGAGCTTCTAACATTCGATACGAATCGTCGGATGTTGGTTTATTTCTATCAAAAACAACCCCTTTACCATCGGGTAATTGAATAATCGCTTTCAGCATCGGTGCATTTTCTGCACTGGTTTTCCATTCCCGCAATTCTGCTTCACGTAATTCAATGCGTTGTTTAAATGATGGTGGGTAGATAAACTGACTTTCAATTTTAAAGTCACCAATAAAGATACTATTACGAAGTTGATTATTAAAAGACTCAGGGACATTGATTACATAGCGCCCAATGCATTGTGGTTTTGTTTTTTCAAATAAGGTCTCAATCACGGTATTTTCCTTGTCGGTCAATTCAGTTTGCGCGAGCGTTTTTGTGAAACTCCCTCCGATACACATCACTATCCCAATAAACGCGATGATGCTTCGCTGACGATGATTAATCTGCTGCACGAATATCCACCTCTTGCACCATCTTCACGATAGCTCTTAGCGTAAATTGAATTGCTTTTCGCTGCTCGCTTTTAATATCGCCAAGGCTGTCTACTGCGTAAGCATTTTGATGGTCTACATTGGTCGCCAAACTACTTTGTGTTGATGGACTCTTGATAATATCAACCAGTGATTCGACTGGAACTGTACCATCGCCAGCACCTTGAGAAGAAACCAATCGAAATTGCGTGTATTTGTATGCGCTGCTATCCCATAGACCAAATGCATTGTTCAATTCATTCGCTCCAGAAAATACAATGCGTTGGTTATTTTCAGGATTAAAAATTAAAGGATGCTTAGGACTTGGCTTCAAGGGGACTTCCTTTTCAACCGACCACGCTAGTGTGTTATCCGAGCTTATTTCTGTGCCATAAAAAACATAGGTATTCGGATGGTATAGGCCTTTTTCTTGATGCTCCATAAACTTGCGAACTTTATCATCCATAAGATCATTATAAGCAAGCCAATTACTATTAATATCTGTCTGTTTTTTATCTAGAATATCTGGCTCGTATAATCGCCACCACACATCTTCGCGTAAATAAATTTCATCAAACGGATCGAATTTTCCCGTGGAAGTATCCACGATAGAAGGATAACGGCCACTACCTTCGACGGTGAGCCATGAGGGTTGATATTTCGGGTAAGGAAGAAGCTGTAGAGGTGCAGGGGCAAACGCAAGGACAGACATGAGTTCCTTTGCGGTAGAGCCTAAGACAGCCCCTGCAATACCTTCTTGTGCCGCGCCCACCTTCATTCGCCGATACGCAGCAGGAGAGCCTAAATCCGGAATAACACCATGCACAACGCCTAAGACTTTATCTTTGCACCCTTGAAATGCCCCTTCTGGTGGGTTCATGGCATAACGCGCAATCAACCCGCCCATTGAATGGGTTAAAATAATGACTTTTTCAATGGCTAAACCATATCCATGTTTATATTTATAAGTATCTAGAACCTCATCGATATAGGTCGCCAGATTTTCAGCAGAAATGGCGTTATCTTCAAGCCAGTTATACCCGAAGACATGTACTGAAAATAAGAAATGTTCAAAATGAGCTAACTCTTCGTCAGACAATAAGGCTTCACCCGTTCCCCCTATGGGTTTATTCACAAGATGTCGTAATATGCCTTTTGATGGACCTTTGCTCTGAAAAGATTTGCTTTTATCTCTCCTCACTATATTCAAGATATCGTGTTGCCAATCATCGAGTAATGCGGTTTGGAGCACATCAAGAAACGTCCCATAACTTAAAAAAAGGGCTTTTCCCCACCCGCGTTCGCTCCTTTTGGGTAGAATGTTACCGTCATCACTAAAGGGGGTATTCTCGCTCTTAATATACTTACCGCTATCATCAATCAGTGTAGATTCAACGTTTAATATCTCCCGCCTTTTTTTCCCATTTAAATTGGTCAGGTAGAGTGTATCCATCCCCATAAACTTATCCGCTCGCCAAACGGGTTCTCCGTTTTTTGTATTTTTAAGATTGGTTCCCATAATTCCAGGAATAAAAATGACCGGAATAACTTTCGTTGGCGGTACAATGCATTTTGCTTCAGCATTCAGTGATTTATGTTGAGTCGTGACATCATCCCAATGAACTTTTCCATTCTCCGTCCATTTAGGAATATGATACGAAACGTGTAGACATTCTCCGGCTTCAGGGGGGGCTTTCTCTGACATAACGCAGTTCCTTTCGAGTTTTCCTTAAGGTAAATAAGATAGCGTAATTTTGCTTAAGTTTCCGCTTGATATGTCTGATTTATTAGATTCCCATAAGACTTATTATTTATGTTAAACGGACGAGTTGGCTACTCAAAACCGCCTTCTTATATCCATTAAAGCCCCTAAAATCAATTTTAAGACACGAAAACTCTATCAAACCATCCAATGGGCAACGCTACAACACTCGCAGTTGGCTGCGCATGATTTTATGGATAGCGCAACGCGAGCATTGATTAAACGATTTAATCGTGAAGTAGGTGCAGGCTACCATTCACTGAAAGATAGTCAGCATCGTTTGGCTGAGATCAGTGAGCAATACTTATCTTCTCGTATTGATATGTTGACTGCTTATCAGCAGGACCTCAAATTTGTTACGGCAAAATATAAAGGTTTAAATTCGTCCTTATTGAGTGAACAGATATCGCTATTCCATAAGGGAGAGGACGCGGTAAGCTTATTGACAGGTATGACTGAGATGCATGACCGAATTGGATCATCATTGACGTTTTGCTTGGGTAAAACAGTAACTTGCACAACGGTTTCTGGCTAATTTTTTAAGCGATTAATACTCAGTGAGTAGCGATCTTTTAAGCATAGAAAGCGTTCATCATGGCCGTGATGAACGCGATAACATGATGAATATCACTCACTCATCTACCAATAGTTTTGTCATATTAAAACTCGGCTTTATGGTTAGTCACATTGATTTAAGAGTCTAATCATTAAGATTTAAGTTTTTAATTTTAAATTTTCCATTCAGTGAAGTATAAAATCATACCGAGTAACCATTCTAATATTTATCATGTCATTGAATAAGTTAATTGATTCTCTTTCTACACAAGGTTGGTATGTGTGGGATGACTTTTTGAACCTGTCAGAAATACAGGCAATTAAAAGCTGCATTCCTGAAAAACTACACGACGCTCGTATTGGTAACGGTGAATCGTTACAAGACAATAAAACGATTCGTGGTGACCAAACTATTTGGCTAGAGTCTGAAATGGGGGCACCTATTGCAGAGTATATGGCGAAAATGGACGTTATCCGCCAAGCATTAAACCAACAATGCTACATGGGGTTACGTGACTTTGAGACGCATTTTTGCCGTTACCCAAATGGCGCGTTTTATAAAAAGCATGTCGATAATTTTCAAGGCCAAGGCCGACGCAAAGTGACGACGGTGCTTTATATGAATGAGGCGTGGCAGCGAGGTGATGGTGGGGAATTGGTTGTGTATGATCATCAAGATAATAAACTGTTTCAACTTGACCCTTTAGCGGGGCGGATGATTGTGTTTATGTCTGAAGAGTTTCCTCATGAAGTTCTCCCTACCCAACAAAAGCGTGAAAGTATAGCCGGTTGGTTTTTAACCGAAAAAATACTTTAACCTTACTGACGAATGCCACCTCCTCGCGGAGGTGGGCTGTAAATGGATTAATTAATTCGTTTAAATGCTTGTCCAGAAAAGGTAATATTCGCATTTCCTCTTTCTATTTGATAATGCGCATTATGCCGTTGCTTATTCAATTCCGATGCTTGCTGATCTTGGTATTCATTTAAACGCCAATAAATAAGTTGCTTAGCTAATTTCTTATTCGCATGCTGACTACGCTCAGATTGCACTTTGACACTGATCCCAGTTGCAAGATGTTTTGCTCTTACCGCTGAGCAAGTTTTATTAACATGCTGCCCACCAGGACCTTGAGCTTTTATAAATTCGAATTCAATATCACTCTCTTCAATAGCTTGAATAGGTGAAAAGCGGATCACATTAATAAACCAATTTTTCCGTTTATGGTTGGGCCTTAAGGGGCTTGGACATTGCCACTGTAGTGTACCAGACCATAACTGAGCTAGCTTTTCAGCGTCATGCCCTTCTAAAGAGACCAACGCAGATTTTAAACCGTGTTTTGATGCGACAGTGTCGAGTAGATCAACCGTCACTTGATGTTTTTTAGCTTCAACGAAAAAGCAAGCTAACGCTTTTTCAACGACAATACAGCACTCCTCGGGGCCTTGTACAGACGAAAATTGTAATAACATTACGCACACTCCCCACTGGTTTTGTAGGTCAGTAAGGGGCGTAAACGTGCGATAACCTCAATTAACCCTGCTCCCACCATGCTTTCAATCACGGTTTCAATCGACTTATAGGATTGTGGCGCTTCCTCATAAATCAATTGTTTATTAGCACAGATGACTCGGCTACCTAATGCAGTTCGCGCTAGCTGTAATGGGGTATAGCGATGAGACAGTCGCCCCTTACACTCCGTACGCATCCATTTGCGACCCGCACCGTGAGCCAGTGAATTTAAGCTAACCTCACGGGGATGAGGCAGAACTAAATAACTGAAATCGCCGCGTGATCCCGGAATAATGACCATGCCTTGGTCAGAAGGGGTGGCACCCTTGCGATGTAGCCAACCTTCTATACCGCTAAGAGTGCACGGCTCAACCAAATTATGATTAACATCAAGGACCATTTCCCCCTTAGCCTTGACCTGCTGCAACATACGTAAACCAATTAATTGGCGGTTTAATTCGGCAAAAGATAATGCATTTTGGTGTGCCTCTAAATAGGCTTTCGCTTCATTTGAAGACTCTTCAAGGCCATTGTGTCCATAGTTTTCAACATGCTGACGTAATATGGATTGGCCTAATCCACGAGAGCCACTGTGCACAAGCAGTAATGCACATTTTTTATTTAAACCGCTTTGGGTAATCGACTCGTCGCTAAAGATTTTGTCGATGATTTGAAATTCAGCAAAGTGATTACCGCCGCCAATGGAGCCGAGTGAGGACATAAAATGATGGGATTTCATCTCATGTGGAACATGCTCATTAAGCCATTCTAAGGGAGCGCTATCCGGCATTGTGGATAGCTGTTTTTCAAACTTATCCAAGTTTAACTTAGTGCTCTTGATATCGGTTTGAAATAAACGCATTCCACAACCAATATCATTACCGACCAATGCGGGATAGAAGCGCTGTGCTGAGAAAAATGCAGCACCAATTGGGTAACCACGACCCGGATGTAGATCTGGCATACCGACCACAGAAACCATGTTAGGGAGTGCCGCGGTTGTTTGTAATTGTTGGATCGCTTTGCTTTCAATCCACGTGTTTTCTGTCGCGATATAACTGACGTGTTCGCTGACAGAATGAATGATATTGCCCATAAGTCATTAACTCATTTTTAAGGAAAAAATAAGGTGATTTAGCAGGCAAGAACTGGAGAGATAGAGAGACTATTTCTGAGTACGCCCGCAAAGAGTGTGATGAATTGTTGTCATAATGTTCCTCCTTACAGTGTGTGGGTGAGTAAAAAAACGAGCGGATAATAACGAGGGGGATAGGGGATTGCAAGCAGTTTTCACAATGGTGTTGCTGATTAAGAATGCTTTACTCTGTGTAGAACGGCTTACTGAAAGGCAGTAAGCCGTCTAAATATTAATTAAATATTAAGCTATTGTGCGACATGGACGGTCTTTCCGCCAATAATCGTACGCAATACTTTTACATTTTCGATATCATCTGCTGGGATTTTAAATACATTGCGATCAAGGACGATCATGTCTGCAAATTTCCCGACTTCTAATGAACCAATCACATCTTCTCTGTGTTGAGCATAGGCAGAATCAATGGTTGCTGAACGTAGAACTTCAGTCACGGTCATATCACGGTCATTATCCAGACGGGGTGCTGGGTTACCGTCAATGTGACGCCCGCGACGAGTGGCTGCGACTTTTAAATCATACCACTCATCAAAGTCATCAATTGGCCAGTCACTACCGAAAGCAACTACCGCGCCCGCATCGATAAACTTCGCAATCGGTTCCAATTGTTCGAAACGCTCTTCGCCTAACATCTTGCGTTCAAAGGCGGCCAGTTCAGGTGTGGGGGCTGCCCATTGAAAGGAAAGGCAAGCAATAGTGTTGAGGCGTGCAAAACGTTCATAATCTTTTGGATGTACCAATTCATTATGAGCAAGACCTGGGCGAATATCTTTTTCTGGATGCGCCGCGCGCATCTTTTCAATCGCATCCAGCACGATAGAAACGGCTCCCTCACCAACGGTATGTAAATGGGGGTCGTAACCTGCTGCTGCAATTTTTTCCATTAATTCATCCAGAATTTCAGCAGTAAAATACAAATCACCGTAGTTATCGGTTTCAACCCAGTTCGGTGCTTCGTCAGTGCCTTTATTGATACGATAAGGTTGGAGCAATGAAGCCGTCATGGTTGGGTATTGCAATACGCCATCGACAAACATTTTGATATTACGTAGACCAATCCCCGGTGCTGGCGTCCAATCAGCTTGGTGCCATTTTTTGGCAAAAGCAACGGCTTTATCCACCGCGGCCGCAACGGCTGCGACATTAGGCGTATCATCTGGTGTAATTTCTCGAGCCGCTTGAAAACGCACCGTTAGTTCACCGCGGCGTTGGAGTTCCGCGAACGCTTCTAACTGCTGTTCGGAAACACGCGCATCCATAACGGTGGTCACGCCTTGCTGGTTGAGTACTTTTTGCACTAATTCAGCGACTTCAACCGCTTGGTCATCACGAATTGATGGAATACTATCCGCGGCACGCATCGCCGGAGCATCTTCTAAAATGCCATTTAGCTCGCCATTAGCATATTTACCGATTTTGCCATCAGGTGGCTCAGGGGTATCTTTGGTGATACCAAAGAGTTCTAATGCACGGCTATTGGCTAATAAGGTGTGGCAGTCATTGGAAAATAGGACGACCGGACGCTTTGTCTTCAGTTTATCCATGTCTTCGCGATACATATCGATGCCTGCGGGTAACATGCCTTGACGTAGCCATGCAGTGACTTTTAGCCAATCATTTTCACCTGTACGAGGATCTTTATCCAAGTGTTCTTGGACGCGCTGAAGAATTTGTTCAATAGTCAGCGATTCATAGTTGAGGTGACACCCAAATAATTGAATACCGCCCCAAAATGGGTGCATATGACCATCGATGATGCCTGGCATCATCATCTTACCTTCTAAATCGATACTTTCAGTTTTCGGCCCAACATATTGATGTAATTCATCAGAAGTACCGCTCGCGATAATATAACCATCTTGTACGGCAATGGCATCTACAACACTATCTTGTTTATCAGCAGTGTAGATATAACCGTTGAAATAAATGACATCAGCAACTTTATTATTCATTTCTATCACAGTCTTTATCAGGGGCTCGGTATAGGTAGAGCCAGAATAACAAAGGGGAAGGCATCGCTCCCCCAAGTCTACAATTATATGAATGTCACTCTAACTACTTCGAGGCACAGCTGGGTAGCAACAGTATGCGACATTTATACGTGATTCTAGTCAATACATACGTTAGCTCGAAATAGCGAGAGTTAATTGATAATCATATTCGTCTCATCGTCAGAGATTGCTGGTGGACTACGTCTGAAACCCTGTGTCAGCAATGTCAGATAAAACGCGCCTGCCGCAAGCCAGCATAGGCCAACCGTAAAGGCTTCTTTATCTAAACTTGTCCATAACCATAAGGTCAGTATGACACCAATCGACGGCATAATCAGGCAAGTGATCAGTTTTTTACCGTTTAAAGCCTCTTTACGGTCGATATAAAAGTGTTTGATAACCGACAAGTTAACAAAGGTAAACGCAATCAATGCACCAAAGCTGATCATTGACGCTACCATGCTTAACGACAGTACCAGTGAGAGCAGTGACGCGATAGCAACAAAGATAATTGAATACACCGGCGTATTCAGCCTTGGGTGCAGATAAGCAAATATAGAGCGTGGCAATACACCATCACGACCCATAGCATAGAAAATACGCACAATACTGGCTTGTGACGTCATTGCAGAGGCAAACACACCGATCACATAAGCGGTGATAAAGCTGGATGCCATCATGGCTCCACCAACTTGTTTCATGACTGCAAGGCTAGCAACATCGGTATTCGGAATAAACTCTTGCCACATAGGGTAGCTTAAGTGTGCGCTATACGAGATAACCACAAATAAGGTGCCAGCAATAAAGACGGTATAGATAATCGCTTTAGGTAGGGCGCTGCGAGCATCCTTTGTTTCTTCCGCCATTGTTGAAATGGCATCGAAACCTAAGAAGGCTAAGCAGAGAACCGCTGCTCCTGCAAATAAACCAGGAACCTGATCTGCTGCCAGCGTAATCGGCGCGAGTAGTGCTTCAGTATCTAGCACAAAGTTTGTTTTGAAACTCAGATATAAGAAGACCGCAATAAAGACAATTTGCATGGCGATGATCAGCATATTCATGGAGGAAACTAATTTTATCCCCAAAATATTCATCAAGCTGACAACGGCAATTGTCGTGCAGATAATCACTGGCATTGGAATGCTCGGGAATGCTTCATGAACGAAGATCCCAATAGCAATATAGTTAATAATTGGCAGAAATAGATAATCGAGCAATTGTGCCCAACCGACGAGGAAGCCCAGTGTACCGCCAAACGTCCTTTGCACATATGAATAGGCAGAGCCTGCTAGCGGCAGTGCACTTGTCATTCGGCAATAACTCATCGCAGTAAATAGAACAGCAGCCAATGTCACAAGATAAGCGATAGGCAAATGGCCTTCACTTAATACAGTCACTTGGCCATAGGTGGTGAAAATTCCGAGTGGCACCATATAAGCCAGCCCGAAAAAAACTAACGCAGGTGTGGTCAGTACACGTTTCATTTGAACGGTATTCTGTTGCATTTTTAAGCCCTTCCCAAAAGCCCTTAACAACTATCAACTCCATAGGCGGAGTGAACCTAAAATGCAGCTATACTCGTTAATACTTCAGTTGCAGCGTTATGTTAATAAATGGTAGCTATGTTCATTTGAACAAGCAGCATCACTTTCTATGCTATTAGCGGTGCATTCATTGATGTTTAACTGCATCTAGAATTATGTGAGTATATAACCTGAGTTATAACGCTACATTATTGTATTAAAATAAATTTTAGAGCGAACTCATATTCAATTTCAGAAAACCTCGCACCAGGACATTTGATAAATCATCTGTCATCGTGCGCACTTTAATGAAACGTCAGTGATGAATCGGACCATCACCATCCGCTGGGGTGAATACAAGCGGCGTACAATATAGATTCGATGTTCCTTTAACGCAATGATTAATTATTAAAAAAATAAATATTTTTTTAATTCAATAAGTTGGTTTGATTTTAATGTGGGTAAATAAAAGCTCATTTTGGATAAATATAATAATAGCTTGTTTGAGAATTAAATCAATGTGTTACATGCTTTTCTAAAATGTTGATTTTTATTGGATTTATTGTTTGTTTGAATGAAAGTATTAGAGCCATTGCCAATGACAGATGATCATTTCTCTATTGATGTGAATAATAGGTACTATTAATCGTAAATAGGTTATTTGTAATTTATTTAGGTTGGGGAAATCATTTATCTAAATGATATAACTTTGTCGATTGTCTATATGCATAAAGTAAATTAACAAATGAAGTTCCATAAAATGAAACCCTGACCTTCTAATTAATAAATAATAAAAGGCCAGGGTTTCGATAATTGCCTTTAAATAGGCAATTTACTGAATTTATCTTCGTAACCTACGTTGTGTGTAAAGTGCATCCAAGGTAAATAAAATTAATGCAACCCAAATAAAACCAAAAGTGACTAACAATTCTGATGTCATTTGTTCACCATAGATAAATACAGCGAGTAAGAACATAATTGTTGGTCCCAAATATTGGAAAAATCCAAGTGTTGATAAACGTAAGTGGTTTGCTGCTTCAGTAAACAGTAACAAAGGCACCGTTGTAATCACACCAGCGAGGATTAATAACACATTTAAATGCCAATCATTCATTGTCATATTGCTAGTCGGACTATCCGCAAAGAATAGTAAGAAGATGATGCCGACAGGTAATAACCAGAGTGTCTCGAATGTCATGCCAATTTGAGCATCAACCCCCAGTTTTTTACGCAATAAACCGTAAGTTGCAAAAGTGACCGCAAGGCTTAACCCAATGATCGGCACTGAACCAAATTGCCATAGTTGGATCAGCACTCCCATGAGCGCTAAACAGACGGCAATCCACTGCATGCGGCGAAAACGTTCTTGTAGAAATAGCATGCCAAACAAGACGTTGACTAAAGGGTTTATAAAATAGCCTAGGCTAGCTTGTAACATATGACCATTATTGACAGCCCAAATATAAATTAGCCAGTTGGAAGCAATGGTTACCGCAGTGACACCCAAAATCAGAATTTTTTTAGGGTGTTTTAACACTTGGCGCATATAGCTCCAATGCCTAGTGGCCGTTAATAAGACCAACATAAAGAAAAATGACCAAATAATACGGTGAGTCAGTATTTCTTCTGCTGGCACCTCTTGGATGGTTTTAAAATAAATAGGTGCGACGCCCCAAATTAAATAGGCGCCCAAGGCGCATAAGACACCCTTAATGGTGTTTTGTTGGTTCATTATTGACTCTGAATTCGAATAAACGGCTAAAAGTAAGTCGATTGAGATATCGAGCCAAAGAAAATATTGGCTCGATTTATGACCTTATTAATGTGACATTGCTCGAGTTTTTTTACAAGTCATTAGTTGAGTAAGTAACTAAATTTTTACTTTTTATTTTCATCCAATTAGATAAGTCGCAGTGGCTGTAGCAATATGCTGGTTACGTTCATTATGTAATTCACAACGAGTCACGGCAATTTTATTACCGTCGCGCAGTAAACTTGCACTAGCCGTAAAAACTTCACCGCGACCAGGACGTAAATAATCAACTCGTAGATCGATGGTGCCCATTTTTGACATTTTCTCAACGATATCTTGATGGATTAATGGGGTGATACGTTGAAGAATGCGGTTAATACATACCATGCCGCCGGCAACATCTAATAGGGATGCGATCACGCCACCATGCAGGATATTTTGTGTGAAATTGCCTATCAATTCTGGACGATTATTAATGGTCAGTTGGACAAAATCATCGCTCATATGTGCTAATTCGATGCCTAAAAGGTGATTAAAAGGCATTTTATAGATAAATGCATCACTCATGAGCTTACTGGCTTCTTCTAATGTGTAAGTATGGTCATTCATCTGCTTTATTCCTTTAAAAATATGTGAACAATAAGTTACCACTATGTATAAAATATGTCTCTAGCAAATGAACGAATAATCTTTCAGCAGTTATCAGATTTTATGTGTAAAATGAGAAAAACTTTTTTTGGGAATGTACAAAATAGGAATAACAGAATGCGCATTTTTCACAAATTACTTAGTGTAGTGCTCTGTTTTTGGTCCGTATCATTATTTGCGGCAGAAAAATCGGATACGCCAAATTCGCAAGAAGTTACAGATAACAAGCCAATAAGAGGGAGTATTATTTCGGGTTTATTACAAAATTACGATAATCCTTTTGTACTTTATCCATATGAGTCTAACTACATTATTTATACTTATACTTCATCAATAAATAAGGAAGCGATACAAACCTATAATTGGGGTGATGATGCTTTACATGACGAAGTAAAATTTCAACTGAGTTTAGCTTTTCCTTTATGGAGAGGGATTGCGGGGGATAATTCCGTCTTAGCCGCATCTTATACGCAACGTTCTTGGTGGCAATTAAGTAATAAAAAAGAATCTTCACCCTTTCGTGATACTAACTATGAACCGCAAATTTTTATTGGTTGGGCGACTGACTACCAGTGGGGGGGTTGGACGTTACGTGAATTAGAAACGGGTTTCAACCATGAGTCGAATGGCCGTTCTGAGCCGACGTCACGCAGTTGGAATCGTATTTATGCACGTGCTATGGCCCAAAATGGTAACTGGCAAGTCGATTTAAAACCTTGGTATCGCATTCACGAAAGTGAAGGAAGTGATGATAATAAAGATATCACCAAATATATGGGCTATTACCGGTTAAAAGTAGGTTATGCCTTAGGTGATAGTGTATTTACGGCAACGGGGCGTTATAACTGGAATAGTGGCTATGGTGCGGCTGAGCTAGGTTGGAGCTATCCAATCACCAAGCATGTGAGGTTCTATACCCAATTATTTAGCGGTTACGGCGAATCCATGATCGATTATGATTATCGGCAAACTCGCTTTGGTATCGGTGTGATGCTAAATGATATGCTTTAGTCGTTAGCACTTATTTGTTAGCATACGACAACCTTAATTCAAGCGATACCTTGAAAGGCTTCGGGCACTAACCCACTATTTAGACGCTGCTCTCTGACGGGCAGCTATCAGTTTGTAATTTGAGGATCCGCGTGTCTACTGCAGAAGTGATCTCCCAGTTTTCACTTGCTGAAAGTATACTCAACAGTACTTTCGGTTATCAGTCTTTCCGCCCTGGGCAGGAAGCCGTTATTCGAGCAATTTTTGACCATCGTGACTGCTTAGTACTCATGCCAACAGGGGGCGGTAAGTCTCTGTGCTATCAAGTGCCTGCTCTAGTCAAGGAGGGGGTGACGCTGGTGGTTTCCCCCTTAATTTCATTAATGAAAGATCAGGTCGATCAATTACGACTTCATGGCATTAGTGCGGCTTGTTTAAATTCTTCTCAGACCGCCCAAGAACAGCGTGAGGTCATGGATCTGTGCGCGCAAGGTGTTTTGAAATTACTGTATATCGCCCCTGAAAGATTACTGACTGACTACTTTCTAAACCAACTGGCTAATTGGAATATAAGTCTATTGGCCGTCGATGAGGCTCATTGTATTTCACAATGGGGCCATGATTTCCGTCCTGAATATCGTGCCCTTGGGCAATTGAGACAACATTTTCCTGATGTGCCAGTGATGGCATTAACAGCAACGGCAGATGAAACAACACGAGCAGATATTGTTCGCTTGCTCGATTTACATGACCCGTTGATACAAATCAGTAGCTTTGATAGACCGAATATTCGCTATACCTTAGTAGAAAAGTATAAGCCACTGGAACAACTTTGGTTTTTTATTAAAGCCCAGAAAGGCAAGGCTGGTATCGTTTATTGTAATAGCCGTAGTAAAGTGGAAGAAACCGCCGAACGCTTACAAAAACGGGGGCTAAGTGTTGCAGCGTATCACGCGGGATTAGATAGCCAGCAACGTGAGTGGGTTCAGGATGCTTTTTTAAAAGACAACTTGCAAATTGTTGTGGCAACAGTGGCATTTGGTATGGGGATCAACAAGTCGAATGTGCGTTTTGTTGCACATTTTGATATTCCTCGCAATATTGAAGCCTATTACCAAGAGACTGGACGTGCCGGACGTGATGGGGTTGAGGCGGAAGCAATCCTTTTTTATGATCCCGCTGATATGGCATGGCTACGCCGCTGTCTCGAAGAAAAACCCGCGGGTCTGCAACAAGATATTGAACGGCATAAACTAAATGCGATAGCCGCATTTGCTGAAGCACAAACTTGTCGTCGATTGGTACTACTCAATTATTTTGGCGAAAATAGGCAGTCACCGTGTGGGAACTGTGATATCTGTTTAGACCCTCCAAAACAGTATGATGGTTTAGTCGATGCACAAAAAGCGCTCTCGTGCATTTATCGTGTTGGTCAACGTTTTGGTATCGGCTATATTGTCGAAGTATTACGTGGGGCGAATAATCAGCGTATTCGGGAATTAGGCCATGACCAATTACCTGTTTACGGTATCGGAAAAGAGCAAAGCCATGAGCATTGGGTGAGTGTGATCCGTCAATTAATTCACCTTGGCATGATCACACAAAATATTACTCATTTCTCCGCATTACAACTTACTGAAGCAGCTAGGCCGATTTTACGCGGTGAATCATCACTGCAATTAGCCGTTCCTCGCGTTTTAGTAACAAAAAGCCGTAATCAGCAAAACAAAGTTTATCGGGGTAACTATGATAAGAAGTTGTTTGCTAAGCTACGCAAATTACGTAAATCTATAGCCGATGAAGAAAACATCCCCCCATTTGTGGTTTTTAATGATGCAACACTGATTGAAATGGCAGAGCACTGCCCTACGTCTTCCTCAGAATTGTTGTTGATCAACGGCGTGGGAGAACGGAAGCTAGAACGCTTTGGTGATGCCTTTATGACATTGATTCGGGATCATCTTGAAGGTTACGAATGACGAAAGGATAAATATAATGACCCCTGAGAAGCTAAAAGAGAGCTGGTTAAATCGAGAAGCTCAATTTGCTGCGTTTACCAACGGGCCTCTTTTGGATTTCTGGATACAGCGAGAGGAAGCTGAATTTTTGGGGGTAGATGATGTGCCTATCCGTTACGTTCGTTTTATCAATTCTCAGCACAGTAAAGCCATTGTGATCTCTCCAGGGCGTAGTGAAAGCTATGTGAAATATCCTGAAGTTGCTTATGACTTTTATCATCTTGGCTTTGATGTCTTTATTGTGGATCATCGAGGTCAGGGACGATCAGGACGTATGCTTGCCGATCCACAAAAAGGGCACGTTGAAAAGTTCACTGATTATATCGATGATTTTGCAAAGTTTATTGAACTTGAAGTGCAATGTCGGCATTATCTCAAATGTTATGCCTTAGCCCACTCGATGGGAGGAGCGATCCTAGGAGGCTACTTATTGCGAGATAAGGTGACTTTTGATGCGGCTGCGCTTTGTGCGCCTATGATTGGGATTAATTTACCTATACCACATTGGCTAGCCAGCTTTATTGTTGATAGGGCAGAATTACACCAAAGTGTGCGTAATGAGTATGCGGTATCGACGGGTAAATGGCAGCCATTACCTTATATGATTAACGTCCTGACACACAGTCAAGAGCGCTATCGGCGTTATTTGCGTTATTATGCCGACTATCCTGACTTGCGTCTTGGAGGGCCAACTTATCATTGGCTAAAAGAAAGTTTTGCAATTGGTGATGAGCTGATTGCAAGAGCGGGAGAAATTGATGTACCACTGATGCTACTAGAAGCAAGTGAAGATAAAGTGGTCAGCAATCGAGAGCTACAGGCTTTTTGTCAAAGTCGGCAAAAAGCACAAACAGGAAGAGAAGAAAAATTACCTCTCGTGATAGAAGGGGCACACCATGAAATCCTGTTTGAAGTGGATGCACTAAGAGCGATGGCACTTAATGCAATCTGTGATTTTTTTGAGCAGTATTAGTTAGGAATGATTTATGAAATATCCTGTTGTTGCTTCTGATTTGGATGGTACGCTTTTATCTCCCAATCATGATTTGACCTCTTTTACCAAGGAAACGTTGAAACAGTTAGTCGAAACACAAGATATCCATTTTGTGTTTGCAACGGGCCGCCATCATGTGGATGTTGCACAAATTAGAGATGGTTTAGGTATTGATGCTTATATGATCACCTCCAATGGTGCTCGAGTTCACAATACAAAGGGCGAACTGATTTTTAAACATAATGTTGATCCTGACATTGCACATGAATTGTGCTTGATGGACTTCGATAATCCTGATCTTGTGACTAACTATTACAGTGGTGATGACTGGTTTATTAACCGCGAAAGCCCTGAACAAAAAGAGTTTTTCAAAGAATCCGTGTTTCAATATACCTTATTTGAGCGCGATAACTTTGATACTTCTGACGTGTGTAAAGTCTATTACACGAGTGAAGATCACGACTTGTTAGTCGATTTACAAAATCGGATCCGTGAGCGTTGGCAAGACCGCGTCAATGTGACATTTTCATTACGTAGTTGCCTTGAAGTGATGGCTGGAGTGGTCTCTAAAGGTGAAGCGTTGCAACAAGTTGCGGCGTTGCAGGGCTATCAAGTTCATGATTGTATCGCCTTTGGTGATGGGATGAACGATAAAGAAATGCTGACCTTATCAGGTAAAGGCTGCATTATGGAAAATGCTCATCAAATGCTCAAAGATGAATTACCACAACTTGAAATTATTGGCTCTAATGCAGATGATGCGGTAGCAAACTACCTGAGAAAACTGTATCTCACTCATCCTGTTAGTTAACTGACAACACGAAAAAGAGATTATTCCAAATTAGAGGCAAATTATACTGCCTCTAATTATTTATACTCGATATTGGCGTTAACATAGTCAATAGCATCACGGATAAATATTCCTTTATTAAATCGGATTTATATAAAAACATAAAAATAGATTTTATTTTTATTTGAGAAAAATAAAAGAAGGAAGTGTTGTGAGTACGGAAAGCTGGGTCACGCTATTGCAACAGCCCGTGGCCATAGTCAGTCATTCAATACGATTCATGGAATAATCACGCAGAAAATAAATGCGTTATTGCAATAGCGGTTGCATAAAATAAGGGGACAGGTAGAGATACATCGCTTAATACTGTCTTACTGAATGGGTGAGGTTAAACCATACTCATTGATGCGCACTATAAATAATTCTGTCTTATTTTTTAGAGAACAGTCTGTTTTTATTTGACTTGGTCAGGAAATACCTCAGTTTCTATAATAAAAGTAAAAAATGTGCTAAATCAGTAATAAACTCAATTTTCCTATTCTTTCTGTATGAAAGTCGCATTAAACTATGACGAGTCGGCTGTGAGTTTAGGCTATAGTCAAACCGCAGCCTGCCGATAATAATGGATCACACTGTTTTCTCAGTCGGTATTTTGCACTGTTGAGGGTTGTTTAGGATGAAAAAAATTGCGTTAGCGCTCTTATTAGGTTCTGTTTGCTATAGTTCACTGTTACTTGCCACGCCGTCGACAAAATCGGCACCTCCTCAACAGACCATAGAGCAAATTACGCAGTTAGCACAAAAAGGTGATCCAACAGCGCAATACCTTCTAGGTCAGCGCTATTTTAAAGGCAATGGCGTTTCTCAGGACTCAAAAATTGCAGCGGAATGGTTTATTAAAGCAGGTGACCGAGGTAATTCTGATGCACAATTCCAATTAGGTACGATGTATGTGAATGGTTTCGGTGTGCGTCGAGACTACGATAAGGCGATGCTTTGGTATCAACAAGCCGCTAAACAAAATGACACCCGTGCAGAAACCAACATGGCGATGATGTATGCACAAGGGCTTGGTGTCGCACAAGATCTCGAAAAAGCAGCTTATTGGTTTAGGAAAGCAGCGCAAGGTGGCAATGTCATTGCGCAATTCCACATCGGCCAAATGTATTCAATTGGTAGCGGTGTTGATCAGGATAATGAAAAAGCCGTGTTTTGGTTCCGTAAAGCAGCTAAACAGCGTGATGCAAAAGCGCAAGATCGTTTAGGTGTCATGTATTCAGAAGGGAAAGGCGTCAAGAAAAACCTGCAACAGGCTTATGCTTGGCTGGCAACCGCAGTTTATAGTGGTAATAAAGAGAGCCAGAAATTGCAAAATAAAATTGCCGAGCAATTAAATGAAAATGACTTAAAACAAGCACAGCAACTCGCTGAGAATTATATTCAATCCTATGGATCTAAGGCGAGCTGACGAACAGTAAACTCAGTGGGATATGATCCGATATCCCACCATGATAATGATCGATAGCACGAGATAGGCCCAACTCATACGATAAAACCGATTGTATCCCCAGCCTCTACGTACATTTAACTGTAACGCTTTGGTTGATAATTTACTCACCAACATGCGATAAGCCACAATATAGAGTAGGGAAAGCGCTTGCCATAAATAGAGTATATAGACGGCAAATGATTTTCCGACGACTAACAAGATAATCAATGGGATCAGGAAAAAGAGGATCGAGCCAACTTTATCAAATTGAGTGACTCGTAATAAAACCTGCTCATCTTGTGGATCAATAGGTGCTTTCATTTCACTACCTTAAAAATTAGTATCATGGTCAATAACCTAAGTTATTGACCATTAAGTTCTGCGGTTATAGCTCTCCTGATTTACGTGGAGGATTGCGACCTGCAAGATTATTCGTTGCACTTTGTAATGCATTATCACGTATATCCACGCGTGCTTGGAATGGAGGGAATGGCAAGGTAATCCCTTGTTCTGCAAATGCCGCCAATATATTTTGATGGATTTCGTGCCGTGCTGGTAAGCGGTGCCCCATTTCGCCAGCATAGACGCGTAATTCGAAAATCTGAATACCCTGTTGTAAATCGACCAAATAAACTTCAGGATTCGGGTTATCCAATATCATGCTCGAACGTTCAGCCGCGCTGAGAATGATGGAGGTGACTTGCTGGCTGTCTGCATCCGCAGGAGCAGGGATAGTCATAACAATACGTGTGATGGTGTCAGAGAGAGACCAGTTGATAAACTGTTCTGTAATAAAGGCCTTATTGGGCACAATAATTTCTTTTCTATCCCAATCAGTCAGGGTGGTCGCACGGGTGTTAATCTTAGTAATACTACCCGTTAAATTGCGTATGGTGACGGTATCACCAATTCGGATAGGTTTTTCAAACAAGATCATTAGACCGGAAATGATATTGGCAAAGATCTCTTGTAAACCAAAGCCTAACCCAACCCCCATGGCGGCGACTAACCACTGTAATTTCGACCAATCGATCCCCAACATAGAGAAACCAACAATGGTGCCTATGATAGTGAGTGAGTACTTCGTCAGTGTGGTTATGGCATAACCCGTGCCAGGGGTTAAATCTAAATGCTGTAACACCGCTAACTCAAGCAATGCAGGTAAATTTCTGACTAATTGCGTGGTGACAATGATGATCAAGATGGCGATAAAAATCGATCCCATCGTGATTGGTTGCACAGTATCAACACCATTAATGGTAGAGGTGACATCCCACAAGCGAATATTTTCAAGGAACGAAAATGCAGTGTGCAGCTCAGACCACAGCCAAATCAGAGAGACTAAGGCAATCATCGTAAGTATCGAACGTACTAAGCCGACGGATTGTGCGCTGATCGCATCAAGGTCAATCACTTGCTCATCAATATCAATACTACCTTCTCCACTGGCGTTTGGCTGTTGTGAGTCATCCTCTCCTTTTGCCCGCTGGGCTAAGATGTCTGCACGACGCTGTTTGGCGCGTTCAAAGGCGAGTTTACGACGCTGAATTGACATCCAACGGCGGATAGTATGATAGATAATTAATAACACAAACCAGATGGCAACCGAGGTTTCTAAACGACCGAGCAGGGCTTGAGAGGTTGAAAAATACCCTAACAGAGAGAAAAAAGCAGCGACGACTGGTGCACCGAGTAGCATCCACCATAATGCCTTGTTGATGAGATTATCGCCTGAGCCATGTCTATCAAGGTAGAGTGGAACGTGTGTGCGACGCAAGTTATTGGTCATTAAACTCAATGCAAAGCATAGTAACAAGAAACAGAAGCGACCAATGGTTGAGGCGAATTCTCTGTCACTGTAATACTCAAAAGTAATCAGCGCCATCATCAAGGGGACAATAACGAAAATAGCGAGGCGATAGTAACGCATCGCACGTTTTACGGCATCTTTATCCCAGCCGAAGTGTGCAATAAATAACCCTGTGGGGCGAGAGAAGGTTTCACTGATCATAAACAGCCATAGCACCGGTGTCGTCGCGCTGACGCCATAACCTATCGCCGCCGCCATCGGGTATTGCCATGCACTTTGTAACCCGTAGCCAATGGCGGACCACATCATCGGGAGTGGTAGCGCCACAATGATAGACCAAAAAATGGTTCGTACAGTGAGGTAAAAATGGTCTTGGGTGACTTTACCAATACGTAAGCTAGCGCGATCAAGAAAATCCTGATAATGCTTACGAGTGCTGATACTGAAGATAACTAAAATGATTGAGCCGAGCAGATACAAAAAAGTATCTTGGGTCGTCAGCATCACCTTTAAGGCACCGGTCAGTTGCGATAAGGTGTCTAAAGAGAGCAACTGGGTAATATCAGTGATCAATAAGACAGGATAGTGAAGCGTTACTGGCGGTGCGTCAGCGACCCAAAACAGATAACGGTGTGAGGCATCTTTTACATCTTTCAATGCATCGGTGAGCTGGCTAGTGGCTACGTTTAATTTCGTTAGCTCAAGCATTTCAGTATCAAAGCCTGAAATCAGTGCCGTGAGCAGCTCTTTACGCGTTTTGATCAGCGATGAATAAACTTGTGCTTGTGCTGGGCTTAAATTATTTTCAGTTTCTTGTGTGGCAGTATCCAGCTTGGATAGCCGATCAAGCATGTCTTCATAGTTTAGCCTTTGCACACGTAAGTCAGCCATATCACGGTTAAGCTGTTGGCTTTTAGGGATCTCAGGTAGGCGTGATAGCTGAGTGCGTAAGGCTTCTCCTAACGTACTTGAACCATCAAGCCATTGTGCTTGTTCACGAATAGTGGTGAGTGCTTGGCGTGCATCTTGGATACCCGAGGAAATTTCTGCTTGGCTAGTACTGATATTGTTCATGCGAACCGCTTGGTCAGTTAGCTCTTGTGACAATTTGCGGTTAATATCAATTTGTTCTTTTAGAAAAGGGGTCAGCTCGCCTTGCTCAGCCAGCATTTCAGTATGCTCAAGGGCTAATACGGCTTTTTGCTGACGTAACGTGTTTTGCACTTCACGCAATTTTTGCAGTTCAAGTTCTAGCCGGTTGTAGCGTTTTTTATTGATCTCTAATGTGACACGGGAAATCTCTTGGCGGTTATTGGCTGATAACTGTGCCATTTCCAATTCATTAACTTCGGATTTGCGAGCACTTACTTCTGCTTGAGCAAGGATTGACTGCGCTTCCGCTAATGGTGTCGAGGGCGTACTTAGCGATTGTAAACGAAAAGCCGCTTCAGAAAGCAAGCGTCGTGACTCTGACAACTGCTTGGGAAGCGCACTGAGTGACTCACTAATCTCACGTCCTTTATCTTGTTCTTGCTGAGTTTTTCTTCCTTGTTCAAGTAGTTGGCTACTGACTTGAATAATTTGTTGTTCAAGCTCAGACAAACTGATATTGGCAGGGATAGCCGGTGGCTCATCACTTTCATTGAGTAATTCTTGCCTTAACCCTTTAATAATTTTAGGGAAATTATCAATGGCGTCTTGGTAAGACTTGGCTCTAGCATCCGCTTCATTGGCTTCACTGATCCAGTTGAGAGCGCCTTGTAAAGCTTGCGCTATCTCCGCATCTTTGGGATTTTTGCTCGGATCTAGTTGAGACAGCTCCTGCTTAATCTGTGCTTCATTTAGCGTGGTATTAGGAGCCCCAGCCGCAGAAAAGGCGATTAGCAGGCTGAAAAAAAAACTGATAATCAAGCGCACAGTCGGGAGCTCCTTCAAATCATTAATTGAGTATTACTGAGTTTCTGTTTGTTCAGCGGTAGCCGCCGCTAAAGTGTCATTTGAGACCGTTTCAGCCAATAGCTCACCCATACGGGTAGCATAACCTGGGATCAGTGAAGAATTGAAACGGATTGTATTAGCTTCGAACAGGTTGATAACGGTTGAGCCAAGTTTGAAACGACCCATTTCCTCGCCTTTTTTCAGGAATACCGCATTTTCAGTTAATTGGTCTGGATAAGTCCAACGCTGAATAATACCTTGGCGTTGATCATTAACGCAGCCACTCCAGACGGTTTCAATACTACCGACAATTGTTGCACCAACTAAAATTTGTACCATCAGACCTATCTCGGTTTTAAACACACAAATCAGGCGCTCATTACGTGCAAATAAATTCGGTACATTGGCGGCAGTGAGTGGGTTCACAGAGAAAAGATCCCCAGGAACATAAATCATTTCGGTTAATAAGCCATCACAAGGCATATGAACACGGTGATAATCACTTGGAGATAAGTAAGTGGTAATAAAGTCGCCGTGACGAAATTTTTCTGCCAACTGATAGTTACCCGCCAGTAAAGCTTCCACCGTATAATTGTGACCTTTGGCTTGGAAAATGTGACCGTCTTGAATTGGGCCTAATTGGCTGACAGCGCCATCAGCAGGTTGGGCTAATTGATGTTGACCTTCAACCAATGGACGAACTTCGTCTTTCAATGGCCGTACAAAAAAATCATTAAACGTGGCATAAGCGGTGAATTCGCTTTTTTGTGCTTCACTCATATCCACTTTATAGGCTTTAGCAAATAGTTTTATGGCCCACTGAGTGATGAAGCCAGCTTGCTTGTTGGCAAACCAGCCCGCAAGTTGTGTAAGACCTTGTTTTGGTAATAAATATTGTAAACGTATTTTAATCTTATCTAGCACGTTAACCTCAAATTCGAAAAGGCCAGTTAGCAAAAAGGCGTTATTGTACCTTTGCTTTTTTAAATAGGCTATTTTGTTTCGATGGGCTTAAAAATCTTTACCTTTAGCCTGTGCGTCCATAAAAAAATGTAAGCACACACTTACGTTTTAAGCCGGTTTATTTCTCTTTCCCCGTGAAATTACCACGCGGTTTCACTTGCTCCATGCTTTCTAAAATACGGTGGTAATTTTCAAAGCGTGATTCCGCGATTTTCCCATCTTCTGTTGCTTCACGCAGTAGGCAGCCGGGATCATCCAAATGTTTACAATCTCGGAACTTACAGCCACCTAAATAATCTTTAAATTCGACAAATCCTTTGGTGACTTGTTCCGTTGAAAGGTGCCATAAGCCAAATTCACGTACGCCCGGAGAGTCGATAACGTCACCTCCATGAGGGAAGTGATACAAGCGCGCCGTTGTTGTCGTGTGTTGGCCCAACCCCGAGGTGTCAGACACTTCATTTACTAAAATAGCTTCCTCATTATGTGGTAATAATGCATTCAGTAAACTGGATTTACCCACGCCGGACTGCCCCACAAAGACCGATATTTTGCCTTCTAATAAGTTAGTGAGCGCTTCCATTCCTTCGTTGGTATGACTGGATACCTCGAGGACTTGGTAGCCAATATCGCGATAAATCGTCATCAGCTCACTGACCCATTCGCGGTTCTCTTGGTCTAACAGGTCAATTTTATTCAGAACAATAATTGGTTGAATACCAACGGTTTCACAAGCCACTAAATAGCGGTCAATAATATTGAGAGAAAGTTCCGGTAGGATTGCCGAAACCACCACGATTTGGTCAATATTCGCAGCAATGGGTTTCAGCCCGTCATAATAGTCAGGTCGTGTTAAGACTGAGCGGCGCTCATGAACCGCTTCGACAATGCCGTTCACCTTGTTATCTGTTTGCGTATTCAGTGCCGGGCGCCAAACAACACGGTCGCCAGTCACAAGAGACGAGATAGTGCGGCGCAAGTTACAACGCTGCAATGTACCGTCATTGGCTTCAATATCAGCATGTTGTCCAAACCGGCTGATAACTAGCCCTTCTTGTGCCTCTCCTAGTTGACTATCATCAATTTCAGTGACATTTTGTTTTTTCAGTCTTTTTTGATGATTTGCCTGCACGCGGCGCTGCTGGCCTTTTGACAATTTCTGCTTAGCCACCTGACCTCTCTTGATATTGTTGGCTGAGTTTTTTTGTTTGCTTCATTGAGTGGATCGCGTCGATACCTCAAACGCGCTATCATACACGAATTCCACCGGATCAAGTTAGGGTATATGATGCAAAAGAATGAGAATAATTTAATCTGGATCGATTTAGAAATGACCGGTCTCGATCCTGAGCGTGACCGTATTATCGAAATCGCGACTATTGTTACGGACAGTCAACTTAATATTTTAGCACAAGGTCCTGTCATTGCGATTCATCAAACACAAGCGCAATTGGATTTGATGGACGAATGGAATGTCAATACGCATACAGGAAGTGGATTAGTTGAACGTGTTAAAAGCAGTACGTTCAGTGAACATGACGCTGAATTAGCGACGATTGCTTTCTTAGAGCAGTGGGTGCCAAAAGGCGCTTCACCAATTTGTGGTAATAGTGTTGGTCAAGATCGTCGTTTTTTATTTCGCTATATGCCTGAATTAGAAAGTTATTTCCATTATCGCTACCTTGATGTCAGCACATTAAAAGAGCTAGCTCGTCGTTGGAAACCGGAAATACTGGGGGGATTTACGAAAAAAGGTACCCATCAAGCATTAGATGATATTCGTGAATCCATTGCTGAATTAGCCTATTACCGCGAAACTTTTATTAAATAAAGCCGATTAGACCAGGCGATTAAAAATAGATGGGCCACCGATAAGTGGCCTATTTATGTTAGTAGCTGACCTTCTTTAACTCCTCGTTATTGTTGACGTATTCATGACTTATTTTCCTAATAGGATGAAGTGCTGATCTCGCTATTTTTATTCAAAAAAATTGATAAACAAAGCCAAATTTAGTTGCTTTTATTTGCGGTAACTTGAGGTTAAATTAATGGCATAGCAGATAACAAGGGTTATCAAGTCAATTTTAACGATAAAATTAAAGGATAAAAATTATGAACATGATTAAAACATTAACAACAGCTTCATTGTTATCTTTAGTGGCTTTCGGCGCTTCAGCTCAAACGGTTACAGCAACGGGTGACACGCTAGCTTCTACCGAAGCTATGATTGCTCAGAAAGCAAAAGAGGCGGGTGCGGACAGCTACAAAATTACCAGTGCGCGTGTTGGTAATTTCGTGACAATGAGTGCAGATCTCAATAAATAAGCTCTGTTGCTAAGTCGAGTTAACGGAATGCCTATTGAAGGCACTCCGTTGCTTGCGATATTAACTGCTTACCGCTATTTATCTCATCTCTCTTTATCATCAAATGGCTGTCAACATGTCTGTTAGCGTGCTTTATTGTTGAGTGCGTTATGCGGAATAACACAAAAGTAAAAAAGTGTTAACCGATTGAAATCAGAAGGTTACTTTCATCGTTGATAAAATCATCATAATGCCCAATTTATCAGCAAACGAACAAAAAAATGAAAAATTTGCGACAAGGGACTTGCCTGCCGTGCAATTTCTCGTATAATGCGCTCCCCGTACCGATGAAGATTTTTATCTGTACGGTAAAGCAAAAAGATGCAGTTTTGCGGGAATAGCTCAGTTGGTAGAGCACGACCTTGCCAAGGTCGGGGTCGCGAGTTCGAGTCTCGTTTCCCGCTCCAAACTCTCTTAATGTTTTGCTAAAACACTATTTTCGGTCTGCGGGAATAGCTCAGTTGGTAGAGCACGACCTTGCCAAGGTCGGGGTCGCGAGTTCGAGTCTCGTTTCCCGCTCCAATCTCTCTTAGTGTTTTAGTTGCAGTACTCACACCAAATGCGGGAATAGCTCAGTTGGTAGAGCACGACCTTGCCAAGGTCGGGGTCGCGAGTTCGAGTCTCGTTTCCCGCTCCAAAATTCACTGTATTTTCGACGCCATCCACACTCATTTTAAAGCCACAGATCGTTTACCTAAGCAAAAACCGTTATTTATCGATATTGAATATCGTTAACGATATGGCGATTATTCTTTTAAGCCTAAGCGAAAGGCGCTGCCTTGATACGGTTCGGGATCTTTTTAGGATCTTGGGGATTTTTCTGCTTGCATTCATTAGGTTGCCGCCATAGAATAGCCACCCCTTACTGATTGGGGAAATAAATTATTATTTCAAATGTTATAGTTTTGGTTGCGTAGTATACAAAAGATCTATTTTTTGCCGTTTTAGTTAATTTTATTGTTCCAATCTTACATTTTTATAACTTTACTTCTGTTGTGAGTAGCAAAAAGTCGCTTTATTTTAGTTTCCTGCCGTGAATAAGTTATCCACAATCTATTATCGAAACAAAGTCGCTTATAAGTCTCTGTAATACTTTATTACACAGAGTTATCCACAGGATGTGTCTGTGAGTATTTTTACATAATTGAAAAAATAATTTCCAAGAGTTATTAATTATCTTATTGAATTTAAAGTATAAAAAAATTTGCTGAAAATGTGGGTGTCATAACTTGCAAATCCTTTAACCATTGTCAGTTAAGCAATTTTTTATTTTATTCACACGAGGTTGACTTTTGTCTATTTAGGATATAATGACGTATTATTTTTAAGCGTCTCTAGGCAAACCTTTAGATATGGCACGTACAAGGCGTTTCTGTTGTGAAGTTTGAATAGTCACTTGGTTTTCTTCTCTACGATTCAATTGTTGTTGTATCGCCCATTGGACATGTTCATCTAGCATTTCCCCCATGCCTAAGCGGGAACGTAAAGCGATGACGATATTGTCTTGATAAGGCGCATTTCCCAATGCCACACTGATGTTTCTTAGCCATTTCAGGTAACCAATTCGGCGAATTGCAGAGCCTTCAGTGACTTTTAAAAAAGTGGCTTCATCCCAACTAAAGAGATCGAGAAGCTCCGGTGTGTGTAGCACCCGTCTTGGGCTGAAATCCTCTTCGTCAGTTAATTGAGAAAAACGATTCCAAGGACAAATTAATTGGCAATCATCACAACCGTAGATACGGTTTCCCATTAGGGGGCGAAACGCTTCTGGGATTGGGCCGTCCAGTTCAATTGTGAGGTAAGAAATACAGCGGCGAGCATCCACAACGTATGGTTCAACAATTGCCCCCGTCGGACAAGTTGTCATACAGGCAACACAACGGCCACATTGCTCCTCAACGGGCTGATCGACAGGAAGGGGTAAGTTGACCAGCAATTCACCGAGAAAAAACCAGGATCCAGCTTCACGATTGAGGATCAACGAATGTTTACCCGTCCAGCCCAAACCGGCTTTGACGGCGAGTGGACGTTCTAAGATGGGAGCAGAATCAACAAAAGGGCGAAAATTGAGTTCTTCTGAACAGGTGTGTTCTCGACAATAGGCTAAAATACGGTCACTCAGCATTTTTAAGCGTTTTTTAAGTAGCTTGTGATAATCTCTACCTAAGGCATAACGGCTAATGTACCCCAGTTTAGGGTCATTGAGAGTGCTCGCAAAAGCGGCTTTTGCAGGAAGGTAATTCATACGTACACTAATGACGCGCAATGTGCCAGGGTGTAACTCATGTGGCCTTGCTCGCATCATTCCATGGCGTTCCATCCACGCCATATCGCCATGATACTGTTTATCCAGCCATGCCTGCAATTTTGGTTCTTCTAACGAAAGGTCAGTGTCACAAATACCGACTTGCTGGAAGCCAATTTCTACTCCCCATTGCTTGATATTTTGAGCGAGAAGGTTGAGATCAAGAAGTGTTGCCATGAGATTTTATCGTGATACTAGGCTATATACCTTGCTAAGCGTTATTGACGTTTGGTGGTCTGTTTGTCTGTGAATGCATCTTATTTGAGTGAGACCCCAAATACCGTGTTCAGTCATCTAAGCTGGACGCCCTCCATTTCTTGAGAACTTTATCATGGCTAGGTGAATTCACAAAATATCGACTTGTTAATCTCGTTGTGTGATTAAGTTCGATGACTAATTTAATATCCATGATGCCAATATTTCTGTAATGTTATTTAAGAAAAATGGATCGGCTTGAGTTAATATAGTCGTTAATATCAACATTGATCTGTTTTTTCCTTACTATAGCTGATTGAATAATTCATGAAAGAACGCATATTACAACTTGCCAACGAAGAGCAAACCGTGGCACTAGGGCGTGCAGTTGCACAGGCCTGCAAACAAGGTGCAGTGATTAACTTGTATGGCGATCTTGGGGCAGGTAAAACAACGTTTAGTCGAGGTTTTTTGCAGGCATTAGGGCATCAAGGTCATGTGAAAAGCCCGACTTACACACTGGTTGAGCCTTATGATCTCCCTGAGCGACAAGTTTTTCATTTTGATCTTTATCGTTTAGCCGACCCAGAAGAATTGGAATTTATGGGGATCCGTGACTATTTTTCCCCTGAGTCGATCTGCCTAGTTGAATGGCCTCAACAAGGTAAAGGTTTTCTACCTGAGGCGGACTTGGAACTTCATTTGACCTATCAGGATAAAGGACGTCAGGCTCACTTGATTGCTTTTTCTGCAAATGGGGAGTCGTTGTTAGAAGAACTACCCGCTCTTTAAGGATATATTGCTCATGACGAATGCATTACCAAGAAAAATAACCGATAGGCGCATTGCTTCCTACTTATTACTATTGATGATTTTTGCGCTCTGTCTCGTTGCACGGCCTGTTCAGGCAGCAACGTTAGCGAACATTCAAGTAGATAACAGCCCATCAAGTGCACAGGTCACACTCTCCTTTGCTGGAGGTAACCCTGACTACAAATATTTTCCCCTGCATTCGCCAGAGCGTCTCGTCATTGATATTAAACAAAATGGCGAAATTATGGGTTTACCGATGAAACTCCCTGCGGGTGATTTAGTGAAAGTTGTTCGCACGAGTCAGCCACCGGATAGTCGGCATAAACGTATTGTTTTGGAGCTGACAAAAGCAGCCAAGGTACAAACGTCGCTGAAACAAGTTTCTGGTCAATATCAAGTGGTGTTTAGCCTTTCGACAGGGAAAGGTGGGACATCTGCACCGTCGAATAACATAACTCAACCAGTACAGGCCGTTGGCAATAATAGTGCACAGGATAAGCCGTTAAAAATGAACGCGGCGGGACAACAAAAAACGCCTGTACCAGTGCAAGCCAATAAAACGATGCCAAAAGGTGCTAAACAGGTGGTGATTGCAATTGATGCGGGCCATGGTGGTAAAGACCCCGGTGCGATAGGTAAAAATGGTTATCGTGAAAAAGATGTTACCTTGAGTGTGGCGCGCAAACTGTATGCCAAATTGGCGGCAGACCCCATGTTTAAGCCGGCAATGACCCGTGACGGTGATTATTTTATTTCAGTGAGTGGCCGTTCTGATGTTGCACGTAAGAAAGGCGCCAATATGTTAGTGTCTATTCATGCTGACTCCGCGCCAAACAGCAGTGCGAGAGGGGCATCGGTATGGGTTCTTTCTAATCGTCGTGCTAACAGTGAATTAGGTAACTGGCTTGAGCAGCGCGAAAAACAATCTGAATTATTAGGTGGAGCTGGTGATGCCTTAAGTGGTGCGGATCCTTATTTGAGCCAAGCGGTCCTTGATTTGCAATTTGGTCATTCACAGCGAGTGGGGTATGACGTTGCCGTCCAAGTGATTAAACAACTCAGAAAAGTTGGCAATATTCATAAACGTAGCCCTGAGCATGCCAGTTTAGGCGTACTGCGTTCGCCGGATATTCCTTCAATTTTGGTTGAAACAGGGTTCATTAGTAATAGTGCGGAAGAACAATTGCTAAAATCAGACGCTTATCAAGAGCAAGTTGCTGAAGCAATTCATCAAGGTTTGCGCCAATATTTCCTAGCAAACCCTCTGCAAGCCGCACCTAATTAAGAGGTGATAGCGATGGCGATCCAGATTCTTTCCCCTCAACTTGCTAACCAGATTGCTGCTGGAGAGGTAGTGGAGCGTCCTGCCTCGGTTGTTAAAGAGTTAGTTGAAAATAGCTTAGATGCTGGTGCAACACGCATTGATATTGATATTGAGCGTGGTGGGGAGAAATTAATTCGTATTCGCGATAATGGTAATGGCATCAGTAAAGATGAATTAGTTTTGGCTTTAGCACGTCATGCAACCAGTAAGATAGCGACATTAGATGATCTTGAAGCCATTATGAGTATGGGCTTTCGAGGGGAAGCGCTGGCCAGTATTAGTTCAGTTTCACGCTTAACGTTAACGTCAAAGCCCGCGGAACAATCCGAAGCATGGCAAGCGTATGCGGAAGGGCGGGATATGACGGTGACGGTAAAGCCTGCTGCTCACCCAAACGGCACTACGGTAGAAGTGCTTGATCTGTTTTATAACACCCCCGCTCGCCGCAAATTTATGCGTACTGAGAAAACGGAATTTGGTCATATCGACGAAATTGTGCGACGTATTGCACTTTCTCGGCCTGACGTAGCGATTAATTTGAATCATAACGGTAAACTTGTTAAGCAATACCGAGCGGCTCATGATGAAGTGCAACAAGAACGTCGATTAGCAACGGTTTGTGGAACAGGGTTTATGCAAGGCGCATTGGCAATCGCGTGGGAGCACGGCGATCTCGGTATAAAAGGCTGGGTAGTCTCCCCTGACAATACGCTTTCTGTCAGTGATATTCAGTACTGTTATGTGAATGGCCGCATGATGCGAGATAGGTTAATCAATCATGCTATTCGTCAAGCTTATGAAGGACACCTTGATGATAATCAACAGCCTGCTTATGTCCTTTACTTGACCATAGATCCTCAACAAGTTGATGTGAATGTGCATCCTGCTAAGCATGAGGTGCGTTTTCATCAAGCTCGCTTAGTCCATGATTTTATTTATCAAGGGGTTCGGACAGCATTGTTGAATGCTCATGGCGCCGATGAATTGCCTGGCATTGAGCCTGTTACGCATGAATTAGCCAATCGGACTTCCGCAGGTGATAATTATTTTTCATCACCAACAGGTTTTAGTGCGCAGGAAAATAAACAAGCGGCCTATACTCAAGAAGAACGCGAACAAGAGCATGATGAGCAATCAAAAAAAGCGCGTTTTACGCCATCACTATCGGCCCAGCCAGCGGTATCAGTCAATCGTGATATTCAAGGAAAAAGCGCTTATTCCCCTTCTTCCTCAAATTATGACCGAAAAGCAGGGCAGTTATATCAGGCGTTAATGTCGGTTCCTGTGGCTGAAGAGGATAAAAAACCATTATTTCCGGCTCGACAACCACTAGATGTTTCAACAATTTCTTCCCAATCAGTCGCAGAAAATGCCAACAACTTCACATTTGGCAAAGTATTGACAATTTACGCAAAAAACTTTGCATTAATTGAGTCTTCATTAGGGCTAATCCTGTTATCCTTAACAGAAGCAAATTATTTGCTGAAGTTGGCTCAATTATCACCAAAGGGTGAAGCGTTGAAACCTCAGCCATTATTGATCCCGTTAAAATTATCATTGAGTGCTGATGAAATTGCGGTTTTTCAACGTAACAAGGAACAATTGACATTATTTGGTGTTGAAGCCACGATATCTCATGGAAAAGTAACTATTCATGCGGTATCGTTACCGCTAAGAACACAAAATTTATCTCAGCTTTTTTCAGGTTTGCTGAATTTTTTGTCGACAAAAGAGCATGTCTCTCATCAAGATATTGCTCAATGGCTTGCAAAAACAGTTTCTCGAGAAAAAATGCAAGAAAGCTGGAGCTTAGCACAAGCAGTTCAGTTACTCGCTGATGTTGAGCGGCTTTGTCCACAGTATGTCAAAAAGCCGTCACCAACATTATTACAATTAATTAATTTACAACCCGTGGTAGCTACACTAACAAATGAGTGAACTGTTAACTCAGAAAAAACCGAATGCTATATTCCTGATGGGGCCGACAGCCTCCGGTAAGACCGCGTTGGCAATTGCTTTGCGTCAACACTTGCCTGTGGAGATAATCAGTGTCGATTCGGCGTTGATCTACCGTGGTATGGATATCGGTACAGCGAAGCCAAATGCAGAGGAACTTAGTCAAGCCCCTCACCATCTGATCGATATTCTCGATCCTTCTTTGCCGTATTCCGCCGCCGATTTCCGGCGAGACGCATTAAATGTAATGGAGGAGATTACTTCTCAAGGTAAAATTCCATTACTGGTGGGTGGCACAATGCTTTATTTTAAGGCGTTGTTAGAAGGGCTTTCACCATTGCCTTCAGCGGATCCTGCTATCCGTGCTGAGATTGAAGATATTGCACAGCAACACGGATGGGCTGACATTCACCGTCGTTTAGCTGAGGTTGATCCGGTTGCGGCGGCTAGGATTCATCCTAATGATCCGCAAAGATTATCTCGAGCTTTAGAGGTATATCTCATTTCAGGGAAAACTTTGACTGAAATGACTCAAACAGCGGGTGAAGAATTACCTTATAATGTGTTTCAGTTTGCTATTGCGCCTCAAGATCGTAAAATTTTACATCAGCGCATTGAACAACGCTTTCATCAGATGTTAGATGCTGGATTTGAAGAGGAAGTTAGAGCGCTTTATAACAGAGGTGACCTCCATGTTGACTTGCCCTCTATCCGTTGTGTGGGATATCGACAAATGTGGTCTTATCTGGAAGGCGAAACAGATTATGATGAAATGGTTTATCGGGGAATTTGTGCAACACGCCAATTGGCAAAACGTCAAATTACCTGGTTGAGAAGCTGGGAAAATGTTCACTGGCTAGATAGTGAACAACCACAGCTAGCGCTTAAGTCTGTTATGCAGGTTATATGTGCATAGAGCCAAGGTTTGTGTACAATTAGAATGTTAAGCGCAATTTTTGAGTAGTTACTTTTTGGAATCGAAAGATTCTCATTTAAAAACAACAAAATAAGGAAAACATAGAATGGCTAAGGGGCAATCTTTGCAAGATCCGTTCCTGAACGCATTACGTCGTGAAAGGGTTCCGGTCTCAATTTATTTGGTTAACGGCATCAAATTGCAGGGTCAGATTGAATCTTTTGACCAGTTTGTCATTTTACTAAAAAACACGGTTAGCCAGATGGTTTATAAGCATGCTATCTCTACCGTTGTCCCTGCTCGTCCTGTTTCTCATCATAGCGGTAGTGCTGCTGGTGGGGCAGGTAATGGCAATTATAACACTGGTGCTCCTACTCAACAGGATGGCGAAGCCGCTGAGTAAGGCCAGTTGTGCGTTAAAATTCAAGGAAAACATAGGTAGGGAGACTTTACCTGTGTTTTTCCTTTGTATTGATAGTGATTAAGCCTAAGAGGTTATAGCCCTTGTTTGATAGGTATGAAGGCGGTGAGCTGGCTGTATTAGTGCATGTTTTTTTCTCACAAGAAAAGGACACGGAAAATCTAACCGAATTTGAGTCACTCGTGACATCGGCAGGCGTTAAACCTGTACAGATAGTCACAGGCAGTCGTAAGTCTCCTCATCCTAAGTATTATGTCGGAGAAGGGAAAGCGGAAGAAATCGCGGAGGCGGTGAAGGAAAGTGGCGCGGATGTGGTGTTATTCAACCATACTCTGAGTCCAGCGCAAGAACGTAATCTCGAAAGGCTATGCCAATGTCGGGTCGTCGACCGCACAGGGGTCATTTTAGATATCTTTGCTCAAAGGGCGCGCACGCATGAAGGGAAGCTTCAAGTTGAGCTTGCTCAATTACGCCATCTATCAACTCGCTTAGTGAGGGGATGGACGCACCTTGAGCGACAAAAAGGCGGAATTGGCTTACGTGGCCCTGGTGAAACTCAGTTAGAGACTGACCGTCGGTTATTAAGGGGAAAAATCAGTCAGATTTTATCCCGTCTCGGCCGAGTAGAAAGACAACGTGAACAAGGGCGTCAGGCGCGAAATAAAGCGGATATTCCAACGATTTCGCTTGTTGGTTATACCAACGCCGGTAAATCGAGTTTATTTAACCGGATGACGGCTTCTGACGTTTACGCTGCGGATCAACTGTTTGCGACACTGGATCCCACATTAAGACGTATTGATGTCGATGATGTAGGAACTGTTGTGCTTGCAGATACTGTTGGTTTCATTCGCCATCTGCCTCATGATTTAGTTGCTGCCTTTAAAGCAACACTGCAGGAAACTCGCGAAGCAACATTATTGCTTCATGTGATTGATGCAGCAGATAGCCGTTTGGATGAAAATATTCATGCGGTCGAAAGTGTATTGGAAGAAATTGAAGCTGATGAAATTCCGACACTTTTAGTTATGAATAAAGTGGATATGCTGGAAGAATTTATCCCGCGTATCGACAGAAATGAGGATAACAAACCGGTTCGTGTCTGGGTATCAGCGCAAACGGGTGAAGGTATCCCCTTGTTGCTACAAGCATTGACGGAACGCCTTTCAGGTGAAATCGCACATGTTGAAATGCGTTTACCACCTAGTGAAGGCCGCTTACGTAGCCGTTTTTATCAACTTCATGCGATTGAACGTGAATGGCTTGAAGAGGACGGCTCAATTGGCCTTGAGGTGCGTATGCCAATGGTTGATTGGCAGCGTTTGTGCAAACAGGAACAACAATTACCTAGTTATGTTATCTAACATGTCGCTAGGAAATGGAATTGATATTAAGAGTTATTTGTTGCTCTTAACCCGAAAAATCAATCATAAAGATATGGAGCTAAAACATGGCGTGGAATCAGCCCGGTAATGACGGACAAGACCGCGATCCGTGGGGAAGCGGCAATAAAGGCGGCAACTCTGGCGGGAACAAAGGTGGTCGAAAACGTGGGGCTTCTGATCTCGACGATCTTTTTCGTAAACTGAGCAGTAAGCTTGGTGGTAAAAAAGGCGGCGGTGGTGATGGTGATAATAAACAACCCTCTCAAATCAGCGGTCGTCTTGGTGTATTGGCTCTTGCTGCCATCGTAGTTGTATGGGCTGGATCAGGTTTCTATACCATTAAGGAAAGTGACCGAGGTGTTATATTACGCTTTGGCGAGTATAGCGGTGTTGTCGGACCTGGTCTGAACTGGAAGCCAACATTTATTGACAAGGTTATCCCTGTTAACGTTGAAACCGTTCGTGAACAAGCGACTAACGGTATGATGCTAACGTCAGATGAAAACGTGATCCGCGTTGAAATGAACGTTCAGTATCGTGTCACTGATCCTGCTGAATACCTGTTCAGTGTGACCAACCCAGATAACAGCTTACGTCAGGCTCTTGATAGTGCTGTGCGTGGCGTTATCGGTCAGTCAGCAATGGAACAAGTGTTGACAACAAACCGTGCATTTATCCGTGATGTTACGCAAAAAGAGCTAGAAGCAACAATTGCGCCATACAAAATGGGTATCACACTGCTCGATGTCAACTTCCAAGCTGCTCGTCCGCCTGAAGATGTTAAAGCCGCATTCGATGACGTAATCGCTGCAAGGGAAGAAGAACAAAAAACCATTCGTGAAGCTCATGCTTACCGTAACGAAGTTCTGCCAATGGCAAAAGGTAACGCACAAAAGCTAATCGAAGAAGCTGAAGCTTATAAGGCAAGTGTTGTCTTTAAAGCAGAGGGTGAGGTTGCAAGCTTTGCGAAGATGTTGCCTGAGTATCGTGCAGCACCTGAAATTACGCGTGAGCGTCTCTACATTGATACGATGGAACGTGTTTTAAGCAATACACGTAAAGTTATCGCCAATGATAAGAGCAACAGCATGTTAGTTCTGCCATTAGAGCAATTGATGCGTGGTGGCAACAGCAGTGCGCCAGCACCAAAAACGAGCTTAGCGCCTAAAGTGATGAATCCTAATACCAATAATTCATCATCTTATGGTTCGGCACCCGCGCAACAAAACAGTGGTGTTCGTGGTGATGCCGTTAGAGTAGGGAGACAATAATCATGCGTAAATCGCTAATTGTTATCGTTATTGCCATCTTGGCAGTTGCTTACGCATCCATCTTTATTGTTCCTCAAACCGATCGTGGCATTGTGTTACGTTTTGGTAAGGTATTGCGTGACTCAGAAAATAAACCCATTATTTATGAGCCAGGCTTACACTTTAAAGTGCCGTTTATTGAAACGGTGAAAATGCTTGATGCGCGTATCCAGACTTTGGAAATTCAAGCTGACCGTTACTTAACAAGTGAAAACAAAGACTTGATGGTAGACTCTTACCTGAAATGGCGTGTTACAGACTTTAGCCGTTACTATGTAGCGACGGGAGGTGGTAACCCTTATCAAGCCGAAACACTGTTAAAACGTAAGTTCAGTGACCGTTTACGTTCTGAGTTTGGTCGTTTAAGCGTTAAAGATATCATTACGGACTCTCGTGGTCGTTTAACCATTGATGTGCGTGATGCATTGAACAAAGGTACGGCAACGGATGATGCTACGAAAGATGCCGATGCTGCTATCGCATCTGCGGCTGCACGCGTTGAGCAAGAAACTAACCTAGCGCCATTGGTTGTGAATGCAAACAGTATGGCTGCATTAGGGATTGAAGTGGTTGACGTTCGTATCAAACGTATTGAGTTACCGAACGAAGTTTCTGAGGCTATCTATGCGCGTATGCGTGCTGAACGTGAAGCGGTTGCCCGTCAACATCGTTCACAAGGTCAGGAAGAAGCCACTAAGATCCGTGCGGTTGCTGATAAAACGGTAACAGAAACGTTGGCAGAAGCTGAACGTACAGCATTGACACTACGCGGTGAAGGGGATGCGATGGCAACAAAACTGTTTGCTGACGCTTTCAACCAAGATCCTGAGTTCTATGCCTTTATCCGTAGTTTACGTGCCTATGAGCAGAGCTTTAAAGGTGGCGATGATGTGATGGTGCTTAGCCCTGACACAGATTTCTTCCGCTTTATGAAAGCGCCAACTAAGTTGCGTTCTACTGATGATTAAGTTACGTGCAACAGATTAAAATAACTGTTAAGCTAGTAAAGAAAAGCCCGCTTCGCGGGCTTTTTTTTCGCCTACCATTTTAAGTGTTGGATTTTTCAGGGAAAATTCAATCTGGTCGAGCTGGCTATTATCAGTTGGAGTTATGGTAGAAATAAAAAATGCCATTTTTGCTTGCTTTCCAGAAAAATAATTTTTGCTGTGCCAAAAATTACTGGAACAGAATATTTTAGATGGTAGAATTCATTTTTAAGCAACCGAGTGTATTTTGAAATGGGTAAGAACGTTGTCGTACTGGGCACCCAATGGGGTGACGAAGGAAAGGGCAAGATCGTCGACTTGCTGACAGAGCGTGCTAAATATGTAGTTCGCTATCAGGGCGGCCATAATGCTGGCCATACTCTTGTTGTAAACGGTGAAAAAACCGTTCTCCACTTAATTCCATCCGGTATTCTTCGTGAAAATGTCATCAGCATTATTGGTAATGGTGTAGTACTTGCACCTGACGCTTTAATGAAAGAGATGAAGCAATTAGAAGATCGCGGTGTTCCTGTTCGCGAACGCTTACATATTTCTGAAGCATGCCCACTGATCCTGCCTTATCATATCGCATTAGATAATGCGCGCGAAAAAGCGCGTGGTGCGAAAGCGATTGGTACAACGGGTCGTGGAATTGGTCCTGCTTATGAAGACAAAGTTGCTCGTCGTGGTTTGCGAGTTGGCGACCTGTTTGATAAAGCAAGTTTTGCTGAAAAACTAAAAGAAATCATTGAGTATCACAATTTCCAACTGGTGAACTACTACAAAGAGCCTGCGGTTGATTATCAGAAAACCCTCGATGACATCATGGCAGTCGCGGATATTCTGACTAGCATGGTAGTTGATGTTTCTGATCTGCTCTATAAAGCACATCAGAAGAATGAATTAGTGATGTTCGAAGGTGCACAAGGCACTTTATTGGATATTGACCACGGTACTTATCCGTATGTCACCTCTTCTAATACCACTGCTGGTGGAGTTGCAACAGGTTCTGGTTTAGGTCCTCGCTACGTCAGCTACGTGTTAGGTATTATTAAAGCATACTCTACGCGTGTTGGTGCAGGCCCATTCCCTACGGAGCTTTTTGACGAGACGGGTGAATTCCTGCGTGAAAAAGGCCAAGAGTTTGGTGCGACTACAGGTCGTAAACGTCGTACAGGTTGGTTAGACATTGTTGCGATTAATCGCGCTGTTCAGATCAACTCCCTGTCTGGTTTCTGCTTGACTAAACTTGATGTGTTAGATGGTCTGAAAGAAGTGAAAATCTGTGTAGGCTACCGCCGCCCAGATGGTCAAGTGCTAGAAACGACACCACTGGCAGCAGATGAGTGGGAAGGTTTAGAGCCTGTCTACGAAACTATGCCGGGTTGGAGCGAAACAACTTTTGGTGTTAAAGACAGAGCGCTGTTACCACAAGCCGCTTTAGATTACATCAAGCGTATTGAAGAGCTGACGGGTATTCCAGTTGATATTATTTCAACAGGACCTGATCGTTCTGAAACGATGATCCTGCGCGATCCATTTGATGCATAGTTCAGCCATAGCAGTTTCTTAGATAAGAAGCTGCTCATTATCCGCTGAGAGCCTGTATATTGAACAGGCGTCTAGGCAGATTAAAAACACCGATTTATTCGGTGTTTTTTGTTATTGGTTATTCACGTTTTAAATTCGCCAGATCACTGCCGGATGGGTGTTGGTAAATTCTTAGCTTAAAGTATTTTGCTGAAGCATTAACATATTCAAAAATTTCAGATTGTACTTCCTCATACTCAACCCAAGTCGTTGAGCGAGTGAAACAATAAATTTCGACGGGTAACCCGTTGGGGGTTGGTGGCATCGTTCTTATGACTAAGTACATATCAGTCCTAACATCGCCACGCATTTTTATCCAATTCAAAATATATTTTCTGAATAGTTGTAGGTTCGTTACACCATTATTAATCATCCATTCATTGATATTAGTGATGTCACTTCGTGCTTCTAGCATATTTTCTATACTTTGGCGTAAGGGCGCTGTATTTTTTAGCTCATTAAATAAAGCTTCGGTGGCAAATGAAATTGAAGATTGATCAATGTAAAAACTGCGTTTGATGCGACGACCTCCCGATGAAAACATGGGTTGCCAGTTAGTGTATTTTTCAGTCAAAAAATCCTTGGTCGGGATACGTGAAATCGTATTATCCCAATTTCGAACGGTGATCGTATGCAAGGCGATATCAATTACTTCGCCACTAATATTACTGCTTGGTAATTCAATCCAATCGTAAAGTTTCAGTACCTTACCATTTGATACAAGTATGTTGGCAACAAATGATAGCAATGTGTGCTGGAAGACAAACATTAATACTGCGGCAATAGCACCAAAACTCGAAATAATAATGATCGGTGATTGGTCGGTCATTAGGGCGATGATCAAGATAAATGAAATTATCCATACAATAATTTTTGCGATCTCGATATACCCTTTTATTGAGTTATTGCGATGCAGGGTCTTTTTGGCTTGGCGCAGAATAAAAACATCTAAGCCATCGTTTATCAGAGCGGCAACATTAATAATAATCAACGCCCAACAGATGGTTTTAAAGGTGATATTCACTTCATCAGAAAATGAAGGCAGCATCTGATTGAGATAAAGCACAAAAGTGACGGCAACAATGGATGCAATTTTTCGTGCAACGCCATCAATTAAGTCATCGTCAGTTAAATTGGTTAATAATGGTAATAACCTTCTGGCAAATCGTAAGAAAATGACTTTGCCAACGATCCATGTCAGCAGTAAAACGACGACTAAGATCGCAGTCATTAATAAGGTGTTCCCTGATATAAAATCATAAATTTCGATAATTTGTTCCATAACGTCCTATATCACCTACTTAGCGTGCCGACTGTTCATTGTAAAACGGAAAAAATAAAAAGATTTGATGTTAAAAGTGATAAGCAGCCTATCGATTCAACTCACTCTTGTTCAAACAGTATAGACAATAGGGAGTGAGTCAGGAATCTCGAGTGGCTTAAGGAATCTGTGCTATTATGTGTTCGATTATTCTTTGATATTATTTGTTTGTCAGTATCTGGCTTGCATCGATAGGCAAAAACAGGAGATGGTAGGAGTGTTTATCTCGCTCTGAAAACCGACATGTTTCCTGCATAGTAAGCTAAACTAGAATAAACGGTATTTGATGATGTCAAATGCAGACGTAATGGCATTCGTTATCGTCTAGGTTATTGTTGTTAACGTGAATGTCTTTGTTGAGCGTTGAAGAGCGGCTTGATTTGATGAAGCCTATTGGCATTAATTTGTTTGCCTTTTGAAGCAAGGCCAACATGAGGTACGGAACATGTACCGTGCCGAGTATAACTTGAATTATTGGAAAGATATCCTTAGGTTATTTTGGCCTAGCGCAAACAATATGGATACCATTTCGTGATAATTTGAGTTTAATAAGAGATAAGTGGTGAGATAACCATTGGCTAAGCCAAAAATTTTGAGGTGATTGTGCAGCTAACGAGTTTTACAGATTATGGGTTACGTGCTCTGATTTATTTGGCATCACTCCCTGAAGGGAAAATGACCAGTATCACAGAAGTCACTGACGTCTATGGTGTCTCCCGCAATCATATGGTTAAGATTATCAATCAACTCAGCCATCTTGGCTATGTTAAAGCGACTCGTGGTAAAAATGGTGGGATAACGCTTGGACAACCCGCAGAAACCATCCGGATCGGGGACGTTGTCAGAGCACTAGAGCCCCTCACGTTAGTGAATTGCAGTGGTGAGTTTTGCCATATAACACCCGCCTGCCGTTTGAAGGGTGTACTTCATCAGGCGATACAACAGTTTTTAAAGGAACTCGATAAACATACGCTAGCTGACATGGTTAAAGATAACAGTCCGCTTTATCAATTACTGCTCGATTAGACAACGCAGTAATAGCAAATTCTGATGACAACGGAGGTAACGATGTCACAAGATCCTTTTCAGGAAAGAGAAGCAGAAAAATACGAATCCCCAATTCCTAGCAGAGAATTCATACTCGAACTCCTCACTAAACGCTCGGCCCCTGCAAAGCGCGAAGAAATAGCACAATTATTGAATCTCTCTTCAGAAGAAGAGTTAGAAGCCTTACGCCGCCGTTTACGAGCGATGGAGCGTGATGGGCAATTAGTGTTTACTCGCCGTCAATGCTATGCGCTACCAGAGCGTTTAGATTTACTTAAAGGCAAAGTGATAGGCCACCGTGATGGCTATGGTTTCTTGCGCGTTGAAGGTAAAAAAGAAGACTACTACCTATCACAAGATGAGATGAAACGTGCATTACATGGCGATGTCATTTTAGCACAGCCTTATGGTCAAGACCGTAAAGGGCGCACTGAAGTGCGTGTTGTTCGTGTACTTGAACCTCGTAACAATCAAATTGTTGGGCGCTATTTTATTGAATCAGGGATGGGGTTTGTGGTTCCTGATGATAGCCGTTTAAGTTTTGATATTTTAATTCCTAAAGACCAAATCAACGGTGCTCGTATGGGTAACGTGGTGGTGGTTGAATTGGTCACAAGACCACAGCGCCGTTCTCAAGCGGTTGGACATATTATTGAAGTATTAGGCGAAAGTATGGGTACAGGTATGGCAGTTGAGATTGCCTTGCGTACTCATGAAATCCCACATTCATGGCCACCTCAAGTCGAAAAACAGGTGGCGGATTTAAGTGAGCAGGTTCCTGAATCAGCAAAAAAAGGGCGTGTCGACTTACGTGATTTACCCCTTGTGACGATTGATGGTGAAGATGCTCGTGACTTTGATGACGCCGTACATTGTGCTCCGAAAAAAGGAGGGGGTTGGCGTTTATGGGTGGCGATTGCTGATGTAAGTTATTATGTTCGTCCACAAACTGCACTTGATGATGAAGCACGTAGTCGGGGTAACTCCGTCTATTTTCCATCGCAAGTGGTACCTATGCTGCCAGAAGTGCTCTCAAATGGCCTCTGTTCACTGAACCCAGGTGTTGATCGCCTTTGTATGGTGTGTGAAATGACGGTATCTGCGTCAGGTCGCCTATCTTCCTACAAATTCTATGAAGCCGTGATGAATTCACACGCAAGGCTGACGTACACCAAAGTATGGAAGATTTTACAAGGTGATGAGGAGTTGCGTGAACACTATAAGGCATTGGTTCCGCATATTGAGCAATTACATGCGCTTTATAAAGCTCTGGATGATGCACGTATTGAACGTGGTGCAATTTCGTTTGAATCAGAAGAAGCAAAATTCATCTTTAACGCTGAACGCCGTATAGAACGCATCGAGCCTGTAGAACGTAATGACGCTCATAAACTGATTGAAGAGTGTATGATTCTAGCCAACATCGCAGCGGCTCGCTATGTTGAGAAAAATGAAGAGCCTGCACTGTATCGTGTGCATGATCGTCCAAAAGAAGAGAGCGTGATGAACTTACGTTCCGTCTTTAGTGAATTGGGCTTAACGCTACCAGGTGGCATGAAGCCTGAGCCGAAAGATTATGCTCAAGTCATGAATGAAGTTGCTGACCGTCCTGACCATGAATTACTGCAAACGATGATCTTGCGTTCAATGAAGCAGGCGATTTATGATCCTGAAAATCGCGGTCACTTTGGGCTGGCTTTAAAATCCTACGCGCATTTTACGTCACCTATCCGCCGTTACCCTGATCTAACGTTGCATAGAGGGATTAAATACCTACTTGCGAAAGAGCGTGGGCACTCCGATCATCGTTGGACGCCGACAGGTGGCTGGCATTCTGATATGGATAGCATGTTACAGCTCGGAGAGCATTGTTCCATGACGGAACGCCGTGCCGATGAAGCGACACGCGATGTCGCCGATTGGTTAAAATGTGACTTTATGCAAGACCAAGTCGGTCAAGTCTTTACAGGGCTAATTACCAGCGTGACAGGTTTTGGTTTCTTTGTTCGCTTAAATGACCTGTTTATTGATGGCTTAGTGCATGTATCGACGCTAGATAATGATTACTACCGTTATGATGCGGTGGGACAACGCTTGATTGGTGAGTCTTCCGGAACCACTTATCGACTTGGCGATGAAGTGGAGATTCGCGTTGAAGCGGTGCATATGGATGAACGTACCATTGATTTCGCATTGATTTCAACTACGCGTAAAGCCAAGAATCCCGGTAAAACAGCACGTGATAGAATGAAAAAAGAAGTTAAAAATGCAACTAAATCAGCACGCAGTAAACGTGGTGATGTGAGCAAAGATAAAAACTTCGAGCCTGATTCAGCTTTTCGTCGTTCAGAGAAGAAAGGCAAGAAAACAGATAAAAAATCAGATAATAAGGCTAAAGGGAAAAAAGCCTCTGATAAAACCAAGAAAATTAGTGCAAAATTAAAAGCTAAACGCGCAGCGAAAAAAGCCCAAAAACAAGAAGGGTAATGGATCCGCTGAGTTAACTAAGGTGGCGTCATGCCACCTTGAATTCCATCAACAAAAAAGAGATTTATGAGCGAAATTATTTACGGCATTCATGCGGTGAAAGCCCTACTTGATCGTGATGCATCACGACTCAAAGAAGTTTATATTTTAAAAGGGCGCGAAGATCGCCGTCTGATGCCGATTATTCATGAAATCGAAGCGCTTGGCATTGTGGTGCAAGTCGCGAATCGTCAATGGATGGATGCACAAACAGAAGGTGCGGTACACCAAGGCATCATTGCAAAAGTATTGCCGGGTAAGCAGTATCAAGAAGGGGATTTGCCTGATTTTCTTGAAAATACAGAAACCCCTTTCCTATTGGTGTTAGATGGCGTTACAGACCCTCATAACTTAGGGGCATGTTTGCGTAGCGCAGATGCAGCGGGCGTTCATGCAGTGATTGTGCCGAAAGATAAATCAGCACAACTTAATGCAACCGCGAAAAAAGTTGCTTGTGGCGCAGCGGAAAGCGTTCCTTTGATTCGCGTGACTAATTTAGCGAGAACGTTGCGTTTATTGAAAGAGTACAATGTCTGGATTGTGGGTACCGCGGGTGAAGCCGACCACACCTTGTATCAAAGTAAATTAACTGGGGCAATGGCACTCGTGATGGGAGCTGAAGGGGAAGGCATGCGCCGTTTAACCCGTGAGCACTGTGATGAGTTGATCAGCATCCCAATGGCGGGAACGGTTTCTTCATTAAATGTTTCTGTTGCAACAGGTATTTGCCTGTTTGAAGCTGTACGTCAACGTACTGATAAGTCACCCGAATAATAAATATTCAGTGATATTTGTCGCCATCTCTTGAGTTTTCTCTCGGGGATGGGTATAGTGACGCGTCAATTTTTTAGCCGCACTCAACAAGTTCCTTGCCTCCGCGGGCCGCGGTTAACCCTGACAGGAGGCTGAATAATCCGTAAGGAGCAACTACTAATGCGTCATTACGAAATCGTTTTTATGGTCCATCCTGACCAAAGCGAACAGGTTCCGGGCATGATCGAGCGTTACAGTGCTGTAATCACTAACGCACAAGGTCAGATCCACCGTCTGGAAGACTGGGGCCGTCGTCAACTGGCTTACCCAATCAATAAACTGCACAAAGCTCACTATGTTCTGTTGAACGTAGAAGCTCCACAGGAAGCGATTGATGAGCTGGAAACTAACTTCCGCTTCAACGATGCCGTTATCCGCAGCATGGTTATGCGCTTAAAACACGCAGTAACAGAAGCTTCTCCAATGGTTAAAGCTAAAGACGAACGTCGTAGCCGTGACCTGGCTGATGAATATCAGGATGAAGAAGCTGAAGAAGCTGGGGATTCTGAAGAGTAATTGCGCAGGTGTTCACTAATCGTTTGGTGCTCACAGGCACAGTCTGTAAAGCATTGATTCGAAAAGTGAGTCCGTCGGGTATCCCTCACTGCCAGTTTGTTTTAGAACATCGTTCACAACAACAGGAAGCAGGATTAACCCGACAAGCATGGTGCAGAATGCCCATAATTGTTAGCGGACAAACCTTACAAGCCCATACTCACAGTATAACGGTCGGCAGTCGAATTACAGTCACTGGTTTTATTAGTACCCATCAAGGGCGCAATGGATTAAGTAAACTGGTTCTTCATGCCGAGCAGATTGATTTGATAGATTCTGGAGACTAGCCATATGGCACGTTATTTCCGTCGTCGCAAGTTCTGCCGTTTCACAGCGGAAGGCGTTCAAGAGATCGACTATAAAGATATCGCAACGCTGAAAAACTACATCACTGAAAGTGGTAAAATTGTACCAAGCCGTATCACCGGTACTCGTGCAAAATATCAGCGTCAGCTCGCTCGTGCTATCAAGCGCGCTCGCTACCTGTCTCTGTTGCCATATACTGATCGTCATCAGTAATTGGTACAGTCCATTAACGACTTTAAGAGGATAAGGTAATGCAAGTTATTCTGCTTGATAAAGTAGCTAACCTAGGTAGCCTGGGTGATCAGGTTAACGTTAAATCGGGCTATGCTCGTAACTACTTAGTTCCACAGGGCAAAGCTGTTCCTGCAACTAAGAAAAACATCGAATTCTTCGAAGCTCGCCGCGCTGAACTGGAAGCTAAATTAGCTGACGTTCTGGCAGCAGCTCAGGCTCGTGCAGCAGCTGTTACTGCGCTGGGTTCTGTTACTCTAGCTTCTAAAGCGGGTGACGAAGGTAAACTGTTTGGTTCTATCGGTACTCGTGACATCGCTGATGCAGTAACTGCTGCTGGCGTTGCAATCGCGAAAAGCGAAGTTCGCCTACCAAATGGCGTTCTGCGTACTACTGGTGACCACGAAGTTCACTTCCAGTTACACAGCGATGTTTTTGCTGAGCTGAACGTTATCATCGTTGCTGAGTAATCAAAAATGATGGTAGTGCCATCGGTTTTCCGATAGCACAAAAAAAACACCGGCTAGTCCGGTGTTTTTTATTGCCTGTAATCGCGCTTGTTCAAGTCAAACTACGGTGTTCGGTAGTAACTACCATCACTTAGACGCGCAAAGCTAAATGTTTTACCTTCAGCGGTCGTAATCTCCAATAGCTGTACTTCCCCTTTTGCATTTGCCTTCAAACGTATTTTCTGACCCTGCCGTAAACTACTGAGAGGTTTTTCCGCTCCCTCAACACGGGCCATAACAAATGCATCATTGGCTTGCAGGTGGTTATCACGAAACAGTTGTGCCAATGTTTTGCCCTTTTGTATCTGATAATTTTGCCATTCATTGGTTGTAGGGCGAGTTGCAGGCTGTTGTGTCTGCTTTGGTGGTGTGGTGGTCGTTGGTGGTGATGTAACCTCAGGTGGAGTCTGCTCCACTGGCGGTTCTTGGATGATCTCTGGTTCAGCAGGCACGCCTGCGGGGGCACCTTCCGTTTGACCGTTATCTATTGGTTCTTCTGATGGTGTGGGAGTCACTATCTCGGGAGTCGTTGGTGGCGGTACAACAATAGGCTGTGGCTGACTTTGAGGTGTTTTATTACCTTGGTTTTCATCACCAGTAGGCCAGAAAAGGGCTGCAATAACGATAATCGCTAAGATAGTGATACCAATGCGATGAAATCTTGAAAATTTAAGCATGACTCCTCCTTGATTGAGGAACGAACGGTGACGAACTAAATTCATTTGTGATGATAGGAATAGTAGCACTGATTTTTAGTAATTTGATTACCCTAGGTTATTTTTCAGAGAACACTGAGCTGAATCATACAAAATAGCTTACTTTTAACGCACAGAGGTATGGTTTAGGTTTACCCATAAGGTAGGGGCTGTTATTCTTGCTTTTTTATCAAAAACCATACAGGTATTTTCATGGCAAACCCAAATTTTGATTCAGTAGAAGCTCAAGCAAGCTATGGTATTGGCTTACAAATCGGTCAGCAATTATTAGAGTCTGGTTTAGAAGGCCTAGAACCTGCTGCTATTTTAGCAGGCCTCACTGATGCGTTAGAAGGTAATATGCCTTCAGTTCCTGTTGAAGCACTTCATAAAGCGCTACGTGAAATTCATGAGCGTGCAGATGCAGTCCGTGCTTCTCGCCAAGAAGCCATGGCGGCTGAAGGTCGTGCATTCCTTGAAGAAAACCAAAAGCGTGAAGGTGTATCAACCACTGATTCTGGTTTGCAATTCTCTGTGATTAACCAAGGTGAAGGTGCGATCCCTGCACGTACTGACCGTGTTCGCGTCCATTATACAGGTCGTCTCATTGACGGTACTGTTTTTGATAGCTCAGTTCAACGTGGCCAACCCGCAGAATTCCCTGTGAGTGGCGTTATCCAAGGTTGGATAGAGGCTCTGACTCTGATGCCTGTCGGTTCTAAGTGGGAACTGTACATCCCTTCTGAGCTGGCTTATGGTGAGCGTGGTGCAGGCGCATCTATCCCGCCATTCAGTACGCTAGTCTTTGAAGTCGAATTACTCGAAATTCTGTAATCTTGGCGGTCAGTATAACTGACTAAGCCAATATCAGGGCTTTGCAGGCCTGCCTTTTTATGATGAAGGCAAGGTCGCAAAGCCCTTTTTATGTTTTAAGCTGTAGGTGTTATTGAGGGGGAATCTTTTTTAGTTCTAAACACCCGTTTATTTACAAGACGTGCAATGATAATAAAAATTACAAAACCAACGATGACAAATAACTCATCTAAAGTGGTGATTTGTTGAGAGACCTCTATTGATAAATACAGTAAGAAAGCTAATAGGCTCATTATTGCCAGTAGTATGATGGTATTAATGAACGAAAGAAGCATTAAACGTTTTATCTTGAGTTGATTTCCTTGGAAAGGAATTGACCTATATATACTTAAAAGCAATATAACGATAGCAGCGGCTGTTGCAGGAAATAACATGTCAGATGCTTGGTAACTCAGAAGCAAAAAAATTTTTAATATCAGTTGATTTTCCTTGAGTAACGCAATGCAATATATCGTGAGAGAGGCGATAACAAGCGTAAAACATAGCATGGTTATGGTATAGAGTGCATTGTAAATTAACCCATGATTTTTTTCTGTTAATACGAAATCATGACGGGCTTTTTTACAAAAAAATATTCTTGGTATAAATAGTAAAATAAGTATCAAGACGTTGATAATGTTAAATATAATGGAAAAGCTATAGGTATATATTAAGCTAGGGCGATGATATAACTGTACCTCTCCAAACATCTTATGCATGGCTATCTCATTTACGTATTGCGTAAATTTGAGAATAAAAAAGTAGACGATGGCAATACCCGCAACAATAAGGATATTTTTAAGGTTAGCTTGGTTCAATTTGGTGTAGTAAAAGATAAGGCAAGTGGAAAATAGGAAGATAAAAATCTTAATGAACCACTCTACCCTTAGGCTATATATAATCGCATTTAAATAATGAGGCGGTACGTATAATAATGGTTGAATTGTCACGCTATAAAACCAAAAGTACTCCGTGAGGATCCAAACACTCACAAATATGGCGGGTAATCTAAAAAAAGAGAGCTTGGCTGTATTTGATTGACTCATTTTTATTCCTAAATTTTAGAGAATCACATCATTGATAGTGGTGATATATAAGTGGTGATATATAAATAGCAGGTTAGATTCCTATTCAAAAATGCGATTAAGCTTATTGTCATTTTTACTTATTGTTCTGTATAGCATTAAATCATAATGCGTTGTTGCAACTCGAGAATGGGGTATAAAGTTTGCTACCTTAATGTTGTCATCGAGCCTAAATATAGGCATTTTTCTTAGCGGCATTAGCGCTAAAAACCTAAAGTCACTTCTTATATATTCACAATCTATAATTGCCTTTCTTTAAAAGAAGCTCACCGCTCTCTCTTATTTGTTTCTTATGGATACAAAACAATGGATTAAACAATATTACTATTGCAAATGTCGAGTGATAAATCAAACCTAAAGCATAATATAAAGCGCTGTTTCTGATATAACGCAATATTTCCCCAAGAACACTATTCTTTTCATTAATTGAAACTACTTGGAAAGAAAATAATGTAAATTGATAAGGTAAGTGTGAACGGTTTCTGTGGTTCCAATGATCTATGGCTGTTAAGCTAAAGGTACAGAGTGATGGAAAAGAGGTGAATCATGCTAAAACAAATTTGCGAATTGGCTATCGATGCAGGCTCCGCCATTATGGCTATTTATACCAGCCAAGAGCCGTTACATATTGATCATAAAAGCGATCAATCTCCTGTGACAGAGGCTGATATTGCTGCTCATAACATTATTACTGCCGGTTTAACACGTATTGCACCCGATATTCCTCAATTATCTGAAGAAGCGCCACCGTCATGGGATGAACGTAAAAATTGGCAGCGTTATTGGTTGATTGACCCTCTGGATGGAACAAAAGAATTTATTCATCGCAATGGTGATTTTACAGTCAATATTGCGTTGATTGAAAAGGGTATACCGATTATGGGCGTTGTTTATGCGCCCGCCAAAGGGTTACTCTATTACGCTGAAGGTAATCAAGCGTGGAAAGAAGAAGGTGGGCACAAGCAACCGATTCATGTTAAAGATTCAATGCCACCTATCATAGTGATCAGCCGCTCTCATCAAGATGGTGAATTGCGCGATTATCTTGCTCAAATGGGAAGCCATGAAACGGTTGAAATTGGTTCTTCATTAAAGTTTTGTTTAGTGGCAGAAGGCAAAGCGCAACTGTACCCGCGTTTCGGGCCAACCAATATTTGGGATACGGCAGCAGGGCATGCTGTGGCAATCGCATCCGGTGCTAAGGTTTTAGATTGGAACGGTAAAACGCTAGATTACACCCCACGAGAGTCTTTTTTAAACCCTGGTTTCCGTGTAACTTTGTTCTGACTGGAAATGAGAACATGTCGGGTAAATTGGTATATTTACCCGACAAAACGCGATTAGTTATCGAGCTTGAGTACTTTTGCCGTTGCCGCGCGAATATCTAAGCAAGCTTTTGCGTCGACTTTTAAATCAATTCCATAAGTTGGAATGATCTCTTTTAAACGCGCTTCCCAGCCATCTGAATTAAGCTGATCCGCAAAGCAAGTCTTCAAGACATTCAATGCAATAAACGCAGCGGTAGAAGCACCCGGTGATGCGCCCATCAAGACAGTCAGTGACTTATCTGCGCTGGTAATCAATTCAGTACCAAATTCTAGGATACCTTTTTTATCGTGATCTGGTTTTATGATCTGAACACGTTGTCCCGCAACCACTTCTTTCCAGTCTTCACGCTGTGCTTCTGGGTAGAATTGTTGCAGCATAGCAAATTGGTGGGCTGAAGTTTGGAGCACTTGCCCAACTAAGTACTCAGCTAGCGCCCAGTTATCTTTAGCAACGGCAAGCATTGGCTCTATGTTATTTAATTTAACCGATTCAAATAAATCTAAATAAGAGCCGTGTTTGAGGAATTTGCTAGAAAATCCAGCATAAGGACCAAACAATAATGAGCGTTTACCATCAATGATACGTGTATCTAAGTGTGGAACGGACATAGGTGGGGAGCCTTTGTCTGCTTTGCCATACACTTTTGCATGATGGCGAGCTGCAATTTCTTCATTATCACAACGTAGCCAGATACCGCTAACAGGGAAGCCACCATAGCCTTTACCTTCAGGAATACCTGATTTTTGGAGTAATTCGATAGCTCGTCCGCCTGCACCGATAAAGACAAATTTAGCGGTCGTAATGGTTTTTTCATGAGTGAGTAGGTTTTTGACTTCGATATTCCATCTGCCGTCAGCGGCTCTTTTAATATCGATAACTTCATGTTTGTAGTGAACAGCAAAACCTGACTGCTGGCTCAATTGTTCCATTAATAGATGCGTCAGCGCGCCGTAATCCACATCGGCACCGGTTGCAACCCGTGTCATCGCGATGGTTTCTTTTGGATCACGGCCTTCCATGATCAGTGGTGCCCACTCATTGATCTGTTGCGGATCCTCAGTGTATTCCATGTTCTGATAACAGTGGTGAGCTGACATCTGGGTATAGCGCTGTTTCAAAAACTTGACGTTATCTTCACCCCAAACAAAGCTCATATGTGGGCAAGGATGGATGAAATCACGGGGATCTTTGATTTTGCCTTTCGTGACTAAGTAAGACCAGAGTTGGCGAGACAGATCAAACTCGGTATTCACTTCAAGGGCTTTACTGATATCAACCGTGCCATCTGGATTCGGTGGCGTATAGTTCATTTCACAGTTTGCAGCATGACCTGTACCGGCGTTGTTCCAAGGATGAGAACTTTCTTGCGCACAGTCATTCAGTCTTTCAAAAACCGCAATATTCAGTGATGGTTCAAGTTCTTTTAAAAAAGTGCCGAGGGTAGTACTCATGATACCGGCACCGATGAGCGCGATATCTACTTGTTCTGAAATAGGCTTACTCATTAAAAACTCCTAAGACTTAGAGGGTTTAAAACACAGCTCAGTGCCTTCTTGATAGACAACATACGCGCGACGCCATGGTTCATCGCCGATTAAACGCCATTTATGGCCGGTTCCCGTGTTATCTTGGGCGAGTAAAATATCACCCGGTTTAATAATAAACGTTGAACCATCTTTGGTTTCAAACTCTAAAGTACCAGTAAGTGTGATGACATAGCGTGGAACAGGATCTTTGTGCCAATCCCATGACCCGCCTGAAGAGGTTTCGCGGAAGGATAATTCACTAACGGCAATAGCAGGAGTTTCGCTATCTCCTCTCGCTTCTCCACTTAATTCAATCGTGCCTTCTTCAAACAGAGAATTACCATCTTCACCGGTCCACATACGAACACAACGTATCATATTATTAACCTCTTAAGTTTTGTATGGATGAACAAACAAGCTAATAGGTAAACATGAAGCACTTTTAACAAAAGATATTGTCAAATAGTCATATTAAGATAACTCTAAATAAGTGTACTTTTAGAATAAATATTCTATTCAACTATTGTATCCTATTCTATTTAAAATAAATACTGTAGGAATTGGTAGGATGTTTTCCGATGATATTTATTTGAATGACAAAAAATAAAACAAATGGCGACGTAACTTATTGATAATAAATAAACTATTTATTTTTTTTATTATGGGTCAAACCACACATCAATAAATAGAAAATTAACGTAATAAATAAAAAAATATAAATAGAAATAAACACGATTTAATTTTCCTTCCTAATTCTAATCAAGAAGGAAAATAGAATAATATAAATAGCATTATTTTTAATGAGTTAAAATATTATTTAAGGCAAGATGCTGAATAAGCATGATGGTTTTACCATCGACAATTTCGCCCGTTTTTATGGCGGCCAATGCTTTAGGAAATGGCCACTCTAATACCTCAATATCTTCACCTTCTTCAGCAAGGCCACCACCTGAGCTAATTCGATCTTGGTCATGATATTCTGCGATATAAAAATACAGTTTTTCAGTTACAGAGCCTGGGCTCATATAAGCTTCAAAAATTTTTTCAATTTTTTCAATACGAAATCCGGTTTCTTCTTCCGCTTCAGCACGTATACGTTGTTCTGGTGAGGCGTTATCCAGTAATCCAGCGGCGGCTTCGATGAGTAAATGCTGGTATCCATTAATATATAAAGGAAAACGAAACTGGCGGATCAGTACAATCGTATTTTTCACTCGATTGTATAGCAAAATCACCGCACCATTTCCTCTATCATAGGATTCGCGGGTTTGTTGTTGCCAACTGCCATCACGGCGCTGAAGTTCATAAGTGTATTTCTTCAGTGTATACCAATTATCAGAGAGCAAAGTTTCTTGAATATTACGAACTTGAGGGATTTTAGTCGACATGATATGACCTTCGTAATGATGATAGCTGTTAATCTAGCATTGTCATCAATATCTCGAAATAGGAAATCATGCTAGTTGCACCCTATTGAAGGGAATAAAGGATAGATAAGGCAGCTTGGATGCCAAGCCACCTTATCAAATCAACGTTATTTAATCAGTTGGATCTGTTTCACTTCCACTTCTCGTGAGTTCCAATCTTTGTCAATTTTACCGCGGATCTCCACTTTATCTTTTGGCGTTACGTTAAGGCCATTCCATCTTTTTGGACTAATTTCAAGATTGATGGTGCCTGTACCATCGGTAAATTCATAATGTTTCTGATCCAACTGTTTAACGATATTACCACGCAGAATTACCCAGCTATCATCAGAGAGATCTAATGCTTTAGCGACAGTGGTTTCGCCACTACTTGGTCCCGTGAAACCACCTGATTGGGAAGTTTGAGCGGTGGTATTTTGGGTTGCACCTGGTCCATCAAAGCCACCATTTACAGCCAGTACTGGTGCAGAAGCTAATGCCGCAATCAAGGTAATTAAAGGTAATGTTTTCATAGTGGTCCTCTCCATTTGGTTACCAAAATTTGTTTACGGGAGCTATTAAAACAAAAAATTCTTAACAGGATCTTAAGGGAATCCCATAAAAAAATATATTTTAAATTTAGGCCATAACAGCTGGTCATCGCTAAACGAATCGGATAAATATAATAATATGCTAACACAGGAGAGAAGCATGCGTATTTTGCTGATAGAAGATGACCGATTAATTGGTGATGGTTTAAAAGTGGGCTTAAGCCAGTTAGGCTTTACCATTGATTGGTTTACTGATGGAAAACAGGGGCAAGTTGCGCTACTTGATGCACCATACGATGCCGTGATCCTCGATCTTTCTCTACCGAGTTTAGACGGCATGGATATTTTGAAATATTGGCGTCAAGAAGGGCGCGATGAGCCTGTTCTCATACTGACTGCCAGAGATGCATTGGATCAGCGTGTTCAGGGGTTACAGCAAGGTGCCGATGATTATCTCTGTAAACCTTTTGCCCTCGCTGAGGTTGCCGCGCGGTTACAGGCTTTAATTCGTCGGCGAAGCGGGCAGTTATCACCCATACTCAAACATGGTGATGTAGAAATGGATCCTGTGGCGATGACGGTAACTTGTCATGGTAAATTTATCGAATTAAAAAGCAAAGAGTTATCCTTGTTATCGCTATTTCTACATAATCCAAATAAGGTGTTGTCCCGAACGATGATAGAGGAAAAATTATATAACTGGGATGAAGAAGTATCGAGCAATGCTGTTGAGGTGCATATTCATCATTTACGCCGCAAATTAGGATCGGGTTTTATCCGGACGGTTCATGGTGTTGGTTACCGTTTAGGTGAAGCGGTATGAAAACCTTTAGTTTACGTTTAAAGCTAACGCTGATACTGCTGTTACTTGCCTTAATGACATGGGGTATCGCGAGTTTACTCGCATGGCATCAAACCTATAAAACCATTAATGAATTATTTGATACCCAGCAAATGGTTTTCGCCAAACGCTTATCCGTATTACCTTCTGACCTTGACTTTAATAATACGTCATTAGCAAAAACGAAAAAAATCTTACGTAAAAATCGGGGCCATCAAGATGATGATGCACTGGCATTCGCTATTTTTACACCTCAAGGCGAAATGGTCCTCAACGATGGTGATAATGGGCGTAAAATTCCCTTCAGTTTTTCTCGGGAAGGTTTTACTGAAGGCAAAATTAAAGGGAGTGATGACGAATGGCGTTTTGTCTGGTTAAAGTCCTCGGAAGGGCAATATATTATTGCAGTAGGGCAAGAGTGGGAATATCGGCAAGACCTGGCAATGGACATTATGGTTGCTCAGTTTTTGCCTTGGTTAATCGCTTTACCGACGCTGTTGATTGTATTTTTATGGTTATTAACCCGAGCATTGCGCCCCTTACATCAAGTGGCTACTCAGCTCTATCAACGGCGGCCAGATGAATTAACGTCGGTTCAGGTCGAACGCTTGCCGTCAGAAGTTAAGCCTATGTTAGATGCGCTTAACCACTTATTTGAACGGATCCAGACGATGTTTGCCCGCGAACGGCAATTTACCTCCGATGCGGCACATGAGTTACGTAGCCCATTAGCCGCCCTTAAAGTTCAGGCTGAAGTCGTGCAAATAGCAGGGCAAGACTCAGCAATCCGCGAACATGCGGTGGCCAATTTATCCGAAGGTATCGATAGAGCAACACGCCTTGTTGACCAACTCCTGACACTTTCGCGCTTAGAATCACTGTCACAACTGGACGATATTGAGCAGCTATCATGGCTTGCATTAATTCAGTCATCAATTAAAGATATTGAGTTAGAGGCTAAGGCGGCACAAGTTACCATTGATGTCAGTGTGCTCAGTGAACCATCATCATTTACAGGACAACGTTTGTTATTAGCTATCTTACTGAGAAATATACTGCATAATGCGATCCGTTATGGGAAGACGGGTGGGAAAGTTGAAATAGAATTAAATAATAATGACCTAACGATTAAGGATGATGGGGCGGGAGTTCCGCTAGAGGTGCTGAAGCGATTAGGTGAACGTTTTTATCGTCCAGCAGGGCAAGAAAAAACGGGCAGTGGATTAGGATTATCGATTGTTAAACGTATCGCTGAATTACATCATTTTAAATTAGCGTTTACGAATGGTGAAAATGGCGGTTTTTGTGTGAAAATACATTGGTCATAATGATTGGTTATTAATATATTTCAAATAATTATTCACCGTGTAAATTTAAAGGTAATACGCTTTCTTTAGAATAACGCTCTCTTGGTATGGAAATCTGTGCCTCTCGATACGATGCCATTCTCTATGTGCACGACAGCAATATTTCCGTGCACTAGAGAGGGTGAAATTTATTGTCCTAGTTCTGCTTTTATCAGGGTTATCACTTTATTAATTTCAGGTTCAGTCAGTGCCCCATCTTTGAAATACAGTACTTTTCCTTCTTTATTCAATAGGATAATCGCTGAGCTTTCAGGGGTGAGGCTCCATGCTTTTTTAACGACACCATCACTATCAACAATAAATTGTGAGTAAGGAAACTCTTTCTTGCTATCCTCAACGCTATTACTCACAAAAACACCGGTGCCGAAAATGGCATCATCGGCATTAATAATTGAGGTTGTTTGATAGGTATCATGAGGAAAGCGGGCTTTTTTGATCGCTTCAATCAGTGGTGCATTGAGTTCTTTAGCTGAAGAGCGCCCCGCAATATGTTGAATTGTCCGAACTTTTCCAGGTAGCTGTTGGCTTTTCCATTCTTGATAAGAAAATTTTCCATCAGGACTTAATTGCATTTCACCTTTATCAGTCACTGAAACAGGGGGAACGGATTGGTTAAGTTGGATTGGGCTTGCCAAGGCGGTAGAGGAGAGGGTTAGTAGGCAAGCAAATAAAAAACTCTTCTTAATCATTATATTACCTCTTTTGTTATATTTTGATGCATCAACGAGAAATGAACCATCACAAAAATGTGTTGTGCTTACAGTTATAGCATAGCTCATCCGATGAGTTGTGAAACCAAAATTAACATTTTTGCAAAATTTAGCATAACTACAAAGTTTTTGAGGTTATTGACAGAATGTTTGTAGTGTCATTTTCTGTAAATGAATTGAATAAAACTGCAATAATCGAACCAAAGTAAATATTCCTGGTCTATTATTAACGAGCGGTATGAGTGAAGAGTATCGTAAGACAAAAGGAAAGGAAAAGTTCTAATGAAAATATTTAACCGTTATAACCCATCCAAAATTGCACTCTACGTTAAAACGCTATTCCGTGGTCGTATCTACATCAAAGGCTTTGGGGCTTTTGAGTTTAATTATGGCAAAATCTTACCACCAAAGGTGGGCGACAAGCGCCACTACAATGTGATGAGTGAGGTGAACAAACAAGTATTGGTACTACAGTCTGAGTTGGGGTAGTTGCTGTTAGCCTAAATAGCAAATTGCTATTGAGCTAAAAACAGCGCCACATAGAGTGGCGCGTTAAGCGAAACGGCTTCGCTGTAAAGCATTAATGCTTAGTTTGTTGTGTTGGTTGTTCTGCGTTAGCCGTTTCCACGTTACTTTTTCCTGCTTGAACCACGACGGCTGCTGGCGGTGTTGTGACTCGGGTAACAAGTAATTGATCGATCTTGTAGTTATCAATATCAACCACTTCAAATTTATACCCCGCATATTTGACATAATCAGTACGCTTTGGCATTTTTCTTAAGCGATACATCATAAAACCAGCAATGGTCTCATAGTTGCTAACGTCAGGAAATTCATCAATATCCAAAATACGTTGCACATCTTCAATAGGGGTTCCGCCTTCAACTAACCATGAGTTTTCATCTCGTGAGATGATCTGCTCTTCTTGGCCTGGCCCGATAAGATCCCCCATTAACGTGATCATCACATCATTAATTGTGATCAGCCCCATAACGAGAGCGTATTCATTGAGGATCACCGCAAAGTCAACGCCATTAGCTTTAAAGGCCTCAAGAGTGTCAGACAAAGAGAGCGTATCAGGGATCATTAAGGCATTTTGAATATGAACACCATCTTGTAAATTAAGACTTTGGCCATTCAATACACGGTTTAATAGGACCTTCGAGTCAACATAACCAATGACATGATCAATATCACCGCTACACACTAAAAATTTGGAGTGTGGCTCGGTTGAAATTTTGTGTTTGATGCTCTCTTCGGATTCATCTTTATCAAAGTAAATAATACTTTCACGCGGGGTCATTGCCGATGGAACCGTGCGAGATTCCAGTTCAAAGACATTTTCAATCAACTCATGCTCTTGTTTACGCAATACGCCAGCAACAGCGCCTGCTTCAACAACAGCAAAAATATCATCTGAAGTGATATCTTCATTACGCGCAGTGGGTAACTTGAAAATTTTGAAAATCAAGTTAGCAAGGCCATTGAAGAACCAAACTAGTGGGCTGAGTAGGGTTAAACACAAACGCATTGGGTTAACAATCCGTACAGCGATAGCTTCGGGTTTTACCATTCCAATACGTTTAGGGGTTAAGTCTGCCACTAAAATAAATAGGCTGGTGACAATGGTAAATGACAGAATAGATGCAGTTTGTTGTGCCCACTCGGGAGAAAGGAAATTAATAAAAATGTCTTGTAATGCAGGTGAAAAGGCAGATTCACCGACAATCCCTGCCAAGATGGCGACCGCATTTAGGCCGATTTGAACCACAGTAAAAAACATACCGGGCATTTCCTGTAATTTCAGGACTCGTGCCGCATTAATGTTGCCCTCATCGGCCATTAACTTGAGTTTGATACGACGAGAAGCTGCCAGTGAAATTTCTGACAACGAAAAAAATGCGCTAATTGCACATAATAAAAGAACGATCAGTAAACTATTAAGCATAAATTATCCAAATATTACCTTCAGGAACATCTGACCCTTTATGGAGGATCCCCTGAAGGCAACTCTTTCTACTACAGAGATAAAATAGCGCGGAGGTGCGCAAAATTGGGTTAGTGACGTTATTATAGCATTAGGTTAAATTTTCTGCCTAGTTTATGTTCTGTGGCGGTAAACAAATTCCAGTTCCTCCTAATCCACAATAGCCTGCTGGATTTTTATGGAGGTATTGTTGGTGGTAATCTTCCGCAAAATAAAAGGTTTCTAATGGTGCGATTTCTGTGGTGATTTGGCGAGTATCATTTTGAGCAACCATCGCTTGTTGATAAGCCGCTCGTGTCTCTCGTGCTTGCTGTAATTGTGAATCAGAAACGGTATAGAGGGCTGAACGATATTGTGTGCCAATATCACCGCCTTGACGCATGCCTTGGGCTGGATCATGGTTTTCCCAAAACAGAGTTAATAGATCAGTATAGCGGATAGTCTGTGGATCAAAGACCACTCTAACAATCTCGGTATGGCCTGTCAGTCCTGTGCAAACTTCTTCATAGGTTGGGTTTGGGGTAATCCCTCCACTATAGCCAACAGAGGTGGAATAAACGCCGGACTGCTGCCAAAACAAGCGCTCAGCGCCCCAAAAACAACCCATCGCAAAATAGGCAACTTCAGCATTCTTCGGAATATTATCAATCGAATACTGGTTCACCGCATGGTATGGTGAATGGGGAATGGCGGTTTCTCTACCGGGTAGCGCTTGCGAAATACTCACGGGTTGTAATTTATTAGAAGACATAACAGATTCCTATGTGTGGTAATGTGCATTTTCGGTAAAAATTAGGATAAAAACTTGTATCTAGAGTTTATTTTACTCAAAATAAATTGATATGAAGTGTTTAGTCAAATTATCAATGATCTTAGGAGCGGGCGTGTCAAAATACCCTATCATCTGTTTTCTAACCTTAATGGCGACAGTTCCTGCTGCGTATAGCGCAAATCTACGCCTTAATATTGAAGGACTTGAAGGGCAACCTAATCAGAACGTCCGTGTTCAGCTTTCTAATATTTCTCAGGATGAAGTGGTGCCTAATGGTCGCTTTCGTGCTCGTGTCACAAAAGCAATCGAGGAAGGTCTGAAACCACTTGGATACTATCAGCCTAAAATTGAGTTCACTTATCAAGAAAATAAGCCACCAGCACGTTCCGTATTAACGGCGAAAGTCACACTGGGCGAACCTGTTCGAGTACAAGGTGTTAATATTACATTAGAAGGGGGAGCGAAAAACGACCCTGACTATGCAAAAATGATAAAAAATAACACACCTAAGATCGGTACGATCCAGAATGATGGCGAATATGAAAGCTTTAAAGGTAAATTTAGTGGGCTTGCGATCCGTAAAGGTTATTTTGATGCGATCATGGAGAAAAGCCAACTAGGCATATCACTTGATCACCATGCCTCTTATTGGGACTTTGACTTTAATAGTGGTGAGCGTTACCGATTTGGTGACATTTCCTATGAAGGTTCTCAAATCCGCACTGATTATCTGAACAACCTCGCGCCTTTTAAAGAAGGTGAATATTACACTTCAGAACAACTGGCCGAATTTAACCGCCGATTAGTGGAAACGGGTTGGTTTACTTCCGCCATTGTGACTCCCAATATCGCTAAAGCTCGGGAAGAGCACACTGACCTGTTGCCAATGGAAGGGGTGATGGTTCCTCGTGCAAAAAACTTCGTTGAATTAGGTGGTGGTTATGCCACTGACGTTGGTCCTCGTGTTAAAGCAACATGGAATAGGCCTTGGGTAAACTCGCGAGGGCAAAGTATTACCTCAAATATCAGTTTATCGCAGCCTGAACAGATTATTGATGCTAGCTATAAGATCCCCCTTAAAGCCAATCCTTTAGAACAATATTATGCGGTTCAAGGGGGGTATAAACGTACTGACTTAAACGACACAGAGTCCGATACGACGACCCTAAACGTGTCACGTAATTGGGATTATTCCAGCGGCTGGCAATATGGCGTGAACATGCGTTGGATGTTGAGCCACTTTACCCAAGCGGATGTCACGAATACCACGATGTTGCTTTATCCTGGGGCTAATGTTAGCCGAATTCGCCAACGTGGTGGTGTGATGCCAAGTTGGGGGGACAGTCAGCGTTACTCTATTGATTATTCGAATGAAATTTGGGGCTCCGATATCGATTTTCTTGTATTGCAAACTAAGCAAGTGTGGATCCGCTCCCCATGGGAAGGCCATCGTTTTGTATTCAGAGGAAATTTAGGGTGGATTGAAACGAATAATTTTGACAAGGTGCCACCAGACTTACGTTTCTTTGCCGGTGGTGATGGCAGTGTACGTGGTTATGGTTACCAAAAAATCTCACCAGAGGATAGCAAAGGTAAACTAACAGGGGCATCTAAACTGGTCGTGGGTTCCATTGAATACGATTATAACTTCACGGGTAACTGGTGGGGTGCTGTGTTTATTGATAGTGGTGAAGCCGTTAACGATATTAAGAAAAGTGATTTTAAAACGGGGGCTGGTGTTGGTGTCCGCTGGGTTTCTCCGGTAGGACCAATAAAATTCGACCTAGCGACTCCGATCGGGGATCCTGATAATAATAAAATACAATTTTATATCGGCTTGGGGACTGAACTATGAAATGGATGAAGTGGTTAAAATGGACAGCTCTTGCCGTTTTACTTGTATTGATCTTGATTGTTGCCGCACTAAGTTGGGTATTGGGTACGCAATCAGGCCTCCATTTTGCACTTAATAGTGCGACACGTTTTGTACCTGGGCTAGAGATCCGCTCTATTGATGGGGATATCAATAATCTGACCTTGGCTGGGGTAAAATACCAAATGCCGGGCGTCGATGTTGATGCAGAAAAACTGCATCTTGCATTACGTTTAGGCTGTTTGACTAGTCGCGAGCTTTGCATTGATGATCTTTCGACTGAAAATGTTATCGTCAATGTTGATACCTCAAAAATGCCTCCTTCAGAAGAAACGCCGCCTTCTGAGCCATTAACCGAATTGAATGCACCACTCACGATTAATCTCAATCAATTACAATTAACATCAACCAAAGTTAATGTTGATGGGATGGCGATTGACCTCGAAAAGTTTAAGACAGGTATTCACTGGCAGCAAAAAGCACTGACATTAGCACCCACGGATGTGATTAATTTAGCGATTAATCTGCCAGTAAGCGAAGAACCGCAGCCAGATGAACCCGTGACAGAAGTTCCTGTTGGTGAAGAAAAATCGATTGGCGAAACGCTGAAGGAACTGTTCGCTAAACCATTACTGGCGGAATTACCGGAAGTGATCCTTCCTGTCGATTTAAATGTTGAAGGGATCAACGGTTCGAATTTACAGCTAACAGGCGCGACGGACGTTGTGATCAATAGCTTGAATTTAACGCTTTCAAATGATGGGCAAAATGTCCTACTGAAGAAATTTACGGTTGATTCGCCCCAAGGTCACCTTGCCTTATCGGGAACAGCAACATTAGCCGATAAATGGCCTGTTTCTCTGTCGATTACTGGGGAAAGCCGTCTAGAAGACTTTGATGGTCAAAAAGTCGATTTATCACTCAAAGGTGGGTTACTTGAGGAGCTAAAACTCGCACTGAACTTAAGTGGACCGGTGAACGCAACCTTAGCGGCTCAAGCCGACCTTGCCCAAGCTGACTTACCTATTCAGTTAACGTTAGAAAGCCAGAAACTGAGTTGGCCATTAGTGGGTGATGCTCAATATCAACTTGATGGTACACGTTTACGTTTGAATGGCCGACCTTCTGCTTATGATTTATCTCTTCGCTCAGCGATAACTGGGCAGGAAATTCCACCATCCACATTGATGTTGGATGCGAAAGGGAATGAAGAGCAAGTCAATATTACTCGTCTGCGATTAGCGGCTTTACAGGGTAATGCTGATATTACGGGTGTCGCTGATTGGAGCAAAGCAATCAGTTGGAATGCCGTATTGACCTTATCAGGTATCAATACGGCTAAGCAATGGCCGGAATGGCCTGCAAAAGTCGATGGTAAGATTGCGACCCGGGGTAGCCTTTATGGTGGCAGCTGGCAGTTACAAATACCTGAAATTACGTTAGATGGTAATGTTAAGAATAACTTACTCAAAGCGCGAGGTGAGGCGACTGGTAATGCTGCTGGACAGTGGAATATTCCAGCGCTGAAACTTTCACTCGGAAAAAACCACCTTGATGTTAAAGGAAACCTATCAGATAAATGGAATTTAGACACGAAAATCAATGCGCCGGGATTGGATGGCATATTGCCGGGCCTTGGTGGGGTGATTATCGGTGATGTTAAATTACGAGGTGACCTGCAAGCGCCTGAAATATTGGCGGATTTAACAGCTCGTGGCGTAAGATGGCAAAAAGAGCTGTCTGTCGATAATGTTGTTATCAAAGGTAAAGTGGCTTCAGGTGAACAGATCAAAGGTGACTTATCCGTCGTTGTTCGCCAGTTAAAACAAGCTGACCTCGTCATCAGTCGCTTAACTTTGGATGCGAAAGGTAGCGAAAAGCAACATACCTTAAAGCTGGATGTGAGTGGGGAACCCGTCTCTGGCCATCTAACATTAGCAGGTGGGTTTGATCGCCAAACTGAGGTTTGGAAAGGCAACCTGAGTAATACCTTGTTTGAAACCCCCGTTGGTGAATGGAAACTCAGCAAGGCCATGGCTCTTGATTATGCAAATCAAACTCAAGAAGTGACGATTGGTACCCATTGCTGGGTGAATATCAATGCGCGCCTTTGTGTGCCAAAACCAATTAAAGCAGGTAAAAACGGTAGCGCGGATATTGTGCTAGAACGCTTTGATCTTGCAATGTTGAAACCCTTCCTCACGGATGAAACACGTGTTCGCGGTGTGTTTAGTGGTAAGGCAAATGTTATTTGGAAAGATGATGGTAGCTTGCCACAAGCGAAAGTGGATCTCAAAGGCGATGGTGTTAAAGCCGTTCAGTTAGTTGATGGTACTTGGATACCGCTAGAGTTTGATACCTTGACGTTAAGTGCGGCGTTGAAAAATGGTAAAGCCAATTTGGATTGGTTATTCAAAATCGCCAATAATGGTCAATTGAAAGGCAGTGTACAAATTGCGGATCTAGAAAAGAGACGTCAGCTTTCAGGTAATGTTGAGATCAATCGCATTACATTAGCGCTGATTAAGCCATTATTAGGTGAAAAAGAAGTCGCAAATGGGGATTTAAATGCCAACTTACGCCTTGGGGGAACGGCAAATAATCCATTGCTCAACGGTAACTTGGCGCTTTCCGGTTTGGAAATCAAATCATCATTGATTCCGTTTGATATTAAAAGCGGTAACCTAGGAATTGCCTTTAATGGCACGAGTTCCGTAATGACAGGGCAAATCAATACGCCAGAAGGTTATCTCAATATCAGCGGTGATGCAGATTGGCGTAAAGTTGATGCATGGCGAGCGAAAGTGATGGCAGTCGGTAATAACTTACGTGTTTCCATGCCTCCAATGGTTAAAGTTGATGTACAGCCTGATATTGTGTTTGAAGCGTCACCGACGTTACTGACATTAAATGGTAGCGTGACAATTCCATGGGCGAGGATTACGGTACAAGAGCTACCAGAATCTGCCGTTGGTGCATCTTCAGATGTGGTCATGTTAGATAGCGACTTGAAACCTATCGATAAAACCAGCACGCCAATTCCAATTCAAACTAACTTGGATATTAAGATTGGTAATGATGTTCAGTTGGATGCTTTTGGTCTGAAAGCCCGTTTGACGGGGATGTTAAAGGTATTACAAAACAAACAAGGTCTGAGCCTTAATGGACAGATCGATATTCCATCGGGGCGTTTCCGCGCTTATGGGCAGGATCTGATCGTACGTAAAGGTCAGATACAGTTCTCGGGACCTGCGGATCAACCATTCTTGAACTTAGAAGCAATTCGTAATCCAGATAACACTGCCGATAATGTTATTGCAGGTGTTAAGGTCACAGGACTTGCAGACAAGCCAAAAGTCGAGATATTCTCTGAGCCAGCCAAAACACAGCAAGAAGCTTTATCCTATCTGCTACGCGGGGAAGGATTAGAAAGCGGAGATGCTAATGGTTCACAAATGACATCGATGCTAATTGGACTCGGCGTTGCGCAAAGTGGCCAACTTGTCGGTAAAATTGGCGAAACATTTGGAGTCTCTGATTTGGCACTCGATACGCAAGGGGTTGGTGATAAATCTCAAGTCGTGGTGAGTGGAAAAATTACTAACGACCTACAAATTAAGTATGGTGTTGGTATATTTGATTCATTGGCAACGTTAACGTTACGTTATCGATTAATGCCGAAGTTATATTTGGAAGCAGTGTCTGGTGTCAATCAGGCCTTGGATCTTCTTTATCAATTTGAGTTTTAAAATATGCGTGTAATTGTTTATGGCAGTTTAAGGCGCAAGCAAGGGAATCATCACTGGATGACTTATGCTCAGTTGCTAGGAGAGCATAGCTTAGAAGGCTATGAGCTTTATGACCTTGGCTATTATCCAGCGGTTATTAAAGGTGAAGGTGTGATTGAATGCGAAGTTTATCGCATCAATCCGTCTATTCTGACTGAATTAGACGAATTAAAGAAAAATTCGCAAGACTATGTCCGTGAGTTAATCCCTACGCCATATGGTAATGCTTGGATTTACCTGTATCGGCATTCTGTTGAAGGCTTACGCAAAATTAAGTCTGGTGATTGGCTCAAGCGCCACGAAGAAGAAGAGTAGTTAAATGCCGGTATACGTCATCGTTGCCGGCATTTTTGTTTGTTCATATCCACAAAAAAGGTGCTCACGTTACCGTTAGCACCTTTCATTTCCCCAGAAAAGGGAATTATTTTTTAGCTGCGCGTTCGAAAGAAGAGATAATTTCAGCTTTAGCCGCTTCAGCATTATCCCAACCATCAACTTTAACCCATTTGCCTTTTTCGAGATCTTTGTAGTGTTCAAAGAAATGGGTGATCTGTGCACGTAGCAATTCAGGCAGATCGTTTACGTCTTTAATGTGATCGTATTCTTTGCTTAGTTTAGTGTGCGGTACTGCCACTAATTTAGCATCTTCACCAGACTCATCTGTCATTTTCAGCACACCAACTGGACGGCAGCGAATAACGGAACCTGGTTGTAATGGATAAGGTGTTGGTACCAACACATCAACAGGATCACCATCTAAAGACAGCGTGTGATTGATGTAACCATAGTTACATGGATAGAACATCGCTGTAGACATAAAACGATCTACAAACAGAGCGCCAGAGTCTTTATCAACTTCATATTTGATAGGATCTGCATTAGCAGGGATTTCGATGATAACGTAGATATCTTCTGGCAGATCTTTACCTGCCGGTACATTGTTCAGGCCCATGAAAAAGTATCCTTTATGTTAAAAACTAATATGTCCATCAATATATTAGATCATATCCAAACAATCTAACCTATTTTGGTCCATAGCGTGGGGGGTATTATAGCCGTAAAGAGGGACAAAACTCACTAGTTGGTAAGCTATTCATAAAAAAAAAGCTGAATAAAGAGAACAAAAAAGGCGGGATAACCCCCGCCTTAGCGTAAGAAATCAAGTTATTCAGCGTCAGGGAACTCACGCATGAATGATTCTGCTTTTTCCACCATCGATGCGGTACCGACAAAAAAGGGTACGCGTTGGTGAAGCTCACTTGGTTCGATATCTAAAATACGGTCACGACCATTGCTAGCCTTACCACCTGCTTGTTCAGCAAGGAAGGCAATTGGGTTGCATTCGTATAGTAAACGCAATTTACCATTTGGGTGGCTCGCTGTGCTTGGGTAGATATAAATACCTCCCTTGAGCAAGTTACGGTGGAAGTCCGCAACGAGTGAACCAATATAGCGCGTCGTGTATGGACGACCTGTTGCTTCGTCTTGTTCTTGGCAGTACTTAATGTATTTCTTAACCCCCATAGGGAACTTAATGTAGTTACCCTCGTTGATTGAATACATTTTGCCTTCCGCTGGATACATCACTTTTTCGTGAGACAGGCAGAATACGCCAAGTGATGGATCATAAGTAAAGGCATGAACACCACAACCAGTCGTATAAACCAACATAGTGGATGAGCCATAAACGACGTAGCCAGCAGCCACTTGGCGATGGCCTGGTTGCAAGAAGTCGGCTTCAGTCACAGGCTGACCAATTGGGGTAATACGATGGTAAATAGAGAAGATTGTTCCGACGGAAACGTTTACATCGATATTAGAAGAACCATCTAATGGATCCATTAATACGACATATTTCGCGTTTTCTGCACGATCACCTTCGAAAATGACGATTTCATCTTCTTCTTCAGAGGCAATACCGGCAACTTCCCCGCGAGCTTTCAAAGCTGCTTTTAATTTTTCATTTGCATACAGGTCAAGCTTCATCTGGACTTCACCTTGTACATTCGAAACACCACTTGTGCCTAGAATGTCGACCAGTCCAGCTTTGTTAATATCACGATGGATAATTTTAGCGCCCAGTTTAATTGCTGACAGTAGTGCGGTCAGCTCTCCTGTTGCATGAGGAAAATCTTGTTGCTTATCGACGATGAATTCGCCTAATGTTTTCATGACGAAGGTCCTGAATATAATTGACAGAGGTTTGCAGGGGGGAATTGTACCCTTGCGCGGTGAGTTTATCTATACCCTTCATACTTGCTATCGCAGCGTTATGGGCTGAGTTTTGTTACCTGAGTCACATACTTGCGTATGCCCCCTTAAAATTGTTGTTGCTTGCCGCGTGTTGTCGCTTGAATGATTTTGGGAATACTCTGCATTTTTTGTTGTGGTAAGAATTCGAATTTTTGGTCTATATAAACCTAACATTGATGGGTAGAATAATGATAAACCTCATGCTATTGGATGGAAAATAATGCACATACATATTCTGGGTATCTGCGGTACGTTTATGGGTAGTTTGGCAATACTGGCTCGTTCGCTCGGGCATAAAGTGACAGGCTCCGATGCAAACGTGTACCCTCCGATGAGTACATTGCTAGAAAAACAAGGCATTGAACTCATTCAGGGCTATGACCCTAGCCAGCTTGAACCTGCACCGGATATGGTTGTTATCGGTAATGCGATGACACGCGGTAACCCTTGTGTAGAAGCGGTATTAGAAAAAGGCCTAACTTACACATCGGGCCCTCAGTGGTTACATGACCATGTTTTACCCGAGCGCTGGGTGCTTGCCGTAGCAGGAACACACGGTAAAACAACCACCGCGGGCATGTTAACATGGATATTAGAAGATTGTGGTTATAAGCCCGGCTTTCTGATCGGCGGTGTACCCGGAAACTTTGAGGCCTCTGCTCAAATTGGAGAAAGTCCTTTCTTTGTGATTGAAGCGGATGAATACGATTGTGCATTTTTTGATAAACGCTCGAAATTCGTTCATTACAGCCCAAGAACCTTAGTGTTGAATAATCTCGAATTTGATCACGCTGATATTTTCGACAACCTTGAAGCTATCCAAAAGCAATTCCACCATCTCGTCCGCATTGTGCCGAGTAACGGCAAAATTTTTATGCCCGATAATGACTCAAATCTGAAACAGGTTATTGGAATGGGGTGCTGGAGTGAACAAGAATTTATTGGTGAACATGGAGAGTGGCAAGCTAATAAATTAAACCATGATGGAAGCCATTTTGAAGTTTTCTACCAACAAGAAAAAGTGGGCGACGTTATTTGGTCACAAGTCGGCAACCATAACATCCATAATGCGTTAATGGCGATTGCAGCCGCACATCATGTTGGTGTTCCCGCAGCAGAAGCGTGTCGAGCATTACATAAGTTTATCAACGCACGTCGTCGTTTAGAGTTACGGGGTGTTGAATATGGCGTGAGTGTTTACGATGATTTTGCTCATCACCCAACGGCAATCTTAGCGACCTTAGAAGCGTTACGCAGTAAAGTTGGCGGTACTTCACGGATTATTGCGGTACTTGAGCCTCGCTCAAATACCATGAAGATGGGGATCAGTAAAAATGATATTGCACCATCATTAGGCCGTGCTGATGAAGTGTTTCTCTTCCAACCTGCGAATATTCCTTGGATGGTGACAGAAATCGCTGAAAATTGTGTGCAACCCGCACGTTGGAGTTCTGATATTGAAGCGTTAGCGAACATGGTGATTGAGACCGCACAGCCAGGTGATCATATTTTGGTCATGAGTAATGGTGGTTTTGGTGATATCCACGGTAAATTGCTTGCGGGACTTAAAAAGAAATCCGAAGCCGAAGGCGAAAATTAAAATAAGCCTTAATAAAAAAGGCAGCTTAACGAAAGTGTTTCATTGGTTGAGTCACTTCTGAAGCTGCTTTTTTATTGCAGATGATCATCGGGCGGTCATGAGATAAGGTCAGAATTGACGACTACAGTGACCGCATCGATGTGAAAGAAGGGGCGAGAGGCTTCCCGCCTGAGTGACAACAGTCTTAGAGTTCTTGATCAAAAAGCGCAAGGATCGCTTCATAAAGCTCTTTAGTGGTGAAATTATTCGCTGGCGTAGAAAAAATAGTATCGTCACCCGCAATGCTACCTAAAATACCCTCCGCTTTCCCCAAAGAATCCAGTAAACGTGCGATCAGCTGCGCTGCACCTGGGCTGGTTCTAATCACAACAACAGAGTGATTGTAATCAATATCAAGTACAAGGTTTTTTAGTGGGCTGGTGGCAGTAGGAACACCGGGTTCAGTAGGTAAACAGTAAACCATTTCCATTTTAGCGTTACGAGTACGAACGGCACCGAACTTAGTTAACATTCTGGAAATTTTTGATTGGTTGATATTTTCAAAGCCTTGCTCTTGCAGTGCGATCACAATTTCAGCCTGAGAGCTAAATTTTTCTTCTTTAAGTAGAGCTTTAAAAGCTTTAACCAAGTCTTCTTGTTTAGACGGTGTACGCATAATTAACCCATCCTATGACAATAAATTAAGTTGTATTATCCGTAAATGTGAATTTTTATGCAACAAAATTGCGTTATGATGGTTTCGTATACAGGAACGATCTGCCTTTATGAATCGAGCACTCAACGCGGAGATGGTTTTAGCGTGAAACACTCAATTCGCACAGAAAAAAATGCGCTAATGTATTATTTGTAACAAATCCGTAAAAACTATTTATTATGTAAAGGTCAATAGTGATAAAAACTATTTGTTAAAAAAGTGCCCCTTATCTCATTAACAGATAAGGATTTTGTTTAGAATAGATAAAATGAGTACGTAAGCGTATTAACTTTAATATGCTTCAACATCTGTTAATGAATTGTTTTTTATCAGTAATGTGTTTAATGCATAACAAGATGAATCCATATACTTTTTAAAGTACAAATAAAGGAGTTTCAGAATGAAAGTTGCAGTTCTAGGCGCAGCAGGTGGTATTGGTCAAGCTCTGGCCCTTCTTCTTAAAAACCAGCTTCCAGCAGGTTCAGAACTCTCTCTATACGATATCGCACCAGTAACTCCGGGTGTTGCTGCAGACCTTAGCCATATCCCAACTGATGTGAAAGTGGTTGGTTTTTCAGGTGAAGATGCGACCCCTGCACTGAAAGGTGCCGATGTTGTACTGATCTCAGCTGGTGTTGCTCGTAAACCAGGTATGGATCGTTCAGACCTGTTTAATGTTAACGCTGGTATTATTCGTAATTTGACTCAACAAATTGCGACAACCTGTCCAAAAGCCTTGATCGGTATCATTACTAACCCTGTTAACACGACAGTGGCTATTGCTGCTGAAGTACTGAAAAAAGCAGGTGTGTATGATAAAAACCGTCTGTTTGGTGTGACAACGCTGGATATTATCCGTTCGAATACTTTCGTTGCAGAACTGAAAGGTAAGAAACCTCATGAAATCGAAGTGCCTGTCATTGGTGGTCACTCAGGCGTCACGATCCTACCTTTATTATCTCAAGTTCCAGGTGTTGAGTTCACCGAAGAGGAAATTGCTGCACTGACTAAGCGTATTCAAAACGCAGGTACTGAAGTTGTTGAAGCAAAAGCAGGTGGTGGATCTGCAACCCTGTCTATGGGTCAAGCAGCTGCACGTCTCGGCCTCTCTCTGATCCGCGGTCTGCAAGGTGAACCTAACGTGATCGAGTGTGTTTATACTGAAGGCGAAGGTGAACATGCCCGTTTCTTTGCTCAACCCGTTCGTTTAGGCAAAAACGGGATTGAAGAGCACATCTCTTACGGTAAATTAAGTGATTTTGAACAAAAAGCACTGAAAGATATGCTAGATGTACTGAAAAAAGATATCGAACTAGGCGAAAAATTCATTAACGGCTAATTGTCGCTCAGTTTTTTACTGAATTTTAAGAAAACCGCTGCTCCTAACGAATTGGGTCAGCGGTTTTTTTTATTGGTTTTTAGCGTGATGTTGATACTTTTTCTCTTATCTTTCTTTCTAATAATTCACCTGTAATGGGATTAAAATAGCGGCTTGGCCATATTTCTGATGGGTGGATTTCAAGAAAATTTGCAATAATCCATTCTCCTTTTGGCCAAGGGCGAGATAAAGCGTTCGCCAGTGTGGAAGAGCTTAAACCCGCATGTCGAGATATTGCTGCTAGAGTTGTTCCGCGTTTACGTAATGCGGCAATTATATCTGCTGGATGCCAATCCGATTTCCGTAAGATCATTTTTTAGTCCTTTTTTTACTCAGAATCATGTAGAGTTAGTAGTACATCTAACAGGACTTTGTGATACATTCACTGCAATCGTCCTGTTATTGGAAATAAAATAACAGAAATTTCCCAAAAATATTTCTAATTTTTTCTAAAAATTCAGTTTTATGAAAGGGATTCTATTTTTGTGAAATATTAGAAAGCGTTAGCAAATATATTTGTGGGTACATCTAACATATTGAAAATAAAAACTAACTACTTATAGTTATCTGAGGGAAATGGCATATTAATGATTATAGTTATAACTACTAATAATATATAAATATTATTCAGCAAAAAAAGAGAATTGTATGCTGATTTCAACTCAATTTGTTGTTATTAAAAGAAATTAAAATACACTTTACATGTATAACTCATATATTAATTAATAATAAGTTTTAATAAAAACAAATGAGAATAAGGTTATTGAGAAAATAAGCACATTTTTCAGCAATTATTATTGAATTGTAAATAATGACCAGGAGGGTCAAGTATGCAAAAAGAGTGGTTAACAGCGAAAGAGTTAGTTGGTTTAAAGGGACTGCCAATGACAACTCAGGGGATAAATGCGATGGCTCGTCGGGAAAACTGGCTATGCCGCAAACGGCGAGGTATTCAAGGAAAGGCGTTGGAATATCATATTCATAGTTTACCTGAAGGTTTATTTGATTCCTTTTCTGTTTATGAGACGCCTGCATTATATCAAGTAAAACATAATGATAATGCATTTATTTGGCAGGAAATATATTACCAACTTTCACCGGAAGAGCGCAGCGCCATTTTGGCATTTATTATGCGCGAAGGGGTAATAGCATTAGTGGATTTAATAAATAAAAAATGACCTACCTTAAAAAGAGGTCTGATGTAATTAATTAATGAAGAATACTTATATTTAAGCTCAATTAATTCTTTGTTAACAAGGTAGAGATATAGTCCTAGATATAGCCTCAACGGCAGATTTCATCATATAAATTCGAAAGAGATAATATGAAAAAAATGTGGTTCACTGCGAAAGAATTAGCAGGTTTAGAAGGCTTACCAACTTCCCCCCAAGGCGTTAATTTAATGGCGAGAAGGGAAGGATGGAAAAATCGTCGTAAGCGTGGTGTTCAAGGTAAAGCTGTAGAATATCATTTAGATAGCTTGCCTGGAGAAATACAGGGTCAACTGAGTCTTGCGGAACCCTCTGTGGGGTATCAAAGCCAAAGGATGGATGCTTTACAAATATGGACGGGCGCGTATTACCAACTGACAGAGGCTGAGCGCAATAAAATCGTTAAATATATTTTGCGCTATGGTTTATCATCATTGCTCGCTCGAATAGAACAAGAAGAAAAAGGGGAAGAATAATTTCATCCCCTAATGGCATAGAGAACTATGAATGACGTGAAATCGCGACGTTAGCAAGACCGATAAGCGCTTCTTTGTATATTGAATCATCGAGAACACTTAAGGCATCAATGGCTTTTTGCGACTCTTCCTGTGCGCGGGTATAAGTATACTCGAGCGAGCCACAACGTTTCATGGTAGCGAGTACTGTCTCTAGCAGATGACGACCATTACCTTGCTCGATCGCTTGGCGGATCAATTTAGCTTCTTCTCCAGTGCCATGATTCATTGCATGCAGAAGAGGAAGCGTTGGTTTCCCTTCATCAAGATCATCACCCGTATTTTTACCGAGTTGCGTATTATCGGCATCATAATCTAACAGATCATCAATCAATTGAAAGGCTGTACCTAAATAACGGCCATAGTCCTGTAAGGCTTTCTCTTGCTCGGGAGTTGCAGAGGCTAAAATCGCCGAAGCATGTGCAGCAGCTTCAAATAAGCGGGCTGTTTTACTGTAGATCACTTGCATATAGTTTTCTTCAGTAATGTTCGGATCGTTACAGTTCATTAGCTGTAAAACTTCACCTTCTGCGATGACGTTTGTGGCTTCTGACATCAACTTCAATACGCGCATAGAGTCAAGATCCGTCATCATCTGGAAGGATCGAGTATAAATAAAGTCTCCTACCAGTACGCTTGCCGCATTGCCGAAAACAGCATTGGCAGTTTGTTTGCCACGGCGCATATCCGATTCGTCGACCACATCATCATGTAATAAAGTGGCTGTATGGATAAACTCGATCAGGGCAGCAACTTGAATATGTTTATGCCCTGAATAGCCAAGAGATCGTCCTGCCAGCACTGCGATCATTGGACGGATCCTTTTCCCACCACCGCTAACAATGTAATAACCAAGCTGGTTAATGAGCGCAACGTCTGAATTCAATTGACTGAGGATTGCCTCGTTAACCGCTGACATATCCTCTGTAGTTAGTTCAACAATAGATTCTAAATTCATCGTAATTTATTCATATTATAAGATTTTAGCCGTCACCTGTTGCTAAAAAAAGGTGCCGCCAATAAAACAGTTATCCTGTAAGCATAACATTAATATTTCTAAGATAATTAGTTGTAATGCAAAAAATGTTTAAATAAGTAACAATTCGAGTTATTCATCATAATTTAGCGGCTAACCTGTGCATGGAATAAAAAAGTCGGTTTTTTTGTGATCTAACTGCATTATTGGCTTGTGTTCTGACGCTTTTTTGCGTAGAATTCGCGCCCTATTGTGAATATTTTATAGCGTACTCTGGAATTAAATTATTTAGCGAGTACGCGGAAAGCGGAGTTAATATGTACGCGGTTTTCCAAAGTGGTGGTAAACAACACCGAGTTAGCGAAGGTCAAACTGTCCGCCTAGAAAAGCTGGACATCGCAACAGGTGAAACTGTTGAATTTGATCACGTTCTGATGGTTGCTAATGGCGACGATATCAAAATTGGCGCTCCTGTCGTTGAAGGCGTAAAAGTGAAAGCGGAAGTGGTTGCACACGGTCGTGGCGATAAAGTTAAGATCGTCAAATTCCGTCGTCGTAAACACAGCCGTAAACAACAGGGTCACCGTCAGTGGTTCACTGATGTTAAGATCACTGGCATCGCTTAAGATTTAGGAGAGCAGATTAATGGCACACAAAAAGGCTGGCGGCTCGACTCGTAACGGTCGCGATTCAGAAGCAAAACGTCTGGGTGTAAAACGTTTCGGTGGCGAAGCTGTATTAGCAGGTAGCATCATCGTTCGTCAACGTGGTACTAAGTTCCACGCAGGTAACAACGTAGGTTGTGGCCGTGACCACACTCTGTACGCTTTAGCGGACGGAAAAGTTAAATTTGAAGTTAAAGGTCCTCAAAATCGTAAATTTATCAGCATCGAAGCTGAATAAGTTTTCTGACTTTTAATTCGAATTAAAGCCCTGCAAAAACTTTTTGCGGGGCTTTTTATATTCAAAATACGCCATCTCTGGGTAACGCGGCCATCCAGCACTATAATGGCTATCATACGGAGAAAGAATTATGAAATTTGTAGATGAAGCCAAGATTTTGGTTGTGGCGGGAGATGGCGGCAATGGTTGTGTCAGCTTCCGTCGTGAAAAATATATTCCAAAAGGTGGACCTGACGGCGGTGACGGCGGTGACGGCGGTGACGTTTACCTGCAAGCAGATGAGAACCTCAATACACTCATCGATTATCGCTTTGAAAAATCTTTCCGCGCTGAGCGTGGGCAAAATGGACAAAGCCGTGACTGTACCGGTAAGCGTGGTCAAGATATCACGATTAAAGTCCCTGTAGGAACGCGTATACGCGATCTTGGTACCGGTGAGGTACTGGGTGATATGACGCGCCATGAACAGCGTCAAATGGTTGCTAAGGGCGGTTTTCATGGCCTAGGTAACACCCGTTTTAAATCTTCAGTTAACCGTGCACCACGTCAACGCACGATGGGTACTCCAGGTGAAACGCGTGAACTGATGTTAGAATTAATGCTCTTGGCAGATGTCGGTATGTTAGGGATGCCGAATGCAGGTAAGTCTACCTTTATTCGCTCTGTATCAGCTGCAAAGCCAAAAGTTGCAGATTATCCATTCACCACCTTAGTGCCAAGTCTCGGTGTCGTACGGATGGATAACGAAAAAAGCTTTGTGGTTGCAGATATTCCTGGATTGATCGAGGGGGCAGCTGAAGGCGCAGGTCTAGGGATCCGTTTCCTTAAGCACCTAGAGCGTTGTCGCGTTTTATTGCATTTAATCGACATTTGCCCAATTGATGAATCTGATCCAGTAGAAAATGCGAAGATCATTATTAGCGAACTCGAAAAATACAGTGAAAAACTCGCTGAAAAACCACGCTGGTTGGTCTTTAACAAAGTCGACATTCTTGGCCCTGAAGAGTCTGCTAAGCGTGCGGCTGAAATTGCCAAAGCCATGGGCTGGGAAGACAAATACTACATGATCTCTGCGGTGAATCATGAAGGCGTAAAAGCCCTGTGCTGGGATATCATGGAGTTTATGGAAACTCAACCACGTGATATGGCCGTCACTGAAGATGAAAAACAACCTGAAAAAGTTGAATTTATGTGGGATGACTACCACAAAGAGCAACTAGAGGGTGCCGAAGATCTGGATGATTGGGATGACGATTGGGATGAAGATGATGACGAAGGTGTCGAAATCATCTATCAAAAATAAGTCAATCGACTGATATGAAAAAGGCGCGGATGCTTATTACCGCGCCTTTTTATTTGTCTTGATCATGTTAGGTGATCAATTTTTTTGGAAAAGATCTTTATAGAGTCTGCTTTCAAAACGCACCAAAGGAACACGTCGACTACGTTGTTGATTCTGTGGTACTGCATAGGCAGAAATAAATTGTACAAAGGCGACTCGTTGACCACTGGCAGTAGTTATAAAGCCAGCAAGGTTATAGACTCCTTGTAACGCACCTGTTTTTGCTGAAACTTTGCCATTGACGCCCGCTTCATCTAACCCACCACGATAGCGTAACGTGCCATCGTGTCCTGCAAGAGGCAGCATCGAAATAAAATCAAGTTGCTGATCATTTTTGGCAATAAACTGTAAAATTTCCATCATAGTTGCAGGCGTAATTAGGTTATGGCGTGATAAGCCTGAGCCATCGACCATTACGGTGTTTCCTAAATCAATGCCTGCCTTCTGCTTTAAAATCTGTCTAACCGCATCGGAGCCGGAACGCCATGTTCCGGGGACACCATAATAGTCACGCCCGATAGTACGAAATACGGTATCAGCAATCATGTTGTCAGATTTTTTCAGCATGACTTTGAGCAGATCATGCAGTGGCTGTGATTCCGTTTTGACTAAAACCTGTGATGGCGCCGTTGGTAGCGTACGTTTTTTCACATGACCGGTTAATTCAATGTCTGCATTTTGTAGTTCATTTTTAACAATAGCGCCAGAATAGCTAGCCCCATTTTGTACAGCAAACGCGAGTGGTAGAGGTTCACTGCGTTGAGCTAGGCACCCTGTTAAGGTATAACGATTTAACTCGCCCGGCACGACGTCAAGTTCACAATAGCGACCTTCAGGAGCGCCTGGGGCTAATGTTTTGACTTCACTAAACATATTAACGGGGTAGAAACTCGCAGCCTTGATATAGGCCATGTCACCCGCTTTCTGGGCGGGGTAAAGTGAGACCGAAAAACAGTTTCTATCGATAATAGCCGCAGCAGGGGGCGCACTGAAGCATTGTGTCATATCGTTCCACACCCAGCCTGGCGCTTTATCATGGCTGGTAAATGCCGAAATATCGACAATGAGATCCCCCTCTATTTTGTGGATCCCCAACTGCCTTAATGCATTCACCATATTGCGAATCTGCTGGCGAGTGAGCGTTGGATCGCCACTAAAGCGGATAACAAGATCGCCCGTTAATGTATTACCACTTAATTTGGCGTCCGTTTCAAAGTTGGTCACAAAACGGTAATCAGGGCCAAGCTGTAAAAGTGCAGCGAGTGCAGTAACGACTTTTTGAGTACTAGCAGGCAGTGCCATTTGCTGTGCGTTGTAATCAATAATAGGCGTATCGCTACCGACTTTTTGCGCAACCAGAGCGAGGTTAGTACCATCGGGTAAATATTGTTTATAATCATCAATCGGAATAGCAACTGCTTGTCCTGTCGCCAAAACAAGTCCTAAAGTGATGATCCATTTTCTGGTGAGTGTTAATAACGGCATAAATTTCACGCATTAGGGTAGACATACTGTACATACTAAAGTGTAATGCCTGAAAAAGTAAACGATGACCCGCTATTAACTCTACGTTAGAATGGCAAGCATTGTGATAAGATAAGTGTGTGAATGGTTACTAAAGAGTCATTCACGGCCTGTGTATTGTTCGAACGCCCCCTTTTTTCTTACGGGGGGTAGTGTGCTGTTGTTACAAAAATCAGGAAGATACTTATTTTTAGATAGGATTGAAACAGAGGTATTTATCAATGAAACAGATTCCAATGACGGTATTGGGTGCAGATAAATTACGAGAAGAGCTCGATCATCTTAAATCTGTCCGCCGCCCGGAAATTATTGCAGCAATTGCCGAAGCTCGTGAACACGGTGACTTGAAAGAAAACGCAGAATATCATGCTGCGCGCGAACAACAGGGTTTCTGTGAAGGTCGAATTCAAGAAATCGAATCAAAGCTTTCCCATGCTCAGGTGATTGATGTCACTAAAATGGCAAATAATGGTCGTGTGATCTTTGGTGCAACAGTAACTGTTCTGAATGTTGATACAGATGAAGAACTGACTTACCGTATTGTGGGTGATGATGAAGCAGATATTAAAATTAATCTAATCTCTGTCAATTCACCGATTGCACGCGGGTTGATAGGTAAAGAACTCGATGATGTGGTTGTGATTAAAACCCCAGGCGGTGATGTTGAGTTCGAAATTCTTAAAGTTGAGTATATCTGATTCCTATTTCACTGAATTGGTTATATTATTTTACTGTATTAGCGAAAAAGGCCGCTAGCGGCCTTTTTCTTCATATAAAAGCTGCCTTCAATGGCATTTTTATATAAATTAAGGGTGATTATTTAGGTAAAATAATTTTGCGCTCAGCCGATGGACGGTAGAGAACAAGTATCTTGCCTATAATTTGTACATTAGCAGCACCCGTTTCGCGAACGATTGCCGCCGCGATCAAATTTTTAGTTTCGCGATCTTCGCCTGCGATTTTGACTTTGATAAGCTCATGATGAGCTAATGAAAGTTCAATCTCTGCTAATACGCCTTCAGTTAATCCATTGTTGCCAATCATAACAACTGGGTTTAAGTGATGAGCAAGGCTTTTCAGGTGCTGGATTTGTTTTTTGTTAAGATTCATCGATTTTTTACTTCGTTAGTATTGAAAATGGCTTATTCTACCGCCATCTGATATCTATCACCATCAATTAATCTCTGTCGGATGGTAAAGAAGTAACAATGAATACCCAAAATAATTCGTGTTACATGTCTGTGAAGTGATGAATAGTCATGTAGTTTGAAAAATAGTGGGGATAGATGTGTTCTATTAGTATAGTTGGAAAATGCAATGGCCAATAAAAAACGTTCGGCAAGCTCAAGTCGCTGGTTGCAAGAACATTTTAGTGATAAATATGTTCAGCAAGCACAAAAGAAAGGGCTTCGCTCACGTGCATGGTTTAAACTGGATGAAATCCAGCAAGGTGATAAAATTTTTAAACCAGGCATGACCGTTGTTGATTTGGGGGCAGCACCCGGAGGTTGGTCACAGTATGTTGTCAGCCAAATAGGCAATAATGGCCGGGTGATTGCTTGTGATATTTTACCTATGGACCCGATTGTCGGCGTTGATTTCCTTCAAGGGGATTTTCGTGAAGAAGCAGTGTTGGCAGCATTGTTAGAGCGGGTTGGTGATAAAAAAGTCCAGGTAGTCATGTCTGACATGGCTCCCAATATGAGTGGGACTCCCGCGGTCGATATACCTCGATCGATGTATCTGGTTGAGTTAGCATTGGATATGTGCCGTGCTGTGCTGGCACCTGGGGGAAGTTTTATTGTTAAAGTGTTTCAGGGAGAAGGCTTTGACGAGTACCTCAGGGATATCCGCTCCCTATTTACGAAGGTAAAAGTTCGTAAACCCGAATCTTCGCGGGCACGATCGCGTGAAGTATACATTGTAGCGACAGGGCTAAAACTGTAGTACCCTGAACGTTATTTGTTAACACAGTTGTAATATGAGGTTAATCCCTTGAGTGACATGGCGAAAAACCTGATTCTCTGGTTAGTCATCGCAGTTGTTCTGATGTCCTTGTTCCAGAGTTTTGGCCCAAGCGATTCGAATAATCGCAGAGTTGATTATTCTACGTTTATCAATGAGTTAGCCCAGGATCAGGTACGTGAAGTTCGTATCACAGGTCGTGAATTAAACGTCAGAAAAGCTGATAATAGCCGCTATACAACTTATCTTCCTATGCAGGACGAGAAGCTGTTAGACACGCTACTAAATAAGCACGTAACTGTCGTTGGTGAGCCACCAGAAGAACCTAGCTTTCTGCAAACTATCTTTATTTCCTGGTTCCCAATGCTTCTGCTAATCGGTGTCTGGATCTTCTTTATGCGCCAAATGCAAGGTGGTGGCGGTAAGGGAGCGATGTCATTCGGTAAAAGCAAAGCTAGAATGCTGACGGAAGATCAAATCAAAACAACTTTTGCGGATGTTGCAGGTTGTGATGAAGCAAAAGAAGAAGTCGGTGAAATCGTTGATTTCCTCCGTGAACCTGCTCGTTTCCAAAAGCTGGGTGGTAAAATTCCTAAAGGCGTTTTGATGGTAGGCCCTCCAGGTACGGGTAAGACGTTGCTTGCTAAAGCCATTGCTGGTGAAGCAAAAGTCCCCTTCTTTACCATCTCAGGCTCTGATTTCGTTGAAATGTTTGTGGGTGTTGGTGCATCTCGTGTTCGTGATATGTTTGAACAAGCGAAAAAAGCCGCGCCTTGTATTATTTTCATCGATGAAATCGATGCTGTAGGTCGTCAACGTGGTGCCGGTTTAGGTGGTGGTCACGATGAGCGTGAACAGACATTGAACCAAATGTTGGTTGAAATGGATGGTTTCGAAGGCAATGAAGGGATTATCGTTATTGCTGCGACCAACCGTGCTGATGTTCTTGACCCTGCATTATTGCGTCCAGGCCGTTTCGACCGTCAGGTTGTTGTTGGACTACCGGATGTTCGTGGTCGTGAACAAATTTTAAAAGTTCATATTCGTCGTGTTCCTATCGACCCAAGTGTTGATACCTTTATCTTAGCTCGTGCGACACCGGGTTTCTCGGGTGCTGAGTTAGCAAACTTAGTTAACGAAGCCGCTTTATTCGCCGCTCGTGCAAATAAACGTGTTGTTTCGATGGTTGAGTTTGAAAAAGCGCGTGACAAAATTTGGATGGGTGCTGAGCGTCGTTCTCTGATGATGACGGAAGAACAAAAAGAATCAACCGCCTATCATGAAGGTGGGCATATGATTGTTGGTCACTTAATGCCTGAACATGACCCTGTTCATAAGGTGACTATTGTTCCTCGTGGACAAGCGCTCGGTGTGGCCTTCTTCTTACCTGAAGGGGATGAAGTCAGCCGTAGCCGCCTAAAACTGGAAGGGATGATTGCAACGGCATATGCGGGTCGTATCGCAGAAGAGTTGATTTATGGTCGTGAAAAAGTCACAACCGGTGCGTCATCTGATATTCAGTTTGCGACAAACTTAGCACGTAACATGGTCACACAATGGGGCTTCTCAGATCGTTTAGGTCCAATGCAGTATTCTAAAGAGGAAGGTCCAGCGTTCTTAGGTCGTTCTTCTGGTAATGGTTCTGGCATTTCTGATGAAACCGCTCGCATTGTCGATGAAGAAATTAAAATTATCTTAGACCACTGTTATCAGTTGGCTTATAAAACGTTAACAGACAATATTGATATTTTGCATGCAACTAAAGATGCATTGTTGAAATATGAAACTATCGATATGCCTCAGATTGATGATCTGATGAATCGACGTCCAGTGCGTGAGCCAGCAGGTTGGGATGAAGATAAAAAGGTAAGTAACGTAACGGGTTCCTTTGGTACTGGTGCAAGCGCATCAAAGCCTGAAATCAATACGGAAAAACCTCAACAATCTGAAGAACCAAAAGACAGTGAAGGTGGATCGCATTCACCAGATAATACAAACGATAACAAACCTCAGTAAGCTATCGTGAAGTCTATATAGAAAAACCCCAGGTCTCTGGGGTTTTTTACGTTAAGGTGAGATAACGAATGAAAATCAGAGCGAAAGGTTGTGAACTTGATTTGTCGGCTCCCAAGGTGATGGGGATTTTGAATGTTACTCCTGACTCATTTTCAGACGGTGGCACTCATAATCGTTATCATGATGCACTCGAGCATGCCGCTAAAATGGTTAATGAAGGGGCATCGATTATCGATATCGGCGGTGAATCGACCCGTCCCGGTGCTGCCGATGTTTCGATTAACGAAGAACTCGATAGAGTCATTCCTATTGTTGAAGCAATCGCAAAACGATTTGATGTCTGGATTTCTGTTGATACCTCAAAAGCAGAAGTCATGTCAGAGGCGGCAAAAGCAGGCATGCACTTAATCAATGATATCCGCTCATTACATGAAGAGGGTAGCCTCGAAGTTGCGGCTCAAAGTGGTTTACCTGTGTGTATTATGCATATGCAAGGTCAACCACGAACCATGCAGGACGCGCCTAATTATGAAAATGTGGTAAGAGAAGTTAAAGAATATTTTAATACTGAAATTGAGCGCTGTGTCGCGGCAGGAATTGATAGGCAACAGATAATACTCGATCCAGGTTTTGGTTTTGGCAAAAATTTGCAGCATAATTACCAGCTATTGGCAAATTTGGATCAGTTTCATGATTTCGGACTACCGCTATTGGCAGGCATGTCTCGTAAATCTATGATTGGAAACTTATTGAGTGTTCCACCACAAGAACGGCTTGTGGGAAGTGTTGCTTGCGCGACAATTGCCGCAATGAAAGGTGCACAAATTATTCGTGTGCATGATGTCAAAGAAACCGTTCAAGCAATGCAGATCGTTCAGATGACTCTGTCAGAAAAGGAAAAGTTAGCGTATGAGTAACCGTAAATTTTTTGGTACCGATGGTATTCGTGGCAAAGTGGGTGATAGCCCAATCACGCCTGATTTTGTCTTAAAATTAGGTTGGGCAGCAGGAAAAGTCCTTGCGCGCCATGGTTCACGGAAAATTATTATTGGTAAAGATACGCGTATCTCTGGTTATATGTTGGAGTCATCTTTAGAGGCTGGCTTGGCGGCGGCAGGATTATCTGCTTCATTCACAGGTCCAATGCCAACCCCTGCGGTTGCTTACCTTACTCGAACTTTCCGTGCTGAAGCAGGTATCGTTATCTCCGCTTCTCATAACCCATATGATGACAATGGCATTAAATTCTTCTCTATTGATGGTACAAAATTACCTGATGAAGTCGAAGAAGCGATAGAAGCAGAAATGGAAAAGCCGATCACTTGTGTCGAGTCAGCTGAATTAGGTCGTGCAAATCGTATCGTTGATGCGGCAGGGCGTTACATTGAATTTTGTAAGGGCACCTTCCCAAGTGAGCAAAGTCTATCTAGCTTAAAAGTGGTTATTGATTGCGCGAATGGTGCCACTTATCACATTGCACCGAATGTTTTTCGTGAATTAGGCGCGGAAGTGATCGCAATTGGCTGCGAGCCTAATGGCATTAACATTAATGAAAAATGCGGTGCTACCGACGTACGCATGCTGCAAGAGCGTGTTTTAGCAGAAAAAGCGGATGTTGGCTTGGCGTTTGATGGTGATGGTGACCGTTTAATTATGGTTGACCATGAAGGTAACAAAGTCGATGGTGACCAAATCCTGTATATCATCGCACGTGAAGCCTTACGTCAAGGTCAGCTAAAAGGTGGCGTTGTTGGCACACTAATGAGTAATATGGGGCTAGAGATTGCGCTGAAACAGCTCGGTATTCCGTTTGAACGTGCAAAAGTAGGCGACCGTTATGTCCTTGAGAAGCTTCAAGAAAAAGGCTGGCGTATGGGAGCTGAAAACTCAGGTCATATTATCTTATTAGATAAGACGACAACAGGAGATGGCATTGTTGCTGGTTTGCAAGTATTGAGTGCGATGGTACGTAACCAAATGAGCCTGCATGATCTCTGTAGTGGAATGAAATTACTTCCTCAAGTCTTGGTCAACGTGCGTTTTTCTGGTTCCCATGATCCACTGCAAAGTGAAGCGGTATTGGCGGCAAATGAGCAAGTGGAGAAGGAATTGGCAGGTAAAGGCCGTGTGTTACTGAGAAAATCAGGAACTGAACCACTGATTCGTGTTATGGTGGAAGGCGAAAATGAAGCTGAAGTTTTAGCCATGGCAAATCGTATTGCTGACGCTGTCAAAGCTGAAGGTTAATCACATTCAGCATATATGCTGTTTAAAAATAAGGGACTCGCTGAAAGCATGACAAAGTGGCAAGCCGTTTGACTTATTTGCTGTTTTTTTCCGCAAATAAACCGCGGAAATAAAATTTGGCTTGCTTGTCTGCTCAGCTTTGGTTAGTATTCGCACCTGCTCAATCCTGTAAAGGTCTTCCTGAAAGGTAAAATGAGTAGGTGTGCAGTACTTTAGGTCATAGTGGTAACACTATGTGCCGCAACTGAATAGGTAACTCGAATGTACATAGCTCTTTTAATTGTTTTCTTGTTGGTAGCTATCGGCCTTATTGGTCTGATCATGTTGCAACAAGGTAAAGGTGCTGACATGGGTGCGTCATTCGGTGCGGGTGCATCTGCAACACTGTTTGGTTCATCGGGTTCTGGTAACTTCATGACTCGTATGACTGGAATCTTGGCTGCTGCGTTTTTCATTATCAGTTTGATTCTTGGCAACATGACTGCCAACAAATATGGAACTGGTAGTAAGTGGGAAAACATCAGTGAACCGGCAAAAGTCGAGCAACCAACAGACGTTCCGGCAGCACCAGCTACACCAACGAGTGATATTCCTCGTTAAGTGTTAAAGATTCCGGATGAAGGCCTTTAGCCATCATCAAAATAAAGAATTTGAGGTTATTGTTTATTAATAAATGAATAACCTCGCCTCAGTGCCGAGGTGGTGAAATTGGTATACACGCTACCTTGAGGTGGTAGTGCCTACAAAACGGGCGTACGGGTTCAAGTCCCGTCCTCGGCACCATTATTTAGATAACTTGTGCTATACGAGTTATTTGTGTAGAATATGTCACGTTTTCGAACGCGGGATGGAGCAGCTTGGTAGCTCGTCGGGCTCATAACCCGAAGGTCGTCGGTTCAAATCCGGCTCCCGCAACCAATTCTTAGTCAGCATATCTTGTCAGATGTATTTATCGGAATTTCTCATCGATTTATCTAGATTTTAAAGATATACTAAGAACATGGTAGAACCCGTTGGCACTACAGGGTCCAGTTTCATAAAGCCCCGAAATTTCGGGGTTTTTTGTTATTTGACAATCGAATTAACTGGGCTTTTATAGCCCTTTTTTTATGTCTGGGGGTGGGCTTGTCCACATTAGAACAAAAATTGACAGAGATGATTTCAGCACCGGTGGAAGCACTTGGCTTTGAATTTGTAGGCTTAGAGTTTGTCCGTGCGCGTACATCGACATTGCGTGTTTTCATCGATAGTGAAGAAGGCATCACTGTTGATGATTGTGCTGATGTCAGCCATCAGGTGAGTGCAGTGTTGGATGTCGAAGATCCAATCTCTGTGGTCTATAACCTAGAAATATCGTCACCAGGGCTAGAGCGCCCGCTATTCACTGTCGCCCATTATGAGCGTTTTGTCGGTGAAGAGGTGGCACTGACTTTACGCATAGCGATGCAGAACCGCCGTAGATGGCAAGGCATTATTAAAGCCGTCGAAGGTGAAATGATAACGGTTACTGTGGATGGTAAGGATGAAGTGTTCGCCCTTGGCAACATCCAGAAAGCTAACTTGGTACCCCACTTTTAATTAAGTTCAATGAGGCAACTAGGATGAACAAAGAAATTCTGGCTGTTGTAGAAGCGGTTTCTAACGAAAAATCCCTCCCTCGTGAAAAAATATTCGAGGCTCTGGAAACAGCACTAGCGACAGCAACCAAAAAGAAATATGAACAAGAAATCGACGTTCGTGTAGCGATTGATCGTAAATCGGGTGATTTTGACACTTTTCGTCGTTGGTTAATTGTTGAAGATGTTACTATGCCAACGCGTGAAATTACGCTGGAAGCTGCACAATTTGAAAACCCAGAATTTCAACTGGGCGAATACGTTGAAGATCAGATTGAATCTGTTGCGTTTGACCGTATTACAACACAAACAGCAAAACAAGTTATCGTTCAGAAAGTTCGTGAAGCTGAACGTGCAATGGTCGTTGACCAGTTCCGTGAGCAGCAAGGCGAAATCATCACTGCTCAAGTTAAAAAAGTTAATCGTGAAAATATTACGTTAGATCTTGGCAATAATGCTGAAGCCGTTATCTTACGTGAAGATATGTTACCGCGTGAAAATTTCCGTCCAGGTGACCGAATTCGTGGTGTGCTGTATGATGTCCGTCCTGAAGCACGCGGTGCGCAACTTTTTGTGACCCGTTCTCGCCCTGAAATGCTGATTGAACTATTCCGCATTGAAGTGCCAGAAATCGGTGAAGAAATTATTGAAATCAAAGCTGCTGCTCGTGATCCCGGTTCTCGTGCCAAGATTGCAGTAAAAACTAACGATAAGCGTATTGATCCAGTCGGTGCTTGTGTTGGTATGCGTGGTGCGCGAGTTCAAGCGGTTTCTAGTGAGTTAGGCGGCGAGCGAATTGATATTGTGTTATGGGATGATAACCCAGCTCAATTCGTGATTAATGCAATGGCTCCGGCTGATGTGGCATCTATTGTGGTCGATGAAGACAAATGTACAATGGATGTTGCCGTAGAAAGCAGTAATTTGGCTCAAGCGATCGGCCGTAATGGTCAAAACGTTCGTTTGGCGGCACAATTACTGAAAAAACACCGTGGTGATGACAAATGGGAACTGAATGTCATGACCGCAGAAGAGCTGAATGCAAAACATCAGGCAGAAGCACATGCTTCTATTGACACATTCACCAAGCATCTTGATATTGATGAAGAGTTCGCCACTGCACTTGTTGAAGAAGGCTTCTCGACGTTAGAAGAACTGGCCTACGTGCCTATCAAAGAGCTTCTGGAAATTGACGGTTTAGATGAAGAAACTGTTGAAGTTCTACGTGAAAGAGCGAAAGCGGCCCTTACCACAATTGAATTGGCTCAAAAAGAGAGCCTAGGTGATAATCAGCCAGCAGAAGATTTATTAAATCTGGAAGGTATGGATAATACTTTGGCCTATAATTTGGCTACTCGCGGTATCTGTACACTGGAAGATCTTGCTGAGCAGGGCATCGACGACCTTATTGATATTGAAGGTCTGGATGGTGAGAAAGCAGGTGCACTCATCATGGCCGCACGTAATATTTGCTGGTTCGGTAACGATGCGTAAACACTGTAGCAGGAAGGAACGGCATGACAGAAACTGTAAAATCATTGGCAGCAGAAATTCAAACCACAGTTGAACGCCTGATACAGCAATTTGCTGAAGCAGGGATCAAAAAAGGTGAGAATGACTCTGTTAGTCAGTCAGAAAAAGAGACATTGCTGGGCCATTTGAATCGTGAACAAGGCGGTTCTGCGGGTCAGCCAAGTAAGTTAACACTACAACGTAAAACGCGTAGTACGTTGAGTGTTCCAGTCACCGGTGGTAAGAGCAAATCGGTAAATGTAGAAGTCCGCAAAAAACGCACTTATGTGAACCGCGACGCTGAGCAAGCGCAAGCGGAAGAGCAGGCGAAGCGTGAAGCGGAAGAGCAAGCACGGCGCGAAGCTGAAGAACTGGCCAAACGCGAAGCAGAAGCAAAACGTATTGCAGAAGAAAATGCGAAACGTGAAGCAGAAGCAAAGCGCGAGGCCGAAGAGAAAGCAAAACGTGAAGCAGCTGAAAAAGCTACGCGCGAAGTAGCGGAAAGAGAAAAAGTGAAACCAAGCGAAAATCATCAAAAAGCTGGCAAAGCCGGTGAAAACAACTCTGAAAAACAGCGCCGTGAAGCTGAAGCTGCGGCTCTGAAACGTAAAGTTGAAGAAGAAACCCAGCGTAAAGTTGAAGCTGAAGCGAGACGTGTAGCTGAAGAAGCCCGCAAAATGGCAGAAGAAAATAACGATAAGTGGAATAATGATTCCAAAGTCGACGATGATAGTGATTATCACACGACAACTTCTCGTCATGCTCGTGCCGCGGAAGATGAAAACGACGAGAAAGAAGAAGGCCGTCGTTCTCGTAACCGTAGCGCTAAAGCGCCTCGCCAGAAGAAAGGGAATAAACTTTCGGAGAAGGCTGATCGCGAAGAAGAACGCGCTGTGGGTCGCTCTAATCGTGTCAAAGGTAAACAACGTAAAGGTAGCTCACTGCAACAAAGCTTTAATAAGCCAGCCGCAGCAGTTAACCGTGATGTTGTTATCGGCGAAACGATCACTGTCGGTGAACTGGCGAATAAAATGGCCGTTAAAGGCTCACAAGTGATTAAAACAATGATGAAGATGGGCGCGATGGCGACTATCAACCAAGTCATTGACCAAGAAACTGCACAACTGGTTGCAGAAGAAATGGGACACAAAGTTATCCTTCGTCGTGAAAACGAGCTAGAAGAAGCGGTAATGAACGATCGTGATACAGGTTCAGCGGGTGAAGAACCTCGTGCACCTGTCGTCACTATCATGGGTCACGTTGACCATGGTAAAACGTCGCTACTTGACTATATTCGTTCGACCAAAGTTGCTTCTGGTGAAGCGGGTGGTATCACCCAGCACATTGGTGCTTACCATGTGCAGACAGACAAAGGTATGATTACCTTCTTAGACACCCCAGGTCACGCCGCGTTTACGTCAATGCGTGCTCGTGGTGCACAGGCAACGGATATCGTTGTTCTGGTTGTTGCAGCAGATGATGGCGTGATGCCACAAACGATTGAAGCCATCCAACACGCGAAAGCGGCGGGTGTGCCAATTGTTGTTGCTGTGAACAAAATTGATAAACCAGAAGCTGACCCAGATCGCGTTAGAAATGAGCTGTCACAATACGGCGTTATTTCTGAAGATTGGGGTGGTGATACACAATTTATCAGTGTATCAGCGAAAAAAGGAACGGGTATTGATGACCTGCTCGACGCTATCTTACTGCAAGCTGAAGTATTAGAACTGAAAGCGGTTTATGCGGGTATGGCAAGCGGTGTGGTTGTTGAGTCTTATCTTGATAAAGGACGTGGTCCAGTTGCGACTATCCTTGTTCAAGAAGGGACGCTTAACAAAGGCGATATCGTTCTGTGTGGCTTTGAATACGGCCGTATTCGTGCAATGCGTAACGAATTAGGTAAAGAGGTACAATCTGCGGGTCCATCCATGCCTGTTGAAATCCTCGGCCTATCAAATGTACCGTCAGCCGGTGATGAAGCAACGGTTGTTCGTGACGAGAAAAAAGCACGTGAAGTTGCATTGTATCGCCAAGGTAAATTCCGTGATGTGAAACTGGCTCGCCAGCAGAAATCTAAACTGGAAAACATGTTTGCTAACATGGAAGACGGTAAAGTGTCTGAATTGAACATTGTTCTGAAAACCGATGTTCAAGGTACTTGTGAAGCCATTACTGACTCACTGATGAAACTGTCTACTGATGAAGTGAAAATTAAAATCATCGGTTCTGGCGTGGGTGGTATCACGGAAACTGACGCGACATTGGCAGCTGCGTCAAATGCGATTATTCTTGGCTTTAACGTTCGTGCGGATGCATCTGCTCGTCGTGTTATCGAGAGTGAAAGCGTTGACTTACGTTACTATTCCGTCATCTATAGCTTGATTGATGAGATCAAACAAGCGATGAGCGGTATGCTGGCGCCTGAATACAAACAGCAAATCATGGGGCTTGCCGAAGTCCGTGATGTATTTAAGTCACCAAAATTTGGTGCAATCGCAGGTTGTATGGTGACAGAAGGTACTATCAAGCGTAATAACCCAATCCGCGTCCTACGTGATAACGTTGTTATTTACGAAGGTGAGCTGGAATCATTACGTCGCTTTAAAGATGACGTCAACGAAGTACGTAACGGTATGGAATGTGGTATCGGTGTTAAGAACTACAATGACGTCCGTGTTGGCGATATGATTGAAGTCTTTGAAGTGATTGAAGTTAAGCGTTCTATTGACGGTTAATTTCTTTGATATACTGTAATTACAGATTAATATTTATTCTAAATCATTTAGGATGCCGTTAGGCGACAAGTGAATGAGTGCTTAAGAAGATACATCGGTATGTGATTAGGACGAATCAGCGTAGTCAACAACACGGCATCTTAAAAGTAGGATGAGTATATTTGGGGGGCTTATGCCCCCCTTAATGTCAGGAGATATAACGATGGCAAGAGAATTTAGTCGTTCTCAGCGCGTAGCACAAGAAATGCAAAAAGAAATTGCGATTATCTTGCAGCGTGAAGTTAAAGATCCCCGCATTGGAATGGCAACGGTTTCAGGTGTTGAGCTTTCAAGAGATTTAGCGTATGGCAAGGTGTTTGTTACCTTCCTTAATATCTCTCATGAAGAGCATGAATCTCAAATGGTGCAAGATGGCATTAAAGCTCTGAATGAAGCCTCAGGTTTTATTCGTTCTTTGCTAGGTAAAGCGATGCGCTTACGTGTTATTCCTGAGTTAACGTTTTCTTACGATAGCTCACTGGTTGATGGTATGCGTATGTCTAACTTAGTTTCGAATGTGATTCGCAATGATGAAATGCGTCGTGCGGATGCGGATAGTAAAGAGGAAAAATAATGGGGCGTCGTCGTAGCGGCCGTGATATACATGGCGTTTTGCTGCTGGATAAACCCACGGATATTTCTTCAAATGATGCGCTGCAAAAAGTGCGGCGCTTCTTCAATGCAAATAAAGCGGGTCACACGGGTGCGTTAGATCCACTTGCAACAGGGATGCTCCCTGTTTGTCTCGGTGAAGCAACCAAATTTTCTCAATTCTTACTCGATTCAGATAAGCGCTATCGTGTGATTGCACGGTTGGGTCAACGTACGGATACGTCTGATTCTCATGGTGAAATTATTAGTGAGCGCGATGTTGAGTTTACACAGGCTCAGCTGGACGCTGCATTAGCGCATTTTCGTGGTGATACCTTACAAGTGCCCTCTATGTACTCGGCATTGAAACATCAGGGGCGTCCATTGTATGAATATGCACGAAAAGGGATCACTGTTGAACGAGAAGCCCGTCCGATAACGGTTTATGAGTTGCAATTTCTTCGTTTAGAGAATAATGAACTTGAGCTGGAAATTCACTGCTCTAAAGGCACCTATATTCGGACAATTATAGATGATTTAGGTGAAATGTTAGGCTGTGGTGCTCATGTGATTTATTTGCGTCGAGTTCAAGTCGCCAATTATCCATACGAACGTATGGTTACATTGGAGCAACTCGCCGAACTAAGAGCGAAGGTTGATGAGGGTGAAGGCACTTTCGAGTCGTTACTTGATCCTTTATTGCTACCAATGGATACCGCGGTTATTCATTTTCCAGTCATTAATTTGACCGACGAAACGGCCGCTTATTTCAAGCAAGGCCAGCCGGTCAGGGCGGATATCGGTCAACTTGCCGAAGGTACAATGGTACGTATTACTTGTGGTGCAGCGCAGCGTTTTATTGGTATCGCATTAATCAGTGAAGACCTACGAATTGCCCCACGGCGTTTAGTTGTCGAAAATGAATAATCTGCATAGCGGCGCTTATTGCTTTGCTGCTACAAGCAGCGTAGAATAGCGGCGCTTAATCTGTGAGATACTAAATTAGAGATTGGGTCTCATTACATACATTTATACATTTGGAGTTTATTATGTCTCTAAGTACTGAAGCGAAAGCAAAAATCGTTGCTGAATTCGGCCGCGATGCTAACGACACTGGTTCAAGTGAAGTGCAAATCGCACTGTTAACTGCGCAAATCAACCACCTGCAAAGCCACTTTTCAGAGCACAAAAAAGATCACCACAGCCGTCGTGGTCTGCTGCGTATGGTTGCTCAGCGTCGTAGATTGCAAGCTTACCTGAAAGGTAAAGATATCGCACGTTACACAGCTCTGATCGAGCGTCTGGGTCTGCGTCGCTAATCTATACTCTAAATAATTCTAGGTGCAGCTAGTCAATAAGTGAATTGAAAGGCTAGGCGCAGAGTTATGTGGCTAGCTTAAATTAGCCTAGTTAACATCGCTGCAACTCGAAATATGACGACTATAGTCAGTTTCAGTGGAAAGGGGCCAAATGGCCCCTTTTCTTCTAAAAGTTATACATAAAGTTGAAGTAGTACTCGAATTATACTTAACTTAAATGCTAAGCTATAGTTCCTAATTAATTGTTTTATTAACGCCTCTTCAGCTACACCGATTCGCGCGGCTAATGAGAACATTGATTATATGAACATCAGTGTTCTCATTAGTCGCGAGGCTGTAGTAGGAAGAGAAAGCCAATGCCACTAGAGAAGCTCAGGTGGCCTAAAATAAAGGGTGATATTTTGTTAAATCCTATTGTTCGTAAATTTCAATACGGTCAGCATACTGTATCCATCGAAACTGGCATGATCGCGCGTCAAGCGACGGCGGCTGTGATGGTAAATATGGATGATACAGCAGTATTTGTTACTGCGGTTGCTCAGAAAAAAGTTAAAGAAGGTCAGGATTTCTTCCCTCTGACGGTTAACTATCAAGAGCGCTCTTATGCGGCAGGTCGTATCCCGGGTAGCTTTTTCCGTCGTGAAGGTCGCCCAGGCGAAGGCGAAACACTGATCGCTCGTTTGATTGACCGTCCTCTACGTCCTCTGTTCCCAGAAGGTTTCCTCAACGAAATCCAAATCATTGCAACGGTTGTTTCAGTTAACCCTCAAGTTAACCCTGATATCGTCGCTATGATTGGTGCTTCAGCTGCACTGGCCTTGTCCGGCGTTCCTTTCAATGGTCCAATTGGTGCGGCACGTGTTGGTTTCATTAATGATCAATATGTTCTGAACCCAACAGCAGATGAGCTGAAATCAAGCCGTCTCGACTTAGTTGTTGCGGGCACTGAAGGTGCTGTTCTGATGGTTGAATCAGAAGCAGAGCTGTTAAGCGAAGAGCAAATGCTAGGTGCTGTTGTTTTTGGTCATGACCAACAACAAGTTGTCATTAAAGAGATTAACGAATTAGTTAAAGAAGCAGGCAAAGAAAAATGGGATTGGCAACCAGAGCCAGTTAACCAAGCTCTGCGTGATAAAGTGGCTGCACTGGCTGAAAGCCGTATGGGCGACGCATACCGCATTACTGAAAAACAAGAGCGTTATGCGCAAGTTGACTTGATTAAAGAAGAAGTGACCGCTGCCATCGTTGCTGAAGACGAAAACGTTGATGTCGCTGAAGTTGCTGAAATTTTGGCTAACTTAGAAAAACAAGTTGTTCGTAGCCGTGTTATTCGTGGTGAGCCACGTATCGATGGTCGTGAGAAAGACATGGTGCGTGCTCTCGACGTGCGTACGGGTGTTCTACCTCGTACCCATGGTTCCGCCCTGTTTACACGTGGTGAAACTCAGGCTCTGGTTACCGCAACATTGGGTACTGAGCGTGATGCACAGGTTATTGACCAGTTAATGGGCGAATATACTGATCGTTTCTTGTTCCATTATAATTTCCCTCCATATTCTGTCGGTGAAACGGGCATGGTAGGTTCACCTAAGCGCCGTGAAATTGGTCATGGTCGTTTAGCAAAACGTGGTGTATTGGCTGTTATGCCTGACCATGCTGACTTCCCATATACTGTTCGTGTGGTATCAGAAATCACTGAATCAAATGGTTCATCATCAATGGCGTCAGTTTGTGGTGCTTCGTTGGCTCTGATGGATGCTGGTGTACCAATTAAAGCGGCTGTTGCTGGTATTGCAATGGGTCTCGTGAAAGAAGGTGATGATTTTGTTGTTCTGTCCGATATCCTAGGTGATGAAGACCACTTGGGTGATATGGACTTTAAAGTGGCGGGTAGCCGTGATGGTATCAGCGCACTGCAAATGGACATCAAAATTGAAGGTATCACTCGCGAAATCATGCAAGTGGCATTGAACCAAGCAAAAGGTGCTCGTCTGCATATTTTAGGGACAATGGAACAAGCGATTAACAGTCCTCGCGAAGAGATCTCTGAATTTGCTCCGCGTATTTATACTATTCGTATTAATCCGGACAAGATTAAAGATGTTATCGGTAAAGGTGGTTCTGTGATCCGTGCACTGACAGAAGAAACGGGGACAACCATCGAAATCGAAGATGACGGTACAGTGAAGATCGCCGCGACCGACGGTCTAAAAGCGAAAGAAGCTATTCGTCGTATTGAAGAAATTACCGCTGAAGTTGAAGTGGGTCGTATTTACCAAGGTAAAGTGACTCGTATTGTTGATTTCGGAGCATTTGTTGCTATCGGTGGCGGTAAAGAAGGTTTGGTTCACATTTCTCAAATCGCGGACAAGCGTGTTGAGAAAGTGACTGACTATCTGCAAATGGGTCAAGAAGTTCCTGTTAAGGTATTGGAAATCGACCGTCAAGGCCGTATCCGCCTGAGCATGAAAGAAGCTGTCGCGACTGAAGAAACTCCAGCACAGCAGCAGGACTCAGCAGAATAGGCTGAATCTGAACAGCGCCCTATGTTTTAGGGCGCATAGCCATAATTTGCTGACACAGTGGTAATGTAAGGACGGAGTATGCTGAACAGTATCTGTCTTCGGTTTAGGGGCTTAAACGCGTTAACTCGCGGGGTCTCTGCGCTTATCTTTTTTGTGCTCCTTGGATGCAGTAACAAAGATTGGCGTAAAAACGAGGTATTTGCTGTTCCTCTGCAACCTTCACTACAACAAGAAGTAATATTGGCTCGTATGGAACAAATCCTTGCGAGCCGATCTTTGACCGATGATGAATACGCCCAGCTTTTATATGAGCGCGGAGTGTTGTATGATAGTCTCGGTTTGAGGGCGTTAGCGCGCAATGATTTTTCAACAGCGTTAGCTATTCGTCCCGATATTCCTGAAATCTTTAACTTTTTAGGAATATATTTTACGCAGGCTGGCAACTATGATGCCGCCTATGAAGCGTTTGATTCTGTATTAGAGCTTGATCCAACTTACAATTTCGCGCGTATGAATCGTGGCATCGCATTATATTACGGTGGCCGATACAAATTAGCGCAGGATGATCTGCTGGCGTATTATCAGATAGATCCAAATGATCCTTTTCGTACACTATGGCTTTATCTAGTAGAGAAAGACATAGACCCGCGTGTAGCACAGGATAACCTGGCTGCTCGTTATAACAGCGCGGAGAAAGGGCTATGGGGCTGGAATATCGTAGAGTTTTATCTAGGCAATATCAGTGAGAACACATTGATGGCGCGTTTGAAAGAAACTTCTGCGGATAACACTTCGCTCGCTGAGCATCTCAGTGAAACTAACTTCTATTTAGGTAAGCATTACCTAAGTCTGGGGGATAAGGATAGCGCAACTGCGTTATTCAAACTGACGGTGGCTAACAACGCCCACAGCTTTGTTGAACACCGCTATGCATTGTTGGAATTGGCGCTGTTAGGCCAAGAACAAGACGACCTTTTAGAATCGGGCCAGCAATAGCTGACGAACATTTCATGATTATTTTTTGAGTCATCATCCTTCGGGGTGACGGCCTATTTGTTCGTTTAATAACACAATTTGAGCCAGTTCACATTTTAAATGAAAATGACCGAAATGAATTTCGCACGGTTATGTAAACTGGCCGCCATTAAGTATGAGGCACCTTTACATGACCACCGAGACTGATATCTCTTTCGCTGATTTAGGTTTATCAGCGTCTATTTTGACTGCACTAAACGACCTGGGATATGAAAAACCTTCGCCAATCCAAAAACAATGTATCCCATTGTTGATGGATGGTAATGATGTGCTGGGTATGGCTCAGACGGGTAGTGGTAAAACCGCTGCATTCAGTCTGCCACTGCTCCATAACATTGACCCTGATTTAAAAGCTCCGCAAATTTTAGTCCTAGCACCAACGCGTGAGTTGGCGGTGCAGGTTGCTGAAGCGATGAGCGATTTTTCTAAACACATGAGCCGCGTTAACGTTGTTGCCCTGTATGGCGGTCAACGTTATGACGTTCAGTTGCGTGCTCTACGCCAAGGACCACAAGTGGTTGTTGGTACACCAGGTCGTCTACTTGACCACCTGAAGCGTGGTACGTTAGACCTGTCTAAACTGAAAGGTTTAGTATTGGATGAAGCTGATGAAATGCTGCGTATGGGCTTTATTGAAGATGTAGAAAACATCATGAGCCAAATCCCAGCAGAACATCAAACAGCACTGTTCTCTGCAACGATGCCAGAACCGATTCGTCGTATTACACGTCGTTTCATGAAAGAGCCTAAAGAAATTCGCATTCAGGCTAGTATTACAACACGTCCAGATATTGCTCAAAGTTATTGGACTGTTTACGGTATGCGTAAAAATGAAGCGTTGGTTCGTTTCTTGGAAGCAGAAGACTTTGATGCGGCAATCATCTTTGTTCGTACTAAGAACGCAACGCTAGAAGTGGCTGAAGCCCTTGAGCGTAATGGCTATAACAGTGCGGCACTGAATGGTGATATGAACCAAGCACTGCGTGAGCAGACTCTGGAACGTTTAAAAGACGGCCGTTTAGATATTCTGATCGCAACAGATGTTGCGGCGCGTGGCCTTGACGTTGATCGTATTAGTTTAGTTGTTAACTACGACATCCCTATGGATGCAGAATCTTATGTTCACCGTATCGGTCGTACAGGTCGTGCAGGCCGTGCTGGTCGCGCATTACTGTTCGTTGAGAACCGTGAACGCCGCTTGCTGCGTAACGTTGAACGTACGATGAAACTGACGATCCCAGAAGTTGAGCTGCCAGATTCTCAATTGCTGAGTGAACGTCGTCAGGCGAAATTTGCTGAGAAAATTCAACAGCAATTTGAAAGCAGCGACTTAGATCAATACCGTGCACTGCTGAAAAAACTGTCACCGTCAGAAGATGTTGATATGGAAACATTAGCAGCAGCACTACTGAAAATGGCACAAGGTGAGCGTGCGCTGATCCTGCCACCTGATGCACCACGTCGTCCACGTCGTGAATTCAATGACCGTGATGACCGTCGTCGTGACCGTAATGGTAATGGTTTCGAGCGTGCAGAACGTGGTGATCGCGGCGGTCGTCGTGAACGCCGTGATGTTGGTGATATGGAAATGTATCGTATCGAAGTGGGTCGCGATGATGGTGTGGAAGTTCGTCACATCGTTGGTGCGATTGCTAACGAAGCCGATATCAGCAGCCGTTATATCGGTAATATCAAGTTGTACGGGACTCACTCGACGATTGAATTACCAAAAGGCATGCCGACTGACGTATTAACGCATTTAAGCCGTGCGCGCATTCTGAACAAACCAACACAAATGCAATTGATTGGTGATGCACAACCATTTGAGCGCCGTGAGCGTCGTGGTGGTCCACGTCGTGATGTTGGCAATGAAGGTGGTTTCGGTGCGGGTCGTCGTCACGATCGTGATGGTGGAAACCGCCGTGGTGGTGATCGTGATAATGCGGGGGGTAACCGCCGTGGTGGTAACCGTGATCGCGGTAATAGCAACGGTCCACGTGGTCGCAATGAAGACCACAATACCGCCGCACCACGTCGTCGTAGCGCTAGCCATAATGCGTAATTAGTCACGCATTTACCGAGTTCTTAGTGTAAAACGTTATCGGTAAGATCTAAAAACCCGCTTTCCATTGGATTGCGGGTTTTTTTATTATTTCAATCTATCGTCGCAACAATCGCTTTCTATATTGTGTTGCGGATTAAGACACAGCCAAGCGGTCACTCTTCCTTGTGGATGGCTACTTTGGTGCTTATGCGTGAATGGGTATACGCAGTAAGTGGATAACAATAGGTTTTACTACTAGTTGTTTTCTAATAACTCTTCCGCTTGCCTTTGTGGCATGGGTAACTCGTCATGGCTGACAATCACTTTTTTGAGTTTATGATTAAACGCTGCAACCGTAATTTCTTCTAATAGCCTGACTTCAACGGGACTGAGTCCACCTTCATTTTTTTCTAAGGCCTGTATCACAATACGGTGATGAGTCGTTAAAGGAAGCCGAACATTGAGTTTCATGGCATCAATAAGTTGTACTAGAAGGCTTTGCGCGACGTAGAAATCCCCAATAATTAACCGAGACGATGAGAATTCCCCTTCAGCGGTGTATTCCTCATGAGTCTCTAAGTTTTTTAAGGTCATTGAGTTGGTTCGAAGCTGTAAGTAGAAGTCAGCCATGTGTGATCTCCCTATATATTCGTCATATTTCAGGTTACAGCGTTAATGGCTAGGCTTACTCACATTAATCAGCCTAGCTGCAATTGGTATCATTTAAAGTCATTAAATTAATCCAAGTGCTTCTTTTAACGGCTTTAAATAGCGGCGGCTTACAGGAATGTGCTCCCCTGAGCTTAAGACTAGCTCTGCTTGACCATTATCACCAAACAAAATTTCACTTAACTGCGTCATGTTGACTAAATATTGACGATGACAACGAACTAATGGTGTGCGTAATTCTAAGGTTCTTAAGGTGAGTTCAGTAAAGCCTTCTTGTCCTTGGGTGCTCATCACATAAACGCCACTCATGCGTGAAGTGACATATTGAACTTCATCTAATTTCATCAGCCAAATACGGCTATGTCCTGTACATGGAATGAACTTTAGAGGTTCATGATCGCTAAGAACGTCAAGGTCTTGCTTTTGCTTACCTTGACGTAGTCGATTCAGTGTTTTATTCAGCCTTTCGCTTTCTAATGGCTTTAATAAATAATCAAAGGCATGTTCTTCAAAAGCTTGTATAGCAAACTGATTAAAGGCCGTTAAAAAGACGATATACGGCCTATCCTCAGGGTCAAGCATGCGAACCATCTCAAGGCCTGTGATACGAGGCATTTGGATATCAAGAAAGACGACATCGGGCTTCTTTTTATGAATAACACTTATCGCTTCAATAGCGTTAGCACACTCATCCATGATCTCAATATCATCATGCTCTTCTAATAAACAACGTAAGTTTTCCCGTGCAAGTGGTTCATCATCAACAATCAATACATTCATATAAATTTAATCATTTTATTGCTTTAACATGTAGGGAAGCCGTAATTGCACTCGCGTAAATTGTTCTGGTTCATACTCCACGCTAACGCCATATTGCTCGCCATATTTTAGACGTAGGCGTTTATCAACTAAACTCATTCCTAGGCCATCGTTTTGTGCTGTGGGCTGATAGAGGCCTGCATTATCTTCTATTTCAATATAAACCTGTTCACAGCGTATATAGCTTCTTATTGTAATATATCCAGTATCTAATAACTGTGAGGTGCCATGTTTAATTGCATTTTCAACGATAGGTTGCAGCGAGAATGCCGGTAATTGCACCTGTTTTAATGTGTCTGGAATATCGAGCGCTATTTGTAAGTTTTCACAGAAGCGGGCTTTTTCTATTTGTAAGTAAGCATTCACATGCTCTAATTCTTCACCGAGTGTCGCATTTTGTTCAGGGCGTTTGAGGTTATTGCGAAAGAACGTTGAGAGGTATTGGACTAATTGTCCAGCTTGCCGACTGTCTCGGCGTATAACAGCTTGTAGTGTATTAAGTACGTTAAATAAAAAGTGAGGATTCACTTGCGCGTGAAGTAGCTTTACTTCCGACTGTAGCAGTGATTGTTTATTACGCTCATATTGTCCAGCGAGAATCTGTGCTGAAAATAAGCTCGCGATGCCTTCACCGAGAGTGCGGTTAATTGAGCTGAATAAACGATTTTTAGCTTCATAGAGTTTAATCGTGCCGATAACTCGCTCATTTTCCCCACGAAGGGGGATAACCAACGCGGAGCCGAGTTTACAAGTTGGGCTTAAAGAGCATTTATATGGGGTTTCATTACCATCAGCATAGACGACTTCATTATTATCGATCGCTCGCCGCGATTGCTCGGAAGCTATCGGTGTGCCTGGGCAGTGGTGATCGGCTCCGATACCAATAAAGGCTAAAATCTTTTCTCTATCCGTGATGGCGACGGCACCAATCTCTAATTCTTGATAGATGATCTTGGCTACTTTCATACTGTTATCAGTATTGAACCCTTTGCGTAAAATACCATCTGTACATAATGCGATTTTCAAGGCTTGAGCCGAAAAGGCCGTCGTGTATTTTTCAACAATCGCTCGGCGATCGAGCAAAATACGAATAAACATAGCGGCACCAATCGTGTTGGCAATCACCATGGGCGCTGCAATATTTTTCACCAGTTCTAATGCTTCATCGAAAGGACGTGCCAGTAATAGAATAATGAGCATTTGGATAATTTCAGCGACAAAGGTGACACAACTGGCGGTAATTGGGTTAAAAATTTTATCGATTTGGCCTCGTTTCATGTAATAACGATGCACTAAACCGCCAATCAATCCTTCGGCGATAGTAGAAACCATACAACTAAATGCGGTCATACCGCCGAGTGAATAACGGTGTAATCCTCCAGTGAATCCCACTGCAAAGCCAACCGCTGGCCCACCCAGTAGCCCTCCAAGCACGGAACCAATCGCACGTGTATTGGCGATAGAGTCATTGATATGTAAGCCAAAATAAGTTCCCATCACACAAAAAACAGAGAAAATAAGGTAGCACATGACCTTATGCGGCAGGCGGATAGTGACTTTTAATAGAGGGATAACAAGAGGCGTTTTACTCAATGCCCATGCAATGACTAAATAAACGCACATCTGTTGTAATAGCAGCAAAATGAGATCAAATTCGTACATAAAGGGTTCCAATTTTGGCATTTTAGCCGCGCAATTTTAGCGTAAGCTGCTGATTTAATAATAGCGATTTAGTCAAAGTTAGCTATCTTTATTTGACATAAGGGGAAAGTCGCTTCAATATTATATCTCCCCCCTCTTGTTTGTGACCTTGCGCACAAATTTATTAACGCTGTATCGGCAATTATTGCGATAATTTGATGATTATAGTTTCCTCCGTGATTATTTAGGGTTTTACTAATAATGAAAAAAAGAACAATAGCACTGATTTTGTTGATGCTGATTTTGATAGCGGCGGCGGCACTTTTCCATTCCCACAATCAATTCTTATTATTGCAAGGTGAAGTCGATGCGCCTGAGGTTATGGTGACCTCTAAGGCGAAAGGTCGTGTTATTGAACGCCATGTGGAACGCGGGGATGACGTTCAAAAAGGGCAATTGTTATTAACATTAGAGAGCCCTGAACTAACGGCACAATACGCAGCTTTAAAAGCCGCGAGAGACCAAGCGAAAGCGCAATTAGCTCAATCAATTAATGGAACACGTGAAGAAACAATTCGTAATTTACAAGCGTCATTAGCACAAGCTAACTCGCAGTATCAAAATGCGACACGTGAATATACTCGCTTAAATAACTTGTCTGCTAAAGGCTACGTTTCTGCTAATGAGTTAGATAATGCACGTAAAGCAAAAGAGGTGGCTTTCCAGCAAGTACAAGGCGCAAAGGCGCAGCTTGAAGAAGCCAAAAATGGTGACCGTATTGAATTACGTCAAAAATATGCGGCACAACTGAGTGAAGCTGAACAGAAACTGGCTGAGCTGCAAGTGCAGTTAGATGACTTACAAGTGAAAGCTCCCGTTGATGGCGAAATAGGGCCTATACCCGCGGAAATTGGTGAAATTTTCAATGCAGGTAGCCCATTAATGACCATGGTCCGCATCCCACAGGCTTATTTCATTTATAACCTGCGTGAAGATATCCTTGTTGATATTAAAAAAGGTGACAAGATTCAACTTGATGTTCCCGCTTTAGGCGATAAAAAAATTGAAGCAGTGGTTCGTTATATCGCACCAAAAGGGGATTACGCAACAAAAAGGGCAACACGTGCGACAGGGGATTTCGATTTGAAAACCTTTGAAGTTCGTTTGTATCCATTAGAACCGGTTGATGGCTTAAGACCGGGTATGAGCGTGTTATGGCGCTGGGATAAATAAAAGGCGCTGTGATGAGATTAAAATTCGCTTGGCATGGTTTTGAACATGCATTCAGTCGAGAAACACAAGCCGCTATCCGCAGCCCTGTTTTTCACTGGTTAAGTTGGCTGTTTCCGTTAATGTTATTTACGTTAATAAGCGCTAACTTCTCAGAAGGAACACTGATGGATCTGCCGGTATCCGTCGTTGATAATGACCGAAGCCCAGCGTCTAGGCAGATTATTCGGGATCTGAATGCAGGCCCCCATGCAGATGTAAAAGCGATTGATAACAACCTTAACAGCTCAATAAAACGCTTAGCTAGTGCGCAAGATTATGCGCTTTTATATATTCCTACCAATTTTGAAGCGGATGTATTACGGGGGCGCCAACCTGAAATACGCATGTACTACAATGCGTTGTTTTATGCGTCGGGAAGTTATGCGATCCAAGATTTCAGTGGTCTGGTGGCTGAGCTGAATGCCAAGTACCGTACTCAACTGGCGAGTTCAATGGGAAAAGCCTTACCCCCATTAGCACAAGTGACTCTTTCTTACGACAGTTTATTTAACCCCAGCGGCAGCTATATCTATTACCAGCAATTCGCAGCAACTATTCATATGCTGCAATTGTTCGTGGTGACGTGTACGATTTATACTTTATCGCGTAGCTCAATATTACAGAGTGTGAAGCCATTTGGTATGGCCGTGCTCGGAAAAATGGCCCCTTATACATTATTTTTTACCACATTATTAGTGGTTGAACTTGCGGCATTGGTGAGTATCTTTGACGCTAAGGTGGTGGGAAATCCCCTCTATATGATAATGGTTGGCTTCTTCTATGTGATAGCGGCACAAAGTATTGGGCTATTGCTATTTAGTTTCACGTCTAGTGCAATTATGGCTTATAGCCTTATTGGGATGCTAGTGAGTATTGCATTAGCCTTCTCGGGAATGGCAGTACCTGAATTATCCATGATTTTGCCCGCACAAATTATTTCGAATATTGAGCCATTAACCCACACACTCAACGCGATGTTTGATATTTTCTTACGTGAAATTTCATTTAAACGTATTGTCGAAGTCTGTTTGTTCTTACTGATTTATCCCATCGTAACGGCATTTTTGATCCGTAAACGCTTGCCGAAAAGAATTGCGGCACAAGGAGGGGAGCTTTAATGCAGATGTATTTTGCAACCTTCCGTAAAGTACTGATTGGCATGTTAGATAAGCCAATGTGGTTATTATTGATCGTCTCGTTGTGTGTGATGAGTTTAGTTTATGCGAAGCCGGTGTTATGGGATTTACCTGTTGCAGTGATCGACCAAGATCATAGTGTGGCAAGTCGAGCACTTATCCGTGACTTAGATGCTGCTCCGAAAGTGAAACTGCACAGTTATGATAGTTTAGATCAAGCTCGCAAGGATATGATCGGTCGGCAATTGTTCGCTATCATTATCATTCCAACCGATTTTGAAAAGTTTTTATTGAATGGTAAAACTATTACGATCCCTGTTTATGGTGACGCGACCAACCGTTTGGCGAGCGGCCAGATCCAACAAGAATTAGTCAGTGCTTATCAAACATTATTAAATAGCTATAACACACAATTATTAATTAATTCTGGTTATAGCAAAGAGCAAGCTAAAGTCATTATTACTCCAATCCGTAGCTTAACGGAGCCTTTGTATAATCCAGGTGTCAGCTTTGCCGCCATTGTGTTTCCCGGTTTGCTCGTCATGTTGTTACAGCATTCACTGCTTATTGCCTGTGTTCGCGTGAGTATTGCTATTCGTGGCACGCCAAAAGGTAAACCGCCATTAGCAGTATATTTAGGGGCATTATCTGCATTGATCCCAATTTGGTTATTTTTATCCACCGTCTTTTTTGCTTTGTGGCCATGGATCCTAGGTTATCGCCAAGAAGCACCACTGTATCAATTATGGATGCTGACTTTTCCTTTCTTATTGGCAGTAATTGGGTTAGGTAAGTTAGTGACTGAATGTTTACGTAGTGTTGAGATGATTTATTTAACCTTAGCGTTTATTACCACACCGGTTTTCTATATGTCAGGAACGATATGGCCATTGCAAGCAATGCCTGAGTGGGTACGCATGATCGCGTCAGCATTACCATCAACATGGGCAACCAGTGCCATGGCGGGGATCAACCAAATGGGTCTACCGTTTAGTGGCGTATTGATGGATATTGTGATGATGCTGGTTCTTGGGGTCATTTATACTGTGATTGGTGTGTTTATTGGTATGCTACGTGACGGTGAATTACGTCATATTTCCCATATTATGCATCGTTGGCGGAAGCAGCGTCATGATTCATAATGTTGTTTAAGATGTCTCATGAATAGAAGGCCTGATAAAGATTGAAAGTCATTGCGATGTTGAGATAAATAACCGGCCTTCATTCTAATATGACGGTGAGTTTTTAAGTCATTATTAGATAATCCCAATTATGAATAAATAGTTTTACGCATTATAAGATATTAATAGCCTGAACTTTAAAATTAATTTAATTCTTTATAAATGCTTTATTTTAAAAAAAGCTTAAGTTACATTTATTCCTTTTTTAAAGGAATAAATCTCTATGGACTTTTCGACTATCCTTTCTGCGTTACTTTCGTTTATGAGTTATTTTGCGATAGGTACTGTCATGGTGCTTGTGTTTCTTTTTATTTATACACGGATATCGCGTCATAATGAGTGGGTATTAATCAAACAGAATAATACCGCTGCTGGGCTTGCATTTATTGGTGCTATGCTAGGTTATATCACTCCACTATCGAGTGCTATTTCTCACTCTATTAGTCTTCTCGACTGTATTATTTGGGGCGTTATTGCATTATTTGTCCAATTACTTGTTCTCGGCGCAACCAAAATATATATGCCAAAGATCAGCGAGAAAATAGAACAGAATAATATTTCTGCTGGGCTATTTTTAGGAGGTACATCACTTGGGTTTGGTATTTTGAATGCCGTTAGTATGAGTTATTAACAAATAAAGATGTTCTATGAGTAAGAAAAATAAAATAAAGAAACATAAAAGTCATCAGCCCCATGCTAACGCTCAATTAAAACGAATTGGTACCGTAAAAAAAGAAGTACGTAAAGGCCCTAGCATACTGACGCTAGCCATTATGGGAGGGGCTGTTATTTTTGGTATACGTAGTTGTAGCAAAGAATCTCCAACCTCTACGGTGACGATCTTTAAAAATAGCGATGATTGTGTATTAGCGGGGTATAGCCGATCTTTTTGTACGCAAAAACAAGAAGAAGCTCAGCAACAATTAATTCAGCACATGGCTTACTATAATCAACTAAATAGCTGTGAATCTATTTATGGGCAAGGTAATTGCTCATTAATAAATCGCAAATTGACTCCGTATGAAAATTTGGAGTGCTTATCCCAAAACCATGACAATGAGTATTGTGATGCCCAAGAGCGCGAGGCTTATGCGCCTACACTAGCAGGCTTTTCGGTTGATAATTATCCCAGTGAAGTGAGTCGTTCTTCAACGTCTGCGCATTCAGGATTGCATTATTACTCAAGGGCTAGACCATTTTATCGTTCTAAAAGTGAACCGGATGTTTATTATGAGCCTGGTTCATCGGATAAATGGGTTTCCGATAGTTCAAATAAGTTGAAACCCGCTAAATACAGTAATAACTCGACTAAAACGACTTCACGAGGCGGCTTCGGACATAAATCCAGTCGTAAAGGTGGCTGAGTATGTTGCGAATACCATTAAAGCCGCGTGAGAATTTAGATAAAATAGCTCAAGATTATGGTTTTGATTTTCATATTATTGATGATGAAATTTATTGGGATGAATCACACGCCTATTGTTTTACCTTAGAGCAAATTGAAAATGGTATTGAAGATCCCACCGAAGAATTACATCAGATGTGTTTAGAGGTTGTTGATCTTGCTATTAACGATGAGGCTATCTTAGAAGAACTTGCAATCCCTGAATTATATTGGGATGCGATTGCAAATAGTTGGCGAAAGAATAAAGCGTCATTATATGGAAGAATGGATTTCTCATGGAATGGATATCAGCCAGCAAAATTACTTGAATATAATGCAGATACTCCGACATCACTCTACGAATCCGCATTCTTTCAATGGCAGTGGCTGTCTGATATGACAGCAAGAGGTTTAATTCCAGCTAATGCCGACCAGTTTAATTCGATTCAGGAAAAACTGATTCAGCGTTTTTTATTATGGCGTAACGAGCACCCTTTTTATTTTTGCTGTTGCGAAGACTCGATAGAAGATCGCGGAACTGTTTTATATTTGGAAGACTGTGCTCGCCAAGCGGGATTACAAACGCAATTTATTTACATGGAAGATATCGGGTTAGGCCTCGGTGGGGTTTTTACGGATTTACGAGATCAGATTATTCATCAAGGTTTTAAATTATACCCCTATGAGTGGATGTTCCAAGATGATTATGGCCCGATATTGCGTAGCCAACGGACCGAATGGTTGGAACCGTTATGGAAATCAATTTTAAGTAATAAAGGGCTATTACCTTTGTTATGGCGTTATTTCCCTAACCATCCTAATTTGTTACCTGCTTATTTTGCCGATGAGCAAATTAATATTGTTGGAAAACTTAAACAGGATATGGGGAGTCATTGGCAAGGTTTTACAACCAAACCGTTATTCTCACGCGAAGGTGCGAACGTTTCATTATTCATGAACAGCGAACAAGAGATTATTACAGAAGAATTTGGTGAATATGCTCATGAACCCCGTATTTATCAGGCCAGTGCATTACTGCCTAAATTTGGTTCCGATTATACCTTAATAGGAAGCTGGGTGATTGGTGATGAACCTGCTGGCATTGCTATCCGAGAAGATGGTTCGTTAATAACCAAAGATACATCTCGATTTATTCCTCATTATATTATGAATTAATGCAGCTTATTTGTGAAAGGCGACCTATGCACCGCGAATTGATCTCATTTCTCGCATGGTGATAGTGATCAAGCGCGAACTCTATCTCCGCATAAAAGAGTCATACTCAATCATTTCATCGTTCATGAATTTCTATAAAATACATCAATTCAAACTTAAGGAGTCGCCCATACAGGCGACTTGGTTGATGGCTCATCGGGTAAAAAATAGGCACTATTGCCGAGGGCGACAGTTTAATAAAAATCAACGGGATCGCCGTAACACTGGAAGGCCACAAAGTGGCTTGTGGTGGCTTCAATGGTCGTGTACATGTCACGTTGGGATAAGTGATGACTTGCTGATATCACCGCATATCACTGAAACTACTACCCCGTCATACTGCAAATCGCAGCAGTATTGGCGATGCACATTTGCGTTAGCCATATCGTTTTCTATCACTCCAAGTGATTCGTTGACTTGCCGCCGAGATACGCTGCGAATTATTTGGGAGACTATCTGTACGAGTACGAATAAAGGCAGCCGATATCCCATCGACATAAAAAAGCAATCAGAGTGTTTCGCTCATGGATGTATGGCTAACCTCTAATCAACCATCTCTAAACCTGCAACTTGTCGCCAATAGCCATTACAACTCCTGTCTGTAATCGTTAGTGGTGCTAGGCCTGTTTGGTTGGCTTTAAATTGTGACAGTATTTTTAGAGAATCATGACTTTCAGGAGAAATACGTACAATATCCACTAAATCCATCATAGATAGCTGTTCATTGCCTAAGTTGTAGCAATAGCCACTTTGTGTCTGCAATCCATTGAGCGTGAAAACCTGTTGCTGTTCTTGAGAAAAAACTTTTCGGCCTTGTGGATAGTTGATACAGCAAGTTTCACACTCATCTTTTGCACGATTTTCTGAGCGCGCGGTAAAGCAGCGGGCCGAATAGGCGAGAGGTAGGTGTCCATAACTCATCACTTCAACTTCGAATTTGTCACGTATTCCTAGCTCGTCACATTGATTGAGTAAATTGACTAGCCAATCACGAGACAATTCGACAGGCATACACCAGCGTTGCATACCTTGTCGGAGTAGGATATTAAGCGTTTGAGCGTTATAACAATTCAAACCATGACCGGCGACAAAAGGCAGGTTGCGCTCAATTAACATATTAATCACCCCAAAGTCGTGTGCTTCCACGAGGAATTCGCCATTATCGACTAATTTACTGATCTCTTTAAGTTCAGAAGGGGCTTGTAATAGTGCGAGGGTACTTAAAATAATCTGTTTTCCGCTAGCAGACAGTGCCTTAGCCAAATCAATCCAGTCAGCTGGTTTCATTTCACGGCGCTTACTACAGACGGTCTCACCGAGATAAATAATATCAGCTTCACTTTGCATAGCCTGCTGATAAAACGCTTCAAGTTGCTGTTTTGGCCAGTAATAAAGAACTGATCCTAATGCATATTTCATGACGTATTCCTTATTATTGCCATTTACGATGGTAAGCGCCAAGGGTTGTTTGGCTACCTTCAGACAGTTCTCCCAAAACTTTCAACCATTGTGGGTCCGCAATAAATTGTTTCGGATTTGCATTGTATTTGTCGATGGCTTTGCGCCAGATACGAGTGACGTCGGTCACATAGGCTGGGCTGCGTTGGCGACCTTCAATTTTGACCGATGCAATATTTGCGGCCATCAAATCTGGCAGTAGTTCTATGGTGTTAAGGCTGGTAGGCTCCTCCAGTACATGGTATTGATGGTCATCAACCAAATAGCGTCCTTTGCATAGTGTCGGATAACCAGCATTTTCATTGCCTTGATAGCGGTCGATCAGGACTTCATTTAAACGTGATTCCATGCCTTGTGGCGTTTGCTGCCAACGAACAAATCGTGCAGGCGAGCAAGCACCAACCGTATTGGGGGATTCGCCGGTGAGATAAGATGACAGATAACAGCGTCCTTCTGCCATGATGCATAGGCTACCAAAAGCAAAGACTTCTAAGGGAACAGGGCTAGTTTTGGCGAGTTGCTTGACTTGATGGATAGAGAGTACGCGCGGCAATACGATACGATGAACATCAAAATTACGTGCATAAAAGCGAATCGCTTCGGTATTTGTCGCTGAAGCTTGCACAGACACATGTCGCTCAATATGTGGATACTTATTCGCGGCATATTCAAGCATGGCTAAATCAGCAAGAATTAATGCATCTGCGCCCAAAGATGCTGCAAGGTCGACAGAGTCTCTCCAGCGTTGAAAACCATCGGGATGAGCAAAGGTATTAATTGCAATATGCAGTTTGCGCTTGTGATTATGTATATAGCGTTCTGCTTCACGTAATTTTTTTTCAGTAAAATTCAGGCCTGCAAAATGGCGTGCGTTGGTATCATTTTTCAAGCCGATATAAACCGCATCGGCACCATTATCGACAGCCGCTTTGAGAGCTGGTAGGTTGCCCGCAGGGCAGAGTAATTCCATGGTGTCTATTCCAGTGTAAAATTTCGACAACTTAGCATTCTAGTCAACTCGGTAGAGACAGATTTTGATTTAAGGCAGTGAATTGGTTGTTTACCTGTTGAATTTGCATCGTTATTTTGATGTTAACACTCCAATATCAAAAAACTGATGCGTTTTAGTTAGGTGGATTTACTGGCAAATAGGCGAGTAGACAGAGTATTCATGATATTTCTGGCAGAATAAAAAATAAATACTGGCGAGAAGAGCAAACCTTGATATAGGATCAAATGAGTGCTTATTTTCTTTGGCATTATATGAATATTCTATTATTGAGTATGTCGATATATATGTCTGTTATCACACTGATTTGCTAGCCATAAGCCATAGCGGGTGCTGTGTTGTATTTAATAGGCAGTCAATTGATATAGGGAGTCAGAGCTGTGTTAGGAAAAATTCGTTCTCAACTTATCTTAAAAGGGCCTTCACTACTGAAGTTTCCTTTAAAAGTGACCCCATTTGCTGTGCAGCGTCAGGTGCTTGAGCAGCTACTTAGCTGGCAATTCCGTGAATCGGTCAAAGAAGGTGAGCTGGATTTCCTTGAGGGTAAATGGCTAAGAGTTGAAGTCAGTGACCTTAACTTAGTCTGGTTTATTAGCTTACAAAATGGTGTGTTAGTCGCGAGTGCTCAGGAACAAGCCGATGTTAGCGTAAGCGGTAAAGCGAATGACCTGATCCTTATCGCGGCTCGTAAAGAGGATCCCGATACGTTGTTTTTCCAACGCCGCTTAGTGATTGAAGGCGATACAGAATTAGGCTTGTACGTGAAAAACCTGATGGATGCTTTTGAATTAGAGAATATGCCAACACCATTGCGTTTTACATTGTTACAGCTGGCGGATTTTATCAAAACCGCTCAACAAGACGAGGACACTGAGCATAAAAACTCGGTGGCATCCCCATGTTAATTCGAGTTGAAATACCGGTTGATGCAATAGGCATCGATAAATTATTGCGTGAGACATTCCCCACGCAAGCTGAAGCAGAATTAGTGCATAAACTACGTGAAGACGGTTTATTAACATTAGGTGTTGTTGCAACCAATGATGACGGCGAAGTGATTGGTTATGTAGGTTTTACGCCTGTAGATGTCAATAATGAAGATGTGCAATGGGTTGGCCTTGCGCCTATTGCTGTCAGTCAACAATATCAAAACCAAGGTATTGGTAGCCAATTGATTTACGAAGGTCTCGATAGCTTAAATGAGTTTGGTTACGGTGCTGTGGTGGTGGTAGGGGATAGCAACTATTATCGTCGTTTTGGTTTTGAACCCGCATCACAGCACAATATTGTAAGCCAATGGCCTGAGTTACAAGACCATTTTATGATCTGTGGATTAGAAAATGGCACCTTAAGTGATCATACAGGGCGCGTGACTTATTCTGCTCATTTTGATGCACTGTGATTCACTAAGTAATTTATAATATTGTCTGGCTGATCAAGGATCAGCCTTTCTTTTGCCTTTTTACTGAGTTTTTTGACCTGAAATTCCAATTTTGATGCTGCTGAGCGATCCCCCACTAAACAATGAAAAACAAGAGTCAGTGGCATTTTTCCTTTCAATGCTTTTGCACCTTTTCCTTCTTGATGCTGAGTAAAACGGCGTTGAATGTCTGTTGTAATCCCACAATACAATCTGTTATTTTTCTCTCTTATTAGGTAAATATACCAATTTTTCTGTGTGGTCATTAGATCCTAGCGCCTTATTTTTGCCTTTCTGTGCTGAAATTTAAGGGGAAATAATTTGGGTATAAACTAAAAATCTCGCTGATCAGTGGAAATATAACTTATTAAATTATATATAAAAAATGACACATTAAAGTCATAAATTTGTAACCTAAAGATTGGTTTTGATTCAAATTTTTTGAATGATAACAGCAAAATTAGCTAATTTTCATTACGATTTAAAGTGCATAATATGATCCATATCACAGGGGGACGATAAAACTCCCTGATAATAATTGAATATACAATGAGGAACACATTATGAAAAAATCAACACTAGTCGCTGCAACTTTGGCTTTAAGTGCTATTTCATTTGGCTCAATGGCTGCTGAAGAAGTTCAACACTCTAGTCAACCCGCTGCTGGTTATGTTTCTGTAACAGGTGCTGTTAGCGTTAATGACCTAACTGAAAAGTTAGCCAAAAAAGCTGAAGAAGCTGGTGCAAGTTCATTCCGTGTTATTTCCGCAGGCGGTGAAAACTCAATGAATGGTGTTGCTGCAATCTATAAATAATTTATAGTACCTAGCAAATACAATACCAAACGTTCAGAACAGCTTAAGCACGCTCAGCGATAGACAAACGATATTCAAAGAGCGTGTTCTGAACGGACAATGTGAGTTTTTGCGATGAATGACCAACAGGCATTACAACATATCCAACGTTATCTTTCCCGCCAGCACGTTTTTTCTCTCTTTACGTATCACGAGCATGATATCTGGCCAGCCACTTGTTACTATGCATTTGATGCTAACCAAATGAGTTTATTTTTTATGACCGATCCCGATTCGCGTCATGGTCAACTTATGCGAGCCAATCCTCGCATTGCAGGCACAGTTTCCGCACAAACAAAAGTTGTCAGCCAAATCCAAGGGATCCAATTTATTGGCGATGTGATAGCCTTGGATGAAACGTTATTACCGCAAGCTCGCCAATTTTACTGTCGCCGCTTCCCTGTGGCGTTGACCGCAAAACTCCCTGTATGGCGCTTAGATTTACAGGAAGTCAAAATGGTCAATAATAAATTAGGTTTTGGTCGCAAACTGCATTGGTCACGAGAGCGTTAACGTAAAGTGTGAATAACTTGATTACTGCTTCCTCGCCAAAGTAGAGCGGGATCATACAACTCTTGAACAAATTTCCCATCGACCAGTACGTTAATCAGACTAACCACTTTCTGTTGCTCTGGTGTCAATTCTGCAAGCTGATAACCTGTCCATAGCCAAATATCTTTATCAGGGCAAACTGTTTTGACACGATGAACTAATTGAAAAATAGCCGCGAGGTTAGCAGGGTGCAAGGGATCTCCGCCGGAGAGAGACAATCCCTGCCGACGGATTCGTGTATCCTGTAAATCCTGTATGATCCGATCTTCCATTGCTTGGGTAAACGGGATGCCAGAGTCGAGACGCCATGTACTTTGGTTGTAGCATCCACGACATTGATGCACACAGCCTGAGACAAACAGTGTACATCGGGTTCCAGGGCCATTGACGACATCAACAGGGTAATATTGATGATAATGCATAGTCTTAACCTAGCTGCCCATTGCCTAAATGTTTGATGCGTCGTTTGACTTCTTCTTGTTTACCCGCGTTAAATGGGCGAGCATCAGGGCTTCCTAGGTAACCACAGACACGGCGGATGACTGAAACGCGGTTGGTGTCGTGATTACCACAACGTGGGCAAACAAAACCCTTGCTAGTGCAGCTAAATTCCCCCGTAAAGCCACACTCATAACATTCATCAATTGGTGTGTTTGTTCCATAATAAGGAACATGTTCATAGCTATAATCCCAAACGTCTTCAAGGGCTTTCAGGTTGTGTTGTAAGTTAGGATATTCTCCATAACAGATGAAACCACCATTGGCGAGTGAAGGGTAAGGTTGTTCAAAGTCGATTTTGTCGTAAGGGTTAACACGTTTTTCAACATCAAGATGAAAACTATTAGTGTAGTAACCTTTGTCTGTCACATGGGGAATCACACCAAATTCAGCGGTATCAAGGCGGCAAAAACGGTCACACAGGTTTTCACTTGGTGTGCTATACAAGCTAAAGCCATAACCAGTCTCCGTCTTCCATTCGTCTGTTGCTTGGCGTAATCGACTAACAATAGCGATTGCCTTTTCTCTTAATTGGGCATTGTCATAAACATGTTCTTGAGCGCCGAAGAGCGCATTGATGGTTTCATGCAGTCCAATATAACCTAATGAAATGGAGGCACGGCCATTTTTAAATATCTCGGCAACACTATCATCGGCTTTGAGTCTCACACCACACGCGCCTTCCATATACAGGATCGGTGCAACACGTGCTTTCACATTTTCTAGGCGCGCAATACGTGTCATGAGTGCTTTTTTGGCGATGAACAAACGCTCTTCTAGTAATTGCCAGAAGGCATCTTCATTACCTTGAGCTTCAATCGCAATGCGCGGTAAGTTAAGGCTGATCACACCTAAATTATTGCGACCATCATGAATTTGTTGCCCATTTTCTTCATAAACGCCTAAGAAGCTACGGCAGCCCATTGGGGTTTTAAAGGAACCAGTGACATTAACGACTTGGTCATAGTTCAGAATGTCTGGATACATACGTTTACTGGCGCATTCCAAAGCTAACTGTTTGATATCATAGTTAGGATCCCCAAATTGGTGGTTCAATCCTTTTTTAATCGCAAACACCAGTTTAGGGAACACCGCGGTTTTACGGTTTTTACCTAAGCCAGCAATACGGTTTTTTAAAATAGATTGCTGGATCAAACGTGCTTCTGTTGAGGTGCCAAGGCCAAAGCCAAAGGTGACGAAAGGCGTTTGTCCATTTGCGGTATGTAATGTATTAACCTCATATTCAAGGGATTGGAATGCGTCATAGCATTCTTTTTCTGTTTGGCATTCAGCATAGCGCTGAGCATCACTGATCCCCCAAGCTTCCGCTGTTTTAAGGTGTTTTTCATAGCTGATATGTACATAGGGTGCCAGTATTTCGTCAATACGATTGATAGTCGTACCGCCATAAATGTGGCTAGCTACTTGAGCAATAATTTGTGCAGTCACGGCAGTTGCTGTTGAAATAGACTTTGGTGGCTCAATTTCTGCATTGCCCATTTTAAACCCATTGGTTAGCATGCCTTCAAGGTCGATAAGCATACAGTTAAACATAGGGAAAAAGGGCGCGTAATCCAGATCATGATAGTGGATTTCGCCTCGTTCATGAGCAATGACAACATCTCGAGGCAAAATATACTGTTTAGCATAGTGTTTTGCCACAATACCAGCGAGTAAATCACGTTGAGTAGGGATCACTTTACTGTCTTTGTTGGCATTTTCGTTTAGCAGTGAAACATTGCTTTGCTCAATAAGGCCTCGGATATCATGGGTGAGCTGGCTACGTTTTTCACGTGCACTATCTCTATCATGACGATATTCAATGTAAGCGCGCGCTAGGTTTTTATAAGGGCCGGACATGAGCTGATTCTCTACGGCATCTTGGATCTCGCGAATGTCTACTTTTTCACGATGGCCGAGTTGCTCTGTGACAGCAGTTGCAACGTGAAGACAGTAGTCATTATCTTGAATATTCACAGCCGTAGATGCACGCTTTATGGCCTCTTGAATTCTTTGGGCGTCAAAATTGACTTGGCAACCGTCTCGTTTAATCACAACCGTTTTCACTGAAATGCTCCTTATTGAGTTATCCACAATATCAAACCGTCAGATAATGCCGCAGTAGCAGGAGTGGCTGTCTTGTGGATAAAACTGTGAATAAATACTATATGTAGTATGTGTTGATGCAATTAAAGCACAATATATAGGTTATTGCTCTTTTTTAGCTACACTAAACTTGATCCACAACAAGGAAAAAAATAAATTGTATGAATATCAAAAGCCGAGATAACAAAAATAAAAACCTATTATGAAATTGATCGTGGCAGCAAACGATGGCCTGTGTGAGCGCCGGTAAAATACGAAACAGTCAAATCACATCATAGCGATCTGTCAGTGCATAAATCATATGAGAAATCCAAAATAGCAACTTGATTGCTAATAAAATGGTTTTCCGATTAAAACCGCCTAGTAATAAGGTAATGAAAGGGCCGGAAATCGCGATAACCACGACATAAATACTGACAAAAAAACCAACTTGCGGGGCAGTTATATGACGTTGAGTGGATTAATTGAGGTAATAAACCGAACACGGCCACTTCAGTCGTAATAGCACCAAATACGGCCAAAGAAAGGATATTAAGAGTAGAGAAAAAGTTGATCATGGTGGATTTATCTAACAAAAAAAGGCCACTTATGTGGCCTTTATATTGAGTTATAGCGAATTAGTTAAGCAAATCAAATTTTGCTAAGTATTCACCCCAGTCTGCAACACCTTGAAATTCAAAGCCGACACTTTGGTAAAAATGATGCGCACCAAGGTTATCAATATGATAGCCAATCATAATGGCTGGAATTTTCTCTTGATTTGATGACTTTATTTCATCAATCAATACCTGCATCGCTTGCCGACCATAGCCGAGACGTTGGTGCTTCTCGTCTATCATAAAGCGATAAATCCAATAATTGCCATCATCGGGGTCAATACCATACATGACTAACCCCACTAATGTATCTTGATGCTGAATACCTTTAACGATAAACCGAGGTAAAAATTGAACTTCCGCAATTGAATATAAGTTGGAAGCAATAAATTGTGCTTGTTCTTCTGAAACTTGTAAATCAGCACAATCTTCCCAGTTATCTTGATTCAACCCAACGAGTGTTACCATTAACTTCTCCTGTTTAGAGAAGCAAACCTTCTCTAAATTATGAATGAATAGAATATGTTTTGAATGTATTTAGATTATTTTTACGCATGGTAACCCCCTTAGTTCGGATGAGTGATAGGGCCTAATTGGCGACTAAAAATGCGGCTCAAATATGCCGGAATGGCAATAAAATAACAAGATGTTTTGAAAAATATATTGTTGGCAGGAAAGTGAATAAAAAAATAGTCCGTATAGCGAGTTAGCGCATGATTATTTGGATAAGCTCGGGAAAGTGAAAGGTGATAACACAAAGCAGAAAAAACGCCATTTTTCCCGCTTTGTGTTATCTGTTATTAATTACTTACGCACAGCGATCGCTTCGATCTCGATTTTTACATCTTTCGGTAAACGGGCAACTTCAACACAAGAGCGCGCAGGGAAAGGGGCATTATGTTGTTTGAAGAACTCTTCGTAAGTTGCATTCACGGTTGCGAAATCGTTTAAATCTTTCACAAAGACCGTGGTTTTCACAATATTAGCAGCGCTAAGACCCGCTTTTTCTAAGATAGCAGCAACATTCGCCAGTGATTGGCGAGTTTGTGCAGCGATATCTTCAGGAACTTCCCCCGTTTTTGGATCAACAGGGATCTGACCTGAAGTGATAACCATACTGCCTAGGTCAACACCTTGTACATAAGGGCCGATTGCTGCTGGTGCATTTTCTGTACTGATTTCGTATGACATAATGACTCCATTTAAGCAGATAAAATTAGCGTGATAGATGAAACATAGTATAAAGCTTTGCTATTCACATACAAAGTCGCAGTCTACGTTTATCTTGTTTACTGATTATTGATCACGGCGTCTCTATCGAACTCTTTTTCACAGAATTTACAGGTTAATGCAACTTCTTTGCCGACTTTTTTCACTCTAAAGCTGCTGGAGACTGGCTCATTATGGCTAATGCAGTTACTGTTTGGACAAATCAGCACATTGTCGATATGTTCCGGTAATCTTAGCTCCAGCTTTTCTACGACTTGGTAGTCCTCAATACGATTGACGGTTGCTTCTGGCGCATACATCGCTAATTGGTTGGCTTGTTCTGGCGTTAAAAAAGTATTTTCAATTTTGATTAAATCTTTTTTACCTAAATTATTCGAAGGCAAATTTAAACCGATAGTAATTCGTTCATCAGTTAATGTCAGTTTAAACAGGCTCAGCAATTTGAAACCAATTTGAGCAGGAATGTGGTCGATGACAGTGCCGCAGCTTATCGCTTCAACTTGTAATTTATGGTCGTGTGTCATGATGGGTTTCTCCTCAGATGGCCAATTCTTTATTTAAAACCAGTGACAGTAAGGCTTGTCTTGCATATATGCCATTGCCTGCTTGTTGGAAGTAGTAAGCATAAGGTGTTTTATCAACATCGACACTGATTTCATCAATGCGCGGTAATGGATGTAATACTTTCAAGTTAGGTTTTGCAACATGCAGATCTGCTGCTCGCAGTACAAATTGTGCTTTGACATTGGCATATTCTGAAGGGTCTAAACGCTCTTTTTGTACTCGAGTCATGTAGAGAATATCGAGTTCAGGCAAGACTTCATCAATATTGTTATGCAGGCTGTATGTAGAACCTTTTTCTTCAAGTAGGTGAAGAATATGCACAGGCATCGATAGGGCTTCCGGAGCGATGAAGTAAAAATGATTGCCCTCGAACTTAGACAGCGCTTGCGTGAGAGAATGCACGGTTCTGCCATATTTTAAGTCACCGACCATGGCCACTTGCAAGTTTTCAAGGCGGCCTTGTGTTTCTTGAATAGTAAATAAATCCAATAGCGTTTGTGTTGGATGCTGATTTGAACCATCACCCGCATTGATAACGGGAATATTGCCTGAAAATTGGCTAGCTAAACGTGCGGCACCTTCTTGTGGATGACGCATCACAATGGCATCCACATATTGGCTAATGACCGAAATAGTATCGGCGAGCGTTTCACCTTTTTTACCTAACGAAGTGTTCGAACTGTCAGAAAATCCGACAACAGATGCCCCTAAGCGATGAATGGCTGTTTCAAAGGATAAACGCGTACGGGTCGATGCCTCGAAGAAACAACTGGCGATAACTTTATGTTTTAGAAATTCAGGTTGTGGTTGTTGTTTTAAAGAAGCGGCAACCTTGAGCACGAGCTCAAGATCGGCGCGATCTAAATCATTAATTGAAATTATATCGCGATGGTATAAAGGGTTCGGCATCGTTGTTCTCCTGTGTCAGCAAGACGTGTTAGGTGATAGGCCAAAAAAAAGCCCCTCAATGAGGGGCTTTTCTTGAAATACGGAGGGGAAAAACAGGCTGTCCAGACCGCCAGAAGGCAGTGCAATGGAGGTGTTCTTTGAAACAAATAGAGCAACAGCGTTCATGGTTTCTCCCGGCAAATTGTGGCGCATTATACGCGTGTCTCCTCTCGACGCAAGCGTTTGCATACAGAAAAATAAATTTTTTTACTGGTATGCTGATATTCCTTTTTTGTTATTTTGTATAAAAATAATAAAATCAGAGAGCTATTCATTATTGGCTAAGTCGCTTAGCGATCCTCTCTAATTTGACCATTAACAAAAGCGTCACGCTGACTAACACAATGGTGAGTGCGGCACCATCGGCAATATTTCCTCTATCCGTTAAACTGAAAATTGACACAGGCAGTGTTGCCCAACCAGGGGGATACAGCATCATGGTTGCACCTCGCTCCCCTAAGCTGAATGCTACATTTTCAATATCAGGTGAAATACGGGCTTGTTGGCCTCGCTTTATCAGGGAATGAGTTTGGTAAAACATGGGATGAATATCAACGCATGTCAGCCGATGACGTTGCGCATTTGCGTCAGCAAGCCGCCAATAAGTTATTTGCCGCAGGTGCGCACTATGTTATTGATACATTAGCTGATCTACCTGACTTCATAGAGAAGATAAATGTGCGACTGGCTAATGGCGAAAGACCCTAAGTGGCCGTATCGCTTATAGGTTGAGTTCGAATCTGTACAATATTGTGGCGCCTATTATCTCGATGTCTATTAGTTAGTAGGCACCACAGCTTCAAATACAGATTCGAATACAGCTTCAAATAAGTGCCGACCTAATCTATACAATTAAATGATACCACTCGGTAATTCAGGTGCTAATGTTGCAACCATTACCGCTTTTATTGTATGCAAGCGGTTTTCCGCTTCATCGAAAACATTACTGTATGGAGATTCAAAAACCTCTTCAGTGACTTCCAGTCCACCCCACAGATTAAACTCTTGGGCAAGTTGAGCGCCGAGCGTTGTGTCTTCGTTATGAAATGCGGGTAAACAATGTAGGAATTTAACATCAGGGTTACCGGTTAACTGAATCGTATTCATATTCACTTGATACGGTTTAAGCAAATGAATCCGTTCGGCCCAAACCGCTTTTGCTTCCCCCATTGACACCCAAACATCGGTATACAGGAAATCAGCATCTTTAACACCTTCTGCAACATTTTCAGTGAGCGTGATTTTCCCTCCTGTTTTCAACGCTGCTTTTTGACAAATTTCAACGAGTTCTGCTTCTGGCCAACAACTTTTTGGTGCGACTAAACGAACATCCATGCCTGTGAGCGCCGCAGCCTCTAACATGGAATTTCCCATGTTGTTACGAGCATCGCCTAAATAAGCAAATTTGATCTCCGAAAGAGGTTTGTTTGGTTGATGTTCTTGGATGGTCAGTAGGTCGGCCAATAACTGTGTGGGATGGAATTCATTTGTTAATCCATTCCATACAGGCACTCCCGAATGCGCAGCTAAAGTTTCAACCGTTGATTGACTAAAACCCCGATATTGGATCCCATCATACATCCGTCCTAAAACCCTTGCGGTATCTTTCATGGTTTCTTTGTGACCAATTTGACTACCTGAAGGGCCTAAGTAAGTGACTCTTGCACCTTGGTCAAAAGCACCGACTTCAAAGGCGCAGCGTGTACGAGTAGAATCTTTTTCAAAAATAAGGGCGATGTTTTTGCCTGTGAGCAGTGGGGTTTCGAGTTCGGCTTTCTTTTGTGCTTTTAACCAAGCTGATAGTTTTAATAATGAATGAATTTCGTTGGGTGTAAAATCAAGTAACCTAAGAAAATGCTTTTTATAGAAGGGGTTCATAAAATGCAGCCTTTTGTGATTGAATTAATATTCAATTTATATTCATAAAAATTCAAAATCAACCCCTGTAAGAAAAGAAATTATTCATTCAGGTATGGTGTCACTGGCGGCCCTATGGGAGAATGGCCCAGAGACTAGCGATAATGAAAAAAGAGGTGTGGATATGGTGGATAAAGCTGAATTAGAGGCTCAATACGAAGAAACTCGTCTAATTATAGAAGAATTACTGGAAGATGGCAGTGATCCTGATGCATTGTATGCAATTGAACACCATTTCTCTGCTGATAATTTTGAATTATTAGAAAAAGCAGCCGTAGAAGCTTTTAAATTAGGTTATGAAGTCACTGATGCGGAAGAGTTGGAAGTTGAAAACGGTGTGACGCTGATGTGCTGTGATGTGATTAGTGAGAGTGCATTAAACGCAGAGCTGATAGATGCTCAAGTTGAACAACTGATGAAATTGGCTGAAAAACTCGGAATCAACTATGACGGCTGGGGAACTTATTTCGAAGATCCTGATGCTGAATATGATGATGAAGAAGGTGATGACGACGAAGGTGATCGAATCCACTAATTCAATAAGCTAAGATTCAACTCCCTATGTGCCTGCTCTTGTAAAATCAACAAAAGCAGGCATTTTGCTATCGACAGTCACTAAAATCGTTAACGTAGTACGCGTGAAAGGCCATTAAAGAAGGTATCGTCGATAAATGTCTTAGAACGTCGACTACACATTTATTCGCCTGATATCTGTTCTTATCACTGATTATTCTGGATCTGCTGGATATCCCGCCGTACTGAGGGCTGTACGGAAAATACTTTCTTCCATATTGCTGGTGATCTGCACTTTTTTTGTTGAGGGATCGGCGTTCACTTGCGCATTGCCATCAATATCCAAAATGATTTTTGTGATTGATTTAGCGCAGCCGCCACATGCCATTTTCGGTATTGTAAGACTTATCATTTTTCTAACTCCTATGATTAACATTATGATAAATATAAAGCTTTACCCTATTGGAAGGTCAATCAGTTTTTACTGAATGCGCGGGAAAATTGCCAAACAGCCCCTTTTTGACCTCTTGGGTTTCAAGGTATTCATGTGAATTAACTAAATTTTCAATAATCGGGCAATCAGGATCATCATTACCATGGCAGTGTCGAGTGAGAGCTTCAAGCGTATTTGCGATACCTTGCAGCTCATGAATCTTTCTTTTTAATTCAGAAAGGTGTGTTAGTGCCATATTTTTAACATCGGCGCTAGCACGCTCTCTATTGCGCCATAGGCACAATAAAACTGAAATCTGCTCGGTTGAGAAACCTAGCGAACGCGCACGGCGAATAAGATTCAGGCTATTAACGTCCGATTGGTTGTAATAGCGATACCCTGCGGTTGTGCGCTTTGCTTTGGGGAGCAAGCCCGTCTGTTCGTAATAACGGATCATTTTTGCTGAGATACCAGAAAGTTTGGCTGCTTGACCAATATTCATTATTTTATCTCCTCAACAATCGGATACTTTAAGAAATAAAATAGCTAGTTCTTTGTTGTCGCTTGTTTAAGAATCGCCATAATGCTCGGTTTTTGCGATGAAAAAGTGCCATAAAAGATATGCTCACCAATGAGGGTAATCGGTGCGACGCGTACACCCGTTCGAGCTTTGGCTTCTGCCATTATTTGCGGGTCTGTCAGGTCGCGCTCTTCAAATGAGAGTTGTTCTTTCACCAACCACTCTTTGAGCAATTTGCAGTCAGGGCACGTTGGTGTGGTATAAATCAGAATTGGCGGTTGTGATGTGAGCGTCATCGTGATCTCCTTTTTACGGATATAGCCAGACTTAATACAGTCTGGCTATTAAAATGATTTATTGAGTGGCGCTATCTTTCATTGGTGCTTGAAAGCGTTTTAGGCGTAAGGCATTACCCAATACGAAGACACTGGAAAGTGCCATTGCTGCCGCAGCCAGAATAGGTGAAAGCAGGGTACCGTTAATTGGATAGAGCAAGCCTGCCGCCACAGGGATCAATAGCGCATTGTAAGCAAAGGCCCAAAACAGGTTCTGTTTGATGTTGCGGATAGTTGCTTGGCTTAATGCAATTGCATCGACAACACCACGTAGATCCCCAGACATCAATACAACATCCGCAGCTTCAATAGCGACATCTGTTCCTGTACCGATTGCTAATCCAACATCGGCTTCGGCAAGTGCAGGTGCATCGTTAATTCCATCGCCAACAAACGCGACTTTATTGTGATTACGACGAAACTGTTTTAAAGCTGCAACCTTACCATCTGGCAAGACTTCCGCTGCCACTTCATCAATGCCAAGCTGTTTAGCGATAGCAGCGGCTGTCGCAGCATTATCACCGGTGATCATTGCTACTCTTAACCCTAAAGCGTGTAATGCATTGATAGCTTCTGGCGTTGTTTCTTTAATTGGGTCAGCAACGGCGATAATTGCTGCTAACCGTCCATCAATAGCCGCGTAGAGTGGACTTTTTCCTTGTTCACCTAGGCGTTGCGCAGATTGCTGGAAGTGACTCACATCCAATCCAAGCTGTTTCATAAAGCGATCGGCACCAACAGAGATGGCACGACCACTGACTTTTGCCGAGATACCAAATCCTGGAACGGCTTCAAACTCTTCTATAGCCGCCAGTGCAAGACCTTTGTCGTTTGCAGCAGTCACAATCGCTTCAGCTATCGGATGTTCAGAGCGCGTTTCGATGGCAGCAACTAAGGACAAAACCTCATCATATTCAAAGCCGTCAGCTGGGATCAGGTCAGTGAGTTCTGGACGACCTTTCGTTAATGTTCCGGTTTTATCAAGAGCGACGACTGTTACATCACGCAGCGCTTGTAAGGCTTCACCTTTGCGAAATAGAACACCTAATTCAGCAGCTCGTCCAGTACCGACCATAATTGAGGTTGGTGTTGCCAGCCCCATCGCACATGGACATGCGATAATTAAAACAGCAACAGCATTAATCAGTGCAAAGGTTAGTGCTGGATCTGGACCAAAAATAAGCCAAATGAAGAAGGTGATCACCGCGCCTGTCATCACCGCAGGAACAAACCACATCGTCACCTTATCAACTAATGCTTGAATAGGTAGTTTTGAGCCTTGCGCTTCTTCTACTAAACGAATGATCTGAGCTAATACGGTGTTCGAACCAATTTTAGTCACTCGGAAACTAAAGGCGCCTGTTTTATTGATGGTGCCCCCAACAACCTCAGAGCCTATTTCTTTGGATACAGGTACAGGTTCACCGGTGATCATGCTTTCATCAACATAAGAAGCCCCTTCAATGACTTCACCATCAACAGGGATTTTCTCGCCTGGGCGCACAAAAACGATATCATTTGTCATGACCTGATCCAGCGGGATCTCAATCATTTTCCCATCACGTTCTACACGGGCCGTTTTAGCTTGTAGCCCAACAAGACGTTTGATGGCTTGGGAGGTTTTGCCTTTTGCGCGGGCTTCTAATGTACGACCGAGCAGAATTAAGGTCACAATAACGACGGCCGCTTCAAAGTATACATTCGCCGTCCCGACAGGCAGCACCTGTGGTATAAAGGTGGCCACCACAGAATAGCCATAGGCAGCGGCTGTACCGACAGCGACAAGTGAGTTCATATCAGGCGCTGCACGTAATAGTGCCGGAATCCCTTTTTGGAAAAACCGTAAACCAGGGCCGAATAGTACAATGGTCGCGAAGACAAATTGGATATACCAATTGAGTTGTTGTCCAAGGTTCTCCGATACCCAATGATGAATACCTGGAATAAAGTGTGAACCCATTTCAATAATAAATACTGGCAATGTGAATATTGCAGCAGTAAATAATGCACGCCGTAGCGAGCGCTCTTCATTCTCACGACGTTCATTGGCTTGATCATTCGCATTAGTCGTTGTTTCTGACAGACGACGAGGTTTATAACCAGCTTGCACTATCGCGGCTTCGAGATCATCGATAGTGACAGCGCCGGAGAAATGGCGAATGCGGGCGCGTTCTGTTGCCAAGTTAACAGTCGCTTCAATAACGCCGGAGATTTGTGATAATGCTTTTTCAACGCGACCAACACAAGATGCACAGGTCATCTCTTCAATCGCTAATTCAGTTGTCTCTTCACGGACTTTATAACCTGAACTCTCTATTGCACGAACAGCCGCAGCCGGATCAGCTTGGCCTTTGAACGTGATGTCTGCACGCTCAGTCGCTAAATTCACGGTTGCCGTTTCAATATTCGTGACAGCGTTTAATGCTTTTTCAACACGACCAACACAGGATGCACAGGTCATGCCTTCTACTGGTAAACTCAGCCTATTAACGGAAGAGTGAGATATATTCGTTGTCATGGACTTACCCTCTTGGATTTCTTCATTACGTAAAGACTAACGTTTACCTTAAGGGGAAGGTCAAGCATTATTTTGAATTATTGTATAGATTGATAATGATTATTTGTACTCTATTGTTTTATAGATGTTTTTTTGTATTGAAAAAGTGGTTCACTAAACTATCCCTGTTTAGTGAACCATTTATTAGCGATAAAGAGTTTGTTAGGCTGATTTTTTAGACGTTAGTTTTCGTATCGCCATATAAAATACAGGCGTTAATAGTAAACCGAAGAAAGTGACGCCTAACATGCCAAAGAAGACGGCGATCCCCACTGCTTGCCGCATTTCAGAACCTGCTCCAGTCGCTAAGACCAGTGGAATAACTCCTGCAATAAAGGCAAAGGATGTCATTAAAATAGGGCGTAATCGAAGGTGTGACGCTTCCAAGACGGCCGTTAGCGGATCTTTTTCTTGTTTCTCTTGGGCTATTGCGAACTCAACAATCAAAATAGCATTTTTCGCCGCAAGGCCTACCAGCACAATAAAGGCAATTTGCGTGAAAATATTATTATCACCACCCAGTAACCAGACTCCCGTCATAGCTGAAAGCAGTGCCATTGGGGCGATTAATAATACAGAGAACGGTAACGACCAGCTGTTGTATTGAGCAGCGAGTATTAAGAATGCAAATAGCACCGCTAATGGGAAAATATAGAGTGCAGAGTTACCCGCTAATTGTTCTTGGTAGGTTAAATCCGTCCATTCAAAATCCATTCCTTCTGGTAATGTTTCACGTAAGATTTTTTCCATTGCGTCAGTTGCTTGGCCAGAGGTATAACCTGGGGCTGCATTGCCAGTGATATCAACTGAAGGATAGCCATTATAGTGGATCACGCGATCTGGACCATTGGTACGCGTAATAGTGACTAATGCACTGAGTGGGATCATCTCTCCATGTTGGTTGCGAACGTTGATCAGTTCAATATCCTTTGGATCCATTCTAAATGGTGTATCCGCTTGAACAATAACCCGATAAGTGCGGCCAAAACGATTGAAATCATTGACGTAGAGAGAACCTAAATTGATTTGTAAGGCATCAAAGATATCGGTAAGTGTTACGCCTTGAGATTTCGCTTTTTCCCGATCAATATCCACATCGATTTGTGGAGAATTAGTTTGAAAACTTGCCATCATCCCTGTTAATTCAGGTGCTTGCATCGCTTTCATGAGAACTTGCTCTTGCACTTGTGCTAAAGCCTCAAAACCTAGATCCGCCCTATCTTCAATTTGCACCTTAAAGCCGCCCATTGAACCTAATCCTGGAACAGGGGGAGGCGGAAATATGCCTACAAATCCATCGGGTATTTGGCTGAATTTTTTCATCAAACGATCTGCAATGGCGTTCGCAGAGAGGGAGGGATCCGTGCGTTCATCAAAAGGTTTGAGCATAGCAAACATGAGGGCCGAGTTAGGTAAATTAACAGGCCCATTCACAGAGAGTCCTGGGAATGCGACTACGTTTTCAACGCCAGGCTCCATGAGAGCAAGACGTGACATCTCTTTGACGACCTCTTCGGTACGATCAAGAGAGGAACCCGGAGGTAATTGAGCAACCCCGATTAAATAGTATTTATCTTGTGCGGGAACAAAACCATTAGGAACCACTTTAAAACCTAATGCGGTTAGTCCAACAAACCCCAGATACAATACAAAAATAATCAGACTTCCTCGGATACAACGTCGGACTATCTGAACGTATTTGTTAGACAAGGTATTAAAGAAGACATTAAATTTTGCAAAAAGGCGGCTAAATATTACGTTGATAACGCGAGTCAGCCAGTCTGCTTTTACGTTTTTACCCTGTGGTTTGAGTAAAATTGCACTAAGGGCGGGAGATAACGTCAGTGAGTTAATCGCTGAAATAATGGTTGAAATGACGATGGTGAGTGAGAATTGACGATAAAACTCCCCTTGTAAACCAGATAAAAATGCGGTGGGGATAAAAACAGCGGCGAGAACTGAGGTAATAGCCAGTATCGGCCCCGTAACTTCATCCATTGCCTTAAATGCAGCTTCTTTTGGGGTTAAGCCATCCGAGATGTGCCTTTCAACGTTTTCAACCACGACAATTGCGTCATCGACAACGATTCCTATGGAAATAACTAAACCAAATAACGATAACGTATTGAGTGAAAAACCAAAGAGATACATAAAGGCAAATGTGCCAATTAAAGATACTGGTACTGCTACCAATGGAATAATAGAGGCACGCCAGCTTTGTAAAAATAAAACCACAACCAGTACCACTAATACGGTTGCTTCAAGCAGCGTGATGGCAACAGACTTTAAAGATGCGCTCACAAATATGGTGGGATCATAGGCAATTTTGTAATCGATTCCGTCGATAAAGTTAGTTTGCAAACGGGCCATGGTTTCTCTGACGGATTCGGCGACTTCTAATGCATTCGCGCCCGGACTCATGACAATTTGTAGTCCGACGGCATTTTGCCCATTTAGTAAGCTACGAAGTGAATAATTATCAGCGCCTAGCTCCAATCTAGCGACATCTCTTAAATAAGTTGCCTGCCCATCTTTTCCGGAATGAATAATAATATTACCGAATTGCTCCTCAGTTGTGAGTCGACCAAGTGCATTTATACTGATTTGAAACGATGATGTTGAATTGGGTTGTTGTCCAATAGAACCTGTGGCGACTTGGACATTTTGTTCTTGGATAGCCGCAACAATATCATTTGCAGTTAATCCTAAGGCGGCTATTTTGGTTGGATCAATCCATGCTCGCATCGCATATTCACCTTCTCCCCACACTAACGCACTGGAAACACCGGGTAACCTTGCGATTTCATCACGTACATTCAGTAACGCATAGTTAGACACAAACAGAGGGTCGTAAACATTATTCGGCGAATACATATGAACAACCATTAACACATCAGGAGACGTTTTTTCTGTGGTGACACCAATTTGCTGTACTTCTTGAGGTAAGCGAGGGATAACCCGTGATACTAAGTTTTGCACTTGGATCTGGGCGATATCAGGATCCACATCTTGCCTAAAAGAGATGGTGAGGACCATTTTTCCATCAGTTGACATCTGCGAACTCATATAGAGCATGCCTTCGACGCCATTGACCGCTTGCTCGATGGGAGAAGCCACCGTATCCGCAATCACTTTGGGTGTTGCCCCGGGATAACTCGCAATAACTTGAACTGTCGGTGGCGTTACCGACGGATATTCGCTAAGCGGCAGTTTATAAAAACTTAATATCCCCGCTATTAATATAAATATTGATAGCACCATAGCGAAAATAGGGCGCTGTATAAAGAAATGGGGAAACTTCATTATTGTTTCTCCTCAACTTTATTGGCTGTGGTCTGTTTGTTATTTGTCGTTGATGGTGTTGTTTCTGCTGCTGGTGTGGATTGCATAGGTACAGGTGCGACTTCCATCCCCGGTCTGACCAAACCTTTAATAATAATTTTCTCACCCGCAACTAAACCGTGATTAATGACTCTGAGACCATCAACCATGGCACCTAATTCGACAGGGCGGTATTCTGCTTTATTATTTTTATCGAGAACTAAGACATAGTTTTGGCCTTGATTAGAACCTATGGCTTGGTCATCAATTAAAATAGAAGGACTTTTTTCTCCAATAGGCAGTTGTGCACGAATAAATGCACCGGGGATCAGCTTGCCATCTTTATTATCGATAACTGCTCTAACTTTCACCGTGCCGGTCGTTCGTTCGATTTGGTTGCCAATAAAATTAAGATTGCCAATATAGGGTGTACTCTTGTTATTTGGTAATGTTATGGTCACGGGAGGCAAGGATACGTCGGTATTTTTTATCGACGATGAATATAAATCTGTTAATTTATGGAAGGTAGCTTCATCAATATCAAAATAAGCATATATTGGATCAATAGACACAACCGTCGTTAAGCGCGTGGCTTCATTTGTTTCGCCACCAGTCACTAAATTGCCTTCCGTTATTAACGCTCTATCAACTCGACCTGCAATGGGCGAGTGAATTTTGGTATAGGATAAATTTAATTTAGCGGATGCTACAGCGGCTTTGGCTGATTTCACTTGTGCGTTATTTGCGGTGAGTATAGCAAGTGCGTCGTCATAATCTTTACGGGAAACCGCGCCTTTATTAATCAACCCTTTAAGGCGTTGGTAATTTCGATTGGCTTGCGCGGCTAAAGCCTCTGCTTGGCTTAATTTCCCCTCCGCTTCAAGTAGCGCTATTTGAAAAGGTTGGGGGTCGATTTGAAAGAGTAAATCTCCTTTTTTAACCCGTTGCCCTTCAGGTATGTCGACTGAATTAATACGTCCGCCAACGCGGGGGCGAACATCAACGGTTTTTGGGGAGGCGAGATAACCAGTAAATTCAGCAGAAGGGATAATGTGTCGTTGAATAACTTCCGCGACAGGAACTTTAGGCAGCATAGCAGAATTCGCGGCTGCTGATTTATTATCATTATTTGTCTCTTGTGCGATAGCTAGGTCGCTTATACTCATCGCTACAATAAATGCAGCATATATTCCGATTTTCATTTTTATCATAAACCTTACCTAATTATTGATCTCGTTGTTAGCTTTAACGTTAAATAAAAAATGTTTTGGCAGGGTAAAGGTTACAGTAGTTGTAAGGTCAACTTTTAAATACGATAAAGGTTGATTTAGTGATAAAGATGAATTTATTGTTAATTAAATCAATGCTGATATTGGGTTTTAATGATTAAAGAAAAGTCTGCTATGTAAAGTTAAAATAAACTATTGACCTTGTATCTACTTTAAGGTTTTTAATGATTGTCATTAATTTAAATACATAGAGAAATAAGGATTAATGATGAAGAAAATAACATTTTTATTGGCTTTAAGTTTATTAAGTTATCAAAGCTTAGCATCAAGTGATACGTCGAATACTCAACCTGTATTACCTCACATCACGGAAACCAACGCTTCAGAAGAACCTGATAAAAAAATTTTGTTTTCAATGACTTTTATTGGTGATGCGAGTTTGTCATCAATCGAAAAACAGGCACAGGAGATGGCTAAAAAACGAGGAGCAAGTCACTATAAAATTATTGGAGCAAGTGGCGAAAATCAACTTAGAGGTCATGTGACATTTTATCAATAACGCTATTTGTTTTAGTCAGGAGGTGAGTAATGAGCCATCACACCATTAGAGAAAATGTAATACAAGATATTCTTTTGTGGATCGATATGAATGTGGATAAGCCATTACAAATAGAAGAAATCTCTAACCGTGCAGGCTATTCAAAGTGGTATTTTCAACGTGTTTTTAAAAATACGGTTGGTGTAAGTTTAGGACAGTATCTGTTAATCAGGAGGTTACTAAGAGTCTCCACGGATTTGAAAGAAACCAACGATAAGATTATTGATATCGCTTTCAGGTATGGCTTTGATGGTCAACAAGGGCTAACAAGAGCCTTTAAACGAAAGCTAAAAGTGACGCCTGGCAAATATAGGAAAGAAACGATGCTAAGATATCATACATCTTATTAATCAATATCTTTTATAAACGTAGGTATAGAATACGCTTATGGGCAAATTCTATACCTAAAACAGTCGCAACAGAAAATGAAAACTCACATCTAATAAGGTATTGAATAAACAAAATAAATAAAATTGTTTTTTTCTTGACCTTGCAATGGTGGTAAGGATTAACATGAAAAAAACTTAAAATGATCTGTATCTGTTTTTAGGTGGTAAATAATGAAAATAGGTGAAGTATCAAAACTATTTAATATTCCAAGAGAGACGATTCGTTTCTATGAAAAAGAGGGATTGATTATTCCTCCTAATAGAAATGACAATAACTATCGAAGCTATAGTGAAAAGCATATTCAACGACTCAGGTTTATAAAGAATTGCCGTAGTCTTAATATGTCTCATCGTGAAATAAAAACATTATTAGATTTGGTTGATAATAATAGTGATGATTGCCAATTAGTTGAAGCCGTGATCAATACTCATTTACTGAATGTTCGAAAGAATATTGAGAAACTCACTCATTTAGAGCGAGAGCTGGTTATTTTACAAGATCACAGTGATGAAATAGATTCTCGGCATAAATGTGGAATAATAAAAAACTTATTATCGAAAAAGCGTTAAGCGATAAGACAAATAAGGATAGCGTATTTGGCTATCCTTATAGAGACGGCGATTACAACGCTTTTAACATCCGAATTTCACAATCGCTGTGGCCTGTATTTCCAAGTGGCTCATCAATAAACTCAAAGCCTAATTTCTCATACAGTTTAATAGCGGCTTGTAAGTCTGCTGTTGTTTCAAGATAACAGCGTGTATAGCCTTGTGCTTTAGCAAACTCTAATGACATTAATACAATCTGCTTTGCCACTCCCTTGCCTCTTAGTACAGAGGATAGGTACATTTTTTGTAGTTCGGCAGTTTCATTATCACCACCGGCCAGTTGTGATATACCACCACCACCGACAATTTTACCGTCCATCTCAACCACCCAGTATGCACTGCGGGGTTTGCTATAAACTTCATACAGTGTATCTAAAATAGGATCCGCAACTGCAAAGCCTTTATCGGCGGTTAAACCATGCTCTGCTGAAACTTCACGAATAACGGCAGCAATACCTGCATTATCTTTTTGTTCAATTAAACGGATCGTGTGGGTTGTTGTATTTGTTGTCATGAGAGACTCTCTTTATTTATTGTTTTGTACTACTCAGTGAGAGAGAACCAGAAGGGAACTTCAATCTGAGATCTGCGAACGCAGCCAGCTAATGATAATCGATTAATTACGATGGGTATAGATCTGTAATACATTCCTATGGTGTATTAATTTATGCTTATACGTAGTTATTCGCATGATCTGTTTACGGAAGGTTGACTCCGCTATCGCTGGTGGCCTGCCTCTAATTATGCCGAGCTGTAAAAAAAGAAAAGCCCTTATTGGCTAACCAATAAGGGCTTAGGCTAGGTTGCACAAGGCAAAATTACAGTGATGCGATAGTCACTTTCTGTGCTTCTAACTTACCTTTCGCTTCAATATTCGCGGCTAAACGCTCACGTTCTTTTTCAACGACAGCTGCTGGCGCACGGCTAACAAAACCTTCATTTGCCAGTTTGCTTTCAATTGAGTCAATTTCTTTGATGACTTTCTCTAGCTCTTTGTCCAAACGGGCTAGCTCAGCATCTTTGTCGATTAAGCCAGCCATAGGGATCAACAGTTCGGTACCACTCACTAGCTTAGTTACAGAAACGGGGGCTTCTTCACTATCAGCCAAGACGGTGATACTGGCGAGGCGAGCCATGGACTTAATAAAGTTTTCATTTTCAGCAACGCGACGTTTGGCATCCTGCGATGCACTACGCAATAAGACATCCAGAGGTTTACCCGGCGAGATATTCATTTCTGCACGAATATTACGTACCGCAATGATAGCTTCTTTGATCCACTCCAAGTCACTTAATGCCAGCTCATCGACCTTCTCGGCATTAAATTCTGGGAAGGGTTGTAGCATGATGGTATCAGCATCAATGCCTTTTACCACTTTTACACGTTGCCAGATGGTTTCTGTGATAAATGGAATAATTGGATGAGCTAGACGCAGTAATGCTTCCAGTACTTCAATTAATGTGAAGCGTGCTGCACGGGCCTGTGCTTCGTTGCCTTTATGAACCGCTGGTTTAGAAAGCTCTAAATACCAGTCACAGAATTCGTTCCAAGTGAAGTCGTACAGAATACCTGCCGCGATATCATAACGATGCGTATCTAGCGCTTCACGATATGCTTTAATTGTTTGGTTGAATTGAGCCATGATCCAGCGATCTGCCAGAGAGAAGCTCATTTCACCGCCATTCTGACCACAGTCTTGGTTTTCTGTGTTCATGAGTACGAAACGGCTCGCATTCCACAATTTATTACAGAAGTTACGATAGCCAGACAGACGTTTCATATCCCAGTTGATATCGCGTCCCGTAGAAGCAAGAGCCGCTAAGGTGAAACGTAATGCATCTGTACCATGTGCCTCGATACCGTTTGGATACTCTTTACGCGTACGCTTAGCAATTTTTTCAGCCAGCTGTGGCTGCATCATGTTGCCAGTACGTTTTTCCAATAGGTCTTCGAGCGAAATACCGTCGATCATATCCAATGGGTCGATAACGTTCCCTTTGGATTTAGACATTTTTTGTCCTTCTTCATCGCGGATGAGGCCTGTCATATAAACCGTTTTGAACGGTACTTGAGGGACGCCGTTTTCGTCTTTGATGAAATGCATGGTCAACATGATCATGCGGGCAATCCAGAAGAAGATAATATCGAAACCACTTACCAACACATCTGTTGGGTGGAACGTTTTTAAAGCTTCAGTATTTTCAGGCCAGCCTAATGTTGAGAAAGTCCACAGACCAGAAGAGAACCAAGTATCGAGAACGTCGTCGTCTTGACGTAAGGCAACGTCTGCACCAAGGTTGTTTTCACGACGAACTTCATCTTCATCACGACCAACGTAAACATTGCCTTTATCGTCATACCATGCAGGAATACGATGTCCCCACCAGAGTTGGCGAGAAATACACCAGTCTTGGATATCACGCATCCAAGAGTAGTACATGTTTTCATATTGGCGTGGTACGAATTGAATGCGACCATCTTCAACGGCTTTGATCGCATTTTCAGCGAGAGGTTTAGTGCGAACATACCATTGGTCAGTTAGCATGGGTTCGATAACGACACCACCACGGTCACCATAAGGTACCGTCAAGTCGTGAGGCTTAACTTCAACCAGTAAACCGAGCTGTTCAAATTCCGCGACAAGGGCTTTACGGGCCGCAAAACGTTCCATGCCACGGTATGCTTCAGGAAGTTCGCTACTATACGCAGTGGAAGGATTGCCATGAGTATCGAAAACTTCAGCTTCGTGGCGCACGTTACCATCTAAATCCATCATGTTAATCATGATCAATTGATGACGTTTGCCCACTTCATAGTCATTGAAATCATGAGCTGGTGTGATTTTTACGCACCCCGTGCCTTTTTCCATATCGGCATGTTCATCACCAACGATTGGAATACGGCGGTTAACTATCGGAAGAATAATTTCTTTACCGATTAAATCCTTATAACGTGGATCTTCTGGGTTAACAGCAACCCCTGTATCCCCAAGCATCGTTTCCGGACGTGTTGTAGCAACAACGAGGTAATCTTTCCCTTCAACTGTTTTTACGCCGTCAGCGAGTGGATAGCGCAGATGCCACATGGAACCTTTTATTTCACGGTTTTCCACTTCGAGATCAGAAATAGCGGTATGCAGTTTTGGATCCCAGTTAACTAGGCGTTTACCACGATAGATCAAGTTATCTTTATAGAGACGAACGAACGCTTCTTTAACAGCTTTCGATAAGCCTTCATCCATAGTAAAACGTTCACGTTCCCAATCAACAGAGTCACCTAAACGACGCATCTGTTGTGAAATTGTGCCGCCAGACTCTGCTTTCCACTGCCAAATTTTGTCGATAAATGCATCACGGCCATAATCATGACGAGTTTTATTCTCTTCAGCCGCGATTTTACGCTCAACAACCATCTGAGTCGCGATACCAGCATGGTCAGTGCCCGTTTGCCATAGCGTATTTTTACCTTGCATACGCTGGTAACGGATCATGGTATCCATGATAGTTTGCTGGAAAGCATGCCCCATATGTAGGCTACCCGTCACGTTTGGTGGCGGGATAACGACACAGAAACTGTCTTTACTGGTATCACCATTTGGTTTGAAATAGCCGCTTTTTTCCCAATGAGCATAACGTGATTGCTCAATTTCAGCAGGATTATAAGTTTTATCTAGCGAAGGCTCAGCAATCGCATTATCTGGTTTTTTATCCATTTTTATATCGTATTCAGTTAGTTGGCGGCGTCGCCATAGTCAAATTGAAGCCGACGCTACGGTAAACCTTATACCGTTCACGCGCCAACTGTTTTAAAGTTTCATCAATAGGCACAAAGTCTATCACTTCATGGAATGCGGTGGCAAAGTCTGCAAACTGAGTTTGAAGATTGATCAGTACATCGCGTTGAGCATTACCTCGTTTTCCTGGCCAGCAAATTTCAATGGGCGCGCCATAACGGGGGCCTTCACCTGCAAGATTATGAGGAACAAACTGATGAGGATCCCTTTGCCACAGAGCTTCATCCAATTTTTCGGCTTGTTCGGCACTTTCACACGCGATTAAAACTCGTTTGCTATTACGCCACATTTGCGCCGCAAGCTCGCAAGCAAGCCATTCATGGGCCTCAAGCTCAACTTGTGGTGATGGTTTTTCAAGCAAATAAAAGGTGGCGTTTTTCATCTCTTTCTTTATGGAATAGAAATATTTATGCAAAAAGGGTATTGCGACAGGCAATACCCTGAAATGAAGTTGGGTGCTATTTTAACGTATAGCACACCATAGTGCTATATACTCATCATACTTCCAGTGGCAACGTTATGGGTGGCATTGATTAGCAACCCGTTCCCCTTGAAATATTTAGCGTATAGACCCTAAACGTCAAGTGACAGCATGGTTGGCTGTCACTTGACGCATTATAGAGTATTACTCGTCACCATTTAGGCCAGCGCGGTTCAGTAAAAACTGTGACAGCATTGATACAGGGCGACCGGTTGCCCCTTTCGCTTTACCTGAACGCCATGCGGTACCTGCGATGTCTAAATGCGCCCAATTATATTTAGTGGCAAAGCGAGCCAAGAAGCAACCTGCGGTAATCGCACCCGCTGGTCGACCACCAGTATTCGCTAAATCAGCAAAATTGGAGCTGATTTGCTCATAATAATCATCGGCTAATGGTAAACGCCATGCACGGTCACCTGCTTGTTCAGAAGCATTGAGCAACTCGTGAGCCAGAGGGTTATGGTTAGACATCAAACCGGTATAGTGGCTACCTAATGCGATGACACAAGCACCGGTCAGTGTTGCGACGTCGATAACCAAATCAGGCTCGAAACGCTCGACATAAGTCAGCGTATCACACAGTACTAAACGCCCTTCAGCATCGGTATTCAGTACTTCCACTGTTTGCCCTGACATCGTGGTAAGAATATCGCCAGGGCGATAAGCTCGGCCACCCGGCATGTTTTCACAGCCAGCAAGTACCCCAATGACATTGATTGGTAACTGTAATTCAGTGATAAAACGCATTACACCATAAACAGTTGCAGCACCGCACATGTCATATTTCATCTCATCCATACTATCGGCAGGTTTGATAGAAATACCGCCAGAGTCAAATGTGAGACCCTTACCGACGAGGACAATAGGTCTCGCTTCAGGATCCGGATTCCCTTTGTACTCCATGATAGACATGAGTGACTCATTTTGTGAGCCTTGACCAACAGCCAGATAGGCATTCATGCCTAACTCTTTCATTTGCTCTTCACCGATGACACGCGTGGTGAGCCTATTTTCAGAAATGTCTGCCAGCTGACGAGCTTGGGAGGCTAAATAAGCTGCATTACAGATATTGGGTGGCATATTGCTGAGGTCTTTTGCTGCCTTAACGCCTGATGCAATTGCTAGCCCATGAGAGATAGCACGTTCACCACTGGTTAATTCACGACGTGTTGGTACATTGAAAACCAATTTACGCAGTGGACGGCGATGCTCAGTTTTATTACTCTTTAACTGATCAAAGACGTAAAGAGATTCTTTAGCCGTTTCAACGGCTTGACGTACTTTCCAGTAATTATTACGGCCTTTAACATGTAATTCAGTTAAGAAACAAACCGCTTCCATTGAGCCTGTTTCATTCAGGGTGCTGATTGTTTTCTGAATGATTTGTTTGAATTGACGTTCATCTAGCTCACGCTCTTTACCGCAGCCAATGAGTAGAATACGTTCAGACAGGATATTTGGCACATGATGGAGTAGTAGGGATTGCCCTACTTTACCTTCAAGTTCCCCGCGGCGCAGCAGGGCGCTGATATATCCGTCGCTTATTTTGTCCAGCTGTTCAGCTATAGGGGACAGACGGCGTGGTTCGAAGACTCCGACAACGATACATGCGCTACGTTGTTTTTCCGGGCTGCCACTTTTTACACTAAACTCCATGCGTTCTCCTGAATCTTAAAGACAAAGGCCCATGCTCCCGCTAAAATTAGCGTTACCGCATAATCTACCTCATAGAGAATGAACTCTTTATGTTAAACTGAGCAGATATCTGGTTTTTCAATAATATTAAGCATGTTCTGATTGGGTAATCAGTATAGAGAATGCTTTTATATCATTCTAGCCATACAATGAGCCAGAGTATATGTTAACAAATGGTAGATATTGAACGAACTTAGCCATTTTCCACCCAAAAGACAAGTTTTCACAGGCGTATAAGCGTGATCATTATTAGATATTTGGTACGGGAGACCCTGAAAAGTCAGTTAGCTATCCTTTTTGTGCTAATGTTGATTTTTTTTAGTCAGAAGTCCATCGATATACTCGGGGCTGCTGTTCAGGGAAATATTCCTTCAGACTTAGTGTTACCGTTACTGGGATTAGGGGTGCCTGAAATGGCACAATTGATCCTCCCTTTGAGCCTATTTCTTGGGCTATTGATGACGTATAGCAAATTGTATACCGAAAGTGAGATCACGGTGATGCATGCTTGCGGATTAGGGAAAAGTGTTCTGGTCAAAGCCGCTCTGGTGCTGGCAACACTTACCGCATTGATCGCGATAGGCAATATTACGTGGATGCTGCCTTGGTCCTCGCAATATCAAGAACGGGTGCTCGCCGACGCGAAGGCGAACCCAGGATTGGCTGCGATGGTTGAAGGGCAATTTAAAACCACCAAAGACCGTAACATCGTACTTTATATCGGCGAAGTCAAAGGTAACGATTTTAAAAACGTCTTCTTAGCGCAATTGCGCGCAACTAATGAACAACGTCCATCGGTGGTCGTGGCGGATAGTGGTCATATGAAAGAAGATGCGGACGGGCGTCAAACCGTAGTGCTTGACGAAGGTACTCGTTATGAAGGAACCGCATTGTTACGTGACTTCCGTATTACGGATTTTAAAAATTATCAGGCGGTTATCGACCATAAAACGAGCGATACCCGTAATGATAGAGTTGAGCAAAAAAATATGCTTGAACTCTGGAAGGCGAACGATCCCGATTCTAATGCCGAATTCCATTGGCGTTTGACGATCGTTTTCTCTGTCGTCGTGATGGCATTAATGGTTGTGCCATTGAGTGAAGTTAACCCTCGTCAAGGTCGAGTATTAAGCATGCTACCTGCCATGTTGCTCTATCTGATTTTCTTCCTATTACAAAGTACATTACGTAATAGTGCAGAAAAAGGCGATGTTGACCCGAAATATGCCATGTGGGCTGTTAACTTAGGTTATCTGGCCTTAGCAATTATCTTAAATATTTGGAATACCGTGCCAATGCGCCGCTTGTGGGTCAAATTTAATAGAGGGGTTGCTTGATGTTTGGTGTTTTAGACAGGTATATAGGTCGAACCATCCTGAACTCTATTTTAATGACCTTGTTCATGCTGGTTTCCCTTTCTGGGATTATCAAGTTCGTTGAGCAGTTGCGTAAAGTCGGGGATGGTGAATATACCACGTTAGGTGCGGGGGTATTCACGTTACTGACCATCCCAAAAGATATTGATATTTTTTTCCCGATGGCGGCATTGCTCGGTGCACTATTAGGATTAGGTGCATTAGCTTCACGCAGTGAATTAGTCGTCATGCAGGCGTCGGGTTTTACACGTTTGCAAATCGCGCTCTCAGTGATGAAAACCGCGATTCCACTGGTTATTGTGGCAATGTTAATTGGTGAGTGGATTGCTCCAGCGGGCGACCAATGGGCGCGAAACTATCGTGCCGAAAAGATTGTGGGTAACTCATTAGTGGTTACCGATGAAGGTATGTGGGCAAAAGATGGGCGTGATTTTATTCATATCCAGCGGGTCACTGATACGACATCGATTCAAGAAGTCTCCATTTATCGCTTTGATGAACAACATAAGCTGACCTCAGTGATGTTTGCTTCAAGCGGAACGTATGACAAGGATAACCAACAGTGGTCACTGTCTCAGGTCGATGAATCTATTTTAAATAATGAGAAAAAAATCACAGGTTCTCAGCGTTTAACATACGATTGGAAAACGAATCTTACGCCTGAAAAACTCGGTATAGTGTCACTTAGCGCGGATTCACTTTCTATTCGAGGGCTTTATCAATATATCGCCTACTTAAAAGAAAGTGGGCAAGTCGCGGCAGTCTATGAATTAAGTATGTGGAAGAAAATATTGGCGCCGTTATCTGCCGCTGTGATGATGTTAATGGCAGTTTCATTTATTTTTGGTCCATTACGGACTGTACCAATGGGCGTTCGGGTTGTTTCTGGGATTGTCGGCGGTTTCTTGTTCTATATCCTTAACCAAGGATTTGGGAACTGGAGTTTGGTTTATTCCGTGCCACCGATCATTGCAGCGCTACTACCTAGCGTCCTATTCCTCGGGATCAGTATTGTCCTGCTGGTGAAACGTAAGTAGCTCCATTTCAAAATCGATAAAACGTTAATAAGCCATCGTATAGCGTTATACGGTGGCTTATTTATGGGTATTAAACGGCTCAGTGTTTGAAAACGTCAGGGATAGTGAGATGAGCCATAAAAATTCTCATTTTTATTGTCAGCCTTAAAACACCTGAAGGTGGTAACGGAGCGTGTGAAATTGTAGCCGGAAAGCCGTTTATGTTAAAAAACATTCTCTTACTCACCACACATAAAGAGGATATACAGGTTCATGACATGTCTAGCGGCGTTACAAATATCATCTAGTGTGACTCGGAGGGTGTGATGAAACCCTCATCAGGCGTTATGTAAGGCCTCAAAATACCGTTGCCCCAGAGCTCGACTAACAAATGGAATTGCTAGAGGGTGAATAAAGTATATAGCTCTTGATCGGGGTCGCAATTTAAAGCCATTTTTTAGAGGTGGTATTTTATTAAGTTAGCGATAAACCCGTTACTTAGCTCACTTATTTTGGCATGTACTTTATTTTCTTGGGGGAGAGAAAATAGCGGGATTGCCAATAGCGGATTCCATAAGCTTCTCGAGAATCACGTCATAAAGACCCATTCTAGAAAGTGTTAAGTGATTTGCCATTACTTGCACGTTGGAGAGTCATCCGTTCTTCGGTGCTATGGCAATTGGTATTCGTCATTTTGGCAAAGTGCTCACTCGTATTTGCAGTAACCCTGTTTAATCATGTGTTTTAATGATAATTGATGGCATAGGATTCCCCTCTTGAATGATTTATGCCATTAGCATTGTGGGAGTGGGGGAGACTTGCAAAAAGCAATGATGGGTTGTTATACGCTAAGAAGAGCATTAATAAGCTATTAATATGATGCAAAAAAGGTTCGTACTGTGGTGGAGGTGACCACTTGGTGTAATAGCCTTTTATCGGTTGTCATCGTCAACGTGAAAAGGGAATAAAAGCGAGACTTTGTTTGTCTATTTTTGTGGTATTTCAAATACTGTTACCGAGCAAAACTGTTCGGTAACAGTGAACAAAGTTTTATTTATCAACCTATTGCTAATTTAAGAGCCACAAGCTGAACAAAATAGTGTTTTAGGGTTGGGGTGTAACTCGCCAGTGCATTCATTGCGTCGGCGGTACGCTTTCAATGTCTCCCATAAGCATGGTTAGCTGATAATGCAGCGACCATCTCATTCACACCGATCGTTAATTTGCTAAATTTACTGCTATCTTTACGCGTCATCACCACAAAAACACCGATGTTTTGTTGTGGGATCATCGCCATATAGCTATTAAAACCACCGCCACCGCCTGTTTTCTGGTAAATACCGGGTCTACCATTTTGTGGTTTCATATATACCCACCCCAGTCCGAGTCCATCTGCATGGCCCGCAACATCCATGCCTTTAACATCAAGCAGCTTACCTCTTGGAAAATAAATACCTTGCTCGCGTGCTGCTGTGGCTTTTCTTAGGTTTTTATCCGTCGATAAAAATTGCTGCATCCATTTTTGCATATCGGCGGGCGTTGAATAGACTCCGCCACTCCCTGCTGCGGCTAAGGTATTGTGGCATGGGCTGGGTTTTGTTCCCTCCATCAACCTTGCACACTGCGAGGCATTGGGGGTATAGGTGGTTTCCGTCATTTTGGCAGGAGACGTCACATAACGGCTAAATAGGTTAGGGTAGGATTGGCCAGATGCTTTAACCATTGCATCAGCAAGAAGGTCATAGGCAAGGTTTGAATAAGAGGCTTCAGTGCCTGGTGTCGCATCAAGCTTACCATTTTTTAGCCAAGTCCAACGATTGTCTTGGGTTGGCCAAATAAAGACAGGCCTTCCCCATTTACCACCCGGTTGCTCTCTCGGTAACCCACTGGTGTGGCTCGCAAGATGATACAGACGGATAGGTTGCCCACTATTGTTATCAGGAACAGAAACCCCGTGATAGCTATATTGCTGGAGCGGATCAGTGATGAGTAACTTTTTGTCTTGCTCAAGCTTAATCAAAATTTCACTGGTCATGAGTTTTGTAATCGATGCAATACGAACGAGCGAGTGAGGTCCTGGCTTTTTGCCATTACCTGGAGCGGTCTCACCATAATAGCGTGATAATGTTTGGTTATTATCAATGACAATGATAGCCATCCCGCGGGCATCACTTTCGTTAAAAATACGATTCGCATACAGATCGACAATTTTAGCGACACGTTCATAGGTTCTTCTATCACCTTCAAATACTTTCCAGTCGCTAGACTCGGCATCATTATTGCCCTGTAAAAACTTTGGTTGCTTTTCTGTCGTGCTAGAACATGCTGCTAAAACGAGCGACAATGCGGACACTGACAGAATTTTTAGAAATGATTTCTTCATGTTTAGGAGCCAGTCGATATGTAATTTTGCAAATGGTCGAACAGACCAAGGTTATTTTTTCTTTGAGAAGACCTTAATCAAAGCACCGATCAAGATGCCAATGACGAGCCCCGTCGCTATCCAACCTAGAAAACCCATGTGTAAATACCTTTAATAATTCAATAATGTGCATACGCTAACAAAATTTATATAAAGTCGCCAGCAGGCTTGAGGATGCTACTAATTAAATCAAATATTTGACTAAAGTAACATATGTATAGGCTGATAAATAAACAAAAAGCATTAAATAGCCAATAAAGGATATAGAGATTCCGTTTGAAAGAATGCAATCTAATCAGATCTGCAAAGGTAGCCCTGAAGATGCTTTTTTTTTAAGCGAACAAACTGAATAATCAAGATAAATGTTGCTAGTCGAGACAAGGCAAGTATAATAGCCACGTTTTCCAAGAAACACATCACTTCGTGCCGGAGTGGCGGAATTGGTAGACGCAGTTGATTCAAAATCAACCGCCTTCGGGTGTGCCGGTTCGAGTCCGGCCTTCGGCACCACTTAAGTGAAAATAAGACGCTAAAAGGCGTCTTTTTTTATGTCTCAAATTCTCTTTTCACAGCGTTCCTATTCCTATTCCTATTCCTATTCCTATTCCTATTCCTATTCCTATTCCTATTCCTATTCTAATTCATGGCTGTCGTATCCCCCTTAGAGTGGCGATTAATGTGTCATTATCCTTATGATAATATTGTGATTTTCTCGTTAGAATCTATGATTTTAGTTTGATGGGAGCTATTCATATCATATTCGTTATCTAAGCTTATCAGTCACCTTTGCCTGCTGCTTAAGTGTGTTCTAAATTATTGAGTGTTTATGCTTGCTTTGGGGAGAAGAGGATAAAAAATTTGGCATTAACCGATAGATAGGCTGGCATAACTAATTACTTGTATTAAGTCAAACGTAACCTGATTGTTTTTACTGACAGTGTCAACTCCTCATTAATTGCACTCACAGCGAAATGACGACAAAGCATACTGTATTAACTACTTGCTTTCGAGTTCAATTTATTGCCGTATACTAGATACTTTGCAACAGTACTCATGATATTAATCTCTACCATATAGTGAATCAAAGAACACTGATGGATATTTACGTAATTCTGACTCGATAATGTGGCGATGAGTTAGTACCATTTTCTTGCCATATTCTGTTAACTCAGCTCCGGAGCTAGTAAGGCTAGCTGAGATGCCTGATGCAACCACTCTGTCAGCAAGTCCGAGCGTATATAGCTCTGTAGCAAGACTATCATTTAACCCTATACGTAAAAACATCTGTAATTTCCTAATAGATTCGGCAATAGCTGTATTTTCAAGGAAATTTTCAAATAAATCAGCACATGCACCAACTATAAGCATGGCCTCGTAGCCAAGACTATTGTCACAAATATTAATGATATTTTCGATTTTTAAGTTGCGATGCTGACTACCAGCTCTATATTTGAAACCATTTTTATTTGCTTGTAATAATATTTCATTATAAGGAACACCAGAGCACCATTGTTTGGCAATAGATAGTCCTGCATTTTCACCTATCAACTTACCTAAACTATTATCCATACCAATATGTTCTATAACAGGCCACAGAAATTCTAGTACACCTAATACATCAGATTCTTCATCTAAAGTTATAATATTTTCTCTAAGCCATTGCTCTAGATAGTCTAATTTTTGGATACCTAGTAGTGCCTTTCCATAATAAGTACGTTTTTCTGGTTCAACCTGTTTAACTTTCTCTGCAACTACTCTGAACGCTTGGGCTAGCTTTTCTTTTTCCGCATCATTAGCGAGGCAGAAAGCAAGAGTACCATTATAAAGTTCAGTTAAAGCTTCGCCATCAAGCATTTCATCACTACTTAAATTAGCAAGTAAGAAGCTTTCAAGGCTTTCTAAATATTTAATCCTTTGTTGCATCTGTTTAAGTAACTCTGTAACATTTTCTCCCCTTCTAGCTAATTCAACACATCTTTCTTCATAATTATAAGGTGACTTAAGAAACTCTATAGGATCAATGGAGTAATTCTCATCAAATAGCGGCTGTATAATACTCAGAAGACTACTTAAACAACTTTCAGTGTTTGATGGGTCTAACAAATTATTCATTTGAGACCATTGCCACCGTTTAGCTGAGCGGCGTAGATCAAATAATTCTGTATCAGAAAATATGATACTTCCTTCTGTATGTTTTCCTGCCCTACCTGCTCGCCCTAATAGATTGTGAAAGTCTCGGGTGGATATTAGTTTTTCTCCTTGAAAAACGCCAGATACAACAAGATATTTGATCGGTAGGTTAACACCTTGTGCTAAGGTTGATGTGCATATCACGCAACGCCCCAGACCATTCTCCATTGCATGTTCAACTGATATTCTAAGCCCATTAGGTATACTTGCACTGTGAGGAAGAACTCCACGCTCTATCGCTTTTGTGACAACTGCATCGATTCCCAAGTGTAACTCAGACAATCTAGCAATTTTCTTGATTTCAGTTTGATCGCTATACACTATTGGCGCTTCAAGTTGATCGATACGATCTAATGGTTTAATAATTTCTCTACAAATTTTTATAACGGAGTTTTTTTGCCCACAGAAAACTGCAACTGGCCCATTTTCTGAAAGTTTAAGTCCTAAGTATGCAGCGACTAGTGATTTGTCATCCTTTGGCGGAAATAATTTTTGTACTTTTTCGCTTTTCTTCTTGGGGATTTTGAGTGATTCCATAACTCGCGGTACAAAGAATTCTTCGACATTAATGTTAAAGGGGTCTACGTAGTGGAACTGACCACGTCCCATTCTCCAACTAGCAAATGCAATACTTCGTTCAGTAGATAAATATTCAGATCCGTTAACTACCGTTCCATTTCCTGCGTACAACCAGTCGCCTATAGTTTGAGCGTTTGGTAAAACAGCAGAAATCAAAACATGCTGTGTATCTTTACGCAACTCTCGTTTCAAACTTGTTAGAAGTAACTCATAGGTAACACCTCTACTTCCTGTATCGAACTGATGTCCTTCGTCATAAATGACCAAAGATATTACTTCTGCTAACTCAGGTTTATGTCGTAATAGGTAGACAAGCTTTTCAGGTGTAGCAACAATAATGGTTGGGGTAGTACTACTCTCCACCTTTTGTTCAAATAAGTGTGATAATAATTCATTTTCAAAATCATCTAGTTGCGGAATATCATTGAGCTGATTAACCAGAACATCTTCATCAGTAAACGCAGCTGATAAAGATGAGCTAATTTCTCTACATAGAGAACGAAAAGGCGCAATAATTACCGCAACAGAAGCCCTTCCTGATAAGAAAGACGAACGGATAATTAATTCTGCTGATTTAGTTTTGCCTGCACTAGTAGGGAGCTGAACAACGGCAGATCTACCGATAAAAACGTCTGCATCTCCAAGTAGTCTCTGTGCCGGCCAAAACTCTCTGATAAAGGTTGCTTTAGCTAAAATAGGAAGCCATCTCTCTCAAGGTAAGCCTGTATAGATAGGAAGTAGATTCAATGATGAGTTTTTTATCTTACGGGCGATTACTGAAGTAAGGATATCTGCTAACAAAAGCTCTCTATCAGACCCTATAGCGTGACAGTATTTCCGAATATTTCTCGAAGCCTCTAGCACGCTAATTGAGGTATCCAGATTGATATCAAAGTAAGCCTTAATAGATATTGACAATTCTAACATTAACTGAGTCAAAGGCGTCTCTTTGACAAGTGTTAAAGGCTCATGAAATCTGTCTTTCAGTAACCACTCTAATAACACTTCTATCCCCGACTCCGTCAAATCAACTTTCAATTCATCTAGTTTGTTGGACAAGACGGCAGAACTCCCCAGCATATCTGCAAGGTAATATGATGCAGCTCCCAACAAGCAAAGGTAATAGTCATACTCTGTTTGTAATTTTGAACCAATAAGAGCATCGAAATACTTAGCAACATTTCGAATTTCACCTCTTCTTTGTTCATAAAGAGTAACATTTCTTTCTGAGGAGAGTTCTTCACGACATAAATCACCTAATATGCCTATTGTCATTAATAACAACTTACTAGGAGACTCAGTCAAGTGTATATGATGCTCTTCATCTAAGCTAAATTCGTACATTTTAGCTTTTGCTTTAGTGATTGAGAGTAGTTTCGATGATTGATTCTCAAACCTCATTAGCGGCCCTCTCGAACAGCGTATGAGCAAGAGTCATTAGCTCATTTCCTTGAATTGCCAGAAGTTCTAGATCTTGTGCATAAGGATGGTTTGTTGTGCTAGCACCAGAAAGTACTGCGGCATCATATGCACTATCAGAGCAAATGGCTGCTGCTCCGAATTTCAACTTATAAGGACGATTAACTGAATCTTGAAACCTATTTATTGTACCTATGCCAGTTAAATCGTTTCGGTCGATCATTCGTTGCTTTATTCCATGAAGTGACTCAGCTAAGCGCAGGTGATCTTTCGCTGAATGATCTATAGCTTCTTGAAGCATTGATTTCGGACCAGCACTCAGTTTAGCCTTCACTTCATACACTAATAACTCATCATTATTTGGATCTCTTTCTACTTGCTTAAAAGCTAGCACATCAGATCCTTTTGTGGATTCGTTAGGTACACCTTTTCGATCATAACGTGTTCTAGGAACGAAGTAGTTATGTAGGTAAGTTAAGTAATCAGCGACTAGAATTTCTGCGAAATCTCCAGCTCGAATACTGGGCCCAGGTGCAATAGTAGCACTCGGAAATTTCATAGAGAGTAGATAATCTGCGCGGGTCTGCCCTGGAGCCTTGAGCAGATCGATTTGAGCATCATTACAATAGTGATTTCTAAAATGCTTGGCCCATGCTGTCATTTTTCGTTGGTCATTAACATCATGATTAAAGCGAAAAACCTTTGCTTCCCGACCACATTCTAAAGTCAGCACACCTCCAGTATCATGGAGCCATTGTATATGCTCATTAGTCCACGGCATTTTTATTTCCTAATCGATAGTATTTCTAGAATATAAACAAACACTCTAGCTAAGTCGCTAGTATACTAATAATACGTCTTTTAACATTGAGTAAAGTAAGAGCAATATGCAATATGAGTAATTAAAATTAATTCACTATCTCTTACGATAGTAATTTAGATAATGAAAGTATTTAAAAAAAACAGCATCGCAAAATTAGGTTACATGTAAAAGCTATAACTTACTTGTGGTTTCTCATTTTTATCTACATATTTCATAATTTCACCAACTTTCTTTGCACATTCGATTGTAATTGGTAGTCGGCCATCAAGTTGAGTGTTATTCCAATTCATTTTTGTCAAACCAAGTATTTCTTCACATAGTTCTTCTAACGATGAATCATTTTCATGAGCAATAACTCTTAGTGGACTAGGAATATACATACCGGGGTAAGTTTTGTAGAAATCAACAAATCCTCTAGTGTAAAGCAAACCTTCGGACTCTGAGATAGATAGCAAAGTTCCTCGTTTTGGTGGGTAATTAGTTTCACTAAATAGTCTTATATCTGATTCGGTAATCGATACATAATCTCGAGAGCGAATTAATTTTGCATCGAGAGCTTCATTAAAACCTTCAATTTCACAAACTCTAAATTGACTTGATTTATGAATTACAACTCTTGCAGGCATTTGCATTAATGCTTTGTCATATTCTGATAAAGCACTACTTAACAACTCGAAAGCTTGCTCTTTTGACATATAAGGACGCCGATCTGTTTTATCTAATGCAACTGGACTACCTCGTAAAATTACGCCATGGCCAAATTCATCAAATACTTGTGCCAAACTTGTTGAAATAGTTTCACCATCCCTACTTTTATAAAAGCCAATACCTACATAGCATGACCTAGGTTTATAAGTATTCTCAACTAGTCTCCAAGGAACAGTACGGTTTCCTTTATAATACAAAGCAGTGCTGAAGTTCCAAGCTTTAGTTGCATCATCCTGCTGACCTCGAGATGCCTTGGAATCGTCAATTGTATTTTCAATAACAAGCTGTAAAGGTACACCTAAATGCATTGTTTTTGCTTTTATCATCCTTCTAAAATTATGTTCCATATAAACTTCTAGTTGAGCGTTATCATCAGTACTTTTTCCTGTATTTTTTGTTACTGATTCAAACAAATCATCAGGAATAACACAAACTATTACATCGACAGCTCGATTTTCAGTTAAAAACCTAATCTGATCATAAAACAGTTCAACAGCAGCATTAACTCTATCCTCTCTTTTTATAATTGATGCAATTTTATTCAAACTGGATTTTTGTATGGATCTTGTATAGGCAGGTGAAGAAAGTAACTTTGAATGAAAGCCATGAGAGTCTGCGAAGCCACCAAAGCCTTTAAATAAGTTTGCAAGATTAGATTCTTTTGGGAGTATTCCTGCTCTACATTTTTCTAACCAAATATCTAATTTGTCTACACCTTCACCTCGCCCAACAATACCCAATCGTAGCTCTGATTTCCTAAACTCATCTTTTTTATCATATACTCCAAGCCTTTCAATTCCAGATCTTGGACATATATGAGTCCCTTTACCAAATTCAAGAGTTGGTTCAGCTAGTACCTTAACTTTCATCAGAACTATCCTCCATTTCTTCATCTGTTTCAAAATCTGGATATTCACATTCGAGTATTTCTAGTTGTGATATTGCTAAAGAAGAACTCTTTTTATTAAGTTCTGAACTTAGAAAAAAAGCTATAAATCGTGTAATGTTTCTTACTGTTCCTGATGTCTCTAGTTGTTTTTGTTTGGACAAAAATTTGTCATGTCCTAACGATTTTTTATAACGATTATAGGTATATAGCCAGCTAGGAATTATTAAGCAATACCAATCATAACCAATATCGATGAATGATAAACTGAAGCTGATGTGTTTAAAATAAAGAATTTTTTCTGGATTTTTCGAGTTCATCTTTTTTTCAAACACTGTTCTTGTTGCTTTTTTCTTACCAATCCATTCGATTTTTCTAAATTCGTCTTCTTCATGTTCAGGTAAAAAGTAAAAACAGTTTTCTGATGAATTAAAATTTATATTCAAGTCAGCAAGCTCATCTCTAAAAGTGTTTTTTAGTAATTCTTTGACTATACTTCTATATTCCTCAAATTCGGATTCCAATAGTTCTTTTGTTTGCAACGGTTCAATGTTATTAACATCAATTAGCTGTTTTAATGAGGGGTTAAACTCGGGATTTACAAATGAAAATAATTTTCCTTCATGAAAAACCCATCGATTTGATAAGGAACCATTTAAAACCATAGCTAACTTAATCAATGTTTTTTTATTATAACGCCTCTTGTTGAAATTTAGCTCCTGTCTAGCTCGTTCTAGGACTTCTTCGAAGTTAATGTTGACTTCAGAAATAAATACCTCATCAGGAAATGTTATTTTTGCAAGGTTTGTAGTAATTATTTTTTGCTCAGGAGCTTTAACGTCGGTGTATTGAAGGTAGCCATCTATATCACCAAGTATTAACTTTAACTCATGTAAAACCCTTTTTTGGGCTGGAAGGCGCAAAGAGGTTGTTTTAGATAAAACATCTGATAGGTCTATAATTTGGTTTTTTGTGCTAAATTCGAATCTACCTTGAACTATTTTATCGATTGCTTCTTGAGAATAGGAATTTTGTTTTTCACTGAGGATAAGAATAAATAGTTCATCGAAATTATTTTCAAATCCATGTTCAAGAAATACACTTAAGGTTTTCTTAACTTTATCTATTCCAGATGTTGAAGTAACTTGAAAAGCTATACGGTCATATTCATCACCTAAGTCTATTCCTGGGAAATTTTTTTGTTTTGAATTAAGGTTAACTAATCTAGGGAGATTAAATACTTCTTTTAATACAGGTATTAATGCATCTTCAAGAGAAAGATTTACATCTAGCCTACCTTGCTTAGTAGCAAGATTAACTTGGCAAATGATCCTACTAATTACATCTCTTAGCTCATTTTCGACTGTGATTGTTTCCAAGGTTACAGATCTCCTTTACTACGTGTCTTTAAAGCCTGGTGCAACAGAAGCGCTCGAACACCCTTGCAGAATATTCGTATTTTCTAACCTGAGTTGATACTCAGCCCCATTTAGTTCCACATTAGTGCTACAATCTACATTCCATTGACGAAGCAGGTAACCAGCAATAGCAGAGCGGACTTCCAGAGTTAGCATACCTTTATCCATGTTGTAATCAAGTTCAATAGCTTTTGAGTGTTTGATAGATGGATTAGGGATAATATGAAGTTCAATAATATTGTTCCATTCATGATATTTAGAATGAGTCTCATGTTCTAATATACTGGAGTCTAGCTGTTTTATAGATGTAAATCTTGAGCAAATAAAATCTCTAAAGCACTTTGTTTTTCGGTCAAAAGCTCTTACGTGCCAACGATGGCCATTATTCACGATCGTATGAGGTAATAGAGTGCGTGTACTTGAACCTGATCTAATGGATTCATATTGACATTTTATTGGTTTTCGGGAATGAATTACTCTCATGATGGCTGAAATTATAGAGGGTTTAAGGTGGGTAAGTTTTATTGTGTCAAAGCACACTAAGGGTGATTGTTTTCTAGATAAAATTCCATCATCAGATGCTTTTGCCAATGTCGTTAGTATTGCTTCTGAGTCATGTACAAAAATTGGTTTAAACTGATTACTGCGTATATATTTTTTTTCTCATGGGTTAAAACTGCATTTCCAGGTGCGAGCTCACGGTACATAGCTAGGTCACGAGAACAAGATGCTAGCCCAGTTTGAAATTTTTCAGTTAATTCCGTTCGAGAAATTTGCCCAAAATATTCCAAACAAAAATCAATATATGTTAGACGTTCTCGTTGAGCATAATTTAGTCCTTCAATCACAATTAGTACTTCTCTCACTGTTTTTTTATACACTAACAGAAGAATAAAAAAGATACTATCAAAACAATAGTATCTTTTTTGTAGTTGGTATTAATGGAACTTCAAAAAGGAATGCAAAAAAACAAAAATGGCAAGAGATGTCTTATCATGTATTAAGCAGTACAGATACGTAGGAATAACAATGAGTATGATATTGATGTCACGAACATGTATATTCTTGATCTTCAACTAGTATAGTAGCTATTTTTAATCAATGATTAATTTCTTAGTAAACTGCGATTTGGTGAATTTTTCTAGCTAGTGTTGGTAGTGGCATAGCTATGCCTCATGGCGGGCATGATGCTTTTTCATTGTTAAATTTCAGGAGTGATTTAAAAGCTGATGCTATTGATACGGAAGGATGGGGAATGGGTTAAGCTCTGGATTCGGCAATACGTGCCTGTAGCCAATTCTCAACCTCGCTCTTTAACCAGCGAGAGCTACGTCCCAGCTTGATAGGTTTGGGAAACTCGCCATCTTGGATCAACTTATAAAACCACTTATCTGTTAGTCTGGTTAAACGGGTTATAAATTTCATATCAACGCATTGGTCATCTAATAAGGGAATCGCTTGAGTGCTCATTATTGAACTCCTGTCTTTAAAGTTAAAAGGCAGAAGGGATATCGATAAATGTTTAGGGATATCTCTCTTCCAAAAGATATCCCTCTCATGTTTTTTATTGGTAGATTAACGGCTGCATCCAAAAGAACGCTCGCCATCACCATAATATTTTGTATGTTCTTTGGCTAAGTAACTACAGCGCTGGTTTAATTCGAATATCGTACTTTCATTGTTGGCATTATTGTTATCTAGCCAAGTAATTGCATTGTTTGGGATATGAACTAAATAACGCTCGGCAGGGTAGTTAACACCAATTGCACTACACCATGCTTGTTGTATGAATACATAGAGCGTCCCTTCGGTTTTAATAAAGTCGCCAAGACCCCAATAGACATCTTTATTTAATAGCAAAATTACATGGTAATGTTTTTTGTTGTTTATCTCACCAAACTCTCTGACCCATACATAAAACAAGGGGCATGAATGGTTACGTTTCCATGCTTTATTTTTACGTTTTAGGTCAGCATCTATTTTTGCTTTTAAGGATTCGAAGAATCGTGTGATAACTCTGGAGTCGCTAAAATAAAATATATCTTCTGATGGGAATCGCAAGTCAACGCGGATAGCTGTAATACGATTACATGTTAAGAGTGATTTACGAATAGTGTGGTTTATCTTCTGAATGTAATGCTCGTTGTGGGTGTTTCTAGACATGATTGATACCTTTGGTTGGTTTTATTTAATATCTAGAATGGATGCTGTTAAAAATAAGAATTCATCACTTTATAAAAATGATGAACATATGAATTATGTGAGTCAGTGACAGGGTAATGAATAAGATAAAAAGTGTATATGCGATAGGACTATTGGCAGTTAGTGCATTTAGTTTGGCTGAAGAACAACAGCGTTATGCGAACACCACACATACGAGCTCAAATTTTATTAACCAAGGCTGCTGTGGTTATTCATTTACCCTCGATAATGGCGGTAACCATATGGTTCTCGACCACGCAGAGTTTGGTGCTTTTGAACCAACGCTGCGAATGAAAGATGGACAAGAAAAAGTATTAGGGGATACGGTACTGGAAGTGGAGCCTTTTGGCGATTCTAGCGCCCCTCGTGCTACGTTTGCAAGATTGGAAATTCCTTGTGAAGATGTTGCTGAATTTGAAGTCGTTAGAGTGGTGAAAGATCAGAACGGGCGTAAAGTTGAGTCACTGATATCGATCTTTCAGGCCAATAATCCAAGGTTGGCTAAGGTTTCGGTGGCGAAAAGTAAGTAATAATTGGTTTATATGACCCGATGTTAACTGCTAAGTTAGCATCGCATTAACATTATGATTATTATGGACGAAGGATAATACTAAACACATTTTTATCCGATGTTAAGTCGTCTTCTGGAGTGGGTGAAAATTGTGTTTTTTCAATTAGTTCCATACCTCTAATGCATAGATTTTGATCATTGTTACTATTTTTCTCATTAGGGATAGCTGAAATTAATTTTCCATCGTCATTGAGAGTAATTTTAATTTCGCACTCTTTTCCCTTATAAAGGTCTACATCATAAAACCGACTTTGAATGGATTTTTTTAAATTTGAAGCATAAATATCCATTGGATGCTTATTAGCTGCGGCTGCGTTTAAATAAGCAGGAAAAAGAATGACAAAAAAAAGAATGTAATTTTTTAAATTAATGATCATTTAATCGCTCTATATTTAATAAAAACAGTTTACTTCAACATTTTACGAAGTAAAAAATCAGCTGCATATGCAACTATAGGAATTAAAAATACACCATGTATTATATAAGATGTCATGAACATGTGGCCAAGTACTCCAGTGATTGAACCACTACTGGAGTACTGATTTGGATTGGCAATATAAATATTAAAGTACCAAGTAATTACAGAAAATATGTACGGTAGAGCTATGTAAAATAAAAAACGATAGCCATTATTTATCTTACTTTTGATGCATAAAAAGAATAAGGGGGCTATAGATAAAAGGTAAATAGCAAAAATGATACTCAATAAGGTTTGATGTTGAAATATAGGCACTGTATTCATTGCCTTCGGATACAGCCTGAAAAAAAACTCATGAACCATTTCAAGGTAATAAAATAAAATACCTAAAGATAATGAGATATAGGATATTTTAGTAGGCACCTGATATCACCCCACCACGGCTAGGGTAGTAAATATCCAATAGTTGTTTTTTTAGTTCCCAAGGCGAACGTAGCCAAAAAGGCTCTTCCAACTTACTAAAAATTCCGCCACTTTCATGTAACACCGTATAAATACGTTTGGCACATTCCATGATCCCAGCACCACCATATTCAAAGACTAAATTACGTAGGAGTTCTGCTTGTTGTTCAGGTATAACAAATTCAATTATAGCAATATCTTCACCATCGTCTCTCTGGTAAGCTAAATAATCATCCCAATCATAATTTGGGTATTCAAAAAATTCTCCTGAACCCCGGTGTATAGTTACCCCATCTTCACATTGTCTTTTGTAACATCCAGTATATGAGCCTGCAGGGTCATATAACAAAGAACCTTCGCCTTCACCAATAACCAACCCAACATGGCCTATCCATTCGTTGTTTATCATTACATATATTTTGACAGGATTTTCAATGAGTGAATCATTGATTGGGTTTGGATTGGTGATAACGGGAATATTTAAATTATTACTAAAAACATTATTAACAGTTGATGGCGGCTTAGGTGTTGTTATTAGCTGCTTTTGTTCAGTTTCAACGAAAGATCTTGCTTTGGCTGGCTCATCTTCTTTACTGTAGCAATCAGTGATGGAGTTTATCAGTCTTGCTTTGCATGGGCAGGAGCTAAAGCTATCCAGTGTCCCAGCCATCATTCTACCATTACCCCATACATTGCTAACGCCACCAAGTATGTTGTATGTCCCAGAATGCTTTCCACAGGTAACTAGATCGCCCTGACGTGCAGCAGATCTTCCATGAAATATAAAGGTATTATCACCGGTTAAAATCTGACCGCCACATGTTGTTTTATCGCCAACTCGTAAAAAATATCCTATCGGCATGCCTGTCCCTAAACGTAACTGAACTTAAGTTAAATGTTATTGTTGACCAGTGTTAAGGCATTGACAAGTTATTTTTAACAATTACTAAGGATTACAATTAATAAGAGTAGGGTGTTAGTATTTTAATAATGTCCAACAGGAAGGATAAAAATGGTATTATGTCAGAAGCTTATGTAAGAGAGGGAGTGGTGCTAATTAATTTAGTTCTCAAACCTCAAACCACCGAGTATACATTTAAGTATACAAAAATTTATCCATAAATTTATATCAAACAAAAACAATGCATTGACTATTAAAGGCGAGTCCGGCCTTCGCACCACTTAAGTGAAAATAAGACGTTAAAAGGCGTCTTTTTTTATGTCTCAAATTCTCTTTTCGTAGTATGTAATTACGTTAACTTGTCATAACGTAATTTATTCAATACATCTTCTCTCGAGTTGAATATATCTTTTAATAACAATTATGCTTTTAGTTACCAAAAAAGAGTTTATTTCCATGCCTCCAGCATCTCCTTGGTTTTGGCGCTTGGAAGACAATATATTCTTTTCAAAAATGGTATTAACCGCTTCTCTCGGTAAGTTCCCAAAGTGCCGTTTTGAATTTTTACTTCATATCGACACCCTGTAGTCAATCGCAACCAATATGTTGGCATTGAACAAAGCACCATACTGATTAAATAATCGTAACCAATGTGCACTGCTTACAATTAGCGATATGCGCTTAATATTAAAAAAGGTGCATAACGATTAAAGATGGCTGTTTCTGGCCTATCTATAAGCGCTGAGTCTATGACTTTAGGCTCTTTTAAAGCATCGAGGGTAAACCCTGCACCAAGCAGCCCAGTGATATAACTTTCTAATGTTCTATGATATTTAATAACATCCTCAACAAACCATGTAGTGTGGCGTATTGATTCATTTTGGTAGTTATCAACGGGCATACAGACAAATTCACCATTTATATTTTTCATAAATGATGATGATTTCGCAGTACACATTGGGTGTTCGACCGAAAAGATAAATTTCCCACCTGGTTTGAGGTGTGAATATACCTCTTTGGCAAGTTGATTAAAATTAGCAACGTAATGAATCGCGAGAGAGGAAATCACTAAATCAAAACTTTCTTGAAACTTAGGAAGATCAGTCATTGAGGCATGAATATATTCAATATCGTCAGTGTGTGTGATGAGCTTTGCTTGCTCAATCATGTTTGCAGATAATTCAACGCCATAAACTTTTTTGGCTCCCATGCTATGGGCATAGCGAGCAAAATCACCGAATCCACTCCCTAAATCAAGAACAATTTTATCCGTTAAATCCGGTAGTAACACCCTTAGCGCGGGTTCTTCCATTATTCCATTCAGACCCGTGTCATTCATTCTTAAGCTTTTGTACTTCTCAAAGAAAATTGGATTATCATAGATATTCTGTTCAGACATAGTCATATAATTCCTAAGTGATCCTCAATTTGAAATCATAACGTTCAATCGATTGCGATAAGCTATATTTAGGTCATTTCAATAATATAATGAGGTGGCACTTTTGTTCGCACTTTTTGTGTTATATAGGTATGGCTTAACAATATTTTAGAACTCTAGGTAGAGAAAAATGCTCAGAGAGCAATACTTGAGTTATTTTATGTTGTGTTTCTTGTATGAATAGCAATAGGTTATAAAAGTTAAAAATGCCTAGACTGCACTCGTCAAATTAAACTTATATCTGATATTAGTCAGTTATAATGTGTGATAGTGTATTTTATAATGAAAAATAAGCAAATACTCCTATGATTCGTTAACTATTTTTAAGATAATAAACGTGTCGTTAAAGTTATCGTTGAAGTATAGTTTCATATTGTTAATATATTTGATTGGCTTTCGGATTAAAAAGAATGCAAAGAGTCATATTCTATGATGAAACAATATATAGATAAGATCAATCACCAGAAATTATAATAAGCATATTAGAAAAATTACCAGTATGGAAAATTTAATGTTTTAATTAAAAGACAAGGCTTGGTGTTTTTCATACTCCATAACTGACTATAATTAATCCAATAGACTATAAGCGATAGAAGCGCGTGAGGTATGAAAAACTATACCCTATTTAGAAAAATATATGTTCACTACATCATTATTTCCGCTGGCGATACCATGTATTTTTAACCATGTAGTCAAAATAACGTTCTGATTTAATATGAATAAACTGCAATGGTTCTTTTACATGCCCAAATAATGGCGTGCCGCCACCTAATAGTATCGGTACAGTTGTAATTATCATTTCATCGATTAAATCTTCTACAAGACATTGTTTTGCTGCGGAGCCTCCATCGATATAAAGGGTGTGAAAGCCTGCACGATGTATTGAGTCTATTACGCCCGTTATATCACCCCGTACAAGATGTATCGCTTTTCCTATGAGTTTTTCTGGTATTGCTTTCATTGAGTTTGACAAGACAAATACGGGTTTATTGTATGGCCATTCACCATCAAAATTACATACAGTTTCAAATGTATTTCGTCCCATGACAACAGCATCAATTCTTTGCATAAACGCTGAAAAGCCCATATCATCTTGTTCAGGATTAGGAACGGAAAATAGCCAATTTAACAGATTATTTGCATCAGCAATATAGCCGTCTAGGCTGGTTGCTATATAGATAATATTACGCATAGTACTTTCCTTTAAAATAATAATCAGTTCAAAATAGTTGGCGTTATTCTCTACTATTAGTACCTTAACGTTTACTTAGGGATCAATATAAATTAGTTGCTGATGTCCCAATAGAGCACTTAAGAAACCAAGGGTTCACATATTGATTGATTTATAACCAATAATTATAAAGTGTTGTCATAAAATATAACTCTGTAGAAGATTTTGTTGGGTAAAATGAAAATCACTTTGATATTTTCATTTTTTAGCTACGGAGTTTAAATAATTTTATTAAAGATAAATGAATTCAAGGGATGGTAGATGAGTTTTCGTAATCAGAGAAAAAATAATAATCTATCTATATTGAAATAGATTAAGTTTATTTAATCAGATTACAGCTCTTATCTGGCCACATCATTCTTTGGCCTGCTTTTTCTGTAATCTGATATGGTACAACCCATAATCTCAAGGTATCTGAAAAAGCAAAATGTTGTTGTATTGGTTGACTAAAATCATCATGTGCTGGATAGATTAAATACATCTCACCTTCTCCATTAAGATATTTCTGTCCATAGGCAAACATTTGGTAGAAGTCCGATTGTGATAGCCCATATAGTGATTTTTTTCTTTGTTTGCAATTTATTAACTTCCATTTAGTGTCCATCACTATTTTAGCTTTAACAGGCTGGCGTGATTGAATTAGCAGGTCTGGGCGAAGTTTAAAACAGTTATTATTGCCATGTGTTACTAAGGAATAACTGCTTACTTGTGCTGCAATTTTAAATTCCGGAGGCAATTCATTGTGGATGGTTTGTGCAACAAAAGCCTCGAATATTGCTTCCATAGGAAATAAAAGTGATATTGCTTTAACATTTCCTTGTAAAGAGGTTGGGCTCATTCCCCTGAGAATTAATTGTGCCCAAATGAGTGGTTCATGATAATGAGCCATGCCGCGTTCCAAGCGTAGGCTATTTATATCGCTTTCAATATCACGACTCAGTGGAATACCGTCAAAAGCAAAGCGTAATTCGTAAAGCCAGCGTTGATTCTCTGATGATAATTTTAAACTAACCAACGCATTTAGTGCGGAGTGTAAAAGCCGATTGGCTGCACAATCAGGCATGTATTCATCATACTCAATACAAAATCTATGACGATTCACTATGTTATGTCGTAATTGTTCTGAAAGAATTAACTTTCCTTTTATATATGACGAGTTATTTTGCTCACTTACATAATTTGAACGTAAACCTTGTTTAATTAATAGGCTAACGCTATACAAAAATTGGTGGATAAAAATTTCAAGCAGCGGTGTATGTTGAGTTTGTAGCGTTGTCTGTTGTGTTCGAAGATGTCGAAAGTTAGGAAGATGGCTTAACATTGTAAGAAAGACTTCTCGTGCACTCTTACTCGTGAGGTTTTTACCAATTTTAGGTAATATCTCAAGCTGTGTGCCATGAGGTGTATATAAGACTCCAGCGTAGTTTTGTACCTGAAGTAATTTAAAACCTGAGCGTGAAGTCAATTTGAATAATTTGCTTCCTTGAGGAGTTGCTAAACTCAGTTGCTCTAAATAATCAAAGAGTTCTGGATGAAGTATTCTCACGCCAGTAGGCGATGATTTTTCTCTTCCTAAAAGGTCATACTCGAAAATAGAAATGACTTCATCCATATATTTCTAGCCTACTTATAAAAAGGGGATTATTGTGGTTGATAAATTGCTTTATAGGCTTGTGGGGTATCCCAAATTTCCTGATCAAATGCCTCTAATTCATATGTTGTTAATTGCTGAATATGGCTTCCTAATGGATGATCGCTACCAAAAAGCGTATCTAAATCGTTATTTTTTTCAATGACGAATTGTAAATGCTCCTCAGATTTTTGATTATCAGCAAGTACTAATCTAATCTTGCTCCAGTCATCGAAGAAATATTCCTGCAAGAGAGGGATAATTTTATTCTGAAATACCCACTTTAATTGTTCAAATGCGGAATCTTCATCGTGAGTATCGAGTGCTTTTTTTACGGGTATAAAGAATGCATGTCCTAATGTGTGTTCTCTATCATAAAGTGCTTCGATACGGCTGTTAAGTCTTTCTAGCAAAGGCTCAAGTTCAATACCTTTAACTTTTATATCACTTAATAAAGATAGATCAGGCATCATTTCAATAAAGTCAAAGCGGCGGCGTAAAGCCGTGTCCATCATAGCTAAAGAACGATCTGCGGTATTCATGGCTCCAATAATATCAACATTGGCGGGAACACTGAAATGAGCACGGCTATAAGACAGTTGCAGGCTCATGGCATTGGGCATGCCAGCCCGTTTGTCCACTTCAATGAGTGAGATCAGTTCACCAAAAATTTTGGAAATATTGCCGCGATTGATTTCATCAATGAAAATAGCATAGCGATGCGCTGGGTCGGCATTGGCGCGTTGACATAGGCGCATAAAGATACCCGGCTCAATAGGGTAAGAGATATTGCCATTTTCGTCAGAGCGAGGGCGGATACCCTCAATAAACTCTTCGTAGCCGTAAGATTGATGAAAAGTAACCACAGCAAAACGTTGGATGGCTTCCTCAGGTTTAGGGCCATGTTTAAGCTCGGTGTAAAGTGAGAGCAAATCCTCTACTTGTTCGAGCTGTGCATCAATTAGCAGCCACTCGCTATTATCTGTTTTATTAAATATCGCAGGTTCACGCCGATTCTTATAATCAACGGTTAATGATTCGGGAACGGTATAGGCTTGCAAAGTAGCCCAAGCTGTATTTGATAAATTGCTATTACGGTCATTTAATAATGCTTTACGCTGAAACCATGTATGTTCAATAAGTTGGCGCACTTTTGCGCGTTTATTAAGATCAAGCAACACTAACGTTATTACCTGCATCCAGTTTAATGGCTCAAGGCGAGAATCCAGCCAAGCATCGCGGTCGGCTGGTATAGCATGAGAGGTGTACTCTTTCATTTTTTGCTGCAATGTGTAAGTCTTACCTGTGCCTGGTGGGCCAAAGTAGATCACGTTAGTTGGTTGATGTGAAAGGGTTTTAGTGGTGTTGGGTTCATGACTGGCGGTTAATCGGGGGGTAGGTACCGTTTTCTTTTTTTGTTGATTATCACGTTCACGGAGCAACTCATAGAGATGCCAAGTAGCCATATTCACGTAATAAGGATCTATATTGGGAGATTGTGCGTGGATAGCTTGCTTCAACTCGTGGTTTTTTTGTAACCAATTTCCCTTCAGTACCAAACCGAGGTGAAATTGCTTATTAAGGAAATCTGCTGTTTTAGAAAACGCATTTTCGTCCACTGTGCTGGTGCAGATTTCGGGTGAAAAGGCGGCAAATACACGATTTTTTAAGCTCCAGTACATACGCTTAAATTGCCCATTTTTTTTGGCCTCTTGCAGAGCATCGTTGACGTATTGGTAGGTTGCTTCATCTGGCTGCTGACGAATGCGCTCAGTGAGCTCTCTAAGTAGTGGGAGATTCTGTTCGTATTCAACTAAAGATGGAACACCTTGTTTAATACTCGCAATACCATTACTACGTTCATACCATAGTCGTTTTAGCAAATCATCGGTTTCAGGCATCAAGAATGTTGACGTTTTCTGTAGCTGTGCTGTTAATTCTCGGTATCGTTTATTCCACTTTGACAGAGAATAGTTTTTATCTTTTGCCAAAGTGTTAATCAATTCACTTAGAGTCAGCTTACCCGCCTCAACATTATCCACAAGAGCCATTGTGATGTTTCCTTTACTATGTGATACGACTGATTATTTAAATTTTTACTTTTATTTTTAGTTATTTGATTCTAATACAATCAGTTAATCTTACTAGTAAAATTAACTGATTGTATTATTTTTTTAAGTATCCAAGAAAAGTTTTTAGATAAATTAATTCAACGCGTATTGCTGCTTGGTTTTTAATCATTAAAATAGATTCACATAGTGCCCCCTTAATTTTTTGCAGAATATCTTAGAAAACGGGGTGGTTTAACGCTTGAGTGGTGGATGATTTTATAGTTATCACTATGCCATCTATCTAATTTAAGTAAAAAATTATCGGTTTGCTCACTTAAGCATTCATCGTGTAATGAACGACTAAAACGAGTTCAGTATAATTTAGCTATTTTTTAGTATATGTTTAAATCCTTACAACAAAACCACTAACTTAAAGGCTAATGGATCCATGACCCGAGTATTATCAGCTGAAAACTATCAAAAGATGCCGTGGAAAAATGGGCAGGGTTTTACTTTAGAAATTGCGCGTAGTCACGGTGTTGGGTTGACTGATTTTGATTGGCGCGTTTCTATTGCAGATGTTAAAACAGCAGGCGCTTTCTCCCATTTTCCAAATAGAAAACGGATCATTGGTGTACTTGATGGTGGTTCGGGGCTGGCTCTACATATTGACCAAAAAGCAGCGGTAACATTGCGGCAAAAACAATTTTTTGCATTTCATGGAGAAAGTGATGTTTATGCTGAATTGTTAGATGAGGCCATTCGTGATTTTAACCTTATCTATAATCCAGAAAAATATGCGGCTCGCCTTCATTGGTTCCATACACAGCAAAGTCCTGTTCCATGGATTAGTGATGCCGAGCGAGTATTGATATTTAATATCGCAGACCAACTTAATGTCACTGTCGATGGCAAGTCTTATGCTTTGAATGCATTTGAAACATTGTTGGTGGAAAATGAAGGGAATTCATTAGCGTATATTGCAGCATCTCTATCAGAATATGACTTTTGTCTTATTGAGTTATTCTCTAAGTCATAATCTTTTATCTTAGTTGGTAACGCTGTTCTTTTTTATAAAATGAACAGCGTGAATGAAGATTGTTTTTTTATCTTTATTAATTCTAAATAATAAAGTTTTTTACTAAAAAACAACGGAAATGAAAGAGGTAAAGTCTCACATACCCTTAATCTGATTATCGCTATCTATAATAAATCTCCGTGCTTTTATATTCTTTATTATTAAAGTGTGTTGTGATGTTCATATTTGGAGCGATTGGAGAGAATAACATTATTCGCGGTGTCACACTGATGATATTGGGTTTTTATGCTATATTAATAAAGAATATAGCTAATTAATCAAATAGTGATTAATTAATTTTTCTGTCATGAGTTTGACACGTGACTGTCATTATTCTAGCTTAGATTTGCAATAACTAAACTAGGAGACAATATTATGTTTAGTTTGGATGCTTTGTTGCAAGATATATTTCCTGAGCGATCCCCTCCCGCTTGGCAACGTAATTTACTGAAAATACTTTTACTGGAAAAAGAATTTAAACAGTTTGCAGAAGACTACCCGCATTTAAAAGGAATAGATCTCGTTGAGCAAATAGTTGAGCATTTTAATATTAGTTGTGAATTAGTTGATGGCGACCTAGAAAATATCCCTTCTCAAGGCCCTGTTGTGTTAGTGGCAAATCATCCGATAGGTTCGTTAGATGGTTTAGCCATCTTGCGAACCGTAGCAACCATTCGACCAGATGTTAAAATCGTTGCAAACCAACTTTTAAATTATATTGAGCCACTAAGTAGTTTATTTGTTCCTGTCGATAATATGGGGAACCGTACGAGCAGAAAACAAATTGAAGCGATGCAGCAGCATCTAGATAAACAGGGGGCTTTGATCTTATTTCCTGCGGGTGAAGTTTCTCGATTGAGCGCTAAAGGTATTCGTGATGGTCATTGGCATACTGGCTTTTTGCGCTTAGCTGCTAAAGCGCGAGCCCCAATCGTGCCTATTCATGTTAGTGGGCGAAATAGCCATCTATTTTATTTGACCTCATTTATTTATCGTCCTTTATCTACCCTATTATTAGTGCGTGAAATGTTTAAGCAACGGGGCGGACGAATAAAAATTCGCATTGGTGGTCGTATTCCCTTTACTCATTGGCATGATGGGCATACGCGAGCGCATGATCTTGCTGAGCGTTTTCGTCGCCATACTTATCTTCTAGGGCAAGGAAAAGAAGGGTTATTTATTAGTGAGTCCGCGATTGCTTTACCTGAAGATCGCCTTGAATTAAAAAAGGCATTAAGCGCATGCGAACGATTAGGTACAGCTCCAGACGGCAAGGCTATTTTTCTTTATCGTCGAAAAGATGAAGAGAGAACCCCAATTTTACGTGAACTGGGTCGATTACGAGAAATTGCTTTTCGGGCAGTCGGTGAAGGTTCGGGAAGGCGGCGAGACTTAGATACTTATGACGATGATTATTATCATTTGGTGTTATGGGATGAAAATGAATTAGAAATTGTTGGCGCTTATCGTTTTATTCCTACTGCTGAACAATTGGCAAAAAAAGGAATTGAAAGCATCTATAGCCATACGTTATTTCATTATGATAAAGAAATGCTTCCCATCCTTGCGCAAGGCATAGAATTAGGCCGTAGCTTTATTCAACCGGCATATTGGGGAAAGCGGGGACTTGATTACCTTTGGTTGGGAATCGGGGCTTATCTTGCTAAATATCCTCAATATCGTTATTTATTTGGTCCCGTATCAATATCTGGTGCGATGCCTATTGCGGCGAGAGACTTATTAATTGCTTTTTATCGGCTTTATTTTTCGCCCGAACATGTAATAGCACAGTCTCGTCGACCATACCCTGCATCACTGCCACAGGTATTAGCGCAATTTTCAGGGGATAATTATCAAGAAGATTTAATTAAACTGAAGAGCCTTTTGAATAATATTGGTTGTTCTATACCGACTTTATACAAGCAATACACTGAACTCTGTGAGCCAGGTGGGGTACAGTTTATTGATTTTGGCACTGACCCCGCCTTTAACAATTGTATTGATGGGTTGGTGTTAGTGGATTTGACGAAACTCAAACCTACGCGCTACCAACGCTATGTCGCAGTACATCAGGTATAGCAAATGAAATCGTGCTTTGAGAAACAATGCCGTGCTAGCACACGGCATTGAGGTTGTTGACAACGCGGGATAAAAGCGTGGTTTTCCCACTGTGTGTTATCAGCTGAAAATCTATAAATTGATTTTCTTCGTTTATTTTCAAAACCTATTCGACTTGCAGCCAAACATAATAGGTTTGGCAGCAGTCTGAATACCGTGTTAGCACACGCATTTTAATGGTCAGTCTTAAGCCCCCTTTTTAGGAGGGTTGAATTTGTGAGACGATAGCCGAAAGGTAATCCATGCTAAAAACATCCTCTTATTCACCACAAGTAAAGAGGAAATCACAGGGGTTTATACCGCGGTCATCATATGGTATTGGCGTTGCACATATCATCGAGTTCGAACGCCTAAATATCGTTATAAGATATTGAAAGTAACGTCGGGAAAGAGCCTGATAGAACAATTTATATTCTCTGCAATATGAAGGGCAGTGAAGTGCTAGAGCTAAATGTTCAGCCAGAGCATGTCCATTTTGTTGCCATGATCCCTCTTCAGTTATTAATTTCAACCCAAATGGGAGTCCTGAAAGGATGTAGTGCAATAAGACGTGATAATCGATTGCTCCCTATACGTAAAAAACGCTGAAGTCACCATTTTGGGCTAGTGGATATTTTGTTGATACGCTGGAGGGTGATGGCGTTATTATCAGGCGTTATGTAAGGTATTAGGATAAAGTTGCTCAATAACTTGAGCAACAAATGGCATTACTAGAGGATTAATCAGGAATACAGCTACCTTATCGGGAATCAATGTAACGCCACCTTTTTAGAGGTGGCATTTTACTATTGGTAACCTCTGGAATCGGTTTTTTTCTACTTTTTGATCAGAAAACCAAGGGATTCATTTAATCATGATCCCCTGTAACCAAACTGGATTATTCTGTCGATAGCAGGCTAAATGCTATTGTCACCTGTTTATTTAAAACAGATTTCAGCCCAGCGAGTAAGACCTGCGGTAACGGAACCAAAATCATTCCCGCGAACAATCGGAATATTGGGGAGCTGTTGCTGGATAGCTTGGCTTAAAACTGGTGATTGTGCTGAACCTCCAGTCATAAAGATAACATCAGGCTGAACTCCACCTTGGTTGACCGCCTCTTTAACCAATTCAATCATTTTACTTTTTGGTGATTCGATAGATTCGACCATTTGGTCACGATGAATATTAATTTCTAGCGTTTCATTGGTTAATGGAATGCGAGCCAAATAATTTTCATCGTTAGATAAGGCTATTTTAGCTTCTTCAGCGCGGCGAACGAGGCTATAGCCTAAAGTGTCATGATAAACTTCGATGAGGCGAATTAACTTTTCTGGTTCTTGTGCATCTTGTCTTAAACGATTGAGAGCGGCGAAATTTTGTTTCGCATAAAAATCTTTTTGAGCTTCTACGTTATTGATCGCGATAGGGTTCCAAAATTGAGAAATTGGCATTTTAATCCCTGACACTGTTTGGCTGCTCATACCAAACTGATCCATTAATTGCTTTAACGCCAAATAGATATCAAGGTCATTACCGCCAATCCGCTGGCCGCTGTGCGCTAATAAACTCTCGGTACGATCTGTTTTATGACGATAAGTTGGCCCCATTCTGATCAGTGAGCAATCTGTGGTACCACCGCCAATATCGACAACTAATACGGTCTGATCTTGGTGTAAAGTCGATTCATATTCTAGACCTGCGGCAACAGGCTCAAATTGGAAGGCGATATTTTTAAAGCCTGCTCGTTTTGCCGCTTTTACCAAAATAGCTTCTGCTTGTTGGTTGGCTAGTTCACCACCTCGGCCATGAAAGTTGATGGGGCGGCCAATAACAGTATCAGAGATCCTCTGCTGAAGGTGTTGTTCCGCTTTATATTTAATATTGGCCATCATCGCACACACTAAGTCTTCAAAGAAACTGATCTGAACTTCGTGTAGGCCGGAGGCACCGAGAAAGGATTTGGGGGATTTGACATAATAAACATCGCGAGGATCTTTAAGGTATAAATCCAATGCTGCTTGACCAAATACAATATCTTCAGGCGCTAATTCAATACCTTCTTCACGGTTATAAGCTAATGAACGTCTGAGAATTTGCTCACCTATTGCATCCGATGGCGTGATATTTAGATGGCGAAATAGATGTTCAGAAACAGATTCTCGAGTAGGTGCACAAAGGGTTGAAGGAATATAAGCGTTATCGCCTTCTAAAGGTAAAAGAGTGGGGGTTCCTTTATCCATGATTGCGACAGCGCAGTTTGATGTTCCATAGTCAAAGCCAATAAACATGTTGCCTCCAATGACCTTCGTTGCATATTGAAAAGGCGGCAAACTTTACCGGAAGCAGTGCATAATTACCACTATTAAAATGACATGGTTGACATGAATAATACCGCCGCTGTGTTATTTAACGCATGGAGTAATATTGGTGCAATGAGTGTGCGAGTGTGAATTCTAACGTGACAAAAAATAGCCCCCATTATCATGAGAATAATAAAGGTACTGAACGAGGTATATTGCGAGTGCACAGAGGAAAATAAAAATGAGGAAGCGAAGATAGCGAGCCATTTTCCTCTCGCGCCATACCACATGCCAGCATTGAGTAAAAAGCCCCTAAATATAATTTCTTCACCAATAGGTGCCGCAATAATTAAGGCGATTACATAAAGGAAAAACACCAACCCACTAATATGGCTGACGCTTTTTACCCACTCCTCTTCAACACCGAATAGTGCATTCAGAAACATCAGTCCGATTAACGCAAAGATGGGGAGTATGAGTGCTTGCCAGTCAATTTTACCAATAGGCATAAGGTTGAATCTCTTTTGGTAATAAGACCAACAAATTAAAGCGCAAGGCAACATCAACAGTATTGAAATAAATGGAAATGCATATGCGGAAGTTAACAAGTTATTCGCATCTGGCATCAATAGAACGAAAAAGGGTGATAAATACCAAGCAACAAATGCGCTGAGACAAATGAGTGAATGAGCGATGCGACTCTTTGGCGGATTCATAGATAAATATCCTTTTTCGTATAACGTGATTATTCCGTTGGATTTCGGTTTGGTAATATACGTAAATTTAAGATAAATTCACGTTATAAATAAAAATTTATGAAATATTTTGCGATATAGGTTGCTTAAATCATCGAAAATACGCCTTTCCACCATTCTGTCAAAAGAAAACGACTGACAAAATAAATCAAAGGGATATGCATTAAATACTTATTTGAGTGAGCGCAATTATGGGGTAGCTTAGTAAAAATTGTTATACATTCACAAACAGGGGTTCATGGATGCTAATTGTTGAGATGTTAAGTACTGGGGATGAGGTATTACATGGCCAAATTGTGGATACTAATGCGGCTTGGCTAGCAGATTGTTTGTTCCAAGCAGGCTTCCCATTGAATGGGCGAGCAACGGTCGGTGATGATCTAAATGATTTAGTACGAACTTTACGCGAACGAAGTGAATATGCAAATATTTTGATTGTTAATGGTGGATTAGGACCGACCAAAGATGATTTAAGTTCTCTGGCGGCCGCAATGGCGGCAGAAGTGCCTTTAGTTGAACATGCGGAATGGATTGCCGTGATGGAGCGCTATTTTGCATCCCGAGAGCGAGTGATGCCAAAAACAAATCGTAAACAAGCGCTATTACCAGAAGGGGCGGAACTCGTGGATAACCCTGTTGGTACAGCATGTGGTTTCGCGATGGAACTTAATGGATGCTGGTTGTTTTTTACGCCGGGGGTGCCTTCTGAATTTAAAGTGATGGTGAATGAGCAAATTTTGCCACGGCTACGTCAGCGATATCCATTTCATGAAGCGCCGCTCTGTTTGCGATTAACCAGTTTTGGCCGTAGTGAAAGTAGTTTAGCAAAACAGTTTGATCAGCTACCTTTACCTGACGGGTGTGTGCTTGGTTATCGCTCGTCTATGCCGATTATTGAATTGAAGCTGACGGGTCCTGCAACATTAAAAGAGCAGATGTTAACTCAGTGGCAAGTGATTAAAGATGGTGTTGGCGAAAATTTGGTTTTTGAGGGCACCGAAGGTTTACCAAGTGTGATCTGTCGAGAGCTAAATGCGAAACGAGTTAGCGTTGCTATATGTGAAGAGTTTAGCGCTGGGTTGCTGACATGGACGTTAAATACTGCATCGGTGCCACTCAATGGCGGGAAAGTGATTGGTCAACAAGAAGATCAATCCTTATTAACGCTGATAAGTCATGCTCGTGAAATGGCTAAACAAGAAAATACGCATATCGGTTTAGCGGTGGGTGGATTCCATGATGGATGTTTATCATTAGCATTATACACACCTGAAAAAAGCTATGCCCAGCGTGTGCGTTATATGCCAAGCAATCATAGTACTAAGGTAAAGCAGGAAGTTAGCGTCATGTTAGTGTTAGATATGTTGCATCGTTGGCTCAATGAACGTGAAGTTTTTGGTCAATATGAGTGGCTAGAACAATCAGAAACATTAATAAAGTAATCTAGGCTATGCGCTGTGTTTGGTATGAAACAACACAGCGTTTATAAAACGCCCCTTCATAATATCAAACGAATAATATCTATCTATTATTGAATTTTTAAATTTTTATATTATATAACATCATTGCCGTTGGTAGTTTTACTTAATGGTGGGTTTTAATTTTAACTTATTTAATGACGTAAATGAGGTGATGAGATTTTATTTTTTTATTCTCAATGAAGGAGGAGAATCGATTATGCAACATAAAATGTTAGCCACTTTATCAGCGTAATGACTTTAATGGGCGTGAATTGTTTTTTAAATGATGGCCAATATAAGTAAAATATATTTATATTGTTTTAATAAATCACATTTATTATTTCAAAAGATATCAATTGTGATTTTTTAAAGCAACTGACTGTTAATTAAGATAATTATTTTATTTTTTTATTGTGCTTATTTGGCGAGTTAAGCATGATATGAAAATATTGAACGAATATTAGAAAAGACAGAAGGCTAAACGAAGAATATCTTATTAAAAATAGATGATTTTATAATAATTCATTGTATTATCATTAGGCAATGCAGTATGGTTTACTGCAAGCTAATCGCGATTATAAACAAAAAAACATCTCTGTAATCAGATGATGTGGCTATTTAGGTGAACGCACAAATACGGATGTAGAGATTCTATCGATATAATAGGGCAACGGGTGTCTATTATGTCATATCACAGGGAGCCATCAAATGGAGAGCGATTCAGAATGTATTTAACAGACTCTCATCGTGAGAAGATAGAAGGAACGATAACCTCTAATATGACATTGTGTAAATATACAGTTGTCCGCAAAATGTTATCAAACTTATGGCAGAGCTATAAATATAAATTAATAGAAACAGATTGAACGAATCCGTTCACTGCTATGGTTTAGCAATTGTATTTTGGTGTGTTAACAATGAAACCAGTGAATGACGTAGCTATGGGCTAGGTAAAAATTATCGTTGTTTGGTCTTCACTTTTTCTTATTTATAAGACAAGTATGAGAATAATGCATCGTTGAATGTGACAACTGACCTTACAAATAACGTTTAAATTGATTACCGATGTGCATGTCGTTTATTTCTACATTACTTATTTGGAATTATTTCATGTTTATTTCACAGCATCATCGCAGTATCGTTAAATTTGCTATTTTATCTATCGTTTTAGGCAGTAGTTTTCTGAGTAACTCCATTGCACAGACACAGAGTTCATCGGTCGAAATGACTCATGATAAAGGTGTGCAATTAATTAATGGGGATGGCGTTCCTGTTGATCTCGTTAAAGGTCGTTATTATATTCATCAATCGGCGGTACAGGGATACCCGCTAGGGCAACTCCATTTAGGCATTTTATTTTATTTTGGCGATGGTGGAATACAAAATACGGCCTGCGCCCAATGGTGGTTAGAAAAAGCGTCACACGCGAAAGGAGAAGTGCATGACCTTGCCAAAAATTTTCTTGCTGAAATTCGAGCAGAAACCGCAATGTTATCACCCGCATCTCGCGCGCTCATTGCAGAGCCTGATCTGAAGCTTTGCCAACAATTACCGGAAATGACAAATAAAGGTATTGGGAGCAACCCTTTTAAAATAGAGCCAATTCGTCAGCCAAAAATTGATCTTGCGTTAGTGCAAAATGCCATCATCTCAGTACCGAAATTTAATCCCACTTTAGCACCACTAAGGTATGAGCAATTTCAGCAAAAATTTTCTACCCTGCCTAGTTTCATTGAGGTGATTCGTGCGAGTGGATACCTATATCATGATGCATTGAATCAGTTATCAGAACACGGGAAGTTACTTGCACATCATATTTTTAGTCATCAACAAAAAGAAGAGACCCAAATAGCTAACCATTTACCTGTAGAGCCGCTTCAGCCTGTTGAGGTTGCACGCAATCTCCCAAAAAAATCAGCGCAAACCACAACCCTAGAGCCCTCATTGTCTGAGCAGCAAGGAGAGCCAGCGAATAATGCGACGCGGCAAAGCAAACGATTAGCACAGGGAGTGATTGAAGGGGAGGGTGTGGTGTCTGACCCAATAGTGGAACCCTTACGTTATGATGATGAACAAACACCAGAGACAAAACTCATTGATTTGGCTGCGACACTTCGTAAGTTACCTGAAAATAAGATATTACATGTCACAATGAAGCCAGAGGAAGAAACGGCCAAACAGGATAACTCTTCTGCTATGGTAAAAACCGCGAAAGTCGAGAATAAGCCATCATCAACGATAAGCCCAGTGTATAACTTAGGAGGTGAGCTGCGGACAGCTAGCGCTTTACATTATACGTTGCAGCTTGGCAGTGCGAGTTCACCCTCCGGTCTATATGACCAAGCCCGTCGCCATAAATTATCGAATTATTTAGTGTATGAAACTGTGCGCAATGGGCGTCAATGGTATGTTTTGGTTTATGGCGAATTTGCTAATTTATCGTCAGCAAAACGAGCGTTGAAGACTTTACCCGCAGCCATTCAACGTGATAAGCCATGGGTGCGTAGTTTGCGACATGTCCAATCGGAGTTGCATTAATTTATTCCGTCGTGAGTGCGGATTGTATTTTTGTTGTGGCATGCTGTAGTGAGACTTCGCCTGCCACCACCGTCAGTAAGCGTGAATCTTTAAATAAGGCAATTGAGGGCACCGATCGAATACCGTAGATAGGTGCCAATGTAGGAGACTGAGCAATGTCAACGATGCCAAAATGAATAGCAGTGCTATTTAGTTGTGTCGGTAATTGCTCAAAGATAGGCCGCATATTTTTACAAGGCTGGCACCAAGAGGCGGAAAAATACACAACGGCGATCTGCCCAGGCTGTTCTGGATTTAAGAGAGCACGATTAAAACTGCATTGATCGAGGTGTTTGATGATCGCCATAATGAGGTCTATTTTACCTAAAATTTAATGATCACTCGGTAAATCGAAAATATGTTCGCTAAGATTATCGACAATAGTGTTAGGTAAGCAAGAAATGCTAGTGAGAAATTTATCTTTTTGATACACATTGACTTCTGCTTCATGCTTTGTGCCTAAATATGCAGAGGATATGGTATAGGTGTAGTGACCGTTACGAAAATCCATCTCATAGATTTGCGCAGTACCCGTATCGGTATCAGCACCTTTTGGATTGAAATAGCGCGCCACTAATTGTTCTGGCTTTCTCTCCATAGTGATATCCGGTGTTTGGTTCAGTTTACCAAACTGATAAATATACTGCCCATTCACTAAACTGACATTGACCTTTTTTTGATTTTTATTGACACACTGGAAGACAGTAACAGTATGGGAATTCGCAAGAGCAATGGGAGAAAGTAATCCTAAAGAGAGGGTAAAACACACTATATTACGGTAAGTTAGCATAATGAATCCTAATATTCTTATTGTGTAAGGGGGGCATTTAACGACTATAAACATTATCAGACGGTTTGATTAACTTGTTATATAACTGATGAGTTTATTTTGCTACAGCTAATTTATGCTGACGCCGTTTTCAGATAAGTTGATTAGCGACCTTTCAATACTATTTTGAGTCGGAATATATACCGCTATTAGAGGGAAATACCGTTTATTGATAAAACGCTTTTTGACTTTTAACAGGGTTTATTCTCAATCTCGAGTGTATTATTTAGAGGGAGCTATGATTGATATCATTACATCGTAATATTGTTTGAGTGTTATATTTTAATTATCACTATGCATGATTTTTTATTAGAGAATGGATGCGAGTTTCAAGTGTGTGAGTAGCAAGATTGCATTGTCCTCCAATAGCCCTGACGTGAGCATCGCTATCGTAGAAACGGTTGTGCTATAGGCAATATGGCCCAGTGTGTTGTTTCGATTTTTATTAGTTTATATCCCTCCTTTTTGTATTCGATGACGATTGATCCGCTGCGGATAGCCTCAAAGTACTTATATGTTGCGAATAAGATCTATTTTAGGAATTTGTGCGTTCGCTACCATTTCTTTTGAATGCAAATGTAAACTAATATCATTTGTACTAAGTACAAGGTAAGATAGCACCATTATTTGTGATATGGGTGAAATCGGCGGGTTACATCATAAGTTCAAAGCTTGTTTTTGTGATGTTACTAACCGTGTTGAGCATGCGATGTGTTTAATAAATCAGGTCGGCTCATCACACCTAAAGCGATAACTCTCATTATTTAGAGTATAGATGGAGGAAATTGGATGTTTGTAAAATCATTAACTTCGGGGCTAGTTTTATTGTCGGCCTTAGTGTTGGCGGGTTGTGATCAATCTAAAGAAAACAAAGAAACCTCTGCGGCGGCTGAGAAACAAACGATCACGATTGAGCATGCTCAAGGTAAAACAGACGTTCCCCGCCATCCTGAAAAAGTCTTCGTGATGAATATGGAAACCCTAGATATTATGGATGCACTGGGTGCTCCAGTCGCGGGTCTTCCACAAACTAACGTCCATTTACCCAAATTCTTATCTAAATATAGCGGCCAAGAATATACCAATGCAGGGACATTGTTCGAACCTGCTTATGAAACCATTAGTAACGCTCAACCAGACCTCATTCTAGGTGGTAGTCGTGCTCGTGATGCATACGATAAACTGAGTGCGGTTGCTCCCACCATCTCAATGGATATTGATAACAAACGTTTTATCGATAGCTTAACAGAACGCACGACTGAATTGGGTATGCTGTTTGGCAAAGAAAAAGAAGCTGAGCAGTTAGTTGGTGATTTCAAAGCAAAAATTGCGGATATCAAAACGAAAACACCAAATGCAGGTAAAGCTATGGTGATTCTAGTGAGTGGCGGTAAAATTTCTGCTTATGGTCCTGGTTCACGTTTTGGCTTTATTTTTGATGAGTTAGGTTTTGAACCTGCTTATGTGTTCGGTGAAGACACAGGCAGACACGGTAATATTGTTAACGCAGAATTGCTGGTCAAACTGAACCCAGATTGGTTGTTTGTGATTGATCGTGATAGTGCAATCGGTCGTACTGATGCGCAGCCTGCTGCACAAGTATTAGATAATGCATTAGTAAGAAAAACATCTGCATGGGATAAGCAGCAAGTGACCTATCTTGATCCAACTGCGGTCTATATCGCTGGTGGTATTCAAACTTATTCTCAGTTAATGGATGATGTTAATAACGCACTGGAAAAAAGCCAAACAAACTAATCAATGAAAACGCTTTATCTATTTTTTGGAATTATCGCCTTATTGGTATTAGCGGTGATCAGTTTGTTTATTGGAGCGGGTGACGTGTCACCCGTTTCACTTTTCACTGACCCCGAGATGCAAGACATCTTTTTTATCAGTCGAATTCCTCGAACCGTTTCTTTAATCTTAGCAGGCAGCGCAATGAGTGTTGCTGGGCTTATCATGCAACTTCTCACGCAAAACCGTTTTGTTGAGCCTTCATTGGCTGGAACCACTCAATCAGCGAGTTTAGGCTTACTGTTTGTCATGGTGTTGTTCCCAACTGCGGATATCATGACAAAAATGGTGGTTGCGAGTGGGTTTGCTTTGTTAGGCACTATGCTATTTATGATCCTGTTGCGCCGAGTGATTTTAAAATCTGCTCTGATTGTACCGCTTGTCGGTATCATGTTAGGTGCGGTGATTAGTGCTCTCACCATTTTTACAGCTTATACCTTTGATTTATTGCAGGCATTAAGTGCTTGGATGAGTGGAGATTTTTCTAGCATTATTCAAGGTCGCTATGAGCTTTTATGGCTAGTCGGGTTGCTCACATTGCTTGCGTGTTGGATTGCGGATAGCTTTACAGTGGCTGGAATGGGGCGTGAATTTGCTATCAATGTTGGTTTAAACTACCGCAAAGTGATGACGATTGGGCTCTCTATTATCGCGTTGATTAGTGGGGTCGTCGTCGTTGTCGTGGGCGCGTTGCCTTTCTTAGGACTGATTATTCCTAATCTTGTTAGCTTAATTATGGGCGATAACATTCGTAAAACACTGCCGTGGATCTGCCTTGCCGGTGGAGGCTTAGTGTTGCTTTGCGACATTATCGGTCGATCAATTCGCTATCCATTTGAAATACCCGCAAGTGTTATTTTAGGTGTTATCGGCGCCGTGATTTTCCTTTTCTTATTATTGAAGCAGCAACGTTATGCAAAAAGTTAATGCATCAATTGCATTGCCCAAAAAGGGTATGACACCACGACAAAGGATATGGATTTTACTGGGGCTATCGGTTTTAGCGATTGTGCTATTTATGACGATTAACCTAGGCAATAACCTCGCTTATATACTGCCGCATCGGGGTTATATGGTACTGACAATGATTCTGGTTGCATTTGCTTCCGGTGTATCGACGGTACTTTTCCAAACGATTGCTAATAATAAAATTTTAACGCCTTCCATTATGGGGCTAGAGGCGTTATTTATTTTATTACAATCCATCTTTGTCTTTTATACCGATATTTTTCCTGCATCATGGCTATTAAATATTGGTAAGTTCTTATTAGAATCTTCGTTATTGGTTCTCTTTTCGGTATTGCTTTATCGCTGGTTATTTGTGTCAGCTAAACTCAATATCAACCTTGTTTTGATGGTAGGTATTATTCTTGGGACCTTATTTCGCAGTACTGCTACGCTATTGCAGAGACTGATGGATCCTAACGAATTTTCTATTCTACAAAGTCGTATGTTTGCGACCTTTACACGTGCGACACCTGAGCTAATTCTCTTTACTCTCATCATTACGCTTGTTGTCGGCATTCTATTATGGCGCATGCGTTATTGCTTTGATGTTTTGGCGCTTGGTCAAGCGAATGCCATCAATTTAGGTATTAATTATCGTCATAAAGTGACGGTAATCTTGCTGCTTATCTCCATACTCGTCGCTATTTCGACCGCCTTGGTCGGGCCATTAACATTTTTAGGATTAATGGTGGCGAACTTAGCTTATTTTATTAGTGGTAGTAGCCAACACCGTTATCTATTGCCTGTCTCTTTCTTGTTGGGGGTAATTGCGTTAATTGGTGGGCAATTGATCCTAGATTATGGTTTGAATATGGCGGGTACGCTATCTGTTGTGATCGAATTTATCGGCGGCATATTCTTTATTTATATGGTGTTAAGAAGGTTTTAGTATGATTGAAATTAATCAGATATCGAAAAGTTATCAGGATACTAAGGTCTTAGATAACATCACAACAACCATTAAAAATAGTGGTATTACGTCGATTATTGGGCCGAATGGGGCCGGTAAGTCGACACTGTTGTCTATTATTGGTCGCTTATTAATGGCTGACTCCGGTCATGTCAAAGTGAATGAATTAGATGTTGTGAAAACGCCAAGCGATAAATTAGCAACTTACTTATCTGTATTACGTCAAGAAAACCAGTTTGCTAGTCGCCTTACGGTTGAAGAGTTAGTTGGTTTTGGCCGTTATCCTTATACCAAAGGGCGCTTGACCGTCGAGGATAAAAAGAAAATCGACGAGTCGCTCGCATTCTTAAATCTCTCTAATTTACGTCATCGCTATTTAGATGAGTTATCGGGCGGTCAGCGACAACGCGCTTATGTTGCAATGGTCTTGTGTCAAGACACAGAATATGTGTTATTGGATGAGCCATTAAATAACTTGGATATGAAGCACTCTGTGATCATGATGAAGTTATTACGTCGCGCAGCGGATGAACTAGGTAAAACAATTATTTTAGTTATCCATGATATTAACTTTGCGTCGGTTTATTCAGATCATATTTTGGCCATGCGGTCTGGGGAGTTAGTTTATCATGGCGCGCCCAAGGATATTATGAAGGTGGACATTATTGAGGATATCTTTGATACACCAATAGAAATAAAATCGGTGGATGACAAACTCATTGCGATGTATTACTAGCTTAATTCCTTAGTTTCTATCGTATAAAAAATAACCTCTATCACCGGTTCGGTATAGAGGTTATTTTATTGATGCAGCGAATGATAATAAATCACCATCGCCCGCTGCATTAAATCACTTATTTCTTAGGACGTACCGCGGTCACTTCGATTTCAACACGCCAAGCTGGGTTAGCTAGTTTAGCGACTTGGAAAGTTGAACGAGCGGGCAGGTTTTCTGATTTGTCATTATAGAATTTTGAGTATCCAGCCATAAAGCCAGCAAAATCCATAGTGCCTTTAGTTTCATCACCACCAACAAGGAAAACTTGCATTTTCACAACATCGTTCAGAGTCAGGCCAAGATCAGCAAGGTGAGCTTCGATCTGCTTCATGACGTTGATAGTTTGAGTTTCAGTATTACCGTATGACTCAAGGACACCTTCAGGAGCGTCTTTAGAGATTTTAGTTGGCACCTTTCCGCTTAGGAAAATGATGTCATTAGTTGCACTGATTTCTACCGACTCAGCGATAGGCATTCCTTGCAGCTTATTGGTTTTTACACCTTCAGCATTTGCACTCGCTACACCCAGAACCAATGGGAGAGAAAGAAGTAAAGTTTTATAGCGCATGTAAGCTCCTTAACATTATCACAGTAATAGTTCTCCTCATACTTCAAGCCGTCGCGTTGTTGGCGACGGACTGAGTTATTTAGAGTATCAACTTATATAGACAAGCCATACATTCATTGATGCAATGCACAGCTTGAACAATAAATTTTAAAGAACAATTAACGTCAGTAGAAATTATCGCTCTTATTCAGTAAAACGAGAAAGTCTGTACGGGTGTGGATCGATGACTGGTTTAGTATCCATCAATAGATCCGCAGTCAGTTGACCTGATGCTGGACTTTCTGTCATACCCCAACCTGTTGCTGTGTTGATAACAAGGCCTGGGTATTGTTCAATTTTAGAAATAATTGGAATTTCATCATCGGTTGGGCTAACTGTGCCGCCCCAACGTTCAACCACTTTCGACTCTTTAAACACAGGGAATTCATTACGCAGTCTTTCGAGTACGCCATCCAGGTGGTCTGTGTTTGGTGTGTTAGTAGCTGTACGGAACTCTTCAAATGGTGTTTTTTCATCTAAACGCCATGACGTTGCCATTGTGAAAGAGTTAAACAAATCTTTACCGATAGAGAATTCTAATGGTAGTTCTCCGCCGCCCAGTAAGTGCATAAAGCGTGGACCTAACAGGAAGCTGTCTTTCACGATAGAGCTCGTAAAGATACGTGGAGCAACCGCATAAGTTCCATCTGCTTGCTCACGGAAGTGGATACCATTTGGTAAGTGTACGTTACCTTTTGGTGCGCCCGGTACACCCGTGATACGTTGTTGTGAGAGATAAACATTGAGTGTAGGAACGTCAACGCCAAGGTTACCCATAAACAGACGAGACCAAATACCGCCCGTTAGAACCACGTTAGAGGTTTTGATGGAGCCTTTCTCAGTCACCACATCTGAAATTTTACCGCCTGCGGTTTCCAAGCCTCTTACGGCACAATTGGTATAGATACGAATCCCGAGTGATTTTGCGTAGTTCGCCATCGTTGGCGTCACAACTTCAGGATCGAGACTACCAGCATCTTCTTCAAATCCACCAATTTTCCATGGTGTCTGAGCATTAGGAAGACGTTTTGCCAGTTCTTCACCCTCGATCATGCGAGTTCTCAATGGGGTATCAAAACCTGGGTTCTCTGAATTCTTTTTAATCCATTCTCTGGTCAGTTCAAGATCTTTTTCGCTTGAAGGAACTTCAACACGGCCTTGAATTCGGTAACTCGTATCTGCACCGATTTTTTCATTCATACCGGTCCATAAAATCTTTCCATAATGGTGTAATGGAAAAATTTCTGGAGAGGTTTTGTAACTAATGATTTGACTGTAGGCACGACCAGACTGTTCACCGCCGACAACACCTTTTTCACAAATAACGACGTTCATTCCTCTTTCAGTAAGATTAATGGCAGTCATTATTCCTTGAAGGCCAGCACCGATAATGACAGCATCTGCTGATTTCGGTAATGCCCCCTCGGTGCCCGCAACAGCAGGTACACGAGATTTAGTCGACTCAAATCGACCTTCTCTACGGATCATTGGAACAACCGTAGCACCCCCTGCGAGAACACCCGCAGCACCGACCCCTAAAAGTAGTTTTCTTCTCGAGATTTTCATCTGTAACCTCAATAATAACCTTAGTTTTTATATAGTAAATTATTACAATTTAAGATAATCATATTATCATAATTCAAGTAATTGTTAACCATGGGGTATATTTGTTAATAAAACTAAGTGGAATGTGAATAATCTTGATTGTGATAGTCAAGCCTGTAAAGGGTTTGCGCGTTGTTTTAATAAAAATCAATCCTTTTAGGCGGCAAAAAAATAAAGTGAAATGTCAGCTAAAATGTACAGTTGTTTTTTTATTTGCTCGGGAAAAATGTCAATTTGTTTCACGAGGTGAGTAATAAATAAAAATACTCAAACATGTTAAATAATAATCAACTATATTTCGTGTGGTTAATAGCAAGAAAAAAAAGGTGCCCCATTATTATTGCATTTGTGAGGTGCCATCTTGATGGTGGAGGAAAGCCAGTGACAAAGACGAGACAGTAATGATTAAATATTTATTAAATGTCTAAATATATTTTGAAGATTATTGCTGAATTTTTAAACTTTATATTTTTGTTTGGTAGAAAGTTGGTGAAATAATAGCGTCTCATTAGGTTTACACTATTTAAAAATAAACGCAAAAAATATATTTGTTCAATTTTTATCGGTTGCCACTGTGGATGGAGATATTTTTTGCTCAATAAAACATATAGTTATATTTTTCTGCTTTGGGTGAGTCATGCAGGTTGATTTTTAAATTTGGTTTCAACCTTTTCGCCACTGTGGTGTTAAAAATAATCTTAACGCCTACACTCTGTTGTTCGCTCATATTGATAGAAACAAAATATACGAGCATTGTAAATAGGGTTATTTTTTGGGTGATTCAATAATTGTGTTATGACGTTAAATCTATCTGTAAGTTATTTAGCTTAAACGCTATCCGTATATTTATTGTGCTTATTAGTCTAGTAGATATAAAAAGCGTGTATCAAAAAAACATGGGTTATTTGATGTTTATTAATTAAATATTTTACTTAGACTAAATTACTTAGATAAAAACCCTTACAATTAAGGGCGGATTTGTTATAAGTTTAGTGATTATTCCTTTGTGTAATATGGGGTGAAACCTTGAATTATGTTTGCCGTCCGTTGTTCAATAGCATAATTCTTTTGATTTTCTTAGTTATCCTTACTGTGAGTATAAACCTTGAACGAAGTGCTGTTTTTATCTTTAATAAAGTGCTTTAGGTATTGGCTCAATGAAGGTGGTGCTAGTAAGGCATGACCTTTCACCCTAGAATTCTTATGATATTCATTGAAGATTTTTTGCATGAAAATTAGGCAGTCTTGATCTAAAACCGATAAAAATCGATAGAGCAAATCAAGAGTGAGTGGGGTGATGCCATTTTCGTAGCGTGAAATTTGCTGTTGGCTAATTCCCATTAACTTAGCAAGTTCCTTGCCTGTTATTTTTTTCTCTTTTCTTGCTTGGCGCAACAAGCTACCTGCTAATGTGGTGAGTTTATGCTCTTCCATTATCCTATTTTCTACCCAATGTTAGATTAGATGGTGGTTATCACTAGGTCGCTACTATAACGAGTCCATAGTTGGTGTAAAAATGTTTGTACCGAATAGATAAGGATAATTGATAGTTTTTGACTATCATAATGATTTATTTCGATCGAATATTTCGATCATTTGTTTTGTTTGATAGCTGTTTTTTTAGCTAATTGAAAGTTTAAAGCTATGATGGGTAAGTCATTTTATGATTATTATTTTGATTATATTTTTCATATCATATAAAAAATAGTGAATGTGGTTATTAATACGCCATATTTGGAATTATTTATTTGATAGTATTTTGTTTCTATTTGTTACAAATTCTCATAAGCAGAAAATACTCTGTACGCCGTAGTTTCATATAATGAGTATTTTGGGGCTAAACGTGAGCTGCAAAGGCCATGATTGATTCATTTTTGTCTAAGTTGTGTAACAGTAAGATAAAGTTGATGCGATGAGCAGGAATTAGAGGACGATGAGCGCATTGAGCCAGTCCGCTATTGCAAGCGAGAGAATTTCTCTCTGTAGACAAATAACCTGCCATATTGATTGAAAGCGGCGCAACTCGATATTTTGCGCCGCTTTGTATGATCAATTACTATTTAAAAATAGTGGTTCAATAGAGAGCATTAATGACGGTCATTCAAATATTCAGGCTCCTTAGGAAGCTTAAAGCAGCAGAACAAGCAGATACATAATATAACCATGACATAAATAAAGAATGAGTTTTCTGCGCCATTGGCTTTAAATTGTAATGCGACTGAGGGAGCTGAGCCGCCAAAAATTGCATTTCCTATCGCATAGGATACACCGACACCTAATGCTCGTAGGTGTGGTGGGAACATTTCAGCTTTAACCAAACCACTGATCGATGTATAGAAGCTTAATAGCATCATTAAGAAGATAAGTAATAAAGTGATAATGACAGGAGAGTAAGCAAAATAACGCATGCCTATCACCATTACGGGATAGATAAATATAATCATAGATAGCGTAAATGTAATCATGGCGGCTCTACGACCAATTTTATCTGAGATAATGCCAAATAGCGGTTGAGACAACATAAACACAAATAATGAGATGGTCATGATATAGCCGACAATTTTGCTATCAATACCGATATTGGTTAAATAGGTTTTTGAATAAACCGTAATAATATAGAAACACAGAGATCCTGCTGCGGTATAGCCAATGACTAATACAAAGGATTTCCAATGTTGCTTGAGTAGTGCGATTAAAGAACCAGACTCCTCGGCTTCAGAAGCTTCATTACTGAGCGTTTCATCAAGGCGTTTTCGGGCGATCAGCGAAACAATAGCGGCAAAGCCACCGATGACAAAAGGAATACGCCAACCCCCATCCGATAACTGCTGTTCACTGAGGAACGCTAACAGAATGACACTGAGTAAACTCGCTAATAACTGACCCCCAGAGAGTGTGACATATTGAAACGATGCAAAGAACCCCCGTTGTCCTTTGAGGCCAAGCTCACTCATATAAGTTGCAACCGCACCATATTCACCACCAACAGATAATCCTTGTAACAAGCGAACTAGCAGTAAGAGTAATGGCGCAAACATTCCTACTTGTGCATAAGTGGGGAGAGCCGCAAATAAGAAAGAGCTGAAGCCCATCAAGTAAATTGAGGCAACCATAGAACGTTTGCGACCATGACGATCCGCGATGCGACCAAATAGCCAACTACCGATGGGACGCATAAAAAAACTGGCTGCAAAGACACCCCATACATAGATAGATTGTGTCAGGGGATCCATATTTTGAGGGGTAAGAGCTTTAGTGAAATAGGCAGCAAAAACAGCATAAATATAAAAATCAAACCATTCCACTAAATTACCCGAAGCCGCACCCACAATACCGCGAATACACTTGGCTCGGTTATCTTGCGTGATATCCGTTTTTTTGAGATTAACTTGAGATATTTCCAATTTATCACCATCGTAACATTGGTTAACAATATTTTAACTAATAGCGATATTTACTTAGTGAGTCAATATTTGAATATATGGTAAGTTAAATACTGAGATCAATATCCTGTTTTTCGTTTCTTTTTTAGATAACTAACAAGACTAAATTTTACAAGTAACTGAGTGTTTTATAGATGTTTTTTAATTAGTTTAACTTAGCTATTGAGGTGAACTTTCCTGTTAATTAAGAATTTTCGCAAATAAAAGCGCTGACAGACTAATATCGTGAGTAAAATACCTTTCCTTTGCATTTCATTGCATGAATGCAGCGAGCTTGAGAAATAAAAAAATAATAGGTTATTGATAGTGATCACGAAAATAACGATGAACATGCCTTTGAATATTGGTTGATTCAGTAAAGAATACTATCGATTAATATGATGCGATTCATGCTTAACTATTTGAAAATAAATGATTTTTAAAAAGTGGTGTTTGTCGGTTAGTTTAAATTGAACGTTAATAAAATCCTCTATCTAAATTAACGTAATAAAAATGATTATCATTTTATATTTATTAATGTTGATAAATTTATGTTAATTAATTCTTATAAAGAATAATAAAAATGTTTTATTATTTTTCTGATAATTTTGTTAGCTAAATATTAACTGAATGCAATCATTATATTTTAGATATAACCGACTGGAAATGTATTTTATAAAGTTATTAACTAACATTTAATACCGTTAATAGAGGGAAATAGGCTAAAATAATTCGTCGATATATATGTTTTGATATAACGGAAGCGCTGTGATTTATAGTTTTTATCAAAGGGTTGGTGTTATTAGTAACGTAGGTTATTACTCTTTTATTGATGTGAAACAATCTCTTAGTTTTGTGTGTTGATATTATGACCTCGACTAAAAATCTTATTATTTCGACTTTATATGACTAGTCACATTTATGACTAATCGTACTCATCTTAAATAAATTTTATTCAGTGTCGATGGAAGTTTGATTTCTAACACTTTAAGCAAACTAATTGAGCGAGTTATGTATGGCAAATATAAAAGAGAAAGCATCTGTTTTTGCTCCTCTTACCCGTCGTGGATTTATTAAAGCCGGAACAATCACTGGGTTAGCGACAGCGGCTGGAGGATTTTCTCTTCCTTTCAGTTCTGCTGCTGTTGCAGAGCAAAAAACAGTTACCCCCACTGGTGAAGAAAAAGTGGTTTGGAGTGCATGTACAGTCAACTGTGGGAGTCGTTGCCCATTACGTATGCATGTCGTTGATGGTGAAATAAAATACGTTGAGACTGACAATACCGGCAATGATGTCTATGAAGAATTGCATCAAGTGCGTGCCTGTTTACGTGGCCGTTCTATGCGCCGTCGAGTCTATAACCCAGACCGTTTACGTTACCCAATGATGCGGGTCGGTAAACGTGGTGAAGGCAAATTCAAACGCATTAGTTGGGATGAAGCTTTTGATGTCATTGCTGACAATATGAAGCGCTTAATTAAAGACTATGGTAATGAGTCTATCTACCTCAATTATGGCACTGGGACTTTAGGCGGTACCATGACAAAATCATGGCCACCAGGGGCTACATTGATTGCACGTTTGATGAATTGCTGCGGGGGATATCTAAATCATTATGGCGACTATAGTACCGCACAAATTGCTGCCGGTTTAAATTACACTTACGGCGGTTGGGCTGACGGTAATAGCCCTTCTGATATCGAAAATTCAAAACTTGTCGTCATGTTCGGTAATAACCCAGGTGAAACACGTATGAGTGGCGGCGGGGTCACGTACTATGTTGAACAGGCTCGTGAAAAATCGAACGCCAAAATGATTATCATTGATCCTCGTTATACCGATACAGGTGCAGGACGTGAAGATGAATGGATCCCTATTCGCCCAGGAACCGATGCTGCGTTAGTCAGTGCGATCGCTTATGTGATGATCAAAGAAGATTTAGTCGATCAGCCATTTCTTGATAAATATTGTGTTGGTTATGATGAGTCGACTTTACCAGCGGGAGCCCCCAAAAATGCGCACTACAAAGCCTATATTTTAGGGGAAGGACCAGATGGCCAAGCGAAAACACCTGAATGGGCCGCACCTATTACAGGTATTCCTGCTGCACGAATCGTAAAACTTGCACGTGAAATTGGTATGGCGAAACCTGCTTATATTGTTCAGGGGTGGGGACCACAACGACGCTCTAATGGTGAGCTTGCCTCCCGTGCTATCGCAATGTTAGCGATTCTTACAGGGAATATCGGTATTCATGGTGGCAATACTGGAGCGCGAGAAGGATCGTACAGTATTCCATTCGTGCGGATGCCAACTTTAACCAACCCAGTAAAAACCAGTATTTCGATGTTTATGTGGACAGATGCCATTTTACGTGGGCCTGAAATGACGGCAACACGTGATGGTGTTCGCGGTAAAGATAAACTTGATGTGCCGATTAAAATGGTTTGGAGCTATGCAGGAAACTGTTTAGTGAATCAGCATTCAGAAATTAACCGTACCCATGACATTCTGCAAGATGATTCGAAATGTGAAATGATCGTGGTGATTGATAACCACATGACAGCATCAGCGAAATATGCCGATATTTTGTTACCGGATTGCACCGCTTCTGAACAGATGGATTTTTGTATGGATGCTTCAGCGGGCAATATGTCATATGTCATTTTTGCCGATCAGGCAATTAAACCGCGTTTTGAAAGCCGCAATATTTATGAGATGACGAGTGAAATTGCTAAGCGTATGGGCGTTGAAGCGCAATTTACTGAAAACCGGACTCAAGAAGAGTGGCTACGTCATCTCTATGAGCAATCTCGCGAGGCATTACCTGAATTACCAACTTTTGAAGCGTTCCGTGCACAAGGCATTTTCAAAAAACGCGATCCTAAGGGCCATCATGTTGCTTATCGTCATTTCCGCGAAGATCCGATCGCTAATCCACTCACGACACCATCGGGAAAAATTGAGATTTATTCTTCTCAATTAGCTGAGCTGCAAAATCTTTGGGAGCTCGAGGAGGGGGATGTGATTCATCCATTGCCAATCTATTCCGCGGGTTTTGAACAGTATGGGGATCCATTAATGGAAAAATACCCACTACAGTTGACTGGCTTCCATTATAAATCACGTACTCACTCGACATATGGCAACGTTGATGTACTGAAAGCCGCATGCCCACAAGAGCTATGGATTAATCCACAAGATGCAGTGAAACGAAACCTAAAACATGGCGATTTAGTGAGAGTATTTAATGATCGCGGCGAAGTGCGCGTGAAGGTGAAAGTGACACCTCGTATCGTGCCGGGCGTTGTGGGTCTCGGTGAAGGCGCTTGGTATGACCCAGATGGTAACCGAGTGGATCATGCCGGAAGTATTAATGTGCTAACTACCCAACGGCCGTCGCCATTAGCCAAAGGTAATCCATCACATTCTAATCTTGTTGAAGTTGTGAAAGCTTAGGGGTGCGAGTTATGTCAACGCAATATGGTTTTTATATCGATTCAAGTCGTTGCACTGGCTGCAAAACCTGTGAGCTAGCGTGTAAAGACTTTAAAAATTTATCTCCAGACGTCAATTTTCGTCGTATCTATGAATATGCTGGTGGCGATTGGACTGAGCAAGATGGTGTATTTGGGCAAAACGTTTTTGCTTATTACCTGTCAATTTCCTGTAACCATTGTGATGATCCTGCATGTACAAAAGTATGTCCAAGTGGGGCAATGCATAAGCGGGAAGACGGTTTTGTCGTTGTTGATGAAGAGGTTTGCATAGGCTGTCGTTACTGTAGTATGGCTTGTCCTTACGGCGCTCCGCAATTTGATGAGGTCAAAGGACATATGACCAAATGCGATGGTTGTTATGAGCGAGTTGCCGAAGGTAAAAAGCCGATCTGTGTTGAGTCTTGCCCGTTACGTGCATTGGATATGGCACCTATCGACGAGTTACGTCAAAAATATGGCACCTTAGCGGAAATCGCGCCATTACCAGCTGCAAAATATACACATCCAAATATTGTGTTAAAACTGAATGCCAATAGCCGTCCAGTTGGTGACACTTCAGGGCATCTGGCTAACCCGGAGGAGGTATAATATGGGATCGGGAATTCATGAATGGCCATTGATGTTTTTTACGGTGATTGGTCAAAGTGTCGCGGGTGCTTTTATGATGATGGCTGCGGTATTACTGAGCGGTAAACTTTCAACTGAGTTGGATCGCAAGGTTCATTACAGCATGTTTGGCTTGTGGCTGTTGATGGGAATAGGTTTTTTATTATCAACAATGCATATGGGAACACCATTACGTGCTTTTAACTCATTTAATCGCTTGGGAGCATCTTCCCTCAGTAATGAAGTTGCCAGCGGCGCCATTTTCTTTGCGTTAGGCGGTTTTTATTGGTTGCTAGCGGTCTTCAATAAGATGCCTGCTGCGCTTGGTAAAGTATGGTTGTTCATCGTGATGGTGATGGCGGTTGTCTTTGTTGTTGCGACCTCTCGTGTGTATCTGATTGATACCGTGCCAACATGGAATACTATCTATACGACAATGAATTTTATCCTCACCGCATTCCTTGGAGGACCTATACTTGCCGCATTATTGTTGCGTATTGCAGGCTTTGATTTGCAATGTATTCGTCGTATTCCTGCGCTAAGTGTGTTGGCATTATTGGTGAGTATATGCATCGCTATTTCTCAAGGTTTTGATTTAGCGAGTATTGAAACATCTGTGCAAAAAGCCACCGACTTAGTACCTGATTATGGAATATTGATGGATATAAAAGTGGTGGCTATTGCGATGGGATTAGGCTGCTGGATCATGCCATTAATCGCGAAACGTAACCCTTCTGTGCTGAATATGTTGATAGGATTTTTATTCGTGATGGCCGGTGAAATTGTCGGACGCGGCGTTTTCTACGGCTTACATATGACAGTGGGTATGGCAGTTAACTAGTTAATGAAAAAGAGGCTTAGTAATTTACTGCTAAGCCTTTTAATGCGATTTATGGTTAAATCAAGATAGACAAATTATTAAATATCTAACGATAAGTGAATAAAACACACCATGAGTGAACAATCTTTAAATCATATTTCTTTGACGGCACGAGTGCTTGGTGCTGCTTTCTATTATGCGCCAGGTGATATACAGGAAATCATTTCATTGCTGTCAACGCTTCAATGGACAGAGGAGTGGCCGTACGGTTCTCATGAGCAAAAACAGGCTATTGCCGATAAATTGGCCATAATCGCGACGGATAATGAATCCTTGGATGAGGCCTATCAGCGGTTATTTATTGGGCCTTATGCGCTGCCTGCACCGCCTTGGGGATCGGTATGGCTCGATAGGGAAAATGTGATTTTTGGGGACTCGACTTTACAATTGCGTGAGTGGATGCATGCCCATAGTATCGATATTCATTTATCACAGAATGAACCTGAAGATCATTTTGGCTTATTGCTTATGATGGTGGCATGGGTCGCTGAAAACAATCCATCTCAATTAAACGAGTTATTGGCTCAGCATATATTACCTTGGGGATTCCATTATCTTAATAAAATGGAGCAAGAGGCTAACTTTCCTTTCTATACAGGCCTTGCTGAATTAGCGCATTTAACATTAGCGAGTTGGCAGCAATCGCTTCATGTTGACGTAGAGAAGAAAATGATTTTTTATCGCTAATATTAAAATGGCATAACACGTATAGCCCTTAACTGAAAGGGCTATATAAATATAAAACAACCACTTGTATTTTGTGTTCTCTCCCAATCGCATCCCCATCATGTCTTTCAGGTAAAAGGCCATAGTCTGTTGTATCCATTGAGAGGTATAGGGGAATACACTTATTTTCTATTGCTTGCGAGTTATCCTATTTAGATAAATTATTTTTTCTAGAGTATAGGGATAGCGATTAAGTCGGTTTAAAATAAGTCGTTTTTTCTCTGGTCGTTATGATGGGTTGAGTATGCGTAATCAGTCATTAATGCTTTTTTTTATTTTTCTTTTTTTATCGGTCACAAAGTCGTTTGCACAAGTACCAACACAAAGTACAGAGAATTGGCAACTGGTGGATACGCCGCCAGCACTGATGCAACTTAAACAAAGTGAGACGATTTTCGCCCCAATTGCAGGCAACATGAAAGCCGTTGCTGAACTTTATCCTGAGCATGGTTTTTATCTGTATAAAGCAATGGGGGATTACCAACCTATACAATTTGGGAATGATTATGCCTATGTTAATACTGAGGCGGTATCCCCATTAAAACCTCGCTTAACCCCTGAAGATGATAGGCTAAATGAGTTAAGTAACCCGATTTATGATTATTTAATTACCACAAAAAATACGCCCGTATACCGTTCGGCAAAACCACATAGCCAGCCAATCGCAACGCTATTTAGCAATCTCCGCTATCCAGTATTAGTTCGTATGATTAAAACAGATAAGCAAGGGGAAAAAGTGGCATGGTTAACGATTCGTTTAGGTGATCGCTTGGGGTATATCAAGTTAGATGATGTGGAGATAGATAAAGGTATTCCTATCTTGACCTATCATCATTTACTGAAAGAAAGTGAAAACAAAAAATTCCAACAGACTTCAACGACGACTTCGGTTGAAGCATTTCAAGAACAAATGAATTATTTGCAGCAAGCGGGTTATCAAACGCTTTCTTTAGCCGATCTTGAAGGATATTTAGATAAATCAGTGAATTTACCCGCTAAATCAGTGGTTTTAACCTTCGATGACGGTTTGAAATCGGTATATCGCTATGCTTATCCCATTTTAAAACACAATCAGCAGCAAGCGACCTTATTTGTGATCTCTTCGCGTATTAAAATGACCCCTCAAAAATGGTCTGCGGACGGGCTGCAATTTATGAGTAAGCAAGAAATAAAAAATTGCCAAGATGTGTTTAATATTCAGTCGCATACTCATTTTTTACATAAGCTCGATAAGCACAAAAGTCCCATTATTTTTAGTCGTCAAGAGCACACTATTTTCTTAGACTTTCAGCGCTCTATGCGAATTTTACAGCAATTTGAGCCTGAACAACGCTATTTAGCATACCCCTTCGGTGGATTTAACCCAATCGCGATGGATGCCGCTAAGTTATCGGGCATACATCTTGCCTTAACCACGATTCAAGGTAAGGTGCGCCTTGGCGATAATCCATTTGCCCTTAAAAGGTTATATGCACTGAAAACAGACCCAATCGAAAAATTTGCACGTATGGTGGGGAATAGTGGAGAGTCGGTGGTTAACGAAAATATTGTTGTTGATAGGTAGAATCGTTATTTAAGCAAGAATATCTTATCGGCCTTCATGTCATCGTTTTATTATTGATAAACAATGGGAAGCATATTTCCATTGTTTATCTTTTTATATCGCAATAGTCGGTTAAGAGTGTGGGTCATCCGCCCGCTTTCCTCGCCCCATTTCTTTTAAAAAGCGCTGCTGATAAATAAACAGCTCTTTAGCTGAAATACAGTGATAATTGATAGAGAACTGTTCAGCGGTACACTGAATAATATCCGCTAAAGCAGGATAGTGGCGGTGATTCCAATTAGGAAACAAGTGATGGGTTAAATGTAAATTAAGCCCACCGAGCCAGTAAGTTAACCAACGAGGGGTAGTATGCCAGTCATAGGTCGTTGAAAAAGTATGGGTGTAAAATCCATGCGGCATATTTCCTTGTTCTGGTGGGGTATAGAAAGTCGCTTTGGCCCAGTGAGTACCTAAAATTAATACCACGAAAATCAGCGATGCTAACATTTGGCTCAAGAAATAAGTGAATAGTAGTAAGCCTAATCCAATCTGTTTATCTGTCAGGAGATAAAAAGGAATGATAATCACGAGAGAGATATGCAGTATTTTGGCGCATAGAAATGTCACAATGCCGCTTTGCCCTTGATGGCGCATATGTGGAGCAACACGCGTGAAGTGGAAGCGATCTAACCAATCAAATACCCAAATTAATGCTGGAAAGGTGAGCGCCGCAACCAATGGCCAATAGAGGTGCTGCGCCTTCATAAAAGGATACCAGCGTTGATAGGGGGTTTGTCGCAATACAAAATTTTCTTCGATATCTAAATCATAATGACGAATGTTGGTATGCGCATGATGAAAAATAATATGGCGTACTCGCCAACATTCGGGATCCAAGCCTAAAGGTATCGTGATCCAAAAATTTAGCCAACGGTTGGCTTTCGCTTGCTTGAAGATTGCATTGTGCGAGGCATCATGGACTAAATTGATCGCTAAGAGCAGCGCAAAGCAGATAAATAGGGGATAAAAAATAAAAAAGAGCCATGCCGCATCACTCCACAGGGCAGTGAGATAGCTACCTAGGCAGCAACCCACTAATACTAGGCTTTTTAGATAAAACCGCCAATCGGCAAAGCGATGGTCATTATGCTGCTGTAGATATCGATTAGCGGCCTGCATGAGTGCTTGGCGGAATGCTTGGTCTTGACGATGCTGGTAGCCGAGTGGTCTTAGGGGTTCAGGATGCATGGTTGACCTGCACTGGCTGACGGCCAATACCCAGTAGCAAAGAGAGGCTATGTAGCCATAGTGCCCCAGTCAATGTTAGCCAAAACAGGGTTTGCCACTGCCAAATAAATAATACGCAAAACAATAAGACGGTCGCGATAGTAAACCAACCCCACAGACCTACTAGGCGGCCATCGGATATTCCTGATAAGGCAATGGTCCCCGCGGCAAGCAGAGTAAACAATAGCATTTGTTGGCCAGTCGTACCTTGATAACCATAACCATATAAATAAACATAACCAATAACGAGAGTAAAAAGTAACAACGTTCCTATGACAAGGAACCACTGATTAACGCGATATAATGGCACTTTTAATGAAACTGTTTGGGGTTTTCGCTTTAAGATCCGCCAAAATGGACGGTTATTATCAATGAATGGGTTCTCTGTTGCTGGCTCGCCTTTGATACCATAGTGGTACTCGCTGTCAGGTAATGCTGAAAATGTCCCAAACCACTTATCCCAAAAGATAAAGCTACCACCAAAGTTACGGTTTGAGTAGTGACCCTCTTTGATGTGGTGAACTCGATGATGGTGTGGCGTAACCATGACTTTCTCCCACCAACCAAGGTGAGGTATTAATGCACTGTGATTAAAAAATTGAATACTATAGTGCAGAATAGAAATGGTAATAAAGATTTCGAGTGGAATACCCAACAAAGCTAACACCATGAAGAATGGGATAGATGTCAATGATGAGTACCACGAATTACGGACTCCCAGAGAGAGATTGAAATGTTCACCTTGATGGTGAACGACATGCACAGCCCATAACAGACGATATTTATGGTGTAAGCGATGTAACCAGTAAAAACCAAAATCCCACGCAAATAGCGTAAAAATCCAAACTAACGCTATAGGCCAGTGTTCAACAACACCTAATGAAAAGTGACTGACAACGAATCCGTAACAAAACAGCTCTAATCCACGAAATAACCACAACATAATATGGCCTGAGTTCAGGTTAAATACCCACTCTTGCCAATTAATTGTTCCTTTTTCTGTTTTTGTGATGATGATTCCTTCAAGTGTCACAACCAATAACATAAAAATAATCGGAAAAGTTAATTCATTCACTTAGCTTTTCTCCATAAACATACGGCTGGTTGTGCAAAACGAACAATATACAGCACACTGATCGCCGTTAAAGCTCCGGTCACAACATCAATAAATAAATGTCGTTTTAGTATTAAAACAGAGGCACAGATAGCGATGGCCCATAATAAATATATTGTGGTACGAATGATTTGCTGTGATGACCATAATGCATTGAGAACAACAAGAGTCAATGAGACATGTAGAGAAGGTAATAAATTTTGCGGGCTATCGATACTCATGAGATGACAAAGCGCATGACCTGCTAATGAAAGGCATTCAATCGGTGGATAACTCATCGTCGTTGGAAAAAATAGATAGATAACGCCTGAAATAAGGGCACATAATTGCATCGCAAACATTAAGCGACGTGCTTGGCTAAGGGAACTACATAGATAACCTAATGGAATAAATACAAAAAAAGAGAGGTATAGCCATATTGCTTCCACGTTGTAAGGAATAGCATTATCGACCCAACTTGGTGCTAATAACGTGGCATTTTCATCAATTTCACCTGTGAATTGATAAATAATACCGACGGTTCCCCAGCCAAGGAGGCAATAAAGCAATCGTAATAGAATGTGTTTGAAATTCATTCAACCTCCTTGCGCCTGATCCGTCTTCGTTTTATGGCAAAAGGTTGTGAAATAGGGTCGACGCGTAGCGTCCAAGTCAGCTGATCAATCGCCACATTTTGCCTAATAAAGTAGTCTTCTAGCGAGCGCTGACATTGTTTGAGTTCAAATGCCTGACACTCTCCCTGTAAATCGAGATGGCAGCCTTGTTGAGTTAAGCGAAAATCAGCAGTGACAGGGAGATGATTAACGATAATGCGAGACACGGGATCAGCAAATAATGTCACGACATTGCCGTGATGGTCAGGTAGCAATAATTGGTCATCACAACGACCTTCGATTCGTTCAATGGCAAGTTGAGGATCACCACAAGGGCAAGGAGTGTTACGTATGACTAAAATATCATCCAGTTGATAGCGAACGATAGGTTGTGTTTTTCGCGTAAAATCGGTGATTATTGGTGAGAATCGCTGTTCATCTAGCCAATGTGGCTCAATATGTAAAAAAGCTTCATTCAGATGCAGGGTTCCCTGTGCACAGGTACAACCTAAAAACCCCTCAGTTGCTTGGTAAATTTCGCCGACATGAGAAAAACATTGCTGTAGAAGCTGCTTATCATGAGGTTGTAGAACCTCGGCAACGGAAATAACGTTTCGTACATTGAGCTTAATCTCTCGGTTGTTAATGGCTTCTGCAATTGCGCATAGCACCTGAGCAGGGGCGACAATAATAGTCGGTTGATCGCTTTCTAATGTTTGTAGCTGTTGGCGGAAATTGGCATAGAGGTCATAAAAGCGCAACGAGATCCAACGGTTATTAACACTTTCATAGAGGTTATTATTTGCCCGTAAAAATAAGGCAATGCGTTCACCGTTGAATAAACCGAGAGGTAGCATTTTGGCTAACATACTACCAGACCAAATATTTTGTTCTTGTGGACTCACGACGAATAAGCCACGACGGCCGGAGGTACCCGATGAGAGGCCAACACTGTATTTACCCATTTTGGGCGAGAAATCACGTGATTTTTCGCTCTGTTGAGCGCAATGAAGCAGCCTCTCACTGGAGAGCTTAGCGGTATTCATACTGTCAAAGTTATCCATCATGATTTGTTTATTCATGATAGGAAATTGTTCAAGCGGCAGGTGTACAAACTGACTAAAATAAGGGCTTTTTACCAACGTCTTGCGTTTAAACGCGTTTAAACGTCGCTGTTGATAGTCCTCAAGTGCCACTCGGTCTGTAAAGTGCAGACGTTTGGCTCGCCAGTAATGCCATAACACGGATAAAATCAAATAAGGTCCCCTTCATGGCATAATTGAATGGGAATATTTTGTTTGTCGAGTTGATGCAGTTTATTAAGTGTCTGATAATAGGCGTGCTTATCATCCATAATGATATGAGCAATCGCCATAGGTCCACGTCGTTCGCGATAATTCGTGGGTGACCAAGCGGCATCACCCGCTAATAAAATCCAGCCTTGTTCAGTGAGTACACATAGCCCAATATGCCCAGGGGCATGCCCCGGTAACGGAACAATGAATAATGTTTTTTGGTCATTGACCGCAAAACCTTTCCCAAGGATCTGCAATTCAGGTGGAAGTTCGACAGCCTCCAGCCCTTCATAAAAACGTGCTCTTTGCTCGAAATCTTCTGGGATCAGCCCACGAACAAAAGCGCCTTTTAATGCTGCAAAACCAGTGAGGTGTCGTGTTTTTTGCCACCCTTCACCGGAACAAATAATTGGAATTCCAGGGAAGTCACGTAGCCCAGCAATATGGTCACCATGAAAATGCGACAAGATAAGGCCATTCACATCATTTGGTGTGATCCCTGCATCTGCAAGTTGGTTAATGAGGGCATCTTTACTCTCAAAATAGACTGGTGTGACGGTGCGGTAAAACCGCATGATCCCTGTACGAGTATGGTCATAAAAGTGATTCGCATAGCCCGTATCAAACAGCCATCGCTGATCATTACCCTCAATTAACCACGCTCTGGCAGGAAATTTACATGCTTTAACACTTGCCCCTTTTAATGCCACACAGCCAGGGTGAGTACAATATCCTACCTCAAACTGATTGATAGTTAACATAATTTATCCTGCTGCCGTAGCCATTGGGCTGTTAGGTGAATACCTTCCGTCATATTAATAGGCGGATAATAGCCGAGTTCTTGCTGGGCTTTTTGATTATCTAACGTCATGGTGAAATAAGCAGCTCCCAGACTGTAGCGGGTTAATAGCGGCTCTTTGCCGGTAAGGTGCGCGATACCTTCAAGTACTGTTGCCAGTGTCAATAACACCGGATAAGGGGCTGAGCATATTTGGCAGTCTAATGTTAACTCATCAAAGAGTTGTTCTAACGTTTGCCTCAGTGGCTGAGGTTGTTGGTTAGTAATATTATATGTTGCCCCACTGATAAGGTTATCTCTGGTAGTGGCTAGCATCATACTGTGAACAACGTTACCAACATAAGTCAGATCGAATGCATGTTTACCACCCTCTGGCAGCACTAATTTGCCTTTTCTCGCTTTAATTTGAGCGAATAAACGAGGCAATAACACACGATCATAGGGGCCAAACAAACCGCGAGGGCGCAATATGGTGTAGCGTGTGAGGGGGTAATATGCAACGCTTCGTGCAATCGCGGTTTCGGCTAAATATTTGGTTCGCGCATAGTGGTTGGCAAAACGTATATTAGTCTGTGTCTCCGCAATATCACGCTGGTGGCTGAAATTGAAGTAAATCGCGGGGGTGGAGATATGAATAAAGCGCGGAATGTGTAGCTCACCCGCGGTATCTGCAAGCATTTGGGTTGCTCGATAATTGATCTCGACAAACTCATGGTATTTCCCCCAAGGGGATGAGAGTGCAGCACAATGCCAAATAGCGTCGCAGCCATCCATCAACCTTTTGGCGTTTTCAATGGAAAGATGGGCAAGGTCGATTGGCAAAAACTGGACACCTTGCTGGCTAAGCTGTTGGCCAATTTCTTTATTTCGACCACAAGCAACCACTTGATGACCCTGTTGCAGTAAGCTATCGACCGCATTTCTACCCAGTCCACTCGTTGCTCCTGTCACTAATATTTTCATGGGATCAGCACCATGGCACAAAAAGCGAGCCCCGCAGCAGTCCCTATTAACATGACATTTTTTTGCTCATAAAATCGGCCACTTTCAATTGCTTCATGTAATGCGGAAGGAATTGAGGCAGCGACTTGGTTGCCACGAAAACGGTAAATATCAATTAACTGTTCCGGTTTGACACCTAAGCGTTGCCGCATATGCTCTAAAGACAGATGGCTTGCTTGATGAGGGATGACGGTGCCAATGTGATTAATCGGCAAATGCGCATCTGTTAAAACGCGTTGCATAAAACGTTCGACCAAGGATGAGGCCATTCGAAACAGTTTTTTACCTTGCATATGAAATAAAAAATCCGTATCGGTCATGCCTGCACGTGGATTTCGACGTGTGCCTCCAGCGCGTATTTCACACAGCTCGATACCTTCAGTGTGTGTTTCATGATGATAAGTGATGATGCCACTTGTTCCATCGCCTTTTTCAACAATGACGCAGGCAGCGCCATCACCAAAAATTAATGCGGATTCATTATCGTGCCAATCGATCCCACGAGAAGCCAGATCCGCGGAAACGATGGCAATGCGTTGATATTGACTGGTAGAAAGGAAACCCGCGGCTACTTGCAGCGCGGTGATAAAGCTGACACAACTGGCATTAATATCAAAACAGGCGATACCTTGCTTCAGTCGTGATTGCGCAAGAATGTGTGCGGCCGTACAAGGAAGAGCTTGAACGGAAATAGCTGAGGCAGAAATCAGCATGTCAATGCTTTGCGCTGGAATTTGTTTGGCTTCAAGGGCATGGTGGAGCGAATCGGCAGCTAATTGTGCTTGAGAATCTTCATTATTTGCATGAAAGCGATAATCAATACCCGAGTATTTTTTCACATAGCCGCTCGGCTTATTGAGTCTCACATCTAACTCTTGTGAGTCTATTTTATTTTTAGGAAGTGCAATGCCCGATGCGATAATTTTTATCGGGGTCACGAGAGGGTTAGTAAGCATGTGAAGCTTATCCATATAAATAAATTATTAGGATTATAGATATCAGAATTTCTACTCATTATATATAGGATTAAAGAGCGTTATTTGGGATTGGCATGGCGATTAAAATGATGCAGTGTTTCTTTTAGCAATGCCCTGATTATATCTTGCCAAGAGGCAGGTAAGGATGATGACCAGACGACATCGATATCCCAAGTGGCTGACGCAATGTTTTCAATGGGGATGAAAGTCACATCGTGACGACTAATATGTCTAGCACTATAGGGAACTAAGCTGACGCCAGCACCCGCGCCAACGAGAGCAATGATTGTTTGAATATCACTCGCTTCTTGGGCTGGAATCAATGATATTTTTTGTTGTTCTAAAAACTGTTCAATTTGCTGAGAGAGCCCGCTGCCTCGTTCCTTCCTAAGTGATAAATAAGGATGGGTCATTAAGAGTTGTTTAATCGATTGATGAGTTAATTGGGATGTGGAAATGGCCAGTGACAGTGTTTCTTTTTTTAACGGATAAACCGCAAAATGTGTAGAGAATGGGGTTTCAGGACGACGCAAAAAAGCAACTTGTAATTGATGGTTGGCTAATTTTTGCGACATAATATTTGACGGCATATCATCAAAGTAAATGGTGGTTTTTGGTAAATGTTCCCGTAAGCGAGCCACGAAAAATGAAGCCTCTTGGAAGACGGAAATACCAAACCCAACATAGATAGATTTAGGAAATTGAGAACTTAATTCAGAAGCTCGATTTAAAAGTTGATTCGTTTGAGACAGCACTTGCTGAGCGAAAGGAAGCAGTTTGTGACCATTTTCCGTTAATTGTGCACCGTGACGACCACGTTCGAATAATGTTATAGCAAGTTGCCGTTCTAATTGTTTAATCTGTTTGGTCAATGCTGGCTGAGTGACATACAGTTGTGATGCTGCCGTATGGTAGTTCGCTGTTTCGGCTAAAACAACAAAAGCACGTAATAATCGAGTATCCATTACGCCTCATCGGTAAATTTATCAGTTATGTTGGCTTGTAGAGACAATATATTATGTCTCTACAAGTATATTATTCATTAAAAAAGATGCGCCACTGTTATTTTGAAATTGCGACTGGCTTATCAGCAAATCTTACGCTGCGTGCATCTCGTTCATAACCCATGGTTTTAGTAAGAATGCCATACAGTTCAGGGCGTCGACCTGACATCCAGCGGCGGCCTGTCGACATAGGAAGTAAACTTAAATCCAGTTCGGCGATAACCATATCATTTTCAATTGCATCACTTTCTTTAATAATACGTCCATAAGGGTCTATGATCATGGCATTACCAGTGCGTATCTCATCATCATCTAGCCCAACACCGTTACTGAAAACATAAAAGACACCATTATCATGCGCACGAGCTGGTAGCCAACGCATTAACCAGCCGCGTCCATGTTCACCTTGGAAAGCATCTCGTAAGGCTTCTGGGGCTATCTCTCTATTTTCCCATAAAGACAGTGGGATTGGTTTCATGCTATATGGACTGCGGGAATTGGTACCTCCCGTTTGATGAGGCGCTAAAATAATATCTGCGCCCAATAATGCAGTCGCACGCGGGTTTTCGACTAAATTATTATCCCAACAAATGAGGATACCTGCTTTTACCCCCCATGGCGTATCAAACACGGTATAGCTATCACCCGAGTGGATGCTAGGGTGCTCAAAAGCATGGAGTTTGCGATGAGCATGATATGTGCCATCGGGCATACAAGCGACCCAAGTATTATAACACTTATCATCTAACCCTTTTTCAATCAGCCCTACGCCAATAATCATATTGAGCTCTTTCGCTCTTTGGCGGATTGGGGTTAATGAAGGGCTATCATGTAGCGTTTCACTGAGTTGATAAACCTCTTCACTAGGCAATTTAGGTACGTGCCAATAACCGGTAATGCACATTTCAGGTAACACGAGTATTTGTACGTTCTGTGATGCGGCTTGATCGATAAAGGCATGGATCTGCTTTAGATTATCGTTTTTGTCAGAAGCTTTATGTTGAAATTGTACAGTGGCTACTCGAATGGGTGTCGACATAGTGTATCTCCTCTCTTACGGTAAAGAGATAACACCACATAATTGCACAGAGATATAATGAGATATTATCCTTTTTGATAACCAATCGTTATCGATCTAAATCAGATAATCACTTTGCTTCTGCTGAGGGCTAGCCAATAAAGGCATAATATTATGCTTCTCCAATATTAGACTGAAATGAACAGATCACGCTAAAAAACAAAAAAGCGTTATTGATAACCCAAATTAATCTTTGATCAATCATTCAAAAATGCTGTTTATGTTAATAACATGTTACCCTTCATATAAACATTAAATAAGCTTATTAAATCTATGCATATTCTCCCGATTAAATTTTGAGTTTTGGGGCATACTCTCTTATGAGATTTGTCCTAGTTTTTGATTTTTATAGGTCTATTTTTGATTGTTTCAAAGTGATTCCTCTGTTTTTAGCCTATTCGCCACTCTCATTTGAAATATTTACTATCATTTGGTTACATTTTGTAAAGAATGTAATTCATTGAATGTAAAGAGTTATTTCTATTCATAAAAAGACTGATTATGAGTGCTAGCCATTGATTAATCTAATTTATGATAAATTTCCATCTTTAAAACTAGTTAGACCCTATTTAACTGCGTAAAACTAAGGAAAAATTAAGATTAGCGTGATTTATCATATTCTGTACTCTTTAACCGAGTATGACTTTGGTGCTAAATTCATGCTTGATAAAAGCAGATAAAATAAATAAACCACTGTCAGTGGTAAAATAGTTAGAATATAAAAAAATGAGACTTAAATGAATTTATTTGGCTATATTTTATATTTCCTCTTATATATCAACGATGAAATACCATATTAAATATAGTTGGTGTTATTTTTTATTTATAATGATCCTAGCTTCTATTTATATAGTTATACAACCAACAGTAGTAAAATGAATTAATGATAAATATCAAAACGTTAAGGTTGTTTCTTTATTTTTTTTAAAAAAAGGTCGACCAAAATGTTATAAGAATATTTACTTTAAGTGGCCTGTATTTTTTAATAGATATTCTTGATAGGTTTCGTCTAATTTTATTAATCGTATCGATCGTTATAAACAGTTTTACTTTCAAAGTGTCAAATCTATAATTAAGTCAAATTCATATATTGCATATTTAACTACTTTTTCTTAATGTGAATTACTTAAATAATAATAATTAAAAAATATTGTTTATGACGTTATCTTTTTCACTACGATAATTTTAAATGAGATCGGGTCTTAATAAATGAAAAATGTAAACCAGATCGTTGGTAAAGAAATCCGCAAAAGAAGAAAGAGTTTAGGCCTTTCTGGCATTGAATTTGCGGATCTTGTTGGCGTGAGTCAGCAACAAATTTCACGTTATGAAAGAGGTGAATGCAATATTACATTGGATAATCTACTTAATTTAGCAAAAGCGCTTGAAACAGATTTAATATGCTTTTTACATGATGATATTTTTTCGATAGAAAGTTGTGTGGAGCTAAAAAAAGAACTAAAAAAAGAACAAAAAAACAGAATTATAAAACATAGAATGGCTAATCATTACTTATAGCCTTTACATTATTATTCAGTTGTCTCTCTAAACTATAACAGAATTAATCTCTACCTAATGATCAATATCGTTAGGGAGTTTGTACGTCAGTCGTCTTTCTTAAATAGGAAAATAATATGAAATTATCTAAAATTGCTTTAGCTACCATTATTGCGGCATCATTCACTACAGGTATTGCAAATGCAGCTGTTGACCAAGGTAGTGGTGTTATTAACTTTAAAGGTAAAGTTATTAATGCTCCATGTACTCTGCCTGGTGACGGTACTGTTAACGTCGACTTAGGTCAAGTTGCAAATAAAGTTTTAGAAACAGGTAACAAATACAGCCAAAATGTTCAATATACTATTGCATTAGAAAACTGTGATTTGGGTGAAGTTAAAGGCGAAAATGGAGAAGCTTCATTCCCAGCGGTAAGCAAAGTTAAAGTGACTTTCTCAGGTACGCCTGACTCAACGAAAACTGAACTGTTAGCAAACACGGGTACTTCTAAAGGTGTTGGTGTTCGTCTGTTGAACGCTGATGGTGCAGTGATGAAACTAGGTGATACTAGTATTGAAATTCCACTGGTTGAAGGTCCAAACAAACTGACTTTCAGCGCACGTGTTGAAGCGAACGGTAGTAAAGTAGAAACAGGTAGTATCATTTCTCAAGCAACTTACGCTTTAAACTACCTATAATTTAACTCGCTATATTTCAAGTTATCTCATTATTGATGTGTATATCGCTACTTGAGTATATCGTTATTTATATTTCTACAGGTAGTTTTCATTACCATCTAAATGAAACTAGAACTATTTGAGTATATGTAAGTAACAGGTCTTTTTTTGCCTGTTACTTACCTTTCTTGGTTTGATTTGTTTACCTATATGACAGGGATTATCATGTCTTTATTGCCTCAATTCAAAGTAAATAAATTATTATTCTCCATTGTTTTAGCACTTTCCGTCTCAAGCGTAGCTAAAGCAGTCGAGTTTAATATGAATATTATTGATGCAAAAGACAGAGATAATATCGATCTCACTCAATTCTCAAATCCAGACTTTATACCTGCGGGAGAATATTTAACAGATATTACCCTTAATGGTCGTAAACTCTCTGGACAATATTTAATTAAATTCACTGAAGTTGATAAAGATACTTCAGCACTCTGTATTACGCCTAAAATGATTCAGCTTTTTTCATTGAAAAAGAAAGTCAGCGATGAAATTTTACAGCATGAAAATAATCAGTGTGTTGAATTACCTAAATCAATGGATATTAATTATCATTTTGATAAAGCTAACCAAAATATTTTATTTTCAATACCACAAGCATGGCTGGAATATGATGACCCTTATTGGGTTCCACCATCACAATGGGAAAATGGAATTACTGGTGCATTTATTGATTACAATCTTTTTGCCAATTATTCAGCACCTAAAAATAATAGTGAAACCTTTAGCGCTAGCAGTAACGGAACCGCGGGGGTGAATTTGGGGGCATGGCGTTTTCGTGCAGATTATCAATACCAATATAACCGTTCACAAGGTAAAACCAATGAACGGTTCGATTGGACACAGATTTATGCATTTAGAGCTTTCCCCGAATTAGGCGCTAAAATTTTATTGGGTGAGTCATACCTAAAAACGGATATATTCGATAGTTTCCGTTTTATTGGTGTATCACTCTTTAGTGATACTCGTATGCTACCGCCTTCGATGCGTGGTTATGCTCCACAAATTACAGGGATCGCTCAAACGAACGCGACCGTCATTATTTCTCAAAATGGGCGGGTGATTAAGCAAACCCGGGTTGCACCAGGACCTTTTAATATTCAGGATATCACTGAGGCGGTGCAAGGTACCTTAGATGTTACGGTGGAAGAGGAAAATGGAACTAAAACCCAATACCAAGTAACAGCCGCATCATTACCATTTTTGACGCGACAAGGTCAGTTTTTATATAAATTCTCTGCTGGGGAGTCGAGCCCATTTGGACATTCACAGCGTGTTGAGCCTCGATTTATCTCTGGAGAAATGTCTTACGGCGTTTTAAGTAATACTTCATTATTTGGTGGTTTGATCGCAACAATCAGCAATAACGATTACCAAGCGTTTAACTTAGGTATTGGTCAAAATATGAATCAATTTGGTGCGATTTCTTTTGATATCACTCGCACATACGCAAGATTAGATCATTTTGGCACCTATTCAGGAAACAGTTATCGCTTAAATTACTCGAAACGTTTTGAATCAACGAATTCGCAAGTCACCTTTGCGGGTTATAAATTCTCGGAAAAAGAATTTTTGACCATGCCGCAATATATTGATGCAGCGAACGGCATACTTGATTTTAGGCGGGATAAAAACGTATATACCGCATCGTTTAACCAATACATTAGTCCGTTGGATGTCACGCTATATTTTAATGCGTCTCACCATCAATTTTGGAATAGCGAATCGACCACATCCTTTGGGATGAGTGTGAGCAAATTATTTAATATTGGTGATATAAGAAATATTTCTGCCACATTCTCACTGAATAAAATCAAATATCAGGAAACAGATGATAACCAAGCTTATTTATCGTTTTCAATTCCATTAGAAAGTGGTGCTTCTGTTAGCTATGACATGCAATATGCGAATGGAGGCAAAAGCTTAAATCAATCAGTCGCGTATTACAGTGAGAATATAAATAACAATTACTGGAGCTTACGTGCTGGCGGTGATAAGCGTGAACTTGGTCGCATGGAGCCGAGTATTAGTGGTACTTATCAATATTCTTCACCTTATGGTGTGCTGAATATGAATGGTACAGATAATGTCAATTCATACCGTGCATTGGGTGGAAGCTGGTATGGTTCGATGACAGCGACTAAATATGGCGCTGCATTGCACCGTAATGGCACAAATAATGAACCACGAGTCATGATTGATAGCGGTAATGTTGCGGGTATTTCTATCGATAACGGTCAATCAGTTACCAACCGATTTGGTATCGGTGTTGCCACAAATTTAAATAGTTTCTCTAACTCTGATGTGTATATCGATATGAACACGTTACCTGATGATGTTGATGTGAATGACAACATTATTGGTAAAACCTTAACTGAAGGTGCAATTGGTTATCAAGCTATTAGCGCTAATCAAGGTAAACGTATTTTGGCGGTTGTTCGTTTAGAAAATGGGAAATTCCCGCCATTAGGAACCAGCGTGATTGAAATAAACACAGGTAGAGAAGTTGGCATTATCGGAGATAACGGCATCGTATATTTAACGGGTATTAATCCAGAAGAGCAATATAGCGTCAAATGGTCAGGCGGAAATGCGCAGTGCCAATTGAATTTCACGAGTTTCTCTGAAAAAGAACAAAGTAAAGTTTTGATTCCCTGCCTTTAAAGGAAAGTGTTATGAATAAATTGTATAAAGCCTCTGTTTGCTTTTCGCTCATATTTATAGGATTACAAACAGCGTCTGCGGCAATCAATATCGACCGTACAAGGATCATTTTCCCCGGTCAGGACAAATCTGTCAGCTTAGTTATTAATAACCAAAGCAAAACGATGCCTTATCTTGCACAGTCATGGATAGAAGATGATAAGGGGAATAAAGTCTCAGCACCTTTTACTGTGCTTCCGCCTATGCAGCGCGTTGAACCGAACGCTAAAAATCAGATAAAAGTCATTAAAACTGAGGGATTGGATAAATTACCCCAAGATAGAGAATCATTATTTTATTTGAATGTCCGTGAAATTCCACCGGTTGCGGATAAAGAAAACGTGGTGCAAATTGCAATTCAGAGCCGTTTGAAAATGTTTTATCGGCCATCACAGATTGAAAACAATAGCGATAAAGTGTGGGCGAAAGAGTTGAAGTATACCCATACAGGTAATCAATTGCTGATAGAAAATCCGACAAAATACTATGTGACTCTAGGTTATTTAAGTAGCCATTCCACGAGTAATTTTCCTGGTTTTGAAAGTGTCATGATAGCCCCGATGTCAAAGGAAACGGTAACCGTACCAGCGACGCCATTTAGTCAACTGTATACAGGGTATATGGATGATTACGGTGGTATGAAAATGCTGACTTACCAATGTGCTGCATCTATTTGTCAATTATCTAAAGAAAGTAAATAGGATCCGGCCATGAGAAATTGCTACGTATCAATATGTTTTTTTATTTCTTTGCTGCTAACAGGGAATGTTTATGCAGATAGCAGCATGATGAAAGGCGACCTGAATTTTACTGGGCGTGTTGTTTCATTGCCTTGCAAGATCAGCTTTTCATCGTTAGATCAAAATATTGATTTGGGACCAATTTCTCTTAATTTCTTTCATGAAATAGGGGATAGGAGTCCTCAGCAAGAAATTAAATTAAAATTTGATGATTGCATTTTCCCTTCGTTTAATCGCGATGATAGAGAACCCGTTGTTCGGATTATGTTTATTTCCGAACCCACAGAAAGTACGGATCGTAATTTATTTGGCGGTAAAACGATATTGAAAGGTTATGGGATTAGATTAATTGATAAAAATGGCAATACAGTGCCAAACGGAGAATATCGTAATTACTCGGTTTACTTTGATGATAACCAGCAAATTACTCTTTATTCAATGTTAGAAAGCTATCTTCCTCGAAAAGACTTAACTGTAGGTAATATCAAAACACAAATTACATTGAGCATTGCCTATCTCTAATAAGGTGTATAACTCATGATACACAGATTGATTAAATACAGCAGACTCCCTGTTTTTCTGCTATTGGCATTTTTTAGTACGAGAGTATTCGCTTTAGATTGTGTGGAATACGGAACCGGAGAAGTGATTAAACCGGCAGTACCTGTCGGTCAATTAGCGATCCCCTCGGATACACCAGCAAATACCGTGATCTGGCAATCAAACCCGATGACGGTTACCGTTTATTGTGACAATGTTATAGGCGATGCCGTTGACGTTGTTCATATGTATTTCAACCCAACTTCTCAAAAATTGGGAACAGGGTTGTTATTGGGCGCGAATTATAAAGGTATTCAGCTCGAAAGAAATCAACAGAGCGTAAGCTTAGGTACTAAACCTATCCGTAAAGGGCAGAGTGTCACTGTCACTGTGACATTTTCTCTGTATATTAAGGTAACTGGTGTGGTTCCCCCTTCAGGTAATTATACGGGCGATAACCAATTTACGGTTTTCCAATTTGATGGAAGTGGAGGCATTAACTTTACACCAGGAGCGAAAAACTTAAGGTATGCGATTTCAGGATTAAAAGGTATCCGTTTTTTGAAATGCGGGGCGGAGATTAAAGTTTATCCAGAATCTCAACAAATTGATTTTGGCCAATTGATGATAACCGACCTTAACCAAGGAAAAGAGTTTAAAAAGGAATTTCAACTACAAGCGGCAAAACGAGGGTGTTTAGATAATTTCTCAATGAATGTGAGCTTTGAAACAACGGATAATCTCAATGGTGATTATGCGATTGATTTAAAAAATGGTACTAACCTCACCATATTTGACGATCAAGGTGGTCGCGTAAAATTTAACTATTTCCAGTTTTTCGGTTCTCTACCTACAGGGAGCACCTCAATCACTCGTACTTATAACGCATCGGTCAAGAAAGTAAGTGCGGTGAAAACCGGACCATTTAATGCTTCAACGATCGTTAGGATAAACTATTACTAATCATGATTTTTAAGGAGAGTATTTGTCAGGGAATGACATTTTTTTAAACCGCTCAATATGCTGACGGTGACAGTAAATCGGCTATTGTTGTTAATGATATGGCCTTAAATAAAAAACGGCGACGATTGAATTTAGTCGCCGTTATTTTTTATTTATTTAACACAACGTTGGCAAGTTTGATTTTGTACTTGTTCGAAAAAATTATTGCCTTTATCGTCAACTAAAATAAAGGCAGGAAGTCCTTCAACCTCCATTTTCCAAACTGCCTCCATACCAAGCTCTGGATATTCAAGGCAACTTAAACTTTTGACGTATTCTTGCGCTAAGATGGCTGCTGAGCCACCAATACTGCCTAAATAAAAGCCACCGTGTTTTTTACATGCGTCAGTGACCGCTTGGGTTCGATTACCTTTTGCCAGCATGAGCATGCTGCCGCCATGAGATTGGAATAGATCAACATACGGATCCATACGGTTACCTGTCGTTGGGCCTAATGAGCCAGAAACTTTATCTTCGGGCTTTTTGGCTGGACCTGCGTAATAAACCATATGATCTTTAAAATATTGTGGTAGCTCTTCTCCATTATCTAGGCGTTCTTTAAGCTTCATATGTGCGATATCGCGCGCAATAATCAATGGACCGCTAAGGGAAACGCGAGTGGATACAGGATGTTTGCTTAATTCTGTCAATATCGCTTGCATTGGTTGGTTCAGGTCTATATGAACGACTTTAGCTTCATGATGTTGGCGTAAAGATTCGGGGATATATTGCGCAGGATTGTGTTCCATTTTTTCAATCCATAAGCCTTGTTTGTTGATTTTTGCTTTAATATTACGGTCAGAGGAACAGGAAATGGCTAAACCAATTGGGCAAGATCCTCCATGACGAGGTAAACGCACCACTCTGACATCATGCGCAAAATATTTACCACCAAATTGAGCACCAAAACCAAAATGGCGAGTTGCTTCAAGTAAGGTATTTTCGAGTTCGATATCTCTAAATGCTTGACCATATTGATTACCCGAGGTGGGTAAATTGTCATAATATTTTGTTGAAGCCAGTTTTGCGGCTTTTAATGTCGCTTCAGCAGAGGTTCCTCCAATCACAAAAGCGATATGGTATGGAGGGCATGCGGTGGTTCCTAATGCTTTCATTTTTTCGATCAGGAAAGCTTTTAGTTTATTCGGTTCTAAAATAGTCTTGGTTTCTTGGAATAGAGCCGATTTATTGGCAGAACCGGCGCCTTTATTCACAAACAAGAAGTGATATTCCTCTCCTTCAGTGGCAAAAATATCAATTTGAGCAGGCAAATTAGTGCCGGTATTGACCTCAGTATACATATCTAGCGCGGCATTTTGAGAAAAGCGAAGGTTCTCTTGTTTGAAGACATTATAAACACCACGAGATAAAGCTTCTGCATCATTACAATCAGTCCAAACTTGTTGGCCTTTTTTAGCAACAATGGTTGTGGTACCGGTATCTTGGCAGTTCGGTAAAATTCCTTTAGCGGAGATTTCGGCATTACGTAAAAGTTGTAACGCGACATACCTATCATTTTCACTTGACTCTGGATCAGATAATATCGCCGCTACTTGCCTTTGGTGCGCTGCTCTTAAGAAAAATTGAGAATCATAGACGGCGTGTTGAGCCAAAATGGTTAGCGCTTCCGGTTCAATTTTTAAGATCTCTTTACCTGCGAATGTCTCTACAGAAACGTATTTGTCACTTAACTGATAATATTCAGTATTGTCTACAGATAAAGGATAAGGCGGTTGATAAAAAAATTCATTATTAGACATGTTATTTACTCACATATTTATCCAATGGAATCGTGTAATAGCCCCAATAAGGAGCTTCTGTTTATTCATAATTGAATGCTGTTTCTGCTAGCCTAAAAATGTAAGAGGAATGTGCTGCGGCTAAAAGAGATGCGATTATGAATAGCGGATGCCTATCTATTTATTTTTAATAAGATGATTGTATTCAGTTAGATGTGGTCAATAACATGACATTGATTAATATTATCGATATTACATTTCATTTAAGTGAAAAGTTTGCGAGAGGTCACAGAATAAATAAAGCAGGATTTATTTTGAGCCTATGTTATTAGTGTTACTGACTATCTATTTTTGAAATTCAATTGCAAAAAATGTATTGATAATATGGTCGAGCAGAGCGATTTTTAACTTTTATGTATCCCTATTGTCTATTTTTTTCATAGAGTTGTATCAAACTTTAATCAGTATTCATGCTGTTTATGTTATGAATAATGAAAATCTAACTTAAGTTGCCTTTATGATTATCTTACAAAGGGTTGCCGATTCATGTTGCTATGGTTAAGTGGCTTATTTTTTTCGTAAAGACAATAATTTCATTGAGTTTTCATAACGAAAGGCAAACAAAATGCTGAAAATGGCTTTCAATTTGAGCAAACAGTGTTTATCATGCACCACTTAATGAAATTTAAATGGCGCTACTGGTTTTGGGCTTTGCTGGGGAAGATAAGAAGAGTCAATCTCCGATAAGCTTACACAGTCTTTAACGGTAGCGGTTCTATCTGCATTATTCATAGGGATAGAGTGTAGCATAAATGACTGAGACAACCTCTCTGACACCACTCGTCGAATTAAAAGCATTAAATAAAGCTTTTGATGGCAAACAAATTATTTCCGAGCTTGACTTAACCATCCAAAATGGTGAGTTTTTAACCATTTTAGGGCCTTCTGGCTGTGGCAAAACAACCGTTTTACGTTTAATTGCCGGCTTAGAAGATGTTGATGAAGGCAAAATCATCCTTGACGGCCAGGATATTACTGATATTCCAGCAGAACAGCGTTTTGTGAATACGGTATTTCAGAGCTATGCTTTGTTCCCACATATGACTGTTTTTGATAACGTCGCTTTTGGTCTACGCATGCAAAAAACACCCGCAGATGAGATCCAGAAACGTGTTGATCAAGCATTGCGTATGGTGCAATTAGAGGATTTCGCGCAACGTCGTCCAAACCAGCTGTCTGGCGGACAACAACAACGAGTTGCTATTGCTCGGGCTGTCGTTAATCGCCCAAAAGTCCTCCTGCTGGATGAATCTTTATCTGCCCTAGATTATAAATTGCGTAAGCAAATGCAAAATGAGTTAAAAGCATTGCAACGTAAGCTGGGGATAACGTTTATTTTCGTCACGCATGATCAAGAAGAAGCACTTGCGATGTCTGACCGTATTATCGTGATGCGTGAAGGCAAAATAGAGCAGGATGGCTCACCACGAGAAATATATGAAGAGCCTAAAAATCTCTTTGTTGCTCAATTTATTGGTGAAATCAACATTTTTGATGCGAAAGTGCTATATCGCATTGATGAACAACGTATTCGCGCCAATGTTGAGGGCCATGAATGTGATATCTTTACCGCTCTTCCTGTTAAAGAAGGGCAATCTGTTCATGTCTTATTACGCCCAGAAGATTTGCGCGTAGAAGAGGTGAATGATGCAGAAAATCATCCTGGTTTAATTGGCTATGTTCGTGAGCGCAATTATAAAGGGATGACGCTAGATTCTGTGGTAGAGATGGAAGATGGCAAAATTATCATGGTCAGCGAATTCTTTAATGAGGATGATCCAGACGTAGACCACTCCTTAAACCAAAAAGTTGCTGTAACTTGGGTTGAAAGCTGGGAGGTGGTACTGGATGATCCGGCGTAAACATAAGATCTTACAAAACGTTATCATTACAGGCGTGGTAGCTTGGTTACTGCTATTTGTCTTTTTACCAAACATCATGATCATTGGTACTAGCTTTTTGACGCGCAGTGATACTAACCTTGTCGATCTGATCTTTACATGGGATAACTATCTCCGTTTATCGGATCCCATGTATGCGGAAGTGATGCTTCATTCACTGAATATGGCATTGGTCGCCACGTTTTTTTGTTTAATTATTGGCTATCCATTCGCTTTTATTCTGGCAAAGTTACCAAAACGTCTGCAACCTTTAATGCTTTTTCTGCTGATCGTACCTTTTTGGACTAATTCTCTAATCCGTATTTATGGATTAAAAGTTTTTTTGAGTACCAAAGGGTATTTAAATGATTTTTTGTTGTGGATAGGCATTATCGATAAACCGATACGCTTGATGTATACACCTGAAGCGGTTGTATTAGGCCTTATCTATATTCTATTGCCCTTCATGGTAATGCCGCTTTATTCCAGTATTGAAAAACTCGACAAATCTTATTTAGAAGCGGCGAGAGACCTTGGTGCGAATAAATTTCAGACCTTCATAAAGATCATTATTCCGCTCACTATGCCCGGTATTATCGCGGGTTGTTTACTGGTGTTATTACCGGCGATGGGGCTGTTTTATGTTGCGGATTTAATGGGAGGAGCAAAAAATCTCTTAATAGGGAACGTTATTAAGAGTCAATTCCTGAATATCCGTGATTGGCCGTTTGGTGCGGCAACCAGCATCTTCTTGACTGTGATGATGGGACTGTTGCTGTATGTGTATTACCGAGCTGCTAAGCTTTTGAATAAAAAGGCGTATGAAGAATGATCGGTCGCACGTTACGAGGTGGCTTTATGGCCATCGTCTACGCTTATCTTTATATTCCAATTATCATTTTGATTGTTAATTCCTTCAATGAATCCCGTTTTGGAATTAATTGGCAGGGCTTTTCAACCAAATGGTATGAACTATTAATAAATAACGATAGCTTATTACAGGCGGCAGGGCATTCGTTGACGATGGCTGTTATTTCGGCGACATTTGCTACGATAATTGGCACATTAACAGCCGTTGCACTGTTTCGTTACCGTTTTAGAGGAAAACCGTTTGTCGGTGGCATGCTGTTTGTCGTCATGATGTCTCCTGATATCGTGATGGCAATTTCTCTGCTGGTATTATTTATGCTCTTAGGGGTTTCTCTCGGTTTTTGGTCGTTGCTATTTTCACATATTACATTCTGCCTACCTTTCGTTGTGGTGACCGTCTATGCCAGATTGAAGGACTTTGATGTGAAAATGTTGGAGGCAGCTAGGGACCTTGGGGCTGGGGAGTTTACAATTTTACGCAAGATTATCCTCCCGTTAGCATTACCCGCTGTTGTTGCTGGGTGGCTATTGAGCTTTACCTTATCTATGGATGATGTGGTCGTTTCATCATTTGTGACGGGGCCAAGCTATGAAATTTTACCGTTAAAGATTTACTCGATGGTGAAAGTCGGTGTTTCTCCTGAGGTTAATGCCTTGGCGACGGTATTGTTGTTAATGTCGCTAATTTTAGTTTGTTTGAGCCAATGGGTGATGCGGGATAAACTCGCAAAACAGCCATAATCATTATTTATGTTGTATACGCAGCGCTGCTACTGGGGTCAGTAGCTCGCATATTTCGATGCCATTTGGCGATGAGGGTGGGCTCTCTATGAGCCTATAAGATATATATACACAAGATAATTCAAGTTTCGATTGGTGTAATCCGGTGATAAAGGGTGACTTGAAATATGGCGAGTATAAAAAAACACTTTGTTGAGGGATGCTCAGTAATGAAAAAATGGTCCTATCTGCTGGCGGCTGGCTTAGTTGCTGCAAGTATTGGCGCAGCTACAGCTGCTGACGAAAATAAAGACGTACTGTATTTCTATAACTGGACAGAATATGTTCCCCCTGGTTTATTAGAGCAATTTACTAAAGAAACTGGGATCAAGGTGATTTATTCCACCTACGAATCAAATGAAAGCATGTACACCAAACTCAAGACCTATAAAGAAGGTGCTTATGATTTGGTCGTTCCTTCAACTTACTTTATTTCTAAAATGAGTAAAGAAGGCATGTTACAAAAAATTGATAAAAACAAACTCAGTAATTTTAATAATCTTGACCCGAATCTACTGCATAAAGAATTCGACCCACAAAATGATTACTCGATCCCTTATATTTGGGGGGCAACGGGTATTGGTATTAACGGCGATGCGGTTGACCCTAGCTCGGTGACTTCTTGGGCTGATTTTTGGAAACCCGAATATAAAAATAGCCTATTAATGATGGACGATGCGCGTGAGGTATTCCAAGTCGCATTGACGAAATTGGGGTATTCAGGTAACACCACAGACCCTAAACAAATTGAAGAAGCTTATAAAGAGCTGCAAAAATTACGTCCAAATATTTTAGCTTTCAACTCCGATAACCCTGCAACACCATTTATTGAAGGTGAAGTTGATGTTGGGATGCTGTGGAATGGTTCCGCCTTTGTGGCGCGTCAAGCCGGCTTACCAATAGACGTTGTTTGGCCAAAAGAGGGGGGAATTTTCTGGATGGACAGCTTAGCTATCCCTGCAAATGCGAAAAATCCAGAAGGGGCACATAAGTTGATCAACTTCCTCTTGCGCCCTGAAATTGCCGCACAGGTTGCGGAAACGATCGGTTATCCAACACCCAACCTAGAAGCCAAGAAGATGCTACCGCCAGAAATCGCTAATGATCCATCCCTGTATCCAAGTGAAGAGGTGTTGAAAAAAGGTGAATGGCAAAGTGATGTCGGTAATGCAAATATTGTGTATGAAGAGTATTTTCAGAAACTAAAAGCAGGTCGCTAATATATTAGCGATTTTTAATCAGGGCATCGCAACGGCGATGCCCTTTTCGTTTTATTATTTGCTGCTATTCTTAATGACAAATTGCGCATAAGCATCAGCCCACGCTTGAATAAACTCTTTACTCTTAGGGGCAAAATTTCCTTGTTCATCGACCATACCATCAAACCATTTCAAATAGCACTCAGGTTGGTTGAGCGTTGGCATATTCAAAAACGCAAGGCTATTACGCAAGTGCTGTTGAGCAATAGCAGTACTGATATTTCCAATCGATACCCCTAAAATACCCGCTGGTTTCCCATTCCATGAATTATCACCCCATGGGCGTGAGCCTTGGTCAATGGCATTTTTTAAAACACCGGGGATTGAACGGTTATATTCAGGGGTAACAAAAATAATGCCATCACATTGAGTAATTTGTGATTTGAAACCCGTGACAATGGCGGGAACATGTTGATCAGCATCTTGGTTATATAAAGGCAGTTGACTGATATCAATAAATTGAAATGAGAAATGCGCTGGGAATAGCTTGATGAGTGCATTGGCGACCAATTTATTGTATGAGTCTGTACGTAAACTTCCTACAACAACACCAATTTGATATTGATTCGACATAATACATCCTTTTCTTTTGTGATTAGATGTTCTTCTTATATATTCTAGCGCTTTATCGGCATATAAATCCAATTTAAGACATATAAACACTAGAGAGTCATAAAAACTGAGCTTTTAAGATTAGCTAGCCGTATTTGTAACGAATTGAATAACGAATATAAATAAGATTACGGTAAGGATATAGCGGCGATAAATGTCGATTTTCGGTATTCGTTATGCTTAGAGAGGAACGTTTTGCGATGACGGTTGCGCGACAAAGAATGCCTGTTTGGCGATAAAGTTCTACACAAGGTTTGTGATAGCCTAAAACTTATGTATGACTTAACTCAGGGAAAAAATATGCAACATATTGAATGGGACGATTTTACTCGTGTTGAAATGCGGGCTGGTACGATAATTAAAGCGGAAGTGAATAGCAAAGCCAAAAAACCTGCTTATGTTATGGACGTGGATTTAGGTGAATTAGGTATTAAGCGTTCGAGCGCACAAATTACTGTCAATTACACACCAGAAGAATTGGTTGGTAAGCGTGTATTGTGCGTATGTAACTTTGAGGTCAAGCGCATCGCAGGTATTAAATCTGAGGTTCTTATTACAGGTGCTCCTGACGAGACAGGCGCTATCGTTCTGGCTGAGTTCAATTTACCTCTGCCTAATGGTGCGAGACTTGCCTGACAGGCTAGCTGCAATTTAAATAATAAAAAGGCTATACTGCTACTATGCCCAGCAAGTAGGAGTTCGCCTTTGTTATTGCCTGAATTACATTACCGCCAATATTCCGAAGATGTTGTTTCTCATCAGCATGATGGGCAATGGCAAATTGTCTTTGCATTAGCTGGTGGAATGGAAATTAATATGCATCGACAACATTTTTTGTTGGGGGCAGGCAACGGGGTGATAATCGCTCCGGGTGTGAGCCATGCCTTTAGCGGACAAACAGGTAACCAAAACTATGTTTTGGAAATGCCAATCGCTTCACAATGGCGTGTTGATGAAAAAACGCCCTACTTTTCGTTAACTCCGGCGGCAATGGGATTATTAAATTGGTTACAAAATTTCCCCCAGCCACCTGAGCAGAATACGGTTATCGCAAAATTACTACTCGCACAATTGAAACCACAATCTCAGTGGATTGATAGCATTACGCAATGGGTTGATGCGCGCTTACATCGGCCAATTAGTTGCCAAGATATGGCTAATGCATTCTGTATGTCCGTCAGTACATTACAGCGCAAAATTAAAGTAGAGACTCAGCTAACCGTGATGCAATTTGTATTACAACAGCGAATGGAAGCCGCATGCCGTTTATTGATGGGAACTCTTTCAATTGAGCAGGTTGCATTAGCGATCGGCTATGACTCTCATTCGGCTTTTAGCCAAGCATTTCGCCAATTCTATGGTAAAACACCAATGGAATATCGCTTGGGGAGATGAGTGGGTTACTTAGGCTTAAAGTGTTGGCGAATAGGCATTTCATATTCACCATGTAAAAAGTCAGTATTCACATTGGCTTGTTTAAGTTTCAGTTCTAACAAAGACAGTTGTTTGCTTAAAGGGAGATAGCTGGGATTATCAGGTTCTAAACCTTTCAACATATCGACCAAGGTTAGCGCAATTCGGGAGGTAGATAACCTGCATTTTTTAGTATGCGATAACTCGCCCGTAATTCAGGTGGGACTTGGCTATCATCATCCAGTAATAGCGGTTTACCTTCCCCTTGTAGATTGTTTAGTTCACCTTTGCTTAGGGCTTCTTGAATGTGGCGCTCAGCCCAATCATCAATAACAGACATAATGACTCATTAGGTTTTATATAATAAAAAGTGACTAGGGTATTAGACCGATAAAATCGATAAACGCTTAGCGGTTAATTCACTGAAAATCGGTATGCTTTCAGCATGAATCTTAGCAAGAACCGGCAAATACGTCATCAGTATTATAATCGTAACAACGATATCATTGCTATCTTCATTGTGACTTGATTATGTCTGGCTCCCCTCATTTTGAATCAATAAATAGTCGGAAATTAGGAAAAATATAAGGTGACATATGGCGTGTTTTGATTGATTTGAGGCCTAAAAAAAGAGGTTATTGGTTATTTATCGCAAGTAGCGCCATGTTTTGAACTAAAGCTCGCTGATTTATTATTTTTTACTCATATTTTAAAGGGGAAAAGAAGAAGAGGGAGAAAAAATATCATATCGCTTTACTCCTTTTATGAAAAAAATATCGTTCCCTGAAGGCTAACTTTATTAAAAATAACCTCTATTGTGTGTATTGGGGGTATTTTGTGAAATTTAAGTGTGTTCATAGACTGTTTTCAGTATGAGTGGCGAATAGATAAGAAACGATATTATTAATATTATGATTTTTAAGTTAATTAATGAGGTTATTGTAAAAAAGAATATGAAACTTAGCGTGCTAGTCAGTATCACCTAATTGTGGGTTTTAGTTATCCATTTTGTTATTAATTATTTGATATTTTTTCAAGCTGTTAAAATTTATTACTTTAGGGATTAAAAATCATATTTTTAGTCTTTTTTTGATTTGTTTGTTATAAAATGCTGCCTCATTGACATGAATAACTTAACAATATTTTTTAAGTCGTTGTTTTATTATTGGCTTTATATATTTTCACTTACGCATAAATGGTGTTTTTTTTATTGCTAATAATAGGCTGCGTTGCATTTATGATGCTACTCCATGATAATTAATACACTTTTACAGCGTAACAATGGTTATGAATTGGAAATAGAAGAGTGAATTAATATTATGTTTTGATTTTTAGTGGAGTAACGGCATGCTTTTAAAAATAAATTCACGACCTTTAAGTGAAAGTGACAAAGTGGCAATAAAAAAAGAAATGGCTGTCATTATTGGTCGTGTATTGTTTAAACTTAGAAAGTCCTATGGCATATCAGGAAAGAAATTAGCGAAAGAAGTCGGTATGTCACAACAACAAATTTCACGATACGAAAATGGCATTAACTATATCACTGTGGATATGATTTTAGGTATATTATATTTCTTGGAAGTGCCTATTTTCGAATTCTTTAATATTGTGACGAAAGAAATTAAAAATAGTAATTATGAGCTATTTTTGATTTATGAGAAAGTATTAACGAATAATTATATAAGCTCTAATTTATTACATAAAGATGCTTTTTTTGATGTAATTAGTGATTCATCAGTTAAATACTATTAATTTTTAATTGTGGTTTTTATTCTTTTTGGGTTCCTTTTTTATTTTTAATCAAACTATTTTTATTTAGTTGTTCATTTTGTTTATTTGATTTTTTAATTAAATAAATGATTGGCATTTAAATCTGTAGTGGGAAATTTTATTTCCTTGTTAATCATCCGTATGTTTTACAATTAATAGGTTATAGGTTTTATTCATGAAAAATAAATCAATTGCAATAGCAACTTTTATGATGCTAGGTCTAGCATCTGCCGCAAATGCAGCAGACCAAGGACATGGAAAAGTCACATTTAAAGGGGCTATTATTGATGCGCCATGCTCTATCTCTCCAGACTCTATCGATCAAACTGTTGATCTGGGCCTCATTTCTAATATGGCATTAGTTGATGGTGGTAAATCTTCACCACGCGTATTTGACATTGCACTGGAAAACTGTGATATCACGAACCTCACTAAGGGGGTGCAATTGGTATTTACTGGCGCATCCGCAGCCTTCGATAATACCAATAAAACGCTCGGTATTGTTGGTACTGGTTCAGGTGCGGGCGTTCAAATTACGACGGGTAACGGGAATGTCATCACACTGGGTACCGCAACACCCTTCCAAAATATTCAAGAAGGTAATAATACCTTACGTTTCTCTGCATACCTAATGGGTAATGGTGGCGATATCTCTACCATTACTGCTGGTGATTTCAGCTCTGTTGCAGATTTCACGATGTCTTACGAATAATTCATATTGAGCCAGTAAACAAGGATGTTTTTGGCTCATCCCTAACTGAATTTTGAGTGAGAAATAAGAATGAATAATCCAATAGGCAGCGGTGTTTTTTCAATCGGTCTAGGAATATGTGCTTTGATTTTTGCTCCTTCAATAAGCGCATCAGGCTCAGTCAAGATGAATGGAAGCATAATTGAAACAGCTTGTGCTATTGATGTGGGAAGTCGTGACCAAACTGTTGATATGGGAAGCTTAGCGCTGACACAAATTCGTCGTGATGGGCAAGGACCAACACGCCCCTTTGTGATTCGATTAATGAATTGTGTTCTTGAACAACAAGATCCGAATAAACCGAATTGGCAATATTTTCGTATTACCTTTGATGGCCCTCATGAAAAAGGGTTATTTGGTGTGAGCGGGCAAGCCAAAGGTGTCGGTTTGCTAATTCAGCGTGATAACGATGGTGAAATCGTAATTCCAGGTCAAGGTATGTCTTCTAATCAACTCGTTGAGGGGAACCGAGAATTAATCTATCAATTGCGGTTAGTCGCTAATCATCGTCCGCTGAGTTCAGGACAATATTACAGTCAGTTGCGCTTTAAATTGGATTATGAATAACGAAGACGTAATGTCATCTGGGCTTTCAGGGAAGATGACTCAATTCAATCATGCAATGACATCACGAAAAAAGAATATATAAGAAGGTCGATACCATGACCCTAAATTGTATTTATTCGCCGTTATTACGATTTGTTCAGCCATACAGAGCAGGGTTACTTGCAACCTTGGTCATCAGCTTAACAACAAATGCGACTGAAATAGAGTTTAATACCGATATTTTGGACGTCAATGATCAGGCGAATATTGATTTAAGCCAGTTCTCTCGTCCCGGTTATTTAATGCCCGGAGAATACAGTTTTACTATTTTTCTAAATAAACAAAGTATTCCTGAACAAACTGTTTTTTATTATGCGCCAGAACACCAGAGGAATGAAAGTGAAGCATGTTTAAGCCCTACATTAGTGCAACAACTCGGTCTTAAGCCTAATTTATTGCCGACATTACAGTGGTGGCATCAAGATCAGTGTTTGTCATTAGAGAGTCTCCCAGGGATGGAAGTCAAAGCTGATTTAGCCTCCTCGGCTTTGTACATTAGTTTACCGCAAGCTTATTTAGAGTATACGGCGGAGAACTGGGATCCTCCAGCTCGTTGGGAAGAGGGGATACCAGGAGCGTTACTTGACTATAACTTGAATATGCAAATTGGCCAACAGACAAGAAGTGGACTGCAAACCAGCTACAACGCCAGTGGTAATGGGGTGATGGGGATTAACTTAGATGTTTGGCGAGTACGAGCTGACTGGCAGCTGCGCTTTGATAAGCAACAAGGTCAAGATTCAACGTCATCGTTAGATTGGAACCGTTACTACATGTACCGCTCGGTTAAACCGTTAGGCGCTAAATTGACACTCGGAGAGGACTACCTGAGTTCTGACATCTTCGACAATTTTCGCTTTACGGGACTGAGTTTACTGACTGATAGCAATATGTTGCCGCCAAATTTACGAGGCTATGCACCTGAAGTGACAGGCGTCGCCAAAAGTAACGCAACCGTGATTGTGAGCCAACAAGGGCGAATTATCTATCAGACTCAAGTTGCAGCAGGTCCTTTTCGTATTCAAGACCTGAATGACGCACTGACGGGTGAGCTCAATGTCGAAGTGAAAGAACAAGACGGTTCAACACAAACATTCACTGTAAATACTGCGAGCGTACCTTATCTGACTCGACCTGGACTCCTACGCTATAAGCTTGCAGCAGGTCGCCCCACTGATTGGCGCCACCAAGTGAGAGGAGAAAACTTTGCTAGCGGTGAGTTTTCATGGGGAGTGAATAATGGTTGGTCTCTGTTTGGTGGCGGAATGACCTCAGAGAATTATAACTCTGCTGCTTTTGGTATTGGGCGAGATTTAAAGGTGCTCGGGGCTCTTTCATTTGATGTAACGCATGCGCGTGCTCATTTGAAAGACTTAAAGGATATCGGTGATAAAACTTATCGGGGAAGTTCGTATCGCTTGAGCTATTCAAAACACTTTGATGCTTATAACAGCCAAGTGACTTTTGCTGGGTACCGTTTTTCCGAACAAGGTTTTATGAGTATGTCTGAGTATTTAGAGGCACAGGCTACTGAAGTGCGTCAATACAACAGTAAAGAGATGTATACCCTCTCGTATAACCAGCAATTTCCTGAAACTGGGTTGAGTGCATACGTTAATTATTATCATCAAACATATTGGGATCAGCCGGATAACGATCGTTATAGCCTCTCGTTAGCGCGCTATTTTGATGTCGATAAGTGGAAAAATTTAAGTGTCAATGTAACGGGCTATCGCAACCGCTATCGCGGAATAAATGATGATGGTATGTACGCTTCACTCTCCATACCATGGGGAGATAGGGGGTCTGTTAGCCTGAATAGTAGTTGGGATCAAAGTGACAGCACTCAGCGTATTAGCTACTACAACCGGTTCGATGAACGTAGCAATTACCAGTTAAGTACGGGGTGGGCGCAATCAGGTGCGCTGATGAGTGGTTATTACACTTATCAAGGTGATTTAGCTCAAGTTAATGCGAATGCAACGTATCAACAAGATCGCTATCGCTCCGCTGGCTTGTCATTTCAAGGCGGATTTACTGCCACAGAAAATGGCGCTGTGATGCATAGAAATAACCAATTAGGTGGAACGCGGATATTTGTTGATACGGATGGTGTTGCAGATATTCCATTACGTGGTTATGGCTCAGTGATACGAAGCAACCGTTTTGGGCAGGCTGTCATCACTGATGTGAATAGCTATTACCGCAACCAAATTAGCGTGGACTTGAACTCGTTACCTGAAAACGCACAGGTGTCTCAGTCGATAAAACAAGGCACTTTAACCGAAGGGGCGATTGGTTATCGTCAATTTGAGGTCGTGGCTGGGCATAGTGGAATGGCCGTATTGCGTTTATCGAACGACGATACGCCGCCGTTTGGGGCGACAGTACTGAATAAACGTGGACAGAATGTCGGCATGGTTGGTGATGATGGCGTGACTTATTTAACCGGTTTGAATCCTAAAGATGTATTAAAAGTACGTTGGGATGAGCAGGTACAGTGTGAGATCACCTTACCCGATCAGCTACCTGAAGGAGAGATGCTGTTATCTCGTTGGTTATTGCCATGCCACCTTTCCAGTAATCAGTGAGGCACAAGCAAGAGTGATTGTGTGGATAGACGGAAACAGAGTGCATCTGCTGGCCAGATAGTGAAACAACTTACCTTTAAAGTGATAAGAATAGGAAGATAGTTATATGATAAGTAAAATAATAGGTTATCGTGCCTCAATGTTATTTTTAGGGGGCGTCTTTTCATCGATAATGTTACCCAACGCGCATGCTGCCATTGCACTGGATAGAACAAGAGCGATTATCACCGGTGAAGATAAGTCAATAAGCCTGAATGTCAGTAATGAAAACAAACAGCTGCCATATTTAGCTCAAGGTTGGATTGAAAATGGGCAGGGTGAAAAAGTTAGCGACCCATTTACCGTGCTTCCTCCCGTGCAGCGGATTGAGCCTGGGGCAAAAAGCCAAGTCAAAATTCAAGCATTACCCAGTGTTGCTAAACTCCCTCAAGATAGAGAATCAGTGTATTACTTTAACTTGCGCGAAATTCCGCCAAAAAGTGATAAACCGAACACATTGCAACTCGCATTACAAACGCGCATTAAGTTGTTTTATCGCCCAAAAGCGATCATTCCAACTCGCGAACAAAGGGATAATCCATGGCAAGAAAAAGTGACGCTAACTCGGCAAGGTGACCAATATACACTGGTTAATCCAACACCTTATTACGTCACAATTGTAGATGCTACGCCACGTAAAGAAGGAGCAACAGTCTCTGGATTTGAGCCAGTGATGGTTGCACCAAAAAGTCGCCAACCATTAGCAGGAAGTGCGAATGCATTGGGAACGAGTCCTGTGCTGACGTATATCAATGATTATGGTGGTCGGCCAACATTGACCTTTACATGCCAAGGTCCTAATTGCCATGTAGTTCCTGAGAAAAACTAGGACAGACGGATTAAGAACGGATTAGATAACAGAGGAACGTCATGACAGTAGCTCATAGAACTCTCCAGGGTATGCCGTTGAGTTGTTTAGGATGGATTTTACTTACGAGTTCTGCTCTGGGGAGCACCTTAGATAAGGTGGATAACTGGGATGTGGATGGGGCTCATGGCGCGTTATATGTGCAGGGAGCGTTAACCGAAAGTGCTTGCCGACTGGCGATGCCTTCTACTTACCAAACCGTAGATTTAGGAACGATAGGAACGGGGCAAGTAGAGAAAGTGGGTCAAATGGGGACTCCTATAGCCATACAGTTACGGCTAGAAGATTGCTTAAGAGGGGAAAGCCGAAGTCGCAATAAAGCGGGCAATGTTTTATGGAGCCCAGATATGCCAGCGATGAAAATTCGTTTTTTAGCACCGACGGACGCCCAAGATGAGCAGTTAGTGTCTGTGTTAGGCGCAAAAGGAATGGGATTGCGATTGAGTGATGCTGAACGTAACCCAATAACATTGGGGCAATACAGCCGCCCTCAGTTGATTTCTTCAGGGCATAATCAATTGACCTACTATATAACCCCAGTACGAACAACCGCAGAGTTAAGGTCTGGTGCTTATCGTGCATTGATCCGTTTTCAAGTGAGCTATGAATAGAGGACATTCTGATGCAATTAATAGATGTTAGGCTCTATACATTAAAAAAACGGCGGTTATTCGTCACTATTTTGTTATTAAGTAGTGTGATGATATTTGCTAAAGCGGATACAGCTAATCTCAATTTGACATTAACAATTACGATGCCACCTCAGTGCACTTTTAATGGTAATCAGGCCACGTCGGTTAGTTTCGGTGAAGTACAGCAAGGGCTTATCGATGGAACGAGCTATAAGCGGATGCCAATTAATTATGGTCTTGTTTGTACGGGGCTTGAAAAAAACAATTTAACTATGACGCTGTCTTGGAATGAATTAACTCTAAATGGTGAATCAACAATAAAAACCAATCGAACGGATTTAGGGATAGCCATTTATCGTGATAGCACTCGAGTGAGAAATAATTCAGCCATTAATTTTACCTACGGTTCATCGCCACAATTATATGCAGTACCTACAAAACCAACAGGAAAAATGCTTACGGATGCGGGTAGGTTTACCGGTGTGATGACAATGACCTTAAATTACCAATAGGTTAAGGAATGAGTATGAAAAACATATAATCTATTGGCTTGGGATAGGCTTATTTGTAGGTCTCCACCCTGTATTATCTCATGCTTTGACCGTTAATTTTGATGGCACATTAGTGGTCACACCGCCAGAATGCACGATTAATGGAGGAAGCACAACGGATGTGGATTTTGGCAATATACACGAAACCTTGATTGATAATAGCAGCTATAAACGTACAAAGATTGAATATGAATTAAATTGTATCAACATTTATAGCAATGCGGTGAAAATGACGTTGGGATGGAATGCAACCACGATTAATGGGCAGAATGTCATAAAGACCAACCTAACAAATTTGGGAATTGCGATATATCAGGATAATACCCGTTTGAATAACGGAGCCGTATTGAATTTTACTTATAAAGGAACAATGCCCTCTTTATATGCGATCCCAGTGAAACCAATTGGTAGTGTGTTAACCGATGGCGGTAATTTTAGTGGCATATTAACCATGTTGGTCGATTATCGTTAAGGAGAAAATATGAAATACCCAGGTTGGTGGTTGGCAATATTATATTTTGTCGGTACTGCTCCGGTTTTAGGGGTAAATGTCAACCTACGTGGAAATCTTATCGTCACTCCCCCAGAATGCATCTTGAATAATAATAACCAAGAATCAATTCATTTTGGCGATATTTTATTAACTCGGATAGATGGAACGCATTATTTACAGGATTTGCCGTTAAGCCTGACCTGTTCAGAATTAGCTAAAAACAATCTGACATTAACGTTGAAAGGTGAGCAAACAACTTTTAATAGTAATGGGGCATTGAAAACATCAAATAGTAAATTAGGCATAGTGTTTTATATTAATGGTTCTCGGCAAGCGATAAATCAACCCGTTAAATTTACGTACAGTGCACTACCTTCTTTAAAAGTCGCGCCAATAAAGAATAGCACTGCTAATTACAGCAACACAGACGGTGGTCATTTTACGGCACTTGCAACCTTGAAGGTGGATTATCAATGAAACGATTCGCAGTCATCTGTTTTATTGTGTTTGACATGTTGATGTTAGCCGGACAATCCGCTCAGGCAAATTGGGTATTTGACGGCACTTTAATTATTCCTCCTGTGTGTCAGCTTAACCAAAATAAACCAATACAGGTGTCATTTGGTAAGGTGGGAGTACGTAAAGTTGACGGTGATAGGTTTAAACAAGAGATTCCTTACCAATTGGACTGTCTAGGTGATTTAAATCAACCTTGGGATGTCACACTAACATTTAGTGGTACTCAAGCTGGAAATGGGTTTGATAAGGCGACATTGCGAACGGTCAGCGCTTTAAATAATGGTAAATTCGGTTTGCAAATTCAAAAGGATGGTCAGGCATTAGAGTTGAATAAAGCATTTTCGATTAACCCAGCGGCCCCCCCAAAATTATCTGCGGTGCCTATTAAACTCGCGGGCACAGAGCTTATAGGGGATGATTTTACGGCAACAGGAGCATTGACCATTGATTTTCAATAAATTAATTTTTAAAACAAAGAATATGAGCTATAGGCTATGCCGATTATGCTCTTTTATTTTCGTTGGTTATTTGTTGAACTTTTCAGGGGTATCACAAGCGGAAACGGTACAATTTGATGGCGTTTTGGTTGAAGATGCTTGTGAAGTTTATCCTGGAGATGAAAATATTGAGTTAGATTTTGGCACTGTTGTTGATAAATATTTATATCTTAATACACGAACACATAGTCAGCCTTTTACGATCCGTTTAATTAATTGTGATTTAGTATTGGGAAAAGAAGTGAGAGTAACGTTTACCGGAAATGAAAATTTAGCGCTTCCAGGTTTATTAGCATTAGATCGCGGTAGTCAAGCTAGTGGGATAGCTATTGGATTAGAAACTGAAAATGGAACGCCTATTATCTTAAATAAGGTACATAGCTATATACAGAACCTTCACACTGGAAATGGCAATGATTTAAATTTAAAAGCGTATATACAAGGTGAACCCAATGCACTATTAACAAAAAAAATAGGTAGAGGTGAATTCTATGTAACAACAAAATTTGTTTTAGAGTATGAATGAAAATTGGCTCATTTAGTGAATTAAGCGCGAATAGGGTTTGTTTAATAAAACAAAATTTATGAGCTAACTTAAAGAATTGAATGTCTCAATCAATTATGAAGACAGTTATATTTATTGCTAAAGCTAATGTATCAAATTCTAAAGCAGATAATTTGGTTTTGCTTTTTAATGAATGATAAAAATCATAATAAGTTTTAGTTTTAATTTCCACATGAAAAATGAGTTATAGTTTATAAAAAGTATAATGTTTTTAATAGGATATATATGAGAATTTTTCCCTTACTATTAGCGTGTGTGCCTTTGAGTTCATTTGCTGACTTCACGGTTACGGCCGAACAAAAAACCGCACCATTCATGACGGTCTGGGCGGAAGGATTAGTCACCTATCATATTGTTAGATTTACTGACTGTAAAACAGCTGAGTGCTCGCAAGAAATACATAACGATCGTGCTAGAGTGAGCGTAGAACCAACGCTTCTTGATGATCAAGGTTTTGATCCCTTAGGTAATCGGGTTAGTTATGAAAGTTATAATATTAATTGTGATGGTCAGGCGCTGAGTCATATGGCTGGTTTAAACTGGGCCAGTAAAGTGTTTAATGGCGGTATGAGACTACAATTAACAGACAATAGAATACCTTCAAAATGGTTACCTTGGGATGAGAATAATGTGTCGGTTGGGATTAATTGTTTTGACAAGGTGAATAAAACATACTTAATCTATTTTTCGAATAGTGGTGGTCAGTCTAAAGGGGGACCAAATAGGTTAAGTTCATGTAGTTTAAATAGCCAGAACTTAAATCTTAATTATTCCTCATCGAGTTTAAAAGCTGAAGGGCTTGAAAAAAGTACTCGTCTGAATATTTCCTGTACTTCTGGCACTGCTCGAAACTATCAATTAAGGTTGACGGCGAGTAATGCTACAAATGGGCTGTTGAATTTCGGAAACGGTGTTTCTGCACAAGTATCATTAAATGGTATTCAAGTGAACGCGAATGGTGCTGGAATTTCACTTAATAACTTAGTCAATAGTACAATAGCCGTTAACGCTAAACTAAAAGGTAGCGCAACAAAATCTGGGGTATCAAAGGCAAATGGTATTTTAGTATTAGATGCATTATAAGCTGTTGTGGCTGGTTTTTATTAATATTAGCGCTAATATTTATTAATTTCATCGTCTAAATTAATGATTCGATGTCATAATTAATTGCGTGAGATTAAAAGTAGATAACGGATAATATAATAAATATGTTAATAAATATGTGTGATAATTGCACTTTTTCTCATTGAGCAATCATATTCAGGATGAAGATGAAATATTGATGGTTTTAATCATGCTAAAATAGATTCAACTTAAATTAATATTTAAATAGATAACGGCATTGAAATGAAAACTTGCAGCAATAGAAGATTATTCGAGATTTCAAAAATGAGAGAGTATCTGAAAGTGATGGCATGATAGCAAAAATCGGGCATAAAAAAGATAACTTAGTTTATTATTCTTTTTGTAATTAGTAGGGAAAATCTTGTTGTAGATACGGATATTTCGTATCTAGTTTGTAGTGAAAATACTGAAAACTATTCTATTTTTAACTGAAAAATGCTTTCAGTCACCGAGAAAACCGCTTAAAACTGTTATCTGAACCACATTTTCACTAATTATCGTTATTTTTAACTTAATGCGTTATTTATTTAAATATTTAAGTAATCTTGTATTTTTATACTGTGTTTTGTGATTTTATTTGTGTTTAATTAACGTTAAAAACTAAAAATAAATGTTTTGTTAGGTTAGCGTTATATTTTTGAAAATAGCTAAAGCACAAAACATTGTGTAATGTCCATTTCTCTTGTTTATAAGGAGAAAATATGGAACAAAAAAAACAAGATGGGAGCCGCTTTCTACGCACAGTAGAATGGCTAGGTAATGCATTGCCTCACCCAGTCATTTTATTCATTATTTTAACTGCAATTTTATTGGTCTCATCAGCAGTCGGACAATATTTTGGTATTAGTGTGGCTGATCCCCGTCCTGAAGGGGCAAAAGGCCGTGCCGCAGATGGCATTATTCATGTTGTCAGCCTATTAGATGCCGAAGGTATTCGTAAAATTCTTTCAAATGTTGTTAGCAACTTTACTGGTTTTGCGCCGTTAGGTACTGTTCTTGTTGCTTTATTAGGGGTTGGTATCGCGGAACGAGCAGGGCTTTTATCGGCAGCTATGCGTTTAGTGGTCATCAAAGCACCACGTAAACTAACAACAATGGCGATTGTTTTTGCTGGTATTATGTCAAACACCGCAGCTGAGTTAGGCTATGTCGTGTTAATACCTCTTGCGGCCATTATTTTCCACTCATTAGGCCGTCATCCTCTTGCAGGACTTGCAGCAGCCTTTGCTGGGGTTTCTGGCGGATACTCTGCAAACTTGCTATTAGGCACAGTTGACCCATTATTATCAGGTATTACACAACAAGCAGCACAAATTATTGATCCTACATATACCGTAGGGGCTGAAGCTAACTGGTATTTTATGTTTGCCAGTACATTCTTGATCACTATTTTGGGTTACTTCATTACAGAGAAAATTGTTGAGCCACAATTAGGGCCATACCAAGGCGGCGGGGTCGACGAAGATGAAGATAAATTACGTGCCGATGCTGAAGTCACACCTCTTGAGAAAAAAGCACTATTTTGGGCATCCGTGACATTTTGGGGATTAGCGGCGCTATTAGCACTCATGGTCGTGCCTGAAAATGGTATTTTGCGTAACCAAGAAACAGGCTTAGTCAGTAATTCGCCCTTTTTAAAATCTATCGTGGTCTTTATTTTTATCTTCTTTGCGGTGCCGGGCATTGTTTATGGTTATGTTGCAAAAACGATGCGCTCTGATAAAGATGTCGTCGATGCAATGGCAAATGCAATGAGTACGCTCGGGTTGTATTTGGTGATTATTTTCTTTGCGGCACAGTTTGTGGCATTTTTTGGTTGGACCAATATTGGGCAAGTTGTCGCGGTAAAAGGCGCTAACTTCTTAAACAGCATCGATTTACATGGTGGAGTTCTGTTTATTGGTTTTATTATTATCTGTGCCTTTATTAACTTAATGATTGGTTCTGCTTCAGCGCAATGGGCTGTCACTGCACCGATTTTCGTCCCAATGCTAATGCTAGCAGGCTATGCACCAGAAACCATCCAAGCGGCATATCGTATTGGTGATTCAGTCACAAATATTATCACACCAATGATGAGTTATTTCGGCTTGATTATGGCTATCGTGGTCAAATATAAGAAAGATGCAGGTATCGGTACACTCGTTTCAATGATGCTGCCTTACTCAATCATCTTCTTTATTGGCTGGTCATTATTCTTTGTTATCTGGGTATTTGTACTTGGATTACCTGTAGGGCCAGGCTCCCCGATTTATTTTACACCTGGTAGCTAATAGTGATTAACGCAAAGGTAGCCAGAGTTTATGGCTACCTTTTTTATCTAGCCAATAAAAATAGCTGAACAGCCACTCATATTACAGGAAATGATGATTTACTCATGGCATTAGCGGAGAAAGAGTGGGTTCTCGATCGTCGTTAATGACCTTACCAAATCGAGAATCGCCTAGATTCCATTCTGTAATAGCAGACGTAATTTCTTCTTTGGTCCGTCCAATAAAATTCCACCACATTAAAATAGACTCATTAAGTGGCTCTCCACCTAATAACAGAATATGACTATTTGCTGAAAGTTGTAGTGAGACTTGAGTCAGGCCTTTACCTAAATAAATTAATTCATTGCGATGGCTATGCTGGGAACCAATAATGGCATCACCTTCAATAATGAAAATACCGTATTCAAAATCAGGGCGTAGTGTTAATGACAATGCGTGGTTACTGTGGGTTGTGATATCTAAGCCTACTAAAGAAGAAAACGATAATGTCGGTGCTTTATAAGTATCGTACTCCCCAACGAGTAATTGATATGTAATATCTCCAACTGACCATTTAGGCAAAGTAGGGTAGTGGTCAAAGCGAGGTGGCATATCTTTCATTGCTGCTGGCAGTGCTATCCATAGCTGCACCGCATGTAAATGGCGGTTGTCGCCATAGGTATCTTCAGAATGGCTAATGCCTTTACCGGCGGTCATCAAATTAACTTGGCCTGGGCGGATCACTTGTTCGTAGCCTAAACTGTCTCGATGTAGAATTTCGCCTTCAAGCATCCAAGTAAAGGTTTGCAGTGCGGTATGTGGGTGAGGGGCGACGCGCATACCATCTGCATCACCTTTAAATACCGTCGGACCCGCATGATCGAGAAAGCACCAAGCACCAATTAAACGCCGCTGTTTGGTCGGTAAAACTCTCGCGACAGGGATCCCGCCAACATCTTTAATGCGTGCATGAATATGTAGGAACGGTTGTGGGTTATATTCATTTGTGATACTCATTTGCACCTCTTCTTTAGGAATATTGGCAAATAGATAAGATTTAGTGACGGATATCTTGATACTCAGGCGTTTTATCAAATATCGCTTTGGCGAATGGGCATAATGGAATAATTTTACGCTTTTCAGAACGCATTCTTTCAACCACTTTTGCGACTAACTGTTTAGCTATTCCTTGTCCTTTTAAACGTTCATCAACGACGGTATGGTCAATAATCGCGAGTTCGTCTCCGGTATAGACAAAGGTAATCTCAGCAAGACGATTTTTTTTATCATCCGATAAGATAAAAAAGCTGTGATGGTCAGATTGGATGTTGTTCATATTATACCTGCTCATACCGTTAAGAATAAAAAACCTATGGAATTTAGCTTAGATAAGATTAAGTATAAATACAATGAGGTTCTTTTGCTCAAACTATTCAAATATTTTGAATGGTCGTTATTAAAAATGATATAAAAAAAGAGAAAATCGATTTTTTATATATTTATAAAATAGTTTTATGTTGAATATTATTTTTTCAACGGAGAAACTCTATGTATTTAAAATTTATCAATCACATTCCATACTTGGATTGTCGTTATCATTTGCTTTCAAGTGAAAAAGCAAAAGCGGAAACCAGTACCGGAAAAGATTTTTCTCTTGGTATAACTTCAGTTAATAACTTATTTAAAAACCATAACTTAAAAAATAAAATTAATGGCGCCATTCCTTATCCTGTCGCTAGCGGTAGTGATAAACATACTCTAGACAGAGTAACACAAAGTCAACACGCACTTATTCAATTTCAAAACAGTCTTGTCAATGTGGCAGAAAATATATTGAGAAAGTTTAATGTGTCTGCTGATGGTTTAAAAAGTATCTCTGAAGAGTTAAATGAGTTATCTCATGGCGAGAACAGATTACTTAATCCAAAAGAAATAAATAAGGCTAAAGATTTCAAAAAATATTTAATTCGATTCATTCATAATGAAATGCAAGGTCATAATCATAAAATCTCTTTAGAGGAAGTAAAAGTATTATTTAATAACGAATTCAAAGATATTCTCAATAGTAAAGAATGGAAGATTGTTGAAACGGAGTTAGTATACGGGAATAAAAAATACTCTTTTGTATTAATACCGGCATCAAAAATGAAATATAATAACGCTGATAATGATATATTTTATGATTGCAGTTATCAGAATAAAGGTATTTGCTCTAAGTCGAGTGATGAAACCGTTCATGCCGTAAATTTATGGGTTTCTGACGTTAAAGATGATCAACAAAACTCATTGTTTACCGGCATTCGTCATGGTGTATTATCCCCTTTCTCCCTCCCAGAAGGGAGTTTTTTACGTAAGGAAGGTGCTAAAAATAGAGCGAAAGAAGTCGTTATCGCCGCCCTTTATTCTAAACCTGAACTTTATAAGAAAGCATTAAATAATGAGGTGGTGACATTAAGGATCTCTTCGACTTCTTTACTCACATATATGTTTGGTGAAACAAGCATGTTAGATGACCAAATTTTTGCTTGGGACTCTTTGAATAATGACCCGTTTGTGCATTTAAACATTCGAGATGAGAAAGGAGACTTAAAACAAGTTAAAATTAAGCTTGATATTGCAATTTTAAATTTTGGCGTAAACGAATTATCATTATCGATGATAAATAGGGTCTCGGATGGTATATCTGATAGATTATCTAGTTGTATAACGTATAAGAAAAATAATCTTCATCAATTAAACAAATCTGCGTTGGAAAAAATAATGGGCGATGATTATTTAGAGAATAATCATCTAGGTGGATGGGTTGGCAACTATTTATCTGAAAATCCACACGCTGATAATCGCCAAAAAATAGAAATATTATGTCAACAGATAAGAGATATCTGGAAAAATAGCTCATATAACAAGGATGCGAATGAACCCTATAAAATGGCCCAACGTATTGTTATGTTAACTTATGAAATTGATGCGGTGCCTTGTTGGAACTGTAAAAGCGGTAAAGACCGAACGGGAATGCTCGATGCTGAAATAAAACGTGAGACCCTGAGTTATCATCAAAATAAGCATTTAGGTAAACCTAGCAGTAAATTAATCAGTGAAGAAAGCCAGCTTTTCCAAGATGTGTTGTTACAGAGCGGCAATTTACAAATACAGGAATATAACACAGGTCTTGTTGGCAACAAGGTTGTTAAAGATCTCCCTCTCTATTTGAAACCAATGGCCCTATCTTATGATGCGCGTATAGGTGATCGATTTATCCGACAACAAGTTAAAGGCTTTTCATCTTTATCTTAAGCGCATTTTCTATTGATCTAAAGGGTACGCCAGTGCCCTATTCAATAATGACAAAGTGATATTTTTTATATTTATTGACCGTCAAGGTAGAGATTAATACGGATATCAGTAATAGGCTAAAAAATTTAGCGCAATCACAGTGAGTGAAATTGTTTCGTTTTTGTCACAAAATTGTTTCATAATGTTATTTTTAATGACTTGATGTGATTATCATCACAATAACCCCGCCTTTTTTTGCATATAAATCGCTCATGTTTATGTCGCTTTAGTCAATATGAGATCATGATTATGGTATTTTCTACTCGAGACACACTCTTTTCCCTACTGACCTTAGACGGTATTTCAGGTCATGAAGCCCCTATCGCAAATGTGATGAAAAAACATCTCAAAACCAGTGCTAAAGACCTTTGGCAGGATCGCCTCGGTAATGTCGTTGCTCGTTACGGAAGTGAAGATCCAAAAGCACTGCGTTTAATGGTTTTTGCGCATATGGATGAAGTGGGATTCATGGTACGAAAAATTGAATCGTCAGGGTTTATTCGTTTCGAACGAGTCGGCGGGCCTGCACAGGTGACAATGTCAGGTTCAGTGGTTCGCCTTGCCGGTGAATCTGGCTCAATACCTGGATGTATTGGTATTAAATCTTATCACTTCGCGAAAGGAGATGAACGTACACAATCTCCCTCTATTGATCAGCTATGGATTGATATAGGAGCGAAAGATAAAGCAGATGCTGAAAGGATGGGAGTCAAAGTCGGTACACCAATTACGTTGTATAACCCACCCCAAGAACTGGGTAATGACATGGTTTGCAGTAAAGCATTAGATGATCGACTTGGCTGTACAGCGTTGCTGGGTTTGGCTGATGCAATCAAAGATAAAAAACTAGATATAGCCGTATTTATTGTTGCCTCAGTACAGGAGGAATTCAATATTCGTGGCATCTTGCCTGTACTACGCCGTGTAAAACCTGACCTCGCTATTGGAATCGATATTACCCCTTCTTGCGATACCCCCGACTTACAAGACTATTCGGATTTAGTCATCAATAAGGGGGTCGGCATTACTTGCTTAAATTATCACGGTAGAGGCACCCTTGCAGGGCTAGTCACACCTGTTCGTTTGATCAATATGTTAGAAAAAACGGCGTCTAAAAACCATATTCCAGTGCAAAGAGAAGTTGCTCCAGGTGTCATCACTGAAACTGGCTATATTCAAGTTGAGCAAGATGGCATTCCTTGTGCAAGCCTCTCTATTCCATGCCGCTACACACATTCACCGGCTGAAGTTGCGAGTTTACGTGATCTCAGTGACTGCATTCGGTTATTAACTGCTTTAGCCACACTTCCAGCTAATCAGTTTCCTATCGAGTCTGACTCAGACTATAACCAAGAGGTTAATTAAAATGAAAAAAGTCCTCGTTGCATGTGGAACGGGTATGTCTACGTCCACAATGATTGCTCAAAAACTGCAAGATTACTTGGCAAGTGAAGGGATCCCAATCGTCACTTCACAATGCTGTTTAAATGAAATTCCACTCAATAGCCATGGTGTTGATCTGATTATCACTGCAATGAAAACGGATACAGATTATGGCGTACCAACATTGAATGGCGCGGCCTTACTCACAGGCGTTAATGACGATGCACTAAAACAAAAAATTAAAACGTTGTTATCACAATAAACCTCATAGGTGACGTTATGTTTGACTATATACTTTCTTTAGGCGGTACAGTATTTGTCCCAATCGTCATGATAATTATTGGCTTAATCTTTCGCATACCGTGGCTACAAGCCATTAAAGCAGGGGTGACTGTCGGTATTGGATTTGTCGGAATGGGGCTGGTGATCGTCATGGCTATTGATAGCCTAAGCCCTCCAATCAAAATTATGATTGAACGTTTTGGCTTATCTCTGCATGTGCTTGATGTTGGTGCGGGACCTGCATCCGGTGTTGGTTATGCAACAGCTATTGGTGCCATGATTATCCCCGTTATTTTCTTACTTAACATCACGTTATTGTTTACTCGCCTAACGAAAACCATGAACGTTGATATTTATAATTATTGGCACTATGCGATTACTGGTACCGTTGTTCAAATAGCAACAGGCAGCTTAATTTATGGTATCGCAGGGGCGATGTGTCATGCCATCTTATCGCTAAAAATGGCGGATTGGACAGCAAAACGAGTACAAACAATCGTTGGATTAGAAGGCATTTCAATTCCTCAAGGGTATGGCTCTAGTTCAGTCCCTCTATTCGTATTTCTTGATTCGATCTATGAAAGGATCCCTTTCTTAAAAGGAAAAAATATCGATGCTCAAGCAATCCAGAAACGCTACGGTATGGTGGGAGATCCCGTTATTATCGGGGTTGTCTTAGGTTTATTATTTGGGCTTGCGGCAGGAGAAGATTTTAAAGGTTGTGCGACGTTAATGATCACGGTTGCCGCGATCATGGTGTTATTTCCACGAATGATCCGCTTGATTGTCGAAGGTTTACTGCCGATCTCTGAAGGTGCCCGTAAATTTTTTCAGAAGCATTTTAATGATCGAGAAGTGTTTATTGGTTTGGACACCGCGGTAACGCTTGGCCATCCAACGACGATTGCAGTGGGCTTACTACTGATTCCTATCATGCTGGTCTTGGCAAGTATTCTGCCATTGAACAATGTGTTACCACTGGCTGACTTGCCTGTAGCTCCTTTCTTCATCTGTATGGCCACGGTAATCCATCGTGGTGACTTATTACGCACATTACTGAGTGGTGTGATTGTGATGAGCACCGTTTTATTGATTGCAACACAATTTGCCCCTTTCTTTACTGAAATGGCGCGTAATGGGGGCTTTAATTTTGCTGAAAATGGTTCACAGATTAGTGCCTTGTCTGTAGGCAATATGTTCGGCTGGTCTATTTACGAATTGATGTCATTTGGTCTTATTGGCGTTGTGCTAACTGTCGGTATTGTTGCCTGCGTCGTTATTTTCTTACGTAATCGTGAATTACCTGAATAAGGAGTATGGAAATGAGTTGGTTAAAGGATGTTATTGGTACGGAAAAGGCGGTAATTGCTATGTGTCACTTACGTGCGTTACCTGGGGATCCTGACTTTAATACTCAGCACAGTATGCAATGGGTCATTGATAGAGCTTATGAGGATCTGATGGCTCTACAAAATGGCGGTGTTGATGCTGTGATGTTTTCAAATGAATTTAGCCTGCCTTATCTCACTAAAGTCAAGCCAGAAACAACCGCAGCAATGGCACGGATCATTGGTCAATTGATGAGTGAGATCCGGATACCTTTTGGTGTAAATGTCCTTTGGGATCCGATCGCTTCATTCGATTTAGCGATGGCGACAGGTGCGAAATTTATCCGAGAAATATTTACCGGTGCTTATGCAAGTGATTTTGGCGTATGGAATACCAATGTGGGGGAAACGATTCGCCATCAACATCGTATTGGGGCAAGCGAGGTAAAAACACTGTTTAATATTGTACCTGAAGCTGCGGTATACCTAGGTGGACGTGATATCTGCTCAATAGCAAAGTCTACCGTTTTTAATAATAAACCAGATGCATTATGTGTTTCGGGATTAACTGCTGGTGCAAAAACAGACAGTGCGATTTTGAAACAAGTCAAAGATACGGTGCCGAATACGGTGGTCTTTGCCAATACAGGGGTGTGCCTCGAAAACGTGGAAGAGCAATTGAGTATTGCTGATGGATGCGTCACTGCGACCACATTTAAAAAAGACGGTATTTTTGCCAACTTTGTTGATCAAACCCGTGTGGAAAGATTTATGGAGAAAGTGCATAGCATAAGGCAATAAGAAAGGAGATAAGCAAAATACCTATCTCCTCGTGATACTTAGAGTCCTCGCAAGCTTCGCCAAAAGTTAGGCGAGGGCTCAATAATCAAGCATATACCGAACCTTAAAGGAGTCAATATACAATGATTGATGATGCTAAATGGATCCAAATAAATCAGGTTGCGACGGATTGGAAAGAGGCGCTTAGCATAGCTTGTAGACCTTTAATTAGGTATGGCGCGGCTGAGCCTAATTATTTACAAGGCATCATTAAAAATACCCAAAGTTGGGGGCCTTATTATTTGATTGCGCCGGGTATTGCAATGCCGCATGCACGCCCTGAACAAGGGGCTATTTATAATCAGATGACGCTAACTACCCTAAAACAACCGGTTGTCTTTGGGCATGAAGATTGTGATCCCGTATGGTTACTGATGACGGTGTGTGCGATTCAAAGCAATGACCATATTCGATTAATACAGCATATCGCTGAAATTGTAGATAACCCCTTATTACTTGATGAGATTCGTTTTGCTAAAACCAATAGCGATATTTTGAAAGTACTAAATCCATATTAATCTCTTTATGGAGGAGTAGTGATGATATTACATCCATCTTTGGCTTCTGCTGATCCACTTTGCCTTGGCTCTGTGATTGATAAACTCGCTAATCAGAATATTGGGTCATTACATCTGGATATTGAAGACGGTAATTTCATCCATAATATTACTTTCGGTAGCAAGTTGGTTAAAGCGGTCGTACAAGCCACAAAACAGGCCATATCTATTCATTTAATGGTATCTCAACCATTATTTTGGGTCAGGGAACTTGCACCTTTTGCGCCTAAATGGATCTTTTTTCATCCAGAAGCGGTGAATAATCCTTCAGAAATTATTGCTGAAATTAAAAAAATAGGGGCAAAAGCAGGGATAGCATTAAATCCGAGCACCGCAGTGGCTCCTTATCAATATCTTACTGATAAATTAGATGCTGTGATGGTGATGACTAGCGAGCCTGATGGTGAAGATCAACAATTTATTCCATTGATGGTAGAGAAGATTCAGCAAGTGTCGTCTTTATTTCACCCACTGGAATGCTGGGTTGATGGTGGAATAAGTGCAGATAAAATGCCTTTATTAAAAAAAATGGGAATTAATAATATTGTCTTAGGAAGAGCTCTTTTTACAACTGATGATTACGAAAAAACGATAAAACAATTCAGTGATTAAATTCGGAGAGAGGTCGCTTATGAGTCTGTATAAATCTGATCGGATCCAACAGATGTTGCACTATCTTTGGAAATGCCGAGAATTGTCTACACAACAAGCCGTTGAGTTATTCGGTTGTGCTGAAGCGACAATTCGTCGTGACTTTCAGTATATCGCTGAACACTATCCAGGGATGACCAGAACGCATGGTCGCTTAAATTTCGATGATAGTACGACAGATAAAGAATCTCAGTTCGATGTTAGGCGTTCTTTAAATTGTGCCTCTAAACGTGAAATTGCACTGATAGCCCGTAAATTTATTCATGAAGGTGATTGTTTCTTTCTTGATTCCGGTTCTACTTGTTTAGAGTTAGCAAAATGTTTGGGGGATATTCGAGTGAAAGTGATTTGTAATGACATCAAAATTGCGAATCAGCTTGGGGCATTTCCAAATGTAGAAAGTTATATTATTGGTGGATTAATTAGACCAGGGTATTTTACGGTGGGAGAGAGTTTAGCCTTAGAGATGCTAAATGCGTTTGCCGTTGATCGTGTCTTTATGTCATGCGATGCATTATCGATTGAAATGGGAATAACGAATGCCACCATGTTTGAAGTAGGCGTTAAGCGTAAACTTATCGCTCGCTCGCCTGAGGTTATTTTGTTAGCTGACCATAGCAAGTTTGATATGTTTGAACCCCATGCAGTAGCAACGTTATCATGTATTAAAACTATTATTAGCGATAGTGGGCTTACCAATGAAATTCAGCAACGGTATCGTCAAGCGGGATGTGAATTAAAATGCAGCTATTAGCGATGGTATGTGGAAAATGGTATTTCATTAATATGTATATTAAGTTCTAAAATAAAATTATGATGGGATTTATTAATAAAATGGAGTGTTAATGTTTAAACCAATTCCTCAAAGAGGAAATATTTCTATATAAGATTGAAAATAGCGAGCCAGCTCACTAAATCAATACTTGGTATTTATTCTGTCAATTATCATTACGATAGAATATATTTATCAGTAAATGTTTTTGGTTTTTTATTTTTCTCCTCTTCCTTAGTTATCGACTCAATGCACTCGTAGTTTGATTTTATTGATAGTTTTACACTATAAAATGAGTGCTGCATTTAAATTCTATTGATAAATTAAATCATACAAGGTAATTATAAAATAAAATCAATTAAAACTTAGTGAAATACAAATCATGGATCACATAAAATAAAAAAAAGGAATTTGGAAGATTGATTTTTTATGTAATGAGCCTGAATAATGTCCTTACGTAATGCCACTTAAGTATTGCTGTTTGGCAATAGGTGTCTGATATAAATAATATATCAGGCATTTTCCACATCGGAGAAAACAGATGGATTATGAAAAAACAGGATTGGACATTTTAAGGTTTATTGGTGGAGTAAGTAACATTGAGTATCTAACTCATTGCTCTACTCGACTTAGAATAAATCTTTATGATAATAATAATATTGACCGAGAAGAATTGGAAAAAATTCCTGGCGTTATTGCTGTTATTATTAATATCCAGTGCCAAATTGTGATTGGTAAAGAGATAGTTAATGTCTACAATGTGATTAATAATTTATTAATCGCTCAAAAAGGTCCTGTAAATAATACAATAAAGACAAAAAAACGATTAGGCCCTTTACTTATTGGTTTTATTATTAGTGTGTTTCAACCCATCTTACCGGCTATCGCTGGAGGAGGAATTCTGAAATCAATCTTAATCATATTGGATATGTTAGGTTGGTTAAAAAAGGGTACCCCTACTTATCAAGTTTTAGACTGTATTGGCAGTAGCCCTATTTATTTTCTACCAATATTAGTTGCAATTACGACAGCGGTTAGGCTTAAAGTCAATGTAGTGATAGCTGTTTCTTGTGTCTCTGTTCTTATATTACCTGAAATGATAAGAATAATGACAGAAGGAACTTCATTTTTAGATTTTAAACTTGAAAATATTCAATATGCGACCCAAGTATTTCCTGCAATACTGTGTGTTCTTTTCTATTCCCAAACAGAAAAGTTATTTACGCGTTATGTACCCACTCTCTTACAAAGTTTTCTAACACCTATGTTGTCATTTATAGTGACAGTGCCTATTACGCTACTTATTTTAGGTCCAATGGGGTATCAGCTAGGAGTTGCAATAACAACAGCAATGATTTGGTTACATAGTCATTTAGGGTTCATTGCTACGAGTATGGTAGCTTGCACTTTACCTTTCCTTGTTGCTACAGGAATGCATAAACCTCTGCTACCTTATGCGATTTCAACTTTAGCACAACATGGTAAAGAGACACTTTATATGCCAGCGTCATTAGCTCATAACATCGCAGAAGCGGGGGCTTGTTTTGCTGTTCTAGTCAAAAGTAAGAATAAATCAACCAAGCCAATTGTATTTTCTGCGGGCATATCTGCATTATGCGGTATTACAGAACCCGCACTTTATGGCGTTACCTTTGTTAATAAAGTAGTACTCTACGCTGTGATTGCTGGCTCCGCAATTGGTGGTAGCTTCTTAGGGTATATGTCTGTCTCATCTTTTGCTTCAGCTAGTCCAAGTTTAGTCAGTATCTCTATTTTTGCTTCTAGCGACTTTCCTAAAAATATTATTTATGCTCTGATTGGAGCCAGTATTTCGTTTAGTATCACCTTCCTAATCACATTTATATTCTGGCATGAAAAAAATAATGAGAAGCAAAATAAAAAAATAGAAAACGAAAAGTTGACCTCTACACCATTTTTATCAAATAAATAAATATATCAAAATAATAGTTTGTAAGTATTGATCATATATTTAATGCTGACTTTATAAGGTTACACATTGTTTTTGATATTTAAAATAAAATATTTTTGGCTTTAATTATTGTTAGTTTATAAGAACAGAACGTTTATATGTGATTTTTTGTTTTTAGTGAATAATAATTTAAATATTAGGATAATAAAGGGAATCGTATGGGAATAGAAAAAAGAACATTTAAGCATGGTTTTTTATGGGGAGCTGCAATTGCAGCAAATCAAGCAGAAGGTGCTTGGAATTTAGATGGAAAGGGGCCTTCTGTTGCCGATGCGATACCAATAAAATCAAATCTTAGAGTGACTGACTATAATGGGCACAACGCAGTATCAGACGAAGATATTCAGTCAGCTCTTAATGGGGTTAATAATATTGCATATCCTAAACGTAGAGGAATTGATTTCTATCACCGTTATAAAGATGATATGGCCTTATTTGGTGAAATGGGAATTAAAGTGATGCGGGTTTCCATTGCATGGACTCGTATATTTCCTACCGGAGAAGATAGTGAGCCTAATGAAATAGGTTTGAAGTATTATGAAGATCTATTCATGGAAATGCATAAATATAATATTGAACCTTTAGTGACATTATCTCACTATGAAATGCCATTAATATTGAGTGAAAAATATAATGGTTGGACTCATAGAAATGTGATTGATGCATTTGTGAAATATTGTAATGTTTGTTTCCAGCGTTATAAGACATTAGTTAAGTATTGGCTGACATTTAATGAAATAGACAGTGTCATGCGTCATCCCTTTACGACTTTAGGGTTTCGTGAACAAAAATCGACACCAGAGCGTTATGAACAGGATATTTATCAGGCACTACACCACCAATTTGTGGCTTCAGCGATTGTAACTCGCGATTGCCATCAAATTATTCCACAAAGCCAAGTCGGTTGTATGTTAACGAAGGTGACGACATATCCAAGAACTTGTCATCCAAGCGATGTTGAAATTACATTAAGAAAAAATCTGGAAAATTATTTTTATTCAGATGTTCAGGTTCGTGGATATTATCCACCACTTATATTGCGTAGTTTTGAACTACGAGGCATTACCATTCAAATGGAACCTGATGACTTAGAAATTATCCGTCAACATACTGTTGATTTTGTCTCCTTCAGTTATTACATGTCAGTAACTGAGTCTGTTCAAGATAATGCAGAGAGGACACCAGGAAATACGGTGTTTGGTGTAAAAAACCCCTATTTATCGACATCTGAATGGGGATGGCAAATCGACCCTATCGGCCTGAAGATTTCATTAATTGAGCTTTATGATCGCTACCAAAAGCCATTATTTATTGTAGAAAATGGGATTGGAGCAAAAGATATTGTAGAGGATGGCAAAATACATGATAGCTACCGAATTGATTATTTCAGGGCGCATTTTGAGCAGATGAAAGAAGCGGTGAATGAAGGTGTTGATTTAATGGGATACACAAGTTGGGGAACTATCGATATTATCAGCGCGGGCACCTCACAAATGACAAAACGTTATGGGTTTATTTATGTTGACCAAGACGATGAAGGAAATGGTACCTTGAATCGGTTGCGCAAAGACTCTTTTTATTGGTATCAAAAAGTGTGTGAAACAAATGGAGAAGACATTCGTTAGATTGCAAAAAAGTAGCGACTACATGGCAGTGTGTTGTTTATTAAGATAATAACAATAAAACATTTTAGTGAATAAGAATTAATCTAATAAAATAAACAAGCATGATAGTCATCTTGGTATGCAAATATAGAGATGACTATTATGCATTAGATAGAATAATGTTTATTGGTTAGGTTCAATAAGAAAGGGTTGTTAGAAGATACTAACATTATAATAAAATTGAATTAATAACGAGAAGCTGATATTCATTGTTAGGTGATTTAATCTTAGACTAGCTAATTATACAAGAGGATATCGTAACTTGAAGGAACCACTGTAGAAGAGAAAGTGGTGCCGGACTCGGAATCGATTTTTCATTATAACTGGTTGTATTTAAATCCATTAATTGAATTTGATTTTATTTATACCCTCTTTTGTACCCTCGGTCCGTTTGGTGGGTTTTGTTGAGCACGGTTGGGGCGATAGAGCGCAGCAAATAGATTGTTTTTTGCACAGATGACAGGTGTAATTATAACGTATTCGAATCCTTTTTAAGTATACATTTAATGGGGATCATGTTCATGTTAATTGTTTCTAGTATGAATCATGGTATTGCCAATTTGACATGTTTAATGATGTCTTATTGTGTCATTTTTGTTTAATTCCTCAATGTCTAATTCAGTTAAGATCCAACGGTTTGATATGTGCCATTGAATACTAATCAAAGTGGAAGTAGGCTTAATTTATCCATCCAATATAGGATAAACTCAAAGTGATCAGTACTTATTCAATTCAATGTCACACACATGACACACGCATAAGGGCCATCTCTGTCTTGGCGACGTTCAACATAAACAGCTAACACGCCACGACAATCTGGCACCTCCTTACCAATATAATGCTCGCTATTACCAACCCATTTATACTTTCCCCTACAATAACGAGCAAGGCGAGAGCCTAAATGTTGCTGATGGATCTTCATTGCTGCGGATTTACGGATAATATTCATGGTTCACCTCATACTAAGCCATGCTCAGCGAAAGAGAAGATTTGCTGACCACCGATGATCAGATGGTCAAGTACTCGTACTTCAATTAGCTGCAATGCTTTTATTAATTGTTGCGTGATAGATTTATCCGCTTGGCTTGGCGTGATATCGCCTGACGGATGGTTGTGTGCAAAGATAACGGCAGCAGCATTAAAATGAAGTGCTCGTTTGACGACTTCACGAGGATAAACCTGTGTGCTGCTAATCGAGCCAGCAAACAGGGTTTCACTGCTTATCAACTGATTTTGTTGATTCAAGTAGAGCACAATAAACGCTTCACGCTCTAATGCTGACATTTTTAGCCGTAACCAATCCCTCACATTTTGCGTTGATGTAAAAGCAATACCCGGTTCACGCAGATACTTATCCAGTATGCTCAACGCACGTTTGATAGTACGTTGTTCATTAGGAAGCAGTGTTAAGGTATTCGTATAAGTATTGATACTCTCCATTGTTAATATCTCCATCATTACGAGGCTAGTTGAAGCATATTTTCAGCCATCACCCACAAGGCTCGGTTAAGCTTCACATCACCATCAATCCCATTCACTGAACGCGTGCGAGCGCGTTTACCTTTCGCATTTCTGCCTGATAATCCCCCTTTAATTAAATTTTCTTGCAAACGTTGGTACACCGTCCAAAGATCGTCCTTCTTATCTTCTACACGGCGTGGCTGTAATACTTGCGCTTCGGTCACAGGTTGATGCGCTTCACCATAACGATATGTGAGAGCAGATTGAGCAAAGATGTGTTGGGCTGGTGGCGGTAATAATAGGGACTGCATGGCATCACGTTGCTCATCCATGCGTTCAAATAGCCCTAACACTTCATAAGCCCCTTCAATCACTTTTTCCACCACATCGCCCTTGTGCGGTACACGCACCTCACCAAAGGTTTGTCCGCAAATTAAGCCATTCTGACAAACGAATCGGAACATCCCCGGTAACATCTGATAACTCGATGAGCCATCATGACTATTGAGTAAGATGATTTCAGGCACTAGGCTGCCCGTAATTTGGTCATGGCGTCTCAGCCGTAACAGATGCTTAGTATGATCACGACGGCTGTCATCTCGCACACGAGTCTGGCAAGCAAAGAACGGATAGAAGCCTTCTTTTTGAAGACTATCCAATAAGGTAATCGTAGGGATGTAAGTATATCGTTCACTGCGGGATTCGTGTTTGTTTTCACCAAAAACACTGGGTACAGTACGATACAGCTCTTCGGTAGTTAGCGGGCGGTCACGACGAATAGAGCAAGCATTGCCAAAACGGGAAGCTAAACGAGACATAGGGGTTCTCCTCAATAATTAAACTGATAAATCATTCGATAAATGGATTAAATGAAGATTGCTGGTGGGGGAAAGATAAAACCGTGACTGATAAATCAGTCTATAAGGCGAAAGATTTGTGCTTGCTCCGGATGCTGTATAGCGTAATCACGCAACAGGTAAAAATATTCCACCAGCACAGGGCTTTCGGTTTTAAATGACCAGATGCTATACACCATTAGACAGACTGCGATACCGGCTGCTTCAGGGCTTAACTCAGCTTCATTTCCGTTATGCGGGTTAAACATATGCAGGGAGGTTTCGAGCATATCAGGCCAGATAAATGCGCCGCCATTAGACAGCATACTGAACTCCCAGAAAGCACCTTGATAGACCTCACACATCTTATCCATCAGATTAAAGATATCGCCTTCAATACGTTGCCAGTCTGGCACAGTACCAAAGTAAAAACGCCAGAAGGTACTACGACCACGGGAATTGACGAGGTTGGTTTTGATAACCGTTGATTCTTGCTCTTGTAAGGTAAACATAATAGAACTCCAATTCAGTCGATATTGATAGACAGTAATAAACAAAAAAGCCCTACACCTTGCGGTGCAGAGCTTTCTCGAAATGATAGGTATATTGAGTATCATTTTTAGTGGCTCATTCTGATGATTGATTCACTAAAATAATATAGATATAAAAATAAATGTAAGTTAATTAATGGGTTAGTCTGATGATGCTTTTATAATGAATCAGATTCGGGGATCCCTTCATCTGCTAATTGATAACCGATGTTATTCACGACGGTTTTGGGATCTAGTTTAATCTCAACAAGGTGCTTTCCTGTCTCTACGGATCCTTTATAGACATTGAGTGTGCTAAAAGGCTGACCTTCTTCATTATGGCCGTCACTGACAAGATAGGTAGTATCACCATTACGGATAGTAAACTCACTGATGCTATAAAACCGATTACTTTGACTAGCAAATGAAGTTCTGTTTGCAGGTACAAAGATATCCATCTCTTTTTTTTCTACCCCCACCTTACCAAAAGAATAAGATACAGAAGGTGAAACAATGCAGATTTCAACTTCCTTCTTATGGTTCGCTGTTTGAGCATAAAACACAGGTTTAGCACAACGAGATAGATGAGCTTGGCGTAAATCCTTATGTGGAGTTGCATAGCTCAATGGAATAACTAATAAAGAAGTAAGAACAATTAACGGTAGTTGGATTGATCGTTTCATACATTTTCCTTTTCGTAGATACCCTGTCAGAATAACATAGTGGATCATAAATAATTCTACCATCATGACTATTAAGCAATATAATTTCCGGCACTTGGCTACCTGTAATTTGATCGTGGCGTCTCAGGCGCAACATATGCTTAGTATGATCGCGACGGCTTTCATCTCGCACACGAGTTTGGCATGCAAAAGAACAGATAAAAACCTTCTTTCTGTAAACTATCGAGTAAGGTATGTAGGAATATAAGTGCACTTTTCGCTACGAGATTCATATTTTTCTTCTGAAAACACACTGGGTACTGTGCGAAACAATTCTTCAATCGTTAATGGGCGGTCGCGACGGATACTATTTGCCGCACCAAAGCGGGATGCTAAGCGAGTCATAATGAATTTCCTTTAAAATAAAGTAGATAGATAAGAAGTCGGCGTAAATAAGGGCGAGGTTAATCGATTAAATGGAAAATAGCGGAACGTTCAGGATGTTGCGCCGCATAATCACGCAATTGATAAAAGCGATCGACGAGGGTGTCACTTTCCGTTTGAAAGGACCATAAACTGTACATCATCAAACACACAGCTATGCCCGCAGCTTCAGGACTGAGTTCCGCTTCGTTACCATTATGCGGATTGAATAGCGTAAGCTCCTCTTGATTCAAATCGGGATAAATAAAAGCGCCGCCATTAGATAAAGTGCAATATTCCCAATACCCGCCGTGGTAGTCCTCACAAAACTGGCCCATGGTAGTAAAAATCACCACTTCAAAGGTTGAAAAGCCTTTAACGGTGCCAAAATGAGTTTGCCAAAAATGCGTGCGCTGGCGGTTGGAAGCGGGTGTTGAGATGATGGGTTCAAGTGTCATAAAAAAGCCCTTTTGTGGATGTTACGAAATAAAAAAGGCAGACCGATTGGTCTGCCGTTATGTTGAATCTACATTGAAATAGTTGAGTTTTAGTGGTCACTAAATAGCCCGTTGAGTAGTCGTTCAATGGCTCCCCCCAATAAGGTTGTGCAAGCAAGCGTCGCCCCAAGTCGAGCCGCTTGAATTTCCGTGTCGGAATACTTGCCTTCAAGCGCAAGTTGTTCATTGACCGTCTTCTGGGCGTAGTAGGTGATAGACACCAGTGTCACAACACTCACAGAGGTAGCGATAAGTTTAAAAATGGACATAGATTACCCTTTAGTCAGGCGTTCATTGAATATGAACGCCGAATAGTGTGTGAAAACTCAGTATTGATATCGGGCGATATCCGGTTTTTGAAAGGATTGTGTTTGGTAGTAAAATAACGCTTTTGCTATTCCGTTAATAATTTGAGGGGTTTCAAGTTTACCTTGATACGCCCATGCGACGGCATCTGTTCTTGCTAAACGGCTCAATGTTTTTTCCATCATAGGGGTAAAATCCTCCTGCCCTTGTTTATCCTCTAGGTTATACAGAACATGCGTTAGAACAGGCTTTTCAGGGTTAACGAGGCTCCAAATAAAAACTTGGGTGATTGACCAGTCGTGTGCATTTTGTTGTGCACGTTTTAGGTCTGTGATGTATTGCTCCGTGATTTGAATGGCTTCATTTTGCTGGTGTCTAAATTGTGTTAACGCATTGGCATTGTGTTGCTGAAGCTCAGAGACCTTTTTCCGGAGCATTGCCTCGACATTTTCTGTTTGGTTTAACCACGGTAATAAATACAGGCTAACATCAGGGGCGTGGTCATTCAATGTCTCCGTTAACGTATTCCACGCTTTAAGCTGGCGCTCGGCTTCCTCTGACGGAGTATAACCGGCATTAAATGCAATTGGTGTCGTCATTGCATAGGGCTGGTCAACATTGCCTTTGAGCAATGACCAGTCATGTTGGGACAGTGTTGTGATGAGCTGTAAAACCTGTGTAAGTCTCTGCTCCTCAAGGGTTGAATCTGTTTTCGGTGTTTCCGCATTGGCAAAGCGCGGTATGAATTTAGTCATACCGTCTATTGCCGTTTGATACCAGTTATTTAAATCGTGGTTAATGGCGTTTTGTAATGCCCCTTTAGCTAACTGACACTTATAGACCACCAAGGGCCTTTCTTGTTCATCCGTTAAGGTTTCCCATGTTGGCGAAACACAATCTTTACGATGGTTGAGTACCCCACCGAGTGTGACACTGCGGTCGTAATCATAAATCAATCCTTGAACACGCAAAATGTCTTGGGAAACAGTCTTAGCAGTCGTTGAGGTTGCATCATCACATCCCAGCAAGAGTGCGCTGCTGATGCAGACGGTATAAAAAATAGTTTTCATCTTAATACCTTATAATTTAACGAGTGATTGAATATATTGGTAATGGGGCAAGGCTTGAATAAACGCCTCTTCACATAACCGTTGGTTGAGGTCTTCACGATAACGAAAGCCCCGCGCCGTCATGACCACGTCTTGCAAGGCCATCACATCAAAGACATGAATGTGCTCCGCGATATCAGCGGCGAGATACCAATGACCTTGGTAATAAATCAACTTATACGGGGCAACGTTCGTGATGTTTTTTCCTTGGTGGGTAAATTGCAGTAAACGCCGTTTTACAATGGCTTGTGTTAGAATATAAAAGCCCCCGAACAGCGAGGGACGCTGCTTAGGTGGCGTGTGGTAGACAATAAACGGTGAATCAATTGTTGGGTCGAGCAGAACCGTCAGCAGCTTCCTGTCTAAAGCCGGAAACAGTGAGGTAATATGCGTAATAGCCGCAAAGCGCAATATGTCCTTATCGGTACGAAAGGGACGCTGTGATGCTGCCAATCGATAGCCACCTTGGTGATATTCCAAGTCCAGATATTGAAGGCGCTCATTAAAGTCACGCCGTAGGGTACGAGTCGAGACATTGAGCTCTTCTGACAGCTCGGATAAATAAACGGTTTCCCCGCGAAATAATTGACTAATAATAAACGCCAACCGAGACGCAAGCCGGTCATGGCGAGACACAGAAGTCGACATGATGTTGTCCTTATTAAAATAGCTCCGGCAAGCGGATAGAATGGGATTGATAAACCTTATTGCGATAAGGCTTTTTGTCGTAAGTACGCCACAATGATGCAGGCGGGGACGGTGACCCGATAAGCGGGTCCCGCTAAGTCAGCGACAAGCCATGCAGAGCTCACAGCAAGACCAATCGGACCCGCAATCAAGGAAAGTGCTCGGTGTGCGGCAAAGAGTGTGCCAATGGTGGCAATCCCGCCGAGTGCATTAATCACGCCAATGGCTGAGAGTGTGGCCACTTCCAGCGCGGCAATGCCAGAGGTACGGATAGCCGCTTGAACCGCAATCAAAATCAGTTGAGGTGTGGGGTTGGTGAGGTTAAGTTGCATATCACGAGAGAAGGCTTGTAGCTCTTCTGTGGTCAGCTCATTTAAGCTTTTTTCTAATACTTTCAATAACAAATTTAATTCCAAGGTTTCGGTATTACCCTCCTTTGGATAATTGACATCAAGGTGGTCACAGACATCCTGTAAGATTTCACGGTACAACACGCCCTTATTGCCTCGAACGAGACTCATCAAACTGTTAGCTCCAAAGGCTTGCAACTCTGCCGCAATCGACATCCAATATTGCTGGTGCTCCGGATGGTAGAGTTGATATTCAGGCGAGCTGGTTAAGGTTTCAGTCCAACGCTTTTGTCCGTCTTTGCTGTCGTGAGTCAGTACAGACACAAGCAAGCCCAGTTCTTCATTGCTGCATTCACGTAAAAACGCTAAATCGGTATCTAATCGGTAAGTTGCCATCGGTGTTATTCCTCAGTTTGAAAAAGAGAACACTACGATAACAACCTCACCGGACAGGTTATGTCCGGCTATTTGACTTTTTTTCGGGGGAAAATGGAGGGGAAATGACAGGATATGTCCTTGAAAAACATTAAGTGATTGATATTTAAATTATTTCAATATCACAATAATACTGTATATCTGATTATTTTTTGATTGTGAACGATACAAAAGAAAGAGTACGTAACTTTATTTTTTCTTATGGCGTTTTGCTTTCATTGAATTTATACAGGCAACCCCGATACTGCGAGCTTTAGGCTGCTGATATGTTTGTTTCGCTAATCTAAACAAATACCCTTTAAATTGGATGGCGTTCATTTCATTTGTAAAATGATGGAATATCGTGTCGTCATTCCAGTCAGGATATAATATATGCAACATTGAAGTTTTATCTCGCTGCACACTTCTGACATATTTTTCCGTTTTTTGTTCATCAGAAGGCTCATTATTAATAGGTGTTAGATTATTTCTACTTCTCCGTTTATTGGCATCTTTAGTCCAAAAGAGCAAGCTTTCATACCCACCTTTATACGAATCTTTTGTTTGTGTTAAAAAAAGGATTTTCCCTTCTAATTGGTTTTTAAATAGAATAGAATTCCAAACCGATTTTATCTCATCAGTCATTCTATTATTGAACTTTCCATTTGAAATATATAAGTGAATACGAATGTATTTTTCATCAGAGGCGCTCACTTTTAGTGAAGTCCAAAAGTAACCTAATATATGTTCATTTAGCATAACTCGCGAACGAATATGGTTAAAAAAATCCGTCACACATTGCATTAAAGCGTTATCTTGCTTATCCTTATTATCCTTATTATCCTTATTATCCTTATTATCCTTATTATCCTTATTATCCTTATTATCCTTATTATCCTTATTATCCTTATTATCCTTATTATCCACTTTAATTGAAAAAATAAGATGCCCCGCATTTTTATTCCTTTTTATCATCGTTTGATGGTATTCATAAAGCCTATTAAAGATATTGTTTTTTTGATTCAAAGACCTTTTCAGTAAGGTTATAAATTTAGCGCCACCTAGGATTTTAATCTCACCATCGATGACACCTTCGTAGTTTGCATCAATAAAATCAATTAGATTTATTGATGTATTTGAGCCGGTGGGAAATCCACCATAGAGGACATATTCATCCGCCAACGCAACGATTTGTTCGTTGATTTTCTTAGTCCTTTCAATATTAATTCCATCATCTTTTTTGTCTAACAGTAAAAAATCAAAGTCGTTATACATCGATTTGAGTGACATTCTTATCTCCCTAGTCTGCTCAATTACATACTGCCTCATCATACAAGTTAGTCTGCTATTATAATACAAGTTAGTATTACATATAGATACAAGTTAATTTACCTCTACTGCCGCATGGTTTTCAGCGGATAAGTTTGTATCATTAAAGCCAGGATGGTTTGAATCAATAAACTAGGCGTTTCGCATGCAAGTAGTGTCGTTTTTATATTATTAGATGTGAGATATGTTAGTAAAGCAGTAGCGATTATAGCTCTAGACTAAATCTAATACTTATCGCCCCCTCAGCAATCATCATACACTTTGACTAAAAAGTCATCAATAGGAGGCAATAGAAGCTCGTTTAATGATAAAAAAGATCGTTCATTAGCATTATTAATAATTACATGTGGTACATAAAAACTGCTTCACTGTGAATGTTTCGCCAAGTTTAAACACCATTTGCATTATTTATTCGAATAGGCTCCTAAGTTTCATGTTTATATCTAAATAATATGGCCTAAGTTAAATTATCCCATCTACCTCATTTTTATTTCGTGGAGACGAGTAGTACCATTCTTTTTTATTTTACATCGAAATATGAACAAACATTCGGATTGCATAGCTTTTTAATTTAGTTCATTATAGCCATGAATTCCCACTATAGGTGATAGTAGATAAAAAAACAGACTGAGCACCGAGTTTAATATCAAAGCAGCATACCCAAAACAACCAAAACTGGCATATAAAAATTAGTGCGTGTCTTACGTCTATATTGGTGAATAGAAATGATTGTCTAGATGTTAAAGTTAACAATACCTAACTTAATTTATTCATTGAGTTAAAGATTGTATTGTTATCACAAAAATAACGTGAATTTCTTATTAAAAAAAGACTAACTTTCACCTCTGATAACTAAGTGATTAAGCCATTATTTTGTGTGTAGGGTGCACTTTCGTGTTTAACTGGTCTTAAAATAATGGGGATTAATCTAGGATTATTATATTATTATATTATTATATTATAACAACATTACAATTGCAGAGTCATTACAATAATAATTAACTATTGCGATTAAATATAACTAATCATTCCATTTATAAATAAGCCACATGACAACGAGAGTGATTAAATACACAACAACTCCGGTATTGAGACGCTGTATTATAATGCTTAATTGCAATATGAAACGAAAGGGTAATAATCTCCTATCCAGTTAATCTCTGACTCTCTTGTTCGATTACAAGGTAATTAGGTTCGTCACCTAATGACGCAATATCATCGCGTGGCTGACATAACCCGAGTCGAAGATATAATGTCACCTTGCTACTATTGCTCCTTAAGACCAAAATTACCTACAGGCTCTAACCTTACTCAGCTTACAGAACGCCATGCTATCTTAGTACGCTGTGTTTTATTGTTTATAAACATATTGGGTTATGCTATCAGTCCCCATTGACTACCAAAGTCAATGTAATCGCTCCAAAGCAAAGTCCCTTTGCTGATGATCGCTTCCCAACCATTTGTAATCAAAAATTAAAAATAACTCCCCTGCCTGATGATACGAACCTTTATTTGATCGCAGGTAACTAAAATGACAAATCGTGCACTTCACTTAAATCAAGTTGTTCTCTCAACTACGTTTGAACATGACTGTTTAACGCTCACTCGAGACCACTCACTGCGTGAGCTGGTGTCTCTACTCATGGGTAATATTAAACACCTTTCAAAACATCTAACTCATAAATTAGATTTATATAAAGGCATTCCTTTGTCGCCTAATAACCCACGCTTAAAACTCACCTCGGCATCCCCCAAAGGTGAGCTCTTTTTAGAAACGCTCAAGTTCACCCGTTACATTCAATCAATGAAAATATCGCAAATACAGTGCTTGCATCCCACTCTTGTGCTCTTGGTCTCTCTTGTTAACAAATACCGTCTGAGTGAGATACTGATAGACAAAGATAAATACTGGCTGGCTGATACCCCTGAACACGTTCAGTGGCTTAACGAGGCCTTCCATGAGTTCCAAAGCACGTTAAAGAGCCCTGACTACAAAAAGCAAGTCCGAATCTTCGAGCAAGGCGCTCAGAAGAATTACAGACGAGCTCAGCAATACATTGACTCGTTGTATCAACGTTACTCCAAACTGTTAGTTGTACGAGTAGATCTGTCTTACAAAAGTGGTATTTGCCACAGAGTCAGAGCTCACCACCTGCGCCAGCATCGCCAAGCCCTGTACAAAGCCATTAATAGCAACCCACTCTTTTCACACTGTGTCGGGTATATCTTGAAATTGGAATTCGGCATGGAAAAAGGCTTCCACTACCACGCTTTGTTTTTCTTTAACGGTCAAAAAGTGAGGCAGGACATCACGCTGGGTAAACTCATTGGTGAACTCTGGCAAGAACGTATTACAGAGTGGGCGGGTTTGTACTTTAACTGCAATTACCAAAAAGAAAAGTATCGTGAACTGGGGATTGGTTTACTAAAACGTACTGATGCGGAGAGTAAGAAAGGGTTACTCAATGCGGTAAGGTATTTATGTAAAGCCGATGCATGGGTCCGTCTGGCTGTGCCTGAACTTAAACGCACCTTTTGGCGAGGCGAAATCAAACCGAGAAAACGCCAGTAGTTAGCAACCAAATTATTTTTTACACATCCGGTTAATGATGTGGAGTGATATCCACATCCCATTTTTCGATATCGCTCCTGCTTTTTATCCACATTAAAAACAGGAGTTTTACCATGAGCACGCAAACTGAAAATATTGCATTACTTGATGACCAATTCATTGACATGAAATTTATCACCGCACTAACGGGGTTAACGGATAAGTGGTTCTACAAATTAATCCAAGAGGGTGAGTTCCCCAAACCCATCAAGTTTGGTCGCATGTCGCGCTGGTTAAAAAGTGAAGTCGTACAGTGGTTACAAGCACGCATTGATGAATCGAGAGGAGCCAACACAACTCTTGAATCCTAAGGCGCTAGAGCTAGTCGCCGTGTATTTTCCATAGCCATACCGCCCATAACTTACTAACTCAATTTCAACCACACCTGGTGCGATTGAATGCGCTCTAGGCAAAGCTACGCCCTAAACATACGAACCTGACTCGATACGCATGCAGGCACAGCTCAGTGGTCTTCTAAGTTTCAAGGTGGGTTGCCGAGTGTGGATCCTGAATGTTGGGTACTCAGAACGTTTAGTTTAAATTTTACAGAAGGAGCACACCCATGCTTAAATTACATGAAGTCAAAATGTCGCTAGCCTTAACGCAGAACAATCGTTTCGCGGGAGCCACCCAAGAACTGAGTTATTCACGAGAAAACTATTACTGTGCTCACTGCGGTGAGCCCGTCACACTGCACAAGACGCCAACGGAGTCATGGTTTACCCATTCTGATCCTCAGAGCGCAGAGCACTGTCCGCGGGTTATCAGTAAGATCAAGAGCTTAGAAGACAAGGCACGACTGAGCACACAGGTTCGATCAGTTTCACCAATATTAAAGGTCACGAATTGGTTTTGTGTGCAGTGTCGTGAGTATTTTACAAACAATCAAAAATGTTGCCCGAAGTGCCATGAGGGGATTTGGTGTATTCCTGCCCAGAATGTAACAGAGGAACATCAGCCTAAAACAGAAAAATCGTTTCCATTATGACCTTTTAATGCTCATGGTGTTAGGTTAATCAATCACGCTTTCGCTAAATGTGACCACGGTACTGCCACCAAAATTAAGCCTACCCTGATAAGCTCACCGAAGAAGAGGAGTTAAGGCTGAATTTTCATATCGAGGAACGGCTGTTACGCTACCACACACGGCCAATAATTATTTATCGCCAATGATGTATGAAAATTCCTTAAGAAAAGTGTCCTGATTTAGTTGCGCAGAACAGACTGATCTGCTTAAATCAAACAGGACACTTTAATAATGGAATATAATCCAATTATTGAGGTGTTAAATGAAAAAACGAACAAACAGGTTTTATACTACTGAGTTTAAGCAAGAAGCGGTCGCATTAGTCACCGAACAAGGTTATAGCGTCCCAAAAGTGGCAGCTTCATTAGGGATCACCGATAAATTACTTTATAACTGGAAAGCAAAATTCGACGCTGAGCAATCTGGTAGCAGCTTGAATTCCGATGAGAGAGCTGAGCTATTAAGACTTCGAAAGGAAAATAAAGAACTTAGGATGGAGAAAGAGATCTTAAAAAAGCCTGGCCCTCTAGCTAAAGGAAACCAAGTAGCGTTTAAAACGATTAAGAGCCTATCTCAATAGGAGCTAAATTCATGAACTTACCCAGCTATATCAATGCTTAAAAGTCAGGCTGTATAAGGTTTTGGTTATATCGATAATATATTTTCTATGCGGTATTAATCCCTATTGAGATAGGCTCTTAGTTAACAACTATCTTACTCGAGCTTATTTAGGTATAATAGCCAAAATTAGTTGAGTAAATTAAAAATTATCAGTGAACAGGTAGCTGTAAGCCCGGGGCGGTAGCGTGCCAAAATCATGAGATAACCACTTTTAGAGTTCTCATTTTAACAATCAAAATACGATCTGTTACTCCAAGATGAAAATATTAGTTACTGGTGGTGCAGGCTTTATTGGTTCTGCGGTTGTTCGTCATATTATTAATAATACCAATGACGCTATTATTAATGTCGACAAACTAACTTATGCAGGAAATTTAGAGTCGCTTAACTCTGTTTGTGAAAATAATCGCTATACATTTATTCAAGCAGATATTTGTGATGCAAAATTAGAGCCTATCCCAAAAGGAATTACCGTATAATATAATGAATACGATAATTCCTGAGGGCAACGTATGGCAGGCAGCAAGTGGCAAATTAGCGATGAACTCTGGGATAAAATGGCTCCACTTATTCCAGAACATAAAACTCACCATCCGCTGGGGACACATCGCAGACGCGTCGATAATCGAGGTGCAATGAACGCCATTTTCCTTGTACTTAGAACAGGTTGCTAGTGGAATGCGTTGAATGGGATGGGTATCTGTTCATCAAGTTCAGCCCATCGCCGCTTTCAGGAGTGGCGTGATGCCGGCGTTTTTGAGCGGTTCTGGCAAAACGGATTACTGGCCAGTGAAAAGCTGAATGGGATTGACTGGTCATGGTTGTCAATGGACGGTTGCATGACCAAATCACCGCTGGCTGGTACAAAAAAACAGGCCGTAATCCAACAGACCGGGGAAAACAAGGCGTAAAACGCAGCCTGATGACCGATGCGAACGGATTGCCCCTCTCTGTGGTGGTAGCGGGAGCGAATACGCACGGCATAAAACTGGTTGCAGATACACTCGATGACCTCCAGACAGGAAAGACGGGCAAAAATCTACGCCTGTGTATGGATAAAGGCTATGAAGCGGAATGATTGGGATCGTATCTGAAAAGTCGTCGCTATGAACCTCATATCCAGTCACGGAAGGATGAATCAGAAGCCATCAAAAACACGGATTTTAAGGCCCACCGCTGGGTTGTTGAGAGAACACACAGTTGGATGAATCGCTACCGTCGTGTTCTGACTCGTTGGGAGAAGAAGGTCGAGAATTATGAGGCGATGCTGCATTTTGCCTGTGGTATCGATTGTCTGGAATAAAACCCTATTGGGATGGGTTCTTAAGTTAGTTATTTCCTCTATTAAAAATAATAATTCTAACTTTTATTCAGTTCTATATAAGTACATATCTTGAAACCTTATCTCATAAGAGAAAAAGCATATATCCCTAGTAAAAATCAACCATATTATAATCAAATGAGAATAAAAAACTCTTTAGCTAATAGTGCATATTCTGTCGTTAATTTATTATTATTAACAATATTCAAAATAGTATATAGAACCGTTTTTATAAAAACGCTTGGGGAAGAATACTTAGGTATTAATGCTGCCATGACAAATATAATAGCAGTGCTATCCCTTGCTGAATTAGGTTTTTCACAAGCGATAGCTTATTTATTATACAGTCCTCTATCAAGCAAAAATAACGGAAAAACACTCGCTTATATAAATTATTTTAAGAAAATATATTTATATATTGGCTTGTTTGTTATTTTTACGGGCATAATTCTATTACCGTTTTTGAATAAAATCATACCAGCAAATATAAACAGCACCGAGTTAAATATTATCTTTATATTGTTTATCGCAAATAGTAGTATTAGTTATTTTTGGAGTTACAAAAGAACATTAATTATTGCGGATCAAAAAAACTATAAGATTATACCAACTATTACGCTTTATCAAGCAATAGATTTAGTAGTTAAATCTATTGTTCTATTTTTAACAAAAGACTTTATTTTTATCTTATTATTACAATTAATAATTAAACTAATGGAAAACTATTTCGTTAATAAAAAGATAAATGAAATATATAAAATTATATTTTCCGAAAATGAAAATATCTTGACTAAAAAAGAAATAAAAATAATAAAAGAGAAAACTATTGCAACTTTTTATCATAAAATTGGTGATGTATTTGTTAATAACACTGAAAATATAGTTATTTCAGCCTTTGTTGGTGTTGCTATTTTAGGTGTTTATTCAAATTATACCATGCTAATAGCTCTCTTAGCATCATTTGTATCTGTTGGTTTTAATAGTATAATTTCAAGTTTTGGAAATTTAATTATAGAAAAAAAAGAAAAAAGTGAAGAAAATTTTTATATTATACAATTAATATCTATTTATATATTTGGACTTATAGCCCTCAACATTTATACACAAATAAATAGTATTATATATATTTGGATTGGTGAAAACTATATTTTATCGAATAATATAGTTTTATTATTGACAATAAATTTCTTTATAGTGGGAATAAGAATGCCAATTCTTATTGCTAAGTCAGCAGGTGGCGTTTTCGAAAAAGATAAGTATGCGCCTTTGTGTGAAGGTATAATAAGTCTAATTATAGCATTATTGTTAGTTCATAGATATGGGATAGCAGGTGTTTTGATCGGAAAATTAATTGCTGTGGTTCTAGTTCCTCTTTGGATACAACCATATATTACATATAAATATATATTTTCAAGTAATATTTTTAACTACATAATAAACATATGTAAAATCCTAAGTTTATTTATAATCTCATTATTATTATCTATATTCGTTTTATATTACATTGATATATATATGATATCCACAACCCTAACAACATTAATTACAAAGATAATTATAGTTTCGATAATCTACAGTTTATCTTTTATTATTTTAAATGTCAGGAATTTAGCATTTATAGCTCTAACAAAAAAAATAAAAAACTTATTAAAAATGTAATGGGTTTTTCATTTATTCAATATTTTCAATAATAACTTATTTATCAGGAATAAATATGCCATTAGTAAGCGTCATTGTCCCAGTATATAACACTAGTAAATACTTAAAAAAGTGTATTGATAGTATCCTTGCTCAAACACTAAAAGATATTGAAGTAATTATTGTAAACGATGGTTCTACCGATGATAGCTTATCTATCATTAACCAATACTCTGATGATAGAATAGTTATAATAAATAAAGAGAATGGTGGATTATCATCCGCTAGAAATAGTGGGATAGAAGAAGCTAAGGGAGATTATATTCTTCATGTTGACAGCGATGATTGGATTGATGCTGATTATTGCCTAGACACTTATTGTTACGCAAAAAAAAATGACATTGATATGGTTATTACTAATTTAAATATGTTATGGAATGGTATTGAAAAAGAAATAAAATCTATTGAAAATTTACCGACAAAAGAAACAATAACAAACTTAGAATACTTGGATTTTTGGAGTAAGAACAAAGTTATCTCTAGCTGTGTTAATAGGCTAATACGAACATCTTTATATAAAGATAATGATATATTACACCCAGAAAATATATCTTTAGGAGAAGATTTAGTAACTACACCAAGGTTATCTTTTTATTCTAAGAAAATTGGAATTATCGATAAGGCATATTATAATTACATTCAAAACCCCGAAAGCATAATGAATTCAGGAACAATACGCAAGATATATGATATGATAAATGTATTTTCTATATTAGATGATTTTTTCGAACAAAAAAAAATAAATATGAACACTAGCTATCTTAAAGCTTATTATTATTCTACGTTAATATCTAGAAAATATGATGTTAATGATGTGTTTTATAATGAAGCCATAAGCGAGTATATATGTTTTATGAAGAAAAGTAAAATACCATATCAACTTAACTTACATAGTGTAAAATTCATTCTAATTAAGATCCTATTGAATATTAGAGGTACAAAAAATACGGTTAAGTTTATTAGAGATATAAATTGCTTTTTCATTTCAATAAAACATCATATTAGAGCCTATCTCAATAAGAGGTAAATTCATGAACTTACCCAGCTATATCAATGCTTAAAAGTCAGGCTGTATAAGGTTTTGGTTATATCGATAATATATTTTCCATGAAGTAATTAATCCCTATTGAGATAGGCTCTTAATAAATAAAGATATAATATGTCAAAGAATTTAAGTTATTATTTTTTATGCATACCTCCATTGTTCTATTTAAATATTTTTGGATATGATAACATTGGCTCTATATTATCATTGGTTGGTTTGATCATAGCAATTATTTTTTATTTTCCTTTTAATTTAAACCTTAATCCAAAAAAAATAACATTATTATTTTTTATTTTTATTTTTATATTTTATTTATTTTCTAACAATATATTACTTAACCCTCAATTAAATGCATTTTCTGGCACTTACTGGTGGATTTATCTTTTTATATCAATATTGATATTCTCTCCTCCACCAAAAAGGCTACTAGAAAAATTATCACACTGTACGATTATTACTAGTATTTTTATTTTGCTTTTGGATTGTTATTATCGTTTCTTTATTAATGCATTAGAAAAAAAGGATATAGCAAGATATGCTTATAAATTCGGATTAATTGATATGGACTCAAACTTTTCTGGTATTTATGCATCCTTGATTTTTTTTTATTGCTTATTTTTGCGTAAAGTTTGCTATAAATATACTCTAATTTATATGATAGTACTGTATATGCTCGTATTATCTTCTTTATCATTAGCAGCTATATCTATTACAACTATCTTATTTATCTATTTCCGTTTATCTAAAAAGATTAAAATATATTTATTACCTATCGGAATATTTTGCATGATATTATCATCATCATTCATTATTCACATGATAGAAATGGATACTAGTGGTTCTACTAAAATCAATTTTATTAAAAGTGGATTTGAAATGTTGATATCTCGTGATATTTTTACAATATTATTTGGAACAGGCCTTTTTAGTGTTAAGTTAAATGGATTTGACCCGCATATTGTTATATTGCAATTGCTATTGCAGTTAGGATTAATTGGGTTTATATTATATTATCTGATTCAGATCATTCTCATAATTAATTACAAACGTATTCTTATATATGTGGTACTTCCTTTTTTTCTTATTGGCCTTTCTGTTGCCTCAATTTCTAGTCCTATATTCACTACTATTATTATTTTGTTATACTATCAATCTTTTTATATTCAGAACGATGACTCTAAATTCCATGTTCCTTATAGAGAACTAATTAATAATTAATGGCTTATATTTTATGAAGATAATTGCTTTTTTAGGTGAGAAGTATTTTCACTATAATAACGAATATTTTGCAGAACCAACATCAGCAGCTTTCTTACAAAAAATGCTAGATGATGGAAAAACTAAAGAAGAAATTATTTTAGACAAACCAGATACTGGTTTACATATTAATAGTTTTATCTGGCGAGAAATGCATGATTTTTCGGAAGATTGCGTTCTAATGGTTTTAGCAAGCGAACTATATGATGAAAGGGTCGTGTATTCAATATAGAGATCATCACAATAGGTAATGCTCCAGCTCGATGAATGTGCCGATGATTTTGTCATGCATTTCAGGCGACTTAGAGTAACCTAACGTCTTACGGTTAAGACGCTTTAAGCGATTTCTTAAGTTCAAATTCTCTCTTTCTATTCGTTGGGTATAAAACTTACTTGCTACGTGTTTTTGTTTAGGTAATATCTCATAAGTACTGAACTTATCCGTGCACCAAAAAGCCACATTAAACCGAGACAGTAAAGCCAGTAACTGGCGAAGGGTTCTCTTGTTTCGACGACCAAACGTATGAGCAATAATACGTTTTAGGCGGGGCTCCCACGCATACCAAAGCCAGCGTTGTTGCTTCTTATTAGCTACAAAAGACCACTGTTCATCGACTTCGCAAAGAAGTTCAATGTGCAGATTATCAAGAGGTAAAGAGGTTACCTGCCTCGGCGAGAGTTTTTTAAAGTGCGAACAACCGCATTAATGCTGATATGAAGAACTCTAGCGGTATCACGAATACCGGCATTATTCATCGTGAGGTCGATAATTTTATCTTTGGTACCGGGCTGGCAGGCTCGATACTCATAGTCGAGTTGGAAGCTTCGGCGGCAGTCTTGGCAGCGATAATGTTGATGACCAGCGCTCCCTAAGCCATGTTTTTTTACTGGGGGCGTTTGTTGACAAAATGGGCACCTTACATCAACTTTAGCCATGAATATTCTCCGGTAAATTACCCTATATTACAGGTTAATCACCGGATTGAATACACGACCTGATGAAAGTGATTATATTCGTGACTATAATGATTTTTTAGAAGAATGCAAAAATGTTTATTCATCCATTAAGTGACGTCCAAAGCCAAAATATTGGTGATGATACTCGTATTTGGCAATTCAGTGTGATCCTAACTGGTGCACAAATAGGTAGCAATAACTATTCAATTTAAAAACAATATACTTTATTTATAATATGTGAGCTTTCATGAAAATTATTAACATCGGTCCAATTTGGTTTCATAAAGGTGAAGGTATCTCCGAGGTTATAATAAACCATCATTTATCATTTTCTAATTTAGGTATAGATTCAAAGTTAATTCAAACTAACTATTATCAAACTACTACCCTTCCAATAAATAATATATCATTATTTAATATTGCAGAAAAACAAGCAGAAAAACCCAAACGACTATTAGACCTATTTAAATTATTGCACCAAGAAAAAGGTGCTACTTTCATGATTCATGGATTATTTCAATTAAGAGTTCTATTAGTTATTATTTTTCTTTTTCTAACAAAACAACGCTATGTGATAATACCCCATTCGTCGTTATCTATACATGCTTTTGAAAAAGGTTCTGCTACTAAGCGAATTTTATATCGTTTTTTATTATGCAAATTATTAAAAAAATCCAAATTCGTTATGTACCTTAATGATGATGAAAAAAAGAACGGAGTCTACATAAATAAAAATACTGAAATTTTTCCCAACGGTATTACAACTAAGGAAAATACTTACATCACTTTCATAAAGGAAAAAAATAAAACAGTAAAAATGATATATTTAGGCAGATATGATATAAAACATAAAGGATTAGACTATTTACTAGAGTTTACAAAATACTTAATAGACTATTATCCTAATTTCCATTGGGAGTTAAATATGTATGGAACAGACTCAAAATCAGGTTTATCTTTTATTCATGACTATATTGAAAAGAATGGTCTGACTGATAACATAAAAGTTAACGATGCCGTATTCGGAGATGAAAAAGATAAAGTACTCTCTAATGCTGATATTTTCGTTTTAACATCTCGCTACGAAGGTATGCCAATTGCAATTCTCGAAGCTCTACGCAATCACCTACCATGCTTATTAACTAAAGAAACAAACATGCTTTCAACTTTGAAAGATTCAGGAGTTGCAGAGGAATTTTTCGTTAATGACTTTGACCGCTCACTAATATCATTAAAAAAAATCATGAATAGAAAATCATGTCCTAGCTTTCAGGAAAAGTGTTCATATCTAGTCAAATATGAGTATTCTTGGAATGCTATCTGTAAACGCATAATAGAGCGCTTACATAATTAGTGTTTTTAAGCATACTATTAATAGTAATTAAAAAGTATCTTTATATAGGCATAACTAGATTTGAAATTAATGTTTAATCAACTAGAATCAGGACAAGAGTTAGATTGGGCTCTAATTTTAATTAACTAAATTATTATGAAATGAATAAGGCACAGTAATGGAGAGAAATGTGTATGGAGTATAAAAGTTTAGATATCTTAGTTTCAATAATTGTTCCTGCATATAATGTTGAAAAATATATTACAAAGTGCCTTGCATCTATTTTTGAACAAACATATAAAAATATTGAAGTCATCATTATTAATGATGGTTCGACTGATAACACCTATAAAATAGTTAATTCCTGCATAAAAAATGAAAAAAGAGCTCGTGTTTTAAATACACCTAACTCTGGAGTAAGCTCTGCTCGAAATAGAGGGATTAAAGAATCTATAGGTGAATATATAGTTTTTGTTGATGGTGATGACTATTTAGCAAATGATTTTGTAAGCTACATGTTAGAGCTTATTACAAATTCAGATGCGGACTTCTGTTTCTCTAAAAATTGCTATACAAGAAAAATTGAACAGCAAGTAAAGAAAGAAAAAATTGAAATATTAAATACTGAAGAAGCCATTTCTCTTTTACTATCTCCAAATGTTGTCGTAGGTTGTTGGAATAAGATATACAAACGTTCCTTAATTGAATCTAAAAAGATATTTTTTTCAGAAGATTTATTTTATGGCGAAGGACTTACTTTTATAATTAATATAGCTCAATCCTGTCAAAGAATTTGCGTAGGAAATAAAAAAGTCTATTACTATAGAAAAAATAATGAAACATCAGCAACTACAAAGTTTGAAATTGAGAAAGTATATAATGGAGAAAAAGCTTTAATTAATATAAGAGAACATTTACCTAAAAAGTCAAAAATGATAAACACTATGTTTAATTATCATTTATGTCTGTATCGGTTAGGAGCACTAGTAAAGTTAAAGTCTAATAAGTTAGAAAAAAATTACTTAACTGATTATAACAGATGGCTAAAGTATATCAGATATAATTCATTTAAGTTTCTATTTTTTAATAAATTATCTTTGTATAGAAAGCTATTAATCATAGCCGGAGCCTTTAGCCCATTTCTTGTATCTAAATTAGATAAAATCAGACGAAAGAATATAATTAACAATAGTGTTGATGGGTGATTTCATATATCCTTCTTTAGAAAATCATGAAATATATAACGTTACCCCTTAATTAAAAAAAATTATTTTTTAGAGTATAAGAATTATAAAACAACTTATACATCTAAAGTCATAATAATTATTTCATATTTACATTCAAACAATATATTAATATTGAATTAGAAAAGGTAGCTAGAGTTATAATGAAAATAGCAATTTTATCCATGCAGAAAGTTGTAAACTACGGTTCTTTTATGCAATCATTTGCTTTAAGAAAAACAATCGAAAATTTAGGTCATGAATGTGAATATATAGATATTGAATTTGGTGTACAAAAAGATGGGCTTAAGCGGGATAAAATTCTTTACTTAAACAAATTCAAAGAACGTTTTCTAAATATTCACTTGATTAAAAATTTCAAACAGCATCGTTTATTAAACAAACGCTTTAATGAAGAATTTTTTTCAGAGTTAGGTATTTTAAACAGGAAATACTCTAGCTACGATACCGTAGTGATTGGTAGTGATGAAGTTTTTAATTTTGCGCAACCCACCCCATGGGGCTTTACTGAACAGCTTTATGGTAATGTCAAAGAAGCTAAAAATGTTATATCATATGCTGGTTCCTTTGGTCATACTACAATGACAGAAATTGAAAAATATGGTGTTAAATCTAATATAACTAGCGCAATGCGAAACATGAAAGCTATATCAGTTCGTGATATAAACTCAGTTAATATTGTAGATTCATTATTAGGGATAAAACCCCAAATGCATGTAGATCCAGTATTCCTCTATGACTTTAATCAACATATGTGTGAGGTTCCAATGAAGGATTATATCATTATTTATACCTATCCTTCTCGAATTTCTAATAAAGATGAAATAAATAGAATAGTTAAATTTGCAAAAAAACATAATAAAAAATTAATTTCTGTTGGCTTTTTTTTTCCTTGGTGTGATGAAGTCATAACACCTCATCCATTTGAGGTTTTGTCATATATAAAAAATGCAGATTACATAATAACAGATACCTTTCATGGAACAATCTTTTCTCTTATTAACAATAAAAAATTTGGCACAATGATCAGAAATACTAATAGTCAAAAATTATCTTCTTTACTCAAAACAATGAAAAAAAGTGAACGTATTATTCATAGCATAGAATCACTAGATATAACACTTACTAAAGATATTACCTATGATGATACGAACAAAATAATTTTACAAGAGAGAGAGCGTTCATTCGAGTATTTGAGAAATAACTTATAATGATAATTTATAGGAACTATAGAATAAATTTCATTTTTTGAACCTCTTATTCGCTAAAGTAGAATGTTATGTTTATTATCGAAGTCAAGTATATTTAAAAATATGATGAGGTAATTTTGAGTGAGCAGTAAAGATTGCATATCTCACAAAAATGTTGCTGTAATTATGAGCGTTTATAAGTCTGATAAGCCAGACTACTTACGGGAAGCTATTGAAAGTATTTTAAATCAAAGTATAGCTAATGACCTTTATTTATATCGCGATGGTATAGTAACGGCTTCATTACAAAAAATACTTGATGAATATGCTACTTCAGGAAAAATAAAGTATTATTCACGAGATAAAAATGAAGGTTTAGCATCTTCACTTAATTATCTTATAGATATTGTCGTTAATAAAAATTATGATTATATAGCCCGAATGGATAGTGATGACATATCCCATCCGAATCGCCTAGAAAGACAATTAGAATATTTTAATTCTCACAAACATATTGATATTTGTGGTACTTTTTGTCGTGAGTTCGGTGCATCATATGCTCTTCAGCAAAAAATCTTGCCAACGTCTCATGAAAAACTGATTAAATTTAGCATTGCACGCTGTCCATTTATTCATCCTTCAGTAATGTTTCGTGCTAAAATATTTGATTTAGGACATAGGTATCCAACAAATACACAGCTAACCGAAGATATGGCCTTTTGGTTTGAATTACTAAAATACCAATTTAAATTTGGTAATATTAATGAGGTATTAATAGATTATCGGGTTACTGAAGATACCGTCACTCGTAGACAAGGAATGAATAAAGCTTGGAGTGAATTTTCAATTAGGCTAAAACATATGTTTATTCTAAGACAAGTATCTATATCTAATTTCCTCTTAGTCTCTAGCCGTTTGTTTTTCCATATTTTACCCTCACCAGTAATTAAATTGGCTTATAAATTTATACGTTAAATATCAATATAGTCTTAGAGTCTATCTCAATAGGAGGTAAATTCATCACCTTACCCAGCCATATCGATGTTTAAAAGTCAGGCTGTATAAGGTTTTGGTTACAGTGATAATATATTTTTTATGCGGTAATTAATCCCTATTGAGATAGGCTCTTATATATCATTTATTACATTTTTAATGGAATATCAATGTATATAATATAGTTGATATGATAGTAGCTATTTGAAAATTAAGTAATAACTTTCCCAGAAATATTCTTCATCATAACCTGCTCAAAACTATATTAATCCCAGTCTAAGTAGGAATAATTGTTGAAAAGTTCGATATCTTATACACTACCTAATACTTAATATTTATATTATAGGATGGTCTTGTGCTTAGTAAGCGTCTCCCACTTACCTTAGTCGCTGTTAGTATTCTCCTGACAGGCTGTACTGTTACCCCTGGTGTCTATATGTCTACCTCGGGGAAAAATGTCGTCGACACTGGCGATCGTGATATTTCTAAATTTGTCGATATCTACCCGATCTCGCCAAAACTATTAGATGAGATGTATACCCCACAGGTTATCGCAAAACCCAACCCAACCCTCGAAAAGCAACTGGCAACCTATGAGTACCGTGTGGGTGTGGGTGATGTATTAACCATTACGGTATGGGATCACCCTGAGTTAACTATTCCTGCCGGCTCTTACCGTAGTGCCGCGGACTCCGGTAACTGGGTGCATTCCGATGGTACTATCTACTATCCGTATATCGGTAAAGTGAAAGTCATTGGTAAAACGGTCACTGAAATCCGTAATCTAGTGAGTAACCGTCTATCGACTTATATCGAATCACCACAAGTGGATGTCAGCATTGCTGCCTTCCGCTCACAGAAAATGTATGTGTCAGGTGAAGTGGCTAAACCCGGTACATTACCGATTACTAACGTACCGTTAACGGTTTTAGAGGCCTTTAATAATGCAGGCGGCCTGACTGAAAAAGCCGATTGGGACAATGTCGTACTCACCCGAAATGGCAAAGAGATAAAAATCTCACTGCAAGCATTAGTTCAGTATGGCGACCTAACCCAAAACCATCTGATGCTACCGGGTGATGTACTATATGTACCACGTAATGACGGGCAAAAAGTGTTTGTGATGGGCGAAGTAGGTCAGCCAAACACCCTAATCATTGACCGTGCTGGCATGAGTATTACTGAGGCACTGAGTAAAGCAGGCGGTACAGATCAAAATACCGCTAATGCAACCGGCGTATTTGTCATCCGTCCAATTAAAAACCAAACCTCGGGCGATAAAGAGCTGGATGCCCTACTGCCGAAAAAAATGGCGGCGGTTTATCAGTTAGATTTATCCGATGCCACTGCCATGGTGATGGGAACGGAATTTAAACTGCAACCTTATGACTTAGTTTATGTCACAGCCGCTCCTGTTGTGCGTTGGAACCGCCTAATCACCCAATTGCTACCAACCATCGCAACTTATAATCAGTTAACCGAAGGTACTAAACGTATTCATGACTGGTAATCCATATGTTTAATAATATTCTCGTTGTTTGTATGGGGAATATATGCCGCTCCCCCACGGGGGAGCGCCTATTACAAGCCCATTTCCCCAATAAAAAAATACACTCTGCTGGCATTATTGCCAAAGACGATCGCCCCGCCTATGAGAGCGCTATTCGTATCGCCCAGCAGCACAATCTCTGTTTAAACAATCATCAATCACGGCGTTTAACCAGTGAATTATGTAAAGAAGCAGACTTAATCCTAGTGATGGAAAACGATCATATTGATAGGATCCATCAACAGTTTCCCGAAACTCGTGGCAAAGTCATGTTATTCGGCCAGTGGCTTAATAAAACCGAGATCCCAGATCCGCATAAACGCAGTGATGAAATGTTTGAACATGTTTATCAACTGATGGAAAAAGCTGTTATACAGTGGCAAGGGAAAATTTAATTTTAATTTTGGAAGGCTTAGCATTTAACTGATTATGAACACGACAAAAAATAGCTCCCCTGCCTCGGACGAGATCGATCTGCTGGCGCTTTTTAAAGTATTAAAGTCCAGTTATCTTAAAATCGGCTTTTTTACTCTGTTTTTTATTTTGCTTGCAGCAGCTTACAGTTTTTTAGCTACCCCTATCTATCAAGCTAATGCGACACTGCAATATGACAAAGCCAGCCAAGTTTCTCTTGTTGACCAAATGAGTGAAATGATGCCTTTGTCTAATAGCAATGGCCAAGTCGATTCCGAAATTGAAGTCATTAAGTCACGAATGGTGCTGGGCAAAACCGTGACTAACCTGAATTTAGATACTCAAATCGCACCGGCAGGCTTTTTTGATAAGCTGTGGGGTGATAAAACTGATGCTGTCGTGGCTCTCTATTTAGTTCCTGAAGACTTTATTGGAAAGCCTGCGACTTTGACCTATTTGGGTGATAACAAATATTCTCTCAATATTGAAGGTCAAGTTCTTGAAGGCACCGTTGGTATTCTCTTAAAACAAGACGATATTAGTTTATTGATTTCATCCTTAGTTGCAGAGGTTGGCCAAGAATTTACCTTAGTCAAAAATGCGCGTTATTCAACCATTGAAAACCTACGTAACACTTTAACTATTGCAGAAGTGGGTAAAGGAACCGGTATTATCAATATGGCCATTAAAGGTGCCGATAAAACCGAAAACGTGCAAATCTTAAACAGCATTATTCAAAATTACGTCGACCAAAATATCGAGCGTAAAAAAGAAGTCACTAATAATACGTTGTTATTCTTAGATGAGTATCTGCCTAAGATTAAAACCAAGCTGGATAACTATGAAAATCAGTTAAACACTTTCCGTAAAAAGAATGAATCTATCGACTTATCATTAGAAGCCAAATCTGCCCTTGATAGTGCTTTGCAAGTCGAAGAAAAGTTAAATGAACTCACTTTTAAAGAAGTTGAAATTCAGCAATTATATACACGTAACCACCCAGCTTACCAATCACTGCTTGATAAGCGCCAGCAGCTGTTACGTGAGAAAGAGAAAATCAGTAAAGCGATTCAAAAACTGCCGAATACTCAACAACAAATTGTTCGTTTAACCCGTGATGTAGAGTCTGAGCAAGCTATTTACAATCAATTAGTGGCAAAACAGCAGGAACTGAGTGTATTAAACTCAGGGATCACCGCTGATGTGCGTATTATTGACTCTGCTGAGTCTCAACCGAATGCCGTAGCACCTAAGAAAGCATTAATCTTAGTATTAGCTGCAATACTGGGCTTTATTGTGGGTTGTGCATATGTGATTGCTCGTGAGTTCTTTAATAATAAAATTAAAGGCACTGAGGATATTGATGCACTGGGCATCAACGTCTATGCCACTATTCCTTTCTCTACCCATGAGAAGAAATTGATTGCAGAAGGTAATAAACATCCACTCGCACTAGAAAACCCTGCCGATACGGCGGTTGAAGCCATTCGTTCTTTGCGTACTAGTGTTTACTTCTCGGTAATGAACCAAGGTAATAATCTGGTTATGGTCACCAGTGCTTCACCGGGTGTAGGTAAGAGCTTTGTTACCTCCAATATGGCGGTGGTATTAGCAAATGCAGGCAAAAAAGTATTGTTAATCGATACTGACTTACGTAAAGGCCGTATCCATAAAGCCTTTGGATTAAGCAATAAATTAGGTCTATCCGATTATCTCTCACAATCAGATACTAGCCAGCCAAATATTCATAACAGTGTGATTGAAAACCTCGACGTGATTTGTCGGGGTAAGAATGTCACTCACTCTTCTGAATTGCTGATGAGCGAGCGCTTTAAACGTTTACTTGATACGGTGAAAGGTCAATACGATATCGTCGTGATTGATACTGCGCCAATACTGGCAATCACTGACTCAGCTATTATTGGTAAGTACGTTGGGACCTCATTGCTTATCGCCTATTATGGTGTGAACACGGTGAAAGATATTGAGCTATCGCTCAAACGCTTTAAGCAAAACGATATCGAAATTACGGGTGTGATCTTAAATGGTATCGATGCCAAGTCAGACGATTATAATTATGTTTATGAGTACTAGGAAAGTACAATGAAAAACGCAAAAGTATTAGTCACTGGTGGTCTTGGCTACATTGGTAGCCATACCTGTGTACAGATGATCGAACAAGGCATGCAGCCAATTATTTTAGATAATCTCTGCAATGCTAATCTTGAAGTACTAAATCGCATTGAAACCATTACTGGCACTAAACCTATTTTCTACGTCGGTGATGTACGTGATAGCAAAATTTTAGATACCATTTTTGCTGAACATAAAATTGCATCGGTGATTCACTTTGCAGGGCTAAAAGCAGTGGGTGAGTCAGTTCAAAAACCGATTGAGTACTATGACAATAATGTTAATGGTACTTTGGTTTTAATCACATCAATGCAAAAATCGGGTGTAAAAAGCCTCATTTTTAGTTCTTCCGCGACGGTGTATGGTGATCCTGAAGAAGTACCGTTAACTGAAGAATCGAAAGTAGGTGGTACAACCAACCCATATGGTACTAGCAAATATATGGTTGAACGCATTCTTACCGATTTACATATTGCGCATGATGAATGGTCACTGACTTTATTACGTTATTTTAACCCTGTCGGAGCTCATACTTCAGGTTTAATGGGGGAAGACCCTCAAGGTATTCCAAATAATTTGACCCCTTATATTGCTCAAGTTGCTGTTGGTCGTCATAAAGAAGTGATGGTATTTGGCTCTGATTACCCAACTCCAGATGGTACTGGCGTACGTGATTATATCCATGTTATGGATTTAGCTAGCGGTCATATTGCAGCATTAAACCATGTCAGCCATCAAGCAGGCCTACATATCTATAATCTAGGTACGGGTAAAGGAACGAGTGTATTAGAGATGATTGCTGCTTTTGAAAAAGCATCAGGTAAATCTATCCCGTATAAAATTGTTGAGCGCCGCCCTGGTGATATCGCTGAATGTTGGTCTAGCCCTAAAAAAGCATTTAACGATTTGGGATGGAAAGCTCAATATTCAGTACAAGATATGGTTAATGATAGCTGGCGCTGGCAATCGCAGAATCCTAATGGCTATAAATAGATTTATTTGATTTAGGTTAAGATATGAATATTGATATAGATTCTTTTGCTTTATATATTGGCGTTAAGGCAGAGTATTTAGCTATGTTATATAGAACCACATGCGAATTAGAAGGATTACCGTTACCGAAAAGAAATAGGCATGGTAAGGTAAAAATGAGTGAGGTTTTGGTTTTTAAACAACACTTTGAAGATAAAAATAAAGGGGGACAGTCCTAGATAATTAAGATCATCTAGGATAGTTCTACGAGAAAAAGCAGACTCAGTCAGTACAAATAGGAATGGTTAATTGAGCTGTTCGTTACAGGCTCTACAGCTAGTATTGCTGCCGAATTAGTTGGTGTCCAACACCGCGACTTATTGTTCCCATCGCCTCAGAGTGCTAATCGCTGAGCACGTTGATAAGCATTCTTGGTTTGATGGAGAGATATAAATCGACGAAAGTTATTTTGGTGGAAGCCGTAAAGGTTCTTTAGGTAGAGGCACAGTCGGTAAAGTGACTGTATTCCAGCTATTGAAGTGTAGTGACAAGGTTTATACTAAGATTATACCAGATGCCAAATCTCACACATTGCTACCGATAATTGAGTCAATAATTTACCCTGACAGCATCGTCTACAAAGACAATTTTGCCAGTTATAAAGTACTGGATGTGAGTGATTTGAAGTATTACAGGATTAATCACAGTACCCAGTTTGTAGATAAAAAAGACCACAAAAATCAGATAAATGGTATCGAAAATTTTTGGAACGAAGCGAAGTTCTATATGCATAAATTTAACGGCATCCCGAAGGCACATTTTGAGCTGTGTCAGAAGGAATGCGAGTGCCGTTTTAACACAAACACCAATGGACCATGCTAAAATAATTAAAAATAAAATTTAAACCTTATCTAGGACAGTCCCAAATCTTAACGAAGCTTTACTGAAATTCGGCACTTAAATCCACACTATAATGAATAGTCACCAATTGACAGTTTACATAGCCGAGGCTACGGTCATTTCGATATTCTCGCGACCAAAGCTTGGTACTTTCGTTTAGATAGCGCCCTTTTAAAAATCACGCCAATAGTTGCAGATGAGCCAGCTTTGGTGGCAGGTTATTACAACATTGAAAAAGAGCGCTTAAAAGAGGCGTATTTTCAACGAGGACTATTGCTTCTGATGTGAACAATAACCCAGAATGCACCACGCTTTGGCATCTAGTACGTGGAAGGCAAACTAGATGATTAATCGTAAGAAAATATTATGTGTTGCACAATCGTTAATCATAAAGTGATCCAGAAAGGTGATGCAACATCAACGGATGGTGGCATACTTGAAGGGTGTTATGTTGAAAGCCAATATGTGGCTATCTTGCTTCTACTAGTGCATTTGTCATAACAGTAAGATAAATATCCATTTAATGGTTTGAATTAAATAAAAAAAGAATACCATAATAGCCATCTTTACGGATATCCGTGAAGATGGCTTAAAATAGAGTTTAGTTTGATTGGTACTCTAGCTTATGGATATCATTGGGGTACCACGACATTCTTTATTTCCCGCCTTAAGGGATGAAAGCGGTTTGACTCTCATGTTGTTGTCCTATCTACCCACTCGTATGATAAACATATCCTCCACTGTGAAAAATCGTAAGCGCTTAATGAACCAGTAAAGCTTTACTCAACCTCACTGATTTCTACGTTCCATGGCATGAGATCCGACACATCATCTTTCGGACTTCGTTTTGGTAACTCGGTAAACAGGTGTTGGAAGTAATAATAAGGGTTCATGTCATTAGCGCGGCAAGTCATCACGAGGCTATACAAGTTTGCACTCGCCTTTGCTCCGCCTACCGAAGTTGAGAACATCCAATTTTTGCGACCTGTCGTGAACGGCCTTATATCTCGTTCGGTCACATTGTTGTCGATACTTATATCGCCGTCTTCAAGGTAGGTAAGCAGCTTAGGCCACTGGTTTTGCGTATAAGTGATGGCTTTGCCAAGTAATCCTTTAGGGAGAACGTTTTGACTGTCAAGCCATTGCTTGAACTCATCTAAAATAGGTTTGGCTTCTTCTTGTCGTAGTTGGTGTCGAGATTTTGCGTCAAGCCCTTTGGCTTTCTTTTCAAGACCGTATAGTTTGCTAATAAAGTTCAGTGCTTTTTCTGGCTTGCCCGCTTTTTTTGATGGTGAAGCTTTTTGAGCATCAGTGAACTTTCTGCGTACATGCGCCATGCAAGCAGCTTGAGTCACGTCCTCAAGTTTGTCGTATGCACTGTAGCCATCCGATAGCAAGTAACCAGAGTAACCACCTAAAAAGTCTTGTACGCACTCTGCTCTGCGGCTGGCTTGATAGTCGTAGATAACCACTGGGTTATTGACGAACTCACCGCTACGATAGACCCACATATATGACTTAGATTGTGCTTTCTTATCTTCTTCACGTAATACTTGAACAGTGGTTTCGTCCGCGCAGATGAGCTTTTCTTTCAATAACTCACTTTTCATTGCATCAATAATGACTTGCACTTTGCTTCCTAACTGAACGCACCAGTTGGCCAGTGTAGCGCGGCTAATATCTATACCAGAGCGATTGAGAATATCCACTTGGCGATAGAGTGGCAGAGCATCAACGTATTTTGCTGTGACTACAGCGGCGAATGCATCTGCACTCCCTAGGCTTTTAGGGATCATACTTGCGGGTTTTGGGGCTGTGATAATCTTTGTTTCAGTCTGTGTTTTTTCACACTGCCGGCAAGCGTACTTGGTTCGCTCGTGACGTATAACACTAACCTTCTGTGGGATGATTTTCAGCTCTTCAGAAGTTTCAACACCACATTGATGTAAAGGCTCGTCGCAGCAGTCGCAATAAGGGGCATTGAGTTCATGTTTATGAACTTCACGCTCGAGCTCTTTTGGAAAAGGCTTACGGCCTGTTTTTTTCTTGTCGTCGTCGGATTTAGCCGTACTCTTTTGTTGCTCCGCTTCGTTAAAGGTACCTTTGGGTATTTTTTCACTTTGTGATGAGAAGCGCTTTGACTTACTTAAATTGAGCTGTTCAATCAACAACTCAATTTTGGTTTTGAGCTCGGCAACCTCCTCTTGCTTTGCCGCAAGGAGTTTATCTTTTGCTTCGTTCTGTTGGTGAAGCTCAAGCAGCATAGCTTTTAGCTGGTCGATATCATCAGGGAGGTCGGTCATGTCTGGGCTCTGGTCATCTCAATGACTTAAGTATGACAGCAAAAAAGGATCGTTCAAGCCCAACGTGACGATCAGTATCAGCGGTCACACTTCTAGATTATGAAGTGGACGATGAGCTTTGGCATGTTCGAGCGTTAACCCCGAAAGAAGCCAACCCAGTTGTTGCTTAGTAATATGAATGGCTCCGTCCTCACTGGGTCTTGGCCACTTGAAGGTCCCTTTTTCTAAGCGACGATAGTACAGCCAGAAGCCATTAGTATCCCAAAACAAGATTTTCAATTTATCTCGGGTACGATTGCAGAAAATGAACCAAGACTCACTAAACGGATCCATCTCAAGAGTCTCCGCGACAATCAACGATAGTCCATCAATGGACTTACGCATGTCCGTGACTCCAGAGATGAGGAAAACCTTACCTGTTGGTATCATTGTAGCGCTTCAAACCAAGTCTTAATTTGTTGCGAGCTAAGCGTTGCCGGCAGTTCTGCTCGAATGCCATTATTGAGAATTAACACAACACAACTTGTGCTCACGGTAGGCTCTGTCACCACGATAGGTTGAACCCTGGTTTCAGGCTCGGATTGCGTGAGCTTTTTCGACCAATAGTGAAAAGTCTGATAGCTTATGTTTTGCTCCGAGCAAAACTGCTTAATGCCTAAATTACTTTGTCGTTGCTGCTCTAGAATTGCAGCCCAGTATTCTCGTTTACTTTGTTGTCCCATAGTCCCTCCAATGAAAAAGCTACTATGGCAAATGACGAGTTTGTTTAGTATGTGTGGTTCATTAACCGCTTACAGAATTAACACAACACAACTTGTGCTCACGGTAGGCTCTGTCACCACGATAGGTTGAACCCTGGTTTCAGGCTCGGATTGCGTGAGCTTTTTCGACCAATAGTGAAAAGTCTGATAGCTTATGTTTTGCTCCGAGCAAAACTGCTTAATGCCTAAATTACTTTGTCGTTGCTGCTCTAGAATTGCAGCCCAGTATTCTCGTTTACTTTGTTGTCCCATAGTCCCTCCAATGAAAAAGCTACTATGGCAAATGACGAGTTTGTTTAGTATGTGTGGTTCATTAACCGCTTACACAGCTCCGGTCTTTTTCCCGATATGACGTTCACGAATGCGAGTTGAATCGCAGGCCGGGCAACGAATGTAATTTTCCATGATAATTTCCTTTTAGGTTGATTTAAAAGCAAAAAAGCCCCTGTCCGTGAGGACAGAGGCTTTCAGTGATAAAGTTTTTTTATTGAATGAGATGTATTACGATAAATCGTGGTTAGTTATCATGCGTTTTGACGATGAAAATTCCCATGAACAATATTGCCACCATTTCTCAATGAATCGATATAGTCGGCATACTACCGTAGTATTCGAACTCCTCGTATTGAAAATGGATCTCCTATATGACATGGCTAAAGTTTTAGTGACTCATTGGATTATTCAACTTTGCAAAGTCGAATGGCGAAATAGTTTGTTCCCGATTAGCATCCAAATAATCAGCCCACCATTGCACCATTAATCGACGTTCATCAATATGTTCTGCCTTATGAATATAAGCAGCCCTCACTGAGTTACGTTCTTGGTGGCTCATCTGACGTTCTACGGCGTCCTTAGACCATAAACCTGATTCAACTAATGAACTGCACGCCATCGTTCTAAAACCGTGTCCACAAATTTCAGTCTTCGTATCATAGCCCATGACGCGTAAGGCTTTATTGACTGTATTTTCACTCATGGGTTTAAAGGGATTATGAGCGCCCGTTAGGATCAATTCATGTTCACCCGTCCATGCCCAAATTTCTTTCAGTATAGTGATGGCTTGGTGGCTAAGGGGAACTAAATGCGGAGTGCGCATTTTAGCGCCTCTGTGTGAGAATTTAACGCCGGGTATAGGCTTTCGCTGAGCAGGAATAGTCCATAAGGCTTTATCGAAGTCAATTTCAGACCAACGCGCATAGCGAAGTTCGCTTGACCTAATAAACACTAATAAATTTAACATCACAGCTAGGCGAGTGACGGGCTGCCCTTTATAAGCATCGATACGGGCAATGAGTTCAGGTAGGCGGTCAAGGTTAAGAGCTGGACGATGTTGGCGTTGTACCGTCGTTACAGCCCCTGCGGTATCAATAGCAGGGTTATAACCAATAATACCGGATTGCACCGCATAACGCATAACAGCAGCGATACGTTGCTGTAAACGCGCAGCGATCTCATAAATCTCTTTACTTTCTGCTGCACGGATAGGAATAAGCAGGTCAGGGGTTTTGAGGGTAGTGATATCGCGTAATCCAATATAAGGAAAGACATGCGACTCCAAACTCTTTAAAACCTTTTCACTGTGTGATTCAGACCATTTTTTATTGCTGGCATGCCATTGTCTTGCGATGGTTTCAAAAGAGAGGTTAGCATCAGAAGCTGCTTTAGCCACACGTTTTTGTTCGCACGGGTCAATACCGTCAGCAATCAATTTTCTTGCTTCATCACGTTTTAAACGCGCCTCTGATAAAGAGACATCAGGGTATAAACCCAATGCTAAGGTTTTCTCTTTACCTAAGTGGCGGTAGCGTAATCGCCAGTACTTAGAACCATTAGTGTGAACCAATAAGTGTAGACCTGCACCATCGGTTAATTTATAGGATTTCACATCGGGTTTCGCCGCCCGAATTTTAGCGTCAGTCAGTGCCATAGTGAGCTTCCTGAGAGATAAAGTGGGTACAAAATTCTATCGAACTAGTGTATACCCGCAATTGTACCCACGCAATGGGGTTGATGTGGGTAGAATCGAGTAGAATTCAGTGGAGTTGAAACTTTGGGAGAGTGTTGATTTTAGCGGGCTTTACAAACAAAAACAGACGTCGGTTGACGTCTGTTGATAATAAGGTGGTGCCCGGACTCGGAATCGAACCAAGGACACGGGGATTTTCAATCCCCTGCTCTACCGACTGAGCTATCCGGGCAACGGGGCGCATTAAACCGTATTAGGCGGTTTGCGTCAACGAGTTTTTTCTAAAAAAACGTAATTTTTAACTGAGTGTTTTCTTTTTCAGCAAAAAGTGACGGTTTAACGCGCGATCGTACTTTTTTTAGCTTAGAGCGCCTTTTTTTCGGCATAACGCAATCGCTAAAATATCTTCTGACAGGTGTTGAGCGATTTCAACATCCTTAATGTCTCGTTGAATCAATAGGCGATTTAGGCAACCTTCTAAAACTAACTCCATTTGATTAGCGACCAGTTCGGAATCTTCGATGTCTAGCTCATCCAACAACTCTTTGGTATACAGGAAAGAGTTATCTTTTTGTATACGACTTAATTGGTGAATAGGATGTTGTGGATCGGGGTAGTGGTTGCAAGCCGAAACAAATAGACAACCCGGAAAGCGTCCTTCACTGACGCGCTGATAGAGTTGTTGATAACGAGCAGATAATTTCTGCTGAGGATTGAGAGAGTCATCTAATCGTGTTTGACGCTGCCAAATTTCAATTTGTTGTCCATGGTAGCGTAAGCAATCGTACACCAAAGCTTCATCGTCAGGCCAAAATTGGCGGATCACGCTAAAATCAGGCGCAATCTCATGGAGGAGATGCTCGGTGGATGCGGATAGACCTTTTTTTTCTAACTGGTTAAGAGCATGACTCAAAATTTCTTCGCGCTGTACTGACATTGTTAGCTCCGTCACAATATTGTTCTACTACCTAGCATCATAGCAATGTTCATTATGTATTTATAGCAGTTTGCTTTATGCACAACAGTGACTCTATTCTGTGAACCCACACTATTCAAGTGGCGATAGCAATTTGCAGTAGGGTAGATATCAACATGATATAATTAGAAAATCGGCTCAGTTTTTCACAGGGTTCTCTATTATGAAAATTATCATCGCACCTGATTCATTTAAGGAAAGTATCAGTGCAGAAGTTGCTGCTCATGCCGTGAAGCAAGGATTTCACGCTATCTTTCCGGATGCGACTTATCTCTGTTTACCGATTGCCGATGGGGGGGAAGGTACTGTTGATGCGTTGATCGCCGCAATCGGAGGAGAGCATGTGACGCTTGAAGTCTCAGGGCCATTGAATAAACCCGTGATGGCGACTTATGGCTTACTTCATCAAGGAAAAACCGCCGTTATTGAAATGGCTGCTGCAAGTGGATTAATGCTAGTTGCTCCTAAACAACGTAACCCGATGCTGGCAAGTAGTTTTGGTACTGGCCAGTTGATTAAAGATGCTTTAGATAAAGGCGTAACACAGATTATTTTGGGGATTGGGGGGAGTGCGACTGTCGATGGCGGCGTCGGTATGCTGCAAGCGTTAGGCGCTCTCTTTTATGATGCACAAAACCAACAGCTTGGACTGGGTGGTGAAATATTAAATAAGATCGCTTACATCGATGTATCAGGCCTAGACCCGCGATTAAAAGACTGTGATATCGAAGTGGCATGTGATGTGGATAACCCGTTAGTTGGTGTGCGCGGTGCAGCAGCAATATTTGGCCCTCAGAAAGGTGCTACCGCAGAGATGGTAGTGACGCTTGAACAAGGTCTTAATCAACTGGCGGATGTGATAGAGAGCACGGTAGGCATCGATTATCGTCATTTGGCGGGAGGCGGTGCGGCGGGCGGAATATCTGTTGCTGCTGCCGCGTTTATGAAGGCTAATTTAAAACCTGGGATAGAGATTGTCGTTCAAGCGGTCAATTTAGAAAAAGAAATGATTGATACCGACCTAGTGATCGTTGGTGAAGGGAGTATGGATGGACAAACGGCTGGCGGCAAAGCACCAATTGGTATTGCTAAAGTAGCGGCTAAACACCAGGTTCCGGTGATTGCGTTGAGTGGTGTTTTAGGGAAAGGTGTTGAAGCATTACATCAAGAAGGTATTGATGCCTTTTTTAGTATTGTCCCCCGCTTATGTTCACTCGAAGAGGCCTTATCTGAAGGGGCGGCTAACTTGCAACAAGCTGCCTATAACGTCGCGAAAGTCTTACAGTTAGGGCAACAGTTAAAGAATAGATAATATGACTGACCTTGCTTGAGGCATTTTAATGGGTGTTCGATGTGTTTCGCTATAGTGATTGATTTTGATAAGCGAAAATAAATAACCCCCAAGCGTTGGATAACAACGTTTGGGGGTTTTATTTTAAAGATTAAATGACTACAACATCATACCGCCAAATAGGAAACCGAAGGTGACGGCTAAGATGACGGCAATCGTGCCTGGAATGAAGAATGGGTGGTTAAAGACAAAACGACCGATGCGTGTTGTCCCTGTATCATCCATTTGTACCGCAGCAACGAGCGTTGGGTAAGTTGGCAGAATGAATAAGCCAGATACCGCAGAGAATGATGCGATAGCCGTCAATGGGCTAACATGTAATGCTAACGCCATTGGCATTAACGCTTTTGCTGTCGCAGCTTGTGAATACAGCAGTGCTGAACAGAAGAAGAAGATCACAGCTAGCATCCAAGAATGCTCATGAATTAAGTCGCCAGCAGTTGCTTTAATCCAATCAATATTATGTTGTACGAAAGTATCACCTAACCAAGCAACACCCAGAATACAGATACAGGCACTCATACCTGCTTTAAAGGTGCTTGAGTTAAGGATAGAGTCAGTACTCACACGGCAGAGAATAGTGATTAGGGTTGCCACACTCAGCATAATGATCAGAATAGCATTGGTGGTGTTCATCAATGGTGTCTTGACGATACCTAAGCTTGGGCTGTTGATGATGGCATAAATGACCACACCCACAACGCCCAGTAAGAACAACAGAACCGATGATTTTGCACCTGCTTTGATATCTTTAACTTGGCTACCACGCAGCTCAACGAGGCCTTCAGCCAAACGTTTCTGGTAAATAGGGTCATCCGATAGTTTAGAGTTGAATGTCCAAGAGATAATGAAAGACATTAGGATGATAGCAAGGAAAGTCGATGGTAACAGGATACCTAATAGTGTGATATAGCTAACGGTGTTACCAGCACCAACCATCGCTGGGTTTTCCATAACGGAAGCCATATACACAACAGCCGCAGAAATAGGTGAAGCGGTAATACCGATTTGAGCAGCCACAACGGCAGTTGAAAGTGGACGACAAGGTTTTACGCCTTGCTCTTTTGCGACTTCAGCAATAACGGGCAAAGTTGCTAAAGAGATATTACCTGTCCCCGCAAATAGGGTTAGGAAATAGGTCACGATTGGCGCAAGGATGGTGATGTATTTAGGATTACGGCGCAGTAGTTTTTCTGTTTGAGCAACTAAGTAATCAAGGCCACCAGCAATTTGCATTGCTGAAATAGCTGCGATTACGGCCATGATAATGGAGATAACGTCAAATGGAATGGTGCCTGGTTTCACGCCAATTGCAGCGAGTACCAAGACACCTAGGCCACCGGCAAAACCGATACCTATCCCACCAAGACGGGCCCCCAGAAATATGGCCAGCAGAACAATAATAAATTCTACGGCTAGCATAGTGTTTACTCCTCGACAAAATTAAAATTAAAATTAAAAATATGAAACTGTAGTGTTAATTTTTTGTGTGTGCATAAAACTAAAAAGGCACGCTTTCCGAAGGAGAGGCGTGCCTTGATTTTTAAGTATTATTTATGGTTAACATAAATGATTAGTCATCAAATCTTTTCGCTTTATAAGCTGGATGTTTTAGGTTCTCAACAGAGAAGATATCATCCAACTGCTCTTCGGTCAGTAAGCCACGCTCCAGAACGACCTCGCGGACACTCTTACCTGTTTCTGCACAGATCTTACCTACGATGTCACCATTATGGTGGCCAATGAATGGGTTCAGATAAGTGACGATACCGATAGAATTAAAGACGAACGCTTCACAGATTTCTTTGTTGACTGTGATACCGTTGACGCATTTTTCAACTAAGTTACGGCAAGCATTGCTCATCAATGAAATGGATTCAAACATTGCTTGACCGATAGCTGGTTCCATGACGTTTAACTGTAGCTGACCCGCTTCAGCTGCCATTGTAACACAGATATCGTTACCGATAACTTTGAAGCAAGCTTGGTTAACAACTTCAGGAATAACTGGGTTAACTTTTGCTGGCATAATTGAAGAACCTGCTTGCAGTTCAGGCAGATTGATTTCTTTAAGACCAGCGCGAGGACCTGAAGAGAGTAAACGTAAGTCATTACAGATTTTGGATAGCTTAACCGCAAGGCGTTTTAGGCCAGCGTGAACGGTGATGTATGCACCACAGTCAGAAGTCGCTTCAATCAGGTCTTCTGCTGGTACACATGGTAAGCCAGTCACTTCAGCTAATTTTTCAACAGCCAGTTTTTGGTAACCTGGCGCGGTATTTAAACCTGTACCGATGGCAGTAGCACCTAAGTTAACTTCTAGCAGTAACTCAATGCTACGTTTCAGGTTTTTCTCTTCTTCTTTTAAAAGAGTTGCAAATGCGTGGAACTCTTGTCCTACGGTCATTGGCACAGCATCCTGTAATTGGGTACGACCCATTTTCAGAATGTCTTTAAATTCTTCCGCTTTTTTCTCAAAGCCTTTTTTCAGGTATTCAACGGAGTCAATCAATTTGATAACTGAATTATAGACCGCGATGCGGAAACCTGTTGGGTATGCATCATTGGTTGATTGGCTCTTATTTAAATGGTCATTCGGATTTAGGTATTCATATTCACCTTTCTGATGACCCATCAGTTCAAGACCGATGTTGGCAAGGACTTCGTTAGTATTCATGTTCAGTGATGTACCTGCACCACCTTGGAATACATCAACAGGGAACTGATCCATGCATTTGCCAGTATCCAGAACAACATCGCAAGCTTTGATGATGGTATCAGCGATGTTACGTGGGATAGTATGAAGTTCTTTGTTCGCCATTGCTGCCGCTTTTTTAACCATTACCATGCCGCGAATAAATTCTGGCACATCGTTAATGGTGCGGTCGCTGATATAAAAGTTTTCAATCGCACGCAGAGTATGAACACCGTAATAGGCATCAGATGGGACTTCTTTCTGACCTAACAGGTCTTCTTCGATACGAGTATTGTTTGACATGAGAACCTTCTTAATTAGATTACAGTTACTGTCTATTATGCGCTTTTAAAAATATATATACCGTGAAACAAAATATTATAGGTGTTAAACCCTTGTTACTCCGTTATCAGCATGATGATCTACTGATTTATAGGTAGATGATATGCTGTTCTTAAATCATTGCCTTGAACCTAGATCACTATATAGTTTGATTTATGAAACTGTTTTCAAAATATGTGAGAGTGCTCACAGATGAAAATAAAAAAATGAGAAATCTCCATGAGTTGAAAAGCGTTATAGTGACCTCCATCATTATGTCTATACTATGTAAAAAAGCGAATGTTGTTGTTTGTCTCTTAGATACAGTTCACAAAGGTTTTCCAAGAGGCGAGAACTCATTTATACCTGACAGACTCTAAGTTGTAGGTAGATAGCCTGTAATCCCCTTGAAGACAGCTAGGTCAATGATATGTCTCAAGATGCTAACGAGGTGAATTCCTATGCAATTTAAAGAATGGCGGGAATAAAGCGAATTGAAACAAAGGAGAACTTGTGCGCTGGTTACCACTCATATTTATATGCCTTCTCATTTATATTGAGTCTGTCATATTCGTCCGTGTTGCCTCAGAGATTGGTGTGTTGGCGACACTTATTTTGGTTGTATTGACATCCTGTTTAGGGATTTCGCTGGTCAAAAATCAGGGAATGAAAAATGTCATGCAAATTCAACAAAAAATAGCAGCTGGTGAAAGCCCTGCCGCAGAAATGATTAAAAGTGTTGCTCTGGTACTTGCTGGCTTTTTATTAATCGTACCAGGCTTCTTTACTGATTTTATTGGCTTACTTTTATTGTTGCCACCAGTTCAAAAATTATTTGTGATGCGTTTGATCCCCCATATTCGTTTTTCTCAGACGGGAAATGGCTTTAGTGCAGGGCGTCATAACCCATTCCAACAAGGCGATACATTTGAGGGAGAATTTCAACGTAAACAGGATGATCCATCCTATACGATCGATAAATCTGAAGAATCTAGCGAATCTGAAAAAGATAACCGTCCTAAGTAGTTATCCCTCTAATACGGGGAAGGTAAAAACAAAAAAATTTTATCTTCCCCCCCTTGAAGTCACTCCAACTCGCCCCAATCTGGAAAAACATGGTACTGGTTTATTTAGACATACTGGTATCGTCCTTTTACCTAGTGTGGACTTTATTTATAGGAGAACTATTAATGAAAATTCGTCCATTGCATGACCGTGTTATCGTCAAGCGTAAAGAAGTTGAATCTAAATCTGCTGGCGGCATCGTTCTGACTGGCACAGCAGCAGGTAAATCTACGCGTGGTGAAGTTCTCGCCGTTGGTAACGGTCGCATCCTTGAAAATGGTGAAATTAAAGCTTTGGATGTGAAAGTCGGCGACATCGTTATTTTTAACGACGGTTATGGCGTGAAAGCTGAAAAAATCGACAACGAAGAAGTGCTGATCATGTCAGAGAGTGACATTCTCGCAATTGTTGAAGCGTAATTTTCACTTAGATCTTCTCAACTAACGAAAAGAATTTAAAGGAAAGAAATAATGGCAGCTAAAGACGTTAAATTTGGTAATGACGCACGCGTAAAAATGCTTCGTGGTGTGAATATTCTAGCAGATGCAGTGAAAGTCACTTTAGGACCAAAAGGTCGTAACGTGGTTCTGGATAAATCATTTGGTTCACCGGTTATCACTAAAGACGGTGTTTCAGTTGCTCGTGAAATCGAATTAGAAGATAAATTCGAAAACATGGGTGCACAAATGGTTAAAGAAGTTGCATCTAAAGCTAACGATGCAGCAGGTGACGGTACGACTACTGCGACTGTACTGGCACAAGCTATTGTTACTGAAGGTCTAAAAGCCGTTGCTGCGGGTATGAACCCAATGGATCTGAAACGTGGTATCGATAAAGCAGTTGTTGCCGCGGTTGAAGAGCTAAAAGCACTGTCTGTTCCATGTTCAGACTCTAAAGCAATTGCGCAGGTTGGTACTATCTCTGCAAACTCAGATGAAACTGTTGGTAAGCTGATTGCAGAAGCCATGGATAAAGTCGGTAAAGAAGGCGTTATCACGGTTGAAGAAGGTACTGGTCTGGAAGATGAGCTGGATGTTGTTGAAGGTATGCAGTTCGACCGTGGTTACCTGTCTCCTTATTTCATCAATAAGCCAGAAACCGGTGTTGTTGAACTGGAAAACCCATTCATCCTGTTAGTTGACAAAAAAGTGTCTAACATCCGTGAATTGCTACCTGTATTAGAAGGTGTTGCGAAAGCGAGCAAGCCGCTACTGATCATCGCTGAAGATGTTGAAGGTGAAGCGCTGGCAACTCTGGTTGTTAACACTATGCGTGGTATCGTTAAAGTTGCTGCGGTTAAAGCACCTGGTTTTGGTGATCGCCGTAAAGCGATGTTACAAGATATCGCGATTCTAACTAATGGTACTGTTATCTCTGAAGAGATCGGTATGGAGCTTGAGAAAGCAACATTAGAAGATCTGGGTCAAGCAAAACGTATCGTTATCAACAAAGACACTACCACTATTATTGATGGTGTCGGTGATGAGTCTGCTATTTCAGGTCGTGTGGCTCAAATTCGCCAACAAATCGAAGAATCAACTTCTGATTATGACCGTGAAAAACTGCAAGAGCGTGTCGCTAAATTAGCTGGCGGTGTTGCGGTGATTAAAGTCGGTGCTGCAACTGAAGTTGAAATGAAAGAAAAACGTGCTCGTGTTGACGATGCTCTGCATGCAACTCGCGCTGCTGTTGAAGAAGGTGTTGTTGCTGGTGGTGGTACCGCACTAGTACGTGTTGCTGCGAAATTGGCTTCACTGAAAGGTGATAACGAAGAGCAAAACGTAGGTATTCGTGTTGCACTACGCGCGATGGAAGCACCAATGCGTCAAATCGTCACTAACGCAGGTGAAGAAGCGTCTGTTGTTGTTAATACGGTTAAAGCAGCGACAGGTAACGAAGGTTACAACGCAGCAACAGATACTTACGGTGACATGATTGAGATGGGTATTTTGGACCCAACTAAAGTTACTCGTTCTGCACTGCAATTTGCTGCATCAATTGCGGGTCTGATGATTACGACTGAAGCAATGATCACTGAAATGCCTAAAGAAGACGGCCCTGATTTAGGTGCTGCTGGAATGGGCGGAATGGGTGGAATGGGCGGTATGATGTAGTGCGACGAGAGTCGCGTAGGTAGCTAGCCGAGCGGGCTACGTCCATAGTGAGTACTAACTGATAGTTGTACTCACTATTCCCCGCCGAAATAGCATAATAATGATATGTCCGATGTTCCGGGCTTTAAATTCTCCCGGACATCGGCTCTTCACTTGGTGAAGAACTAATTTCTGGTTGCGGACTTTAAAGTCAGTATTCCTCTCTAAATAATGTGTAACAGCGTTTTAATGCGATAACCATTTGAACTATCAATATTGTTATCACTTAATCACTGTTATAACGTCAAAAGATACACGTTGAAACAAGGCAGATTTTTCTAGCTTGTGATGTAACGGGGTTAACATCGTCTCTATCAAATTTATGTACGCCAGCACCTACCGGTGTGAAGCTGTGCTGATGATTGTCTGACTGTATTGCATCTGATACAGAGCCAGACCTGTTGTGTAACTAACAGTAGCCTAGGAGCAGCGCGTCACCAGTAATGGTGAGGTGTGAGAGCGCTCTGACAATGTACTCCCCGATGTTTGGGTGCTGATTTATCGTGAGATAAACAGTGGATTTTACCAGTAGCAGGTGAATGAGAGGCTAGGCTGGATCATAGGGTTAACGTTAAGTGAACTGTCCGTAAGCACCGTCAGCCGCAAGCAGCAAAAGCTACTGATATGCTGTGACCAAAAGGTACAAGGTCGGTTATTCCTATTACATCTGGGAATACGTTACCAACAGACCTTCGGTGTATAGGCAGAACCTAAGTGATCCGTGTCATGAGTACGGAACTCGGTAAGCCCGTATTTTCGCCACAATGTGGCAGGTGAGTCGCAAGACTAGCTGTTGAGAGTGCGGGTAAAGGAGGTTGGAGAAAGCGAATGCCATTCTGTAATGGAATGGATAAGAGGTTAAATGTTCCTCTACCGGAAACGGGGCAGACTTCCGACTGGTCTTTAATTGTGTGCAGTATTGTAAAGCAAATCTAACGTGACAGAAAGTTGGTTAGGGCAGTTCTCTGTTCTGACCTAACCCTTGCGGGAGCATAAGATAACTCCTGCAAGGGGGCTATCTGTCAGCTCTCGCTTGGGGTTTTCTAATCCAAAGAACTAAGGAGAGTAGCAAGTTGAGTACGCTAATAGAAGTACCTGCGCTTTCCGGCAGGGCGGAAAACTGGCATCAGATTAACTGGTGTCAGATACACCGTCAGGTCAGAGGGCTACAGGTACGAATCGCAAAGGCAACAAAGCAGAAGCATTGGCGCAGGGTGAAAGCCCTGCAAAGAATGCTGACGCGCTCGTTTGCAGCCAAAGCTCTGGCTGTCAGGCGGGTTACTGAAAATCGAGGCAAAAAGACAGCCGGAGTGGATCGCCAGTTGTGGAACACTCCCGAAAGTAAATGGTATGCGATCAGTCAGCTTAAACGGACAGGCTATAAGCCGTCTCCGTTAAGGCGGGTTTACATTCCTAAAAGTAACGGCAAATGCCGTCCTTTGGGGATACCGACGATGAAGGACAGGGCGATGCAGGCACTATACCTGCTGGCACTTGATCCCGTCTCGGAGACAAAGGCAGATCGCAACAGTTATGGCTTTCGTCCGGCTCGTTCAGCGGCGGATGCGATTGAGCAATGTTTTGTTAATCTCAGTCGTAAAAGCTCTGCTGAATGGGTACTGGAAGGCGATATAAAAGGATGTTTTGATAACATCAGTCATGACTGGTTACTTGCCAACATTCCGTTGGATAGACAGGTACTCAGGAAATGGCTTAAAGCGGGATTTATGGAATCCGGCCGTTTACACCCGACAGAAGCTGGTACACCACAGGGAGGCATTATTTCCCCTGTACTGGCAAATATGGCTCTGGATGGATTGGAAGAGGTGCTTGAAACCCATTTCGGGAAGAAAAACACCAAAGCCAGTTATAAAACCAAGGTCAATTATGTGCGTTATGCAGACGATTTTATCATTACTTGCATCTCGAAAGAGTTACTTGAGAATAAAATCAAACCCCTTGTTGAAGCATTTATGGCGGAACGAGGGCTGCAATTATCACCAGAAAAAACGGTGATAACGCATATTTCGGAAGGGTTTGATTTTCTGGGACAGAATGTACGCAAGTATCGTGGCAAAATGCTGATAAAGCCGGCTGCTAAGGGATTGCGTAATCATCTTCAGAAAATACGGCAAATAGTGAAGCGTAATGCGGCATCAAAACAGGGTGATTTGATAAGGCAACTTAATCCGGTATTACGGGGTTGGGCAAATTATCATCGTCATATTGTTGCCAAGGAAACGTTCAGCTATATCGACTATCGTGTCTGGAAATTGCTCTGGCGCTGGTCATGCCGTCGGCACGGGAATCGCAACAAGTATTGGGTGAAAAAGAAATATTTTCATTCGGTCGGGAGCGAGAACTGGGTATTCCAGAGTATTGATGCGGATAATGGCCTGAGAAGGCTAGTGTCCTGCAAAGATATCCCGATTAAAAGGCATATTAAAATCAGGGCTGAGGCGAACCCATATGATCCGGTTGACGAACTGTACTTTGAACAGCGGCAAATTAAGCGCTGGAAAGAAGGGAAAATGCAGCGAGGAAAACTGAGATTAATTTGGGAACGGCAAGGCTATCGCTGTCCGATCTGTCACCAGCTATTCAGAGATAATGATGATTGGGATATCCATCACATCATCAGACGGGTAGATGGAGGGGGTGATGAAAGCGATAATTTAATGATGTTGCATCCTAACTGTCATCGGTTGGTGCATAGTTAAAATATGCTCGACAGTCATCAAGTTCATAGTTAACCTAGAGTTTTATATTTCATAGGAGCGGACTATGGGCATTGCTAAACGTCATATGGAAGAGCAGCAGGACAAGTTCAATGTTGCTACTAATATCGCTATTCAAGCCGGAGTGTTAGCACAATGTGAGTATTGTGAGATTACGGTATTTCAAGGCGATGAGGACATTGAAGAAGCATATAAACTTGGTAACACTCAATTTAGTAAAGGCGAATTTGAAGGTTTCTTCGAGTCTCGGAGAGAGATGACAGATGCTATCAAAGGCGCAGTGGAATCAGGTGATCATGCTGCGGAGTGCTGCTTCCATTGTCATGACAAAATGTATGGTAACGATTGAGCATTAACGTTGTCGGCCCAAACAATAGTGCGGGCTTATAAAGGCTTGAGCCGTATGCGGGGAAACTTGCATGTACGGTTCTTAGGGGGCGGCGGTGCAGTAATGCGCTGCTGCTACCCGACAGCCATTTGGCGACATCACGCTCAAACAGTGAATAATCACTGTTAAGCCTTTTAAACCGGTATTGCGAGTATTGGCTGGCAGTACCGGTTTTTTTATATCATTCGTCTATGACTGTGCTTCAAGGAGTGATGAGTTTGGTCGCTAAATGAACATGTAGAGAGTCTCTAAAGACATTGATAAAGGGGCCGTCAGTCTGATTAAGTGTGTTAGCCGCTAGGCTCTCAAATGAGATATTACATATTTATTTTTGCGAAAAGGACATGCAACAGGTTATATTTGGAGTAAGGCAAATTGGTTTGGTCAGTAACAGAAAACCCAACGTGTTAAATACTCGGTATAGTTGAAACGTGCTGCGAATTATTTAGAGTATACGCGTTTTATGGTAAGCTGCGTTGGCTGATAGGGATGGCCTAATTTTTTAGGATTCTGCCTTTGCTGATACTTTGAACCGTAATCCATATCTCTCAATATAGATCTGGCGAATTTTGGCTGTAAACAGGTGCCTGAGTGGTTATAATTTGGTGGCACTCGTGAAGATCAGTTCAATGGTACTGTTGATGGTGACAGTCAGTTGAATAAAGAAGGGAATGAGGGTTCTCAAACCAGCTGCAAAAACATGATGATAAATGAGGGAAAACATGCGAATTAAAGTATTGCTTGGTGCTGCTGCATTACTACTTTTAGCAGGCTGTTCGACAACAACTAATTTAACTGCCGCAGGCTCACAAGTTCGTTTTGTTGAAAACCAACCTGGAAGTGATTGCCAGCTCCTTGGTCAAGTAACAGGAACTCAAAGCAACTGGTTGAGCGGTGTCAATAGTGATTCAAGTTCTATGCGTGGTGCAGCTAATGATCTACGCAACAAAGCTGGCGCTATGGGCGGAAACGTCATTTTTGGTGCGACTAGCCCAAGTGAAACTATTCTTTCAAGCTTCATTCCAGTTGATAGCAAGATGATCGGGCAAGTTTATAAGTGTCCCTAAAATGAACATGTAACGCCCGATAGCGATGACTTATCGGGCGTTTTCATTTCAGCACTGCTTCAGATTTAGGTCGAGTAACGTTTTACTCGGCTCTCCGCCAATCTCCCGTGCCAATTTAGGTACTAAGTAGCCAGAAACTTTTCCAAGTAGCTGTTGTATGAGTAATCTAGCCTCTTGATCACTCACTAAGAAATGTGCGGCACCTTGTACTTTATCTAAAACATGTAGGTAATAGGGGAGAATGCCTGCATCAAATAATGCGTTACTTAAATCAGCCAATGTATCTGAATTATCATTAACTCCGCGTAATAGCACGCTTTGGTTGAGTAATGTCACACCTGAGTTTTTGAGTTTCTGCATGGCATTTCTAAAACTATCATCGATTTCATTTGCATGGTTCAGGTGTGTCACCATGATGACTTGAAAGCGCGAGCTAGCAAGCCTGTTACATAAATTATCGGTAATGCGTTCAGGAATCACGACAGGGAGACGAGAGTGGATCCGGAGTCGCTTAATATGTGGGATCGCTTCCAGTTGGCTGATTAACCAATCGAGTTCACTATCCTTAGCCATTAAGGGATCCCCACCCGAGAAGATGATTTCATTGAGTTCAGTGTGGTTTTTTATATAATCCACAGCTATCAACCAATTATTTTTGTTTCCTTTGTTATCTTCATAAGGAAAATGTCGGCGAAAGCAGTAACGACAGTTTACCGCACAGCCTCCTTTCACCAACATCAATGCTCGGTTGTGATATTTATGTAGTAAACTGGGGATCTCATTATTTTGTTCTGCTAATGGATCAGTGGAAAAATCCGGATAGATATCAAATTCTGCTTTTGCGGTTAATACTTGCAATAGCAGAGGGTCTTGAGGATCGCCTTTTTTCATGCGCGAAATAAAGGGCTTCGGCACACGCAATGGAAATAATTTACGTGCGTCGTTGCCATCTTTCGATGCTTGATGGTTTTCTAGCCCCAGTATTTGTAGCAATTCATCAGGATTAGTGATTGCTTCAGCAAGTTGTTGTATCCAGACTTCTCTGGATGAGGTATTTTGAGTTACAATATCGACCATTTTTTGGCTATGCCATTTTTAGTGTATAAATTTAGAGGATCTCCATGGCTACTTATAGTACCAATGAATTCCGCTCAGGTCTTAAAATCATGTTAGATGGCGAACCTTGTGCAATTCTTGATAGTGAATTCGTTAAACCGGGTAAAGGTCAAGCGTTTGCACGTGTTCGTATTCGTAAACTGATTTCTAACAAACTGTTGGAAAAAACATTTAAGTCTACTGATTCTGTCGAAGGTGCAGATGTCATGGATATGAACTTAACTTACCTTTATAACGATGGTGAGTTCTGGCATTTCATGAACAACGAAACTTTCGAACAGCTTGCAGCTGACGAAAAAGCGGTTGGTGATAACGCTAAGTGGCTGATCGACCAAGCCGATTGTATTCTGACTCTGTGGAATGGTCGCCCAATCGCAGTGACTCCGCCAAACTTTGTCGAGTTAGAAATTACCGATACTGACCCAGGTCTGAAAGGTGACACAGCGGGTACTGGTGGTAAGCCAGCTACGCTGAGCACAGGTGCAGTAGTTAAAGTACCTCTATTCGTTCAGATTGGTGAAGTGATCAAAGTGGATACTCGTTCAGGCGAATACGTTTCACGCGTAAAATAATACCTGTTTGGATGAAACTAAAAAACCGTAATGTTTGTATGGCATTACGGTTTTTTTTATCTTTTAAAATTGAGAGTGCAGCTTAGCAGCACTTAAAGCCGCCTTTCCCACCATAGCGAGCATCTTGACGTTCTTTAAAGAACTCTTCATACGTCATGGGTGTTTGATCTGGATGATTCAGCTGCATATGTGCAACGTAATTATCATAGTCAGGCACACCAATCATCATTTTTGCTGCTTGCCCGAGATATTTTGCGGCATTACCTAGTGAACCAAACATGGTTATTCCCTCACTTAACGTTATATTATCGTTTAACCGTTTTATGCGTGTTGCTTACCATTTTAACGAGCGACCTTTAGAGGGTTAGCCCCTTATACAAGGGGCTTAGCGTTAGAGCTGCGGCATACTTGCCGTCATCGTGTCACCTTTATCTGGTTAATGATGACGGGTATTGGCGACGATCTCCTGATAGTTAGCTGGCATCGGTTGGTATGGCACTTCGTTTGCCGTTGGTTCAGAAGATTTCAACGCTTTCATTGCGGTACGAATTGAGAATAGGGCCAATACGACGACGACAATCATAAAGAAAATGGTCAGTCCCGCATCTAAGCGGTTATTAAAAATCAATTGGACCAACTGAGATTCAGTGTATTGCGATGGAATGTTTCCGCTATCAATCATTGCTTGGAATTTATTCGCAACCGCTAAGAAGCCTACACGAGCATCCTCACTGAAGGTTTTTTCCCATCCAGCCACCATAGTACAGACTAACAGCCATGCTGTCGGTACTAAAGCCACCCATGCGTATTTTTGGCGCTTCATTTTGAACAAGACAACGGCACATAGCATCAATGCCATACCGGCTAGCATTTGGTTCGCAATACCAAATAGTGGCCATAAGGTGTTGATACCACCAAGAGGATCAACAACGCCTTGATGAAGGAAATACCCCCAAGCAAGCACACATAATGCAGTTGCCACTAAGTTTGCAGGTAGCGAATCGGTCCGTTTTAATGACGGTGAAATAACACCTAGCAAATCTTGTAGCATAAAGCGCGCAGCACGGGTTCCTGCATCGACAGCGGTTAAAATAAACAAGGCTTCAAACAGGATGGCGAAATGATACCAGAAGGAGACATTCATTAAGCCGCCGAGAGCACCATGCAGAATATAAGCCATACCAACGGCGAGTGTCGGAGCTCCCCCCGCACGGGAAATAATACTGTTTTCACCAACTTCATTTGCGATATTTGTTAACTGATCAGGCGTGATTTGGAAACCCCAGCTGCTCACCACTTGTGCAGCTGACGCGACAACATCTTCTGTACCAGCTGGAGCCAGCATGGCGATAGGGCTGTTCATTGCAAAATAGACACCAGGGTCAATGACACAAGCTGCAACCAGCGCCATGATAGCAACGAAAGATTCCATCAGCATGCCGCCATAACCAATAAAACAGGCTTGGTTTTCATTCGCCAGCATTTTGGGTGTGGTGCCTGAAGAGATCAATGCATGGAAACCTGAAACGGCTCCACACGCAATGGTAATAAACAGGAATGGAAACAGATCACCTGCCCACACAGGGCCTGTACCATCAACAAACTTTGTCAATGATGGCATTTGCAAGTTAGGATTTAAAATTAAAATCCCAATGGCTAAACCGATAATGGTTCCAATTTTTAAGAAGGTAGAAAGATAGTCACGAGGAGCGAGTAATAACCAAACGGGTAGTACTGCCGCGACGAAGCCATAGCCGACTAGCATCCAAGTCAATTGTACTCCAGTATAATCAAAGTAAGGTGCCCATGTTTCACTTTCAGCAACCCAACCCCCTGAAATAATAGCGAATATAAGGAATACTAAACCAATAATTGAAACTTCTCCGATACGCCCCGGACGGATATAACGAGTATATATCCCCATAAAGATAGCGAGGGGGATAGTGAAGGCAACAGTATAGGTTCCCCAGGGGCTGTGAGTCAGTGCTTTGACGACAATCATCGCGAGTACGGCAAGAATAATCACCATAATCATAAAACAGGCTATCAGAGCAATAATACCCGCCGTATTCCCCATCTCTTCTTTGACGAGCTCTCCTAATGAACGACCATCTCGGCGAGTTGAAACAAATAGCACCATAAAGTCTTGAACCGCGCCGGCTAGAACAACCCCCGCCAGGATCCATAACATACCGGGTAAGTAGCCCATTTGTGCAGCAAGAACAGGACCAACTAGTGGGCCGGCACCAGCAATAGCGGCAAAATGGTGACCGAATAGAATTTTTTTATCTGTTGGAACATAGTCTAAACCATCATTATGGCGAATTGATGGTGTCATGCGTGTTTCATCAACTTGCAGTACTTTTTTGGCGATAAATAGCCCATAGTAACGATAGGCGACTAAATAGATACAAACAGCGGCAATGACGATCCATAGCGCATTGATCTGCTCTCCGCGGTTTAATGCAACATAACCAAGAGCAAAAGCACCGAGTATTGCTAGTACAATCCAAATTAATTGTTTACCCATAGCCTTTCCATCCGTCTTATTATCAAACTGTTATTAATTATCTTTGTAGATTACTGACACATATAGCCGCTGTTGACGAAAAGACAAAATAGCTAAAACGTGAAACCAATGCTGAGGTGAAAATAAATTTCATAACTGCAATTTACATCACTAAATTGTGATGACTGGCTGGATTTTATTTTGATTTAAGCTAAAGGACATTATCAGGATGATGTGTTAATGCTATTAAATTGTAGGCTTTTGGGATTATATTCCATATGGTTATTTATCTAGGGGGGAGGTGACTCACTTATTAAGGGGAGGCAACTGGAGAGAGAGCCTCTCCAGCGTAACTTATGATGGTGATTAAATCTGTCTAACGCGTTGAATGAGTTTCCGACCAAATAAGGTGATAATTAAGCCAAACATAATAAAAGTCAGGCCAGCAATTTGTACCCTATTAATTTGTTCACCAAGGAATACGGCACTACTACTTAACCCGAACAAGGGAACTAACAGCGAAAATGGTGCAACACGCCACGCTTCATAACGCCCGAGTAAAACACCCCATAATCCATAACCGACAAAAGTTGATAAATATGCAAGGTAAATAATCGTACCGAATACTGACCAATCAAAGCCAGCTAACCCGTGTAAAATCGCTTCTTCACCTTCAAAAATCCATGAGCTGACAAAGAAAGGTATGATTGGGATAAGGGCACTCCAACTGACTAAGGAGAGAGCGCTGCATTTTTCTTCGCCTTCATGCTGCATAATGATTCGGTTCGTAATATTGCCACAAGCCCATGAAAGTCCTGCGATCAAAGTAAAAGTTAAACCAAGTAACGGAATATCATCAAGGCCACTGTTGGTTCCGCCATTCGCTAATATGGTTAAACCAATCACGGCAATAAACATACCGATATAATGAGTTAATTGTAATTTTTCTTTTAAAATGACAGCGCCGAGTAGCAAGGTGAAAAAAGCTTGTGATTGCAAAATAACCGAAGTGATCCCCGCTGGCATACCCACTCGAATTGCACAAAATAGAAATGCAAATTGCCCAAAGCTGATGGTTAATCCATAAAGTAGAAGTAGTCTAAATGGGATACGGGGACGCCTGAAAAAGAAAATAGCTGGAAACGCAACAAAAACAAAGCGTAAAGCCCCTAAGAGCAAAGGCGGTAGAGCGGTAACGCCTAATTTGATAATGACAAAATTAACACCCCAAATGATGACGACACAAAGAGCGAGCAATACATCTTTGAACTTCATGTTATTTTCTCAGTTGATTTTTTATTTAGAGTAAAACACTTTACTCTTGAACATATTCATATGCGATAATAAAGATGCTCTTGTAAGCCATTACAGTACAATTAAGTTAATTTAAATCACTTATTTGGATTTAATTGTTATATTTTCTTACTTGAGACCTTTAAATTGAATGTTTATAATACCCTCTCATATCATACGCGCTTAGGACGACCTAAGTGATCGTCATAAAATTTGGGGACGACCCCGCATTGTTTATGGAGTTACAGCAATGGCTTGGGTAATCCTATTGTTTGCAGGCCTTTTAGAAATTGTTTGGGCGGTTGGTTTAAAATACACCCATGGTTTCACTCGTCTTACCCCCAGTATTGTTACAATTGTCGCGATTATTGCCAGTATGGGGCTGCTTGCCTATGCAATGCGTGATCTGCCCGCAGGGACAGCCTATGCGATTTGGACTGGAATAGGCGCTGTGGGAACCGCGATAGTTGGGATTATATTTCTTGGTGAGTCTGCCAATATATTTCGTTTATTAAGTTTGGCATTAATTATTACCGGTTTAATCGGTCTAAAAGTTTCAAGCTAACATAAATATACTCGTTAATACGGGCGCAATAGGCGCCCGTATTGATGGATAATGATAAAGTTTCAATCCACGCAAATGCGCCGAAAATAGAGACTCGATATTTGGGTTCTTTAGTACGCTGGAAAGCTCAAATTCGTCGTGATATATGCAAATCCTATCGAAAAAACTTCCCTGAGATAGGTAATGATTAGCCAAAATGCTCCTTTGCAGGTTAGGCGCTAAGTGTTTTCGCTTGCGTGTTCATTAACACGGCCTTTTTATCGAGGGCTACGTTAGGTTTATTTATTTGGGCTCTCTTTTTTTATCAATAGCTTGATTAAAGTTTATTTCTTTATTTTGATTGCGAATATGCTCTTTGATTTCTGTTTCTAGCATATTGAGATCCCCTGAGCGTATTTTATCTAATAGCACTTTGTGCTCATCAATAATTTCTTCCATAGGCTTGGTAAAGGTGGATATCCCAATAATAATTGTCAACTGTTTAGAGACGTTTTCCCATAATGCGGTTAGGGTATTGTTCCCGCTTAATTGGCATAATGTCCGATGGAAATTCACGTCACAAAGCGAGAACTCATAGCTATCCGCTAATTTTGCTGCTCGCGCCATTTGCACAATACACTGGTTTAGCTGTTCGATAGATTGTGGGTCTAAATGCTTATGTTTAGCGATAAAGGTTTTAATCGCTTGTCGTTCTAATAGAATTCTGACTTCGATCAGTTCATCCAGCCTCTCTTCTGAAACGGGGGCCATTCGTATGCCTTTAAATGGCTCATTAATCACGATCCCTTGGCTTTCTAATACTCTTAAGGCTTCTCTAACAGGAACACGGCTGACATTCATTTTTTCCGCAATTTCTTTTTCAACAATACGATCCCCAGGCAGGATAAATCCACGCGTTGCTGCCTCGACAATTTTATCTACCACATCATCAGTGAGTGTCCTTGCTTTGATTGGCTTCCAATAGTCTTCTTGCGAGGTGATTTTCTGCGATTGTTTCCCTTTTCCAACGGTCATGATGTTTAGCCTATTAAATTTGTTACTAATCAAAGAATTAATTGGTAGTTGATTGCGCCTTTAATGCATCAAAATTATCACATTGGCTAGCAATAAACCAATAAAAAACCCACTATCGCGATATTTTTTCGAGAGGGGATAAACCCAGAATGGATCACATATTCAACAATTGAATATTGTATACAATCTTACAATGTTGTTAAATGCCTCAAATACAGTTAAGTAAGAGAAGGAAAAAACATGAACAACATGCTTGAAGACATAAAAATTACTGAAATTGTTGCCGTGCCTTTATTTGGGGAGAGCCCAAAAGGGGGATGGTCTAATGAAATCAAGCCAGAAGATTCGATCCACGCCATTATTGCGGTGCATACCGATGCTGGCATCACGGGGTACGGCAGCGTCTTTACCGATGGTCGCTTAGTTGAAGCCGCTATTCCTGTACTGGCATCTTTATGTATTGGTGAAAGTGCATTGCAGCCAGAAAGAGTGTCTGAAAAACTTAGACAAAATACATTCTGGATGGGGCGTGGGGGAACGTTAACACATACGATTAGCGGTATTGATATTGCTTTGTGGGATATTTTAGGTAAAGCAACAGGGCTACCTGTCAGTACGTTACTTGGCGGTAATTATCGTTCCAAGGTACAGCCGTATTGCTCTTTACTTATGGAAGAACCAGAGACAATGTTCAACGTGATCTCTGATTATAAAAAGCTTGGTTTTAAAGCATTTAAAATTGGTTGGGGACCATTTGGACGTAACAACGATGCCAAATTAGATAGAGCAATTGTGGAAGCGGCAAGAGATGCGGCAGGGTACGAATCACACTTGTTAGTTGATGCGGGAGCAAGTGATGCATATTGGCCAAACGGTTTGAAATGGGCAATCCAAACATCGCATATGTTAGCGGAATATCAAGTTGGTTGGTTTGAAGAAGCGTTACGTCCTGATGACCTTGAAGACTTTAAAGTGCTGCGTAAAGAAAGCCCAGTACCTATTGCCGGTGGTGAAGTATTAACCCGTCGTCAATCTTTCTTACCATGGCTCTCACAAGGGGCATTCGATATCGTTCAGCCTGATGTGACGAAAGTGGGAGGCATCTCAGAGCAACGTCGAATCGCATGGCTCGCTGATGAGTTTGGGGTTAAGTATGTTGGACACGGTTGGAATACCGCAATGGGGCTGGCGGCTGACTTACAAATGGCGGCCGCTTTCCCACAAGTGGACTTTGTCGAGTTTATTGGTGGTAGCCAATATATCGATGGCATTGTTAAAACACCATTCAAAGTGGATGAGCAGGGTTATTTAACGATTCCAAAATTACCGGGACTTGGTATCGAACTAGATATCGATAAGTTAGCAAAATTCACAGTAAATCCAGAGCGTTTGTTTAAGTAACTTCATTTACATAAGCCAGATAGTGATCACACTATCTGGTTTCCTCTCCTTATTAAAAGGTATGGTTACGATGAAAAATAAGAACAAAGGTACAAAAATAAGGTTCTCGATAGCGATATTAATGACGCTTGCGATTGTTATTAATTACTTAGATAGAACTGTTATGTCTGCGGCGGCACCGACTATCTCAGAGGAACTGCAAATTTCACCAGAGATGATGGGATGGATAATGTCAGCGTTTTTCTTAAGCTATGCATTATGCCAAATACCCGCGGGTTTTATTGCAGATAAATATGGGCAAAGAAAAACGTTGGCAGGATCGGTATTGTGGTGGTCATTAGCAACAGCTGCCACCGCATTAGCCAAAACGCCACTGAGTTTTATTTCCACTCGAATTCTAATGGGCATGGGGGAAGCTGGGGCATATCCATGTAATAGTGGTATCGCTGCAAAATGGTTTCCAGACCGTGAACGAGGCAGAATAACGGCATTATTTGATAGTGGCTCTAAATTTGGAACCGCGTTCGCCATGCCATTAGTGGTGTGGATCATTGCGAAATGGGGCTGGGAATCGGCATTTATTATTTGCGGTGCATTAGGGGTTCTCTGGGTTTTTGCATGGTTAAAGGTATATCACGATCCTGAACAACACCCAAAAATCAGTGCTGAAGAGCTTGCTTATATTCGTGATGGGCAAATTAAAAAAGATGGTATTGATAATATTCAGCCGATGAAGTGGTATCAGTTGATCCGTTACCGCAATGTACAAGCTATGTGTATCGGTTTCTTTATGTTGGACTACGCCATTTATTTCTTTATTACTTGGTTCCCTGCTTATTTAATGATGGAACGAGGTATGAGTTTGGAAGAAATGGGATTTGCTGCCATGTTGCCACCACTATGTGGGATCGCAGGTCAATGGCTTGGCGGTTGGACGACGGATTATTTGTATATTAAATATAATAATATCAACCTTGCTCGTAAATTACCGATTGTGGGCGGTATGCTGATTGCAACCAGTATCGCATTTTCGGGGTTAGTTGAATCTGTGACCTTAATGATGTTTTTACTGTGTTTATCTTATGCAGCACTTGCCTTTGCAGCCTCAGCAATATGGTCATTACCTGGGGATGTTGCGCCACGTAATATGACGTCAGTCTTAGGTGGAATGCAAAGTGCAGTTTCTAACTGTGGCGGTATTTTAGGTCCTATTGTAACTGGCTATATTATTGCGGCAACGGGTTCATTTATTTGGGCATTAATTGTATCTGGTATTGCTTGTGCAATTGGGGCATTGGTTTATTTAGTAATGTTAAGAAATATTAAGCCAATTACACCGGATGATGAACCATTAGTAAAATCAAATTAAATAGCCATAATATTAACACTAAGGTCGTAATGTTTATTTTCGATAAGGAAACAGAGGCAAAAAATATTGCCCTAGGTACGCGACGTAAGTTATTTCCCGGTAGTGAAAATATGATGATAGCAAGATTATCTTTCACCGCGGGTACATTAGGTGACTTACACTCTCATCCACATGAACAAATGAGTTATATACTCAAAGGTAAATTTAGATATCAAGTCGGGGATGTTTCTAAAGAAGTTGGAGAAGGTGATGTTGTCTATATTCCTTCCAATGAGAAACATCGCTGTGAATGTTTATCTCATGGCGAAATTTTAGATATATTCGTGCCAATGAGAAAAGACTTTTTAGATAATTAAATCATTTTGCTAAATGATTAAAAATCTATTGATAAAATAGAGGGGATCTCGATGTCTAAAATTGAGATCCCCTTTTATTTTTCAATAAATAAAACTGAGCAATGAATGGCATAATAAACAAGGCAATCCGTCATAATCAAAGCTATTTTATCATTAAGGAAAAGACACTTGCGTGATATCCCAGATACCGCATCCTTATTTTTCTTCGGTATTGATTGTTACGGATTAAAGACAATAAACCAAATATAAAACGGTAAGCATAAACGCTAAAAAGCGAATAGAGTTTAGTCATCTCCTCAGTCATAGAAGCTGCCATTAACGCAAGGGAAATGCGCTATCTAATTGATTAATGTGTAATATAGGCACTACCAAATCTAGCCCGGATGACGTCATTAGCGTCATCGCCATGTCATAACCGCAGATGGATTGATAGGAAATGAAATCGTAGCCTTGATCAAGAGGCTGCCATGACAGTCGTCTTAGAGCTGTTTAATAACGTGGAAATAGTAAGGGAGATGAGAGGCAATATCATGAAAAATCCCTCATAGCGGTGAGGCATATGAGGGATCAGTAACGCGGTTACAGAGCAATGACACCAATAATAGCGATCACGCTAATAATCGCCGCACCACCATAAAATACCCATTTTGATGCTGGGACATGCACTTTAAAGTCGTGCAGTGTGTGGTGAATACGGTGCATAGCACACCATACTGGTAGAATTATCATGAGCAGTAAGAAAATACGCCCGATAAAACTTTGGCAGAATGCGACAATACGCTCATAGCTTAGCATTTCAGGTGCAACACCTAATGGGATTAATATTCCCAAGAGAATGATGATAGCAGGTCCAACAATGGCACTCCACATACCACCGGCACCAAATAATCCCCAGAAAACTGGTTCATCGGAACGTTTAGGCGTTAGATTCATCAGATCCTCCGTTGATTAAAATAGCAGTGCGATTGCTAAAATCGCTGCCGTCACTAAGATCGTTAATGCCCAAAAACCTTTAACAATCGGTTCTTGTGACATTTTCTTATCACCAACGATAATACTGACGGCTTTTGGCGCTAGATTAAACCATGTTGTGGTATGAAGTAGTGTCGCAGCCAGTGTAATAATGTTGATAATAATGACGATTGGATTACTTAAAAATCCAACAAAGCTTGCCCAAGATTCTGGACCACCTTTTAAGGCGAATACGCCGAATAACACTAAAAGGCTAAACCATAGCTGAAGAACGGAGGTACTTTCACGTACGATGTAAAAGCGGTAGAAACCTAACTTTTGCCACCAGTCGCCCTTCATTTCCCTTACATAGGGTTTACGTTTTGTAGTCATGACTTCAATTCTCCTTATCGTGGCTTCAGCATGGCGATAATAAAGTCTTGCGCGCTGGCTGCTTTCGCTTGCTGGATTGCAGCTGCTGGGTCAACATGCTTAGGACAGACTTCAGAGCAGTAGCCTACAAATGTACAGCTCCAGACACCATCATCACCATTCAATAATGGCATGCGTTCTTTTGCTCCGTGGTCACGGTTATCTAAGTTGTAGCGCTCAGCCAAGGTAATTGCAGCAGGACCAACAAACTCAGGATTCAAACCAAACTGTGGGCATGCGGCATAGCAGAGACCACAGTTGATACAGCCTGAAAATTGATGATATTTCGCCATTTGAGCTGGAGTTTGCTTATTTGGCCCTTCAGAAGGTTTGCGATCATTCCCAATAATATAAGGTTTGATCGCTTCTAAGCGCTCAATAAAGTGAGTCATATCAACCACCAAATCACGTTCGATCGGGAAGTTGCCTAATGGCTCAACTTTTAGACCATTGGGGTAGTCACGTAGGAAGGTTTTACAGGCCAGTTTTGGCACTTTATCAACCATCATCCCGCAAGAACCACAAATTGCCATACGGCAAGACCAACGATAAGAGAGGTCAGGTGCAAGGTTATCTTTGATATAACCTAAAGCGTCCAGCAATGAGGTTTGCTCATCATAAGGGACATCATATGCCACTAAATGGGGCTCATTATCCGTTTCAGGATTGTAGCGCATGATCTCCATTTTTAAGTGTTTCATATCATCCATTAGCTTGCTCCTTCTTTGCCTTATCTTGAGCTTCAGCTTCTGCACCATAAACACGTTTTGCTGGCTGAGATTTAGTAATCTTCACATCACTGTATTCGAGGCGAGGTGCGCCTTCTGGGTTATAGAATGCCAATGTGTGTTTTAGGAAATTCACATCATCACGCTCTGTACAGCCTTCATCAAGACGTTGGTGTGCACCACGCGATTCTTTACGATTAAAGGCGGAGTGTGCCATACATTCGGCAACATCTAAACCAAACCCAAGTTCAATAGTGTAAAGTAGATCGGTGTTGAACACGCTGCTATGGTCGGTAATTTCGACATGTTTAAAGCGTTCTTTCAATTCCGCAATTTTATCAACGGTTTTCTGCATGAGTTCAGGTGTACGGTAAATACCACAACCTTCTTCCATTGAGATTCCCATCTCATCGCGGATTTTCGACCAGCTTTCTTTACCTTTTTGGTTGAGAAGCTTGTTCAGATTATCTTCGATATCGCGAGTGCGTGCTTCAATCGCATTTGCGTTAGCAGGCGTGGCTTCTGCTGCATGTTTAGCCGCTTGTTCACCCGCTAGGCGGCCGAAGACAACAAGCTCAGCTAATGAGTTAGAACCTAAACGGTTGGCTCCGTGCAGACCTACAGATGAACACTCACCAACAGCGAACAAGCCTTTGATGCGTGTTTCACAGTTTTGATCTGTTTCGATACCCCCCATTGTGTAGTGAGCAGTAGGGCGAACAGGAATGGGGTCAGTAACGGGGTCCACACCCACATACGCTTTTGCTAGCTCACAAATAAACGGTAGACGCTCATGCAGCTTTTCAGCGCCAAGGTGACGTAAGTCTAGATACACAACGTCACCACGATGGGTGCTAATGGTGCGTCCTGCACGCCATTCGTGCCAGAAAGCTTGCGAAACTTTGTCACGAGGACCGAGTTCCATATATTTGTTTTCAGGTTTACCGAGTGGTGTTTCTGGTCCCATGCCGTAATCTTGTAGATAACGGTAGCCATCTTTATTAACAAGGATACCACCTTCACCACGGCAGCCTTCAGTCATTAGGATACCCGATCCAGGAAGACCCGTTGGGTGATATTGAACAAACTCCATATCCCGTAGAGGGACGCCATGGCGGAATGCCATACCCATACCATCACCCGTTACGATACCACCGTTAGTGTTGTAGCGATAAACTCGCCCAGCACCGCCTGTAGCCATGATGATAGAGTTAGCTCGGATTTGAACTTTTGTACCTTCCATCATATTGAGGGCAACAAGACCACGGACTTGGCCTTCGTCAACAATGATGTCGAGAACAAAATGTTCATCAAAGCGTTGGATTTGAGGGTATTTAAGCGATGTCTGGAACAGGGTATGAAGCATATGGAAGCCAGTTTTATCGGCAGCGAACCAAGTGCGCTCAATTTTCATACCGCCAAAACGACGAACGTTAACTGAACCATCTGGTTTACGGCTCCATGGGCATCCCCATAGTTCCAACTGAGTCATTTCTGTCGGACAGTGTTCGACAAAGTATTCGACGACATCCTGCTCACACAGCCAGTCACCGCCGGCAACCGTATCATTAAAATGATAGTCATAGGAGTCATGGGCCTGAGTCACTGCGGCTGATCCCCCCTCTGCGGCCACAGTGTGACTACGCATTGGGTAAACTTTTGAGATCAGAGCAATCTTGATATTGGGATTTGCTTCTGCGGCAGCTATCGCTGCACGTAAGCCTGCGCCCCCGGCCCCGATAATCGCTAGATCGGCATTGAAGGTTTGCACTGCGCTTCTCCATTGTTCAAGTGTAAATTAATAAATTCTTTTAAATACTTTTGATGCTTAGCTATCTGCTTGTTTGCATCACGTTGAGTGATACCGCACAAACTCTCTTTTTTAATAGTAAATAATATAATAGCTAATAATGACTTATCATGCTGTGAATTATAGCGAATAGTCCTCAGGATAAATTTGATATAGAGGGGGGTTTTAGGCGATTTCCACTATAAAATGTGATCTGTGCCAAGTTTTTATTAATTGTTTTTTCATGAGCGGCATTTTAAGTTTGATGAGTCCTAAAAAAACGACAATTCAAATGATTACCATTATTTTTAACGTCAGTTTCAGGATTTAAATCTACTTTAAAGATCGCGTATTTCCTGTCGTAAAGCGAATAATAACAAAATTTTTATTGAATCAACTTATTCATCCCGAATATTCGATAGCAAATAAAATCGGTAATATCTGAAGTGCTATTTGCGCATTTTTATTGTCTGAAATACTCATTTATTTGATTAAGTTTAACGAAGAGTATTGATAACATGGCCTTAACATTACATTAGAAATAATCATGATTTTTCTTTTTTGTGCAGCTGGTTAGATGCGGTATAAAACGATCGTTACTCAATCGTGTTGGCTGAAGAATAAGCGACGCTATTTTGCTCACTTTGTTACATTTCAGTCTGTTCGTGGATGATTATGATAGCAGCGGATACCTCAATTGCATTTGATTCGTGTTAATGCATTGTTTGTCGCGCAAGAGGTGAGTAAACTGCACGACTATGTTTATTTTGGAGTGATGTTAATGAGTGAAGTAGTGGACTGGCAGCCAAGTGCACCTGTCGCGAATCTGTTAAAGCGAGCAAAAATCGTCTCTGAGATTAGACGTTTTTTTACGGAGCGCTGTGTACTTGAGGTTGAAACTCCGGCGATGAGTCAGGCGACCATCACGGATATTCACCTTGTCCCTTTTAATACCCGTTTTGTGGGACCCGGTGCTGCACAAGGGTTAGATCTCTATTTGATGACCAGCCCTGAATACCATATGAAGCGCTTATTGGCTGCGGGGAGTGGACCTATCTATCAGCTCTGCCGTAGTTTCCGTAATGAAGAAGCTGGCAGGCATCATAATCCTGAATTCACGATGCTTGAATGGTATCGTCCACATTATGATATGTATCGCCTTATCAATGAAGTTGATGATCTGCTACAGCAAATACTGGATTGTGACAGTGCGGAATTATTGTCTTATCAGCAAGCATTTTTGCGTCATCTCGACATTGATCCCCTTTCAGCAGAAAAAAGTGAATTGAGGGAAGTTGCTGCTCGTTTGGATCTGAGCAATGTCGCCGAACAAGAAGAAGATAAAGATACCCTATTGCAATTACTGTTTACGATGGGGGTTGAACCTCATATTGGTAAAGAAAAACCCGTTGTGGTTTATCACTTCCCAGCTACTCAGGCTTCTTTAGCTGAAATCAGCACTGAAGATCATCGTGTTGCAGAACGCTTTGAGGTTTACTTTAAAGGGATGGAGTTAGCAAACGGCTTTCGTGAATTAACGGATGCGAATGAGCAACGCCAGCGTTTTGAACAAGATAATCGTCGGCGTGCTGCTATGGGGCTACCCGTGCATCCTATTGATGAACGTTTATTAGCGGCGTTAACTCATGGATTACCGGAATGTTCGGGGGTGGCATTAGGGGTTGATCGCCTAATTATGATTGCATTAGATGCAGAAAGAATCAGTGATGTGATTGCTTTTCCTGTGACTATCGCTTAATGATGATAGATTGCAGCCGTTTGGCTGCAATCGGCTTTCTAGGGATTATGGATGCTGTTTCTGTTTTTGGAGAAACTGCACACCTAGGTCAGGGAAATCGGTAAATACACCATCTACATCAGCTTGATTGTAGATAATATCAAAGAGTTGTTGACCATCTTTAGCGTATTTCGGAAGCTTATCGACTCGAATAGTGTAAGGGTGTACCGCCATATTGTTGGCATGGGCATCTTTTACCATACCCGTTAGCTTAATATTGTCAGGGGTTGAATCTTCACTGACTAACATATGGTAGTCAGGGCCAATCCCATCGGCATATTGAGCGACTTCTTTCATTGAGCCGGGTTTAAACATCCAATCGTAGCTATAATTAACCCAAGTACCATCTGGTTTTTGTTCTTGCGTTTCGTTCCAATCCGTATAGGCAATTAACTGGACAAGCTTTAAATCCATACCCATTTCTGGCATTAAGGTATTTTTGATGCGTTTTAGTTCGTTAGCATCAAAGCACTGAAGGTAAACATTTGAGTTTTTATCGGTATAGCCATACTGTTTCAAGACTTCGAGTGTTTTTTTCGTAATATCTTTGCCCTCTTGTTGGTGGAACCAAGGGGCTTTGATTTCAGGATAGATACCAATGTTTTTTCCTGTTGATTTATTCAATCCCTGAATAAATTCAATTTCTTCTTGGAAAGTATGAACTCGAAAATCTGATTTTCCCATAGGGAAGCGGTTTGGGTAGCTCTGAACCTGTTTACCATCAACAATATCAAAACCTTCAGTGAATTTTAATGATTTGATTTCATCGAGCGTAAAGTCAATGGCGTAATAGCGGCCATCTTTGCGAGCGCGGTTGGGAAAACGCTCAGCGACGTCCGTGACGCGGTCAAGGTAATGGTCATGAAGTACCACTAACTCATTGTCTTTGGTCATCACCAAATCTTGCTCAAGAAAGTCAGCACCCTGTGCATAAGCCATCGCTTTTGCTGGTAACGTGTGTTCGGGTAAGTAGCCACTTGCGCCACGGTGCGCGATAACGACCTTTTCAGTTGCTTGTGCCACTGCTGAAACTGACATCACTAAAACCATACTTGCCACCAACGTTTTTAATGGGAAGTGCATGATTGTATCTCCTTGTCACTTTTTTGGTAAAAAAAGGGCTATATCGTTTTTTGATATAGCCCAGAGCTTAGTGCACTAACGTGAATCTTTAATGAAGTGTTAGTTCATTTTCGCTAATTCACGTTTGTGTTTAGATTCGCTAACCATCACAATAAACAGTAGTACGACAGCAAGTGCAGAACCACCAATCATGACAGCAAAGCCACCATCCCAACCGAAGTAGTCGACGGTATAACCAACGATAGCACTCGCGGCAACAGAACCACCAAGGTAACCAAATAGCCCAGTAAAGCCAGCCGCAGTACCTGCCGCTTTTTTCGGTGCAAGCTCAAGAGCATGTAGACCAATCAACATTACAGGACCGTAAATTAAGAAGCCGATGATGAGCATACAAGCCATATCAACATTTGGGTTACCAGCAGGGTTCATCCAGAAGACAATGGTGGCAATCGTCACGAGAATCATGAAGAACACACCCGTTGCCCCACGATTACCGCGGAACACTTTGTCCGACATCCAACCACAGAGCAATGTACCTGGAATACCTGCATATTCGTATAGGAAATAAGCCCAAGAGGATTTATCCATAGCGAAGTGTTTTACTTCACGTAGATAGGTAGGTGACCAATCAAGTACACCGTAACGTAGTAAGTAAACGAAGACGTTAGCAATCGCGATCATCCATAAAAGTTTGTTCGGGAACACATACTTCATGAAGATTTCTTTTGCTGTTAACTCTTGCTCATCTGACTCTTTGTAGTCAGGTGGGTAGTCGTTTTTGTATTCCTCGATTGGTGGTAAACCACATGATTGTGGTGTATCACGCATTAAAGCGAAAGCAATAATCGCAACCAGAATCGCCGCGAATGCAGGCATATACAGCGCCGCTTTCCAATCGTTAAACCATGCCATACCGAGCATGAATAGGAGAGGAGGGATACCGCCACCTACGTTATGAGCACAGTTCCAAACCGAAACGATCCCACCACGTTCTTTTTGTGACCACCAGTGCACCATAGTCCGACCACAAGGAGGCCAACCCATCCCTTGGAACCAACCACATAAGAATAGCAACACGAACATAATCATGATGCTAGACGTTGCCCATGGCACAAAGCCCATGATAAGCATTACGGCTGCGGCAAGGATCAGACCGGCGGGTAAGAATACTCGCGGGTTAGAGCGGTCTGATACTGACCCCATAATAAATTTAGAGAAACCGTACGCGATAGAGATCCCTGACAATGCAAAACCCAGATCCCCTTTGGAAAAGCCTTGCTCAACAAGGTAAGGCATCGCTAATGCGAAGTTTTTTCTTACCAAGTAATACGCTGCATAACCAAAGAAAATTCCCATGAAGATTTGCCAGCGCAGTCGACGATAGACTGGATCTACCTTCTCTGCTGGCAACCTCGGGGCATGAGGTGCTGGTTTAAAAATGCTTAACATATAGCCTCCGATGGCATGCTAATAGTTATTACCTCTCACCTTCTATATCTCATGCGAGCGAGATAAAGGGTATTGAGTATTTTTTATGGATAGAATGACAAAAACGAAAGTATTCGAGTTTCATATCGAGCAATTTCTTTCATAAGTGCTCTTATGATAGTCATAAAAAAACATTTTATCTGTAATCTACTGCACAAATATTTGTTTTATTTATGGGTGGCATAGTTAATGTTATTTACGAACGAAAAGAAACCATCTTTAGATGATTTATTGTGATTTGCGTCACGAATTTTGGCTTTTTATTACCTATTTTGACTTAATTGTTTTCGTTTTTGTTCCTTATCAAACATCGAGCACGTTTCTTGTCTATATTTAGTTATAGATTATAAAAATAGACCATACTAAAAGTAATGTTGATTAATGTGAGGAATACGACATGAATGGCTCATCTGTGACTGAAACGGATGTCATCATTATTGGTGGTGGCGCAACAGGTGCAGGTGTTGCTCGTGACTGCGCCCGCCGAGGCTTAAAAGCGGTTTTACTCGAAAGGCATGATATTGCAACAGGCGCAACAGGACGCAACCACGGTTTGTTACATAGCGGTGCTCGCTATGCCGTCACGGACGGAGAATCGGCACGAGAGTGTATTGAAGAAAATAAGATACTAAAACGTATTGCTCATCATTGTATTGAAAAAACCGATGGTTTATTCATTACCTTGCCTGAAGATTCACTTGAATATCAACAACAATTTATTCAAGCCTGCCAAGCGGCGGGCATTGATGCTAATGCGATTGATCCCGCAGAAGCAATTCGTCTAGAGCCTTCAGTGAACCCACAATTAATAGGTGCGGTACGTGTACCCGATGGCACTGTAGACCCTTTTCGGTTAACGGCTGCAAATATGTTAGACGCACGGGAACATGGTGCTAAAGTGCTTACCTATCATGAAGTTATTGGTTTGATTCGTGATGGCGATAAAGTACGCGGTGTGACAGTTTATGATCACCAAGCTAAACAACAATATGATATTTATGCCGAAATAGTCGTCAATGCAGGGGGGATCTGGGGACAAAGAATCGCTGAATATGCAGATTTGAGAGTTAAAATGTTCCCTGCAAAAGGGGCTTTGCTCATTCTTGGCCATCGATTAAATAACATGGTTATTAATCGCTGTCGTAAGCCTGCGGATGCGGATATTTTGGTACCGGGTGACACCATTTCATTGATTGGTACTACCTCAACGCATATTGAATATGATCAAATTGATAATATGTATGTGACACCGGAAGAGGTCGATATTTTGATCCGCGAAGGTTCAATGCTCTCACCGGCATTAGCGAAAACACGCATATTGCGCGCTTATGCGGGGGTTAGGCCATTAGTTGCCAGCGATGATGATCCTTCTGGTCGTAATGTGAGTCGCGGTATTGTGTTGTTGGACCATGCGAAACGTGATGGCCTTGAAAACTTTATCACAATTACTGGTGGTAAATTAATGACTTACCGGTTAATGGCTGAGTGGGCGACAGATAAAGTTTGTGAGAAATTAGGTCATACGGCGAAATGTACAACCGCGGATGCCCCTTTACCAGGGTCACAGCATAGTGCAGAAGAAGCGTTGCGTAATGTTGTTTCCATTCCAGCGCCGATTCGCGGCTCGGCAGTATACCGCCATGGGGATCGCGCATCTGCGATACTGAGCACCAATCGGTTGGATAAAAGCCTCGTGTGCGAATGTGAAGCCGTCACTGCTGGAGAGGTTCGTTACGCCGTAAACTCATTAACAGTCAATAACCTACTTGATTTAAGACGGCGTACTCGTGTTGGGATGGGAACTTGTCAAGGTGAGCTATGTGCTTGCCGAGCCGCGGGTCTTTTAAATCGTTTTAATGTGACGACTCCGCATGAAACCGAGCAGCAATTAGGACACTTCCTGAATGAACGTTGGAAAGGGGTGAGGCCTATTGCTTGGGGCGATGCTCTGCGAGAGAGCGAATTTACGAGCTGGGTTTACCATGGACTCTGTGGCATGAATGAAAAAACCTTGGGTAACACACCTGAGAAGGAGGCTGATAATGAAATATGATGCAGTCGTAATGGGCGGAGGCCTTGCTGGCTTGATGTGTGGTATCCGTTTAACACAATCGGGTTTATCTTGCGCCATCGTCAGTGCAGGACAAAATGCATTACATTTTTCTTCAGGCTCTTTGGATTTATTAACCCACCTTCCAGATGGACAAGTTGTCGAAAAGCCGTTGGATGCGCTAGATAAACTCAGTGAACAGTCACCAGAGCACCCATATAGCCGCCTTGGTAAATTGTCTGTGATTAAGCTAACGCATCTTGCTGAAGCATTATTGCAGCAAAGTGGCATGAAGCTACGAGGATCCAGTGATGAAAATCATTATCGTATAACACCATTAGGGCATAAGCGCCTCACTTGGTTAAGCCCTGAATCTGTTCCGACAGCGGCGCTGCATAGCAAAATGAATATGGGTAACATCGCAGTGGTCGGTATAGAGGGTTTTTTAGATTTTCAACCTCAGATGGTCTCGGATGAATTACAACGGGAAGGTTTCAATGCGAGCCCTTACTATGTGCATTTGCCATTGCTTGATAGGCTCAGAGAAAACCCCAGCGAATTTAGGGCGATCAACGTGGCGCGTTGGTTAGATAGGCCTGAAAATATGGCAGAGATAGTAGCCGAAATTAAGCCATTAATTACCGATGCAGAGACTATTTTTATGCCTGCTTGTATAGGGTTAGACACCGAGCAGCCCTTATTGGAGCTACAAAAACAGCTAGGCAAGCCGATCTATTTATTACCTACATTACCTCCGTCATTACTTGGTATTCGATTACATGAAACGCTATTACGTCAGTTTCGCCGCCAAGGTGGGATCGTGATGCCTGGAGATAAAGTGACGTCAGTGAATTGTATTGGATCACGAATTGAATCAGTAACGACACGTAATCATGGCGATATTTCACTGAAAGCCTCACAATTTGTGTTAGCGACAGGGAGCTTTTTTAATAACGGGCTTGTTGCTGAGTTTGATCGCGTCTATGAGCCATTAATGCATCTTGATTTGTGTCATATACCTGAACGTGCTCAATGGACCAATAAAGCGTTTTTTGCTTCGCAGCCTTATATGACATTTGGTGTTCAGACAGATGAACAATTACGAGCGAAAAAAGATGGCCAAACGATCGAAAACTTGTATGTCGCTGGTGCAGTCTTAGGTGGTTTTGACCCATTAACAGAAGGTTGTGGAGCAGGGGTTTCACTCATTAGTGGGTTACATGCTGCGGGTGAAATTATGCGTTATTTTGAAAGACAAAGAGCCATGCAGGCGGAGGTGGCGCAATGAGTATTCAGGATGCGAGTTTTGAAAGTTGTATTAAATGTACTGTTTGCACAACCTATTGTCCTGTTGCTAAGGTTAATCCTCTGTATCCCGGTCCAAAACAGGCAGGTCCAGATGGAGAGCGTTTACGCTTAAAAGACCCCATGCTGTATGATGAGGCATTAAAATACTGCACGAACTGTAAGCGTTGTGAAGTTGCATGCCCATCCGATGTTAAAATCGGTGATATTATTGCGCGTGCGCGTAACACTTACAGCCAGCAAAAACCAAAATTGCGTGATGCTATTCTCAGCCATACCGATTTAATGGGCTCTTTATCGACACCTTTTGCACCGGTAGTCAATACCATTACAGGTTTGAAGCCTGTTCGCCAAATTCTAGATAAAGCGTTAAAAATCGATCATCGCCGTGAATTACCAAAATATTCGTTCGGTACATTCCGTCGTTGGTATGCAAAACAAGCGGCTGAACAACAGAAATTCCCAGAGCAGGTCGCCTTTTTTCATGGTTGTTATGTCAACTATAACCATCCACAGTTAGGTAAAGATTTAATCAACGTGTTTAATGCCATGGGAATTGGGGTTCAATTACTCAAACGTGAAAAATGCTGTGGTGTGGCGTTAATTGCCAATGGGTTTATGAAACAAGCTAAGCGTCAAGCGAACGTTAACTTAGAGTCATTACAAGAAACGATCCTTGAGAATCATATCCCTGTTGTTGCAACGTCATCGACTTGCACTTTCACACTTCGTGATGAATATACACATGTTTTAGATGTCGATACCTCTCAAATGCGCGATAACATTGAGCTAGCTACTCGTTATATTTATCGCTTATTGGAGCAAGGACGTGAATTGAAGCTTAAACAGACACCATTAAAAGTGGCGTATCACACACCTTGTCACATGGAAAAAATGGGGTGGACATCTTATACATTGGAATTGATTAAACGTGTCCCCGGTGTTGAATTAATTGTGCTTGATTCACAATGCTGTGGTATCGCAGGCACATATGGCTTTAAAAAAGAAAATTATGAGGTTTCTCAAGGGATTGGTGCGGGACTATTCCGTCAAATTGAAGAAAGTGGGGCGGATATGGTGATCACGGATTGTGAAACCTGTAAGTGGCAGATAGAGATGTCAACCAGTAAAAAATGTGAGCACCCGATTAGTTTATTAGCCAAAGCATTATAGCCAATATTATAAATGACTTAGTTAACCCGTTTGGGAGAGAGATGACCGTCTGTCTCCCTTTTTTATGTCTTTTGTTCTCTGCCAATGGTCGTTTATAGTTACGCTGTGGCTTGATGACGATGGATATTACATGTTCGATACGAGTATTACTTTCAAACTTAGAAAACTGACCCTAGAAGATAAAGAGTTCTTTTTCCAACTCTATACTAACCTTGATGTTCTACGTTTTGTTTCTAATCCAAAAACCGAAAAAGACATTCTGGCCGCTTTTGAAAGCCGTTTACCTGAATGGAACTTATCTTCAGAGCATTGGTTATGCTTGGTTATTGAAGATACTCAGACCTATCAAGCAATGGGGTTGATCGGTATTTGCTTGTCATTAGAACAGCAGCAATATGTTGGTGAAATTGGCTATTTGATTGATCCTACTTTTGCGGGGAAAGGAATCGCTACACAAGCACTGAAAATGCTGTTGGCATCACCAGAATATGCACAGATCCGTTCATTTATAGCGATAGTGACTGAAGGAAACGTGGCTTCAGAAAAAGTGTTGCTGAAGAATGGTTTTTTCAAACAGAAAGTCATTACAGAAAATTATGAAATTAATGGAGTTATTTATGATGATATCTGTTATGCATTAAATCGATAAAATGACACGTTGGTGATGGGAGCTTCACCAACGTGAGATATCATCAAATTGATTTTTTGAGAGTGTCTAACATGAGTAATACTGACATACCACCCGGATCAGCATGCCCTATGCTTCGCTCGCCTAAATAGCTCGCTCGCCCTTTACGTGCCTGCATTGGTATTGTCGATGCAACTCCTTGTTTTGCAGCCTCGACAGCGGCATCTATGGCTGTGTTTAAGGGGAGTGATACTGATTTTTCTAGCGATTCACAAACTGGCCACCAAACGTCACACATCGTTTTGTCATTAGGCTCAGCTTTACCACGAGAAACAATGCCTGCGGTTCCTGCTTTGATGAGTTCAGATAAATCCGCCACATTTAAGCTTTCTTTACCTACTACACTTTGTGATGCTTTAATAAAAAATGTGCCGAATAGTGGACCGCTAGCTCCCCCAACGCTGGATAATAGTGTCATTCCCGTTGTTTTGAGGAGTGTTGCGATATCCTTGTCTTGAACCGAGGGAAGCTTCTCTGCCACTTTTTGAAAGCCTCGATTCATATTGAGGCCATGGTCGCCATCACCAATCGCGGTATCAAGCTCAGTAAGATTATTTTGCTCATGGGCAAAGGTCTGTGAGCACTGAATTAACCAATGATAGATCTGCTGTTGTGTTAAACTCATCGTGTTTTGCTCCATTTTACCGCTATTTATACTGTCTTCAGCGTAAAGGTTATCGGGTTATCAGCATTTCCAACGTAAAGCTGGGGTATTGACAGGTTCATCCCATAACATTAAAGCTTCGTCGTCTACTTTGAGTAGTGTGATTGAGATCCCTTGCATATCAAGTGCGGTACAATAGGCGCCTACAAGGCTGCGTTCGATGGTTAAACCAAAGCTGTCACAGCAGGTCTGTAAACGGTGATAGGCGGCATAAAGTTCTGATAATGGTGTTGCTCCAAGGTTATTGACGAGAGCAATGACTCGATCACCTTTTTGCAAAGGCTGTTTGATGTGTTTGTGTTCTTGCCAGCTGCCGTTTTCACGATCCCACTGACGAATGATGCGTTCATAGTGACCATTTTCGATCAGGGTTTCAAACATTTGATCGATAGTCTCATTCAAATTCGTAAAGCTTCTTCTCTCAATCCCTGGCTCTCCATGGATACCAACACCAAATTCCATTTCATTATCAGGGAGTGCAAAAGAAGGTTTGCCGGCAGCAGGAACTGTACATGCCTGTAAGGCAACACCTAAACTATAGCCGTTATTATTGATTCTATGACCCAACTCTACCAATTGATCGAGTGTATAGCCTTTGCTTGCCGCGGCACCAAGTATTTTTTCCATTAAAACGGTATTTGCCACTCCTCTACGTCCTGCCGTATATAAACTATCTTTTACAGCGACATCATCATCGACTAGTACTGTGGCAATTTTCGTTCCTGCATCGTGTAATAGCTCGGCAGCGGTTTCAAAGTTCAGCACATCTCCAGTATAGTTTTTAATGATCATCAATACGCCTTCCCCGCTATCAATAGCCATTGCGCATTCCATCATCTGGTCGGGTGTTGGCGAGGTAAACATTTCTCCAGGACATGCGCCATCTAGCATACCTAAACCGATATAGCCGCTATGCATGGGCTCATGACCGCTGCCGCCACCGGACAGGAGTCCCACTTTACCTTTAATCGGGGCATTTTTATGGACAAGATAAGTTGGGTCAACATTCAGAATTAATTCAGGATGGGCTGAGGTCAATCCTTGATTGACTTCACTGATAATATCTTCAACACGGTTAATCAGTTTTTTCATCTTACAGACTCCAAAAGATAGAGGTCGATGGTTATTTCTGTTCGTTTGTGTTCTTTTTTTGTGGGAATCGAAATGGAAATGGCGCGAATCGTTTCGATTATGTCGTCAGATTATCATGGCTGTGAAATTATTGATGAATCAAACCAATAAAATGAGAGTTGGATCAGTAATTTTTCGGGGGGAGAGAAGGGGGGAGGACATTCCCCTTCTCTCTCACTCTAATGCTGATTCGCAAGTTTTTGCTCGGCTGTTTGAGCAAAAAAGGTTTTCAAAATAAAGTTAAGTAACACGCCATAAGCGGGAAGGAAAAATAGCATGCAAATGAAAAGCTTAAAGGCATAATCTACTAAAGCGATTTCTACCCAATTCGCCGCCATAAAAGGGTCGCTACTGCGATAGAATGCAATAAAGAAGAAGGCAATAGTATCGATTAAGTTGCCAAAAAACATCGCACATGCTGGTGCAACGTACCAACGTTTATTTTGACGTAATTTATTGAATACGCTGACATCCATTATCTGGCCTAGAACATAAGCCATAAAGCTCGCTGCGGCAATGCGGGCGACAAATAAATTAAATGTTGTTAATGTCGTAAACCCTTGCCATTCGCCTTGGAAAAACAGCGCAGAAATGACATAGGAAATGAGCAGTGCAGGCAACATTACGGCAGTAATGATCCGACGAGCTAAGGGAGCACCATAAATTCGCACGGTGAGGTCGGTTGCTAAAAAAATAAATGGAAAGGTAAAAGCTCCCCATGTGGTATGAAAACCGAATATATTAATCGGTAACTGCACAAGGTAATTACTTGAAGTAATAATTAAGATATGAAACAAAGATAGCCAAATTAATGCACTGGCTTTTTGCTGTGCTGTGAATGAAAACATATTGTACCTTTTTAAGTAGCAATGGGGTGAGGGAACCCATAAAAAATTCTCCCGACATTGGGAAGTGCGCATAATACGCTTGTTGCGCAACAAAAGCAAAACTGTTAGGCCCGCCGCGCTATTTTTTATTATATAATCAAAGAATCTTTTATTATTTATAGAAGCCTTGTTATGCCTGATTTATTTTTAAATGCGACTAAAACTCTTGATACACTAGGTTTGCGTTGTCCTGAGCCAGTGATGTTAGTTCGTAAAACGGTTCGTGGTATGAATGCCGGTGATACTTTACTCATCATTGCAGATGATCCTGCAACTACACGTGATATCCCGGGTTTCTGCCGTTTTATGGAGCATGAATTATTGGCTGTTGAAACTGAACAAACGCCATACCGCTATTTATTACGTAAAAAGCCGGAAGGTCTGTGAGACCTTTTGCGTGATATAGGATACTTGCGTGCGGTGAGCTTAAAGGCTATCGCACGAACTGGATATTATGACTGGCGAGTATCCTTATTCTCTTGAATTATAAGCTGTAATTCTTCATGGCTAAAATTTAAGCTCTTCATGACGAGTTCGAAGCTGGCACCATTTTTTAGTAATGAAAGCGCATTTTCGTGTCTCGCTTTTTGCATACCTGCAATCTCACCTTCTAGCTTGGCTTTATCTTTTAAACGTTGAGCGATATTCATAGTAACACCTTGATGATTTTCAATTTGTTCAATTAGCTGTTGAATTATTTGTTCAAAATACTGAGATGAATCTAACGTAGTGAACAGATAGTTAATAATGATGCTGATATCTTGCTCACTATTATAGTGCTTATTTAGTGCTTGAGCGAGTAGGCTCGTCACTTGCTGATATTCGTCACGTAGATTTTTATGCTTCAGTGCGAGTTCCATTACGGCAATTTTTCGATGATTAACTAATTCATTATCATCAATAACAGTGATATCCACCAATGGAAATGGATTAAAGTACAGCTCATCAGCGAGTTCGGGCCAAGAAAAACAGTGAGTCCATGTTTTCAAATAAGGATAGGGGGAGTTATTCCCATGATAAAATAAAATGGGTACGACGAGCGGTAAACTTTTATGACCTTGCTGAAGGTGTTGATTCATTGCCAAAAATGCATAATGCATTAACCGCCAACTCATTAATTTATCAGGCGTTGATTGATGCTCTATGAGGAGATAAAGATAACCATCACCCAGTTCTGTTTGTACGGTATAAAGGACATCAGATAAGCGAGAGCGTAGTTTTTTATCGATAAAAGAGGAGTTAGTTAGTGCTAACGTATTAAAGTCACATAACGAGCGAATATGTTTAGGCAAATGAATATCGAAAAAATCGCGGGCATTATCTATTTGGGTTAAAAAACCTTTAAAGGCGGCATCATGTGGCGTTGTAGGATTTTTTTGAATCATACTCGCGACCTCCCATCCATGTCCTTATTGTGATGAAGATAGTAGCGAATATAGAGACAAAATAGAAAAAAGTTACTCCTAATTTAGTGTGAAAAAATAATTTGTTTTTTTATAAGTTACATATCATTACCTGTTATATTTAAAATTATTTTTATCTATCTAATAAAAATTAAAATGAAAAAAATGATGGCTAATTAATGTTTAATGAATGAGGTCTCTCTTTATAGCAAAGAAGCGCCATGACGGCGCTTCTTGAGCGATTTAGTCAATATTATTTTTTAAGTTGTGGTAGTTTTACTTTCAGTAAGCGCACCGCATTAGCTGTGACTAAGGCTGTTGCTCCTGAATCGGCAAGAACTGCAACCCATAATCCGGTGATACCGAGTAAACTTGTGACTAAGAATACGGCCTTTAACCCTAAAGCAATGGTGATATTTTCGCGAATAATCTTACGGGTGGCCTGTGATAACGCAATGATTTCAGGTAAACCCGTTAAACGGTTGTGGGTGAGTGCCGCATCAGCGGTTTCCAGAGCCACATCGGTTCCACTTCCCATGGCAACACCAATACTAGACGCTTTCATGGCTGGGGCATCATTGATCCCATCACCGACCATCATGGTGCTATGGTTACGATTTAGCGCCATAACCGCAGTTACTTTATCTTCTGGAAGCAAGCCAGCACGATATTCCATACCGAGTTGCCCAGCGATAGCCGCAGCGGCTCGAGGGTTATCACCGGTCAACATTACTGCATTGACGTTCAAGGTTTTCAACATACTCATCGCATCAATTGCATCACGACGCAGTGTATCTTGTAAGGCGGTTAAGCCAATGACTCGATTATCTTCTACTGTAACGACAACGGTTTTACCTTGGGCTTCCAGTGACTCCACCTTGTTTTGCCAAAAAGGCTCAAGCGGAGTATCTAATCGACTCGGTGCACTAACTAAAATATGTCTACCATTCAGATAACCTTCAACTCCTTTTCCTGCTAAAGCTTTACGATTATCGGCTTCAACGATTGTGAGGGACAGAGCTTCAGCTTTATTGAGTACGGCTTTTGCAAGAGGATGGTGTGAACCCGCTTCTACAGCAGCAGTCATTTGTATCAAATCATTTTCAGACACGCCATCAACAGGCACTAAATCAGTAACATGAGGTTTACCTTCAGTTAAAGTGCCCGTTTTATCCAGCGCGATAGTGGTTACTGAACCTAGCTGTTCAAGAGCAGCTCCTCCTTTAATTAGCGCTCCACGACGAGTTGCGGTGGCTAAGGCGGAAGTAATTGCTGCGGGTGTAGAGATAACCAAGGCACATGGACAACCAATAAGCAGTAGGGTTAAGCCACGGTAGATCCAAGTTTCCCAAGGTGCACCAAAGAACATCGGGGGAATAACAACCACTAATGCAGAGAACAGCATGATCAACGGTGTATAAATACGGCTGAAGCGGTCAATAAAACGTTCAATGGGAGCTCGACGCTCTTCAGCTTCTTCAATAAGTTGTAAAATGCGGTCGATAGCATTTTGCCCCTGTTCTGAAACGACTTTCATTTGCACTGTACGGTCGACGGATAGGCAGCCTGCCGCAACTTTTTCGCCCACATTGCGTTCGACAGGAACTGATTCTCCGGTTAATGAACTTTCATCGAAACTAGCAAAACCAGAGACCAGTTCAGCGTCGGTTGGTAACCGACCACCAGGTGCAATCTCAATAATATCGCCAGGACGCAATTGAGAGACAGGAACGGTGGTTTTTTTGCCATCTTTAACGAGTATCGCTTCTTCTGGAACAAGCGCCATGAGGGCACTCACTCCGCGTCGTGCTCGACCCGCGGAATATGATTCCAACATTTCACCCAACATAAACAACAAGATAACCATTGCTGCTTCTTCTGTTGCTTGAATAAAGATGGCACCGATAGCTGCAACTGTCATGAGTGTTTCAATGGCAAAAGGGGTGCCTGTGCGGATCAAACGTAATGACTTACGTGCGATAGGATAGAGCCCAAATAGCGTAGTTAAGGTAAAAGCAATGATACCGATTTGAGGGTTAAACCGTTCTATTCCCCAACTGATAGCCATCAAAATCGCCAATATAATGACAGGCTTGGATTCGCTCAGTAAGCTGGGTGGTGGCGTAATAGTGGCCGCATTGTTGTTACCCACTTCCAGCAATTCATAGCCAGCGGCCTCTACTGTGGAACGAACAGAGGCACTGATATCTTTATCCGCATCAACGACGAGCTTTTCGGTGGCAAACAGCACTTTAGCTTGCTTAACTTCAGTGATTTGCTTTACGGCATTTTCAATTTTTTGCGCACAGCTTGGGCAGTCCATTCCACGGATTATCCAGTTAAAACGTTGTCCAGCGGCTTGTGCGGGGGCGACATCATTCTGCGATTCAGCAGAAGAATGACAACATGAAGCGTGCGAGTGATCATGTTCTTTATGATCATGGTCGGTATGCAGGTGATCATGTTTTTTGTGGTCATGTGTCTGATGAGAGGACGAGCTACAATGTTGGTGCTGGTGATCCTCTTCGTCGTCGTCAGGGTGTTTCTCTACACGGCTCTGTTCATGTGTATGTGAGTCTTTACTTACATCTTGGCTGTTCTGTACTGCGGTTGAAGTGCAAGTACTGCTGCTTGAACAGCAAGAACTCGTGTGTTGATGTGTTTCTTTATGGTTATGTGAGTGCATATACGCCCCCTTATCAAATAATGACACTTAATCAATATTGATAAGTCTATACTTTGGAGTCTACTCCAGAGTCAAACAAATAAGAGGGGGCCAATTGATAAAAAGTGCTATTTGAGAATTTTATCAATTGGCAAACGTGACGGGCTATAGATAAATTGCACGGATAATGAAGAATTGGCCAAGGAAATAAAGCGCTGCAACAATGGCTTTGGAGGCTTTAAACGGGAAACGGAAACGTGCAATGAGCCAGATACAGTTAGAAATAAACAGTAAAAACGCACCAACCATAATCGAGAAATTATAGTCGCGGCCAAGCCCAAAGAATTGGTCACCAGCAACCCAAGCCATAATCATACTCATGATTAATAATGCAAAGACCAGCGCTTGTAATTCTGCTAATTTTGACCAAATCAATATTAGCGTAATAGCAGCAATGATAAGCGGTACGGGTAGCCAAGGAAGATAAAGGCTAAAATCTAGCTGCATACCAAAGCTTACCGTGTAAAGAAGATAGCTAATAAACAGTAGTGCTACTGAAATTAGTAAGCGCTCACTTGATACCATTCGCATGATATCCGCAAGTAATGAGACAGCGAGTGCAGCGAGGATTAAGTACCCTTGAGTCGTAAGAAAATCAGCATTCCAACCCCAAAGTAACAATAATATCAGGGTGATAGGGCGAAATAACCAACGTTGCCACTCAGGGCCTCGATATGCTGCATCCACGTACAGCCAACCAGAAAAAAGTACGGCAAGGAATGGCCAACTAATCATAAACACATCCTTATAAATTCAAATTAGTGAAGTAACTATGGTGGTGTTCCTTCTGTGTGATTAAGATAAACTATACTGACGAACACTTTAAGCACAATGTTAAATTTATGAATAAACCTATTCTGTTATTTATTGTATTAGCAATTATTGCTGTCTTAGCAACAAAGCGTTTTTTCGACCAACGAAAGCAAAATGAGATCAATGATAACGCCTTGCCTGTCAGTTATTTGGTCATTGTTGATAGCAAAAAAGATTACCCTTACCCAAATATGCGTTCTCGAGAAAGGGATGTGGTATCACCAGAAACGTTTCGCTATGAAGTGTATTTTAAGCCACTAAATAATACAGAAGTAATTAAAGTTATTGTGAATGAGGCCCAGTATCAAAGCATTGAGAAAGGTCGTCGGGGCACTTTGCGCTTGAAAGGAACTCGCTTTCTCAGTTTTGACCCCGACGAATAGGATTACTGTTTTTTCTTTGCTTTTTCTAAGGCATGTTTTTGTTTTTTCTGCATTGCCAGCATCTCAAAGACACCAAAGAAAAAAATGCGTGTTTGCAGCCATCCTGAGAGTTTTTCGCCTTTGGCGATGGTTGCTTTTAAGAAGATCGTTTGCAGTGCATGCATAAAAATCATAAACACCATGGCGATATCCATAAAATATTTCAAAGGTTTGGGAAATGGATGAATTAAATTAAATACCATAAAACCCCAAACACAAATCATTAGCACTCGGCCTGCATTAATTAGCATGGCTTGTTTCCTCAATTGAATGACGAATAAATAAACGGTATGCCACTTGACCCGCAATTTTTTCTCGATGAAGTTGCCAGTTAGCAGGAATGTCAGTGAGTGGTGACTCCGCTTCTGATTCAACATATATCCAGCTTTCATTTGCTAGCCATTGGTTTTTTTCTAATAATCGAATCGTTTCGTTTAGTAGGCCTTTACGAAAAGGCGGGTCAATAAACACAACATCAAAGGGAGTGCCTAGTTTATTGAGTACTTCAAGGCTATTACCATTGATAATGTTTGCGTTATTGGCTTGTAAACGAACTTTATTTTCAGACAGTAATTGTACGTTTTTTTTATCTAGTTCGATAAATGTAACGCTATCGGCGAACCGCGATAATGCTTCGAATCCTAATGCACCACTGCCAGCAAAACAATCAAGACAGCGGGCTTCGCGTACGATAGGCATTAGCCAGTTAAATAAAGTTTCTTTAATACGATCTGTTGTAGGACGTAAGCCTTCACTATCACGAACGGGGAGCTTTCTCCCTCGCCATTTGCCACCAATGATGCGTATCTGACCTAAAGAGGCGCTTTGTGGTTTTTTTGCCATAATATCCATTGCTGCTCAGTTTGGTTGAGCTTTGAAAAACGAGTTGTCTCTATTGTAGCGCGCCATTTTCACAGTTTTAACTTAAAAAATCAGATTAAATTGTCATGATTTTTCTTTCAGATATGTGTTGTGGCGTGATGAAATGATAGACTGCATGTAATTTTATTGCGATTTAATTATTAAGCGCCATGTTTTTACCGCGAGGAGTGTAGTGGCTGATGGCTAAAGACAAGAAAAAAGGCTTTTTCTCATGGTTGGGTTTTGGTCGTAAAGATGAAAAAGAAACTCAACAACAAGAAGCAGAACAACAAAAAGTAGATGCTGCGAAAGAGAGTGAGCAACCAAAACATGCAGATGATGCTGCTGTTCAAGCAGCAGAAAAAGAGGCTGAACGTCAGTATCAGGCTAAGAAAGCAGAAGAGCTAGCGGCAATTAAAGCAGCGGAAGAGGAAGCAGAGCGTCAGCGCCAAGAGGCTGTGCACTTAGCGGAGGAAGAGGCGGAACGCCAACGTCAAGCTGAGCTAGCGGCAATTAAAGCAGCGGAAGAGGAAGCGGAGCGTCAGCGCCAAGAGGCTGTGCGCTTAGCGGAGGAAGAGGCGGAACGCCAACGTCAAGCTGAGCTGGCGGCGATTAAAGCAGCGGAAGAGGAAGCAGAGCGTCAGCGCCAAGAGGCAGCGCGCTTAGCGGAGGAAGAGGCGGAGCGCCAACGTCAAGCTGAGCTGGCGGCGATTAAAGCAGCGGAAGAGGAAGCGGAGCGTCAGCGCCAAGAGGCAGCGCGCTTAGCAGAGGAAGAAGCGGAGCGCCAACGTCAAACTGAGCTGGCGGCGATTAAAGCAGCGGAAGAGGAAGCAGAGCGTCAGCGCCAAGAGGCAGCGCGCCTAGCAGAGGAAGAAGCGGAGCGCCAACGTCAAGCTGAGCTAGCGGCGATCAAAGCAGCGGAAGAGGAAGCAGAGCGTCAGCGCCAAGAGGCTGTGCGCTTAGCGGAGGAAGAGGCGGAACGCCAACGTCAAGCTGAGCTGGCGGCGATTAAAGCAGCGGAAGAGGAAGCAGAGCGTCAGCGCCAAGAGGCAGCGCGCCTAGCAGAGGAAGAAGCGGAGCAACAACGCCAAAGGGAAGAACAGGCGAATCTAGAGGCTCAAGATATTGTTGCGTTACGTGATGAAGTGCTTAATTCGCAAGAGAGTGAGCCTGAGCCAACGGAACAAGAAAAACCGAAGAAAGAAGGTTTCTTTAGCCGTTTAAAGAAAGGCTTATTAAAAACCCGTCAAAATTTAGGTTCTGGTTTTCTTGGACTGTTTACAGGTAAGAAAATTGATGATGATCTTTTTGATGAGTTAGAAGAACAGTTACTGATCGCTGATGTTGGGGTTGAAACAACACGCAAAATCATTGATAACTTAACGACACATGCTAGCCGTAAAGAACTAAAAGACGCTGATGCGTTATACAGTAGATTACGTGAAGAAATGTCTGATATTTTAGTTGGTGTAGATAAACCGCTAGTCATTGAAGACAAGAAACCCTATGTTATTCTTATGGTTGGGGTCAATGGTGTTGGTAAAACAACGACGATTGGTAAATTGGCCCGCCAGTATCAATCTGAAGGTAAAACAGTCATGTTAGCGGCTGGAGACACTTTCCGTGCTGCTGCGGTTGAGCAATTACAAGTTTGGGGAGAAAGAAACCATATCTCTGTGGTTGCACAACATACCGGAGCGGATCCTGCATCGGTTATTTTCGATGCGATTCAATCCGCTAAAGCGAAAGGTGTTGATGTTCTCATCGCCGATACCGCTGGTCGCTTACAAAATAAAGCGCATCTAATGGAAGAGCTGAAAAAAATCGTCCGAGTGATGAAAAAATTGGATGAGGAAGCGCCACATGAAATTATGTTAACACTGGATGCCAGTACTGGACAAAATGCTGTCAGTCAGACAAAACTTTTTAATGATGCTGTAGGTCTGACAGGTATCACATTGACTAAGCTCGATGGCACAGCAAAAGGTGGGGTGATCTTCTCTATTGCTGATCAATTCGGTATTCCTATTCGTTATATCGGTATTGGTGAGGGTATTGAGGACTTACGTCCATTTAAAGCCGATGACTTTATCGAGGCTCTATTTGCCCGAGAGGAATAATTTTCGATGATTCGCTTTGAACATGTCAGTAAAGCTTATCGCGGTGGCCGACAGGCTCTCCAAGGGGTAGATTTTCATTTACAACCTGGGGAAATGGCGTTTTTAACTGGTCACTCAGGTGCAGGTAAAAGTACCTTACTGAAACTCATTTGTGGTATTGAGCGCCCAAGTGCAGGGCATATATTGTTTAATGGTCACGATATCAGCCGTCTAAAAAATCGGGAGATCCCATTTTTGCGTAGGCAAATTGGAATGATTTTTCAAGATCATCACCTGCTATTTGATAGAACCGTTTATGACAATGTTGCGATGCCACTGATTATTTCAGGTGCGAGCTCAGAAGATATTCGTAGACGAGTATCAGCTGCATTGGACAAAGTGGGTCTACTCGATAAAGCGAAAAATTTTCCTATTCAGCTATCAGGCGGTGAACAACAACGTGTAGGTATCGCGCGAGCGGTTGTGAATAAACCGACGATGTTACTTGCGGATGAGCCGACGGGAAATCTCGACGGTGAACTATCTGAAGGCATTATGCGCTTATTCGAAGAGTTTAACCGAGTTGGCGTAACGGTGTTAATGGCCACTCATGATATTGCTTTGATTGAGCGTCGTAACTACCGTGTGCTTACCCTAAGTGAAGGAAGAATGATAGGAGGTCAACATGGCTAAAAACGTTCGTAAAGCTAAGTCTGAACGTCCTATGCAGTCAAAGAGTAAAGCACTAAAAGGGGGATGGCGAGAGCAGTGGCGTTACGCTTGGTTGAATACCTTGGCAGACATGTTAAGGCAACCTTTGGCAACGTTTCTCACCGTGATGGTTATTGCAATTTCGCTCACTTTGCCAAGCCTGTGTTACATCGTCTGGAAGAATGTGTCTCAAGCCGCTGAACAATGGTATCCAACGCCTCAGTTGACGGTTTATCTAGATAAGTCATTAGATGAACAAGGCGGTCAAAACGTGGTAACACAATTACAAGCGCTTGATGGTGTAGACCATGTAAACTATTTATCACGTGACCAAGCAATGAGTGAATTCCGTAGCTGGTCTGGATTTAGTACTGCGCTTGATATGCTTGAGGAAAATCCATTACCAGCTGTTGCGATCATTACCCCAAAAATTGATTTTCAGGGGTCGGATGTGTTGACCACATTGCGTGACCGCGTCAGCCAAGTCCATGGTATTGAAGAAGTTCGCATGGACGATAGTTGGTTTTCTCGCCTTGCAGCCTTGACTCAGCTGGTAGGGCAAGTTGCTTCAGTCATTGGTATTTTAATGATTGTTTCACTATTCCTAGTCATTGGTAATAGCGTTCGACTCAATATTTTTGCCCGTCGAGATACTATCAATGTGATGAAACTTATTGGTGCAACTGATGGCTTTATCATGCGACCGTTTTTACATGGCGGTCTATTGATGGGGGCATTAGGCGCGGTAATCTCATTGATTATGTCAGCACTGCTCGTTTGGAAATTGTCGGCCGTCGTCACTCAAGTAGCCAGTGTTTTTGGTACGCAATTTCATATCGAAGGATTGCTATGGGAAGAATCATTGCTGGTGATATTGATGTCAGCCATGATTGGGTGGGTCGCAGCGTGGTTAGCAACGGTACAGCATTTGCGCCATTTCACACCTGAATAATCTGTCTATCCTATCGGCATGGTTTCCCACTGTGCCGATAAAAAACCAATATTGCAGGGAACTTTTCTCTTCCTAACGTGTCTGACATAGACTGTAGTAATCACGTAAGTGTAATTTATTTAACTCAATAAAACTGGTAGACTACGGTTTACTTAATCTTGTATTTCGCATCGAAGTAATCCCTTTTTTTATTATTTTTCAAAGAGGATCTGAATGACCAAAGACATGCAATCATTAGCACTTGTTCCGCAAGGGAGTATTGAAGCTTATATGCGGGCTGCCAATGCTTATCCTATGCTAACCGCTGAGGAAGAAAAGGAACTTGCTGAACGGCTGCATTACCATGGTGATCTGGATGCGGCAAAGCAGCTGATCTTATCGCACTTACGTTTTGTGATCCATGTTGCTCGTAGCTACGCAGGTTATGGCCTACCGCAAGCAGATTTAATTCAGGAAGGGAATATCGGCTTAATGAAAGCCGTTCGTCGTTTTAACCCTGAAATCGGTGTTCGCCTAGTCTCCTTTGCAGTCCATTGGATCAAAGCTGAAATTCATGAATATGTGTTGCGCAATTGGCGTATTGTTAAGATTGCCACAACTAAATCTCAGCGTAAGTTATTTTTTAATTTGAGAAAAAATAAAAAACGCCTTGGTTGGTTTAACCAAGATGAAGTTGATATGGTTGCTAAAGAGTTAGGGGTTAGCACCAAAGATGTACGTGAAATGGAATCACGTATGGCTGCACAGGATATGGCTTTTGATATGTCTGACGACGATGACAGTGGTGACTTAGGTCAACCGGTTGCACCTGTCTTATTCTTACAAGATAAATCATCGGATTTTGCTGGTTCTATCGAAGAAGATAACTGGGAAAGTCATGCAACCGATCGTTTAACGGAAGCATTAGAATCGTTAGATGAACGTAGCCAAGATATTATTCGTGCGCGTTGGCTTGATGACGACAATAAAACCACATTGCAAGAGTTGGCTGATAAGTATGGTGTTTCTGCCGAACGAGTACGTCAGCTTGAAAAAAATGCAATGAAAAAGTTGCGCGCTGCAATGGAAGACGACGAAGAAAGCGATTAGATTTTACCTTCCTTTTTTCTTGTTACTGCATTTATTGCCGTCATGATGATGACGCAATAAATGCAGAAAATACAATATCATTCGCTATACAATTCAAGAGGAAGCCCATCAGGATCAGCAAAAAAAGTGAATCTTTTTTGTGTGTAAGGATCTCGTCTTGGCGCTTCACAAATCACATCATGTTGTTTCAAATAGTCTATCCATTTATCAAGATCGTCTACGCTAAAAGCTAAATGCCTTAAACCACACGCCTCAGGATAGCTCAGTCTGGCTGGTGGGTTAGGAAAGCTAAATAACTCAATTTGGTATTGATCATTTAACGCTAAATCGGCCTTCCATGAATTCGAGTCTGACCGATAATGTTCTTCTAATAAGGTTAAGCCAAGAATTTGGCAGTAAAAATGCTTACTGACAGAGTAATTAGAAGCGATGATCGCAACGTGGTGGAGCCGTTTTAATTTCATTGTATTACATCCGTTTTTCCCATAGGTCATTTTCTGGTGTCGGTGTAAAACCACAGGCGAATAAAAAGGACGCCATGACTGCTTTCTGTTCTTCATCTATCTCTTTTAAACTAAATCCCCAATGCGTCACCTGAGCCTCTTGACGACAAATTTCATTAAGTAAATAAAGCCCAACGCCACGTCGGCGAGTCACCTCACGCACGAGGAAATGATAAATGGTGCCTTGTTGATGATCGACTTTCATTTTTGCGGCGGCTAATAAGCGCTCATTAAAACGCGCGGCATAAATTTTTTCGCCAGATTGAAGTAAAGTCTGGATCTGATGTTGATTCTGGTCTGGCCAGATTTTGTACAGGTCAAGATATTGTTGGTCAGTAGGATCAACCACGGGAATAATTGTTAGTTTCATAATACTTCTATCTATTTCCTTGCTTATTTTTCAGTCACTCCTACAGACAGAGTGATCTGTAGCCGATTTTTTGATTTTAGGGATAAAGATTTCGTCTTTGTAGATCTTCCGAGTTTAGCTCGGATTAATTTAAATTTAACTAGAATATAACACTGGCATTTATCTAAAACCCACTCATTAACGATAGATTTTTATTCTGCTTATAACGTAATTACCTACCATATCCATTTGCTATTTAGCATATTTATCTTGTTTAATATCATGAAATATATAGCCTTATTGGCTATGTTATTAAAATTCATAGCACTCGATGGTGCTGACTATAATAATCTACTATAAATCAAACACAAACACTCAGAACCATAGAGATGGGGACGACAGAATGAAAAATATTAATAAAGTATTACTGGCAGGATCTATTGCGATGGCATTTAGCCAATCAGTATGGGCTAAAGAAGTGAAAATTGCCGTCGTTGGTGCTATGTCTGGTCCTGTTGCTCAATATGGCGATATGGAATTTACGGGCGCACGTCAAGCTGTTGCAGATATTAATGCAAAAGGCGGCATCAATGGCGACACCTTAGTTGCCGTTGAATATGATGATGCATGTGACCCAAAACAAGCTGTTGCGGTTGCGAACAAAGTGATTAATGACGGTATCCGTTATGTGATTGGTCACCTTTGCTCTTCTTCAACACAGCCTGCTTCTGATATTTATGAAGATGAAGGCGTTATCATGATCACCCCAGCAGCAACCAATGCGGATTTAACCACACGCGGTTATCAAATGATTATGCGTACCACTGGCCTTGATTCAGACCAAGGACCAACAGCTGCAAAATATATTATCGATGATATCAAACCAAAACGTATTGCGGTTGTTCATGATAAGCAGCAGTACGGGGAAGGTTTAGCACGTTCTGTGCGTGAAAACCTGAACAAAGCCGGTGTTAAAGAGGTTATGTTTGAAGGTATCACCGCAGGTGATAAAGATTTCTCCGCACTTGTGGCAAAACTGAAAAAAGAGAATGTCGATTTTGTCTACTTTGGTGGCTATTACCCTGAAATGGGACAAATTTTGCGTCAAGCGAAACAGTCAGGTTTAAATATCCGCTTTATGGGGCCAGAAGGCGTCGGTAACTCATCACTGTCAAACATTGCAGGAGAGGCTTCCGAAGGCATGTTAGTTACACTGCCTAAACGTTATGACCAAGTGCCGACTAACCAGCCTATTGTTGATGCTATTAAAGCGAAAAAAGAAGATCCTACCGGTCCCTTTGTTTGGACAACTTATGCCGCCATTCAAGGCCTAACCACAGCAATGGAACGTACGGGAAGCCGTGAACCCGAAGATCTCGTGAAAGATCTAAAAGCCAATCCAGTCGATACTGTTATGGGGTCATTAACTTGGCAGCCAAATGGGGACCTGAAAGGCTTTGAATTCGGTGTATTTGAGTGGCATGCGGATGGTACATCCACTGCAGTGAAGTAGTTCCACTATTCAGACTATGAACCGGAGGTTAGTTTACTCACTTCCGGATTCTATTCTGTTTAGGGAAGGTAGTATGAAAGGATAGTCCTATGTAAGATCAAATTCTTTATTTTATCCAACAGTTCCTGAATGGCTTAACGTTAGGCAGCACTTATGCCTTGATCGCGATTGGCTACACGATGGTGTATGGCATCATCGGTATGATCAACTTTGCACATGGTGAAGTCTATATGATTGGCAGCTACGTGTCTTTCATTGTGATCGCGGGCTTGATGATGTTAGGTATTGATGTCGGTTGGATCCTGATTGCCGCTGCTTTTGTCGCCGCCATTGTGGTGTCAAGTTCCTATGGTTGGAGTATTGAGCGCGTTGCATACCGACCTGTTCGCCATTCTAAACGATTGATTGCACTGATCTCTGCGATCGGTATGTCAATTTTTCTCCAAAACTATGTCAGCCTATCACAAGGCTCACGTGATCTGGCACTACCGAGTCTGATTACGGGACAGTGGGTTTTAGGTGAAAGTGATGGCTTTGAAGCCACCATTACAAAAATGCAACTGACCATTTGGGTGGTGACGCTATTAGCGATGTTGGCACTGACTTTATTTATTCGCTATTCACGTATGGGAAGAGCTTGTCGTGCTTGCGCTGAAGATTTAAAAATGGCCAGTTTGTTAGGTATTAACACAGATCGTGTTATCTCATTAACCTTTGTCATTGGTGCCACGATGGCCGCGGTGGCAGGCGTATTACTCGGTCAATTTTATGGGGTTATTAATCCTTATATTGGTTTTATGGCGGGAATGAAAGCCTTTACTGCCGCAGTATTAGGTGGGATTGGTAGTATTCCTGGCGCTATGCTTGGTGGGTTAATTTTAGGTGTTGCTGAAGCAATGACCTCGGCTTATTTAAGCACCGAATATAAAGATGTTGTGTCATTTGGTTTATTGATTGGTGTGTTGTTGATCATGCCAACCGGCATTCTGGGACGCCCGGAGGTCGAAAAAGTATGAGAAAAGAAAATTGGATTAACGCCATTGTTGCTTCGGTGATGTTCTTTATTCTGGCCGTCTTTATGATGGGGCTACAATTAACCCTTGATGGTACAAAATTAGTCGTATCCAGTGGGGATTCTGTTCGTTGGAATTGGATCTTTGCGGGAATAGCGGTGATCTTTGTTTTTCAACTAATACGCCCATCATTAACGAGAGTGTGGCAGGGCGTTCCTAAAAAATCGTGGTCAATTCCTGACTTTGATGGTTCAACAACGAGGCAAAAAATCCTTGCGGTGGTGATTATTATTGCCGCAATTATTTGGCCTTTTATTGTGTCTCGGGGGAGCGTGGACATCGCCACACTGACATTAATTTATGTGATGTTAGGGCTGGGTTTGAACGTCGTTGTAGGGCTATCTGGGCTATTGGTTTTAGGCTATGCAGGCTTCTATGCTATTGGAGCTTATACTTTTGCATTGCTTAATCATTACTATGGTTTTGGTTTTTGGGAAAGTTTGCCAATTGCTGGTCTTACGGCGGCTTTAGCCGGTTTTTTATTGGGTTTTCCTGTATTAAGGTTACGAGGAGACTATTTAGCGATTGTGACCTTAGGGTTTGGTGAAATTGTGCGTATTTTATTGCTCAATAACACGGAAATTACAGGGGGGCCAAATGGTATTAGCCAGCTACCGAAACCCACCTTTTTTGGTCTAGAGTTTAGCCGTTCAGCAAAAGAAGGTTGGGATACCTTCCATAACTTCTTTGGTATTGACTATAGCGCCGGCGATAGGATTATTTTCCTCTATTTTGTTGCGTTACTTTTAGTGGTATTGACGTTATTTGTCATTAATCGATTATTACGTATGCCATTAGGACGCGCTTGGGAAGCTTTAAGAGAAGATGAAATTGCTTGTCGTTCTCTCGGTTTATCACCAACGAAAATTAAGTTAACTGCATTTACAATTAGTGCGGCTTTTGCGGGATTTGCGGGAACATTATTTGCTGCACGACAAGGCTTTATTAGTCCGGAGTCCTTTACCTTTGTGGAGTCAGCCTTCGTATTAGCGATTGTCGTACTTGGTGGCATGGGATCGCAAACATCGGTGATATTAGCAGCAATTATACTGGTTGTTTCTCGTGAGATGATGCGAGATTTGAATGCTTACAGCATGCTGCTGTTGGGGGCATTAATGGTGCTAATAACCAAGGCGAAATAGTCTCTTTAATTGGTCCTAATGGGGCGGGTAAAACAACGATTTTTAATTGTTTAACGGGTTTTTATAAACCGACCAGTGGGGCAATTTTATATCGTGAAAAGCATTTAGAAGGCTTATCGGGTCAGGCTATTGCGCGTCTAGGCGTCATTCGAACGTTCCAACATGTGCGTTTATTTAAAGAGATGACGGTGATTGAGAACCTTTTGGTGGCTCAACATCAACATTTAAAAAGCGGTATTTTTTCTGGCTTGCTGAAAACCCCTGCATTTCGCCGAGCTGAATCAGAAGCGATTGATAATGCAGTCAAATGGTTGGAACGAGTCGACCTATTGCCATTTGCAAATCGTCAAGCGGGGAACTTAGCTTATGGGCAGCAACGCCGGTTAGAAATAGCACGTTGTATGGTGACGCGACCTGAAATTTTAATGTTGGATGAGCCTGCCGCGGGCTTAAACCCAAAAGAAACGAATGATCTTGATGAGCTGATCGCTGAATTACGTTCTCATTATCAAGTGTCTATTTTGTTGATTGAACATGATATGAAGTTAGTGATGGGGATTTCAGATCGCATTTATGTTGTCAATCAAGGTACACCTTTGGCCGACGGCACGCCTGATCAAATTCGTCAGCACCCTGATGTGATTAAAGCTTATCTGGGGGAGGCTTACTAATGTTAGAATTTAAACAAGTTTCTGCCCACTATGGAAAAATACAAGCATTACATCAAGTCAGCTTGAATATTCAAAAAGGGGAAATTGTCACACTCATTGGAGCAAATGGGGCTGGTAAAACCACATTGTTAAGTACGTTATGTGGTGATCCGCGGGCTTCTGAAGGGAAAATTCTTTACCGAGACGTGGATATTACTCAACTACCAACCGCTAAAATTATGCGCGAGGATATCGCATTAGTGCCTGAAGGGCGTCGTGTATTTTCACGAATGACTGTCGAAGAAAATTTGGCTATGGGCGGCTTTTTTGCGAATAGGCAGCAATACCAAGAGCGTATTGAACGTGTTTATACGTTGTTTCCTCGCTTGCATGAGCGGCGTAGTCAACGTTCTGGCACAATGTCTGGTGGTGAACAGCAAATGTTAGCCATCGGTCGTGCTTTGATGAGCCAACCGGAATTATTGCTTCTTGATGAGCCTTCCCTTGGCTTAGCCCCAATTATTATTATGCAAATTTTTGATACTATTTTGCAGTTACGTGAAGAGGGCATGACTATCTTTCTTGTCGAGCAAAATGCAAATCAGGCACTAAAGCTAGCAGATCGCGGGTATGTGCTTGAGAATGGACGTATTGTGCTGGAAGATAGCGGCAAAGCTTTACTTGCTAATGAAGCCGTACGTAATGCCTATTTAGGCGGATAACGACAATGAGACGTCGGTGTGATTGAGATAACCGACGTCTTCCCCAGCGAGGCACAATAATTGATAAGATACGGTTGATGAGTCTTATTTTTAATTAACGTTTAATGTTGACCGTTAATGGGGCATTAACATACTTCATGATAAATTGATTTTTCTTTTTATACAGAGTAATAACACTCGCTGTTGACGTTTTTATTTTGATATTTGAATACGATTGCTTATTTTTAATATTGATGAGTTCAAAGCATTTATTACTGGTCACTTGATAGGTCGTTTCATAAATATCCGCTAACTTTTGTTTGAGTAATAAAACAGAACCATTATTAAGATCCCTTAATAAGAGATGATCGACTAGCACCTTAACGGGCATTTCTTGTAATTTATTTTGGTCTTCAAGCACTCGGTATGTTTGGATAATATTCTCTACATCCATGTCTAATATTGAAGAGAGATTTCTTAATCCTTGAAAACCAAACTCACTATCGATAGCGTTAGATGAGGCGACTTTCCCTATGTTTATCTCATGATTATTCACTCCATCTAGGCAGAGTAGTTTATATTGAGATTTATCAATAATGAGTTTATCCAGTGTCTTTCGCAGATCGTCTTGATAAGTTTGCTCAATAAATTTCATAATAGGTAATGTGTTGCTGGAAAAACGATTGGCAACATCTTGTGATGTTGTGAGTCTAATTGTTTGATTTTTATCAGTAATATAATTTAAGCGAAATCGCTGAATATCGCTTACGAATGAAATGGGTGGTTTTTCATTGATTTTAAAAGATATTATTTTAAATGAGTAGTTTTCTGGTTTTATGGTGTATCGATAGTTTTCAGACCGACACAATGCAGAAATAGATTGGCTAGAGAGGGTTCGGTGTTGTTGTGTTTCTACCGCCTGAGTGATATGGCTAAAATAGCTTGCTGGTGGATAAAATATTTCATTGAGATGGGGGATATGTTGTTGTGGCTTCTTTTTAAAAAAAGGGAAGCTAAATAAATTTTGTGCAGTGATCTTAGATATTTTTCTAGGCTCAACAGCTCTATTGTTTAACGTTGTAATATCCATGACTGCTTTATTTGAAACTCTCACTGAGGCTATTCCTTTATGATTAATGCTATTTTATTAAAAGGTGTTATTGATGACTTTTTATTGAATGATTAATGGCCTTAATTTATTTTTCAGAGTTTAGGTTTTATATTATTTACTATTTATTAAATTAGAAATAATTGTAATCTTTTTGAATAAACTGATATTGCAAAAAATAATGAAACTCAATCAATTTTCCATTGATTGAGAGAATGGTCGTGTTTAGAAATAGAGTTGCCATGCTAGTGACAGCTTGTTGTGAGCCAGTAATGTGAAGCACTTCGCATTTCAGCTATTTGTTTATGTCTAGAGAAGTGTTCAATTGTCTATACATTTTGTTGTGAATAAATAGCGAGTTAACCTTTGTTGTATAGTTGTTCATCCTCTTTCTATCTAATCTTTATACAAAAATTCAAATTTAAATGTATATACTTTGTGAATTAAATGTATATATATTTAAAGGCAAGTCGAAGACGAATCCTCCGGAGTGGATAAAAACCAGCACTGAAAATACCACTAACAATTTGATTGTATGCGTTTTTTATCCAAAAGGGATTTTTACGTGATAAGTAATGACTCATTATAAATATCATTTATTGTTGTAAAAATGTTAAGTAAAATAAAGAAATAGAGGATACAGCAATGCTAAACCGTACTGACTCTACACGTGTTATCCGCGCTCCACGTGGCAGCGAGAAAACTTGTAAAAGCTGGCTCACTGAAGCCGTGTACCGCATGATCCAAAACAACTTAGATCCTGATGTGGCTGAACATCCACAAAGCTTAGTCGTGTACGGTGGAATTGGTCGCGCAGCTCGTGATTGGGAATGTTATGACAAAATTTTAGAGGTATTAAAAACACTCGAAGATGATCAAACTTTACTTGTGCAATCCGGCAAACCTGTTGGTGTTTTTCCAACTCATCCGGATGCACCTCGTGTATTAATTGCTAACTCAAATATTGTCCCTCATTGGGCAAATTGGGAATATTTCAATGAGCTAGATAAAAAAGGTTTGATGATGTACGGTCAAATGACCGCGGGTTCTTGGATCTATATAGGTTCACAAGGCATTGTTCAAGGTACCTATGAAACCTTTGTTTCTTTAGCTAAACAGCATTTTAAGGGTAACCCTGCGGGTCGTTGGATCCTGACCGGTGGTCTCGGGGGAATGGGGGGCGCTCAACCTTTAGCAGCGACAATGGCAGGTTTTAGCATGATTGCCGTTGAATGTGATGAAAGTCGTATCGATTTTCGCCTAAGAACTCGATATGTCGATAAAAAAGCCACATCCCTGGATGAGGCATTGCAATATATTGAACAAGCCAAAAATGACGGCAAGCCTGTTTCTGTCGGTTTATTAGGAAATGCAGCCGATGTCTATAGCGAATTAGTTAAACGTAACATTATTCCTGACTCTGTTACCGACCAAACGAGTGCACATGACCCTGTTCATGGTTATTTACCTCAAGGCTGGACATTAACACAGTGGCGTGAGAAGCAAAAAACAGCACCGGCTGAAGTCACGAAAGCGGCTAAGAAAAGTATGGCGGTACAGGTTGATGCGATGTTAACCATGCAAAAACGCGGCTCAGCGGCATTTGACTATGGGAATAACATTCGTCAAATGGCTAAAGATGAAGGTATCAGTAATGCCTTTGATTTTCCGGGCTTTGTTCCGGCTTATATTCGCCCTCTATTCTGTGAAGGCATCGGGCCATTCCGCTGGGTTGCTTTATCTGGCGATCCTGAAGATATCTATAAAACAGATCAAAAAGTAAAAGAGTTAATTCCTGACGATAAGCATCTGCATAATTGGCTGGATATGGCTCGTGAACGCATTGCATTTCAAGGTTTGCCAGCACGTATTTGTTGGGTTGGTTTAAAAGATCGTGAAAGACTCGGTCGTGCGTTTAATGAAATGGTAAAAAATGGTGAGTTGAAAGGGCCTATTGTCATTGGCCGTGATCACTTGGATTCAGGCTCTGTGGCAAGTCCACACCGCGAAACAGAATCAATGAAAGATGGCTCGGATGCGGTCTCTGATTGGCCTCTATTAAATGCGTTATTGAATACCGCGGGAGGCGCAACATGGGTCAGCCTGCATCATGGTGGTGGTGTAGGAATGGGCTTTTCCCAACATGCTGGTGTGGTCATTGTTTGTGATGGGACAGATGCCGCAGACAAACGTCTGGCTCGTGTTTTACATAACGACCCTGCGACTGGGGTGATGCGTCATGCTGATGCGGGTTATGACATTGCCATTAACTGCGCAAAACAGCAAGGGCTGAACTTACCGATGGTCAAGTAGCGCTTTTGGCCAGCCTTATTTGAGGCTGGCTCGTTTTATAAGGATATCAGTATGAAAATGGTGTCAACACAAAAAAGAGCAGGGCCATTATCAGGGATCAAAGTGATCGATCTCAGTCGTGTGCTTGCAGGGCCTTATTGTACAGGCATGATGGCTGACCTAGGTGCTGAAGTGATCAAAATAGAAGTGCCTGACCATGGTGATGACAGTCGTCATTTAGGTCCCTTTATTGAGGGTGAAAGTGTTTATTACGGGCTGATCAATCGAGGAAAGCGCAGTATTGAGCTTGATCTTAAATCCGAAAACGACCTAGAGATCTTATATCAACTCGTGAAAGAGAGTGATGTGGTCGTCGAAAATTTTCGACCGGGTGTTACGGCAAGATTGGGAATTGATTTTGACAGTTTGAAACAGCATAACCCTAGACTTATCTATGCTAGCATATCTGGCTTTGGGCAAGATAGTCCACTTGCCAACTATCCTGCTTATGACATTGTTGCACAAGCAATGTCAGGATTAATGAGTGTAACGGGGTTTCCTGAAACAGGCCCAACACGTAGTGGGGAGTCGATAGGGGATGTCTGTGCTGGCATTTTTGCTGCTTGGGCGATCAGCAGCGCCTTGTTTGCGCGAGAAGCTCACCAAGAACATGCTCAATATATTGATGTTGCGATGGTCGATGTGCTGTTGAGTATGCAGCTGACAGGACTATCAAATCTATTTGCACACGGTCAAGCGCCGGGCTTAGTGGGAAATCGTCATCCTGTTTCAACACCTTTTGATACCTATCAAGCACGAGATGGGCAAGTTGTTATTGCTATTGCCAGTGAAAAGCTTTTCCAACGTTTCTGTGAGTGTATGGGGCGGCCTGAACTACGCAATGATCTTCGCTATAAAGATGATCCAACGCGAACCCTTTACCACGCGGATCTTAGAAAAGAAATCGAACATTGGACATCACAAAAAACGGTTGAAGAAGTGTGTGAGCAACTGCTAAACGCAGGGGTGCCTGCTTCACCGATCCAAAATTTGCAGCAAGCGACACAAAGCGAACATGCAAAGGCTCGTCAAGTTCTCACTTACCTTGATGATGGTGGAACCCCGTTAGTATCTCAACCTGTTTTCTTTAATGGTAGCAAACCGCGAGCCATGCAAAGAGCACCTCGCTTGGGCGAAGCCAATCATGCTTATAAATCAGCCAATATAACAATTAAAAATGCGGAGGCAATACAATGAGCTTTCAAATAGATGAGACAGAACAAGCAATTGTCGATGCTGTTGAAAAGGTTTGTCGTGACATTCTGCAAGTGAATGCACAACGTTATGATGAGACAGAAACTTTTTGTGCGGAAAGTTTGGCTGCTCTAGGGGAGATGGGATGTTGGGGGATCAATTTACCTGAGCAATATGGCGGGTTCGGCATTGGTAGTATTGCGATGAGTATGATCGTCGAAGCCGTAGCGGCCGCTTGCGCATCAACTTCATCCGCGTTAACGGCTCATTTCCTTGCAACAGATTCGATCCTAATAGGGGGTACCGAGGAGCAAAAGCAGTATTGGTTACCTAAAGCGGCAAGTGGTGAGATGTTAGGCGCTTTTGGTCTGACAGAACCCGCAGCAGGATCAAATCCAGCAGATATGCGCACTGTCGCTACCCGAGAAAATGGAGGCTGGCGAATTCGCGGAAATAAACATTATATTACCAATGCTAAAGAAGCTGATTTTATTGTCTTATATGCCAAAACAAACCCAGAAGCCGGTGCCCGTGGTATCAGTGCATTTATGATCCCTAAAGGTACTGAGGGTGTTGAGTTTTCTTCCCCAGAAAAAACCATGGGGCTACGTGGAAGTACAATCTATGAGCTTGCATTGAACTGCTGGTTGCCTGAGTCGGCCCTATTAGGCGAAGAAAATAAAGGCTTCCATACTGCCATGGAAGTCTTAGATAAAGGGCGTGTTGAAGTGGCAGCCACGTCATTAGGGATCGCTCGTGCAGCGATGGAATGTGCTTTAAATTGGGTTAAAGAACGTCAAATCGGTAAAAAGCCATTAGCGGCTTATCAAGGCACCCAGTGGCGTCTTGCAGATATGCACACACAGTTAGAAGCAGCGCGTATGCTGACTTGGCATGCGGCAGAGTGCCGTGACTCAGGAGAGCGTTTTAGTTTGCAATCCGCAACAGCAAAATTATTTGCCGCGGAGTGCGCTGGCTTTGTGACCGATGCGGCATTACAGCTGCATGGTGGCTACGGTTATATTCGTGATTTACCTTTAGAACGTTATGTACGTGATGCACGCATTTTACGAATTTTTGAAGGCACTTCAGAAATTCAAAAGATCATTATTTCGCGAGCGGTTTTAGATTCGGTTTAATCGTGAAAGATGAATACGCTGGTGGATGGACAGGATCCACCAGTAATGAGTAAAAACTGCAATAGGATGAACGACCTGATAACAGGATCATGGAATTAAAAACACAACAACAACCAGGTTTAAGAATGTATTTCAATTTTTAATGGCGGGCTGTTTATAAAAACATAATAACGTCCGACTTAGAGTCTAATGGCTGTACCCTACAACAACCATTATGACAAATTGGTTCATTCTTTAAGCCAGCCTTGCTTAAAGAGGAGTTACCATGACAGTTTCAAACGACATAACCGCAGACAAAAAACATCGGCAGGATAATGTTCCTTTAATCGAAGCACGATCAATAGACTATATTCCTGAGTCGGAACGCCACGGGACATTATCGAGCCAATTTACCCTTTGGTTCGGTGCCAACTTACAAATTACGGCTATCGTGACAGGGGCATTGGCTGTCGTGTTAGGAGGTGATGTATTTTGGTCATTAATTGGTTTATTTATTGGCCAATTGTTGGGGGGAGCTGTTATGGCATTGCATGCCGTGCAAGGGCCAAAACTCGGACTGCCACAAATGATCTCAAGTCGTGTTCAGTTTGGTGTATATGGTGCGGTGATCCCAATACTGTTAGTGTGCATGATGTACGTCGGTTTCTCTGCTAGTGGTACCGTATTGGCAGGGCAAGCTGTTGGGCAATTACTGAATGTCAGTGATTGGGTAGGAATTTTGATCTTTGGTGCCGTGATCATCGCAATCACGATCTGTGGTTATCGAATCATTCACATGTTAGGTAAAGCGGCGAGTGTGATTGGTGTGATCGCCTTCTTCTACCTATTCTTCCGCTTATTCTATATGAATGATGTGTCGGTTTTATTGGAAAATCGCCATTTCAGTTGGACTAACTTCTTACTCGCGATGTCTTTGTCGGCATCATGGCAAATTGCATTTGGTCCTTATGTTGCGGACTACTCACGTTATCTACCGACAAAAACACCAACCATTAAAGCATTTTTAGCGGTAGGTTCGGGAACGGTTATTGGAACTCAAGCATCAATGATCTTAGGGGTCTTTGCGGCGGCCCTAGCAGGTAATGCATTTGCGGGTCATGAAGTTGCCTATATTGTTGGTCTTGGTAGTACTGGACTGATCGCAGCATTACTCTATATCAGTATTTTCTTTGGTAAGGTGACGATCACTGCACTTAATGCATATGGCAGTTTTATGTCAATGGCGGCTATTTTCTGTGGCTTCCGTGGTAAGCAGCAAATTTCTCGTGGTCAAAGGTTGTTTTTCATCATCTTGATGGTGAGTTTTTCGACGGTTCTCGGTCTTGCTGGACAACACTCGTTCTTAAAACTATTTTCAGCCTTCTTACTGTTTTTACTCGCATTCTTTACACCATGGAGTGCAATCAATCTTGTGGATTACTACTGGGTAACGAAAGGACGTTATGACGTCCCTGAATTATCAAATCCTAATGGTCGTTATGGGCGTTGGAATAAAGTGGGCATTATTACCTATGTGATTGGCGTCCTCATTCAACTGCCTTTTATTGCAACCGGTTTCTATACAGGGCCTTTGGTTGAGCAACTGGGGGGCGTTGATATCTCATGGATTGTTGGCTTAGTGGCTACCAGTATTATTTACTATGCAGCAATTAAAATATGGCCAATGTCAGTAGCGGACAGATTGATACTGCCATCATCAAATGCATAACCCATAGCAAATAAATATAAGTAACAAATAACGTTAAAACAAAAATAAGCGGGAATATTAGCAGTGAAATAATCACTGCTAAGGATCCGCTCAGCCTGAAAAACATCTTCTGGCAGAGAGTAATTAGGAGTCTTTATGAAAATTGTAGTGGCTGTTAAAAGAGTTATTGATCACAACGTTAAAGTTCGTGTGAAAGCGGATGGCTCCGGTGTGGAATTAGCGAATGTCAAAATGGCGATTAATCCTTTCGATGAAATTGCAGTTGAAGAAGCTGTCCGCCTGAAAGAAGCTGGTAAAGTGAATGAAATTGTTGTGGTATCAATAGGGGATAACAGCGCCCAAGAAACGTTGCGTAGTGCGATGGCAATCGGAGCTGATCGCGCAATTTTAATGCAAAGACCTCATGATTTAGTGCTAGAACCTCTCGATATTGCTCGTTTATTGCAGCAAGTGGTCATCGCTGAACAGCCTGATTTAATTCTGCTCGGTAAACAGGCGATTGATAATGATTGTAATCAAACAGGGCAAATGCTAGCGGCATTACTTAAATGCGCGCAAGCAACCTTTGCGTCTTCCATTGAAGTTGAAGGCTCATCATTACAGGTCACACGTGAAATTGATGGTGGTTTAGAGACGCTGTCTTTACCGCTACCTGCGGTCGTAACAACCGATTTACGTTTGAATGAACCTCGCTATGCAACACTGCCTAATATTATGAAAGCGAAGAAAAAGCCGCTTGAAATACAAGACATCTCTGAAATGAATTTTACCCCATTAGGGCAGGTAAAAATATTGACCGTGACTGAACCGAAAAAGCGATCAGGCCAGTGCACATTGTTTAATGATGTCAATGCATTAGTCAGTGAATTACAAGCAAAAGAAGTCATTTAATCGGGGGAATCATCATGAGCCAATTATCCATATTAGTTATGGTTGAACACGATAACCAAACAATTAAATCTTCAACGTACCATAGTGTGACTGCCGCAAAACAGATGTTATCAGGGCAAGGACAGCTGCATCTGCTTGTTGCAGGACATCAATGTAAGCAGGTGGCAGAGCAAGCGGCAACGATCGCGGGTGTTGAAAACGTGATCCTCATAGATAACAGTGAGCTCGCTCACCCGCTTGCTGAAACTGTGACTGATGCCGTGATTGCGGTTGCTGAAAATTATAGCCATTTAGTATTTCCTGCCACAACCTACGGTAAAAATATCGCTCCACGTGTTGCAGCAACGTTAGGCGTTGCACAAATCTCTGACATTACTGAAGTGATTAATGCACAGACTTTTGTGCGTCCTATTTATGCAGGTAACGCATTAGCAACGGTACAAAATAATGGTCAGCAAGTTGTATTAACAATCCGTAGTTCCGCTTTTTCTGGTACGACTGAAACGCAAAGTCCAGCTGCCATTGAAGAATGCACTGTTAATCATTTTAGTCCGTTATCTCAATTAAAAAGCCAATCATTAACGCAAATGAGCCGCGCTGAATTGAGCTCAGCTAAGGTCGTGATATCAGGCGGTAGAGGCTTAAATTCGAGTGAAAACTTTGCGCTGCTTGAAACTATCGCTGATAAGCTTGGGGCCGCGGTTGGTGCATCGAGAGCTGCCGTTGATGCAGGTTATGTACCGAATGATTATCAAGTTGGGCAAACAGGTAAGATCGTTGCGCCCGATCTCTATATTGCGGTAGGAATATCAGGTGCGATCCAGCACATAGCAGGTATGAAAGAGAGCAAAGTGATCGTGGCGATAAATCGCGATCCAGAAGCACCGATTTTCCAAGTTGCTGATTATGGCATTGTGGGTGATCTATTCGAGATCTTACCTGAATTTGATAAAGCGTTGGCTTAAAGGGGGGATCATGGCTATCGACAATAGTGTCAATGTAAGTGAGGCTCCCGAGCGGGAATCGATGGAGTTTGATGTCCTGATTGTCGGTGGTGGGCCAGCAGGATTATCCGCTGCAATTCGTCTAAAGCAACTTGCGGCAGAGAAAAACAAAGAGTTATCTGTTTGTTTAATTGATAAAGGTGCTGAAATAGGGGCTCATATCTTATCAGGTGCGGTTATTGATCCACGAGCTTTGAATGAATTATTACCGAATTGGCAGCAGATGCTGCCAAGTGAGCTGACAACCGTAACAGAAGACCGCTTTTTGTTATTAAAAGAACAGAAAGCGAGCCGGTTACCACTGGCTTTATTGCCCGCTAGCTTAAAAAATAGTGGGAATTTAATTGGTAGCCTTGGGCAAGTGTGTGCGGCATTAGCCTCACAAGCAGAGCAGCTTGGCGTCGACGTATTTGCAGGCTTTGCGGCAACGGAAATACTCTACGATGATGAAGGCACCGTTATTGGTATAACAACCGGGGATATGGGGCTTGATAAATCAGGCAACCCCACTTCACTGTATCAGCCCGGTATGAACTTATTGGCTAAAATGACCTTTTTTGCCGAAGGTTGTCGAGGCCAATTAGGTAAGCAACTTATAGAACGTTTTGATTTAGACAGTGGACGTGGAAAGCAAACTTATGGGTTAGGATTAAAAGAAATTTGGCAAATTCCTAAACCACAACATCAAGCAGGCTTGGTTGTTCACTCAATTGGTTGGCCTTTAGATAACAGTACGTACGGTGGTGGCTTTGCTTACCATTATGGTGAAAACCTCGTTGCTATTGGCTTAGTTGTAGGCCTTAATTATGAAAATCCTTATTTATCACCTTTTGATGAATTTCAACGACTCAAAACGCATCCATCACTCAGTGCTTTTTTAAAAGGTGGTAAACGCATTAGCTACGGTGCGCGCACGTTAGTGGCTGGAGGATTGGCAGCATTACCAGAATTGAGTTTTCCAGGTGGAGCATTAATAGGGGATGATGCCGGTTTTTTAAATGCAGCACGGATCAAGGGAAGCCATTGTGCAGTGAAAAGCGGTGCGCTTGCTGCGGAAGCATTGTTTGAATCAATGAATGATGATGTGATTGATTATGCAAGGTTTAAAACAGAGTATCGTCAAAAATTCGAGCGTAGCTGGCTGTATCGAGAATTACATCAAACACGTAATTTCAAACCTTATATGAAAAAAGGCTTGTATTTAGGCTCCTTATTATTTGGTGCTGAACAGCTTTTACTAAAGGGGCGAACCCCTTGGACTCTTAAATTAAAACAGGCCGACCATGAATGTTTACAGGAAGCTCATAATTTTCAGCCAATAGATTATCCAAAGCCGGATGGTGTGCTGACCTTTGATAAGCCATCGTCGGTCTTTTTGTCGAATACAAATCATGAGGAAGACCAGCCTTGTCATCTGAAATTAAAAGATAATCATGTACCGACAAAGATGAATTTACCTAAATATGCAGCTCCTGAGACGCGTTATTGTCCCGCTGGAGTGTATGAAATTGTGAGTATTGAAGACCAGCCTAAGTTGCAGATTAATGCGCAGAACTGCCTACATTGTAAGGCTTGCGACATTAAAGACCCAACACAAAATATTTGTTGGACAGCTCCACAAGGGGGAGAAGGGCCAATTTACCAAGGTATGTAATTTAAATTTGTTGTGATGTATTCCTGTTCAATAAGTAACAGGTGTTAGTTGTGCTTGTTTTATCAGTCGCTTTGGGGCATATAGATTTGCCCCATTTTTTTTGATCAAATTAAGGTGTATCAATACGTGAATGCAGCTTTAATTTATAACGCGAGCCGGCAGTTATCATATGGACATAGCTGATTAATGTGGAACCCGTCCACGTACGGCGGCTAAGCTGTAAGCACGGTGAGCCTTCTTTAATTGATAAAGATTGTGCAATCGCTTTAGTCGCTAATGCGGCCTCAATGGTATGTTCCATCTCACTGACAGGAAAATTTCGTTGTAAGTAGCCGCTCGGCGTTTCAGTATCACCAAAGTGTTGTTTCACAAAATCAGGTGCGAGGGCATGATTTACATAGCGTTCTTCAAGCATCAGTGGAATATCATTTTCAAAATGTAATACCTTACAATAGCTTATATCACTGCCTTCCATCACGCCGAGCTGTAAAGCAATTTCAGCCGAAGCGGCAATGACTTTGAGTTGCAATTGATGACCACTATATTTATTACCGCTTAATGAAATTTCATCGAAAATATCAAATGCTTTTGTGACAGGCAGCTCGTGTTTCTGCGAGGCGACAAAGGTTCCCTTACCAGCAATGCGATTCAGTATGCCTTTTTGGCTCAGTTCCGAAATGGCCTTATTCACTGTCATGCGGCTCACATTAAATTGTGCGCACAGTTCTAGTTCTGTGGGTATCTGTGTTTCAGGCTTAAAAATACCTAAATCAATACTACGCAGAATATAAGATTGAATTTGCTTGTATGCTGGTTGTGAAGTCATCGTGATTATTTAATCGATCATAGAGTTTTGGGAGAGTCCGCTCATTTTCCGTTTTACCGCACCAAATCGACGGTTTGTTCAAGTTTAACAGTAAAAACTTTCTTTGCTAGCCACCCTTGCCGGTTATGTCGAAAAATATCATTGATTGTGATTTTTTGGCGTGTTACGGATGTTAGCCTGTAATTATCTGAATTCTAATATTAAAGCCTAATTCTTATTGGGAGCATAATCTTTTTTGACTAAGATAGTTAAATTCTAATAAACAAGATAGGCACAGCAAATGGGTGTTCAATATTTTAATGTCACTTTATCTCAGTGTGATTATCAAAAAGTTATTCCGACAGGAATGGTTCGATTGATAGCGTCTGACCTCGTCTTCTTTTTTAATCTTGCAGATTTTAAACACGGTGAGGTTTTTTTAAAAAAACTCGAACAAGGTGATGAACTGGTGATCTGTGCTGAAAGATTAAATGATGGGAGTTATTGGATTAATTGGGTGTTTCATCAAACAAAGGGGCGGTTGGAGCCTGATAGAGAGGTTGGCTTTCATCGAGGAATGTTAAAATCACTTTTATGGGCGCTTGGATTATCCTCATTCTCAATATTAGCTTATTTTTGCTTTGCTTATGGTGAAGAGAGTTTTTGGCTCATTCTGTTGGGGTCATTGGCATGTCTTGCCGTATTTAGCGGTGTGGTTATGGTGGCTCTGGTTATAAAAGAGATCTGCTATATTATTAGCCCACGTAGAAAATGGATATTAAAAGCGTTAGATAAGGTTATTGCTGGGCAATATCAAATTACACCTGAAAACACACCACAAATTAATATATTAGGTACACGTAATCCTAAGATAAAACCAATGAAAGTTAAGGCTGTCCGTGAACCTAAAATGTCACAGGAGGATGAGCTTAATTTGACTCGCGGCAAAGTTAATTTAGTGGAATCATTTCAGAGTGCGATTATGAGATATCGAGGCCCTCAGGAAATTTGCAATATAACAATAATACAGATTGATAGAAAACAATTTACGGTAATAACACCAGTAAATGAACCTGTATTTAATAACCATAGCTTATTTATGGCTCAAGGCGATGACATTGAAGTCTACCATAAAAAATTACGTCAGGCTGAGAATGAAGAAATCGTTTTTGGTATTTTTAATCGGCAAGATCAGCTTGCTTACTCAATAAGTAGAGGGGGCTGGCCACCAGAACGTAGTTTTTATTATTTATTGTGGATATTCATGGTGGGAATGATCGCATTTTTTACCCTTATGGTTTTGTCGATGAATATCGCTGATATCTTGGAAAGAGGGGGATACTGGGATCGTTGGGATTGGCAATATATGATGGATAATGGCATTGAGTTTATTGGCATGGCATCCTCTATCTCATTAGGCATTGGCTTTTTGAGCGCTTTATGCATAACAATTTATTTTTCGGTGTCGCAACGTGGCCGAATACATTTTCAAACTCAATACTATTTACGTTATTTACGCTTAAAACGTGGAAAGTCAGGTTATGTTACTGAGGTACGTGTATGAACCCATTTCTCAGTAAGAATTTTATTATTATTACGTTAGCATTCATTATCTGTGTAATTTTAACCATCGCTTTTCATTTCCGAGGTAATGCACAAGGGTGGACATGGCAGGATAACCCCCAAGCGAATGCGATGGAAATTGCAGACTTTGATTGGTTAAAATCGTACCCTACAGAAACAGGAATGTTGATTATTGCGCAAAGTAGCCGCAATACAGCCTATTACTCTTCCTATAATCTACCTTACCATGACTATAATTATCAGGTGCTTTTTGCTGATGAGACAGGAATACATTATATAGATAAAGGGGATAACAGTTTTTATAATGCGGCCTGTGATAAAACGGAATGTGTACTGTTTTTTGACGATGGTCGTCGAGTTTTAAATTTATCTGATTATTCCATCACGAAGATGCAGCCTTGGCAGGATAAATATGGAGAACAATTTTCTACGTTAATTATGGGGAAAATACTGCATACACAAAATGATCAAACCTATTTATCCGTGAGTAATGAAGCTATTTTTAAAACGCTTGATAAAGGTAGCACATGGCAATATTTGGCTAATGTACGTGACTTAGTTAAGTCTTATTATCCAGAAGAAATTGCGGATAATTCTAACTTCTCATTTGCAACCCAAAACAATGAACTTATTATCTGGTATAGCTATGGTAACGACATGGGGTCACTTGAGATTACCCTTGATACTGATAAAGGAAAGGTCGTTGGACATAAATGGTTGCCGTTACGGATCAATGAAGTTGAACAATCACCAAATGGCAATATTTATGCGATTGCACAAGAGCCATCACGTAAGCTATTTTCATTGTTACAATTTAATGATAATGGTGAATTTTCCGTGATCACTGAAAATGGATACAACCATTTGCATAGTTTACATGTGAGTAATCAAACGGTGTTGTTAAATGAAGATTGGCGAGGTCAATGGGGATATTTACTGATGAACGTAACAGACGGTAATATAACTCATCGAGCTGAGCTTAGTGATTTCAATAGACTCTTCAATAATGTCGATAATACTTTTATTAAATTAGCGAATAGTTATTCTAATGATATTGAAATAAACAATGGCGGATTAGTGAAATACAGTGTGGCCAGATAGCCAATAAAAACGGGCAATCTAGCCCGTTTTGACTTATCAAATGAATGTAGAAAATAAAACCACCAATAAACTGATTGTCTTTTTAAGACGGAATAAGCCACAGCATGCTATCGTATACGAAGTGGCTCATGGGATCCCTCAAATATGGCTTCTAATGAATTGTAAGCTATGAGCAACAAAATTCTCTACTGGTGACCGAAGTGTTTAGGGATGTAAAGCGATTGTTTCGTTATTTCTTATCAGTATTTATGTTGCGTTAATACGACTCATTCCAGCAAACGTAACGAATAAGTTATTAATGTAGATGTTTTGTTTAAATATAATTTACCCGTAAATTAAGCCACTAATAAAAATCTAGCAGGGTTTTTGAGTTAATGAATATAGTTAAAAATCTCACTTAGTATAATGGCTATTTTTATTTAACTTAAGTTGTATTTTTTATATGAAATAGTCTTTCATCTAAATTTTTATATTTAAAAAGCTGTTATTAATCTGTGGTTTTTATTTTATTTTCATTATAAAACAATCGGTTAAATATTTTTTTATTTTTATTGAGTAAGTTTCAATAATCTCAATAGGATTGTGATATAGTTCATAATGTTGTTGGGTAAATGAAAAAGAGTGTGATGTATGTACAATATCATGACACTTGTGATTAAAATATCAGCTCGGTTGTTATATATATAATGTCAAATGTTGTACTAATCCTTAATTAAAGGAGAATAGTATGTCTTTGTTAAATGAACTGCTAATATCAAGGTGTTTCTTCTATATGAAGAAATGGTTCAATATGGATGTTTCTTTAGCTTTCTTTTTTCCTCATAAATAGTCCTTTCTTCTTTTCTCTCAATTATCGTTAGCTTATTCATAATAGGCACGAACCGCTATTTTGTTATTTAATGAAAAATTAAAGGTATTATCATGGCTAAAAGAATCGTAGAACCGTTCCGTATTAAAATGGTTGAAAATATTCGTATTCCATCTCGAGAAGAGCGGGAAGCTGCATTAAAAGAGGCAGGTTACAACCCGTTCTTATTACCCAGTAGCGCTGTTTATATCGATTTATTAACTGACTCAGGCACTAACGCAATGAGTGACCACCAGTGGGCAGCAATGATCACGGGTGATGAAGCATATGCAGGATCGCGTAACTATTACGATTTAAAAAATAAAGTTAAAGAGATGTTTGGCTATGATTATGCCATTCCTGCACACCAAGGACGTGGCGCTGAAAATATGTTATTTCCTGTATTGTTGAATGTTAAAAGGCAACAAGGAGGAGCCAAAAAGCCTGTATTTATTTCGAACTTCCATTTTGATACAACCGCAGCGCATGTGGAGTTAAACGGTTGTAAAGCGATTAATATTGTTACGGAAAAAGCCTATGACTCTGAAACCTATGATGACTGGAAAGGCAATTTTGATATTCAGAAGTTGAAAGATAATATAGCTCAGTATGGGGCTGAAAACGTAGTTGCTATTGTTTCAACCGTAACCTGTAATAGTGCGGGTGGTCAACCGGTTGCAATGTCAAATCTTAAAGAAGTGTATGAGATTGCAAAACAACACAATATTTTTGTCGTGATGGATTCGGCACGTTTCTGTGAAAATGCCTATTTTATTAAAGAGCGTGACCCAAAATATAAAAATGCAACGATAAAAGAAATTATATTTGATATGTACAAATACGCTGATGCGTTAACAATGTCAGCGAAGAAAGACCCGCTATTAAATATCGGTGGTTTAGTGGCGATTAAGAATGATGAAAATATATTTACTTTAGCAAGGCAACGTTGCGTACCAATGGAAGGGTTTGTCACTTATGGTGGCTTAGCGGGCCGTGATATGGCTGCCATGGTACAAGGGCTTGAAGAAGGTGCTAACGAAGAATATCTTCATTATCGTATCGGTCAAGTCAAATACCTAGGGGATCGGCTGCGTGAAGGAGGGATCCCGATTCAATATCCTACAGGTGGACATGCAGTATTTGTTGACTGTAAAAAATTGGTTCCGCAAATCCCAGGGGATCAATTCCCTGCACAAGCAGTTATCAATGCACTGTATCTTGAATCGGGGGTTCGTGCCGTTGAAATTGGCTCATTTTTATTAGGTCGAGATCCTGAAACAGGTAAACAAAAACATGCGGATATGGAGTTTATGCGTTTAACAATAGCAAGGCGCGTCTATACCAATGATCATATGGATTATATTGCGGATGCATTAATTGGTCTTAAAGATAAGTTTCCAACATTAAAAGGACTGGATTTTGAATATGAACCTCCAGTATTAAGGCATTTTACAGCGAGATTAAAACCAATCAAATAATAGGTAATAATTTGGAGATTCCCGTGCAACGCGGGAGTCTCCCCCCTTATTTCTCTAAGGTAAATACCATGAATAATTCTACAGCGAAGAAAGAACCCTCCATATTGGTAGGGGGCTTTGTGCTCGGTGGCGCTATGATAGGGGCAGGTATGTTTAGTTTGCCCACGATTATGGCAGGAGCATGGTTTATTAATTCAGTTGTTATTCTATTAGTTGTTTGTTTTTTTATGTTTCATTCGGGAATCTATATTCTTGAATGTATATCAAAATATGGTTCAGGGACTAATTATTTTTATATCTCCAAAGAGCTGTTACCTAAATGGGCTTGTTATATTGCCAATGCAGCCTTAATATTTGTATTATATATTTTAATTTATGCTTATATCTCTGCCGCGGGATCAGTCATTAAAGAGGCTGCATCGATATATGGATTTGATGTTAATTTAAGGCTAATATTTGTTATCTTTACTTTTATATTAGGTGCAAGTATTTGGTGGAGTGGTATTGGTGCTAGCCGTTTAACATCAATATTTTTATTAATTAAAATCATATTATTTATATTAGCATTCTCAGGGCTCTTTTTAATTGTTAAAACTGATTTATTATTAACCATTCCCTCTAAAGAAAGTCAGTTAACATTACTTCCCTTTATTTTTATCATTATTCCCTATGCAATCACTTCATTTGGTTATCATGGTAATGTATGTAGCCTATATAAGCTGTATCATGAAAATGAACGTAAGGTGGTCAAGAGCTGTATTATTGGGTGTTTGCTGGCATTGGTCCTGTATTTTTTATGGGTATTGGGTACGATGGGGAATCTGCCAAGACCGGAGTTTTTAACCATTATCAATAAAGGCGGTAATCTTGATGCCTTTATTGAATCGCTGTACTCCGTACTTAACAGCCAACATATTGCCACTTTCTTATTATGGTTTTCGATTAGTGCTGTATTCTGTTCATTCTTAGGTGTTGCGATAGGTTTATTTGACTATATATTGGCCTCTTTAAATTTCCAAGATAATAGTTCAGGGCGTATGAAATCGGCATTATTATGCTTTTTACCCCCATTGATACTCTGCATGTTATTCCCTAATGGGTTCTTAATTGCTATTGCTTATGCCGGAATGGCAGCCTGTATTTGGGCCATTATTTGTCCTGCGGTAATGGCTTTGAAAGCGCGAGAACGTTTCCCGAATTCAAGATTTAAAGTATGGGGAGGTAAAGGATTAATATATGCAGTGATTACTTTTGGAATTGTGGGCATTATTTGTCAATTACTCGCACAATTTAATTTATTACCAATATACCGCTAATTTTTAATTATACTTTTCACTCACTGTCAAAGGCACGGCAAGTTTTTCTGTGCCTTTTTTATGGGATGGAGGCGATAAATTAAAAATAACATATCGATGTAAAACGTTTGATTAATAAATAAATACAGGAATGTGGAAAGGCTTAAATATAATGTGGGTATTTTTGTAAAGAACTAAAATTTTCTCTGATGGTGCCGATAAAGTGAAATATTGTCATTTTATCTTACCAAAAGAGAAATAATATGCAGAAACTTCGAAATTATTCTATTCGTGCTGTGATGCTAATATTGTTAGGTATTCTAGGCATGATATTAGTCAGTGTAAGCTTATATAGTGTATGGTCATTATCTCGAATGTCAGATGGAAATACACTTGATAGACAATTAGTTAAACAAATGACGGTGTTGAGTCAGGGGAACGACCAATATTTTCGCGTTGTCACTCGGCTGAGTCGAGTTATGGAAACCAAAAAATCAGGAGAGAAGTCTGATTATTCATCGGTGAAAGAAGCGATGGACAATATGGAACACTATCTGAATGAAATGAAATCCATTTCGCCAGGCCCAATGGATAAGCAAATTTCTGATCAAGTGATTAAAACATGGCAAGCGTTATTAAATGAGGGGGTGACGCCACAATTAGCGCTAGCAATCTCAAATGATATGGCTGCATATACTCAACATTCCCATGATATCACTCCTGCTTTGAGTCGTTCATTTGGTGAAGCGATTACTCTGTTTAATCAAACGGCAGAACAAATGATTGAGCATACGCGTGATGTGGTGGATGAATTAATGCAAACCACGTTAATCGTCATTATTACAGCGGCATTATTGGGAATATTGATTGTTATTTTTACCGATCGCTATCTTGTCAACATGCTCCAAAAACCACTCGATTTACTTCGCCAATATTTTGCACAAATAGCAAAGGGTAATTTAAGTGAGCCTATTAAGCCATTTGGGCGAAATTGTGTTGGTAAACTGTTTCCTTTACTTGATGAGATGCAAAATAGCTTACGTGAGGCGGTAACAACAATCCGTGCGGGGAGTGATAATATTTATCGTAGTGCTGCTGATATCTCTAAAGAAAATCATGACCTTTCATCACGCACTGAAGAGCAGGCCGCAGCATTGGAAGAAACGGCAGCGAGCATGGAACAAATAACCGCTGCGGTAAAACTTAATATGGAAAATGCCCATCAAGCGAGTGAATTAGCAGATGTTGCATCAACAATGGCAAATCAAGGCGATTCCATGATCAAATCGGTTGTTTCCACGATGGATGAAATTGATGATAGCTCAAAAAGAATTGCTGATATTATTAGTATTATTAATAACATAAGCTTTCAAACTAATATACTGGCACTCAATGCGTCCATCGAAGCAGCTCGTGCGGGAGTGCACGGACGGGGCTTTATGGTGGTTGCCGATGAAGTTCGTAAATTAGCGAGCGACAGTGCCGATGCCGCTAAAGAAATTGAACGTTTGATTGATAACTCAACTTCTTGTGTTGTAAAAGGCACACAGCTAGTGAATGAAATGGGAAGAACAATGGAAAATGTTCTGGAAAGTATTAATCAAGTCACAACCCTGATGAAGCAAATAGCTGACGCTTCTGATGAACAAAGTAAAGGTATCTCTCAGGTGAGTGTGGCGATCCATCAAATGGATGGTGTAACCCAACAGAATTCAGCTTTAGTTGAGCAAGTCGCAACGGCTGCAAGTTTACTGGAACAACAGACAGAAGACCTACAGCAATCGGTGAAAAAATTTCACTTAACAAAAGAGACTATACAGTCAGCGGCGAATCTCTCGATACCCCTATAGTCATCATTCTTTTATTCCAAGAAGGCTGCGTATTATGACCATGACTTAGCTTTCTTGGAACAAAGTCACCAGGTTATGCGTAAGTTATTTTGATCTGTTTTATATAAGTTTCGGCATCGGCAATGGCTTTTTCTTGGGTTGTTGCATGTGTAATAACGTAACCTAAACGACTATAACTATCTTTCAGCGAACCAACTTTTAAAGGCGTAGGAACAAAATTAGATAATAATGGCTGGGATGATAGAAATGTGGGTTTAATACGGTTAATTATTCCGGCTTTATCCGCTGTTAAAAATCGAATCGAAGCATAACATTTTTCTGGCGTTAACTGAGGGGTATATTCCATATCTTTTACGAACTGGGATAAATAGCAATGTACAAGGTCGAACCCTGTCGCGATTTGACACAGTTTATCGATCATTCCTCCTGCAACCCGTGGATTGATTTCAATCAGTGTGATGGAATCATTCTGTAATTTAAACTCGACGTGTACGACGGTATGAGATAACCCAATGTGTTTAAGCCAATTAATTAAGGTGGTTTTAATCTCAGGGTAGGAGGGTAATTCACAAGGGAAGTCATGACCTACCTCGACGGAATATTGCCCTGTCGTTGTATATTTTTTGGTTATTCCCAGTATTTCCCATTGATTTGAGGAGGTATCCCAGTAGGCCTCGGCACTATATTCATCACCATGAATAAATTCTTCAATAAGATAATCTGAAGATAATTCGTAGCCACGTTGATTAACCCTAAAGTGACAGATCTCTTGGATTGCGTTGGTCAGTTCTATAGGCGTATGACAAATCGTGACTTTACTGCTACCACTATCGTCGCAAGGTTTTACGACCAATGGAAATGATAGATTTGAGGTATCGATAGTGTCCTTAATATTGATAACATGATATTGAAAACCTTGATGGTATTGGCTCAATCGTTCACGAGTCTTTTGCTTATATCGGCATAACACTAAAGGTTTAATTGGCGGTGAAGGTAAACCTAATGCATGGGAAGCCGCTGCGGCAGTAATTAATCGATAGTCATCGAACGCGACAATACCATAAGTTGGATAATTCATGGCATGATTAATGACCGCTGTAAGGCTATCTGTATTTACCTCAGCGACATGATCGACAACGTTTAATGGATTGTCTGCAATATGCTCATAGAACGAGCGCTGTTTGGTCAATAATATTGTCTGGTAACCTGCATTTTTTGCTATCTGAATCGCCCTTACGCCAGTTCCTGAGAGATTACACTCTAGAAATATAATCGCTTTCATGACTTTTCCTTTTAGTGAGTAAACCTTCGATAGAGAATAAAGAAATCAGCATTAGGCATGAGCTAAATGGAATAAGGACGTGCAACTGATAGCGATCTGCCATAATTCCCATATAGGCACCACCAGACTCGGCTAATCCCCAGAAAAAGATGCATAGAGAGAGTGATAATTTTTTATTTTTAAAAGGGCATTTTTCTATAGATAGGCTGTTGTTGTAGGGGCTCCAAATTAACTCACTTAGCGTAAATAGTATGATTAATAAATACAGGCTTAAAGCTGACTGGAAATCAAATAGCAATAGCAAGATAGACACGAATACTAGGCTTAACTTATAAGTAATAATCTGTCTTTTAGTACTTTGCTTTGACAGTAAAGAGGTTGATTTCACTTGTAACAATATGATGAGTATCGCGTTTAATGCAAATAGTGAAGAAACGGAGACATAGCGAATAGTCTCGTTATGATTCGCTTCAAAGTGAAAGGCGAGATTCCTGAGTATTAAACCAATCATAAAAAAAGAGATTGAGCTATAGCAAACAAATAGCACCCACTCAGAAAAGGTTGCCACCACTTTATCGTTATTTTGCTGATTACTATGACTGTGTTTCACATTGTTTAATGTGCAAGAATAGAGCGATGATGACAGCATGACGACAGCTGGCAGGATAATAATTCCCGAATAAAAGCCATGATAAAACCATTCACCTATCACTCCGCCAATTGCAGATGAAATATTGACGGCAACATTTAGAATCGAAAAATTTTTAACACGTTCGGCGTGATTATTATTTTCAGCAATAAAAAGACTCGTGCAAACATTCGCAATAGAAAAACCGGCGCCAATGATGGCGGAAATAAACATAATGGCTATGACGTCAGTCATCGCATAGATAGATAGAAGGGATATAGCCGCAACAAGATAACTAAATATTAATGTCAGTTTATAACCGATAGCATCAATAATATAGTGCGTGAATAATGAACATGCTCGACTAATAAATAGAAATATAAATAAAATAACAGCCACGTTTTCTTCACTAATACCTTTATAATTTATAAGGTAAATTGAATAGAAAGGTAAAAAACTATAAAAAGATAGGCCAGAAAGAAAACGCGACGTAATTATTTTATTTATCATAGAAAACCTTTATGCTTATCTATCGTTTCAAAGATGGATTTTATTTGATTAATCATTTCATGATTAATATTAGAGCTAGTGACAAAACGAACAGTATTTGCAGTCCATGCCGTCGCTAATACACCGTATTCTTTCAATTTGTTGACTAGAGCATCCGCATTATGACTTTTTATCATGACAATATTTGTTTCAACGGGATAAGCGAGTTGAAAATATTTAGTGCATATTAATTCTAGACTTTTAGCATTTATATGATCACGTTCTAGACGGGAAGAGTAATTTTTTAATTTGTTTAATGCGATGGCAGCCATCAGCCCTGATTGGTGTAGTGCTCCACCATACCATTTTCTTATTTTTTTGGCTTTATCAATCTCATCTTGTCTTCCAATAAGCATAGAACCAAACGGCGAACCAACGCCTTTAGATAGGCAAAGATTTAGCATATCAATGTGTTCAGTATATTTTTTAGGTGAAATACCGAGCGATACACATGCATTTAATACGCGCGCACCATCTAAAAAAAGAGACATTTTTCTTTCATCACATAACATTCTTAATTGGGATATTTCATCAAGCGGAAAAATCATTCCTCCATAAGTGCTAATACTACTTTCTATTGATATAATTTTAGGTGTAGCGTATAAATTTGACCAACGAGCTTTATTATTGAACGCATTTAATACGTCAGACGTTGTTAATATGCCACTTTTAGTGTGCACATTATTAATCACTAGGCCATTTAATGCCGCAGTTTGTGAGGACTCAAAAAAACAAACATGATAACCTACTTCAGTTATCAGCTCTTCCCCTGGTTTTGATAGTACTCGCAAAGCAACTTGATTACTCATGGTTCCGGAAGGCATAAATAGCGCGCTTTCTTTACCAAAAAGGTCGGCAATTTTAAATTCCAGCATTTTGACATAACGGTCTTCATTATAACAATCATCACCGATGTAATCATAATTTATATCCAGTAAATCTTCAGGCTTTAATTTTGTCAATGTATCACTTCGAAGGTCAATGAGTTCCATATATAGTTTTATTCCTAATTATTTTAAGTTGAATCATTATGGGGGTATTTCTCGGTCATAATAGGAATAAATTATTTTTATGAATCTATAAATAATATTTTTACAAAACAAGTTTTTATTTTTTATAACAAGGTAATTGTGAGCGGTATCATGCTTTATGATTTATAATTAGTTGTAATTTAAATTATTTTAATAAGTTAATATCCAAATTAATAGATGTCATATATATTTTTAATCTCACCATTATTCAAAGTGAATAAGGTGATCTTTTTAGGGGCGATTAATTAATTCGAAGCATCATTAAATCATCACCTGAGCATATGAGTGGCAGTTTTTATGACATCTAAATGTATAGCACCAGGGGTTGAGGTCTGTCGATTATGCGGGGGATAAAAGAATTTATCGGCTAACGCTAACAATATACGCTGATTTATCTACTATCTGTGCTGTGGTTGATTTGATTTTTCGCTGCAATCTATATGCGATATGCTCAAAGCGAGATCGAAATGTGATAAGTCAGTGAGCGAACGATGAGAGTGTGATGGGAAACGATATGATATGATCGTGATGATCTTCAAGTGGCTTCTTGAGAGGGCTTATTGTCAGCAGGATCAAGCTATCGCATACCAATAGAAAACGATTTGCGGATAAGCATAGATGGCTTAACCCCTTTTGAAGGTAGTTGATGCCGAAAGGTTTAACGACAGCCCTTTTACCTTGATAGAGTCATGTGTGGCTTCATTTTTCCTATCATGGTAGATATCGCGCGGTTTTACAAAATAGTCTCTAGTATGCAGCGGAACATGCGAGGTATTTTCAAATTGCTGAAGGCCGCAACGTGAGCACAATAAATAGCATCAATCGATATTCAGGTGGGGAGAGGTTATCAATAGTGAGATGACTTATTTAGGTCATAAAAAAGCACTTCCTGAAAACAAGAAGTGCTTCTAAAAACACGGCATTAACCGACTAGGATTAGTTCATGCCGTATTTTTTCAGTTTCTTACGCAGCGTACCGCGGTTGATACCCATCATCAGGGCTGCACGGGTCTGGTTTCCACGGGTATATTGCATAACCATGTCCAACAAAGGCTGCTCTACCTCAGCCAATACCAGCTCATATAAATCGTTAACATCTTGATTGTTTAATTGAGCAAAATAGTTCTTCAGTGCTTGCTTAACTGAATCACGCAATGGTTTTTGAGTTACTTGATCTTGTGAATTTACAGTAGCAACGGTTAGTACGTCAGAATTTACGCGTTGTTCGAACATAGTTCTGTCAGCTCTTATCTTTATTTACGCAAAGTATTCAAAAAATGCTTCCAACACCTCCAGCTGTTCGCTGGCGTCCTCAATGGCGTTGAATGAGCGCCGGAACTGGTCATCAGGTGCATGCTCCTGCAAATACCAAGAGACATGTTTGCGCGCTATACGGGCTCCTTTGCCTTGACCATAAAAGTCGTGCAACTCCTGTACATGCGCTATCATAATGCGCTTCACCTCTGCCATTGGCATGGGGGGCAACATTTCACCTGTGTCCAGATAATGCTGGATTTCCCGAAAGATCCAGGGTCTTCCCTGAGCCGCTCGTCCTACCATCAGGGCATCCGCCCCTGTGTAATCCAAGACAGCTCTGGCTTTAAGCGGGTCAGTAATGTCGCCATTGGCAATAACCGGAATGGCAACAGTCTGCTTAACTGCCCGTATATTGTCGTACTCCGCTTCACCATTGAACAAACAGGCACGCGTCCTGCCGTGAATAGTTAATGCTTGAATACCACAATCTTCGGCCAATTTGGCAATTTCTATGCAGTTTCGTTCTTCAGGTGACCAACCTGTGCGGATCTTCAGTGTGACAGGAACATCAACTGCTTTCACTACCGCCGACAGGATAGACTCTACCAAGTCGGGATAACGTAAGAGTGCTGAACCCGCAAGCTTACGATTCACTTTTTTAGCTGGACAGCCCATATTGATATCGATGATTTGGGCACCACTCTCAACATTAATCTGAGCTGCTGCGGCCATTTCATCGGGATCATTGCCAGCTATTTGAACGGAACGCACCCCCGGTTCATCGCGATGAACCATTCTAAGTCTCGATTTGTCTGTCTTCCAAACCTGTGGATTAGAAGAAAGCATTTCTGAGACTGTCATACCCGCACCCATGTCATAACAGAGGGACCGGAATGGTCTATCTGTTATGCCTGCCATGGGGGCAGCAATAAGACAGTTTCGCAACTGATATTGTCCGATTCGCATAACTAAAGGGGGCCATACTGTGACTGCAAGGGCGCGTATATTACGCATTTTTTTCGAGATATGAAAGGACAAACTTTGAGCAAACCGTTATTTATTACTAATTTTTTTATCTTGATTTTTTCAAGAAACAATTATTAGTCTTATATAACAACTGGTTAAGTGAATTTATAGCAAATCCACAAAAATCATTGTTGACCTGTTCAAATCTCAAGCAGGATAGAAAATCACCAGCAGTTGAACAATATTTGAGCTATAAGATAATCTATTCCCGCTTCAATTTCAAAGAAATTATTCACTGATTTTTATTATAAATTTATCAAAAACGCTTGACACCAGTGATACGACACCACTCCTCTTTTTCTGCGATAGGGTCTATTGCAAATAGCTCACGATATGCGTCGGCAACGCCTTCTGCTTGTGTAGCCAGAACACCTGAAAGCCCTAATAAACCGCCTGAACGTGGCAGTACGCTGATCATAGGTGCTAACTCACGTAATGGGCCGGCTAAAATATTCGCGACGACCACGTCAGCTTGTAGCTCTTTTGGTTGATCCTTAGGTAAGTAGAGTGATAAGCGTTCTGAAACACCATTGCGTTCAGCATTATCACGACTGGCGATTATGGCTTGAGGATCGATATCGATCCCAATGGCTTGCGCTGCACCGAGTTTCAAGGCTGCGATGCCAAGAATGCCGGATCCACAACCAAAGTCGATAACGGTTTTACCTTCAAGATCGAGTCCGTCTAGCCACTCTAAGCATAATGAAGTGGTTGGGTGAGTTCCCGTGCCAAAAGCAAGGCCGGGATCTAACATCACATTGACGGCGTTGGGATCAGGAACATCTCGCCAGCTTGGACAGATCCAAAGACGTTGCCCAAAGCGCATTGGATGAAAATTGTCCATCCATTCTCTTTCCCAATCTTTATCTTCAAGTTGTTCGATTTTATGAATGAAGCCTTTTTCGAGAAGAGGGCTGTTCTCTAATTGTGCAACAACCCTTTTCATATCCGTTTCTGCATCATAGAGGCCAATAACATCAGTATCCCCCCATAAACGCGTTTCTCCAGGGAGCGGTTCGAATACTGGGGTGTCATGGCTATCTTGAAAGGTAACCGAAACGGCACCGCTCTCAATGAGTTCATCGCCAAGTGCTTCGGCGTGTTGTCCAGTTGAGTTAAGTCTTAGTTGTATCCAAGGCATAGTGATTCTCTTTTTACTTAATTTTTTGCGGGCGTAGCCAATTGATTGGCTGCCGATTGTACTGGATTTTTACCGAAAAGATTACCAATAATAAAAGCAATAAGGCTAAATACCAATGAAGGTACAATGGCATGAAAGCCTAACAGCTCGATTTTAAATGATGCCAGTAGTGCATAAGAGACACCGCCAACGACCATACCGCTGATAGCACCTTTACTATTGGCTTTTTCCCAATAGAGGCCTAGCACAAGTGGCCATAAAAAGACGGCTTCCAGTCCACCAAACGCCAATAAGTTAAGCCAAATAATCATTTTTGGCGGATCCCATGCGGCAAAGAGCAGCAAAGCACCCAGTATCAAGGTTGAAAAACTGGAAATACGAGCCAGTTTTTTCTCATTTCGAATTTGTGCTGGCGCCGCACTTAAATAGATATCTTTAACTATGGTTGCTGATGATTGCAGTAGTTGTGCGTTGATGGTGGACATGATCGCTGCCATTGGCGCCGCTAAAAAAATACCGGCCGCAAATGGGGGCAATACTTGTACCATCAATGTCGGGATAACCTGATCAGGGATAGTGAGGTCTGGCAGAATTGCACGGCCTAATGCTCCGGCAAAGTGCATACCAAACATCAACATTGCCATGACTATCGTGCCTAAAATAATACCACGATGAACAGCTTTACTGTCTTTATAGGAGATACAGCGCACTGCGGTGTGTGGTAGCCCGATAACGCCAAAGCAAACTAAAATCCAGAAAGACGCAAGGAAAGGTGCGCTCAAAATATCATCGGCGCCTTCTACTGATACCAATTTAGGGTCAATGGTCTGTATTTTTCCGACTGCTGCACTGAGTCCACCGGCATGGTAGATAATGGCGACGAGTAAAATCACTGTTCCTAGCAGCATAACAAGGCCTTGTAAGGCATCATTGAGCACACTAGCACGGAAACCACCAATCGCGGTATAGAGCGCGATTGAGACACCAAAAATGATTAAGCCATAGGTATAAGGGATACCGGCTGCGGTTTCGAGCAATCTGGCTCCCCCAATAAATTGCACGGTCATCGCACCGAAAAAAGCCACCAGCAGGCTGAGGCTTGCAAACCAGACTAAAAAGCGGCTTTGATAACGTGCATACAACATATCATTCAATGTTACGGCATTATATCGGCGAGCTAAAATAGCAAATTTTTTACCAAGTACGCCTAACGATAACCAGATCGCGGGTAATTGGATCATCGCCAGTAGCACCCAGCCTAAACCGTATTTATAGGCAGCTCCTGGTCCACCAATAAAGGAACTGGCGCTCACATAGGTCGCGGTGATGGTCATTGCAAGTACAAAGCCACCCATCGAACGATTACCGAGGAAGTACTCATTGAGGAAAGCTCCCTGTGTGCGTTTGCGATAAGCGTACACAGATAGCAGAAATACCAAAGCGAGATAGCCTATTAGAGGGAGTAGGACTTCAGTCTGCATCCTTGTCCTCCAATGGAATATCTTTAAAAATAATGTTGACCATCATAATACACAGTAAAATGAAAATGATGGGTAGAATGAGACAGGACCATTCAAACCATACAGGTAAGCCTGTAATTCCAATGGTATTGCTTGGAAGATAGGCACAAATCACCCACCCAATTAAATAGGCGATGGTCAGATAGAATGACCAGCGGGCTTCCTTATTTGATTGAAGAAAACGTTTATCCATACGTATTTCCCCCTCATAGAAATAAAAATAATCAGCGATTGTACGACAAACCTAGGGATGTGTGTAAAAAAACCGATAAAGGCTATTGAATATGTTCGATTTGTCATCGAATAATATGGCGTGTATGTAGGGTAATAGGGATTATTTGTCTACGAATAGAGAGAGGATAAATAGAATTGACATCGCGAAGATAGCGAACGCAGTGATGTAGAGAAAAAGTGCACTATCAATTTTTAGTCCATTGTTTTGATAAGAGCGTGAAATATGTCTTTTGCAGCTAATGATACCCAGTAGCGTGATAGCAATCAGTGCAGCAGAAAACATAAGCCATGACGACGCTAATAATCCCAAGCGAAAAAAAAGCAATCCATTGATCGCCAATAGCAGTAAAGTTCGGCTCCAAGCTTGTTGTGTTCTTTCTGGTTGTAAGCCAGGGTCACGCATCACTATACCTATAGTAAGATGTAAAGTAAGGAAATTAAGGCAATAGAGACAATAAACAGGCTCATCATGGTGAGAAAAGAGGTATATTTCAAAGGTTCCTCTTTACGCATTGCAATCTCGTTTTGTCGCCAACGATACAGTGCCATGATTGCGGTAATGCCGCCAGCCGATGACAGAAAAAGCGCTAATAAGGTTTTTAACCAAGAGTCTTGCAGTAGCTGTTCGATAGCGATTGCCCCTGCTAACAAGGCCAATGCGGTTCTTATCCACGCAAGGAAGGTTCTTTCATTTGCTAGGGAAAAGCGGTAGTCCGGTGTTTTGCCAATATTTTTCCAATCATGATGTTTGAAGGCCATGGCGATTATTCACTGTGTTGGTTGGATTGATTGTAATGAATGACTATATTAAATAGCTCTTGCTCATGATGCAAAAAAATACCGGAAAGGGTGTTTTCCGGTATTTGATGAATGAAAGAATTATTTTAGTGATTCAGAATATTATTCTTGAATACCTAATTTTTTCTCCAAATAGTGGATGTTAGTACCACCTTTTTGGAAGTTTTCATCATTCATGATCATTTGGTGTAGTTCAATGTTGGTTTTGATACCATCGATGATAAGCTCATTCAGTGCGTTTTTCATACGCACAATCGCAATTTCACGAGTTTCACCATAGGTGATCAGCTTACCAATCATTGAGTCATAATATGGAGGCACGGTATAGCCTGCATAAATATGGGACTCCCAACGCACACCAAAGCCACCCGGAGAATGGAAACGAGTGATCTTACCTGGGCTAGGCATAAAGGTGTTTGGATCTTCTGCGTTGATACGGCATTCAATCGCATGACCGTGAACAACGATATCTTCCTGTTTGACAGACAACGGTAAGCCTGAAGCAACACGTAGCTGTTCTTTAATTAAGTCAACACCCGTAATCATTTCTGTTACAGGATGCTCAACTTGAATACGGGTGTTCATCTCAATAAAGTAGAACTCACCGTTTTCATACAGGAATTCGAATGTTCCCGCACCGCGGTAGCCGATTTCGATACAGGCATTTGCACAACGCTCACCGATACTACGGCGAACTTCAGGCGTGATACCCGGCGCAGGTGCCTCTTCAACGACTTTCTGGTGGCGACGTTGCATTGAACAATCGCGTTCTGCTAAATAGATAGCATTACCTTGGCCATCAGCCATAACTTGGATTTCAACGTGACGAGGGTTTTCAAGGAATTTTTCCATATAAACCATATCGTTGTTGAAAGCCGCTTTAGCTTCGGCACGGGTTAGGCTGATTGATGAATCTAAGTCTTTTTCATGGCGTACGACACGCATACCACGACCACCACCGCCACCCGATGCTTTAATGATCACTGGGTAACCGATACGCTGTGCGATAGCTCGGTTTTTGTCTGTATCGCTGCCAAGAGGGCCATCGGAACCGGGGACGCAAGGTACACCTGCAAGTTTCATCGCCTCGATAGCGGAAACTTTGTCGCCCATTAGGCGGATGGTTTCAGCTTTAGGTCCGATAAAAATAAACCCTGAACGCTCAACTTGTTCTGCAAAATCAGCATTCTCAGACAGGAAACCATATCCTGGGTGAATAGCTTGAGCACCTGAAATTTCTGCCGCTGAAATGATAGCGGGAATGTTCAGGTAGCTTTTTGTGGATGCGGCTGGACCGATACAAATAGTTTCGTCAGCCAACAACACATGTTTTAGATCACTATCTGCCGCGGAGTGAACGGCTACGGTCTTGATACCTAATTCTTTACAGGCTCGAAGAATACGTAGTGCGATTTCGCCACGGTTAGCAATGACAATTTTTTCCAGCATGGAAACGCCTCGTTATTCGATAACAACCAACGGCTGGTCATATTCAATTGGCTCACCGTTCTGTGCCAGGATTGCTTTCACAACACCTGCTTTTTCTGCTTCAATTTGGTTCATCATTTTCATCGCTTCAATGATGAAAAGTGGATCGCCAACATTGACAGTTTGTCCAACTTCAATAAATGGTTTTGCTTCTGGACTTGGTGAGCGGTAGAAAGTACCAACCATTGGAGAGCGTACTTGATGACCCGATACAGCCGCAGGTGCGGTGGATGGCGTTGCAGCAGGTGCTTCTTGAGCCGGTGCAACAGCCGCTGCTAATGCAGGTTGTGCAGCTGGAGCTGAATAAAATTGTTGAGGTGCCGACATAACCTGAGAAGTCGCTGAAACACGGCTGATACGTACTGATTCTTCACCTTCAGAAATCTCCAGTTCAGAAATGCCAGACTCTTCAACCAGCTCGATCAGCTTTTTAATTTTACGAATATCCATGGATATGATTCCGTACTCTTATATTTGGATTTAATTAATTGATGACAGACGGTTAACCGCTGCCTGTAACGCGAAACTGTAACCATCAGCGCCAAGACCACAAATTACGCCGACAGCTTTATCGGAGAGATAGGAGTGATGGCGAAATGGTTCTCTGGCGTGCACATTAGACAGGTGAATCTCGATAAACGGGAGTGCAACTGCTAACAATGCATCACGCAGGGCAACACTTGTATGCGTGAATGCAGCTGGATTAATCAGGATAAAATCGACGTTATCCTTTGCTGCATGAATTTTATCTATCAATTCGTGCTCTGCATTCGACTGAAAATGACTCAATTTTACGCCTAGATGTTCCGCTTCCGCCGTTAGTTTGGAAACTATGTCTACTAGCGTGAGATTGCCGTATTTGTCAGGCTCTCTAGTACCAAGTAGATTTAGATTCGGTCCATTGAGGAGTAAAATGTGAGTATCTTCTGTCATTGTGTTGCTAACTCCGACGATATGTCAATAACCTGACAACATAACCTGATGTTGATGGTTTGTCATCTTTTATCATAAAAATAAATGAAATCTTTACGGATAAAAAACACTATTATAATTATTTCGTGGCATATGACAGCAAAATACTGGTCTTATCAGAGAAATTACCCGAACTTATTTTTTGAATTGTGCGGCAATCCAAATTTTTGAATTTATCCGCACACGTTGTATTTTATGCACTTAAAACATTAACAAGTGTACGCCCTGTAATCTGATTTTTTAAGAACTTTTGTGCATACTCGATGGATTGTTCCAAAGTGATTTCGCATGTGATATGCGTATAAAATGACTCAGGAAGTAATTGAGAAAGGCGCTGCCACACTGCTGGGCGTTTTGCGGCAGGGTAATAAACAGAATCGATACCTTGTAGACGAATATTACGCAATATAAATGGCATGACGGTGGTAGGAAGTGAAAAACCGCCCGCCAGGCCACAAGCAGCAACGGCACCGTTGTAGTGCGTTTGTGCCAGTATATTTGCCAGTACATCTCCGCCAACGGTATCGATAGCCCCCGCCCAATGTTGTTTGTCTAAGGGTTTCGCGGGCGACGTAAATTCACTGCGAGGTAACACGCTTTTGGCACCGATTTGCTGCAAGTAATCACTATTTTCTTGGCGACCAGAAATCGCGACCACATCGTAGCCAAGGGATGATAATAGTTGGATTGCGGTGGAACCAACTCCTCCACTGGCTCCACTGACGATCACTTCCCCTTTATCTGGCGTTATCCCCGCATCCTCTAATGCGTTAACGCACAGCATGGCTGTAAAACCGGCAGTGCCAATGATCATGGCTTGGCGTAATGACAGATGTTCAGGAAGCGGGGTGAGGAAATTAGCAGGCACTCGAGCCCGAGTTGCGAGTCCACCCCAATGTGTTTCGCCTACGCCCCAACCGGTGAGTAAAACATGTTGCCCAACGCTAAAACGAGGATCCTCGCTATGATGTACCACACCCGAAAAATCAATACCAGGCACCATGGGATATTGGCGGACAATACCGGCTTTGCCATTGATGGCTAAGGCATCTTTATAATTTAATGTAGACCAATGAATATCAACGATAACATCACCTGCGGGGAGTTGCTCGGTAGGAATGGTCTGTATTTCGGTTGTTAGCTGGTCATTTTCTTTCTGTAGGACGAGGGCTTTCATACTTCGCTCCTAATTTTATATGGGAATTTTCCGAGTAAAATTGAGTATAATTGATGATATCAACTTTAGTACTTTCATCGATGTTAATTAAGTTGTGATGGTAGTATTGTTGTTATTGTAATTAATTTGTAAAAATGTAATTTTTTCTGGCATAAATACTGTTTTATCGTGCAGAATATCACGTTAAGAAGGTTTCTGTTTGTGTATAGGTAATATTACATAGGTCATTTGGTGGTTTATGTAACTAACATACAGAAAATGCACATATTTAGCTGTGAAGTTGGTCGATGTGCAACAATAAAAAAATAACAAGAAATTTATTTGAACTTGTAGCTATAAAAACTTGTCAACACAGGGTGGAACAGAAGACGGCGTATATAACAACCAAAGAGCGATTAGCTGTTGATAGATTTATTCATTCATAAATAAGTTAAATTTACTCACCAATTAATGGCTATTTTTAAAGGTTGTTATCTGCTTCGTTTTCAAAAGAGGCATGTACAGTAATTTATACTGTAACAACAGATGGATTAACCATATTTTTTGAAGCGGCTCATTAACGCCTTGAGACAGCTTCAAGTGGTTGGTAGAGTAGACGGGTTTTTATTCGTCCCCAGCTTGCAGGATAACCCTTTCGTTATGTTTAAAAAATTTCGTGGCATGTTTTCTAATGACCTGTCAATTGACTTGGGTACGGCCAATACCCTCATTTATGTCAAAGGACAAGGCGTAAAATTAAATGAACCTTCTGTTGTCGCTATTCGCCAAGATCGTTCTGGCACGCCAAAGAGCGTCGCAGCCGTAGGTGGTGAAGCTAAGCAAATGCTGGGGCGTACACCAGGCAATATTTCCGCAATAAGACCGATGAAAGATGGTGTTATTGCTGACTTTTTCTTAACTGAAAAAATGTTGCAGCATTTTATCAAACAGGTGCATAGCAATAGTTTTCTTCGTCCAAGCCCACGAGTGTTGGTTTGCGTACCTGTTGGTGCAACGCAAGTTGAGCGTAAAGCGATTCGTGAATCCGCGTTGAGCGCAGGCGCACGTGAAGTCTTTTTGATTGAAGAGCCGATGGCAGCCGCAATTGGTGCTGGCTTACCAGTTTCTGAAGCAACGGGTTCAATGGTGGTTGATATTGGTGGTGGCACGACTGAAGTTGCTGTTATCTCATTGAACGGTGTTGTGTATTCTTCTTCTGTTCGCATTGGTGGTGACCGCTTTGATGAAGCAATCATTAACTATGTGCGTCGCAATTATGGTTCTTTAATCGGTGAAGCAACGGCTGAGCGTATTAAACACGGCATTGGTTCAGCTTATCCAACTGATGAAGTCTATGAAATTGAAGTGCGTGGACGTAACCTTGCTGAAGGTGTTCCTCGCGGCTTCAAAATGAACTCAAATGAGATTTTAGAGGCATTACAAGAGCCACTAACGGGGATTGTTAGCGCTGTGATGTTAGCATTAGAGCAATGTCCTCCTGAATTAGCTTCTGATATTTCAGAGCGTGGTATGGTATTGACGGGGGGGGGAGCACTGCTTCGCAACCTTGATCGCTTACTCATGGAAGAGACAGGTATCCCTGTTATTGTTGCAGAAGATCCTTTAACTTGCGTTGCTCGAGGTGGTGGCAAGGCATTAGAGATGATCGATATGCACGGCGGTGATCTGTTTAGCGAAGACTAAATAACGCCATAGGCAAGCTGGGGTTGTTACCCCAGCTGCTGCTTTGCCTATTTTTGTTCCTCTGAATTTAGTGAAACTCAGCCATACATGAAGCCGATTTTTAGGCGAGGGCCATCGCTCCAGTTGCGTATTTTTATTGCTGTCATTGCCGCAATAGCACTGGTAGTGATTGACCATCGTTTTGAGCCTTTCAATAAAATCCGTAACTATTTAGACACGGCGGTCAGCCCATTTTACTTTTTGGCGAATGGCCCGCGTCAGTTTCTTGATAATGTGTCGGAAAATTTCGCCTTACGAGAGCAACTTCAATTTGAAAACAAGGCATTACGTCAAGAGTTGCTATTAAAAAAAGCCGATAGTCTTTTGTTAGAGCAACTCAAGCAAGAAAACTCACGTCTTCGAGAGCTTCTCGGGTCGCCCCTGCGCCAAGACGAACATATGATGGTGACTCAGGTCATTTCTGGTGCCAATACCCCTTATCGTGATCAAGTCGTTATCGACAAAGGTGAGAATGATAACGTCTATGAAGGTCAGCCCGTTATCAGTGATAAAGGTGTTGTGGGGCAAGTTGTTGGCGTCAGCCAGTTTAGTAGCCGTGTTTTATTGATTTGCGATACTACGCATGCCCTGCCGGTTCAAGTGTTACGTAATGATATTCGTGTGATAGCCGCCGGTTCTGGCTGTGCAGATGATTTACAGTTAGAGCCACTACCTGAAAATACCGATATTCGTGTTGGTGATGTACTGGTGACGTCAGGGCTTGGTGGGCGTTTCCCTGAAGGATACCCAGTCGCTGTTGTCTCAAACGTGAAGCATGATACTCAGCGAGCTTATACGATCATTAGTGCGCGCCCGAGTGCTGAGTTACAACGCTTACGTTATTTGTTGCTATTATGGGGTAATGACAATGATACCGTTACACCATTACAGCCTTCTGAGGTATATCGTGCTGCGAATGAGCGTCTGATGAAGGTGCTCCCACAGGTATTACCAAATCCTAGTGAAATTCAGGGACCACCATTACCTCCATCACTGTCTCAGGAAGCCCAACCATAAAGGAAGGTGCAATGGCTATGGGTAAAAGAGGGTAAGCTAAATGGATGAATATCGTGGTAATGGTCGCAGTATTATCTGGATCTCTTTTTTCATCGCATTGATTTTACAAGTGATACCATGGCCTGAACAATTTACGTTTTACAGGCCATCGTGGCTATTGTTGATCTTGATTTATTGGGTGATGGCGTTGCCACATCGTGTCAGTGTTGGCACAAGCTTTATTCTTGGTATCATCGTTGATTCTATTCAAGGTTCAGCGCTAGGGGTTCATGCCCTTTCTTACAGTATTATCTGCTATCTTGTCTCTTACAAATACCAGTTACTGAGAAATATGGCGCTGTGGCAGCAAGCCTTAATGATTGTCTTACTGACCGTGATATTGGATATGACGGTATTTTGGGCAGAATTTGTTTCTTCACAAGTATTATTCCACCCACAAGTATTCTGGAATAGTCTTGTGAATGGTATCCTGTGGCCATGGTTGTTTTTGCTATTACGGAAAATTCGCCGTCAGTTTTCAGTGTGTTAAGATTTTAGCGGCGGGCAATTATCTCTAGGATATCGTTTATGAGTTATATCTATTTAGCTTCTGGTTCACCACGAAGAAGAGAATTAGTGCAATTACTGGGTTATCACTTTGATATATTGAGCCCTGTCGTTGAGGAACAATGGCAAGAGGGTGAAACCCCAGAAGCTTATGTGCAACGTTTGGCTCGAGAAAAATCACAGGCTGGCGTCAAAATAGCCGCCAACGATTATCCTGTCATTGGCGCTGATACAATTGTTGTTCTTAATAATCAAATTTTAGAGAAGCCCCGTAACGAGCAACATGCGCAAGAAATGTTGTTATCCCTTTCTGGCAATACGCACCAAGTGATGACCGCTGTCGCAATCTCAAACAAGGATCACACATTGACGCATCTCGTTGTGACAGATGTGACGTTCCGCGAATTATCTGTAGCGGAAATAAAGGATTATATCAAATCAGGGGAGCCAATGGATAAAGCCGGTGCATATGGAATACAAGGAAAGGGGGGATGCTATGTTAGGCGAATTAATGGCAGTTACCATGCGGTTGTCGGTTTACCTTTAGTAGAAACAGATGAATTAATACAACGATTTTTAGCGCTAAGTGATGGTAAGGGGATGTCATGACTGCTGAGTTATTAGTAAATGTTACACCATCTGAAACGCGCGTAGCTTATATAGATGGCGGTGTTTTGCAAGAAATACATGTAGAGCGAGAAGCAAAAAGAGGAATTGTAGGGAATATTTACAAAGGTCGTGTGAGCCGTGTGTTGCCCGGTATGCAGGCGGCCTTTGTTGATATTGGTCTCGATAAAGCCGCTTTTTTGCATGCGTCTGATATCATGCCACACACTGAATGTATTGCGGGTGAAGAGCAGAAAAACTTTCATGTTAGAGATATTGCGGAACTGGTTAAGCAAGGACAAGACCTCATTGTCCAAGTGGTGAAAGATCCGCTAGGAACCAAAGGTGCAAGACTCACCACGGATATTACCTTACCGTCGCGTTACTTGGTCTTCATGCCCGGCGCATCCCATGTCGGGGTATCACAGCGTATCGAGAGTGAAAGTGAACGCGAACGTTTAAAAGAGTGTGTGTCTCAATATTGTGATGAAAACGGTGGCTTTATTATACGTACCGCCGCGGAAGGGGTGGGCGAAGATGAAGTGAAGCAAGATGCCGCTTTCCTCAAACGTTTATGGGCAAAAGTGATTGAACGTAAGAAACGTAATATCACTCGCACTAAAATTTATGGTGAATTGTCACTCGCTTACCGGATAATTCGTGATTTCGCTGGCGCTTCATTGGATAGAATTCGCGTAGATTCTCGTCTAACCTATAAGCAGTTACAAGAATTTATTGATGAATATGTTCCTGAAATGACGGCTAAGCTTGAATTGTATCAAGGCAATCAGCCTATCTTTGATTTGTTCGATGTTGAGAATGAAATTCAGCGCGCAATGGATCGTAAAGTTGAGCTGAAATCGGGTGGGTATCTGATTATCGATCAAACAGAAGCGATGACCACTATCGATATTAATACCGGGGCATTTGTTGGTCATCGTAATCTCGAAGAGACTATATTTAATACCAATATAGAAGCCACTCAAGCTATCGCTCGTCAGTTACGACTCAGAAATTTGGGTGGGATCATTATCATTGATTTCATCGATATGGGTGATTTGGAACATCGCCGCCGCGTTCTGGCCTCTTTGGAACAAGCATTGAGTAAAGATAAGGTGAAAACCACGATTAATGGTTTTTCTCAATTGGGGCTTGTTGAAATGACACGCAAGCGTACACGCGAGAGCCTTGAGCATGTGTTATGTGATGTGTGTCCGACCTGTCAAGGTAGAGGAACGGTTAAATCTGTTGAGACCGTGTGTTATGAGATTCTGCGAGAAATTGTGCGTGTTCATCGTACTATCGATGCCGATAGGTTCTTAGTTTATGCTTCTCAAGCGGTGGTTGATGCACTGATGGGTGATGAATCTCATGCTTTAGCCGAAGTTGAAATCTTTGTTGGTAAGCAGGTTAAAGTTCAGACTGAGTCTTTATACAGTCAGGAACAATTTGACGTCATCATGATGTAGTGTTTACTTGAAGGAGAAACGGGTGAAACGACTGCCAAGAGTAGTATGGATGACCACGGCTATCGTGCTGCTGCTTTGTGCATTGCTGTTAACAGGGCTACGTTTCTTCTTACCGAATGTTAATCATTATCAGCAAGGCATTATTGCTTATATTGAAAAAAATACTGATATCTCACTACAAATTGGTGAGATAGAAGGTGCTTGGCAATCTTTTGGACCTGTTTTTACCTTGAGGGATGTGGTTGTTCATAACCCTGAGGTTGATGCAACAGCCAGCAAAATTGCGATTGAACTGGATATTTGGCGTTCTATTCTTTCTTTAACATGGCGTTTTCGAGATATTACCTTTTATCAACTTGATGTGGATTATAAGGTGCCTTTTAGTTTCGAAGGCAGCGCTGAACCGATCGATAGCGACGGCATTGAAGGGCTATTTTTAAAACAGTTTAATCATTTTACGCTGAAAAATAGCCAACTCACATTTCTCACTCCTTCAGAACAAAAAACGACGCTTATTTTACCTGAGTTAACATGGCTTAATGAACAAGAGCGTCATCGTGCTCAAGGCTTTGTTAGCCTAGAGACGATTAATAAGCAGCATGGTTTTTTGCAGGTCAAACTGGATGTGAAAGATAAAAATGGCATCTTGAGTGACGGCACTGTCTATCTGCAAGCCGATAACATTGATATGCAACCATGGCTTAGCCGGTGGTTACGCGAAAATACAGGATTACGCGACGCTAATTTCAGCTTATCTTCTTGGGTGAGTATTAAAAATAATCGTATTGATAGCGGGTTACTACAGTTACGCCAAGGTGAAGCCAACTGGGGAGAGGCGCCTTTAGCCCAGAACCTACAAGTTAATGATTTATTGATTCGAATGAGAAGACAGGGTGAAGGATGGTTATTTAACATTCCTGAGCTAAATACATTAAAAACAAACGAATATATTTGGCCAAATGGCAGTGTTTCGGTGCTGTATCTTCCCTCATCGATGAAATATAACCAACAAGACCATTGGCGTATCCGAGCTAAAAATATTGAGCTAGAACGCTTAAGTGAAGTATTACCCACGTTCTCATTTGTAACTCCTGAAACGGTACAAGATTGGCAGCACCGCCAACCTAAAGGGGTGTTATCTGCTTTTTCTTTGGATATCACGCCAGAACAACTCGACCATACGCAAATCGATATGGACTGGCAGAATGTTAGCTGGAAAAAATGGAAGCAATTGCCTTCAGTTGACCACTTTACCGGGGTTTTAGTGGGCAATATGCAACGAGGTGTTTTGGATGCCTCACTAGAAAATAGTGAAGTTGACTATGAGCCAGAATTTAAAGCGCCGTTTAAAGTGAGCAAGGCGGTTGGGCGTTTTTATTGGCAAAATGATGACAGCCAGTTCAGACTATGGAGCGATAGCATTGATGTCCAAGCTATCTCAGTCTGGGCTAACGGCCAATTTAACTTTTTAACCTCGAAAAAGCGTGATGAGAGTGACCTGAGCATATTAGCTGGCATTAGTGTGACTGATGCTGGTGATGCATGGCGCTATTTCCCTCAAAAACTGATGGGGCAAGAGCTAGCGGATTACTTATCCAAAGCCATTATTGCAGGGAAAGTCGATGAAGCTACTCTGGTGTTTAAAGGGGACCCTGCACATTTTCCATTTTATGGTAACGATGGACAGTTTCAGGTATTCGTACCATTACATAATGCCACGTTTGAATATGATGAAGGCTGGCCTGCGCTATTTGACCTTGATATTAATCTTGATTTCCAACGTTCCAGTTTGGCGATGCGTGCCGAAAAAGTTAAATTGGGCGATGCGATTGCGACAAATTTAACGGCAGACATTCCTGAATATCAAGATGAGATGCTGTTTATTAATGCGGATCTCGCGGGGACAGGTTCTCAAATTCAACAATATTTCACCACAACACCAATGAAACACTCGATTGGTGACACACTAGACGAATTACAAATTGGCGGTAGTGTGAAAGGGGAGCTTGGATTATCCATTCCACTATCGGCAGGTAAAGAGGTGGTTGCCAAAGGGCAGGTTTATTTAGATAAAAACGACCTATTTATTAAGCCAATTGCGAGCAAACTGACGGCGCTAAGTGGAAGTTTCCAATTCAATAATGGCAACTTAGTTGGCAACAGGTTAGCAGGGCATTGGTTTGGTCAGCCGGTAGCAATAGACTTTTCCACTCAGGATAACCCCAAAAATTATCAAGTAAATGTGGATTTGAAAGGAAATTGGGATCTCGCAAAGATTGCGCAATTACCTGACTCCATAAAACAAAAGCTTGCTGGCAGCAGTGATTGGAGCAGCCAAATTGAAATATTATTACCGAATGCGGCAAGCGAAAAAATGGCACTGAAAGTCGCTTTCAAGGCAGGGCTAGATAAATTAAAAAGTCGTTTACCTGCTTTGGATGACCATTTATTAAAAGAGTTAGGTTCAATGAATGCGACGGCTCAAGGCTCAACGGACCACCTTGTGATTGGCGGTGATATTGGTCAACGTGTTGGTTTTAATAGCCAATGGGATTTGAGTGGAACGAAATTAGGGTTAGATAAAGCGACAGTCGCTCAATGGCAGGGAAAAGCCCCCGAATTACCTAAGTCATCGACGTTATTGGCAGATTTACCGCCTATCACTAACCCAAATTGGTTTAAAACCCTTGATACCCTATTTTCACCAAAACAAAAGAGTCAGCCATTCGATATTCGCTTACCTGAGACGGTGAGGGTGAAAACACCTTCCCTGTCTTTAGGTGGTCAGGCATGGAAAAACATAGATCTTTCATTCAGCTTGTTAGCTGAAGAGCAACTGATAAAGGTTTCAAGCGAAAACCTGAAAGGTGAACTCCAGATCTTTGCTAATCAACCATGGGCACTAAATATCGATTATCTGTATTACAATCCAACCGCATTTCCGGGACAACAAACCACGAGCAATAATGATAGCGCTTCATTTGATTTTAGCTATTGGCCTGAAATGACGATTCATTGCCAAGATTGTTGGGCAGGTGGACAAAAGTTAGGCAAGATCAACGCTCACTTGCTGCCTCAAGGTAATACCTTGCAACTGAGTGGTGGAACATTAACCAATAGCGTCAATCAATTAAAATTAGATGCAGTTTGGCAAAGTGGCCAACAAAATCGGACACAGATTGCAGGCTCACTAAGCGGCGAGCAATTTGATAATACGGCAGCCTACTATGGTGTTTTAGTGCCAATTATTGATGCACCTTATACCATTGACTTTCAATTAAACTGGCAAGATGTTCCATGGTCTCCAGATATTGCCACCCTTGATGGCAAATTGTCGACCAAGCTAGGTAAAGGTGCGATTGCTAAAATGGGCGGGGGAAGAGCTGGACAGTTGTTACGCCTTGTGAGCTTTGATGCACTATTGCGCAAGCTTCAATTTGATTTTCGCGATACCTTCAGTAATGACTTCGACTTTGATTCAATTAAAGGCAGCGCCAAGATCCATAATGGTATCCTATCAACAAAAGATGTATACATTGATGGGTTAGTGGCAGATATTGCGTTAAGTGGGGAAATTGATTTGGTGAAACGCCAAATTAATGGTGAAGCAGTAGTGACTCCCGAAATATCTGCTACAGTAGGAGTAGCAACAGCATTTGCAGTTAACCCATTTGCAGGAGCAGCAGTATTTGCTGCATCAAAAGTCCTTGGTCCGTTATGGAGCAAAATTTCTGTAATACGTTATCGTGTAACAGGAAGCTTGGATGAACCAAAAATTGATGAAGTATTGCGTCAGCTAAAGGAGACTCAAGAGTAATGAAAAATGGCAATGTTGCACTTTTGCAGTTATGCAGCGGTAAAAATACTAAACATAATTTGGCACAGATTGAGCAGCAAATTAAGCAGTTGCCAGAGACTGTTGAGCTAGTATTGACACCTGAAAATGCATTGTTGTTTGCGGATGCGGCGACTTACCGTAAGCAAGCTGAAATAGAAGGACAAGGTCCTCTGCAAGAAGCTATCGCGATGATGGCAAAACGCTATAAGGTATGGATCCTCATTGGTTCAATGCCATTGATTAGCCGTGAAGATCCTGAGCGGATTACGAGCAGCAGTATTTTAATCGACTCCCAAGGAAAAATTCAGGCGCGTTATGACAAAATTCATATGTTTGACGTGAATATTGAAGATGAACAGGGGACTTATAATGAGTCTGTGATTTATCAGCGCGGCGAACACATTACAGTGGTGGATACACCCGTCGGTCGCTTAGGGATGACGATTTGTTATGATCTTCGTTTCCCTGGCTTATTTCAGGCTTTGCGTGAGCAAGGTGCTGAAATTATTTCTGTCCCTGCCGCTTTCACACGTTATACCGGCAAAGCACATTGGGAGCCATTGTTAAGAGCAAGAGCGATTGAGAACCAATGCTTTATACTCGCACCTGCTCAGGTTGGTGTGCATGGAACCCGTAGAACATGGGGACATACCTTAGCCGTTGATGGCTGGGGCAAAGTAATGAAAAAGAATGTTGATGCTGTCGCTTCAACAGTTTTAAATATTCAAACAGAGAGTTTACATGGGATGCGGGAACAAATTCGAGTGGTAAAACATAACCGCTTTAGACCGCAACTGACGTCATTGATTAAAAAAGAAACAGAAAAAGAGTAAACAATATGAGTTTAGCTTCTGTCAGCGAACATTTGCTGGCTGCCAATGGTCTTGACCACCAAAAACTGTATGACACATTAGGTTTATTATCTGAGCGTAAGCTCGATTATGCCGATCTTTATTTTCAATCGAGCTATCACGAAGCATGGGTGTTAGAAGATCGTATTATCAAAGATGGCTCTTATAATATTGACCAAGGTGTTGGTGTTCGAGCTGTAAATGGTGAAAAAACAGGATTTGCCTATGCAGATCAGATTTCGTTGATGGCATTACAACAAAGTGCGACAGCTGCACGTAGCATTGTTAACGAACAAGGTCATGGCAAATCACAGATTTTAACCGAGGTAGATTACAAGAAGCTATACTCGGCAACGGACCCACTACAAAGCTTATCTCGCGAAGAAAAAATTGCCTTATTGCATCGCGTCGATCAGGTAGCCCGAGCCGAAGATCCTCGCGTGATCGAAGTTAATGCAAGCCTTACGGGGGTTTATGAGCAGGTACTCGTTGCTGCGACTGATGGAACATTAGCGGCTGATATTCGCCCATTGGTTCGTTTATCAGTCAGTGTGCTAGTGGAACATGAAGGTAAGCGCGAGCGTGGCGGCAGTGGCGGTGGTGGTCGCTACGGCTATGAGTATTTCCTTGGAATTCATCAAGGTCAGGTGCTAGCAGAGCAGTATGCTAAAGAAGCGGTGCGTATGGCGCTGGTTAATTTATCTGCAATAGCTGCGCCTGCGGGTATGATGCCTGTTGTATTGGGCGCGGGCTGGCCGGGAGTCCTCCTTCACGAAGCGGTTGGGCATGGTTTAGAAGGTGACTTTAACCGCCGTGGCACTTCTGTGTTCTCTGGGCAAATTGGTGAATTGGTCGCCTCTCCGCTTTGCACTGTTGTCGATGATGGAACCATCGCAGGTCGCCGAGGGTCCTTAGCTATTGATGATGAAGGTGTTCCTGGTCAATATAATGTGTTGATTGAAAACGGAGTCTTGAAAAATTATATTCAAGATAAGTTGAATGCACGTTTGATGGGGGTTGCGCCAACAGGGAATGCACGGCGTGAATCGTATGCGCATTTACCGATGCCGCGTATGACGAATACCTATATGCTAGCAGGCTCTTCAACACCTGAGGATATTATTGCTAGTGTGGATAAAGGCATTTATGCACCTAATTTTGGTGGTGGCCAAGTCGATATCACTTCGGGTAAGTTTGTTTTCTCCACATCTGAAGCCTATCTCATTGAAAAGGGTAAAATTACCTCGCCTGTTAAAGGTGCAACTTTGATTGGCTCTGGCGTTGAAGCCATGCAGCAAATTTCCATGGTAGGCAACGACCTTGCGCTTGATAAAGGGGTTGGCGTGTGTGGTAAAGAAGGGCAAAGTGTTCCTGTTGGGGTTGGGCAGCCGACACTGAAACTGGATAAAATGACCGTTGGTGGTACAGCTTAAACGAGAAGCCAAGGAGGGTAATGATGAATAAACGTATTATTTCTATGCTGTTGATGGCTGTGTTGATCGCACTTAGCTTATATTTTAATGCGGGCGAGCAACAAGAGAAAAAGCAGGCTGAAAAGCCTGCTTCAACATCAGAGCAAGCAATACAGAATCAACATGTTCAACAAATAGATGAGCTAACAAAACAAGCCAATGTGGTGGGGTATATGCAAAAACACCATCAATTGCCCCGTTTTTATGTCACTAAAAAGGAAGCTCGTCGGGCAGGATGGAACCCTAAGCAAGGCAACTTGTGTGATGTGCTCCCAGGTAAAGCTATCGGTGGTGACCGTTTTTCAAATCGTGAACAGCGTTTACCTATTGCACCAAATCGCCAATGGTATGAAGCTGATCTGAATTATAACTGTGGGCATCGCGGTGCCGACCGTTTGCTATACTCTTCAGATGGCATGATTTATGTCACGCGAGATCACTACAAAAGCTTTCAAGAAATTAATTAAAGAGTATTGATATGAGCCGTCCTGTTGTTATCTTTAATTTTCAACAAATTAGTAGCATTGAGGATTTTTATCGCCAATTTGAGCTGCAATTTTCATTGCCAGATTGGTTTGGTAAAAACCTTGATGCGTTGTGGGATAGTGTGTCAGCAGGTATCGAATTGCCTGTTACTATCGTCTTTACTCATCTTAGCGATGAGCAAAAATCGACGTTTGACGATATCATCGCGATGATGCACGATGCGCATGATTTATGGGGGGATGACCTAATATTTGTGTGTGAAAATGATGATGAACAATCAGGCTGTGAAAAACAGATCTAACTATTGAGAAAATCTGCTTCCCATTTTTCTCAGCTAAAAACGCTCTTTTCAAGGCGATGTATGGAAGAAAGCCATACTAAGATCCCACAAAAATTTCCCCAAACGATAAGATATCGCTAATTTTTTAAATCATGAACCTCCGACCCTCCTCCCGGCGATAAGTGGGTGGCTCAAGCACGATGAGAGATCAAAAATTGGGATATATTGGTAATTGACGGGCTCTTTGAGGAGTCAACGATTATTGAGGCAGCCATCCCCATAGAGAACCTTAAAAAGGTATTATGGGTGCATATGACGTTGATATAAAAGAAGCGAAGTAGTGCTTAGAGGGACACTATTTTTGACATCTTCCCCTATATCTCACTCGGTATAGGGGAGGATAATTTACGCGCTTTCAGATAGCTCTTTTAGGTATTGGAAGATTTGACGGAAAGCTTTCGGCGGTTTGTTACTTTCACGTTCTTTCTTGGCGTTGCGCACGAGCGCTCTGAGCTGTTGTCTATCTGCATGAGGGAATAGAGCAACCACTTCTTCAATCACACTGTCGCCATCTTCAACAAGGCGAATACGTAGGTCCTCAAGCTTATGTAGAATGACAACCTGCTGGTTATGACGATTTTTTAGTTTATCTAATGCTTCAGTAATAGGATCAACATCACGAGAACGTAGCAACTTGCCAATATATTGCAGTTGACGACGGCGACCTTCACGCTTAATTTTTTGTGCCAGTTCAATGGATTCAAGTAACTGAGCATCGAGTGGAATGCGCTCAAGTTCACTTTTGCTTAATTCAACGAGCTCCGCGCCCAGTTTTTTTAGAATTTCAGCATCGCGCTTAATTTCACTTTTACTGACCCAAATGATCTCATCATCGTCTTCATCTTGTGGCGCTGGTACATCATCCAGCCAGTCTTCAGGCTGTTTGGCCATATCTCAATTTCCTTTTTACAGAACGCAGCGATGTAATTACATGACCTGCCGCGTTGTGGATGTTAACATTCATATATTATGTATTGTAACTGGGAAAAAGCCCTGATGACTACCCGACATTTGTGAGTTGGTGTAAAAAAGCCAGGTTTACCCCATTTTATGTGGATTGAGTCGATGAATTTAACTGAACAAGTCAGTGAACAACGTAAAAAACTGGAAGATGCGGTCGCACAAGCGCTCTCTTTTGCAAAAAGCCGTTGTGATGCGGCTGAAGTCGCGGTGAATAAAAGCACTGGAATTAGTGTCAGTACCCGCCAAGGTGAAGTAGAGAATGTTGAATTCAATAGTGATGGGGCGCTGGGGATCACGGTTTATCACAATCAACGTAAAGGTAGTGCGTCTTCTACCGATTTAAGCCCAGCAGCCATTGAACGCACAGTACAAGCCGCTGTCGATATTGCTCGTTATACGTCGGAAGACCCTTGTGCTGGCCCTGCTGAAAAATCACTACTCGCTTTTGAAGCGCCTGACCTACAATTATTTCAGGCTAGCGACATTACACCAGAGGAAGCGATAAAGTTAGCATCACAAGCCGAGATGGCAGCGCTTCAGGTCGATTCACGTATTGTGAATACGGAAGGTGGCAGCTTTAATGGTCATTATGGTGTTCGCGTGTTTGGTAACTCACACGGTATGCTACAAAGCTATTGTTCAAGTCGTTATTCTATGTCGAGCTGTGTGATTGCGGAACAAAATGGTGATATGGAACGCGATTATGCTTATACCATTGGACGCAGCTTGAGTGCTTTGAAATCACCAGAATGGGTGGGGCAAGAGTGCGCTCGTCGTACATTGGCACGCTTATCACCAAGAAAGCTGCCAACAATGAAGGCTCCCGTTATTTTTGCTGCTGAAGTGGCGACAGGGCTGTTTGGTCATCTTGTTGGGGCAATCAGCGGTAGCAGTATTTATCGTAAATCCTCTTTCTTATTGGATAGCCTTGGCAAGCAAATTTTGCCTGAATGGCTAACCATCAATGAACAGCCTCATTTAATCGGTGGACTCGCCTCATCACCATTTGATAGTGAAGGTGTGCGTACTACTGAGCGCAATATTATTGAAAAGGGTGTGCTGCAAACTTGGTTGATGACTTCCTATTCAGCTAGAAAGTTGGGGCTACAAAGTACAGGACATGCAGGGGGCATCCATAACTGGCGCATTGCAGGGCAAGGTTTATCATTTGAAGCGCTGTTAAAACAAATGGGCACAGGCCTAATTGTCACTGAATTGATGGGGCAGGGAGTCAGTGGGATCACGGGGGATTATTCGCGTGGTGCCTCCGGTTTTTGGGTCGAAAATGGTGAGATCCAATACCCAGTGAGCGAAATTACTATTGCGGGTAACCTTAAAGAGATGTGGGCGAATATGGTTACTATCGCAGATGATATTGAAACGCGAAGCAATATTCAGTGTGGTTCAGTACTACTGCCTGAAATGAGCATTGCAGGCCAATAATGGCATTATAGCGAGCATTTGTTGTATAAAGGAGTCTGAGGAGCGATTGCTCCTCAGTTTTTTGCTCACAATAGGATATGTTTATATGGTAGACCCCATTCGAGTAACATTAAATCGTAATGAATATATACGGTTCAATAACTACTGCTATAAAAATAATTATTTTTATAAGGGGAAAAGTTCGTCCATTCCTTTGGTGATGTTTATCATTTTTATTGTTGTATTTGTGGTGGCGTTGCAACTGCTTAACATCACATTGGCCCAAATTTCGATGGCATTGCTTATTTCACTGTGCTTATTTTTATTTATAGCGGCTCGAATATTACAGACCTTCCGGTGTGCAATACCTGATCCCGATAGCTTACTTTTTTCTGAAAAGCAGTATTATTTTGATGAACAAGGCATTCATGAAACCAGCGAATATGGCTCTTCATTTATCAAGTGGGAAAAATTTACGTTTATCCGAACAGATGGCGATTTGTTATACCTGTTTTTTGACCGTGTCAGTACCATTATTATTCCTGCTCGTTGTTTTGTATCGACAGAGGAAAGTCAACAGTTCGTGCATATGGTAAAAAAACATGCCACGAATTTGTTGATGGAATGAGTTGAGTCACTCATCTTTAGAAGTGATGAAATGGGGATTGAAGAGAGTTAAGGTGATACGGTAAGGCAAAATGTGTTAGGCGCCCTTATGGGCCCTAACACAGTACTAGCGCGTTATTGGGGCATTAACGGTGAAACTCACCAGCCGCTTCTGGCTGATAAATAATTTCAAGTACTCTAACGCGAGTTTCAACACCATTAGGTAATGCCCAACTGATCTCATCATTGACACGTAAACCAAGTAAAGCAGCGCCAATGGGTGCCATTACAGAGAGTTGTTCCGCACTATCTTTTAATGATGCTGGATAAACCAACGTACGCGTGCGTTCTTCATTGCTGATTAAATCAAGAAAACGCACAGTACTGTTCATTGTGACGACGTCAGCAGGAATTTCCTGTGGTGACAGGATATCTGCACGATCAAGTTCATCATTCAATGCGTCAGCAACTGGGGTACCTGCATAAGCAGCTTGTTCCAATAGTGCGTCTAGGCGCTCTGCATCTAAATCATTGATAATAATTGTTGGCTTTGTCATACCACACTCCAATAGAGACGTACAAAGCAAACACCCCCCACCCAATAAGGTAGGGGGTGTCGCTGTGATAAAATTGTATAAAATATTAGGCTCTTCAAGCTCCAAAAGGAAGAGATCATGATCACGATCTCTGAGCCAATAGTTGTAAAACAACTGATATTTAGTTCGTAAATAATTGGTTGATTATACTAACTTTCATCAAATCCACTTTCGAACAGGTTAATTATCGCGGATAAAGCCTGATCTTCATCAGGGCCGCTAACCTCAATATCAATGGTACTTCCTTGCTCTGAGTCTAACATCAACATCGCAATAACGCTATCCGCCTCAGCCTCGATATGATTATTATTGCGTAAAATAACTCTAGAGTTAAATTTTTGAACTAATTCATAAAGTAACATTGCCGGCCTAGCATGCATGCCAAGCCGGTTTTTTAAGGTGATGGTCGCTTTTAGTGTCATTATTTCCGTTTTTCTAACGTTCGGTGGCGGGACTGTACGTTTTTGCCGCGGGAACGAAAATAATCAGCTAGCTGTTCAGCAATATAAACAGAACGGTGTTTACCGCCAGTACAGCCTATAGCGACAGTCAGATAACTACGATTATTTGTTTCAAGCATTGGCAGCCACAATTCTAGGTAGCTGCGTGTTTGATAAATAAAGTTATGGACCTCAGTATGCCTATCTAAGAATGCAGCAACGGGGCGATCTAACCCTGTCATTGGGCGTAATTTAGGATCCCAGTGCGGATTGGGTAAAAAGCGGACATCAAAAACATAATCCGCATCGATAGGGATACCGTGTTTGAAACCAAAAGATTCAAACACCATGGTGAGCTCACGTTCACGTTTGCCCATTAAACGTGTTCTCAACATCTCTGCTAATTCATGCACTGACATTTCAGAGGTGTCTATCACTAAATCAGCACGAGAGCGTAGTGGTTCTAACAGCTCGTTTTCTTCATCTATCGCACTCTCTAGCGATAAATTTTTACTGGAAAGAGGATGTAACCTACGCGTATCGCTATAGCGGCGAATTAATGTGTTGCGATCAGCATCCAGAAACAAGAGTTGAGGCGAAAAACTAGCAGGTAATCTATCTAATGCCTCTTCAAAGATCTCTGGGTTATCGGGCATATTACGCACATCAATGCTCACAGCGGCTGAAATATTACGATCTGCGAGTGAATTGGCCAGTTCTGGAAGCAGCACAACCGGCAGGTTATCCACACAATAGAAACCCATATCTTCCAGCGCACGTAAGGCAACGGATTTTCCCGAACCGGAACGGCCGCTGACAATCATCAGCACCATGAGCTAACTCCCTTTTGTTTCTTTTCGATGATCATATGATCTCGATAGTTGAATCGAACTTTTGCTTACTTATTAAAACATCACAGTTTATGTCAGTACAGCTATATAGAAAATATCAAAATTTTATATACATGTAACCCTGTGATGACAAAGTCATTCAATTATAGATTACTCAGTAATAATACTATATAGCTCAGCGTCGCTTTGTGCCGATCTTAGACGCTTACAAAAAGATTTGTCTGCTAATTTTTTGGCGATTAACGATAACGTGTGCAGGTGTGTTTTGCACTGATCGGCAGGCACAAGTAATGCAAAAAGCAGATCGACAGGTTGATTGTCGATGGCATCAAAGGCAATAGGCTCTTCAAGATGCAAAAAAACGCCAACAGCTTGCGTATGTTCACCTTCTGCTAACTTACCGTGAGGAATGGCGATCCCACTACCAATACCTGTTGTTCCGACTTTTTCTCTGGTGAGTAATGCTTCAAATACCGTATTTTCCGGTAATCCCAACTCTGCGGCAGCGAGTTCACTAATAATCTCGAGAGCCCTTTTCTTGCTAGTACAGACAAGGTTATTACGTGTACAGGCTGGTGATAATACGGCGCTTAATTGGATTTCTATATCACTGTTCATTTTATTGTTCGCTTAGGACTACAAAACCAGATAGCGGGGTACGCTATCTGGTTTTAATTATTTATTGGTCATAAATCACTGAGTGATTTCACCATAAATAGACTAGTGTTGTCTCAGTTTTTCTTTATGTTTGGTTAACTGGCGTGACAATTTGTCTACCAGTAGGTCGATTGCTGCGTACATGTCGTTTTCTTCAGCTGACGCATGGAGTTCTGCACCATTCACCTGCACAGTTGCTTCAGCAATCTGCTGAACTTTTTCAACTTTTAAAACGACTTGAATACCATTGATACGATCAAATAATTGCTCCAATTTTTTGATTTTTTTCTCAACAGTTTCACGCAATGCAGGGGTGACTTCGATATTGTGTCCAGTAATCTGAAATTCCATACAATCTTCCTTACTTTGTCAATTAAACCAACTTTTTACGTTGATTTGAGGGCGGAATAGATAACGATTCACGGTACTTAGCGACAGTTCGACGAGCAACCTGAATGCCCTGTTCGGCCAGCATGCTGGTCAATTTACTGTCACTCAATGGTTTTGCTGGATTTTCAGCAGCAACCAGTTTTTTCACTAACGCACGTATTGCCGTTGAGGAAGCTTCTCCTCCAGTATCGGTACTCACATGGCTAGAGAAAAAATACTTCAATTCAAAAATTCCCCTAGGGCTATGGAGATATTTTTGCGTTGTGACTCTCGATATTGTCGATTCATGCATATCGACCTGATAAGCAATATCAGCCAATATCATGGGTTTCATATATTCATCGCCGAGTTCGAAAAATTCTTGTTGCTGTTCAACAATGCAAGTTGCGACTTTTAACAAGGTCTCATTGCGACTTTCCAAACTCTTAATCAGCCATTTAGCATCCTGCAAATTGCTACGAATATACTGTGAATCACTTTCGCTTACTGAATCTTTTATCAGTGAAGCATAGTGATTGTTAATACTTAGTTTAGGGATGCTATCTGTATTTAATTCAACTTGCCAGTGTCCATTGATTTTTTTCACTAAAACATCAGGAATGACATATTCAGACTCTCCGGTATTGATGGATTGGCCGGGTTTGGGATTCAACGTCAATATCAGATCAATAGCGGTTTTTAGTGCATCTTCTTTTAATCGAGTCAGCTTAGTGAGCTGGCGAAAATCGCGATTTGCCAGTAAATCGATGTGTTGGCGAATAATCGTACGAGCTTCCTCTAATCCAGGGGTATTTTTCGGATAGAGAGATAGCTGAATGAGTAAACATTCTTTAAGGTCTTGTGCCGCCACTCCAAGGGGATCAAAATGTTGGATTCGTTTTAAAACCGCGCTCACTTCTTCCAAAGTGATATCAGGGTTATCAATACCTTCATGGATATCGGTAATTGATGTGGTGAGATAGCCTGAATCATCAATAGAATCAATAATTGCTGTCGCAATAGCACGATCCGTATCGGTAAAAGGAGTTAACTCGGATTGCCACTGCAAATAGTCCTGTAGGGTTTGTGTCGTTTCCCCTTGGTAGACCGGTAATTCATCGAAACTGTAGTCGTTGCTGGTGCCTGAAGGTGTGCCAGCGGTGTAAATCTCATCCCAATTGGCATCCAGTGGGAGCTCATCAGGCATATCACCCTTTTCGAGAGCATCTTTGGTATCGATTTCGCTACTATCAGTGTCGATATCGATGTCATCCAGCGAATCTAATTCATTGGCATTTTCTTCTTGTTCTAGAAGGGGGTTGGTTTCTAGAGCGAGTTGGATTTCTTGTTGTAGCTCAAGTGTAGAGAGCTGCAACAGGCGGATAGCCTGTTGCAGTTGGGGTGTCATTGCAAGTTGCTGACTGATTCTGAGCTGCAAACTTTGCTTCATGAATGGTCTTTTATCTCCATCTCAAAAATATATTTGTCATACAACCAGTGACGGTATCGCTAGCGAATGTTGTTGACCTGCTTTCTGATTTATTAAGACATTCAACAAATCGTGTCTCTGTCACCTAGCGATGCTCGACTTATTTTAGAGTCTATGACTAATAACTTATAGACGGAAGCCTTCCCCTAAATAAACGCGTTTGACTTGTTCATTTTCGAGGATCATCTCAGGTGTTCCGTGTGCTATCAGGTGCCCTTGGCTCACAATATAAGCTCTTTCACAGACATCGAGTGTTTCTCGCACGTTATGGTCGGTGATCAACACGCCCAGACCATAGTCACGTAAATGTTGGATGATTTTTTTGATATCTAATACTGAAATTGGGTCAACACCAGCAAACGGCTCATCTAACAAGATAAATTTCGGATTCGCGGCTAATGCGCGAGCAATTTCAACACGGCGACGTTCCCCACCTGACAACGATTGACCAATACTATCGCGCAAATGGGTGATACTAAACTCTTCCATTAGCTCTTCAGCACGTGTTTTACGTTGGTCTGAATTTAAGTCATGACGTATTTCTAGCACTGCCATCAGGTTATCATAAACGCTCAAGCGGCGAAAAATTGAGGCTTCTTGAGGCAGATAGCCAATACCACGGCGTGCGCGTTCATGAAGAGGCAACAGGCTAATATCTTCGCCATCAATGGTAATCTTACCTGCATCTCGCTGGACGATTCCGACCACCATATAAAAGGTGGTCGTCTTACCCGCACCATTAGGGCCAAGTAAACCAACAATTTCACCAGACTTCACCTCAAGGCTGACATCTTCAACGACCTTGCGTTTTTTATAGGCTTTTGCCAGATTCTCAGCGGTTAATGTCGCCATAACGATTATTTACTCTTTCCGTTGTTTGCCGCGGGGCCTTTCTCTTGTAACTGTGATGGCAATAATACTGTGGTGACGCGTTTGCCTTTATCGCTAAATGCTTCCATCTGTTGTGTCGGCACGATATAGGTAATTTTATCACCCTTAATATTGCTATCTAACTGCTCAAGATAGGCATTACCTGTTAATGTCAGCAGTTCTTTATCCACTTCGTAGCGTGCTTTCGCTGCTCGGCCTTTAATTGGCTTACCATCATCTTGTAGTTGATAGAACGTCACTGGATTACCAAATGCTTCTATCGTAATTTTGTCAGAGTTACTGCTAGGACGCGTAACCACGACTTTATTGGCTCTGATATCAATAGAACCTTGTTTAATCACAACATCATCTGTAAATGTGGTGACATTTTTCTCTAAATCAAGGGACTGCTTGACTGAGTTAATTGTCATCGGTTGTTGTGTATCAGATTTTAATGCGGAAGCTGGTACGCTAAGAGCAAAAATTGCGCTGGCAACGGCTCCTTGAATAAAACGCTTTTTATTTACTTGATTCATTTTTTTGCTCTTCTTTTTGTAGCACGTAATGAGTTTTTACATCTTCAATTAACTCTGCGGTTCTTGAACGCAGGTTACCGCGCATTTTTAAACCAGTAGAATTAAGGCCTTGCCCGATGATGGTAACTTTATCATCCGATGAAACATCTTGTGTTATCAGATTAACGACAGCACTTTGGGTTGAAATTCGCTGAATTTGTGAATCAGGGCTTAAACTATCGACTTGGACATCGTCATATAAATAGAGCACTCTATCATTCGTCAGTTTGGCCTTGAGTGACCGCACAGTCCATGTCGGTACGCCTGCTTCGTTATAAGTTGTCAAAACAGGGTTAGTAAACCAAGTGAGTTTGTCTGCCGTATAATTATCAATTTTATCTGATACAAGTTTATAGGCCAAATCACCTGCTGGATTATAGACGAATGTCACTGAATCATCAGTTTGATAATTAGGTTGACTGTTATCTATAACGCCTGCTGTTGGGGTGCTGGTATCATAACCAGCGAGGTTCCAACCGATCAGGCCAAGTGCTATCAAGGATAACAGGATAATTAACCACTTTTTAGCGTTACTCATGGGTGTCTTTATTCTTTAAATCGATAAGCCTTTAGCTTCTTCCAGTTTATTTTGAGCAATCAGGATCAAATCGCAAAGTTCACGAACTGCTCCTTTACCACCACCAATGCGTGTAACGTAATCGGCTTTTGGTAGTAGCAATGGGTGTGCATCAGCAACCGCTACAGATAGCCCAACTTTTGCCATGACAGGCCAATCAATGAGATCATCTCCGATATAGGCTGTCTCTTCCGCGCTTACTTTTAGTGTATCTAACAGTTCATGATACGCCAAAAGCTTATCGCTCTGTCCTTGGTAAAGATATGTAATACCGAGTGTCTTTGCGCGATCTTCAAGCAATTTTGCCTTTCGGCCAGTGATAATGGCCACGTCGATACCCGAGGTCAACAAACAGCGAATACCGTAACCATCACGCACGTTAAATGCTTTCAGCTCTTCGCCGTTATTTCCCATGTAAATTTGGCCGTCAGACATGACACCGTCGACATCACAGATTAACAATTTAATCTTAGCGGCTTTTTTTAAAACATTTTGGGTTACAGGACCGTAACACGTGTCCTGAAAGTGCGGATCCATAATCATTCCTTTTCTTTATACAACACCAGCTTGTAAAAGGTCATGCATATGTAAAACACCGACTAGCTTATTACCTTCTGCGACCATCAATGAAGTAATATGTTTAGACTGCATAAGGTTAAGTGCTTCTACCGCTAACATATTCGGGGTTATTTTGATGCCACCTGGCGTCATCACATCGGCTATTTTTGCGTTGTTAAGATCAATACCCATATCGAAGATGCGACGCAAATCACCATCTGTAAAAATACCAGCAATATTCATCTCGTCATCACAAATCACAGTCATGCCTAATTTTTTGCGAGTAATCTCAATTAATGCTTCACGTAACGTCGCTGTTTGTGGAATATGAGGAATATCATCACCGACATTCATTAAATCACGAACTAATAATAAAAGTTTGCGCCCAAGTGCGCCACCAGGGTGAGAAAGTGCGAAATCTTCCGGCGTAAAGCCTCTCGCGGTGAGTAAGGCAATCGCTAATGCATCCCCCATCACCAGCGTTGCGGTGGTACTTGTGGTAGGGGCCAAGCCTAATGGGCACGCTTCTTTTGGCACTTTTATGCAGAGGTGAACATCGGCATATTTACCCATATTACTATTAGGGTTATTGGTCATGCAGATCAATGGAACTTTAATTCGTTTTAAAACAGGCAATAGCGCTAGGATTTCACTCGATTCACCAGAGTTAGAAATTGCCAATACAATGTCTTTATGGGTAATCATTCCCAGATCGCCATGGCTAGCTTCGCCAGGATGCACAAAGAAAGAAGGTGTACCTGTACTGGCCAAGGTTGCTGCAATTTTTCGTCCAATATGACCCGATTTTCCCATACCCATCACAACGACCTTTCCTTGGCAAGCAAAAATGCGCTGACAAGCGTGGGTAAAATCATCGTTGATATATTGTTCTAAATTTTTTAGGCCTTCACTTTCGATATGGAGAACTTCTTTGCCTACTTGCTGAAAATCGATGTTTGACATTTTCTGTTCCATGCGTAGCTTTTCAGTTAATCGGATTAGCGAGCGCGAATTGTATAACGAATACTTACTATCAGTAAGTGCTTTGTCAAATCAGTCGAATATTAATTATATTTTAATCAATGATGACTGGCGGAGATTAACAAAAGCTTAAGTCAGTGGCTCTCGGTATTCATTAGCATCATAAACCAAATAAAGAATGATGAACTTTAGTATTCTCAACGAATAACAAATTTTTAAAGTCTAAGAGCTATCTGCTTCAATTGCGCAAAAATAATGTTTAACTATTAATAATTCTGTTGTTGTATGTATCTTTTAGATATAAAAAAACACATTTTTCACACCAATAACGCTATTTAGAACGTTATAATACTATAAATAAAATCAGATGTGATATTAGACGATTTTTGGTCTATTTTTCTGTAAAATCGCGAGCCTAGCGCTTTGAGAAAATAAAAATTGATGATGTGACGGGCTATCAAACAAATGCAAACAAAGACAGACAACTTAATCGAAGTGCGTGACATGTCTTTTACTCGTGGCAATAGGAAAATATTTGAAAATATTAACCTAACAGTACCACGGGGTAAGATAACGGCAATTATGGGGCCATCGGGAATAGGGAAAACCACGCTATTACGCCTTATTGGCGGCCAGTTACGCCCAAATCAAGGTGAAATTTGGTTCGATGGTGATAATATTCCGGAATTATCACGCTCAAAACTGTATCAGGCTCGTAAAAAAATGAGCATGTTGTTCCAGTCTGGGGCGCTATTTACTGATATGGATGTTTTTAACAACGTAGCATTTCCTTTACGTGAACATACTCGCTTACCGGAATCATTGATCCATACTACGGTCATGATGAAGCTAGAAGCGGTAGGTTTACGAGGGGCTGCAAAATTGATGCCTTCAGAGTTATCGGGGGGGATGGCAAGACGAGCAGCTTTGGCTCGAGCTATCGCACTTGACCCTGAGCTAATTATGTTTGATGAGCCTTTTGTTGGACAAGACCCCATTACGATGGGCGTGCTAGTCAAATTGATTGATGAGCTGAATCAAGCATTAGGCGTGACCTGCGTGGTGGTTTCTCATGATGTGCCAGAAGTGCTTAGTATTGCTGACAATGCCTATATCGTTGCTCAGCAGCATGTGATTGCACAAGGGACTGGTGATGAGTTAAGAGATAACCAAGAACCACGCGTTAGGCAGTTTTTAGATGGTATTGCTGACGGGCCTGTACCATTCCGTTTCCCCGCCAATGATTATCTGGCTGATTTATTAGGGTAAAATAAGATGATAGTAGAGGCAATCGCTGCCTTCGGACGTCGGTGGATTGAAATTTTTTCGGCTTTTGGGCGAGCCGGCTATATGCTGTTTCGTTCATTGTTTGGAAAACCCGAATTTTCCAAACAATGGCCACTGTTAATTAGGCAATTGTACGCTGTTGGTGTGCAATCATTGTTAATAGTTGCTGTTTCAGGGCTATTTATTGGTATGGTGCTTGGGTTACAAGGCTATCTTGTTCTAACAACCTTTAGTGCTGAAGCCAGTCTCGGAATGATGGTGGCATTATCGTTATTGCGTGAATTAGGGCCTGTCGTGACAGCACTGCTGTTTGCAGGGCGTGCTGGCTCTGCATTAACCGCTGAAATCGGCCTGATGAAAGCGACTGAGCAAATATCAAGCCTTGAAATGATGGCTGTCGACCCCTTACGTCGAGTGATTGCCCCGCGTTTTTGGGCTGGCTTTATTAGTATGCCATTGCTATCACTTATCTTTGTTGCCGTAGGGATCCTCGGTGGTGCATTGGTTGGCGTTGATTGGAAAGGGATTGATGAAGGCTTTTTTTGGGCTTCAATGCAATCTTCTGTTGATTGGCGCATGGATATTGTGAATTGCTTTATCAAGAGTCTTGTCTTTGCCATCACAGTCACTTGGATTGCATTGTTTAATGGCTATGACGCTATCCCAACATCGGAAGGGATAAGCCGAGCGACAACACGAACCGTTGTTCATGCATCACTCGCGGTTCTTGGTCTAGATTTTGTACTTACAGCACTGATGTTTGGGAACTAAGTCATGCAAAGTAAAAAAAGTGAAATATGGGTAGGTTGTTTTATGCTGCTGGCAATTGCAGCAATTGTTTTTCTATGTTTAAAAGTGGCTGATTTAAAGTCAATTGGTAGTCAATCCACCTATCAGGTTTCTGCCTCTTTTGAAAACATTGGTGGCTTAAAAGAAGGTTCCCCAGTGAAAGTGGGCGGTGTTGTGATTGGTCGAGTTGCAAGCATTACGCTGAATAAAGATAACTATGTGCCTGATGTGAAAATTGATTTGTTGAGTGAGTATGACAACATTCCAGATTCAAGTTCGTTATCTATTCGTACTTCTGGTTTGCTAGGAGAACAATATATTGCAATGAATATTGGCCCTTCTGGTGAAGAATTAGGAATTGAAACCCTTAAAGATGGGGGGCGCTTAGAAGATACTAAACCTGCGATGGTATTAGAAGATCTGATAGGGCAGTTCCTATATAAGAGTGGAGATAGTCAAGGTGCTGATCCTACAGCAAATTGATTCGACATTAATACGGATTTAGAAGGAATAATTTATGTTTAAGCGCTTAATGATGATAGCCATGCTGGCGATTGCACCATTTGCAATGGCGATTGACCAAACCAACCCCTATAAACTCATGGATGAAGCGGCTGAAAAAACGTTTACACGATTGAAGGAAGAACAGCCTAAAATCCGTAAAGATCCTAACTACTTACGAACTATTGTTCGTGAAGAGCTGCTGCCTTATGTACAAATTAAATATGCGGGAGCACTCGTACTAGGAACTTACTACAAAAATGCAACGCCTGCACAGCGTGAAGCATATTTTGCCGCTTTTGAAGCTTACCTTGAACAAGTCTATGGCCAAGCATTGGCGATGTACCATGGTCAAACGTATCAAATAGCGCCAGAGCAGCCTCTTGGCGATAAAAATATCGTCGCGATCCGAGTCACCATTATCGATCCTAATGGTCGCCCGCCTGTGCGCCTAGACTTCCAATGGCGTAAAAATAGCAAAACAGGCCACTGGCAAGCTTATGATATGATTGCAGAGGGTGTCAGTATGATCACCACTAAGCAAAATGAATGGGGCGATATTTTACGTAAACAAGGTATTGATGGTCTAACAAAACAGTTAGAAATCAGTGCGAAAGCACCTATTACTCTGGATGAGAAATAATCACATGAGTCATGCGCTTACGTGGGACACCGCATCGTCAACAGTTAAACTATCTGGCACATTAGGCCGAGAGTCTTTGCTCGTATTTTGGGAGCAGCGTGAGACTTTGTTATCCCAAGTTGAGCAAATCGATGTGTCAGGCTTGGATCACGTTGACTCAACTGGACTCGCTATGTTGGTCCGTTTAAAAGGTGAGTTTGAGCAGCAAAAACGCTCACTACAAATAGTAGGAATGAGCGATAATTTAACAACCTTGATGGAACTGTATGGCGTTAAGTCATTATTGCTAAGTTAAGGTCAGTTTGTGTAAAAAAAGCGCCTCTGCGTGTTTTTATGCATCGGGGGCGTTTTCTTTGGTTTAAGATTTGTTTCGGATCCTTTAGGATAGACGTCTATTTATACCAAAATCGATGATGATAAAATTGAGTCATATATGGAAACCAACGAAATAAAACAAGTATTGATGGACAAGCTATCTCTGGATGAGGTGATTGTTAATGGTGATGGCAGCCACTTTCAGGTTATTGCCGTCGGTGCCATGTTTGAAAATATGAGCAGAGTCAAGCAGCAGCAAGCTGTTTATGCTCCGTTGATGGAGTATATCGCGGACAACCGTATTCATGCGCTTTCAATTAAGGCATATACCCCAGCTGATTGGGCACGTGACCGCAAGCTAAACGGTTTTTGATAAAAAACTGCGAACAGTATTTAAAATCTATACTCAAAACTATCTCGGGTTGCATGCAGTGAGTCAATAAAGATAGCACTAGGCGTAAGGAACGCGATAGTCCTACTTTTCTGAAGACATTTGCAATCCGAAATAGGATGAATATGAATACGAGAGTAACCGAATGGATAAATTTTTAGTTAAAGGGCCCACTCGTTTAGAGGGTGAGGTGACAATCTCCGGTGCCAAAAATGCTGCACTACCAATTCTGTTCGCTGCGCTACTAGCCGAAGAGCCAGTAGAAATACAAAATGTCCCTAAACTTAGAGATATTGATACGACTATCAAACTTCTCAATCAATTAGGAACCAAAGTTGAGCGCAATGGTTCCATTTATGTTGATGCAAGACATGTTACAGAATATTGTGCTCCCTATGATCTAGTTAAAACCATGCGCGCATCAATTTGGGCTCTTGCGCCGTTGGTTGCACGTTTTGGTCATGGGGAAGTTTCATTGCCAGGTGGTTGTGCTATCGGGGCACGTCCTGTTGACCTACATATTTCTGGGTTAGAGCAACTTGGCGCACACATTGTATTAGAAGATGGCTATGTAAAAGCGACCGTTGATGGCCGTTTAAAAGGCGCTTGCATCGTTATGGATAAAGTCAGTGTGGGCGCGACTGTCACCATTATGACGGCAGCCACATTGGCAGAAGGGACAACGACGATCGAAAATGCTGCCCGTGAGCCAGAAATTGAGGATACAGCTAACTTCTTGAATACGTTAGGTGCCAAAATTACTGGTGCGGGTACTGACCGTATTGTTATTGAAGGGGTTGAACGGTTAGGTGGGGGAACTTACCGTGTGTTACCCGACCGTATCGAAACCGGCACTTTCCTTATTGCAGCAGCCGTTTCAAGAGGAAAAGTGATTTGCCGCAATGCCTGTCCAGATACACTGGATGCTGTTTTGGCAAAACTGCGTGAAGCAGGTGCTAAAATTGAAATCGGTGACGATTGGATCAGCCTTGATATGGAAGGTAAACGTCCCAAAGCAGTGACGTTACGTACCGCACCACACCCAGGTTTTCCGACAGATATGCAAGCTCAATTTAGCCTTTTAAACCTAGTGGCTGAAGGGGCTGGTATGATCACTGAAACCATTTTTGAAAATCGCTTTATGCATATCCCTGAACTTATCCGTATGGGCGCTCATGCTGAAATCGAAAGCAACACAGTGCTATGTCATGGTGTTGAGAAACTGACGAGCGCGCAAGTTATGGCAACGGATTTACGTGCATCTGCAAGTTTGGTGATTGCGGGTTGTATCGCAGAAGGCACGACGACAGTTGATCGTATTTATCACATTGACCGTGGTTATGAGCACATTGAAGATAAGCTACGTGGCTTAGGTGCGAATATTGAGCGTATCCACTCTGAAGATTAAGGGTGCTGTTGCCAATACAGAAGAAAGTCTACATTTTGCTTGCCCTTTACGAAGGGCTTGCTTCACTTTCAATCCCTCTATTCGTTTAAAAGGTGATTCTGGTCGCTTAAGGCCGAGTATGAGGCTGAACATACGTTTCAATGCCCAGTAATGACTCCTAATCACATTATTGTGATATTTAATTTGTTGATGCTCGCCACTTACCGTGAGCATCTTCTCCCCCTCAAATGAACCTGTATTTATCACTTTTGATATGCCTCCTTTTACCTTTAATTGAAGACGTTAATTAACAAAGAGAAAAGAGAGCTTGGTCCTGCAAAATAAAAGCTAAGGCCAAGACGATTATTTTTGCTATTAACAGCGTTAATATAGATAACGTGAGATTTGATTAATTTTTTGCTGAGTTCTCATTTGACTATAAGTTTCATGATTTGATTGAAGGAGGCCAACAACATCGCAGTTGTTTGGCTATTTTTAGGGGGAATCATTGGGTCCTATGGGAAAGAGGAATTCAATCTTTATATCTTCTTAGTAAATCATTCGTTAAGTTCACGCTATTTGCTACTGTATCGATAATATTAACAGTGCTCTCATTGTTTTTAACCGCTTAATTAAATAGTTTTAATATCAATATAAACATGTTTTCATTAAAAATGAAAAACGTTAGTGAATATTGTCACTAACGTTTCGTGGAGAACATTTATTTTATTGCGCGCATTGGTCTAATTTTACTTTGGCCGGATATTGAGCGACATTTAAATAACTTTCTCCAACCGGAGATGCAGTAATAACTCCGCTAGAATTATTTAAATTATCATTAATACCAGGGCCAATAAATGCGACAATTCCACGGGAAACACCCGCAATTGTTTGTTCACCATTAGGGACATTCATATTATCTGAGCGAATTTGTAAGTTTCTAACACCTGAAAAATCTTTTAATTTTACTTCGATTTTATTCGGTTGTGTTACAGATGGGCTAGATGATATTTTTTTCATTGTTTTATATGGAAGGAATTCATATTCAGAACCTTCACCCAAGAAAAACTGGAAGTAAACTCCCACAGCACTTGTTTTAAAAAATTGAATCTTATTTTCACTGTATGCCGGTGTTGCATTATCAGCCCAACCATAAGGTCTATAGGCTAACTCATAGAGTTTATCTTTATCTGATTCATCACAAACAAATAATACTTTTTCTAAATCAATATGGGTTTGCAGAGATATTTCTTGTGGTGTAACAAGCGTGTCAGCTAAAACTTTTCCAGCTTGTTGGATATTGCTAACAATCATGGGATTTTTTTCACCAGCGTATATTGTTTTATTTTGCAATCCGGAGTTCACAATTTTACAAGCCGCTTGTGCACCAGAAGCAAATAGCAATGATAGCATAATGGTTGCTGAGATTTTCTTAATCATAATTATTCCTTAAATGAGATTTGTTTTTTATTTACATGGCATCTGTAAATTTCAATTTAAAGATAGATGACAGAAATATCTTGCACAAGAAAGTGATTAAATTAAAATTAAATCACCATTATTTTTTATGGTTGGTTTTTTAAATGCTCTTTTTTTCTAAAATAGAGGTTGGGTATAAATTAATTAACCATTTTTGGTTGATATTCCTTATTTGCTGGCATGAATAGAATATAAAACTTGCTCTATAAACTGATAATCAATTTATTCATGGCTTTTTATCTATTTCATTTTTTGAAATGGAAATGTTTTTTTATTTAGTCTATTTAAGTCTTCTATTTTAAATCGCATTATTTTATTTTTAGACGAGAGTTTATTAAATATCGAATTTTAGAGTTCATTGATTAATAGTGAAATCAGACATGTAGCAATGTGTCTTATTAAACTGATATAAGAACGTTAGTCATGCGCTAATACTCGTAGCGTTTAAAAGGAAAAGAAATATTGGCAATACTCTGTATGAGTCACATCGGATATCATTTTTGGCTCAGCGATAAGGCTAATGATCGGCTATCCGAGCAGAAAAGCGTAATACGTCAATTGGCTAAAGTGTGTTGAACTGAAAAAGGCTATTTAAAGATAAAAGTGACTACGCATTTTCTGAAGGGAGAAAATAGGTAATGAGATAATGAAAATTGACATCTACCGATAAATTAAAAATAAGGCAATAAATATATATCACCCAGTAATCACACTAACGTTAAAATAACCGTAAATGGTAACGGCCTATTTTATACGGGGCTGAAACCTAGTTTTATGGCGTGAATTAGCGTAAAGGACCCCTTTGCTAGCCAGCTTGACCTTCAGGAATTTCTTCAATAATAACATCCACATCCTTTACTTCACCATCACGTAAAATTTTTACGGGTACTTTACTGCCAGGGCGAATTTCTGCGACTAAATCCATTGTTTCTGCGGCGGAAACGGCGGGTTTATTATCTACCGATAAAATAATGTCGCCTTGAAGAATCCCCGATTTCGCCGCAGGGCCGTTAGCTGCAACTTGGAATACACGTAGCCCTTTGATTTGGTCAATATTGTTATTGTTAGTTCTAATCTGTGGTAGTTCACGTGCCGTGATCCCAATATAACCACGGATCACACGGCCATCACGGATTAATTTTTCCATTATTTTTGTCGCTAGGGCGGTAGGAATAGCAAAACTTAAACCTTCTGAACTGATCCCTTGGCCCGCACTGAAGGAGAGGGTATTAATACCGACTAATTCCCCTTCTGTATTAATTAAGGCTCCCCCTGAGTTACCTGAATTAATAGAAGCATCCGTTTGTAGAAAGTTTTGACGTCGGGTGGAGCTTAAGCCAACTCGGCCCGTTGCACTGATAATTCCCTGAGTCACTGTTTGCCCTATGTTGTATGGGTTACCAATGGCAAGGACGACATCTCCAACATGGGTGACACGCAATTTATTAATAGGAATGACAGGAAGGTTTTCGGCATCTATTTTGAGTACCGCTAAATCCGTTAATGTATCGGAGCCGACTAATAGAGCATCAAAGATTGAACCATCCTGTAAGGCAACTAGAATTTGATCTGGATTATCAACAACATGTTTATTGGTAATGATATAACCGTTGGCGCTCATAATCACGCCTGAACCCAGTGATTTTAATTCACGGCCTGATTGAGAAAAACTCCCTTTAGAGCTGCTATACACATAAACGACAGCCGGTGCGGCTTTCCGGACGGCTTTATTATAACTGATAGGTTCGTTATCTATTTTACCATAAAGCAAATCAGCTAACCCTTGAGGGCGTAGGGAAGGCACCGCAACAATAAGGATCATCGCGGTTATTAGACCTAGCATTGCTGCCCAGAGAAGCTTTTTCACCATAAGATATCGAGTATTCAACTTGTTGATGTTAGTACAGGGAGATTGAGCATAACATAAAAAAACAGGCACAGCAGTTTGTACTGTACCTGTTTTGATCTTTTACAACAATTTTGTGTTGTGATTAATTTTTCATGAGCAGATAGAGTGTCTCACCACCACGTAAGACTTTCATTGCCAGTACTGGCGGTTTTGCATCAATCACTTTACGGAACTGTTCAATACTTTCAACACGAACGTCGTTCACGCCAAAAATTAAGTCACCTTTAACTAAGCCAACCGCGGCAGCAGGTGATTTTGGTGCGACATTATCAACTTGTACACCTTTAGTGTTGCTAACGGTTGCGTTAGATAGTGTGGCGCCAAGTAATGATTCGCTCAGTTTTTCCGCTTTAGTCGCTTCGCCTTCATTGTTTTCTAAAACAACTTTAACATCCATTGGCTTGCCTGAACGGATCAGACCAATCGTGATTTCTTTACCGATCTGGCTGGTACCAATTTTAGCTCTCAGCTCAGCAAAGCTGTTAATACGCTTACCATCGACAGAGACTAAGACGTCACCTGATTTAATGCCAGCTTTAGCCGCGGAAGACTTAGGCAGAACTTCGCTCACGAATGCACCACGTTGAGCATCAATATTAAAGGCTTTTGCAATATCCGAATTCATTTCGGTACCTTTAATACCTAAAATCCCACGTTTCACCTCGCCGTGCTTAATGAGTTGTTCACTGAGGTTTTTAGCCATATTACTTGGGATTGCGAAACCAATACCAATGTTACCGCCACCCGGTGCTAAAATTGCGGTATTAATACCGATCAGTTCACCATTTAGGTTCACTAAGGCACCACCGGAGTTACCACGGTTGATAGAGGCATCTGTTTGGATAAAGTTTTCTAGACCTTCAAGATTTAAGCCGCTACGTCCAAGTGCTGAAATGATCCCTGAAGTTGCAGTCTGTCCTAGACCAAATGGGTTACCTACGGCAACGGCAAAGTCACCGACGCGTAATTTATCGGAATCGGCCATGCTAACGGCAGTGAGATTTTTAATGTCTTTTGCATTGGTGATTTTTAATAATGCGATATCTGTCTGTGCATCTTTACCGATCAGCTTAACATCGAGCTCACGACCATCATTAAGTTGGATTTGAATTTTATCTGCACCATCAATCACGTGATTATTGGTTAAAATATAACCCTGCGCAGCATCAATGATTACACCAGAACCTAACCCTTCAAATGGTCTAACACTTTGCTGTTGTGAAGGGATGTTCGGGCCAAAGAAGAATTTTAATTCTTCTGGGATTTGTTGGTTTTGAACACGTGTACCAGAAACATGAATGTTGACGACAGCAGGGAGCACTTTTTCAAGCATTGGTGCTAAGCTTGGCATATTTTGGCTCTGTGCCGTGGCTGGTAATGTTGCAGGTAAAGCCGCACTGCTAATCGAAGGTAAAATTGACAGGGATAACCCTAGGCTCATTGCGACCGCAGTGAGAAAGAAATTTTTTCTTTTCATCATTCCGTAGATTCTCTCAAGAATAAAATTTATCAGGTAGCAGCAATGCTGCACTCATCACGATATTTTTCTCATATCAGATTTGATTTTACTGATAGCTATGACTATGGATTATGCGCAAAAGTTCATACAACAGGTAGCAAATATCCACTCTTTTACATCTATTTACATGGATTGTAGATGAAATAGAACTTCTATACAGTTTTGAAATAAAAAGAAATACTTTAAATAAGACGATCTTTTGTCGTGTTGTATTTAACTGACTAGTTAGCAGCAGTAAACTCGCCAGTGCTAACCAAACAAAAAAGGATATGTGGTATTCACCAGTAAATGATTTTACTGGTGAATAAGTTAGCTATATTTCGTGTGATAGAGCAATTGAAGGTGTCGAACCACCTTCAAGACTCATTATTTTTCTTCATTCTGATTCACGAACCATTTAGATGATATATGAATAATTACTTTTCTTTTTCATCTAAAGGGCGGAACAGGCCAGAAGCACCATCTGAATAATCTCTCGGTGGCATTTTTACTGGCGCCTGATCATTATCAGCTTCTGATTCCGTTAAGCGATAATTGAACGGATTATCTTGAGCGGGCATATCTGGCATTAACTCTGAGGAGCTTTGTGCCATATGTTGATATAGCTGACGATAATCACGAGCCATTTTATCAAGTAACTCTGCACTGCGAGCAAAATGGCTGACGAGCTCCTTACGGTACTCTTCTAGCTCAGTGTTTTTCTTGTCTAATTCAGCTTGTGCTGTCTTTTGTTGGCGAAGTTTTGGGTTACCATAACGGACGACTAAGGCGCCGATAATGAAACCGATAACTAGTCCAATTAGTGCATACTCCCAGGTCATGCTGACTCCTTCGTTTACTTCACTGTTCGCAGAAATTAAGCTTATCCATCTATTACTATACTCTAAATCATTCGAGGTGCAGCGAGGCGACAAGTGAATAAGTCGCTAAGAGTATAGATAATGCTATGACGAGTCTGAATAAATGTCGTCAATAACGCTGCAACTTGAAGTATAACGAGTAAATTCCGGTTAATCACTAAAGAGTGGAATACTAAGACGAAATTCCTTACTCCTCTAACATTCGTTAACTAGACGTTAAATAATAAATGAATCTGGTTATAATAAGGGCAGTGTATACCATATAACGGTAAAAAAACCGAAAATTTTTCAAGGATTATTCAGTTAATGTCACCGATAACCCCGATTATGCGTTATCAACAGGCTCTTGCTGAAGGTAACTATCAGCCTGATGACGTACAAAGACGTGCAGTAGAGCGTCTAAATGAAATTTATCAGCAGTTGATCTCGACATCCTCTTTAAATGAACACAATGAGAAGCCTTCAGGCCTAAAAATGCGTTTAGGGCGCTTATTGGGCAAAAAACACACCTCAACGATCGAGCCTGTAAAAGGACTATACATGTGGGGTGGCGTGGGGCGAGGAAAAACCTGGCTGATGGATATGTTCTATGAAAGCTTGCCAGGAAATAGAAAACTCCGTTTGCACTTTCATCGCTTTATGAAAAAGGTCCAAGACGACCTGATGGCTTTACAAGGTCAAGAAAACCCATTGGATATTATTGCTGATGAATTTAAAAAGCAGACAGATGTCCTGTGTTTTGATGAGTTCTTTGTGTCTGATATTACTGATGCAATGATTTTAGGCACTTTACTGGAAGGCTTATTTGCTCGAGGCATCACCCTAATTGCAACATCCAATATTATCCCAGATGACCTATATCGCAACGGTTTACAACGTGCGAGGTTTTTACCCGCGATAGAGCAGATTAAAAAGTATTGTGAAATTATGAACGTGGATGCTGGGGTTGATTATCGACTAAGAACATTAACTCAAGCCCATCTTTTCTTATCGCCGATTAATGATGAAAGTCGTCAACATCTCAATGAGGTTTTTAACAAACTGGCTGGGAAAAAAGGCGAACAGCAACCGATCTTGGAAGTTAATCATCGTAAAATGCAAGCGATAAACGCCGCAGAAGGGGTGCTGGCAATTAGCTTTAAAGCGTTGTGCGAGGAGCCTCGTAGTCAAAATGATTATATTTATCTCGCCAATTGTTATCACACCGTACTTTTGTATGATGTGCCTGCTTTGGACGGTAAACAAGAGAGTGCGGCGCGGCGTTTTTTAGCGTTAGTGGATGAGTTTTATGAACGAAAAGTGAAGTTAATCATTAATGCGCAAGTGCCTATGGCATCGCTCTATCAAGGTACTTTGCTCACATTTGAATATCAGCGTTGCTTATCTCGTTTACAAGAAATGCAAAGTGAAGAGTATTTGAAGATGCCACATTTGGCTTAAGTCTCATTGGTAGTTTTTGTACAAAAAAACATCTAATATAGACAAGAAGAAAAAAAAGTGTTTTTGGGGTCGATTTTTATTGCTGACTTCTCTATAATCTTGCGACCCCACGTTACAGCGATGTTTTTTATTTCCCAAGAAATATCGCATTAATGCCGGCTAGGCTGCTCGAAGGGGTGGGTTTGCTGGACAAGAGTCGTGTGAACCTCACAAAGCTTATGAACATGAGTGTTCACCAACGTGTAACTTCAATATTGGGTAAGTTTTAATGAAAACTTTTACAGCTAAACCAGAGACCGTAAAACGCGACTGGTACGTTGTTGATGCAGATGGCAAAACTTTAGGTCGTCTTGCAACTGAATTGGCTCGCCGTCTGCGCGGTAAGCATAAAGCGGAATATACTCCGCACGTGGATACTGGTGATTACATCATCGTTCTGAATGCAGAAAAAATTGCTGTTACCGGCAATAAACGCGAAGACAAAATCTACTATCGCCACACTGGTCATGTAGGTGGAATTAAGCAAGCGACTTTCGAAGAAATGATTGCTCGCAGTCCTGAGCGTGTGATTGAAATCGCGGTTAAAGGCATGTTGCCAAAAGGGCCTCTGGGTCGTGCAATGTACCGTAAACTGAAAGTTTACGCAGGTAACGAGCACAACCACGCGGCACAACAACCGCAAGTTCTTGACATTTAATCGGGATTATAGGCAATGGCTGAAAATCAATACTACGGCACTGGTCGCCGCAAAAGCTCTTCCGCTCGTGTCTTCATTAAGCCAGGTAGCGGTAACATCACAATCAATCAGCGTACACTGGAACAGTACTTTGGTCGCGAAACTGCGCGCATGGTCGTTCGTCAGCCGCTAGAGTTGGTTGAAATGTTGGAAAAACTGGATCTGTACATCACTGTAAAAGGTGGCGGTATTTCAGGTCAGGCAGGCGCAATCCGTCACGGTATCACCCGTGCACTGATGGCTTATGATGAGACTCTTCGTTCTGATCTGCGTAAAGCTGGTTTCGTTACCCGTGATGCGCGTTCTGTTGAACGTAAGAAAGTTGGTCTACGTAAAGCACGTCGTCGTCCACAGTTCTCCAAACGTTAATTTATTGCCCTTTGGGCATAAAATTGATGAAAAAACCCGTCTTTATGGCGGGTTTTTTATTGGGCGCAATATATTGTTTGATGTTTATTGATGAGATGCGAGCGGTTTCTTTTATCTGAATTCGCCCTATGGCGCGTGCTGGAAAAGATAAATATCATTGAATTTAATATATTAGTGATAGACTTCAAATTGAATTTTTATTGGAAAATCAATGCACATAATATTTGTGTATTATTATTTGAATAATATACCCAAGTACTCAATGAGTTGTGTTCGAAAACAGGAAATAACCTAGGCTGAACTTCTTTGATATGCAAATTAATAGTATCTAGGTGGCAAGACAAATCGAATGGGTAAAAGCGTTCTTTTTTAAGACATATTATTGTTCATGTTGGCTTTCGTATTGTAAGGTGGGCCAATAAAAATGATCAAAATAAAACTGATTCATTTAATAACGGATTTTTGATGCTGAGATAGTATTAAGTTGATTGCGCTAGTGTAAGAGGTTTTGTCATTGATTTACCTGCCGGTTTAAGTAACTCGTGCCAGACGAGATTTCTATTATTCGAGTGAATCAAGCAGTTCAATCTTCATTAATGTTTATGCAGCGAAAGTGCGCAATACAGAGCCGTCAGCGGGGATAAAAATTTTTGTGGGTATGCGAACGGGTTGCATCATAGGGTTATTACTTGAGAATTCAGAATCGCACCACAAATCATTCGTCTATTGAGGGAAAAACAATCGAAACTGACAGTTTAAACGCCATTTTAAAGTGGAATAGTGTTCGCCTTCCAAGCTTCCCTAAATTAAGCTTTTAGAAACGTTTGTATATTGAATCACTAAGTTGGTCGTTTTATTTGCCATCTTACTTATTTCATGTTCGACTATACAAAATAGATATAACTTACCTTACCAGCATTTTTCTTTATGAGTAGGCGTTAGTTGAGGATTTTTAGGCTGACATTTTTTATTTAAAAAAACATTTTTTAGAGTTAGCTCTAAGGTTTTTTAACTAGTTTTACATGTATTATTGAATTGATATTCTAATTTTTTGTCTTTTATCTACTTTAAACTACATTTAGTTATGATTTTCTCATCTACGTCCCCCTAAGTTGTACAAAATCTGCTAGAATATGCGACTGCTTTTTATTTTCTTATTTCTCGCTGCACTACAGCGAGAGGGTTGTGCTGACTTTCTATATGGATAAATGAGAGCTTTGGCACAGGGGATTGTAAAATGGGCGGGCTCGTAATTATTCAAAAACTTATTACAGTTTAGTTCATTTTTATTCAACTTGGAGGTTTTAATGGCTGTCGCTCCTAACAAACGTTCGGTAATGACATTATTTTCAGGCCCAACCGACATTTTTAGTCATCAAGTTCGTATCGTTTTGGCTGAAAAAGGGGTTAGCGTTGAGATTGAGCATGTCGAACCTGGTCATCTGCCTCAAGATCTGATCGATCTAAACCCATATCAGAGTGTACCTACTCTTGTTGACCGTGATCTGACCCTATATGACCCACATATTATCATGGAATACTTAGATGAGCGTTTTCCTCATCCTCCTCTCATGCCTGTTTATCCAGTTGCTCGTGGTACAAGTCGCCAACTGATGCACCGCATTGAAAAAGACTGGTATTCTCTGATGTACAAAATTGAAAAGGGAACGGCACAGGAAGCGGATAACGCACGTCGTCAGTTAGCAGAAGAGCTGATTGCGGTATCACCTGTTTTTGCTGAAATGCCTTTCTTTATGAGTGAAGAATTCAGCTTGGTTGATTGCTACTTAGCCCCGCTGTTGTGGCGTTTACCTGTACTAGGTATCGAACTCAAACCATCAAGCAGCAAACATCTGCAAATGTACATGCAACGTGTTTTTGAACGTGATGCATTCTTAGCTTCACTGACTGAGTTAGAACGCGAAATGCGTCTTTCGGCACGAGGCTAAGTGGCATGATGGAAATGGCGCCAATGACACCGAGACGCCCTTATCTATTACGTGCGCATTACGAGTGGCTGCTTGATAATGATATGACGCCCCATTTGGTTGTGGATGTCACTGTGCCAAATATCAATGTGCCAATGGAATTTGCTCGCGATGGGCAAATTGTATTGAATATAGCACCGCGCGCAGTAGGTAACTTTGAGATTACGAATGATGAAGTACGCTTCAGTGCGCGCTTTGGTGGTGTACCTCGTCAAGTATATGTGCCAATGGCCGCGATTATCGCAATCTACTCCCGTGAAAATGGCGCTGGGATGATGTTTGAACCGGAAGCCGCCTATGAAGAACAGTTATCAGCTGATCTTGAAGGGATTGAAGAAAACCCTGCGGATAACATCACGTTGGTCCATGAATCAGACCCAACAAGTGAGCACTCGTCATCTTCAGATGATGAGCCTACGCCACCCCCTAAAGGTAGGCCATCACTCAGAGTCATTAAGTAATTCGTAAAGTATATCGATCAAAAAACAGAGGGTTTCCCCTCTGTTTTTATTTTGCGATCTGTTCGCTGATTAAACGCCCATAAAGCATAAGATACCATCTGCCGCTTTGCGCCCTTCAGCAATTGCCGTCACCACTAAATCAGAACCGCGAACAATATCTCCCCCAGCAAAAATTTTGGGGTTTGATGTTTGGTAAGCTAACAGCTCATCACTGCTTGCAATGATCCGCCCCTGAGCGTCTAGCTGCACATTATGCTCTGCTAGCCAAGGCATGGCATGTGGGCGGAAGCCGAATGCCGTGATCACCGCATCCGCTTGTAATAAGTGTTCAGAACCCTCTATAACCTCTGCTTGAGCGCGTCCATTTCTAGCCTCACTCATCTGTGTTCTGACTACTTTGACTCCACACACATTGCCTTTCTGATCGACTTCAATACTCACCGGTTGTAAATTGAATAAAAATTCAGCCCCTTCTTCTCGAGCATTTTTCACTTCTCGTGGTGAACCAGGCATACTTGCTTCATCGCGACGATAAGTACAAATCACCTTTTTCGCGCCTTGTCGAATAGCGGTACGCACACAATCCATTGCGGTATCACCGCCACCGAGGACGACAACCTGTTTGTTTTTAAGGTTGACATAAGGTGCATCGGCTGGGTTTTCAAAGCCCATTAATTGGCGAGTGTTGGCAATAAGGTAAGGTAAAGCATCATACACTCCCTTTGCATTCTCATTGGCGAGTTGTCCTTTGGTGGACTGATAAGTTCCTGTACCAATGAATACGGCGTCATATTCAGCAAGTAAATGATTTAATGGCAGGTCTTTACCAATCTCGGTATTGAGTTTGAATTCAATCCCCATTGAGGTAAAGATCTCTCGACGGCGGGTCATAATTTCTTTTTCGAGTTTGAAAGCCGGAATACCGAAGGTCAGTAACCCACCAATTTCAGGATGGCGATCGTACACGGTCGCTTGTACGCCATTGCGAGCTAACACATCGGCACAGGCTAGACCAGCAGGTCCAGCTCCAATAATAGCAACGCGTTTATTCACAGGGACAACATGAGAAAGGTCAGGACGCCAGCCCATTGCAAAGGCGGTATCGTTAATATAACGCTCAATATTACCGATAGTGACAGCGCCAAAGTCATCATTTAAGGTACAGGCACCTTCACATAAACGATCTTGAGGGCACACTCTACCACAAACCTCAGGCAAACTATTGGTTTGATGAGATAGCTCTGCGGCCTCGATAATACGTCCTTCATTGGCAAGCTTGAGCCAATTGGGGATATAGTTATGCACCGGACATTTCCATTCACAGTAAGGATTACCGCATGAAAGGCATCGATCTGCCTGTGTCTGAGCTTGGATCGCGCTAAAAGGCTCGTAGATTTCTACAAATTCAATTTTACGTACATTTAACGTTTTTTTAGGCGGATCAACACGTTGTAAGTCGATAAATTGATAAACATTCTGGCTCATTTTTCTCTCCTTACTGTGCTTGGACGCGTAATTCAGCCGCAGAACGGCTACGGTGGCCTAAGAGTGCATTGATATCGCTTGATTTGGGTTTGACCAAAGTAAAGTGGCAAACCCAATTTTCCCAATCCGCGAGAATGGCTTCACCGCGCGCTGATTGCGTCAAACGGACATGTTCAGTAATTAATCCACGCAGATGTTCAGCGTGAATTGGGTAATCATTGACTGACAGTAGTTCCACCATCTCATTGTTGACCCGGCGTGAGAAGTGAGATTCTTCATCAAGCACATAAGCAAAGCCCCCCGTCATACCTGCACCAAAGTTGATCCCCGTACTGCCAAGGACACACACTATCCCACCTGTCATATATTCGCAGCCATTATCACCAATTCCCTCAATAATCGCCGTTGCGCCTGAGTTACGGACCGCGAAACGCTCACCCGCAAGGCCTGCTGCATAGAGTTTACCGCCTGTTGCACCATATAAACAGGTGTTACCAGCAATAGTGGTTTTATGGGTCGCAAATGAAGAGCCCACTGGTGGACGGATAGCGATAACGCCTCCTGTCATCCCTTTACCAACATAGTCATTGGCATCACCCGTTAAAATTAATTCCACTCCACCTGCATTCCAGACACCAAAGCTTTGCCCAGCCGTTCCTGTAAAATAGAGCTGTAATGGTGTGGCTGCGAAGCCTTGATCACCGAAGCGACGAGCAATTTCACCAGACAAGGCGGCACCAATTGAACGGTCGGTATTCATGATGTCATAGAAAAAGGTTTTCGATTGCTTCTGAGCCAAATAAGGTTCTGCATCTTGTAAAATGCGTTGATTCAGTAAGCCTTCATCAAATGGAGGATTAGTTTCTGTACAAAAAACGGCTTTCTCTGGCTGCGGTTCGCTCGTTTCTAACAAACTTTGCAGATTAACTCGGTTTTGTTTAGCGGTCGTTCCTTCAATAATCTCGAGTAAATCGGTACGACCAATGAGATCGGTGAGTTTAGTGACGCCTAATGCCGCCATCAGTTCACGCGTTTCTCTGGCAATAAATCGAAAGTAATTGATAACACGTTCTGGTAAACCATGGTAATGATGTTGTCTTAATGTTTCATCTTGTGTTGCAACACCCGTTGCACAGTTATTGAGATGGCATATGCGTAGATATTTGCACCCAAGGGCAACCATTGGGCCGGTACCAAAGCCAAAGCTTTCAGCACCTAGTATTGCCGCTTTGATGATGTCTAGGCCTGTTTTGAGACCGCCGTCCGTTTGTAAACGAATTTTATGGCGCAAACCATTGGCGACAAGTGCTTGTTGAGTTTCAACAAGGCCTAATTCCCATGGGCATCCCGCGTACTTCACTGAGCTAATAGGGCTAGCACCTGTGCCTCCATCATATCCCGCAATGGTAATTAAATCGGCATAGGCTTTTGCAACACCGGTTGCGATAGTACCAACACCGGGTTCTGAAACCAATTTAACGGAAATCAAAGCATGTGGGTTAACTTGTTTAAGGTCAAAAATCAGTTGTGCCAAATCTTCAATCGAATAAATATCGTGATGTGGTGGTGGGGAGATCAGTGTAACGCCCGGCACGGAATAGCGTAAACGTGCGATATATGGCGTGACTTTATCTCCGGGGAGCTGGCCGCCTTCACCCGGCTTAGCCCCTTGAGCGACCTTGATCTGGATAACATCAGCATTGACCAAATACGCAGGCGTTACACCGAAACGTCCTGAGGCAACTTGTTTTATTCGAGAACGTTTTTGTGTGCCATAACGCGCAGGATCTTCACCTCCTTCGCCAGAGTTTGAAAAACCGCCCAATGTATTCATCGCAATCGCGAGGGCTTCATGGGCTTCTGGGCTCAATGCACCGATCGACATGGCGGCAGTATCAAAGCGAGAAAATAGTGCTTCTTCAGGTTCAACATCGGCTAAGGAAATGGCTTTATTTGTCAATTTTAATGCTAACAAATCACGAAACGTCGCCGTAGGGCGATTGTTCACGAGCTGAGCATATTTTTGGTAATCATCATAATTGCCGCTGTGCACTGCATTTTGCAGGGTTTTGACAACATCTGGGTTGTAGGCATGATATTCCCCATTATGCATATATTTGAGCAAGCCACCTTGTTCTATCGGTAGACGGGGTAACCATGCTTTACGAGATAAATTAAATAGATCTAACTCAAAGTCACTAAAATTAGCCCCGCTGACGCGGCTAACGACACCCTCGAAACACAGTTGAGTCACTTCTTCATGTAAGCCCACAGCTTCAAATAATTTCGCGCAACGGTATGAGGCGATTGTCGAAATACCCATTTTCGACATAATTTTATATAACCCTTTATTGATGCCGTTACGATAATTCAATAACACTTTGCCAAGTGGTTTATCAAAAAGTTGGCTTTCAGACATAGCAGCCAGCGACTCGTAGGCTAAATAAGGATAAATCGCTGTCGCGCCAAAACCTAACAAAACGGCAAAGTGATGTGGATCTCTGGCACTTGCTGTTTCAATGATTAAGTTAGCATCACATCGTAAATTATTTTCGACTAAGCAGCGTTGGACCGCACCGACTGCCATCGCGGCAGGAATAGGGAGGCGCTCCGGAGAAATATTTCGATCAGAAAGTACGAGTAAAACAGCACCGTCGAGAATTTTTTGTTGGGCTTCTTGGCAAAGATTTTCAATAGCTTGTTTTAATGAGTGGGTTGACGATGCGTAAGTCATGTCGATAGTCTGTGTTTGATAATAGCGGCTATCTTGTTGACATAACTGTTGGAAATCAGAGTAGAGCAAAATAGGTGACTTGAAACTCAATCGATGAGCCTGCCCTTCAGCTTCGCAAAATACATTCATTTCTCGCCCAATACAGGTGGCGAGTGACATGACGTGAGCTTCCCTCAGCGGATCAATCGGTGGGTTTGTGACCTGTGCAAACATTTGACGGAAATAGTCATAGAGAATACGTGGTCGCTGTGACAATACCGCAAATGGAGTATCATCCCCCATTGAACCCGTCGCTTCTTGACCATTTTCACCAAGCACACGAATAACTTGTTCTAATTCTTCGCTCGTATAGGCAAATTGCTTTTGATAGGTTGCCAGCGTTTGATTATCCATTGAGCGCTGACCAACGGTATCTTGTTGTTGCTCCATCGCTTCAAAAGGAATTAAGCGAATCACATTTTTTTCAAGCCATTGCTTATAGGGGTGGCGGCTTTTTAAGTCGTTATCGGTCTCTGCACTCTGTAAGATGCGGCCTTCTTGAGTATCGATAAGCATTAATTCACCGGGGCCAACACGCCCTTTTTCAACGACTTCATCGGGTTGGTAATCCCAAATACCGACTTCCGATGCACAGGTGATCAATTTATCTTTAGTAATAACGTAGCGTGCTGGACGTAAGCCATTTCTATCAAGATTACAGGCAGCGTAGCGCCCATCGGACATGACGAGTCCTGCTGGGCCATCCCAAGGTTCCATATGCATGGAGTTAAAATCAAAGAAGGCTTTGAGGTCTTCATCCATATCAGGATTATTTTGCCAAGCCGGAGGTACTAGTAAACGAATCGCCCGAATCAAATCCATCCCACCATTGAGTAACAACTCCAGCATATTATCTAGGGAGCTAGAATCGGATCCTGTTTCATTAACAAAAGGTGCCGCTGACTGCAAATCAGGGATAAGGGGAGTTCGAAATTTATATGAACGTGCTCTAGCCCACTGGCGGTTACCCGTGATCGTATTTATTTCACCATTATGAGCTAAAAAGCGGAATGGTTGCGCTAATGGCCAGCGTGGTATCGTATTGGTTGAAAAACGCTGATGGAACAGGCAAATAGCGGATTCCATGCGTAAATCAGCAAGATCAGGGAAAAAGCGTGGTAAATCGGTGGCCATACATAGCCCTTTATAAACCGTCACAAGGTTAGAGAGGCTACAGATGTAAAAATCACTATCGGTAATACGTTTTTCGATACGACGACGGGCGATGAATAAACGTCTTTCGAGATCTCGAGGGCGCCAGCCTGCGGGCGCATTGATAAAGAGTTGTTCAATCTTAGGGAGACTTGCGAGGGCAATACTACCGAGAATTTCACGGTTAATAGGTACTTCACGCCAGCCAACAATCGCTAGAGTTTCATCTAAGATCTCTTCTTCAACAATACGCCGGCAGTCAGCGGCAATCGCGTCATCTTGACTTAAAAAGATCATACCAACAGCATAATTGCGTGCTAAGCGCCAACCCTGATCCTGTGCAACTAAATGAAAAAAACGGTCGGGTTTTTGCAATAGCAATCCACATCCATCGCCCGTTTTACCGTCGGCAAGGATCGCTCCACGATGCTGCATTCTTGCAAGTGCGTGGATTGCTGTTCTGACGATTTTATGGCTAGGCTCACCTTCAATATGAGCGATAAGGCCGAAGCCACAATTGTCTTTTTCTAATCTTTTATCGTACAGCATAGATTCTCCGTCGTCTTTCGTACTACAACGTTGTTACCTGCGTTTTGCTCCCTAGTCAGCTTGAACTGTGTCTAAGGATTCATTCTCCTATCGCCGAGTTGTAGTGTGAAATACAGGGAAGAAGAGTCCTGTAACGACCATAACTACAACTGTTTTAGCGTACTTCTTTGCTCAATCATTACAAATCTAATAAATTCAAATGGTTAGTTTCTATAAGTAGAACGAACTCATTGTTTTTAATTTACTCATTTATTATTTATTCATTATTTTTAGTGGCTAATCTTCTGCGCACACCAAATGACAGCGTCAGTAATTCGCTGTTTTCATTATTAATAAAAATAAACAGTGTATGAGGGTAATCGTTATGTATACGTCATCAGATGAGAGGGCGGACACGGTAAGGTTTTAAATTAGCGAGATTCTTTTTCTAGGTCAAATAGCGCGTAAATAACATTATTTGCGATATAAAATAATGTTATTTAATTGATTAAGAAGAAAAAAGTTACCAAAAATGCTTTTGTGACGCAGGTCTTGTTTTTGTAAATGCTGTGATATACATCACTAATAAGTGCGCTTTTTGGTCGCAACTCTATCGGGTTTTACTTATTAGGTAATGATATGTTTTTAATTTTTAAATTTATCTGGTTTTTTGCTCTGTTTTTTGTCGTTTTATAAAATTAATAAGATAACGGGAAATCATCATAAATACTTATGGTTTTGAAAAATAAAGTTTATTTTTCATTTTTAGTGCTATTTTGGCTTGATTATATTAAATATTACATTATTTTATTTGGTAATAATAAAGCGATGACCATAAAGATTTCACCGAGTACGGTGAAATATCGTGTCGATAAAAACACTTAAGATTAATGAGCCGGATCGACATTTTTTACCAACAATGAATCGAATGTGCCTCATTTGATATATGATTCAGTGAGTATCATATTAAGGGGTGGTTATGAAAGTACTTCGCGGTCTTGCGCAATATTATGTCGATCTCATGATGAAGCTAGGGCTAGTTAGGTTTTCTCTCCTGCTTGCATCTGCGTTAGTCGTTCTGGCGATGATAATGCAAATGGCAGTAACTATTGTGTTACGTGGGCAGGTCGATAGTCTCGATCTCGTCGGTTCTATTTTCTTTGGCTTAATTATTACGCCTCTGGCTGTTTATTTTTTATCTGTTGTTGTTGAACAGCTGGAAGAGTCACGACAACGCCTCTCTCGCATGGTTGATAAGTTGGAGGTGATGCGTAAGCGTGATGCAGAACTAAATAGTCAATTACAAGGCAATATTGAGCAGCTAAATCAGGAAATTATTGAGCGTGAAAGGGCAGAAAGAGCCCACCTTGAGTTGCTTGAGCAATTAAAACAAGAAATGAAGCATCGCGAGCAAACTCAAATTGAGCTTGAACAGCAATCTGTGCTGTTACGCTCATTCCTTGATGCCTCACCTGACTTGGTTTATTACCGCAATGAGAATAACGAGTTTTCAGGGTGTAACCGAGCCATGGAGTTACTCACAGGTAAGAGTGAAAAACACCTCGTTGGTTTAACGCCGATGGATATCTATGATATTGAAATCGCCTCAAAAGTTATGGAAACCGATGAAAAGGTTTTCCGTCACAATGTCTCGCTTACCTATGAACAATGGCTTGTTTATCCTGATGGTAGAAAAGCGTGTTTCGAGCTACGTAAAGTTCCTTTCTATGACAGAGTGGGTAAACGACACGGTTTGATGGGCTTTGGTCGAGATATTACGGAACGTAAGCGTTATCAAGAGGCTTTAGAGAACGCAAGTAGGGATAAAACAACGTTTATTTCTACAATCAGCCATGAATTACGTACACCACTTAATGGTATTGTTGGGCTGAGTCGTATTCTATTAGATACCGACCTAACAGCCGAACAAATGAATTACCTAAAAACGATTCATGTCAGTGCAGTCACATTGGGGAATATTTTCAATGATGTGATTGAAATGGATAAAATTGAGCGTCGTAAGGTACAACTGGATAACCAGCCTGTCGTATTACCGCAATTTGTTAATGATTTAGAAAACCTTAGTGGCTTGTTAGTGCAACCGAAAGGCTTGAGATTTGTGATGGATGTTGCGACAGGCCTACCAGAGACAGTGCTGACAGATGGCACACGACTTCGTCAAATTCTATGGAATTTAATTGGCAACGCCGTCAAATTCACGCAGCAAGGTGAGGTTAAATTAAGCATCTGGCGAGAAGGAGAAGACAAACTGTTTTTCAGTGTGCAAGACAGTGGTATTGGTATTCCGAAAGACGAACTCGATAAAATTTTTGCGATGTATTATCAAGTGACCGATAGCGCTGGTGGTAAACCTGCAACAGGAACTGGCATCGGTTTATCGGTATCGCGTCGTTTAGCCCAAAACATGGGGGGAGATATTCAGGTTGAAAGTGAAATAGGCAAAGGTTCAACCTTTACGCTTTCGATCGTTGCCCCTGTTGTTGAAGAAGAAGTTATCGATTCTCAAGAAAGTGATGATGACTATCCATTACCAGCCTTGCATATTTTGCTGGTGGAAGATATTGAACTCAATGTGGTTGTGGCGTGCTCTGTGCTAGAAAAATTGGGTAACACCGTTGATGTCGCAATGAATGGCAAAGAGGCGTTAGCGATGTTCACCCCTGGTGAATACGATTTAGTGTTGCTGGATATTCAGCTCCCTGATATGACTGGAATTGATATCGCACAACAATTAAACCAGCGTTATCGCAAAGACGAACTTCCTCCGCTCATTGCACTGACTGCAAATGTTCTAAAAGATAAGAAAGAGTATTTCGACGCAGGAATGGATGGCGTTTTAAGTAAACCACTAGCGGTATCCGCCCTTAAACAGGTCATAGAGCAATACTGGGGTGAGAATACCAACGAAACGCCTCAGGATGGCGTACAAAGCGTTTCTAGCGATACCGATGAGTCAGTACTCGATTGCGAAATGCTAGAACAATACTTGTCGTTGATCGGTCCGAAGGTCATTTACGATGGCCTTGAAGTCTTTGAAAAAATGATACCGGGATATTTGGCTATTTTAGATTCCAATATGGTGGCTAAAGATCAGAAAGGTATCGTTGAAGAGGCGCATAAAATTAAAGGGGCAGCCGGTTCTGTCGGATTGAAGAACCTACAAAACATCGCCCAGCAGATCCAATCACCTGAACTTCCTGCTTGGTGGGATAATGTACAAGAGTGGGTTGATGAATTAAAGCAAGATTGGAAGTCGGATATAGAAACTTTAAGAAACTACGTTGATAGACGTACAAAAAAATAACCCCAACCGAAGTTGGGGTGCGCGAATACTGCGCCAACACCAGGGAAATCGTTGATCTACCTATGGTTTTCTTTTTGGGCAGACCTTTAAAATTTGATTACTGCTCAAGGGAATAATACCAAGATACCAAATATTAGCGATTTTGTTACAAGATTCATTAAAATCTGTGATGAAGATTGATGTTTATTCCCTTTTCGCGGTTCAGTGATAATTTACTACAAATGGAGCAAGATATGAAATCAATTGCGGTTATTTTAAGTGGATGCGGTGTTTTTGATGGAAGCGAGATTCATGAGTCAGTGTTAACTATGCTTGCTTTGAGTAAAAAAAATGCTGAAGTTCATTTTTTTGCACCAAATGAATCTCAACCTACTGTAATAAATCACATTACTGGTGAATTGAAAAAGGATAATCGTAATCAAATGGAGGAAGCTGCACGTATTTCTCGTGGGAAAATAGCGCCTTTATCCTCTGCTGACGCAAATAAGCTGGATGCCCTCATAATTCCTGGTGGTTTTGGTGCGGCAAAGAATTTATGTGATTTTGCGGTTAAAGGAAGTGACTGTGAAATTAATAAAGAACTATTAAGTTTAGTCCAACAAATGTACCAGCAGAAAAAGCCTCTAGGTCTGATGTGCATAGCACCGGTCATGCTTCCTAAGCTCCTCAATACTTCAGTTGAATTAACAATTGGTAATGATAAGGAAACGATTGCTCAGATCGAAAAGATGGGGGGTAAACACATTACCTGCACAGTGGATAATATTGTAGTCGATCATGCTAATAAAGTTGTTACGACTCCCGCTTATATGCTGGCTCAATCAATCTCCGAGGCTGAAGTCGGTATTAATAAGCTCGTTGAGAAAGTATTAGAAATGGCATAATTGACTCGATGAGCATGATAATTTCTCGATTATGGCGCTGGTTACGGAAAGTTTTGCTTTCGCTAGTCGCGGTTTGGTTTTTGACTGTGATTGCGTTTAAATTCGTGCCAGTGCCATTTTCTGCTGTCATGGTAGAAAGGCAATTATCCGCATGGATAAACTTAAATTTTTCTTATGTTTCTCGTTCGGAATGGGTTGATGAAAATCACATTTCTCCTTACTTATATTTGGCTGTTATAGCAGCAGAAGATCAAAATTTTCCTCATCACTGGGGTTTTGATCTTGAAGCTATAGAGAAGGCTTATAAGCATAATATGAGTAAAAAAAACACAATTCGAGGGGCTTCAACTATCTCTCAACAGACAGTAAAAAACTTGTGGTTATGGGATGGAAGAAGCTGGATAAGAAAAGGCCTTGAAACATTGATGACTCCTATTATGGAGCTTATGTGGTCAAAAACAAGAATATTGACTGTTTATTTAAACATAGTTGAGTTTGATGAGGGGGTTTTTGGGGTTGAAGAGGCATCAAAAAAATTCTTTAAAAAGTCAGCAAATCAACTAACTATGGAAGAAGCTGCACTATTAGTGGCTGTTTTGCCGAATCCTCACAGGTTTAAGGTAAAATCACCCTCTTCATATGTGTTAAAGAGACAGGCTTGGATCTTGAATCAGATGTACCTTCTTGGGGGTAGGAATTATCTGAAAAATAATACCATCGGTCCTGACGAATAAAAAAGTCATGAATTTTCATTCATGACTTTTCTTTTTATAACAATATATTATTGTTTATGATTAATTGAGATAGGTGAAAGCGGTCGTGACACGACGAACACCTTCTGTTTCACTGGCGATTTTTGCCGCAGCATCCCCTTCTTGTTTGGTTAAAATACCCAATAAGAAGACTTCACCATTTTCAGTAATCACTTTCACGCTGGATGACTTCACAGCATCACTGGTGAGGATCTTTGATTTCACTTTCGTTGTCAGCCAAGTATCTTTTGACGCGGTGCCTAAATCAACAGGTTCACCTTGACGAACTTCATTATAGACAGCGTTAGTTCCTTCAACATTTGCTGCTATTTGTTTTGCTCGCTCAGCCCAAGATAAATCAGGGCTTTGACCTGTCAGCAAAACATTTCCTTTATAAGCGGTCGCAATAATGCGAGCTTTGCCTGTTATGTCTTTATCTTTATTCAATTGGCCGCTGACGCGCGCTTCTAACGTACCATCATCAACTTGTTGGCCGACAGAACGTGGGTCAGTTGCGCTTTTTGTCGCAACTGCAGCAGAACCGACAACGGCAGCGCCGATACAGCCTTGTAGCATTGTCATACTAAGAATAATGGCTACTATTGGGAGTAATCGCATTTTTGCTCCTTAATCATCCTGATGAGGGAAAAGTGTATTATCGATGAGATCACAAAGACAATTCACCGTAAGAAGATGAACCTCTTGGATTCTGACACTACGTTGTGATGGTATACGTATTTCAACATCTTGTGGTCCCAAGAGACCCGCAAGTTCGCCGCCATCATAACCTGTCAGAGCAACAATTGTCATATCACGAGTGACAGCAGCTTCAACGGCTTTGATAATATCACTGCTATTACCATGTGTTGAGATAGCCATTAAAACATCACCATGCTGACCGAGTGCTCTCACCTGTTTAGCATAGATTTCAGTGGGTTGTTTGCTACCGGAAATGGCCGTTAACACTGCATTATCTGTATTGAGAGCGAGTGCGGGTAGGCTTGGACGCTCAGTTTCAAATCGGTGGATCATGCTAGTCGCAAAGCGTTGCGCTGTTGCGGCAGAAGCCCCATTTCCACAACATAAAATTTTGTTACCGTTTAGCAGTGATTGAACCATCATCATTGCTGCGCGTGATATAGCATCGGGCAGCGCTTCTGCTGCTGCTATCTGAGTTTGAATACTTTCTGTAAAACAGACTTTAATTCTATCCAGCACTTGCTTATTTTCCTGTGAAATTAACCAACATGTTCACTATCGTTAAAGGCATTCTGTATCCATTCAAACTGACGATCAGTAATCGCACAGATATCAAAACGACATGCAGTAGTTTCGAAGCTTTCTTGTTTTTCGGCAAGCCAATATTTAGCAGCAGCAATCAGTTTCCTGCGTTTGCATCTATCGATTGATAAGAGTGCGCCACCATATCGTTTGTCTTGACGAAAACGTACTTCAACAAATACCCAACCAGTATCATCGCGCATAATTAGGTCGATTTCACCATGGCGATTTCTGGCATTTCGCTCAACAAATGTTAACCCCTGTTGTTGCAGGAAGGCCTGTACTTGACTTTCATAGTACCGACCAGCTAACCATTTTAATGTTTTTTTGAGAGGTTGCATGACGTCCTTGTCTTAAAGTTGGGCAATCATCCTAATTGCACGGCAAGATTATCTTGCTAATTTGATTTGTCCTTGGTTGAACTGTAGCCAAGGAAGGTCGCGGTAAACAACACAGTTTTCTCCCACACTCAAAGTACCTGATGCACCTTGTAGACGGAATTGGGCATTTTGTTGTAGTTGATCGTAGTTATTCGCTAGCGACCAAGCATCGATACCTAACGCATAGAGGCGCAACAACGAATAATCATTATTTATCTTTTGTTGGGCCTGTTTGCGTAAATTGTTATTTGCACCAGCTAATAATGGAATATCACTGAATTTTAAGCCTTCCATTTCGAAACGAAAATCAGCGCCATTGCCGGCTTGGTTACTGCGTGAACTTGCATATAGGGCTGGGCGTTGACGGCTACTAATCGCCATTTCAATCATCGGCTTGATCAAGGTTAGCTCATCACGAGTAGCAACAATATAGACCGCATCGATAGAATTAGAGGAACTCATTTGAGGCTCTGGTTGTGAAAGCTCAGGATAGTTTTGCCCATCAATCGATTTTGCTGCAACTGGGGGATTGACGACGACAGGTGTACCGGTCATACGAATCCCCGCGCCTCGGTTAATCGACTCTTTCAGCGAGGCCACAGAACCAAAAGATTGTTTAAGGACGGTAGACCCCCCTTTTGATTGCCACTCTTCAGCAAATGCTTTGGCAATACGTTCACCGAAGGCATTGTTCGGCACTAAAATTAATGGCGCTCGTTTACCCTCCGCCATGATATGTGCCGCGGCATTCTTAGCTTCATCTTCAGGAGACAGTGAAAAATAGCAAAGGTTGGGGCGGGGCTGCAATTTATCGGCATCTAACTCATTCAGTGTTAGGACACTTAACGGCGAACCTGCTTGTGCAATCGCCTGTACTTCAGGTTTCAATAACGGGCCTACCACTAAAGTAAAGCCTTCACTTTGGGCTTGTTGCAACAACTGAGAGATTTGCTTTCCATTGGTATCAAATACTTTGATACTTTGGGAATTGGTTGGTGTAGCTGCAATACTCAAAGACGGGTTAACGATATCAGCATCATTGGTTGCATTATCATTACCTGTTGCCGCGGCCACCTCAGCGTAAATTTGCTCTAATACATCATTATGACTACTTTGCTCAGGCGTTGGTGCTGTATTTGACGTTGCAGCCGGCGCTTGTGGTAAACCTTTTTGTGCATCCATGAAGCCTTTCATGATAGCTTCACCGAAAACTTTTCCTTGACCACTCACTGGCAGAAAAAGGGCTATTTTAGGGTTTTTACCGACAGGTGGCTGCATGGATTGTAGCAGTTGGCTAGGCGGTGTTTGTGCTGCTGGGTGATTTGGATAGCGAATTTTCCAATCATCAACACCTGCTTTTAGCGTTGCAACATCATCGCGATTATTGAGATAAATATCGAGTAAATCGACCCAGCCTGCTAAGGTGATTTCGTCAGCGCCAATGCCTTGAATTTGCTCAGGCGTCATTTGTGTTAACATTTGCCATGTGCTATCGATATTGGCTTGGCGGGCTGTTTGTTCGGTCAATAAGGCTTCTTGACCAATATAAGCACGCAGAACATCGCTAGAAGGCTTACCTTGCGCGGAATCAATGATAGACTGATACCGATTTATTTCGGAACTGATTTGTTCCGGTGTCGTTGGGGTAATAGGTGCTTTGTTATCCCCTGTAAGCTGACAGCCTGACAGCATTAAAGCTGATAGCATTGCTGTGCAGATTAACCCTTTTTTTACATGCAAAAAAATTGAAGGACGCATACTGTATCCAGTGGTGTATTTTCAGTTGCTTAATTTTAAACCGGCTATTCGGATGAAACAATGAATCAACCTAATCAAGCAGTGGTTATGGCATCCACGCTGTATATCGTGCCCACCCCTATCGGTAATATGGGCGATATCACGCAACGTGCGTTGGATGTTCTTAAACATGTTGACCTTGTCGCTGCAGAAGACACACGGCATTCAGGAATACTGTTACAGAATTTTGCCATTAATGCACGCATGTTCGCCTTGCATGATCATAATGAACAGCAGAAGGCAGATCAATTAATTAGCAGACTTCAACAGGGCGATAGTATCGCATTAGTTTCCGATGCAGGTACACCTTTAATTAACGATCCTGGCTATCATTTAGTCACTCGTTGCCGTGAAGCGGGGATCCGTGTTGTGCCATTACCCGGTGCATGCGCTGCAATCACGGCGCTTAGTGCCGCGGGTTTGCCTTCTGACCGTTTTTGCTATGAGGGATTTCTACCCGCCAAAAGTAAAGGCAGAAAAGATGTCCTTAAAGCACTTGAACGAGAAACGCGTACATTAATTTTTTATGAGTCAACACATCGCTTACTCGATAGTTTAGCAGACATGATTGAAGTTTGGGGACCCGAGCGTCATGTGGTGCTTGCTCGTGAAATCACAAAGACTTGGGAGTCAATTGAAGGACGGCCTGTCGGGGAGCTATTCGCTTGGGTAAAAGAGGATGAAAATCGTCATCGTGGTGAGATGGTGCTGATAGTCGAAGGCTATAAAGCAAATCCGGATGACGATGACATTTCACCTGATGTTATCCGTACGTTGAATCTGCTACAGCAGGAGCTCCCCCCTAAAAAAGCGGCAGCGATTACTGCTGAAATTTATGGCTTAAAGAAAAATCGCCTTTATAAATTGATGCTTGAACAACCTAATAACGATTGATAACTGCATAAACCCCTATACAAGGCTAGGCAAAGTGCCTATAATCCGCAGCGGAGTTGGCCAGACAACCGCTGCTCTATCGTTGTCCTTCGGGAGACGGGTAGAGGGGAGGAAAGTCCGGGCTCCATAGGGCAGGGTGCCAGATAACGTCTGGGAGGCGCAAGCCTACGACTAGTGCAACAGAGAGCAAACCGCCGATGGCCTGTTTACAGGCACAGGTAAGGGTGAAAGGGTGCGGTAAGAGCGCACCGCGCGACTGGCAACAGTTCGTGGCACGGTAAACTCCACCCGGAGCAAGACCAAATAGGGGTTCATATGGTGCGGCCCGCATTGAACTCGGGTAGGTTGCTGGAGCCAGTGCGCAAGTGCTGGCCTAGATGAATGGTTGTCCAAGACAGAACCCGGCTTATCGGCCAACTCCAATTTTTTCATCATACTTCAAACCGTGGCTGCGTTGGCCCTAGTGACATACCTTTGTATGCACCTAGGGATATCTTCGTTTTGCCGCCTTGCCACAACTGGAATGACTGAGCAAAAATTCCAGTGATCCAGTTGCTGCCTTACCATAACGTGAGTTACTGAGAAAAAACGTCAGTGCTATTCAAACTTATTAAAAAAGAATCACTGCTGACGGTTTTTTAAATGGTTACTTAACGGCTTGTTTAACCATTTCTAGCAACTTACGCACATCGTCTGGACGGGTGTCGCCGCTTTCTTTATCAATGATTGAACTGTAAATGTGCGGAATAATTTTCTTCACACCAGCATCGAGGGCGATTTGCAGGATTTGTGGAAAATTCTCCAAATCAATGCCACCTGTTGGTTCTAGTGAAAAATCAAACTTAGCACAGGCTTTAGCAACCGCTTTATATTCTTCAATATAAGTTAATCCTTTCATATTAAAGAACTTGATAGAGCTTGCCCCCATATCTTTCAGCATCATAATGGCGGTTTCAACAGGAACGATTCCTTCTGGCGCCTGAGAGCTGAGTGGGCCAGTAGAGATTTTTACCATACCAACAGTACCACTCGGTGAGACTAACGCGTTGACAAACGTTTCATTTTGTCCAAGCAGTGCACGGCTAATCGGTGCACCTGTGAACACTTGGTTGACGTGCTGTGGTTGGATTTCCTGAGAAATTAATGAAACCATGGTGGATTGATTAGGGTCACCTGCCCCAAGTCCTACAGATAGCGCATTATCGGTCTCTTTTGCGTAAACACGCATATCCGCAATCGCGCTATCTAAATCAGGGTAATTTTTCGATAGTACACCAACAACGACAAAGGTTTCAGCTGCTTGATAGATATCTTTGGCATTTTGATGGCTGCCAGCGAGGACATTCAGGCAAACACGGTTTTGGTAAAAATTTGGTGATAATTTCATGTTAAATTCCTTTAACTAACAAACGGATACGCTCTGCAATGATATTCAGTTGATCATTGCTGACACTGCGAATATCCGCTTCTACCTTACCTTCATTGGCTTTATATTCGCGAAAGTAGATTGCAGTATCCCCTTGTTTTAATTCGCTCATGATTTGATAGGTCGTTTTACCCATCATTTTTTCATCAAAGCTAATTTCAGCGCGGGCGATATCACGTCCGGCAGCATCCCATACGATGCGAGCCGAAATCGCAGGGATCCCATTGAGCTCTTCAATAAAGCCATTCATGCGATTCACCATTTCAGCGCCAGTTTCTTTTGTGGCGGTTAAGTATTGTTCTATCGCCAGTGTTAATCCTAAAATGCCTTCCTTGCCGACTTTCATTGCGCGGCCAATACCTTGGCTTTGGCGTTTTACCCATTCGATATAGGTTTTTTTACCCACAACGAGGCCGCTGGTTGGTCCTTCGATCGCTTTAGCGCCACTGTAAATCACTAAATCAGCGCCTGATTGATAGTAGCTGGTCAGATCTTCCTCTGCCGCGGCGTCAACGATCAGTGGCACATGATGTTGACGAGCAACAGCCGCGGCTTCGCTCACGCTAAGCATACTTTTTTGCACTGTGTGGTGGGATTTGATGTACAGAATAGCTGCTGTTTGTGGCGTGATCTTCGCGGAAAGTTGAGCTGCCGAACATTCATTAGCAAAACCCGCTTCAATCACTTTGCCGCCACCGAGTGTGATCATCGTATCGACGGGGGCACCAAAATTAACGTTATGACCTTTGGGTAAGACGATTTCACGTGGAACAGCCTTAGAGGATGAGTGTAAATTTAGCAGCAAGTCATCGTCATCACGTACAATCACAGCAGCAACGGCTTGTGCGATCCCCGCGGAAGCACAAGAAACCACAACGGCACTTTCAACATCAAGTAATTTCGCAATGTAATCGCCAGTTTTATTCACTAAATCTTTAATTTCAAAATAGTGATTAAGGCCATAAGCGACACGTTCAACCACCTCTGGTGTTGGGGTTGAAACGCCAAGAATGGTCATGCGGCCAGAGGCGTTAATCACGTGTTTTAGTTGATACTTCTCATAAATCGATTGCATGTTCAGATTCGCCTTCTGCATGAATAATATGTTTTCCACCAATAATCGCGGCAATGGGCACAAAGCGATGAGTACCGATGCGGCGTTCGCCTTCAGCATCCGTGAGTTCAGTGGCTTCTTCTTTTAAATCAAACAGTGTGATGTCGGCATCAAAGCCAGGCTTTAAATAACCTTTTGCAGGTAGAGCTAATAAATCGGCGGCTTTTTCTGTCACACAGCGCAATATTTTTTCTGCGCTAAAGCCCATACACAGGAATTTGGTCATCACAAAAGCAAGGCTATAAACTGGACCATTAACCCGATTTCGATGATAGATATCAGAGCTAATAATGTCTGGATAGGTACCAATACGCATCGCTTGTTCTGCGACTTTAAAGCTAAAGCTTTCACCGCCATGACCGACATCTAAGATCACACCGCGCGCAAGTGCACGTGCAATCGACGGTTTTAAATTTCCATCATTATCAAGAATGCGATTCGGCTTACCATTAAAGCAGTGAGTAATAATATCCCCACGCGTCAATAAATCTGCAATCTCATCAATATTAGGTGGGTTATTACCAATGTGTACCATTAATGGCAGTCGATGCTTTTTCTGCATCTGTTTGGCTTTGAGGAGGGGAGCAATACCGTTGTCACCAACGACACTTTTACTCATGCGTGCTTTCATTCCAACAACAAAACCTTCGTGGCGTTCTATCGCCTCTTGGAAACAGGTTTCGTCGATATTATTCATATCAGATAATTCATTTTGCGCGATAATACCGATACGTGAAATGTTTAATAAGGAAAATACGTTAGTCTGGGCTTTTTGTGTTAGCTGATAAAATTTATCAATATCATCAGCACCGACACTGCCTGCATCAACCAGTGAGGTAACCCCACCAGCAGCACCTGCTAAATCGGGGTCATCGAAGTAAATAGGTGACTCCACAAAACAGTGAGCGTGCGAATCAATCCACCCTGCGCTGACATAGGTTTTTCCTTTTAGATCAATCCATTTTTCAGCTTGTTGGTTGCAGGCCAACGCCGGGCCCGCAGCTTCGATCTTTCCATTTTTAATCAGAATATCGATTAATGTTCCATCGATATGTTTACCCTGTTTGATGATTAAAGAATACATAATTACCTTCTTTGCTATTTAGTCATTAGGCGGCGAGAGGGAAGAAATAACCAAATAACATCGCGCCTAAAATTGCACCACCTGCGACAGGTTTCTGCCATACATAGAAGATGAGTGAACCAATCAGCGAACCAATACCAATCGGAATGGAGGCAGCCATCGCAGCCAAAATAATTAAAGGACCTAAGAAACGACCGGACGTATTACCTGCTCCCATCATTATGTCAGCACCGAATGTCGAGTTGGCTTGTGCGATGGTAAATTTACGCGCAAATACAATGATCAAGCCAATTAACACGCCGAGTAACAAACCAGTAATCAGGGAGATCCAGAAATTGGTAACCAAAATATCCCAACCCGCCGCAAGAAATAGCGCTGGGACGCCAAGGCCAATACCTGTTTGTAATGCACCACCGATATCCAAAATACCGACTAGGGAGCCTTCGATGATCCGTGCGAACAGGAAGCTCGCACCAAATGCCGCAACAGCGCCATAAACGCCTGTATCTAAGCCTGCTTTTAACATTGCGACGAAAGCAACTTCGTTAAATGCGCCGAATCCGTAAACAACATACATGTGAGTCCCTGCAAAAATGCCTGCTGATAATAGCCCGACAAAAATAGGGAACGACCACTCAGCGTACCAAAAATCTTGTTTGTTAATTTCAGTTGTCATAATTATTTCCCGCTCAGTAATCCATGGATGTATTCAAGCCACAGAGGTTTATCTAAGTTGAAAGAGGTGATCATCTTCAGGTCAAACTCACGGAAGAAGCCACTTAAAACAAACAGTAAGACAACGGTGATCATCATCGTACGTGTGACACGGTTCCAGCCGTTATCATCAACACCTTTACCGATCAGGATACCCAGAACCAAGCCAGGGATAGCATTTCCCATAATGAGTTGTGCACAGCCACCGAAAAGGGTAGCCCAAAAACCTGAGCGTCGACCTGCATCCATCGCGGCTAACCAGAAAATAACTGGCATTACGGTATTTACCAGTAGGTTTGCAGCAGGCACTAATACGTTGATTGCTGTCGTTTGTAACGCAGCAGGAACAGCGGACGCTGTTGTATTTAAGAAGGCAACAACCAATGCACCGATAATGGTACAAGCTAGAGCCATTTTTTTCGGGTTATGCAGTGTTTCAGCGACATTACGGTTTTTAGAGAGCAATGCAGCCGCACCCCAGTTAGGAATGATGCGGTGGTCAACGTCTTGTGTGAATGCACCGGCGGCAACCGAGGATGCCCATGCGTTAAAGAAGAAGCCTAAACCGAACGAGAAGTGAGAAGCAGGATCGCCTTCACATGCATTCAGTTCGCCGAGTGTACGGAATGCCCCCATCCCTTGGACTGTAGGAGCGTGGAACATGCGGGCAGCACCTGCACCAAGGCCAAAGCCACATAGGCCGCCTATAATGAGGGACATACCCAGTATTTCTAAGAAAGATGCAGTTTCACTCATGGAAATGCCTCCAGACCTGAATTGTTTTTATTGTTCTGTAAATGGTATTTCGTTGACAGAAAGTAGGGTGACATCTAGCGAAACGTCGAGCACCACACGGAAATGTTCACGTTTGCGCGGCAGAAAAACGAAAAGAAACTTTTCTGTCCGCGAGTGCGAATATGCACTCACAACGGCAACATCCTTAGGTTCGATTCGCAGGATAATGTCATTGCTCTCTTTTAGTACCGTGCGTTGAATCGAGTTCAGTGCATCAGCAATGGCTTTTTGTTTGCTGTCACCTTGCCCAGAGACTCGCACAACCGTTTCGATAGATTTCTTCATTACGCGTCGCCGTATTTTTTGAGGTAAGCTTTAACTAAGCGCTCGCCTAATTCTTCTTTATCCATAAAGCCAAAGCCTAAAACAGTGCAACCCTCAGCAATCGCGGTTTCACCTTCCTCAATCGAGCGCATGCCATAACGCGCCTTATAGCCGTATTTAGTTTGTGCTGTGATAGCACCTGCACCACCACTTCCACAAAAGGAGATACCTAAATCAGCGTGTTCAGCATTCATAACATCACCGAGCTTCATATCTGCCGCTACACCCGGGACAACAATGGCTTTACCGCCTGCACTTTCAACTCCTACTGCCACTTTTTGGCCTTTTCCTAAACGGTCTCCGATAGCAACAACAACTTGTTTCATAGTGATATTCCTCAAAAATTAATCATTCGAACGGATAACTTCAAAGTGAACAGAGAGTAAAAATGTCTCTTCTGGCGCGAGCCCTGGTAGGGTATCGACAACACGTTGCGATAAAGCAATCGAGTGTTCTGAAATCTCATCAAATAGGCTGATATCGACTTCAGGTAAGGCTTCACCCGTTTTAGCTCTAACCACCATGGCTCTAAGATGAGACTCCAACATCTGTTGTTGTACATCCGTGGTGTAGCAATTTTCCTGTTTAAGCCAGCCACTAATGACGGCCAGCAGTTCTTGTGTTACCTCATCGATATCGAGGTTATTTTCCGACATCTTAAAAACGACAACTGATTCACTCATAACTGTTTAAAATCCAAGGTAATAATGCAATTAAACTGCTTTGTTCCTTTATGATAAATACCTTAGTCGCTTCAAGAGAACTTGTGCAGACATTGAATTTCCACTTGTAAGTGGAAATTAATTGGAAGGATATAACGTGCTTTTGTGTATGAAATCCGAGCTAATCGGAAATTAAATGGAAATTTAGACTTTTTTCGATTATTGAAAATAAGTAGTCTTAAGTAGGGAGCTACATTAATGTATTAAAATTCAACCTATTAATGATTTTCTGCTAGTGATGGAAAACAGGCATTGTGATTAAAAAAGAAGTGGAAATGAAAAAGTGGAAATAGGCGCTAAAGGTCATTTTGCATTTCCACTTACGAATATGGCACAACAAAAAGGCGATTTTGGTGATAAATAAAATGATGGATTTGCGGTCATGATCACGCAAAATGCCGGAATAGCGATTTTTCCAATAATAAGTGGAAGCAAACTATACGTCGCTTTCATTGAGAAGTGCATCTTAATGATGAAATATAACCTGATTGTTAAGGTGTTAAATGACAAAGTAAACCGCAATATACTAGCGTCTCAAGTCAAAATTCTTGGTCTAGTTACTGAATATGGTGATACAAAAAAATATAACAGTTAGGATATAGAAGATAAAAAGTACACCTTTTGGTAAAGGGAATGATCTAGTGCATCAAACCATTAGATGACTACCTGTAACTTTTCCTAGTATTTGTCTAAATAAGTTTGATAAGAAAAACATGGGTGATTGGATTATCATCTTTTATTGAGTCCTGTACAACTATAAAGAGGGGTACAATCTATAGCGATAGTATTAATTCCTCACATAAAAATGTCGTATGATTTTGTTTCAAATTTAGAATAAATAACAGTTAAATCCAATAATGATTTTTATCTGCAATATCATCTCAGCATAGTTACGATGATATTGCGCTTAGCAGCTTATCTTAAAATAATAAATTATTCTAAGAGTGATTTTTTATTGATGATTTGCCATATTCTTTGAATATATCAGAACGGGCGAGCTGATAGAGCTGACATAATAGCGGTCAAGACATCAATAAATATCATTGTTTATTAGTTAATTTATTAATTTTACTGATTTTTCTTTAAGGTCCTAATAATTTTAAAGAAAAGGTATTAGCTTGTTAGGCTGTTAACGATAATAACCATTACATCGGCGATATCTTTGCGCTGCTTATATGCATTCTGGTACTCAATAGAATGGTAACATGAGAGTGCGGTTTCATAGTCTTTAAATTCTATAACAACATGTTTCTCATAAGTTTTTCCCTCTAATGTTATGGCATTTTCTCCTCTTGCAAGAAATTTGCCTTGATATTTCTGTAAGGCTGTCGCAGCAAGCTGCATATATTGAGGATATTTTTGAGTATCAAAAACGGTAACATGTGCAATCCAGTATGCGGGCATATTATTTTTCCTGTTTTTCTAATATAGATTTAGCAATAATCGATGCTTCAGTTAAGTGTTCAACCACCGCAGTTTTAGCGGCTTCACCATCATTTTTCTCAATGGCAGAGTAGATTCGTTTCATTCTTTCGAATCCTGTTATTTTTCGATCTTTTGTTTTTAATGTCATAGCTCTTAGTCGGCTAATTCTGCTATTTAGGCGCTGAACAATTTCCCAAGCAATAGAGTGTGTAGCGATAGAAAATAACGTTTCATAGAATTCAGTTGAGGCAGTGATTGATTTAAAATCATCCTGACTTAATGAAGCATCATCAATTTTTTGCAGTTTATCTAAAAGTATTTTTTTATCCTGAGCGGTCGCTTTTTCGGCACAGGCTTTAGCCGCTTCTTGCTCTAGTAAGATACGGATATTATATATTTGTTCAGCTTGCTGCCAATTTAACATGGCAACAATAGGCCCTTTTTTGGCTAATATCTCAATTAATCCTTCAGATTCAAGATACCTTAAAACTTCTCTGACAATACTACGACTAACTCCAAGCTCTTCACATAAACTTCGTTCTACTAGCCTATCACCAGCTTTAAAGTAGCCAGAAATAATAGCTTGACGAATTTTTTCAAGAGCGATCTCCCGCAGTGTTAACGGAACATTATTAATTTTTAATGAATGTGAACTGTCCATTTTTACCCATTTAATCATCAAATATTTGATCTCTACTATACAACAAAAAAGTTTTAATAGTAAAAGTTTGACATCTTGTATGTTGGTATGCCAACTTACAATAATACAATATAGGCTTGACAATTAATTAACAAGAGGTCGTTATGCATCCAATAATCCGTAAGACAATTTTGAGCACCGAAACGATTTATATTGATGGTCATAAAGAAGCAGATAAGCCGCTTATCATGATTGCTGCGGCAGCAGTAATAAAAAATCCATGGGTAGGGGAAGGATATGTTGATGATTTATCCTTAAAAATTAGAGAGATAGCACCTGTATTAGGAAAAGTGCTAACGAACATGATTATTGAAGAAGCTGGTGGTGGTGAGTGTATTGAAGCTTTTGGTAAATGTGCAGTTGTTGGATTAAAAGGTGAGCTTGAGCATGCATCGGCTTTGATTCATACGTTACATTTTGGTAACCATTATCGTAATGCAGTAGGTGGAAAATCTTATTTAGCATTCAATAACACTCGAGGACCTGCTAATTCACCGATTTTAATTCCTATGATGGGTAAAAACGATGAAGGGAGCCGAGCTCATTATTTAACTTTCCAATTCAATATTTCTGATGCTCCGTTTGAAGATGAAATTGTCATTGCGTTAGGTGCTGCATTAGGTGGTCGCCCTCACCACAGGATTGGCGATCGTTATCAAGATTTAAAAGAGTTAGGTCATGATCAGAAGAACCCAGCAGCTATCTAATTTAAATATGGAAGTTAGCTACTTAGAAGAAGGCCAAGGTAGGCCTCTTGTTTTAATCCATGGTGTCGGTATGTGTGCTGAAACATGGGAAGAACAAATTGAGTCTTTGTCAGCTTTTTATCAAGTGATTGCGGTGGATATGCCGGGTCATGGTTATAGTTCGGGTTTTGTATATCGGCCAGAACTACAAAATTATGTTTCTTGGATGGGGGCATTCTTACAATCTCTTGGTTTAGCAGATGTCATATTAGTTGGCCACTCTATGGGAGGCTTAATTACTGGGGGAGTGTGTATTGAATATCCGCAATTAATCAAAGGTGCCGTCATTATCAGTAGTGTATATCGCCGTGATGAACAGGCAAAAATTGCAGTTAGACAAAGAGCAATAGAACTTGCCTCTGGCCAAGCTCAGATAGATGCGCCATTGCAGCGTTGGTTTGATGGCTCAAAAGAACAGCAACAAATTAGGCGAAAAGTTATGAATTGGCTGAATCAGGTTAATCTTGATGGTTATGCTAAAGCTTATTATGCCTTTGCTAATGGTGATGATATTTACGCAAAAAACTGGCATGAGATAAGTTGCCCCCTTTTAGTTATTACAGGGGAAAATGACAATAATTCTAGCCCAAGTATGGCAATAAAAATGGCAGAGAATAGCCAAAAAGGAAGGGCAATTATTATTCCAGGTGAAAGGCATATGCTAACACTCACTGCATCTCGGCTAGTTTCTTATGAAATAAAAGAATTTGTTGAAAATATATGTAATTCAGAAAACTACATGATGTGAGGGTAATTGTATGGAAATACAAGATCGCCGACAATTGAGAGATGCATTTGGCTCTTTTTTAACGGGAGTAACAGTAGTAACTAGCAGAGACTCAAATAATGAACCTATAGGATTTACTGCGAATTCATTCTCATCAGTGTCATTAGATCCTGCTTTGTTACTTATTAGTATCGATAAACGTTCTGCAAATTTTGATAATTTTACACGTTGTGAGCATTTTGCTGTAAATATACTTTCTGAGAAACAAAAAGACATATCCAATATTTTTGCACAGAAAATTGAAGATCGTTTTTCACATGTCAATTGGTTTACTGCGACATCAGATAGTCCAATTATCAGTGAAAGTTCCGCTTGGTTCGATTGCAGCCTATATCAAGTCATTGATGCTGGAGATCACGCCATTCTTATTGGAAAAGTAGTCGATTTTCATTCGGAAGGTACAGCAGGGCTTGGTTTTTACCGAGGTGCTTATTTTACTCCTTATGAGAGTGCGCAATCAGTTATTCAAAATCCAGAATTAATCATTAGTGCACTTATAGAATCTGAAAATAAAGTCATTATGTTTAGAGACAGTTTGAATAATTATTGTCTACCTTCTAGCGTTATTAGTGAAAAAGGAGTTCATGAAACATTAGAATATTTGTTTAATAAAATAGGTATTCAAGCCAGCCCAGGGTTTATTTATTCCGTTTACGAAGATAGAAAAAATAAAAAACAACATATTGTTTTTTTATGTGCAGTTGCGACTGATACATCTTCAATACTGAAAAATGGTCAATTTATTAATATCGATGAACTATCAAAAATTAAACTTGATGATTATGCCGTAAATTCGCTGATTAAACGTTTTACTCAGGAAGCCACAGCCGGAAATTATAGTGTGTATTACGGTGATGAGAATAATGGACAAGTAAAACAGTTAATAGCTTAAATTTAAATAAAGGATCATAGTATGCAATTTTCACTTTTTATCCATATGGAAAGAATTTCACCTGAGGAATCACAAGAGAAACTGTATCAAGAAATGATTGAACTGTGCAAGATAGCAGATCAAGGAGGGATGCACGCTATTTGGACAGGAGAGCATCATGGTATGAATTTTACTATTGCTCCTAATCCATTTATTAATCTTGTTGATATCGCAAGACAAACTAAAAATGTTCGATTAGGAACGGGAACTATTGTAGCGCCTTTTAACCACCCCATCCGCTTAGCTGGTGAAGCTGCTATGACGGACTTAATTACGGATGGTCGTCTTGATCTGGGAATTGCTAGAGGAGCATATTCATTTGAATATGAAAGATTATCACCAGGCTTAACGCCTTGGGAAGCAGGGCAACGCATGCGTGAATTAATTCCAGCCGTAAAAGCGCTATGGGAAGGAGACTATGAACATAAAGGTGAGTTTTGGTCTTTTCCTTCAACAACATCCGCTCCCTTGCCAAAGCAAAGACCTCATCCCCCGATTTGGGTAGCAGCACGTGATCCTAACAGCCATGAATTTGCAGTGAAAAATGAATGTAATGTGCAGGTTACACCATTGCATCAAGGTGAAGAGGAAATCGCACGATTAGTGACATGCTTTAAAGAAGCGAAGGAAAAATTTCCACCTAAAGTACCATTAAAGATCATGATGTTACAACATGGTTATGTTGCTGATAATGAAGAGGATGCTCAATTAGCAGCCATTGAACTAAATCGTTTTTATCAGTATTTCGGAGCTTGGTTTAAAAATGAAAGGCCAATAAAACAAGGTTTAATTGAACCATTAACTGAAGAGGAAATTGAGCGGAATTCATACTATACACCTGAAATCATGAGAAAAAACCTTGCTATAGGCCCAGCGAATGAAGTCATTGAGAAATTAAAAAAATATGAACGAATGGGATATGACGAGTTTTCCCTTTGGATCGACAGTGGTATGCCATTTGAACGCAAAAAAGCGTCATTAGAGCGTTTTATTACTCAAGTCATGCCTGCATTTGCATAATAGTGAGGGGAAAATGGAAAAGTTTCAATTATATATTAATGGGCAATTTGAACCAGGGGTGAGACAGTTCGAAAGTATCAACCCTGCAAATGAAAAACCGTGGGCACAAGTTGCAGAGGCAGGACGTGATGAAACAGAACGTGCCGTCGAGTCAGCTTATGAGGCCTTTCATTCCCCAATTTGGAAAGCTTACACAGCGAGCCAAAGAGGAAAATTACTCTTACGTTTAGCCGATTTGATCGAACAACATGCAGCTGAACTTGCAAGATTAGAAACACAAGATACCGGAAAAATTATTCGGGAAACACAAGCTCAAATTTCTTATGTGGCTGAATATTATCGTTATTATGCTGGTTTGGCAGATAAGATGGAAGGTGCTTATTTGTCTATTGATAAGCCTGATATGGAAACGTGGATCCGACGTGAGCCAATCGGTGTTGTCGCGGCTATTATTCCATGGAATAGCCAATTATTTTTATCAGCAGTCAAAATTGGCCCAGCAATAGCGGCTGGCTGTACCTTGGTAATTAAAGCTTCTGAATACGCCCCTACACCGTTACTTGCATTAGCAAGCTTGATCCATCAAGCAGGATTTCCAGCTGGGGTTTGTAATATTATTACAGGTTTTTCATCGGAATGTGGGGAGATACTGACTCAACACCCGAAAGTGAATCATATTGCATTCACAGGTGGTGTTGAGACGGCAAAGTATATTGTTCGTAATAGCGCTGAAAACCTTGCAAGCCAATCTCTTGAATTAGGTGGTAAATCCCCTTTTATTGTTTTTGATGATGCAGACCTAGAGAGTGCAGCAAATGCGCAAGTTGCTGCAATATTTGCAGCATCTGGTCAAAGTTGTGTTGCTGGTTCACGCCTATTAGTTTCTCAATCTATTAAAGATGAATTTTTAAATAAACTAAAAGAGAAAGCTCAAGCTATCGTTATTGGTGATCCTAAACAACATAGTACCCAGTTTGGGCCACTCTGTACTTTAAAGCAGATAGAAAAAATAAAACAAGTTGTTGATAACTCTATAAAACAAGGCGCTGCATTAATTACGGGACATTATGATGTAACAGAAAAGGGTTATTACTATCCCCCCACAATTCTTGATTGCACAAAAGTACCAAAAGCAGATTGTGTAAAACTTGAATTATTTGGCCCCGTACTTTCTGTTCAAAGCTTTGATAGTGAAGCCGAAGCACTCGCATTGGCGAATGATTCTGACTATGGTCTTGCTGCCGGCATTTTTACTAAAAATCTTACTCGTGCACACCGCCTGACAAAGCAATTACGTACAGGGATTGTATGGCTGAATACCTATCGAGCAGTCTCTCCTTTGGCGCCTTTTGGTGGTTATAAGCTATCTGGCCATGGTAGAGAAGGAGGTTTGGATGCTGCAATGCAATATACCACTACAAAAACGGTCTGGTTACGGACGAGTGATGAAGCAATTGATGACCCATTTATAATGAGATAATAGTTATGAAAAACGTACTTTTACGCGAGAAGGGATGGGTCAATGGAGAATGGATCGATTCCATTAATGGAGCTACCACCCCTATTTATAACCCTGCAACAAAAATGTTGCTTGGGGAAGTTGCTAGCTTAGGCGCTCAGGAAACTCAAATAGCTATAGATGGGGCACAGCTGGCATTAGTTGACTGGAAAAAAGTGCCAGCCCGTCGGCGTGCAAATATATTACACCTTTGGTATCAGTTAATTATCAAATATCAAAATGAATTAGCTGATATCTTAACTCAAGAACAAGGAAAAGTTTTATCAGAGGCGCGTGGTGAAATTATTTATGCAGCAAATTATGTACGTTGGTTTGCTGAAGAGGTATTGCGTATTAATGGGGAAGTACTCCCAGGTGAATCAACGAGTCAAAAAGTTATTGTTTCTAAACACCCTATAGGGGTTGTTGCTGCGATTACACCATGGAATTTTCCGGCGGCAATGATCACGCGTAAAGTTGCGCCAGCTTTAGCGGCGGGTTGTACTTGTATTGTTAAACCGTCACCTGAAACACCTTTTACTGCGTTGGCTTTAGCAGAATTAGCTGCACAGGCAGGGTTACCAGCAGGATGCTTAAATATTGTTCCTGGTGATGCAATTGATATTGGCAGTACATTGATGCAAAGCGAAGTTGTCAGAAAACTCAGTTTCACTGGTTCAACTCCTGTTGGGAAATTATTGATGGCTCAGGCTGCACAAAATGTAAAGCGACTTTCCCTTGAGCTTGGTGGAAATGCACCTTTTATTGTTTTTTCTGATGCTGATATTACAAAAGCTGTTGATGCTGCAATGTATGGAAAGTTTAGAAACTCAGGCCAAACATGTGTTTGTATTAATAGATTTTTAGTGCATGAATCTGTACATGATAAATTTACTAATTTATTAAAAAATAAAATGCAAGCATTAAAGGTTGGTAATGGAATAATAACAAGTTCTGATATGGGACCACTTATTAATCAACAGGCAGTTGAAAAGATAAAGGAGCATATTTTAGATGCAATAGAAAAAGGGGGAGAATTATTATGTGGTGGAGATTATTTCCAACAAGAAACATTGTTTTTCCAACCAACGTTAATAACTAATGGTCACTCAGATATGTTGGCATTTAGTGAGGAAACGTTTGGTCCATTAGCTGTTATTTATCCTTTTAGCACCGAAGAAGAAGCAATTAATTTAGCAAATAAAACAGAGTATGGCCTTGCTGCATACTGTTTTACTCAGAGTTTAGCTACTGCATGGAAAATGCAAGAGGAACTTGAATACGGTATGGTTGGTATTAATTCAACACATATTTCTAATGAAATAGTACCTTTTGGTGGAATTAAACAATCTGGTTTTGGACGGGAAGGCTCTCATCATGGAATTAATGAATATTTAGAAATTAAATATACGCTTTTTGGAGATTAATTGTGAAAAATAGTCATCAATCGTTATATGAAAAAGGTTTAAAAATAAGGAAAGATGTTTTAGGTAGTGAATATGTTTTACAATCAATTAATAATGCTACCGAGTTTAATAAACCTCTTCAAGAGTTAGTGACTGAATATTGTTGGGGGGCAGTATGGGGGCGTAATGGTTTAGAAAAAAAAGAGCGAAGTATGATTAATCTTGCCATGATATCGGCCTTAAATCGTCCACATGAACTTAAGTTACATGTAAAAGGCGCTCTACGAAATGGTTTAACGCCAGAGCAAATTAGTGAAGTATTGTTGCAGGTTGCTATTTATTGTGGGGTGCCAACAGCAGTTGATAGTTTTAGAATTGCGACACAGGCTATAGATGAATATTATTCTGAAAGTTAAATAAGAAATTTACTCTACAAAATATAATAAAAAATAATAATATCGGAGGATATTATGACTTCTTCTGCAAACAAAACAGAATTAATTGAAAGTAAATCTATCGATTATGTTCCAGAAAATGAAAGACACGGTAAGCCTAGAGATTTATTTACCCTTTGGTTTTGTACAAACATTGCACCGTTGGCAATATTTGTAGGGGCAACGTCAACACAAGTCTACAATCTCAATATTATTAGTGCAATTATAGCGATTATATGTGGACATTTATTTGGTGGCTTATTTCTTGCGCTAACCTCTGCACAAGGGCCACAGGTTGGTATTCCCCAAATGGTTCAAAGTCGAGCTCAATTTGGCCGATATGGTTCACTATTAGTTATTATATTTACCGCGGTCATTTACTTAGGTTTTTTTATTTCAAATATTATTTTATCTGGAAAGGCATTGCATATTGTAGCACCCAAAATAGAAATCCATTTTGCAACTATTATCGGTGCAATCAGTGCAACATTTATTGGTGTTGTAGGTTATAATTTTATCCATAAAATCAATAAAATTGGTTCGTGGGTGATGGGGGGAGCACTATTATCAGGCTTTATTTATATGCTTTCTCAACCTTTGCCTAGTGACTTTTGGTATAAAGGTTCATTTAGTCTTGTAGGATGGTTTGCTGTTTTTAGTATTAGTGCCGTCTGGCAAATAAGTTTTTCTCCGTATACTTCTGATTACTCAAGATACTTACCGAAAGATGTTGGGATAGCTAAACCTTTTTGGTATACCTATTTTGGGGCATGTGGGGGAACTATTTTAGCATTTTTGTTTGGCGTTTTTGCTGTAAATAGTGCACCGCATGTTCAAGAATCTATGGAAGCGGTAAAATTAGTTACTGGCTTTTTAGGTCCAATATTAATGATACTTTTTTTAATTAATATTATCTGCCATAACGCTATGAATTTATATGGTGCAGTTCTTTCTATTATTACTGCGATTCAAACGTTTATACCTCATTGGAAAACATCAACAAGTGTAAGGGTTATTTATTCTACTATTGTTTTGTTGGGGGCAACGCTTATCGCATTGGCTTCATCTGCAAGTTTTGTTTCGTTCTTCTTAAATATGATATTTGCACTTAGTTCTGTGTTAATTCCTTGGGCAATTATTAATCTTTTAGATTTTTATTTAATTAAAAAGAAAATTTATAATATTAATGCTATTTTTGATGAGAAAGGCGGTGTGTATGGTTTATTTAATGTAAATTCCCTATCAGTATATTTTATTGGAATACTAGTTCAGATACCATTTATTAAAAATACTTTTTTCATAGGTCCGTATGCAGAATTGATTCCAGGTGTTGATCTTTCATGGTTAATTAGTCTTATTTGTACTTCACTACTTTATTCACTTTTTCATAATAAGAAACATACAATGAGTCAGTTAGAGGTTTATAATCAAAAGTATTAACTTGTATCTAATGTATAAAATTATTTTAGAGACTATTAATGAATTATACTTATAGTAACCTTATTTTTCACATTATTTATTTGATTGTTGTTTTTATAATCAGTTTGTTTCTCATGAGTGAGATGTTTCATTGTAAAAAATGATTATCATACTCACTCTATTGAGTGAGTTTGTTTTAAATCAATAATAAGGAAAAAAGATATGAAATCTTTTGTATAAATAAAAATTAATTAATAAATTTTTATTGAAAACTTTAGTTTCAATGAAAAATAAAAATATATTTATTTAATGAAGAGTGTCGTGTTTTTAAATGTTGTGTTGTTGATTAATTTATTTAGCTATAATGCACCATTGCCTATCTCTGGATATCCAAAGAAATAGGCAGTGCTTTCATTCTAAATTGATATAACCCCTATATTCGCGCTAGGCTGTCCTTAGCAATGACTTGGAACTCATTGAAATTCTTAACAGTGATAAGTCTACGGGTGGTTTTTTCTTTCACAAACGTGACAAACAGGTCGTAGATCGCCATGGCTTCTCCATAGTCAGCTTTACTGATTGCCAGCAGGAAAATCACATACGCGTTTTCTTTCGTCTCTCTATTCCATTCAATACCTTTGGGGGCGACAATGGTGACAACCACCGTTTTATTTGCCAGTAAACCTAAAGAGTGGGGTAATGCAATTCCTTCACCAAGCAAAGTAGAAACAATCGATTCACGTTCTTGTAATGAGGGATAGAAATCAGCAGTGACATAGCCATCTTGTTGTAATTTATGGCAAACGGTTTGGAATAAAGTTTCTTGGCTGATCTTGTCATTAATCACCATAAAGTAACGTTCATCAAAGAAGCGTTCAATAATATAAGGACGAGTTTGATCCATCATTGCCAATTTACCGACTTGTTCTAATTGATAAGGCGTCGGGAAAGGGGCTATTTTTATGACAGGCTTATTCTTTTCCGAAATACGCACTGTGGTGATCACAAAGTCTTCCTCGACCTCATCTAACGACTCATATTCTTGCAGTGTTAGTCCTCGGCTAAATTTGAGTTGTGGAAATTCACGCATGATCTTTGATTCAACAACTCGAAATGTTGAATTTCCAGCATCGGTGACGACAAGCACTTCTGTTTGACGAATTGACCCTGCACCATAATTCCTTTCTAGACTGACGCCGATATGCACCGCAAGGTAGCCAAGTTCATCTTCATTGATGGGGTAAGGTAGTAATTGCTTACTGGCACTGGTGAGTGCGCTGAGAGTGACATCATATGCAAAGGGATAATATTGTTTTATATCACTTAATAATGGATTAGGGGTAATAATGTGATATTGAAGCCGTGTCATTAATGCAGCGATGTGAGTATTGAGATCCTTTTTCAGCTTTTCATCACTGCGTAGGTCATAGTTATACAATTCGTTAATATAATTAAGAATATATTCAACCAATTCATTGTGATTAGCACTTTTTTGCTGAGCGGCATCTTGATGACTGATCCGCTGGGCGATGATTTGATCATGTAGGTAACTCAGCTCTGCACTGGATAAGTCGTTTCCAAGAAAATAGATCAATCCTTTAGAGACTTCTTCACAGGCTTTACGTAGCGTCTCTTCACTATCATGGTTTTTCACCGTAGATGTTAATTCATGACCACGAGTAATACGTAAGATCGTCACAGCACAGTTGAAAACCAAATATAAGTGCCCCTCATTACTTAAGCGAACATCGAAACGGTTCATGCTGTTATGAAGAACCTTATCGATATAGGTTAAATCGAGGTTATCTAAACACTCAGGCTGAAAAATGGATAAGTCCTGATTGATTTGCAATGAAAAACGTCGCCAAAGGGTTTCTGTCATACAGGCCCGAATAGCCCATTCGCTTCCGTTTAAACGGATTCCTTGATGGGGAATGCTTTCTAATAAGATCTGATATTTCTGCAAATGTTCTCTGACAATGCTCATGTCTTGTTGCAGGGTTCCACGGCTAATAAACCACTCTTCGGCAATATCATCCAATTTTACTGGCAAAGATAGCATTAATAGTTTTAGCAGTAAGGCATCGACACGCTCTTTACTTGTCCGAGGGATACTATTTTCGACTTGAGTTTGTTGGGTCAATTTAGCAAAAAGCCCTTCATCATCGATTTTTAAGCGATAGCCACGGCCTCGCTCATAGAGAATATGGGCACTGTAGTTTTGTATTAGCTCATTTATTTCATTGATATCAGAGCGTATCGTCCGTGTTGAAACAGAAAAACGCTTTGCGAGCTCATCTTGAGGGACAACCTCTTCGAGTATACTTGCAAAAATTTGATTAAGTCGCTGTTGAGTGAATAAAGCCACAAAAATACCTTCTAGACCTAAAATAATAAGCTTAATAACCAAAATACCCACTCTATTTTGGCTGACTATTGCTTGGACTCTATCATAAGGCTATCAACATGCGGAGTATGGAAGATCATAAATTTGAGAATATCTTCGCAAAAAAAGAGGATTTTTAGGAGGAAGGCATTTTTTGAGGGGCCAAAAAAGAAAGTTGGCCCTTCAAAGGTTATTCACCAATATCAATAAGTAAAGCGCGCATTGATTTTGCTGATGAGAGTGTTAACGTATTTTCGTCCTGAATGAAAACGCCATCATTGCAACTCATTTCTATTGTGTTACCACTACTACCTTGTAGGCGAGCTCCACCGTGAATAGATTGGAGATAAGCATTTTTTCCCCTCAACTGAATGTGTTGTGGATTATCTGACGTGACATTAAGCTGTGTAACCCAAATTTGTTGACGTAATTGAATACTGCCATTTACCCCATCGGGTGAGGCGACTAACATGTTACTTTCTGTTGGTAAACTGATCTTTTGAGTCGGATAATACTCTTGTTGCGGGCAAGCATTTAACCACAACTGTAGGCGTGTTAAGGGTTTATGTGAACACATATTGTGTTCGCTATAACTTAAATCAGGGCGTGGTGAGAAGCGGATACATTCACCTTCACTGACTTCAATTTTATTTCCTAAACTATCGCGATACTCTGCACTGCCTTGTAATACAAAATTAAGAATATCCACATGTGGGTAGGTTTTAGGCTGAAAAGCACTCTCAGGTGCGATAACTTCCTGATTAAGTACTCTTAATGTCTTAAATCCCATAAAATCAGGATCAAAGTAATGGCCGAAGGAAAACGCGTAACGCGCTTGTAACCAACCATAGTCAGCCTTACCACAGTGTTTTACTTGTCTTAATGTCATCATGGTGGCTAACCCTCCTTCAATCGACAAAAATATACAAAAATTTATATTGTTATAATAAATAGCTGGACGTTGAATTGTTAGCCAGTTAATCTGTTTACTTCATTCAAATTTACTGAAAGAGATATTCCATGAGTAAAGAGAGAGCATTAACACTTGAATCATTAAGGGTGATGGATGCAATCGACCGGCGTGGTAGTTTCGCTGCTGCTGCTGACGAATTGGGTCGAGTGCCCTCGGCGCTCAGCTATACGATGCAAAAATTAGAAGAAGAATTAGATGTTATTCTATTTGATCGTTCAGGGCATAGAACGAAATTCACTAACGTTGGCAGAATGCTGTTAGAGCGAGGCAGAGTATTACTTGAAGCCGCGGAAAAGCTAACCTCCGATGCTGAAGCGCTGGCTAAAGGCTGGGAAACTCACCTGACAATTGTATGTGAAGCATTAATACCTGCATACTACTTATTCCCCTTGGTTGATAAGTTAGCAGAAAAATCAGACACGCAACTTTCTATTTTAACGGAAGTACTCGCGGGAGCGTGGGAGCGGCTTGAGAGTGGTAAAGCTGATATTGTCATCGCTCCAGATATGCATTTTCGCTCATCGTCTGAAATTAACTCTAAATCCTTATACAGCATTAACCATGTATATGTGGCTAGTCCAGAGCACCCGATTCATCAAGAACCAGAACCGCTTTCGGATACAACTCGCATTAAATATAGGGGGATTGCTGTTGCTGATACAGCACGGGAGCGTCCTGTTATCACTGTGCAACTATTAGATAAACAGCAAAGATTAACGGTATCAACGATCGAAGATAAGCGTAATGCTTTATTGGCTGGATTAGGCGTGGCAACGATGCCATATCCTATGGTTGAACAGGATATACGTGAAGGACGTTTACGCGTTGTTAGTGCGGAATATAGCCATCAAACGAATATTATTATGGCATGGCGTCGAGATAGCATGGGAGAAGCAAAATCTTGGTGCTTACGAGAAATACCTAAATTATTTGTTAATAAATAACGAATAAAAAAGCACCTCTATACAAGATATATAGAGGTGCAAACCAAAGTCGGTTATCAAGTTAAGATAAGGCTAATGATGAAAAAGACGTTTATTACCACTTTTTATTGAGTAAGTGGTCGATGCTCAATTTACCAGGGCCTGTGACTGCTAGTAATAAATAGCCGCCAGCGATGGTCATATTTTTCATAAACATCAAGCTATTAGGCGCTACACTGAAATCAATATGGAAAAGCAGCGATGTTAATACACAAAAAATCGCAGTAAAAATAGCCACTGTTCTTGTCAGAAAACCAAACAGAACAGCGAGTCCACCCCCAAGCTCTAATAAAATCGTTAGAGGCAGTAAAAATCCTGGAACGCCCATCGCTTGCATATATTGTTGAGTACCTGCGTAAGCATCACCTAATTTGCCATACCCAGCGACGATAAACAGAATTGGCATCATAATTCGAGCGAGTAATAACACGCTACTTTCTAAATTTTTCATTAAGATTCTCCAGCTAACGAGGGTCAGCAAATATCAATAAAATGCGACTTTTATCGCGATATATTGTTTTTTTTAGCACTAAATGATTAGAAATCATTTGATGTGGCTATATTAGTTATTTGTAGATTCAATAAAAAGCAAAGGTTATTAACAAAGATGGGCAAAAAATTTGAATAAGAGACGAGTGAAGAAAAACCTGAAAGAGGTTACTTCAGGTTTAGAGAGGAAAAAGATTATTTTTTACTTATATTTACCGCATTCTGGATAGAGCGCACTAATCCCCATGTTGTTAGTGCTTTTTTTCCTAGAGAGAAGATCCGCTTAGGTTGCTTTAGGGTATAAATAGATATCAAACCAGCGGCAGCAATGAAAATAGGGCGAAAAGAGACAAAAATTTGCCACGACCGATCGTAAGGTTCAGTGACTTCCAGCCATTCCTTTGACGCCATAGATAGCTGATGACGCTGCTGTTCAATTTGCTTGATCAAGCGTTGTTTTTTTTCAGCCACTGATAGTCGCTTATTTTTGTTCATCTTCTGCGCTCGTTAGTGCCTTCGAATCTTCCTTCAACTGTTCTCGGGTTGCGCCTAATAAAGTCGATTGCCTTGCTTTTTTTAGCGTCCAAATGGCGCCAGTGATGGCGAGCAATATGAGAACTCCGGTCGTAATAGCAAGAGCTTGATAGCGATAAATCGGATCAACCGACCAAAAAATTAAGCCGATAAGGCACATTAAACCGAATGCAGTGAAGAGTAGGGTGATACCCGCCATTAAAATAAGTTGAATCAGTGTGGCTTTTTCTTCCTCTAATTCAACGGCAATTAACTGGATGCGAGTCTCAACCATTTGTACCGCAATGCCTGCGATACGTTGTAGTGTGTTAAGGACCCCTTTACCGGGGCCCTGACGCTCTTGTTGTTCCATACAAATTAACGCTTAGCGAGCAGTACGCCTAGAACGACACCAACGGCAGCACCAATGCCAATACCCGTCCATGGATTTTCACGGACATAGTTATCTGCTCGGCCTGCAATTTCTTTGGTCTGCTCTGTAATTTTTTCACTTGCTTGGTTTAGTTTAGCGCGTGAAGTATATAGAGCGTCCTGAGCTTTTTGTTTTAGGCTGTCTATTTCTTCTTTCGATTTGTTTCCAGTATCGTTAAGCATCGCTTCGAGAGAGTCAGCCAGTGATTTTAGTTCTGCGCGTAGATCTTCTGATGAATTGTTCGATGACATAATGGAACCTCCTATCAATAGAAAAAATATAAATTGTAGTTATTAACAATAGCTATTTTTACAGTAAGTGCAATGACTAATAGGCTAATTATTGATTAAATTAATGTAAAAGAGTGTGCGATTTTAAATAAGAAAAAATAATGTAAAAGTTATGTAAAATAAAAAGCAGAATTCATCAAAAATAGATTATTCAATAGTGAGTTATCGGGAAGGTAAGAGAAACATGAGAGGCTTATAGAGCCTCTCATCGGTTAGTTCGCTTTTTTTGTGGAAAGCTTTTTCTTAATCACCACTGCAATGCTGCCAATCAGGCCAATGATAAGGAGGCCTACAGGGATTAGCATCAACACGTTCATAATATGATGTTCATACTGAAGAAATATTGGGCTCTTCCCGAAACCAAAACCGATGGCTGTCAGGATTAATACCCAAAGTAGGCCACTTAACCAGTTAAAGACTTGAAAGCGACCATTTTGCAGTCCCGCGAGCCCAGCAATTGTTGGTAGCAGTGTTCTAACAAAAGCAAGAAAGCGGCCAATTAATAATGCAGCCAGACCGTGACGATGGAATAAACCATATGCACGTTGGTGATAATGCTCAGGGAGATGTGCTAGCCAACCCTTAACGAGTTTGGTGTTGCCAAGCCATCGACCTTGAATATAACCAACCCAACAGCCAAGGCTAGCTCCTGCTGTCAAAATGACAATCGTTAACGGGTAGCTTAGTGTTCCTTTTGCTATGAGAACACCAACGAGGATCAATAAACTGTCACCTGGTAGGAATGCGGCAGGAAGCACCCCATTCTCAAGAAAAAGAATCGCGAATAACATAAAATAAATAGCCCAGACCAACGCTGGGTTGGATAGGGTTACGTAGTCTTGATGCCAAAGGGCAAAAAATAGTTCTTTAACTAATTCCATTAATGTTTCCTAAACGGCAATAACAGCAACAATCTTATTGTTGGGTAGGGAAGACATGGATTATGCGAATACCTAAAAGAAAAGTCATATTTCCTCAGGCTGTTAGTTTAAAGCATGCCCACTTTAACAAAACAAAAAATAACTAAACAGCAAATTCTCGTTCTATTTTTAGAATTCATTTAAGTTTTTGAGTTAGTGGCCCTTCTTGGTGACTATCACTATAAGGGATAGATAACGTAAAAATAGCGTCTATTAGTGTATTTTTTGATGAAAATGGTAAAAAAAGCGCTTTGCTAGTGCAAGGGAATTTGAAAAATTATTCGTTAAATAGGCTTTGCTAATTATTGCTTTTTAGGACTAATTACCCTATCTTATGCATCATTGCAAAGGGGAGTAACTTCTTCTTGTCGGTTTATCGTCATTACGGTGCATAAAAAGCACCCGGTAACCGAGCACCACGATTTCCAATCTTGGGTTATTGTGTTGTAAGTGAGACCTTGCCAGAAGGCGAGGTATGCTCATTGTTGACAACCAAAAGATAATAACTCTAGGTTAAAGCATTTAAGCGGCTGATGTCTTCTGAAGATGTCAGCCGTTTTTTGTTATTAAGGAAATAATATGCACTCTGTTGGTAACCCTGTTTTATGGGGTAGTTTCGCCGTTATCATACTCATTATGTTACTTGTTGACCTGTTTTGGCAGGGTAAACATAAAGGCCAAGCGATGTCGATGAAACAAGCCGCTGCTTGGAGTACGGTTTGGGTCACTCTATCGTTAATTTTTGCTGGCGGCTTTTGGTGGTATTTAAATGATACGGTTAGCCCTGAATTCGCCAATAGCCAGACCATGGCTTTCTTAACGGGGTATCTGTTAGAAAAAGCGTTGGCCGTTGATAATGTTTTTGTATGGCTGATGTTATTTAGCTATTTTGCGATCCCTGCTAATTTGCAACGAAGAGTGTTGGTCTACGGCGTACTGGGTGCGATTGTTTTACGTACCATAATGATTTTCGCAGGGAGTTGGTTAGTTTCTCAATTTAGCTGGATTCTATATATTTTTGGCCTGTTTTTGTTGTTTACAGGGATTAAAATGGCTTTCGCTAAAGAGGATGATTCTCCGATTACGGATAAGCCATTAGTGAAATGGGTGCGCTCTCATTTACGTATGACGGATGAATTGCACGGCGAGAAATTTTTCATTAAACGCAATGGCTTACTTTTTGCGACCCCACTGATTTTAGTGCTGATCCTCGTGGAAATCAGTGACGTCATCTTTGCTGTTGATAGCATTCCTGCAATTTTTGCGGTGACAACAGACCCATTTATTGTATTGACCTCTAACCTATTTGCGATTTTAGGCTTACGTGCGATGTACTTTTTATTGGCAGGGGTAGCTGAGAAATTCAGTATGTTGAAGTATGGCTTAGCTGTCATTTTAACCTTTATCGGCATAAAAATGTTGCTAATGGATATTTATCACATTCCAACAGCAATTTCGTTAGGTACAGTCGCGGCTATTTTAATTATCACACTAGTGATTAATGCGATCGTAAATAAGAGAAACGAAGCGAAAAACTAACATTTCACTCCTAGTTAGATTCAAGCACTCGACTTAAAAAATCGAGTGCTTTTTTATTTAAGAGACTGAAAAATATCATACATTTTCAATGTTGAGATCCTACTATAAGAAACAAAATACAATTAGGATCACAGATATGTAAATATATTGTTAAATAAAATAAATTATTGTCTATATTTAAAATAATCGCCTTTTAATAAGGTATTTATTCCTTATACTGGCAAGGCAAACACATTTTATTCCTAATAATGATTAATAAAATATAGGTCTTCTATGGAAACGAACAAAACAGGGTTATGGCAAGTTATCACTAAGGGCAGCTTAGTTAAGCAAATACTCGTTGGTTTGATTGCGGGTATTTTATTGGCGTGGTTATGGCCTTCAGCCGCTAAAAATGTTGGGTTATTAGGTGATTTATTCGTTAGTGCGTTAAAAGCAGTTGCACCGATATTGGTTTGGGTATTGGTCATGGCATCGATCGCTAACCACCGTAAGGGGCAAAAAACTAATATTCGACCCATTTTAGTATTGTATATTCTAGGTACCTTCTTTGCGGCATTAGTGGCAGTGGTTGGCTCATTTATGTTCCCATCGAAGTTGGTATTGGTGATAGGTGATACACAACTGACGCCACCGGGGAATATAGGGGAAGTACTTAAAGGGTTATTAATCAATATATTTGCCAACCCCGTTGATGCACTGATTAAAGGTAATTATATCGGCATTCTTGCTTGGGCAATTGGTCTTGGTATTGCTTTACGTCATGCAAATGACACGACGAAAAGTATGATCCAAGATTTCTCAGAAAGCGTGACTCAGTTAGTGAGAGTGGTCATTCGCTTAGCGCCATTGGGGATTTTTGGCTTAGTATCTTCAACGATTGCAACCACTGGGTTTGCAACGTTAAAAGGTTACTTCCATGTCCTCGCGGTATTGATTGGCTGTATGTTAATCGTTGCATTAATTGTTAACCCATTAATAGTTTATTGGAAAATTAAACGCAATCCATATCCATTAGTGTTTGCATGCCTACGTGAAAGCGGTGTTACCGCCTTCTTTACCCGCAGTTCAGCGGCGAATATTCCTGTGAATATGGGGATGTGTCGTCGTATGAATTTACATGAAGACACTTATTCAGTTTCTATTCCGCTAGGAGCGACGATTAACATGGGCGGTGCAGCAGTGACAATCACTGTACTGACACTCGCTGCTGTGCATACCTTAGGCATCCCTGTTGATATTCCAACGGCTCTGTTGTTGAGCGTAGTAGCGGCAGTCTGTGCGTGTGGCGCTTCAGGTGTGGCTGGCGGTTCTTTATTACTTATTCCATTGGCTTGTAACATGTTTGGCATTTCAAACGAAATTGCGATGCAAGTGGTTGCGGTTGGTGTCATGATTGGTGTGCTGCAAGACTCGGCTGAAACAGCGCTGAACTCTTCAACGGATGTCTTGTTTACCGCTGCGGTTTGCCTAGCTGAAGATGAAAGGCTGGCTGATCCAATAGCGCAATTATCACAAGAAGACTAATACATTATTTAATCATAAAAACCCGCTTTAATAGCGGGTTTTTATTGTCTATTCATGATGACAAATAACGCTTGTTATATCTGGTAGGCGACCTTCATTCCTTGCTCTATCGCTCTTCTTGCATCAAGTTCTGCTGCAACATCGGCACCACCAATGACATAAGCCTGAATACCTTGCTCTGCAAGCGACTCTTTCAACGGATGATAGGGTTCTTGGCCAGCACAAAGAATCACGTTATCAACGGGAAGGCAATGTAATTTGTCTTGGTAGCGAATATGTAGCCCTTCATCATCAACTCGCATATATTCAACACCGTTAAACATCTGCACCCCGCGTTTCATTAATGATAAACGGTGCACCCAACCAGTTGTTTTTCCAAGACCAGCACCGACTTTACTATTTTTTCGTTGCAGTAAATAAAGTTGGCGAGATGATTGTACTGGGGTCGGCCGGCTATTAAAAATCCCTCCCGCAGAATGAATACGGGTGTCAATATTCCATTCTTGGTTGAATAGTGAGCTATTTAAGCTACTGCTTTCACCTTTTTGACTTAAAAATTCGGCAATATCAAAACCAATACCTCCGGCTCCAATAATGGCCGCCGACTGGCCAACAGAACGCTTACCAGTTAAAACATCAATATAAGATAATACTTTTTGATGCTCTCTTCCTTCTAGACTAATGGTTCGAGGGACCACACCTGTCGCGATAACCACGTTATCAAATCCAACGAGATCACTGGCTTTTGCTTGATGTTCAAGTTTGACATCAATATTCAATATTTCTAATTGACGACAAAAATAACGGATCGTTTCATGAAATTCTTCTTTACCTGGGATCTGCTTTGCCATGTTAAATTGGCCACCGATTTGATCAGCTTTTTCAAATAGTGTGACTGTATGGCCGCGTTTGGCTGTATAAATCGCACATGAAAGCCCCGCGGGACCTGCACCGACAACGGCAACCGATTTTATCTGCGTTGCTTTTTCATTTGGAAAATCTAGCTCTCTAACCGCTTGTGGATTAACGAGGCAAGTCGCAAGTTTGCCAATAAAAATTTGATCAAGGCAAGCTTGATTGCAACCAATACACGTGTTGATTTCATCGGCTCGATTCTCTTGGGCTTTACGAACAAACGCTTCATCGGCAAGAAATGGTCGAGCCATTGAAACCATGTCAGCTTGGCCTGATTCGAGGATCCGTTCAGCTACAAATGGATCATTTATTCTATTGGTTGTAATCAGTGGAATAGCGACTTTGCCCATTAGTTTTTCAGTTACCCAGCTAAAAGCATGCCGTGGAACTTGTGTGGCAATCGTTGGAACCCTTGCTTCATGCCAGCCGATACCAGTATTAATCATTGTTGCACCGGCCTGCTCAATGGCTTTTGCGAGATGCTCGATTTCTTCCCAATTGGAGCCATTCTCAACAAGGTCTAACATAGAAAGACGGTAAATAATAATGAAGTCGCTTCCTACCGCTTGGCGAGTTTGGCGCACAATCTCAAGCGGAAAGCGGATCCGATTATCGTAGCTACCACCCCATTCATCGGTCCTCTGATTGGTACGTTTTGCAATAAATTGATTAATTAGATAGCCCTCAGAACCCATAATTTCAACGCCATCATAACCAGCTTGTTGCGCCAGCTTAGCGGTGGTGACAAAATCACTTATTGTTTTCTGGATTTGCTCGGGCGTTAGTTCTTTCGGTGCAAAAGGAATGATTTCTGCTTGAATGGCGCTTGGTGCCACGATATCAGGGTGTAGGCCATAGCGGCCCGCATGTAAGATCTGTAGAGCGATTTTACCGTCAGCACGATGTACCGCTGAGGTTATTTCTTGGTGGAAAGGGAGCTGTTCAGTTTTATCGAGTACTGCGCCATGTTTAGTCAATGCCCCTTCTTGATTCGGTGCAATCCCACCAGTAATAATCAGACTTACGCCATTTTCTGCCCGTAGCCGATAAAAATGAGCTAAACGGCGGCTTCCTTCAGGATGTTCTTCAAGACCCGTATGCATGGATCCCATTAAAATACGATTTTTTAATACGGTGTGCCCCAAATCAAGAGGGGTGAAAAGATGTGGAAAATTGCTCATATTTATACTCCCCAGCGGGATTTGGTAACAGGTCAGATGAGTTAACTCTAGCTCAATGGGGCTATCAATAGAAAAATATGTTAAAAAAATGTGATATTTATCATATGATTTATGAGTAAATTGCTGACAAGTTGACTGAGCAACGGTTATTTTATTTTTTTGTCATACTTAAGGTGTAAAACAATTTTGTTATCAAGGTCGTTAGCCAATAAGTCGTTAGTTTTTCCGCCACGTACTGATAAAGAGGATTAATTATGAAAGAACTTCACCAAGCTATTGAACTTGAAGGCAAGTACGTGAGACTTGAGTTGCTAACCCATCAATATGACCAGCAGTTTAGGGAAATTATCCAGCGGGATAATCTGCATAAGCTGTGGTATACCTCAGTACCCGAACCAGAAAATGTCACTAAAGATGTGGATCGTCGTTTAAAGCTCTATCAGCAAAAAGAGATGCTGCCTTTTACCGTCATCGATAAAAGTTCTAATCAGCCAGTTGGGATGACTTCTTACAATAAAATTGATCAAGAGACTCGTCGTGTGGAAATTGGAGCGACATGGTATAGCAAAGAAGTGCAACGAACGGCTATTAATACAGAAGCGAAGTTTTTATTGCTGCAACATGCGTTTGATAGCTTATCTTGTGTCGCTGTTGAATTCAGAACGCATTTTTTGAATCAACAAAGCCGAAGAGCAATTGAAAGGCTTGGCGCAAAACTGGATGGGATTTTAAGAAGCCATGTTTATACCCGAACAGGGGAGCTACGTGATACCTGCGTTTACAGTATTATTATGTCTGAATGGCCATCAATCAAACGACATTTGCAGTGGCAGATGGAGAGACCGCGTTAGTATTAACTTTGGTGTTTGGCTAGCTATTAGATAGTCGTTTTGATCCTTATCTATATGTTCATATGGTCAATTTCAAAGAATTGGGAGCAGCCTCTAAATGCTATGATTTAATTGAGAATGATAGTTTTTGATAATGATATGTTGCTGAACAATAAGGCGGTTAATGGAGATGGACAGAAAATCACCATACAGTTTTTAAAGACTAGACCTGAGAGAAAACAGCACGTATAATCGCTCCCACTTCGGCCCCTTAGCTCAGTTGGTTAGAGCAGTCGACTCATAATCGATTGGTCGCTGGTTCAAGTCCAGCAGGGGCCACCAAATTTATCAAGGAGTTAGATGTTAATCATCTAACTCCTTTTTGTTTTTAGCTGATTTTGGGTCAGGTAATGGGTCAGGTAAGGTTTTGGGTCAGATAACTACAGATTTAGACTTCTAGCTTAATCTTATTCAAATAAGTAAATTTTCGATTTAATGATTGAGCTAAATGTAGTGATTAAAGGAGAGGTGAATAAAATAATACTCACCTATTACAATAGTTACATCAATACTTCACACATTCAAATATCCCCAATGTGGACCTTATAGTGATTGGCGATGATGACTGTAAAACCGAATACTAGCACTAAGCTAATGATGAAAAAAATTCGTTCAACACCTAAACGAATATGATTAATTGAATTCATTTTTACCTCTTTTTATTACAATTTTTTTGTGGTTAAAATTTAACCGCGGTTGTTTTTTTGTTTAATCAATAAAATAGCCAACATCAAAAAGGCATGTTGGCTAGGTAAGTTGAGGGTAATCTTTAAGGCTGAATGACAGAGATTAAAAACGGTAAGTCAAACCAAGCATGATATCGTTGGCCTTCACTTTGATTTTTGACGTATTTTCCCCATCACCTACCGCTGTCGTGATGTCGGCTTTTCCGGCATCTAAATAGCGATAACTCAGCCCCATATCCCAATCGTCATTGATGGCATAGTTCACCCCCGCACCGACACTCCAGGCAAAGTTATTGGCGGTATGCGTGTGAGTATCATGCAGAGAGAGTCCTGGGGTATAAGCATCAGCACGGGTGGTTTTAAAATCCACGGCCGCATAGCCTAGCCCGACAGAGATATACGGCGTGAAATTTGAGCTATTTTTAATGTCGTAGTACCCATTGACCATTAACGTATTGAGTTTGATTTGGTTTTTAATATCACGAGTTTGATGTACGCCATTACGCACACGGTCGCGGATGTTGTAGGTTGAATTCGCTTTATCACGCGCCATAAATTCCAATTCAGCGCGAACAGGGATATCAAACTGATTGGAAAAGTCATAACCTAACGCAAGTCCACCGCCAAATATGCCAGTACGATGGCTATCTCCATTTTTTGTACCATTATCACCGGCATCAGCATAGCCGCTGTAGACAAACTGCTGGCCAGACATTTGCACAATGGATGCGCCCATTTTACCTGTGACATAAAGCCCCGTTTTACTGTCATCCGTGTTAGCGAATGCTGGTAATGAAATGCACCCCATTAGGGCGGGAACAATAAACGCTTTTTTCATGATTGATTTCCTTTTAATCAATATCACATTAAGTATGGTTGAATCGCGTTATGTCAGTGGAAGGCATGAAAGATTTGACTCAATCACCTTAATATCACTGACATAAAGATAATTTAGCGTGAGACAGTTTAACTTAATCGATCTGTTTTACCTATCAATAATTAAAATACGATCGGTAATGTCGATCATAACTATCAATAAACGGTTATCGATCGGCGTAATCGATCAACTGTTGTTTCGGTGCTTAAATAAGAAAAAGAGTTGATGAGAGAGTGAGTCAAAATAGAAGGGAATAAAATGATGTTTAAAGAATGCTCTCCTTTCTTGAATAGGTTGGTATGCTCGATATTATCAAGTACCAAAATACGGGATAAGTCTTTATGTTAGCGCTAACGCTTTATAAGCAACGCCGTTTACTCATGTTATAGATATGAAAACCGAACTCCGTTAAGAGCCAATGGTTTAATGTATGCCAGTGGATTAAGCCTTTTTTCTCCAGCGAGTTGAGCGTCCTTTTGTTGCTGAGTGAGCCATAATTGAGTTTCACATTACTCAAGGTTTTTAGTTGCCGTTCTGATAATTTCATCGCGTTCACCGTAAGATCCAATTATTTAACGTATACTGTGGCTATAATTGTTCGCGTCCAGCAAAATGAGCATGCATTTGTTCTGTCAGTACCCACAACGCTTTATTGAGCTTAATATCCCCATCAATTCCATTCACTGAACGCGTGCGAGCGCGTTTACCTTTGGCATTCCTGCCTGATAATCCTCCCTTGATTAAATTTTCCTGCAAACGTTGGTACACTGTCCAAAGATCGTCTTTTTTATCTTCAAAGCGGCGAGGTTGTAACACTTGGGCTTCAGTGATCGGTTGATGTTCTTCGCCATAACGATACATGAGAGCGGCTTGGGCGAAGATCTGTTGTGCTGGTGGCGGTAATAGTAAGGACTGCATTTGCTCACGTTTTTCAGCGATAGCATCAAACGTATCTAACACTTCATAAGCCCCTTCAATGACTTTATTCACCACATCGCCCTTGTGCGGTACTCTCACTTCACCAAACGTGTCACCGCAAACGAGGCCATTACAGCAAATGGCTCTAAAGAAGCCGGGTAACATTTGATAGCTACTTGAGCCATCATGGCTATTGAGTAAGATGATTTCAGGCACTTGATTTCCTGTAATTTGATCATGGCGTCGAAGTCTTAACATATGCTTGGTGTGCTCTCGGCGACTAGCATCACGTACACGAGTCTGGCAAGCAAAGAACGGATAGAAGCCTTCTTTTTGAAGACTATCCAATAAGGTAATAGTTGGGATATAGGTATATCGTTCACTTCTGGATTCGTGTTTTTCTTCTGAAAATACGCTAGGTACTGTGCGGAATAATTCTTCAATGGTTAGCGGGCGGTCACGACGAATAGAGCAAGCATTGCCAAAACGGGAAGCTAAACGAGACATATGGGTTCTCCTCAATAATTAAACTGATAAATCATTCGATAAATGGATTAAATTAAAGATTGCTGGTGGGGGAAAGATAAAACCGTGACTGATAAATCAGTCTATAAGGCGAAAGATTTGAGCTTGCTCCGGATGCTGTATAGCGTAATCACGCAACAGATAAAAATATTCCACCAGCACAGGGCTTTCGGTTTTAAATGACCAGATGCTATACACCAGTAAACAGACAGCAATACCGGCTGCTTCAGGGCTTAACTCAGCTTCATTTCCGTTATGCGGGTTAAACATTTGCAGGGAGGTTTCGAGCATATCAGGCCAGATAAATGCGCCGCCATTAGACAGCATACTGAACTCCCAGAAAGCACCTTGATAGACCTCACACATCTTATCCATCAGATTAAAGATATCGCCTTCAATACGTTGCCAGTCTGGCACAGTACTAAAGTAAAAACGCCAGAAGGTACTACGACCACGGGAATTGACGAGGTTGGTTTTGATAACCGTTGATTCTTGCTCTTGTAAAGTAAACATAATAGAACTCCAATTCAGTCGATATTGATAGACAGTAATAAGCAAAAAAGCCCTACACCTTGCGGTGCAGAGCTTTCTCGAAATGATAGGTATATTGAGTATCATTTTTAGTGACTCATTCTGATGATTGATTCACTAAAATAATATAGATATAAAAATAAATGTAAGTTAATTAATGGGTTAGTCTGATGATGCTTTTATAATGAATCAGATAATACGAAGGCGTAAATAAGGACGTGGTTAATCGATTAGATGGAAAATGGCGGAACGTTCTGGGTGTTGTGCCGCATAATCACGCAATTGATAAAAGCGATCGACGAGGATGTCACTTTCCGTTTGAAATGACCATAAACTGTACATCATCAAACACACGGCAATGCCTGCGGCTTCACAACTGACGTTGGCTTCGTTACCGTTATGTGGGTTGAACAGCGTCAGTGTCTCTTGAGGTAAATCGGGATAAATAAAAGCGCCACCATTGGATAAGGTGCAATATTCCCAATATCCACCCTGATAGTTATCACAAAACTGCCCCATAGTGGTAAAGATGACCACTTCAAAGGTGCTCCAGCCTTTCACGCTTCCGAAGTGGTTGATCCAAAAATCCAGGCGTTGCTCATCGGGAACGAGTGTCATTGTAATTGCACATTCAGTTGAATTATTCATCAGTTGATACTCCAAGAAAAAGAAATAAAAAAATGCCAATCCTGTTAAGGACTGACGCTGAGAGTGATAATTAATGGGGTAATGTAAGAGGTTAAAAGAACATTCTCCACAGGGATTTAGCGACGGAGACGATACTGTTTTTAACGGTGCTAACCGTACTTCTTATCAATGGCGGCAAGGGAATGATATTGATTAAGGTATCCACAATATCACTGACACATTGCCCAAAATCGTTACGTGCGGTGTTCTCCACCGATTGCGTCCGGTAAGAGGTGTTCAGTTGCCTAGCTACTCCGCTACTGGCTTGCGCCGGTAACGCCTGTATGAGTTGCTCTGCTAATTCAGTGAGTTGATAGTTTTCGACCGCAGAAACTGTTATCACAGGATGATGCGGCTTAAAGGCGGTTATGACGGCTTGTTGCTTTAATTTTAAGTTATAGGCCTGCTCTGAGGATGGTTGATGCTTGTATTCATCCCACTGGCGACAAGGCTCTATTTTATCGGCTTGGTTCAAGACAAATAGAAATTGACTAGGTTGGTAACCGCATTTCTTCGTGAGAAAGCGATAGCACTGTTCATCAGAAGACCATGCTCGGTCATCGGCCTTGAGTACCCAAATGATTAAATCCAGTTCTGGTAATAAGTTGCGATAGAGCTGGTGGTACTCTTTATCCCGCTCAAGGTTTTCCCCCACACCGGGTAAATCTACAAAAGTGAGAGTATGGTTGTTCATCGTCATGCTGAAGCGTTGGGCTTGGCGTGTGCAGCCGGAGACATCACTCACAGGCGATAGTTGGGATTGGAACAGCGCATTTAGCAGACTGGATTTTCCAGCCCCTGTTTTACCCATTAGACCAATGGTGGGAGAATAGTTGATTAGGTGATTGAGTTGGTTGAAAAAAGAGGTTTGGAATGAAGTCGGTAGAGTCGATAGGAGGGTTTTAAAGTGAGCGTTGTGATGCATATTACTCCTTGAAATAAAAGAAAATGATAGTTATTCAAGGAGATAATATATATCTGAGATTTTTTATAATACTGAGTAGAGTTTCGAATTAAAGTTAGTACAACCAATGGCTGTAAGCCAACGGTGCTTTATTCAGCAAGTCTTTGCGTTCTTGCCAATCAGGAAGTAGCTTATCCATATAGGCTTTAAATCGTTCATTATGTTTACGTTCAAGTAGGTGAACTAACTCATGAACTAGGATGTATTCTAAACATTCTGGTGGTTTTTTGGCGAGTTCTAAGTTTAACCAAATACGTTTTGCTTGCGTATTGCAACTGCCCCATTTGGTTTTCATTTTTCTCACGCCCCAAGCGTCGACAGTGACACCTATTTTGCTTTCCCAAATAGGTAACAAGTCAGCTATTCGCTTTTTAAGTGCATCACGGTAGTATTCAGTGAGAACTAAAGCCTTTTGCTCAGCAGTTGCAGTATGGCTTACATACAAATGTAATCGCCCACGGCCTAATTTGGCTTCATGCTTTCCTACATGTGTTACAACATTGAGGCGATAGCGCCGACCCCACAAGTAATGGCATTCTCCACTGACCATTTCGCGTTCTGATTGGCGGGGTTGTTTTATAAAATTATTCTGCTGCTGTTTAATCCAAGGGATACGACGGATCACCGCCATACGAATAGCTGTTTCTGTCATAGATACAGGTGCAGATACACGTACACGACCATCTGGTGGTAACACGCTGATATGTAAATTTTTGATTGCTTTACGATTCAACTGTATTGCGATTGAACCAATTTCAATCATCGTCATCATTGATACTCTTTTTGAGCTTTAGCGAGTTCCATTACAGCCTGAATATCCAATTCATAATCAGCTGTTTCCTCTCGAATGGCATTGGCAATTTCCCGTTCTTTAAAACGATCTCCAACCCAGTCGGCCTTCTTCGTATAACGAATTGCACTATCAATTTTGGTGGCAAGCCATTCATCTTTGCCAAAGTTATCATAAAAAGCACGTTTGGGATTAGTATCCATTGATGCAGGGTAATTAGATGCTATTTGTTCAGGACGTACCACTTTAGCAGCGAGTTCGCGAATTTTTTCGAGGTAATCTTGATATTCAATGGCTTTTTGTCGACGAAGTTCGATCAGTTCATTCAGTAATACTGACATCTGTTCATAGTATTTAGGGTTAACCGGATTTTCATCGACAATAATTTTTCGAACGTTATTTTCGATGGTTTCGGCCATGGCTTCCTGATTCTTACGAATACTTTCAGGCAAAGCCTCTACGGCATCAGCACCTTTTTCGACAATGAGCTCAATTAGCCCTAGCTCTTCAAAATCCATCAGTACTTCGCTGTCATCCGCACGAATATACATATCTAACAAATGGCGCATGGCAGGCTCAAAGCGTTTCATTTCTACCAAATCGCCACTGGCCAGTTTTACTTCGTCACGGACTTTTTCAAAATGAGCAACTTCTGCTCTTATCAAGTCTACATCTTGCGCAGAATAGCCTGCATCAGGCATTTCATTGGCGATATTGGCGAACGCACGCAGCAGTTTGGCAACGTTCTGATAAAGCGTTAAACGCAGTGCTTCTTTCTCGGTGAGCTCGTCTTGGTTCAGACCTGACTTACCACAAAAATAATAAATGTAGTCTTCCGTATTGCGTGGCGCTTTTACCGGCTCACACAAGGCGCGCACCATTTCCAGCGCATTATCCAAATCGAGCTTAGCTTGCTCTAAACGATCTTTCAGCAGCCCTGCAACGTCTTCCTTGTCATAACCATCAAATGCGCCTTGAGTATAATCAGAAATCGCTTTATCCAACGAGCGGAACAGATCTTTGTAATCAATGATGTAACCGTATTCTTTATCATCGCCATCCAAGCGGTTCACGCGGCAAATGGCCTGAAACAGGTTGTGATCAGCCATCTGCTTGTCGATATACAAATAGGTAGCCGAAGGGGCGTCGAAGCCAGTCAGCAACTTATCGACCACGATCAATAAGCGCATTTGCCCTGGCTCATCAATAAATTGTTTTTTAACTTCTTTTTCAAACTCTTCAACACGGTTTGCGGCCTTATCTTCCGGTTGCTCGAAGTAATCCGCAAGCATCTTGCGGTAAATATCGTACTTAAAGAGCTTTTCCGTTAAGCCTTCACCGGTTTCTTCCCCTTTAATGCTCGCAGCAGTCGGCTGAAAACTGGTGACAATAGCCACCTTACCGGCTAAATCTGTTTGGCTGAACATTTCATAAGCTTTACAAGCTTGATAGACACTAGAGCAGACCAACATGGCATTGCCGTAGCCATCCATCAGGCGTGGCTTAGTGTCCATATCCAGCAAGATATCGTTCACAATTTGCTGCAAACGCGATTTACTGGACAGCACCTTTTGCATGGTGCCCCATTTCTGTTTCAACTGGGTTTTCGCTAATCGAGATAAGCCGCGAGTTTTGGCTTCAAACCATTCATCGATCTTTTTCTGCGACGTGACATTTTGGTCGATGTCTCGTGCTTCGTAGCGTAAATCGAGCACAACGCCATCGGCCACAGCTTCATCAAACTTATAGGTGTGAATGTAAGGGCCAAATACCTCAACCGATTTTTTCTTGTCTTTCTTCATCAAGGGGGTGCCGGTGAAGCCAACAAACATGGCTTCTGGCAGAATGGACTTCATCGCTTCGTGCAACTTGCCCGATTGAGTACGGTGGCATTCATCAACAAATACGAATAGGTCGCCTTTGGCTTTAAAGTCCGATGGTAGGGATTTCTTTAACTCTGCAATAAACTCATCCGTCGCGGTATCGTTTTCCGAATCAGACTGCCGACCAAATTTATGGACTAAAGAGCATACCAGCCAAGGGTTGGGCTGATTGAGCGTCGCCACCAAATCAGCACCGCTTTTGGTGCGATAAATATCCTCCTCGACACCGGTGAACACTTTTTCAATCTGTTCGTCCAGCTCAGTACGGTCAGTCACGATCAGCACACGAGCGTCTTTGACATTCTCACGTATCCATTTGGCCAGCCACACCATAGTGAGGCTTTTGCCAGAACCTTGCGTATGCCAAATAATGCCGCCTTCCCGCCTTGCGATATGGCGTTTTGCCGCTTCAATACCAAAGAATTGATTGTGGCGACAGGTCTTTTTTATACCAGCATCGAAAACAATAAAATCATGGATAATTTGCAGCAAGCGCGCTTTGTTACACACGCGACTCAGGTGAAAATCGAGTTTATGTTCGTATGGGTTGGTGCAATCTTCCTTCCACTCAAGGTAGTGCTTTTCTGGTGTCTCAATCGTGCCGTAACGCAAGCCTTGCGTATCGTTACCCGCCATCACCAGTTGCATGGTGGTAAAGAAGTTACGGATAAAATCTTTCTTCTGATTATCGAGGTTCTGGCGAATCCCTTCAGAGACAGACACCGAAGAGCGTTTCAGCTCAATCACGCCCAGAGCAATACCGTTAACATACAGCACTATGTCTGGGCGTTTTTTGTTCTCGCCCTTAATGGACACTTCTTCGGCAATGGCAAAATCGTTTGCTTCTGGGTTTTTCCAGTCAATCAGCCACACGGTTTCATTAAGATGGCCAGCACCTTCTTTTTCTTTCACGCCGTAACGCAGCAGGCGATAAACCTCTTTGTTGGCGTAATAGAGCTTTTTGCCTTCGCCCAGTGCCGCTGCCGTATCCAATTGGCGAATAGCACGATTGATCAACGCCTCGCTGACACCGCGTTTTTTTAGCCAATTAACGAGGATATCCACTTCAATATTTTTATTATTAGCGCGATCCTGCCAATCGCCTAAATAGCGATAGCCTAAGTCAGTTTGAAAAAACTGAACGATACGATTTTGGGTAGCGCGCTCACGCTGACCTACGTTACTCATCCTAACCTCTAATCAATTGAAGCTTGTTCCCCTTGCCAATCAAGCAACGATCAAGCAAATTTTATCCATTTAAATCAACGAATTACTATCAAGCCAGTTAGATTCAGCACCACCCAGTCAAGCAACGATCAAGCAAATTACGCCCAACAAGGCACATAACGCATAGCTTTCGTTCCAGCGTCTGGGTCATAGGCTCTGATCAACCCTGCGTTCACGGTGTCTTTTATCACTCGACTTACCTGAGCTTGATTCTTTTGTTCGATACCAAAGCGTTCACGTAGAGAAGCATTGTTCATATGCTCACGGTTCACATGTCTTAAACAGCAATGCAGATAGCACGCACGAATGCGATCCTCTTTGTCCATTTCAGCAAACTCTTTATGGCCAAAGAGCACTGAGCGTGTATGGTTTTGAGTCATCTCAAATATCGGCGCAGGCAGTTGATAGAACTCCGTTTGCGAAACGACCTTATCAATACCCGAGCCGCGCTCTTCGCAAATGTTTACTCGCCGCATAAAAGAAGCCAGCGCCTCGTTACGACTTTGTGGCGGTGAGTCTAAAAATCGCTCCGTCGCAACCAAAGGAGTCCCCGGGTTAACGATTTCCATTCGAGCCTCAAAGATTTCAATCAAGGGGCCAGTACCGGTTAAAGAAAAATCCTGATGGATAATGGCGTTAGCCACTAGCTCACGAATCGCTAATTCAGGGTACATTGGCACTTCTTTGCGAAACGCTTTTCCTATTTCCTCATTTGATGGCAATAACGTTTTTAAGTAATCAATCAGCCCCTCAAAGCCAACCGCATACCCTTTATTGCCTTCAATTTCCCGAACAGTTTCAATTCGGCTATTGCCTTTATACTGAATTAAACGGACAGCCTTGCGGCTTAGATGAGCAAAGTTTTGCAGCTTCTTTGCGAATAAGACCGCACCAAGATTTGTAATATTCCATTGCCCGCCTACGGCAGGCTGAATCAACTTATCGGCTTTTAACGCTTCCAAAATCCCACTGCGGTTGTCAGGCAAGGGTAACTCGGTTAAATCAAAATAGGCTGGGTACTCAAGCAGCTTCAACACTTCTTCGGATGAGATATTGCTTGCAGCTAATTGTTGCTCAAAAGGCGTTTTATCAAACGCTCGCCATAAGGCTCGCTCTTTTTCCGGAAACTCTTTGAGTTTTTTCTTATAAGAACCACTACGAATAAACTCAATACCGTCAAATTGAACAGGATTGTGCGTGGCTGGTTGTATTTCTAAAATCACCACGGCCAATTCTTCGAGTTCACCCACCAGAAACTCATAAAAGCGAAAGTGGATTTTTGGCTGCAACTTTTGCAATAACCAGTTTTCAATTTCTTGTTGTTTATGTTTTTGCTGCGATGGCTTAAACGTTGTGCCAACTACTTGATGGGAATCATCATCGACACCAAACACCATGTAAGCACTTTGTTTGCCAATCAATGCAGCCGAATTGGACAGCGCCGATATATATTCACCGATTTTTTCAACATCGGCATTGCGTTTAAACTCAACCCATTCTGTCTCGGTGGGCAATGAACAGAGCTCTTTTAATAACCCCTGCAACTGTTGCGATGTCATATCAACGGGCATGGCAATCTCCAAGTGCGCTAAGCTGTGCCATACAGAATGGAGCTAAGTTACTCATTAAGTTTCCTTAAATTCATAAAGTTAAATGCGGCCCTAAATACGCCACATATACCCGCTTATTTGCTGCATCAGCATAAAAATGCAGGCGGTAGCCGTCAGGTAGTTTTATATGATTCTCGCAATAGACCTGTCGCCCATCATCTAACCAAAACAAGCGCTCTTTCTTCTTTTTGGGATCATTAGCTACGCTGTCTGATTCACCGCTAACTTCAGCCGCCAGGCCCAAGTCTCTTAAATACTCATGGCGATATTCAACATACTCACCTGCAAGCCATTTATCACTAAACGACTCCAGCACATTTAGTGCATCACGCGCCTTGAGCAAGACATCTTGCCTAGCAGACCAACCTTGCAGACTTGTACCAATTTGATTTGGTAACAAAGTGAGATGAGGAAACAAATCCGCTCGTTGCAACCAAATATCCTTAGCTGAACTTAACAACGCATTACGGCGTTGTTTGAGCTCATCACCATGTATTTCCAAGCTTGCAGAATCACTCAGATTTAAAAGCGCTTCATCCCTTTGTTCTGGTGCTGCATCAAGCTCGATAACCCATACTTTAATATGGCTATTTGCCCAGGCAGCTAGAGCAGTGAAACTGGCAAGAAAAGTCTCAAAATAAAACGCGGCCAATAGCACTTGCTTACCTGAACCCTCTTCCGGCAAACCAACTTCTACCGTATCACCAACACTTTCAATATCCACGGTTTCAAAGAGAGGCTGTTTCGTTTCAAGGGATTTAAGAAACCGGCACCAATCCGTTAGCTCCGCTACCTTGCTTGCCGAGGCAAACCAATTGCGCACATAGTAGCCGTTAGCCAGTTCCAGCCCCATCAGTGACTTATCTTGATCTTCATCAACCAACAAGATTTTTAGACCCGCAGTTCGACAAACTTTAAGCACGTTAAAGAAAGCCAATAATCCATTATCTGCATCCTCTTTGCTGGCAAACGGCAAAGAGTGATGGTTCAACACAATTCCATTGCTCATAGCAGCCTATCCAGCTCCTTATCCCATTGGTCAAAGAAGCCTTCCGGCCAGCAGTCTATGCGGCCTTCATCATCAATATTTGGGTACATAACTTCTGAGGCATGAATAGAGTTATGAACATCTCGCTGCAAGAAAAAGACTTTCACATCGTCAGCCGCTACTACTTTCTGTTTCACCGCAACCCGAATACCGTTGAGAAAATGGTCAGAATGAGATTCAACGATTAATTGCACACAATTATTGGCAGCAATGGCACATAGCTTACCCATTAATGATTGCCCAGCCGGGTGTAAGTGTGATTCTGGGTTTTCAATAATCAGCAAATCACCTTTTGACGCACTTAATATACTGGTCACGACAGGCAACACATAACTCAATCCAAAACCCACATTCTGCGGCTTAAACTCTTCGGTCGTGTCTTTCCCTTGGTTAAAAGAGTAACTCAGGCTCGCCGAATTAAATTGAGGTTGCGCCACTGCATTAATTTTTAGCCCGGGTGTAATATCCGACATCCAAGCTTCAATGTTGGCAAGAAGTGTCCCTGAAACTGCCTTTGGATGACGCAACGCTTCTATTTCCAAGTCTTTTGCCCTATTTACTGCGATAAAGTGAACCGCAAACTCACCATGATGACCAAGCGATTTTAAATCACGAATATGAAACTCAGACAATTGGTGGTGACTTTGCGGCCCTAATCTATCCGCACAGAGGTACTGAAAATTAGAGTTGAATAAACTCAAAGATTCAGAATCACCGTCAATACCCGACTTGCGAAGTGGTAAAAGATCCGAGTCATGCTGATAATCAAACTCAAACCGTGCTGGCTGATCTTTCTCGCGCCACTTAACGGTGAAAATAATCTCTTCTTGTTCACTAAAACTGGAAAGAGCGTCTTTACCCGTACCGATATTGACGTAATCTCCATTTAACAGCAGCCCCTTGGTTTTGAGGGTATTGCGTTCGTAAGACTGCCTTAAAAGCAACAAGCTCTGCACAAGCGTCGATTTTCCCATGCCATTAAGGCCTGAAAATAAATTCAGATTGCCCAGTGGAAAGCTAGCATTCAACAAGGTTTTAAAGTTCTGGATATTAATAAATTCAATCATTCAGCACCTCGTTAATCAACGCATTGACTTTTTCGTAGCGAATTTCCACATGCTCTTTGCGTTGAGTGGAATAGCTAATAGCATTAATAAACTCAGTATTTTCCAATAACGCTTGTACTTTTCCTTGAAACTCGGCTTGCTTATTAACTAAGCGGCTAAACTCGTTTTCAGTTAATTTCACCAACATAACCATCCAGACTTCAAACAGCGTTGCATTTTTTGACCGTCTTCTTGATGTAGGATTTTTTTCAAACCCCTTTTCTCCCAACAGCTGGTAACAGCGCTCTATCGCAGTTGAGTACCTAGTTTTAAACTCTGAGCGGTAGGCATCATCGCCTTTCTTGATGTCTTCCATCGCTTTATCTAAAAACGAGGCAATTTCCTTTTTATTTTTAGGGTCAAGATAGTCAAAGCGATAAAATGCCCAGAATCGCAATACCAGCTCCTGATCCTTCATCCGTTTGGAAAGGTCGCCTAGCATGGCTTTCGAGCATTCTGAATTGGCTAATTCTTCGAGCAATTCTCTGTCTCGTGGCTTAGCGAGCGCATTACGGATCTCTTGGTTATTGAGTGTTAAACCGCCCGTATTGATACGGCGAAACACGGAATACTTAACATCATCAGGTGTGCCCGGTTTGATCATGTACACTGTGACTGGACATTCTTCAATACGGCGCTGATATTGGCGATGTAGCTTATCGAACGTTTTTCCATTAAGTTCCGTCAAGAATTCGAGTCCATTAAGGCGAAGCTTTTTATCTAATACAAACTTGCGAATAGTGGATAACCGTTGTAAACCATCCACAATTAGCCAATTATTTTCATCGGACGCATCAAAGTAGAAAGCTGGTAACGGAAACCGGATCAAAATGGACTCGATTAACCGGCTCATCTTGCGGTTATCCCATAACTCCGCATGACGCTGAAAATCGGTATTCATGTCGATTTCATTGTGGTGAATACGCTTAATCAAGGCATCCAACGACTTCGGCTCAACGACGATATCAATATCGGTCGGGTTGAACGGGTGCATCACCTCATCAAGCAGTTCGGGCTCTTCCTCTTCTGTACCAGGCCCAACCAATTCTGCATCGAGCTCGGTTTCTTGATAATCAGCCATGTGCTTCCCCTTTTATTAATCGCGTTTTACCCGTCAGCAGCTCTTGCATCATGCCTTGTTTGATTTGGCGGGTTTTGCCAAGGCGTTGTTCCAGTGCCTGAATCTCTGCGTCCATATCCGAGAGTATGGAGGCGATGGCGGTTTGTTCTTCATTGGATGGTAATACTAATTGAATAGTCCGAAGTTCATCTGAGTTTATCGAATCAAATGTCGAACCTTTAGAAAACTTTTCCCATTGAGACTCGAAATTAATTAGCCAGTGATATAAATAGCTATTTGGGTATCGTATAGCGCAAACTCCACGACCAATACAACAATCAAATTCAGCTATTGCAACTTCGCCAACTGGTGCTCTAACAGATATGAGTAAGTCACCTTTATTGGCTTTCTTAGTTATTTGTGATGTGTAGTTTCGGATTATTGTTTTCCGATTTGATATGTCAGCATTACCTTGAATTAACGGCAAGCCTATACCCTTGGCATTATAATTACCTGAGCTTGGAGACTGTCCCATGTTGAGATTTGATATGTCACCAAGTATTACAACCCTCCAATCCTCCGGTATTTCCCCCAACTCACTTGGCTTGGTACCTTTTGGCGTGCCATCTTCCCGCAAAGCAAACTGCGGCAGGCGGGTGCGGCCGGTGAGGAGCTGCTGCATAGTGGCAGTTTTGATAGCTTGTTTTTTTGCGATCAGTTTTTCTAATTCGCTAATCAGCGCATCAACATCGGATAGTGCATTGGCTATGGCGGTTTGTTCTTGCGAGTCAGGAAGTGGAACTAAGAAGTTAGCTAACTCTTTTGCTCCCAAGTTGGGTTGAGCAGCACCACCCGCCCAAAGTGAGATCATGTTTTTAGCAATATTCGACTTGAAGTATGCTGATACAAACTTGGTTGTTGTTGATTTCTTTGGCCTGACTATAACTAGAGAACTGGCGACAGCACCAAGCCCAAAATCATCAGATACGACTCCAAATTTACCAAGCGAACCTCGCAAGCAGTAAACCAAGTCACCGGATTTTACTTTTCCTCCCCCAAGCCTCTCGTAAACATGAGTTGGTATATAGTCCATATCAGCAAGGTCAATTTTCCCTTCTGATACATGACCTGCGTTAATAAAAGGTATCCCAGAGTTAGAAAACTCATGTGCGGAGGGGTAATTTGAACTTCGATCCCCGTTTTCAAAGTTACATATTTCGCCAAGGTATTTTAATTCCCAATCTTCTGGAATCACGCCAACTTCTGTCTGCTTATAACCAGCCGGAATGAGATTTAAACCCATTTCAACTACCCCGTTATTCATAGCTCCCACTCCAACCCCATCGCTTTTAAATGGCCTGCCACTTTATCGCTCAGGTTTTCTACTGATTGGGTAAGGGCAGGCAGTGGCTCGCTGTAACGTTCTTCTAACTCTTTAACGCGATTGGCTAATTGTTGGGTCACGCGCTCAATTTCTGCCTCAATATTGCTTTGCAACGTCGCCAGCCATTTATCTTTTACAATCAAGGTTTTAATTTCGTCGATACTCAGTTTCGGGTATTGTTTAAACACCGCTAAATCGAGGGCATCTTGGGCTTTTTTTAGCGCTTTTTTAGCATTGGCTTCATTATCAAACAGCTTTTGAGCTTGTTTTAATGCCGATTTTTCATCGGGATCAGTGGCAACCTTCAAACGTGCCGTGACTGTGGCTTTGGTGACTTTGTCTTTATCATTCAATGCTTCATTAAGTTGGCCGTCGTCACCGCTATTTTCCTCAAGATAGCTCTCTAACTCTTGACTGGCACTATCAAGTTTGCTTTGCAAGGTATCGATTTTAGTTTGTTCATCGGCAAAATAGCGTGCCACGATAAGTGCAGGGGGGATCAACTCAGCTTTATACTTTGTTTTACCAATCACTAAGTCAGGCGTTTCTCTCAGTTTTTCACCTTTTTTGACTTCTAACTCACGCAATACCTTACCTGTAGACCAACCATCTTGTACCAGTACGTACACATCGTCTTGCATTGTATCACTCCAGTAATCCATCAGGATCTGGTAGATATCGTATTTGCTCAGCAACGGTGTTTGTGAATAGCTTTGTAACAAACTTTCGCCAATTTCAGCAATTAACGCTTTAGGCTGATCACCTACACGGATCTCAGCTAAATTAGATGCGCGAGCCCAAACGTGATAATTCTGCAAGCTATTCGTTGCAAACTGTTTAAATTCATCATGGTTTAGAATGGTATTCTTCACTTCAGAGGCTTTAACTAAAGCTTCGCTATAACCATCACGTGCTGGTTTGAATAGGGTCGCGCGAATACTTGGGAATATTTGCCAGTAGCGTTCTAAGACATCGATATCACGATTGGGAATACCACCTTGTAGATGGGCACTGAGGTCGTGTAAGTCTTCTGGTTCACTGGAATCAATATAACGCGGTATATTTAGGTTGTAGTCATTAGCTGCTATTTCGCTTAATGGCACCATTCGGCTAAAGCGAGGTTGTTCTAATTGCTTGGTAAATACCTCAACAATTTTATAAATATCCTGACTACGCAGGCGGTTTTTATTGCCATCTTTGATAAAGCCTTTGCTGGCATCGACCATAAAAATACTTTCTCTCGCCTGCGCGTGTTCTTTGTCGATCACGATAATACAGGCAGGAATACCCGTACCGTAGAATAGGTTGGCAGGTAAACCGATAATTCCTTTGATATAACCTTGCTTAATCAGATTTTCACGAATACGCGCTTCGGCGTTGCCCCGGAACAATACACCGTGGGGGAGAATGACGGCGCCTTTACCCGTGCTTTTTAAGCTTTTGATAATATGCAACAAGAAGGCGTAGTCACCATTTTTTTCTGGGGGAATTCCCCAGCTAAAGCGATCAAATTCATCCTCTTTAGGATTAATGCCGTTAGTCCAGTTTTTGTTGGAGAAAGGGGGGTTAGCGACAGCAAAATCGAAGGTTTTCAGTTGCCCGTTGGCTTCTTTCCACTGTGGATCTGAAATGGTGTTGCCTTTCCAGATTTTCGCGGTGGCGTTGTTGTGTAGGATCATATTCATACGAGCCAAGGCGCTGGTGGCGTTGTCCATTTCTTGGCCAAAAATACTCAAGCCACGCGGTGCTTCATCACTCGCTTTTAATAATAATGAACCTGAACCGCAAGTTGGATCATAAACGGTAGCGTCTTGCGGCGTATTACTATCAATACCAATCACTTTCGAAAGAATGCGTGAAACTTCGGATGGGGTGTAAAACTGGCCTTTGGACTTACCTGACTCAGTCGCAAAGTGACGCATTAGGTATTCGTAAGCATCACCCAATAAATCGTCACCATCCGCGCGGTTGGAAGAGAGATCTAGCCCTTCAAATATGCCTATCAGCTTGGAAAGGCGGTCAATCATCTCTTTGCCTTTTCCTAGTTTATCTTCGTCGTTAAAATCGGCGACATCGATGACACTTTTGAGATCGTTTTCTTCGGCTAACGCACTGATGATTTTGTTTATTTTATCGCCGATTTCTTTATCGCCTTTAAGCGCAACCATATCATCAAAGCTGGCACCTTGGGGTACGACAATCATGCCGTAAGGGTCGCCTTTATACTTATCAGATACATACTTCATAAACAGCATGGTCAGTACATAGTCTTTGTACTGGCTGGCATCCATCCCACCGCGTAATTCGTCGCAACTGGCCCATAGTGAGGAGTATAGTTCGTTTTTCTTAATGGCCATTTGGGTTCCTTAACCTTTAGATGATAGATTTGTTGCCTATAACATTATAATGATTGATTCAGCGCGTAACTAAATAATTCACATAGCTTATCTAGCGTTTTAAAGTATTCATAGCGTGTTTTTGTACAAAAACATAATCTAGTCCGATTTTCCACGTTATGTCGCTGATACGTATTTAATATTCACTTATTAAACGGGCTACAATGATTAGCTAGTAGTCGCTAGTGTTCTTTCCATGTGATTTTTATTATTAATGAATTGATTTTCATTGTTTTTTTACTGTTTAGTTTGATGTGTCAATGTTGCTTATACTATCATTGTAATGATTTTTCCTCAAAATATTCAAATCGAAGTCGATTAGAAAGAAGTGAGTCCAATTGTTTTCTTCGGTATTGGATAGTAACGTTCGTTGAGTGTGATATTAGTTTGTTATAACGATAGATTACGCAGTACTGCCAGTGTGAATATTACCTAATTGCATAGGTGGCCCTAAGGCCACCATATGTATTATTAATACTGACTATAGCCTATCGTACGGTAATTCGAACTGTAGTGTTTAGAATATTCTTTAGCTAGGTAATTTAATCGTTCTATTACGGTATTATAGTCATCGCTAAAGGATAAGGCTTCTCGATTTAAACAGTACCGACAGTTCTCAGGGTAGTGAACTATCGTACTGACATCATCCTTATTACAATTATGAAAGGCTATAACCTATGCTACGTGAATTCGCATTATAATGTTTCGAGTGCTCTTTCGCTAAGTAGCTTAGCCTATTCATCAACATCGCTCGATCCGCTTCAAACGTTAAGGAATTCTGATTTAAGCAATACTTACCGTTATTAGGATAGTGTACTAATGCGCCAGTCGGGTCTGAGATAGGGTCTAATTGGAGCTGTAACGCACTGTACCACGCGGACGTGATCATTGTCCTTAGACTCGGTTCATCTAAGTTATAGTCTCCTAGATGATAGTAGGCGTCTTTATTGAAGATTAATACACAGTGGTAGTGAGGGAGCTCAGAACTGGATTGTTCTTTTACCCATACGTAACGCAATCGGTTAAGGTAAGTACGTTGACCTTTTCGCCTTTTACTGTATTGATAATGTTTAAGCTTAGCGTTTAATGAATCAATGAAACGAGACATCACTTTATCTAGGTTAATAAAGCAGGTTGGCATATCCCCATGGTTATCTATGAGAGGGAACCGTAAGTCTACGCGTAATGCCATAATACGAGTGTAGTCAGTTAAGGAATGGGTTAAGGTCTTTTCTATGATTCTTATGTAATCAGGGTTATACATGGAATCGTTATCATTAGACATAAGTATACCTTAGAGCCATGGGTAATGGCTCAGTGATTAATTTAAGGGGTAGGGTATAGGTAATGAGGGTTACCTATACCCAGTTTGCGTTAATGGTTAATTCGATTACATACCTAATGATGAATATGTATTTATAGTTATATTCACTAATAGGATTATATGGCTAGTAGATATATACCAGTTAATTAATAGATCTATATATGGGATATTAGATTAAATAGATCAGTAATAGATTAGAAGTATATTACCTATCCAACATCAATAATATCACTCAGCCCCCTTTATATCAGAGTTGATTAACAAATAACCACTCTGGAGTTAATGCGTATAACTAGAAAAAATAAGGATTTAAATGTAATTCTATGCAATGATACCTAACGTTTCACTGTAAAATCTTGGTTTAAATAATTTTGACTGCCTATTGCCTCCATCATGGGAATGTACTCAGAAGGTCCATCTTTAACCTGTAATAAATCATTTAAATCAAATCGGTAAATATACGTTGTTTTATTTTTTTTCTTTGAAAAGAATTCAAGTCTAGATGCTAATATAGCAAGTGATTTATCCAATCTTTTTGAGTCCCTTAAACTGTTAGGGCCATATTGTCGAATGTAGTTCTTATTAATTTCTTTTATATTATTTTTATCAAAAAAATTATTTAGCCATACAGATAGAGTATCGGCATCTCGATTAGCCATGGAGATTTCATCATTAGCTGGAAATAACTTTAGTTGTTCAAGATAAAACCAGTGAACTAGTTTTCCCGCAGATTGTAAGCTATCTAATGAGATTAATTTTTTATCATATGAAAAATAATGTATTATCGCTGCTAAGCGGAGCCAATGCTCAGCCATTTTAGAGCCAAACTCCTTATGGTGATAAAGTGTGCCTGATTTCATCAAATTTTTCTCTATATCATTATAAGTATCAATCCAGTGAGCTTTTGCTTCGTCAGAAAGGGATAGGTTATATCTTATATTAATTCTATTGCGATTTTGTATTGTTGTTAATGATAATATTTCTGTTAAGCGATGATGAAATTTAGTTAAATATTCAGAGTATGATGTTGTATCTGTAATTATTCTATAACCTTGGGTTGATGCTGGTTGGCTAATCAAACATCGGGCAAAAAAGCCAATATCTTTAGCTTTATCTCCCTTTTTTTGTATAAATTCTTTGAATATAGTAGGTTGAACCATTAAGGATAATGTCATTCTTGCATCTTTAATATATTGATCTTCTTCACTCTTACGAGAGACAGAAAATGGGCTCCCATCCCACATCTTATTAATGAAGCCGAGCTCATTCAGAGCTCTCCCCTCGAAAACAACTCCTGCTTCATCTGACATCAAGCCTATGGAATTAGAGCCTTTGCTGAGGTGATCTTTAATTGCTTGTGGTGTCGCATCATTAAAACAAAATTTATATAGAATGGGCTCTTTGGGCTCAGAATTAGACAAAACTTTAAATTGTGCCTCAAAATCAGATAGGTCATTACCTTTTTGGTATGCGGTAGTAATGAGTTTAGATAATGACTTTTTCTTGAGGTCAAATAACTTTTTATCATGGCGATAAGCACTCATTTCAGTTTGATATTTTTGATTAAGTTCAGCCTCCATTTGATAAATGGGTTTCATGAATAGTTTATCGACGGTACTTTTCCTTTCCCCTGATTCAGCTAAAGTTAGAAAAAAAAGAGAGACAGGCATACTATCATTATTATATCTCAAAACGTTGATTTGGTTCTGACAAGCTAAAGACATAACTCCTAAAGCAGATACAGCAATTAAAGGAATGGGCGCTTGGGTATTTTTGTGAACTTCATTAATGGCATCTTTGATAATGTTCGGTAGAGCATCAATGGGGAATGTATTTTTATTCATATTTAAATTTCTCTATTTAAAACTAATTAAGTTAACTGCTACTCCTGCTATTAATAGCAGAAATAGCAATAATCAGAATGGTAAAAAAAAGATAAAGTTACCCTGATAAATAATTAATCAAAAAATACTTGATAAATTTATTTATTCAATTTAGTCTTTATTTAATTAATACAGCTATGACTAATAGGAGCCTTACTTTTCATTAATCCATATCAGTAAATCACTTAACAACCAGGCACAGGATTTAGGGCCTAGCTGCTTACGTTTAGGGAATTTACCTTCCCGTTCTAGTTTCCATGCGGTTGTGCGGGATATCGATGTGATTATTTTTCGCTCTTTTTCACGAACTAGGCGATCACGAGGTTCTCCATAACGTTTAAGAAGCTCCATACGTAACGTTGAGTTTGGGGTATTTGTATCCATTGTTATCTTTTCTTAGCAAATTTATTGGGTACGTATATAGTGATATAAATAACGGTAGCTTGGCAATCGATTGAACCCTTATTAAAGAATGGATTTTCAACTTATTGTTTTATTTGTTTTTATTTTTTACTTTGAGGTTTTTTGGGGATATTTGGATGACGAGATATTGGGAAAGTAGCCATGGACATTTGAAGAAAAAGGTATGGTAAACCACTAAATAATACTATGAGCTTAACGGAGGAAATTTGTGTGTGATAAGTATTTAATCGGACACCATTATATCTAATTATGGGTAAATGAGAGGTGATATCAAAGACAATAAGTTAGTATATACACTATTAACTTGAAGATGCATTTTTCAGCATCTGGAAGTTCTCATTAATACGATCAGTCAACGTCTCGGTGATGAACGGTATTTATAGCTGAAGAAGCAATGGATTCTTTTTGGCTGAGAGGAAGTGGCGGTTGTGCCTCAGCTGCTTAATCACCGGCTTGCTGTTTCAAGGCGCTGTAGGTTTTCACGAACATCTGCTGAGCTTTTGCGCTGAACTTATGCGGCACACCCTAGGGTCTTCGGTAACTGAAACTGTTGCGGTGCAGCCACTTGTTCATGTCCAGCACGGTGTAGTGGACATCCCACCATTCTTAGGCTTCAGCTTTTCGTTATTAAACCAGTCCTACTGGTGGCTACGGACTATCGTTTCATTAATACGCTGGGATTGAGCCTCTGATACCGCTTGACCAGCCTTCAGCAGAAAGCAGTATGAACCGTATCCTGTCCTAGATTCTACGTACGGCCACGACATTTGCGATGCTGTGCTTCAAGAGTACGTTTCTGTTCAGAACTGAGTTCAATATTTATATTGTCAGCATGCCCCTTATTTTGCATAAAATTAAGCAACTTCAATGAACGCGGGTATAGTTGATAATATCATTTCTTACGAATAAATTTAAATTAACCCCTCCTTTCTGAAATTGTAATAAAAAGGAGGGAAGCGGTTATTTTGTTTTTTTTATTAATTTTATTTCTGGATAAGAATTTACCCATCCTGCAGTGGTTGCCTCATTAAATTTAATTTTATTTCCTTTTTTTTCTGAAAGTAAATTTAAGTCTTTATTAAACTCAGTAGAACTATAACTTCTATTTTTAGAACTTTTCAATTCGTAAAAATCATCTGATAGCTTTTTGTAAAGAATATAAATGGCTTCACTTTGCTGAGCGGATGTTCTACTTTTCCCTTTATTAATATCGGGATAGGGTCTCCATTTGTTTTTTTTAGCTAAAGTTAAAAAAGTTTTCTCTAAAATATAAAATTCGCCTATAGCCACTTTTTCTTTTTTAGGTAAAGTGATTAAATCAAAACTATGATATTTAAATATATCTCTATCATTATCATTAATGATTCTATCTATATCTGGAATTCCAGAAATCATTAATTCTTTGAATTGTTCATCGTGCATAGATATATTAATGCCATCGAAAGAATCTCCTATTATATGATATACATCATTTGTATAATTAACACTACCTTTTATTTGTAATGGCCAATAACCTGATATTAATCCTTTTATTTTATATCTGTAATTTATATTTAAATCCATATTGAGTGATTCGCTTACTAATTCTAATTTGTATCTTTTGTCAAACGTGAAACTTTGAAGCTTGTTCTTTTTAGAGTTATAACATGATACTAGTTTTTCTATATCACAGGTAGTCGGTGATTTCTCTAGTTTTTCTTTCGAATTTAAATATAAAAAGCAGTCTTGATTATCATAGTGATAAAAAATATATATTCTATCAGTAAACCAGTATGCAAGGAGATCTCTGTAGTTAAAGTTATACTCATTGAGTATTTTCGATAATTTCAGAAATTTTATTCTTTTCATGATAACCTCATTAATATTATTGTGTTTTTTTATATATTACTATGAAAAATAAAATAGTCGTATTTTTATGAAAAATTTTTTGAGTGAAAGCTCCTTTGTGTGAGGTTTTTAAGTTATTTGTAATGATAAAACTCGATTTAATTCTTCTTCCCATAGGGATAAAGCTGCGCGTTTTTCATTTAGATAATCATATCTATCATAGTGTTTAGAACTGACGTCATTCAAAGCATGATTTTGAATTCTATCACGGATTTCTTTACTTATTCCAATTTCACCCATTAAGGTCTTACAGGTTCTGCGAAGGTCTCTTGCTGTGAAGTGTTTAAAATCTGGATGGTATTTCCTAAAGTAGCCAATTGCTTGTGCTAGGCTATCTGTTCTTGTTGGTCTTTTTCCATCTTTAGATAACGGAAAAATATAGTTACTATTGAGGTGAGAGGTGAGTTTTTGGATAGCTTCAAGCTCTGATAGTGCGGAATCTGTGAGAGGAATAAGGTGCTCGCGCTTATTTTTGGAAATATCAGATGTAATAAGTAGTGTTTTAGTTTTCCAGTCAATATTACCCCACTGACTTGCAATGAGTTCATAAGGTCGCTGTCCGCCTGTAAATATACATAGCCTAATTAAGTGTTGCATGAGGATACCAACACCAGAGGTTTCAGCTATTGAATTCATGATAAATGATAGTTCTTCCCAGTTTAACCATGTATTACCGACTTTTTCGGCAGCTGATTGTTTAGGTATCATTGAAACAGGATTTGACTCTAATCCAAATGTGATACCATTATTTGCATTCATAGGGTCGTTATCAGCCTTAATCCCAAAGTTAAAAGCAGCCATTAAATATGAACGTATCCGATTTGAATGTACAACCGCCCCACGTTGGATAATAGTACTTAACAGGTTTTTAATTTGGATTGGTGTTACATCCTTTGCCTTTGTGCCTCTAGGGATCTGCTCATAGCATTCTTTTTCCAGCCTTTTTAAGACATCTTGCCATGTACGTTTATTATCTTGTTTCATTTTATTAACATAGCCATGTATCAATTGCTCAAAAGAACCTTGGCTATTATTAAATTGGGCTAATTGCTGTTCTTCCTTTTTAAGGATATCTAATTCATTGGTTGGATCTTTACCCTCGCTGAGCCATAAACTATATGTTTTAGCAATTTCATTTGCAGTCGCTAGCTTCATTTCAGGCCATAGGCCAATTTGGATAAACTTTTCTTTTTTGCCTTTGTTTACATAATAGCGAAAGTAGAATACTTTTTTCCCAGAGGGTTGTACTTTGATACCAATGCGCCCAGTACCTCTCTGTGAACTTTGGTGCCAAGAATAGTAGGCTGAGGTTTTAGGCTTTAAAGCACGAATGGCTGTTTCGGTTAAATTCATTTGATTATCACCAATAATGTGAGAGACCTGATTATTATATCAGGTCAGGTAATGGGTCAGGTAGTGTTTGAACAATTAGGTATTAAAATAAACGAATGAGAACGTTTTTTTATTTTAATATTATGAATTTTAATAATAAAAAAACAGATTGAGAACAATTTAAGAAATGTGAGAACAAGTATTATGCATGACTCATAATCGATTGGTCACTGGTTCAAGTCCAGTAGGGGCCACCAAATTTATTAAGGAGTTAGGTGTTAATCACCTAACTCCTTTTTGTTTTTACCTGATTTTGGGTCAGGTAAAGTTTTGGGGCAGAATGGCTCAATTATCTAATTCAATACACCCATGCTGACCTCTTCAGTAGAGGTGAGCCGATCCGTTTCGTCTTCCCTCGAAATCACCAGTACACCTGCATCATGTTTGGATAAATTGACAATGCCAGTATTGTAATCCAAATAAATGTATTGGCTTTTATTCGTTTTTGTATTGACGACCCAATAGTCATTGATAAATTCTACGCCATACTGCGGGTCAGTCAGGACATTATCGTCAAGTGTGATCATTGAGTTTATCGATCACGCGTGCGTTATGGGGAACGGGTTTAGTGTGGACGGCTCATGCGTCGATATTTAATGGGTCGAAATATACCACGGTATTCGCGAAGACTTGAAAAGACACCTGTACGCCGATGATCAGTAACATTATTTTTTATTTTAATCTCAATATTTTTATTAAGCTTTTGTTGTAAAACACTAAGTTCATTTTGTGAAAATGTTGTAGATGGTTTGACACCCCTAACCGAGGTAAACTCAACCCCAACTCACCTTAAGCGGTAAGTGATTGAATGAGTAGGGGTTTTAAGTAAGCAGTTACTATACCCTCACTTGCCAAGCCGGACAGTTGATTATCCGGCTGAGTGGGGGGAGTAAGATTTTCAAGGAAGATCCCAGCACTGAACTGGGATCTTTATACATTTAAAAATCAGACCACTCTGCGTAGCTAATATCATCTTCGGTTAATTCAGTAAAGCCATCTTGACTCAGCATTTTATTAAAATAAAGGATCGTGTCTTCTAACGCCTCCTCAATAGTATCTCCATACCCAATAGCACATTCGGGAGAACCATCAAATTTTCTTTTTATTGCTCAATCAGTCATTCCAGTGAAATTTCCAGATTGGCTTTCATAAATTTTCACCTTCATTTTTGAATAAGGTAAAATAGGGATCATCGTAACCGTGAATTCAGCAACTGTTTTTCTTATCCGACCCACATTCGTAATATGTAAATCATGCCACATAACGTATTCACCTTTTATTGTTTTCCAAACGATATTATCTTTCCATCGACTGTTTTATCTAGATATTTTCCATTTTTATAATAACGAGTTACATTATCAGTCGCGCCTCTTATCTTAGCAGTTCGAGCGCCTTTTAAATTACAGTCTCGGTTTAAAGTCTGGATCTTCATCATCATGATCCCAAAATGGGTGGGGTTCCATGTAATCGCCGTTTTCAATGACTGAACACCATCCAAAATCGCTATAAAAAACGCAGAGATCAACGACTCTATATATCCCTCTACTAGCGCGACTTAATGTTATTAAAGATGGCTCATTATAGATATAATTGCCACCAGCTCTGGCTATAACTCTTTGTTCGAACAATGTTCTATTATATTCGCTCACTTCTCCAATAATTCTTGTTGATTCAATTTCAAAAACGACTTCAAACTTATTAGATACTTGTATGTGACAAGGTATTTTTTTTGCTGTTCTAGTTGACTTAACAATAAATTATCTGGAAATTCGATTTGTAAAATCATTTCTGCCATCCTTTAGGAATAATCACTTCCCCTGTAAAGTGTTTTCCCATGGTTCTCTAATTGCGACAACAGGGATGCCATTCCTACTCGCTACTCTATCAACAGCAAAACAACAATATGAAGAAAATATTCCCATCATTTTTATCTATAATTCTAACCATAATAGGTGCTCCATTCGAAGTATAACGAGATATGTCATTAACTTTACGACCAGCCCATGCACTTGCTTCAACATCTTCTGCTTTTAAAATTCCAGCGACTTGCATAGGTGTTGTTCCCCTCGGTGCTGAGGGAGTTTTATTGATCAAGTCTACTATATTTACAGGTTTACCCATTGTATCTAAAACCATTCCATAAGAATTATGCCCACATGTAGGTAGCACTCCTTGGTTAACAATAGCTCTATCACCATTTCGAGGAATTGCATCATCTAGCAAAGGATGTTTTGTACCAGATGGCGATGTTGCTGTAGGAGGAAGCTTTTCTATCTCATTTTTAGATTGAGCAACCTTCTGAAGTGTTTTTGCCATTGCTCCAGAAACTACGACGCTCCTACCTGCATTTCCAAGAATTTTACCTTGTCATGCACCTAATATTGGCTCTACCAAATTAGGATCATTAGCTAACGCATATTCATACAGCTCATCCCATTGAATTGCTGAAACTTTAATTGCATCAATAGTCTGATCATAATTCGAAATAGCTGTCGATAAACCTATAACAGTATCAATAGGATAAAGAATTGAGTTAACAATGCCTTCTAAAACGTCAACAGCACCATCTTTTAAACCTTCTTTTCTTACTAAACAAACCCAAAGCATAGCCTTTGTCGGTGATTCGATTTATTGCCCGTCGTGTAAAAGCAGAGACAATTATTGAAGGTGATAGCGTAATGAAAGTTAAGGTTATTCCTGTTACGTTAGAAGGGAACAAAATCGTTTTTGAATGTTCAGGTGGCTGTCTATTTTCCGCAGCAAAGTAGATTATAATACAGACAATAATTAATCAATATTCTCTATGTATTTAACTGTTCGATAATAATGATTAAAAAATAGTGAGTTTATACTTTTTATTTATATTAAAAGAGTGTGATTTTTCTTTTTAATTAAAACTTAAATACGTGGTGTGTTAAATGTATAAACATAATTGTCGTTGTTGGTTTATATATGACAATGATTATGAATGAATCGTTCTATTTTAAAATTAGAAATTCTATAGGGGTGAATTTATCATTCATTTATGAAGCTGAGTAAGTTTTAATTATTTTTGTTTTTAATTATTTTTCATTTGGTTAATGTCAATATTATGATGTATTCGTTTATTAATTATCTTAATTGGATGTTCTTTATTGGTCTTTTTTGTATCTAGTGAATACGAGTCATTAATTTAATTAATGTAATTGTTATCTAGCCTTATGTGGGTATATTCAAAATATATAATTTAGGGTTTATAGTGATTGTTGATTTTGGATTATCACTTAAGTTGAATATGTTAATAATTTATATTTTATTAATAATAATGTTGATAATCGTTATGCTTATTCTATTATATAAGTAGTTTAATATTGTAAGAATGGGCTTATTTATAACATTAATAAGAATAAGTGTTTATAGGTTTATATGACTAGCAGATGAGATAATGTTTATGGAAAATATATTGTCGGTTTTGGATGTTCCAAATACAGCCTTTATGTTGCTATGTACAAGTTTAGTTATGTTAATGACTCCAGGACTGGCTTTTTTTTATGGTGGCCTAGTTTCTCGTAAAAGTGTTATTACCATAATGTCCCAAAGTTTCTTCTCTATGGGATGGGTGGCTATTATTTGGTTTGTTGTCGGTTATTCATTATCTTTTGGCCCATCGATTAATGGCATCATTGGCGATCCGTTTTATTATGCGTTTTTAAATAACATTAGTCCTCAAACGATGTATACAGGAAATGATGGCGGGCTACCCATACTGGTGCATTTCAGCTATCAGATGATGTTTGCCATTATTACACCTGCATTAATTACAGGCGCTTTCGCAAATAGGGTTAACTTTCCTGCTTACCTGATCTTTTTGACCTTATGGACGTTATTTGTTTACTGTCCATTTGTTCACATGGTGTGGAGCCCAGAGGGGCTTTTTGCTAAGTGGGGTGTTGTTGACTTTGCGGGTGGGATTGTTGTTCATGCAACAGCAGGTTTTGCTGCTATAGCATCAGCGCTGTATGTTGGCAAACGAATGGTGCCATCAGACGGAACACATAATATTCCTTATATTGCATTAGGTGCTGCTTTACTGTGGTTCGGTTGGTATGGCTTTAACGCTGGTTCTGAGCTGCAAGTGAATACAGTAACGGTTTCTGCATTTTTAACTACTGATATTGCGGCGGCTTTCGCAGCAGTCACTTGGTTTATCATCGAGCGTCTGCATACTGGTAAGCCAAAACTAGTTGGTTTCTTAACGGGAGCCGTGGCCGGTTTAGCAACGATCACTCCGGCTTCAGGTTATGTGTCAATCAGCTCAGCGGCAATCATTGGTATTATTGCTAGCCTTGTTTGTTATTTCTTTGTTTTCTTAGTGAGACGCCATTTAGACGATGCACTTGATGTTTTTGGTGTGCATGGTGTAGGTGGGATCACGGGTTCTATTTTGGTCGGGGTATTTGCTTCAACCGTTTGGAACCCTAAAGGACCTGCTGGTTTACTTGAAGGAAATGGCATGCAAATTGTTAAGCAACTTGTTGCTGTTGTCTTTACGAGTTTATGGTCGTTCGTATTTACATTGTTAATTCTATGGGTCATCAATAAATTTACCCCAGTCAAAGTGAATCAACAGACTGTAGGTGATGATTTAGATATCACTGAATTTGATGAAGATGCTTATAGAGAAAAATCCAACTAGTGTTTAGTCACTAAGCCACTTAGGTGGCTTAGTTTCTATTAAACCTATTTTTAAAAAACAATATTATAAAAATGAACAAAATATGAAGAGGATAATATGAAAAAGAAATTAGCAATAGCGATCCAAGCCGCATGCTTAATGGGGCTATCTATGGGTGCTTTAGCCGATTCTATCCCACAAGATCAACATACTTTACGTCTGGCGATTGGTTCTGAGCCAACAGAAGGTTTTGACCCTATGTTAGGGTGGAGCCATGGCAGCTATATGCTTCTTCATAGCCCGCTGTTAAAACAGAATGCAGATTTATCATGGCATAGTTATATGCTTGATAAATATGAACATTCTGATGATGGTAAAATTTGGACGCTAAAATTAAAGAAAGATTTAAAATTTTCTGATGGTTCGCCATTAGCGGCAAAAGATGTGGTTTTCACTTATAACAATGCCGCTGCAAGTGGCGGTAAAGTGGATATGGGGAATTTTGCTAAGGCTGAAGCGATTGATCCGTTAACCGTTAAGATTACATTATCATCGCCTCAAAGTACCTTTATTAACGTATTAGGTTCATTAGGTATTGTTTCTGCTGATAAGTACGATGCTAAAAAATATGCACATAATCCGATTGGTGCGGGTCCATATCGTTTGGTGGAGTTTCAACCTGGACAGCAATTGATTGTTGAACAAAATCCATACTATGCGGGGCCAAAAAACGATTTTAATAAGATGGTTTTCGTATTCCTTGATGAGGACTCCGCTTTTGCGGCGGCACAGAGTCGTCAACTTGATATCGTGCGTATTCCTGCTGCTATCGCAGCTAATGCTAAAAATGTCAAAGATATGAAATTGGTTGAACGCCATAGTGTAGAGAATCGAGGGATCTCTTTCCCTATTCCTCCCGCAGGTGAAAAAGATGCGCAAGGTAATCCAATTGGTAACGATATCACCTCCGATGTAGCAGTGCGAAAAGCGATTAACTATGTGATCGACCGTAAATTATTGGCTGAAACAGTACTCGAAGGATTTGCTATCCCTGCTTATACAGGGGTTGAAGGGCTACCTTGGAATAACCCTAAATCATCGTTTAAAGATGGTGATGTAGAAAAAGCGAAAGCTATTTTAGAAGAGGCGGGCTGGAAATTAAATAAAGATGGTCTGAGAGAAAAAGACGGTAAAGTTGCCAAGCTGACCCTATGGTATGCCAGCGGTGATACGACTCGTCGTGATTTAGCTCAAGCGGTCAGAGCAAGTTTGAAACCTATCGGTATTGAGATGGATCTGAAATCAGGAAGTTGGGAAACCGTTGAACGCTACATGCATGCCAACCCAACATTATTTGGTTGGGGTAGCCTTGATCCAATGGAACTTGTGCATAACTATAGCAGTAAGGCTGCTGGTGTTGGCTTCTATAACCCTGGGTATTATAAAAATCCAGCCATCGATGAAGTTATTGAAGAGGCATTGCGTCAACCAGACCAAACCGCAGCGATTCCATTATGGCAGCAAGTGGACTGGAATGGTCAAACAGGAACGGGTATCCAAGGGGATGCGGCTTGGGCATGGTTGATGAATATTCAACATATCTATTTATTAGATAACTGTGTTGAATTAGGTAAAGGTGCACCTGAAATTCATGGTTCTTGGTCTGTATTGAATAACGTTGATGATTGGGCTTGGACCTGTAAATAATGCGCACAACAGTAGGGCTTTTACTGCGATTTATTTGTTTGTTATTGGTGACAGCGATAGGGGTTTTTATCCTCTTAAGCTATTCACCTATTGATCCGATAAAAGCTTATATTGGTAATGATTTAATGCATGTTCCCCCTGAGCAGTATCCACTGATTGCTGCTCGTTGGGGACTTGACCAGCCATTATGGATGCAGTTCTGGCGTTGGTTTTCGCAGCTATTACAAGGTGATATGGGCTATTCTATGCTCTATAACACGCCAGTATCACAAGTCATAGCTGATAGATTAGCGCCTTCATTAGCATTATTGATATCAGCGTGGTTATTTTCTGGGATTATAGGTTTTGTCTTAGGATTAGTGGCGGGGCGTTACCTGAATCGTTGGCCAGATAGGGTGATTTCAACATTATCCTACTTATTAGCTTCTATCCCTGTGTTTTGGATAGGATTGTTATTACTGTCATTATTTGCAGTTTCGTTGCATTGGGCACCAATTTGTTGTGCGTGGCCAATCGGCTTAGATGAACAAACAGCGACATGGTCACAAAAAATCCATCATTTGGTGCTACCAGTGATTGCTCTAGGGCTGCTGGGAGTGGGAAATATCGCCTTACACACTCGTTCTAAAGTGGCGGAAGTGATGAATAGTGAGTTTATCCACTATGCGAAAGCGCAGGGTGATAAAGGGTGGCCAATGGTGAGTTTTCATGTTTTAAAACATGCGATTACACCAGCGATGTGTTTACAGTTTGCTTCGGTGGGGGAATTACTCAGTGGTGCATTATTGGCTGAAAAGGTATTTGCGTACCCCGGTTTAGGGCAAGCGACTATTGATGCAGGGTTACGGGGAGATATTCCATTGCTGATGGGGATTGTTATGCTGTGTGCAGTAGTGATCTTTTTCAGCAATAGCCTTTCAGATTTGTTATTGAAAAAGATTAATCAGGGAGTGATTAGAGGATCATGACCTATAACCCAAACCGAGCTTTACTGAAGTTAGTTATTTCTTTAGTTTGTTTATGTGTGTTAGCGATTTATGCCATATGGCTTTCACAAACGGATATCGAAGTAAACCTGTTAGATCGTCGTCAAGCACCGTCATTAGTTCATTTATTCGGTACTGATAATTTGGGGCGCGATTTATGGGATAGGGTATTTCAAGGTTTAGCGACTAGTTTACAGATTGGTACGACGGCAGCGATATCGAGTGGTTTAATCGCAGTCGTGATGGCGGGTTTATCGTCATTTAGCAAAACAATGGATTACATCGTACGTGGTATCATCGATTCATTATTAGCACTGCCTCATTTGCTTTTGCTGATCTTAATCTGCTTTACCCTCGGGGGAGGGAAGGCGGGCGTTATTTGGGCGGTTGCATTAACTCACTGGCCAAAATTAACGCTTATCTTACGTTCTGAGTTATTGCGAGTGCAGCAAGCAGATTACATCATGTTATCGCGTCGCATTGGTAACAGTGCGCTATACCGTTGCCGATATGATTATCTGCCAATGATTTTACCGCAGTGGATGGTTGGAACATTATTGATGTTTCCACATGCTATTTTACACAGCGCTGCATTGAGTTTTCTGGGTTTTGGCTTGTCACCACATGAGCCATCGTTAGGGATCTTATTATCGGATGCGCTGCGTTATTTAAGTACAGGTGCTTGGTGGTTAGCGATGTTTCCGGGGCTTGCATTAGTAGGATTGGTATTGTTATTTGACCAGTTTGCTAAATCTGTCCAGAACTTATGGTTAAGGGGAGCATGATGTTAAGTTTTGATCATTTAACCGTAGATGTGGCACAGTTTCGTTGGCTAGGAAAGAAACGTTGGCAGCCATTGTTGAACGATATCTCATTGGATGTCCGCCCTGGAGAGATGGTTGCGCTAGTGGGCGGCAGTGGTGAAGGCAAAAGCCTATTATTACAAAGTGGCTTAGGCCTATTACCTGACAATATGCGCTGTCATGGCAATATCGTGTTAAATGGTAATAAGCTAACGGAAAAAACTAAGCAGCAGTATCGTGGTAACTCTTTATGTTATATACCACAAGGGGTGAGTGCTTTAAATCCTTTAATTCGGATCGGCCCTCAACTAGAAAGGGCTGCCGTGCTCAGTGGGCAACATATCAAAATGCATGATGTGGCTCAGCATTTGCAGCAATATAACTTGCAATCAAGTGTGGTGAATAATTATCCAAGTCAATTATCAGGTGGAATGGCAAAACGTGTTCTAGCCTGTAGTGCTACATTATCACGTGCTGAATATATCTTAGCCGATGAGATTTCTTCTTGGCTGGATGATGAACATGCCATCCAACTATTGGAACATATCAAGTCATTGTGTAGAGATGGGAAAGGTATTTTGTGGGTAACGCACGATCTTGCGATGGCTGTTCGTTTCGCTGATCGTATTGCACTTTTACGCAATGGGTCACTGGAAGAAGTATTAACGAGTGAAAAATTACAAAATGGCGGAGGGGGTAAATGGCTTCAATCGTTATGGAACTCTTTACCTGAGCATCAATTTATGAAGTTTAAACAATAACTATTTTGCGCTTAATTAAATAGGATGCCAAATTTTTTAATCTAAAATCATTAATAATATTAACAAACTTATTTTGACTAATCATTTAATGATTATCTTTTTAATAAAATAAGATGCTTTTAATATGAATGTTTTTTAAATACAGCGAACTTGTTATTTGTTTTTACAAGGAGTCATATCGCAACGGATTGTTTATATTTGTCATGCTTTAAGTTTCAGTGGGAGTGACTACGCTCAGCGAGCCGGACTATATCGTTTATCTATGTCCACGCCTATTTTCGATTGTCGCTAACCTACATCTCGTATTATTTTTAGTATGGCTATTTAACGCGTTTAATAAATATTTATCTGTATTGATAAATACAAACTTTTATCAATCGAGGAGGCGTTATGCAATTAACCCCAAGGGAAATTGAAAAATTGATGGTTTATACACTCGCAGACGTTGCACAAAAACGTCGTGATCGTGGTGTGAAATTAAATTATCCAGAAGCGGTTGCCATTATTACGGTTACGGCTTTAGAAGGTGCACGCGATGGTAAAACCGTTGAAGATGTGATGAAAGAAGCCGCATCTGTCTTAACTAAAAAAGATGTTATGGATGGTGTGTGGGATTTAATTCCAAACGTACAGGTTGAAGCTATTTTTACTGATGGTACACGTCTGGTGACTGTTCATAATCCGATAAAATAAGCTAATGACGAGGTGAACATATGAGCAACGCGAAAACAGATACAAAAGCACCTACACCTTTAGGTGGGGTTATTTTAGCGGATACCCCAATTGAATTTAATGTAGGCAAACCTGAAACTAAAATAAAAGTGCGAAATACAGGTGACCGCCCGATACAAATAGGTTCTCACTTTCATTTTTTTGAAGTTAACCACGCATTAGAATTTGATCGTTCTGCGGCTTATGGTAAGCGTTTAAATATTGCTTCTACGACTGCAATACGTTTTGAGCCAGGCGATGAAATTGAAGTATCACTTATCCCTTTCGGTGGAAAACAAACTGTTTATGGATTTAATAACCTCGTTGATGGTTGGGCAGGTAATAACGTCGCAACAACAGAACGTCCAGCAAAAGCGATTGCATTAAATGAAGCGATCGCTCGCGGTTACAAACATAAAGAACAGTAATTGTGTTGTTTATCGATAACGATAAATAACTATGTACCTTATTAACTTTAAAGGTAAATAAAATGCCACAAATTTCTAGACAAGAATATAGCGGCCTATTTGGCCCAACAGTCGGCGATAAAATTCGTTTAGGTGATACAGATCTGTATATTGAAATCGAGAAAGATTTGCGTGGATATGGCGAAGAGTCTGTCTATGGTGGAGGTAAATCTTTACGTGATGGTATGGGGGCAAATAATACCTTTACCAGTGATAACGGCGTTCTTGATCTCGTTATTACCAACGTCACGATTGTGGATGCACGTTTAGGTGTGATCAAAGCTGATGTAGGGATTAAAAACGGTAAAATTGTTGGGGTTGGTAAAAGTGGTAACCCAAATGTTCAAGACAATATTACCCCTGGAATGGTCGTGGGTGTCGCAACGGATGCTATCTCAGGTGAACACTTAATTTTAACTGCCGCAGGTATCGATACCCATATTCATTTAATTTCACCTCAGCAGGCTTATGCGGCGTTATCAAATGGTGTGACGACTTTCTTTGGTGGGGGCATTGGACCCACTGATGGCACTAACGGTACCACAGTAACTGCGGGTCCATGGAACATGCGTGCGATGTTGCGTGCCATTGAAGGCTTACCAATCAACGTCGGTATTTTGGGTAAAGGTAACTCATATACGCGCGAACCATTAATAGAGCAATTGGTTGCTGGTGCAGCAGGTTTAAAAGTACATGAAGACTGGGGCGCAACAGGTAACGCAATCCGTCACGCACTGCGTATCGCGGATGAGTTTGATGTGCAAATTTCTGTGCATACAGACAGCCTGAACGAAGGTGGTTATGTAGAAGATACGATCGAAGCTTTCGAAGGCCGTACTATCCACACCTATCACACTGAGGGGGCGGGTGGCGGTCACGCACCAGATATTATTAAAGTTGTTAGCCAGCCCAATGTGTTGCCAAGTTCAACTAACCCAACACTTCCTTTTGGTGTTAATAGCCAATCAGAATTGTTTGATATGATCATGGTTTGCCACAACTTAAACCCCAATATTCCATCAGACGTTTCTTTTGCTGAAAGCCGTGTTCGTCCTGAAACTATCGCAGCGGAAAACGTATTGCATGATATGGGAGCAATTTCGATGTTCTCGAGTGACTCACAAGCGATGGGGCGTGTTGGTGAGAACTGGTTAAGAATCATTCAAACTGCTAATGCCATGAAAGCTTCACGTGGCAAACTGCCTGAAGATGCACCGGGTAATGATAACTTCCGCGTTCTACGTTACGTTGCAAAAATCACCATTAACCCAGCGATTGCTCAGGGTGTGAGTCACATCTTAGGTTCAATCGAGGTTGGCAAAATGGCTGACTTGGTGTTGTGGGATCCAAAAATGTTTGGTGCTAAACCAAAACTGGTTATTAAAGGTGGCCTGATTAACTGGGCGGCAATGGGGGATCCAAATGCATCACTGCCGACACCACAGCCAGTATTCTATCGTCCAATGTTCGGTGCTATGGGTAAAACAGTTAATGACACATGTGTCACATTTGTTTCCCAAGCGGCATTAGATGATGGTGTTAAAGAAAAAGCAGGTTTAGAGCGCCAAGTTGTTGCGGTTAACAACTGCCGTGCGATTGGTAAGCGTGATTTAGTTCGTAATGGTGAAACTCCGAACATTGAAGTTGATCCTGAAACTTTTGCTGTAAAAGTAAATGGCGAACATGCTACTTGCCAACCGATTAGTGAAGCAGCGATGAACCAACGTTATTTCTTTGGTTAATACTGCGACACGTCCCGTAATTTGATTGTTTTACTTTCTGCCTGCTTTAAGCAGGCAGAATTAACGTAATAGGTAATGCGATGATCATCATTGAACAAATTCTTGGAAATGTAAAAAAGGATCCAGTTTGGCAAGAAAAAAGTCAAAAAGCGCAGCTAGATGTTTTGATACTTGACCAACGTGAAGCACAGAAGAGTCGTTGTCGTAAACATACAGAAAAAGGCCTAGATCTCGGTATAGCATTAGATCGTAATGTTTTGCTTTCTGATGGCGATGTAATTTTATTTGATGAAGCTGCCAATACGATGGTTATTGTGCAAATTTCTTTGCGTGACGTGATGATGGTTAATTTGCAGCGTCTGCAAACGCTCAGCGCTGAAGAGCAAATTCGTGTCAGTTTTGAACTGGGGCATGCGTTAGGAAACCAGCACTGGAAAGCAGTTTTAAAAGATAATCAAGTTTATGTGCCATTAACCGTAAGTGAAAAAGTCATGGAATCGGTCATGCGTACCCATGGTTTTTCTCCAGATACCTTTGCCTTTGTAAAAGGTGAGTCTATTTTACCAAAACTGACTCATTCAGAAGCACGTTTATTATTCGGTGGCGCAGAAGATACTGATACGCATGTGCATGTTGCAATTGGTCAAATCCATGAACATGCACATAGTCACTCACATGACCACGATCATGACCACGATCACGACCATCACCATCATGGGCATAGCCATACACATAAGCATTAATGGTCATTGCCGGTAAGGATTATGGTATGAAGGCATCTGATTTAATTAGGATAATGCAGTTTGGTGACTCAGCGCTACCTATCGGTGCATTTACCTTTTCGAATGGCGTAGAGGCGGCAATACAAAAAGGCGTTGTGCATGATAAAGAAACGCTAAAGTCATTTGTCCGTACATCACTCAATGTCGCGGCAAGCTCTGATGGTATTGCGGTAGTTGCTGCCCATAGAGCTGTTATCGCACAAGATAATGAGGCATTAATTAATATCGATTGGGCTGTACACAATCGTAAATTAAATGAAGAAGCGAGAATAATGACTACCCGTATGGGAAAGAAACTCGCTGAGATATCAGTACATATATTTGAAAACCAGCAGGTTGCTTGGTGGCTAGAACAAATAAAAAACGGCACAGCGCCAGGAACTCAGCCAGTGACACAAGCCATTGTAATGGCGGTTCAAGGGATAACAGAAAGAGATGTGGTGGTCATGCATCAATATGGTATTGCCATGACTATTTTGAGTGCGGCGATGCGCTTGATGCGTATTACGCATTATGAAACACAACATATTCTGTTTGAATTGAATGAAGATATCGACATTTTTTGTGACATTGCAGCATGTGGCGATATTCAACAAATGGCCTCGTATGTGCCAGTGATTGATGTGCTGGCAGCGGTACATACAAAATCGTTTGTTCGCTTGTTTATGAACTGATGATTAACTAAAAAATTTTTGAGGAATAATGATGAAAAAAATGACTCGGATTGGTATCGGTGGACCAGTAGGTTCAGGAAAAACAGCAATTATTGAAGTAATTACTCCGATCCTCATTGAGCGTGGTGTTAAACCGTTAATTATCACTAATGACATTGTGACCACTGAAGATGCGAAACAAGTTAAACGTACTTTAAAAGGAATTTTAGACGAAGAGAAAATTTTAGGTGTCGAGACCGGAGCATGTCCACATACTGCGGTTCGTGAAGATCCAAGTATGAACATTGCCGCAGTAGAAGATATGGAAGAGCGTTTTCCTGATAGCGATGTGATCATGATTGAAAGTGGTGGTGACAACCTAACATTGACCTTTAGTCCAGCATTGGCTGACTTTTATATCTATGTTATCGATGTGGCTGAAGGCGAAAAAATTCCCCGTAAAAATGGTCCTGGTTTAGTACAGGCTGATATTTTAGTGATTAACAAAATTGACTTAGCCCCCTACGTTGGCGCGAGCCTTGAAGTGATGGAGCACGACACGAAAGTGGTTCGTGGTAATCGCCCGTATGTGATGACTAACTGTAAAACTGGAGAAGGTGTTGTTGAACTGGTTGATATGATTATGGATAAATTCTTATTTACCCATCAATCATCAAGGGGCTAAATATGACTCAATTCAGGGCAGATATCGCAAATACACCATCACGTGTTCAAGCACATACACTCGGTAACAATGCACCTGAACTTGCCATCTATCAAGATGAGCCTAAACAAATGCAAAGCGGTGCGGTGGGTAAAAGTGGTTATCTCAAGCTAAGATTCGCACAAGGCGAATATCGCAGCGAGCTCGTAGAGATGGAACGTCGTGTTCCATCTTTGGTGCAAAAAGCACTCTATTGGGATGAAATGATGCCACAGTTACCTTGTGTCACCATGATTTCTACGTCAGGGTGCCTATTGCAGGGTGACCGCCAAGCGCTAGATATCATTGTTGAAACGGGGGCATGTGCTCATGTAACCACACAATCTGCAACGAAAGTGCATATGATGGAAGCAAATTATGCAACACAATTCCAAAATATTATCGTTGAAGAAGATGGTTATTTAGAGTATTTACCTGATCCCATTATACCTCATCGTAATTCACGTTTTATTACTGATACTCGGATTAATATTCATCCGAGTGCGACAATGATATATTCTGAAATATTGATGTCGGGGCGTAAATATCATCACCAAGATGAGCAATTTGGTTTTGATATTTTTTCTTCGCATATCAGAGCAGAGTCTTCATCAAATAAAGAGTTGTTTGTTGAGAAATATATTTTAGAGCCTAAAAAAGAACAATTAATGACTACTGCGGTGATGAATAAGTTTGATACGTTCGGTAATGTTATTTTGTTAACGCCAAAAATTCACCATAGTCGTATTTTAGAGCGCCTAGAAGCTATTTATGATACAGAGAACAATATTGCATTTGGGGCGACTCAATTACCGAATGATTGTGGTTTAATTTTTAAAGCATTGGGTGTTGATAGTCCAAAAGTGAAAGAGGCTGTGAGATATTTCTGGCAAATAGCACGTGAAGAAATATTGGGAATAACTTTACAAGAGCCTTTTTTATGGCGTTAAACCTACGAGCTTATTAAGTTACAAAGATAATTCGTCAAATAATGATAATTAGGATCGTTGATTAACGATCTTAATTATCCCTATGCCAAGGACTAGAAGGGACATTACGATGAACACTTCAACAATAAATAAGAATGCTTGGAATCAGCTTGCTGATAAAAATATAACAGTACAGTTTATTGATGTCACACTTCGTGGCTGTGCTCAAGTGATGTTTCAAAATAACCCATTAACTGGGCTGCTATTTTTTATCGCAATTTTTATCGGGGCATTTTTAGAAAGTATGCCCGCAGTGGCTTTTGGTTGTTTACTTGGTACGGTTGTATCAACGCTAACCGCTTATATTAGCAAGCTGGATACAGCCTCATTGCGCTCAGGGCTATATGGTTATAATGGTTGTTTAGTCGGGGTGGCTTTACCCACCTTTTTAGAAAATACCCCCTTTGTTTGGTTATCGATTGTTTTAGGTAGTATTGTTTCGGTGATCGCGACCATATCATTAATGGATTTCTTGAAAAACTGGAAAGTTGCGGCATTAACTGCGCCTTTTGTATTGGTTTCTTGGACTATCTTGTTAGCAAGTTATAGTTTTTTAGGCATAAAAGGTGTTGCTTTACCAGCACCAGCACTTCCTCAACAATTTATTGAACCAATTGGTAGTATTCCACATAGTGATATTGTTGCTGATATTTTCCGTGGCGTTTCTGAAGTCTTTTTACTGAGTAGTGTGATTGTCGGTATTATTTTTGTTATTGGACTTGCTGTGAGCTCAATATGGGCGGCGGTGTTTGCCATTGTTGGTTCGTTATTAGCATTTATTGTTGCAATATTATTGAAAGGCGATTTTGTTAGCATCCATACTGGATTATATTCATTTAGTGCCGTTTTAACGGCAATTGCTTTAGGTTCAACATTTAATAAGCCGAGTTATCGAGTATTAGCCTATGCCATCGTTGGCGTTATTTTTACTGTTTTTGTTCAAGGTGCATTAGACATTATTTTGGAGCCATTTGGCATACCGACATTAACGATGCCTTTTGTATTAGCGTCATGGCTATTTTTAGTACCGAACCAAGATATTATGCCTGAGCATAGGCAGTCATAATTAGAATATAATTTTAGGTCATATCAATATGAAAAAGAATGCAATTTATAAATACATTCAAAATATGACGATAATAAGGACAACATTAGCTTTATTGATCTTGCTTGATGGGCTATTGATAATACTCCCTATTTTATCATCATATAATATTAATTTATCCTCACAACACCATAATTTTGTTGATTGGTTGCAATCCTTAGGTTTTATTAAACTGCTCGATATCCCTCGGTTTGCTATCGGGGTTGTATTGATTATTTTGGCATTACCTATTTATTTAGGTATCAGAATAGGATGGGTATTTAGTTGCTTTATGCTGTTTGTTCTTGTTCTCATTAACTTGCTATTAGCAAGAGAAAATGTATTAACGGGAACTCTCTCATTGCTGATATTAATTGCATTGATTGCAAATTGGAAAATATTTCACCGTCATAGCTTATCAGGTGCTGGCTTTGTTGCATTTGTCAGTTTGATTGCTTTACTGGGATATTCCGTATTTGGGTCATTGTATCTTGGTGACCAATTCCAACCTCATATAACCGATATCTCCTCTGCATTTTATTTTGCACTGGTTTGTATGACAACGGTAGGATTCGGGGATATTGTTCCTATTAGTGTAGAGGCAAGATTATTTACTATTTCTATTGTGATATTAGGTATTACAATTTTTACCACTTCTATTGTTTATTTTTTAGGCGTGTTTGCAAAGAGCACACAAGAGATTGTCAAAAAGAGATTATTCCGTATGAAAGATCATTATGTCATTATCGGTGCTAGCCCTTTAGCGTTAAACACCTACCATGGATTAAAAAAGCGTGATTTAGATGTCATGGTGCTGTGTAAAGAAGAACACAAAAACAATTATCCAGATAATGCTCCAGTGATCACGACATCACAAATCAATAAAAAAAGTTTAAACCAAGTGAATTTAGCTGATGCTAAGGCATTGTTTATACTTGGAGATTTAGATGCCGAAAACACGATTGCCATGCTGGCGGCTAAAGAGATCGTTGGTGCCAATATTAAAAGTGTTATGGTCGTCAATGATGATAATAACTACGAAAATCTGAAATTACTGCACGCGGATCTGTTGATCTCTTTGTCGTCATTAGGCAGTGAAGTATTAATTAAAATGATTTTTGGTGAGAATATTAATAGCCAAATAATTGAAAGTATTATTTTCTCGAACAATATTCTAGATACTTAGAAGATGAGTAGAGAGATGACTATGAGCTGTGAAGTGACGACAGCTCATTATTTTATTTTAGTTCAAATGAAATAATACAAGAATAAAAATGGTGAGCTAAATATGGATTCAATTATTATTATTTTCGTGCTTGTTTATATCGCGATGGCCTTTGGCACGTTTCCAGGAATAAAAATTGACCGTACGGGGGCGGCTGTTGCAGGCGCCTTGGCAATGATTGGTTTTGGTTTTATTACTCCGCGAGCTTCTTGGGATGCGATTGATTATCAAGCCGTTGGATTACTATTTGGGTTGATGGTGGTATCGGCTTCATTCACCGTTTCTGGCTTTTATCATAAAGTCGCGAATGAAATGGCTATCCTCAAAATTAGTCCACCAAAGTTGTTACTTGTCTTTATTATTGTTGGTGCTGTGCTAGCGTCGATACTGACTAATGATGTGGTGGTTGTGGCAATGACGCCATTATTAATTTCAATCACATTAGCAAGAGGACTGAACCCAATTCCATTTTTATTGGGTTTTTGTTTCGCAGCAAACAATGGGGCGGCAGGTTCATTGATTGGTAGTCCTAAAAATATGATAGTCGCCCAAGGCTTAGACCTTTCATTTATCGGAGTGCTACATATTACCGCTATTCCTGTATTGCTTTCTTTACCTGTCGTTTGGTGTGTCATTAGCTTACTTTATCATAAAAATTGGTATTTACCTGAAAGCCAAAAAGCTGCGTTACCTCCTAAAACACATACGGTGATCCCATTTAATCAATGGGAAACGGGCAAAGCAGCCATTGTAATTGCCATTGTGATTATTGCGTTTTTGTTTACAGACTTACCTAGAGAGTTAGTTGCACTCTCCGCGGCTTGTTTTTTATTATTAAATAGGAAAATCGCCTCTAGTGATATGCTAAAACATGTCAATGGTGACTTGTTGCTGCTAATAATGGGGCTGTTCATTATTAATGCCGCATTTGCTAAGACCGGCGTCCCGCAGGATATTTTGCATTATTTATTAAATAAAGGCATCGACCTGAGTAGCCCTATTACGCTATTTTTGGTCTCAAGTATTATGAGTATCTTTATTGGTACAACACCGACTGTGATGCTGTTAATTCAATTCGTCTCCCCAGATGGTAATGCCGACCCACTCGGTGCAGCACTCATTTTTGGAGCCTGTTTTTCAAGTAACATTTTTGTTTTTGGTAGCCTTGCAGGCATTATTGCTGTCGATCAATCAGCCCAACATGGTATTAAAATTTCATTTTTAGAGTTTACAAAGTCAGGCGGTATTATTGCATTAATCTGTATGTCGATTGCAGCGGGTCGGATCTTATTTAGCTAATAATGATTACTTTTGAGTGTAAGGAGGAGGGGGGATGTTAGAAGTAAAAAATATACGTATCACTCAGGGAGGGAATACACTATGGAGCGACCTTTCTTTTTGCTTACATAATAATGAGCGCTTAGGATTTTCTGCACCAAGTGGTTTTGGTAAAACCACGTTAGGTCGAGTATTAGCGCAATGGCAAGCGCCCTCTAATGGTTCAATTTTATTTGAAGGTAAGCCATTACCGGCAACAGGTTATTGTCCAATACAGTTGGTACCTCAACATCCAGAGAAAAGTTTTAATCCATACCGAACGGTTGGCTCGAGTGTCAATGATGCATGGGAACCAGTCGCGGAATATCTTGAACGTTTGTCAATTAAAGCAGAATGGTTAGAAAGACGCCCGAGTGAGCTTTCGGGCGGAGAACTTGCACGTATTGCGCTATTAAGAGCACTTGATCCCCGCACTAAAGTATTAATCGCCGATGAAATAACCGCGCAGCTTGATGCGCATTTGCAAAAAGATATTTGGCAATTTCTGATTGAATTATCACAAGAAAGGCCATTAGCAATGATTATTTTTAGTCATAATAAAATGTTATTAGAAAAGGTATGTACGTCAGTTTGGGAAATATCCTCTACTTGAAGTATGACAATGATATTTTAAATTAAATAAATTGGGGCACTCAATATGGTTGCTTTTGATATAGCGTTAGTCGGTGCTGGTGGTGGAATCGGTTCATTATTACGCTGGTGGATTGGGCGTTTAGTCGGTGAAAAATACCACGGTAAGTTTCCTTTATCGACCTTCATTATTAATGTGTCAGGTGCTTTTATAATCGGTTTTTTAAGCAGTTATTTTTTGTTAGATTGGGATGACCGTTATGGCTCATTCTTACAATCAGCCATATTAACTGGCCTATTAGGCGGTTATACAACATTTAGTAGTATGCAGCTTGATGCGTTAAAGCTGACACAAACTAAACAAAAAATGTTAGCGTTGCTTTATTTATTACTGTCAATTATTGCGGGTCTGATTGCTGCGTTTTTTGGCGCATGGTTGATTAACTAAAGGATAAGAATATGAATATTGCAATCTTAGTTTTTATCGGTGGTGCTATTGGCGCAATTTTTCGCGAGCTATTAATGATTTCTGTACCGAAAATGGCAGACCAGTTCCCTTTAGATATCTTTATCGCCAATATTAGTGCTTCGTTTTTATTGGGTATTGTTGCAGGGCTACTCACCAGTAAACGCATTGGCCAATCAATGAATGCTTTTTTTGCCACAGGCGTGATGGGAGGGCTGTCTACATTTTCTAGTTTTGTGTACGGTGCAGTAGAGATAATAAAATATCCTCAATATGTATGGACTGGCGTCGTATATTTAATATTGAGTGTTGTCGTTGGATTTATGGTTATTTATTTCGGTTATATATTAGGTAGCAAACAATACAGAAACAGCCCTAATCATAGTGTTTGATTTTAGTATATGCTCGTCATACTTCAAATTTCAGCAATTTTGTTAAGGTGTAGTATTCCTAGCGACTGACTCAATGGTTAGGAATCTCAGTCAATATAGTGTGCATTAATGGGGATCTCTATATCTCCATTAAATTCAGGCTATTTTATTGTTGCCTAACCATGAGAAAAGAAAATTGATTAAACTATCATCTAAAAGCCAAATAATAGGCTCTCAGTTCCTAAATTGTGTTTTGCTAGTGGCACCTTTAGCTATTGGTATTTGAGTAAGGGATAATATTAGTTAAATGCATGGTTTGTTATATGGACTAAGCGACTGTACTTGCCAGAGTAATCATTTTATCGTTATATAGAAAAATAATATTGAGATTATCATTTTTATTCTCGTAGCTTCTATAGCTATCCATTTCCTTTTCTTAAAAATCAATTTTTTAACTTTAGAGCTAATTTAAATATCAAATCTAACTTATAAATAATATAAGTTAGATTTAATTTTGCTGTTTATTTTTGATAAATGGTTCTATAAAAACTCACCAGTAATCTAAAAAAAATTGTGTTTTGGGTTTTAAATCTGTATTTTTATTGTTATCTGGCTTTCTTTAATTTTTTATTGTGTTTTTTTATAATTTTAATGCTGTAAATTTTTCTGGTTGAGTTTTTATTGGGTTTTTCTACTGTTTTTTTATCTATTTTGTTGGGATTAGTCTTAAATGGCACTTTTTTATTTGCGTTAAGGCCTGCTTTTATTGCTTTTTTTATTATTTGATTTTGTTTAATGCGTTGATTTTATTGGTTTTTGATTTTTTTATTTGATGTGTTTTTTAAATTTATATATTGAATTAGGCACCTTTTCAGTATTGAAATTTTGAAAGTGCTAGAATAATATTGAACACGAATTAGGTGTAACGACGATTTAAATATGTTGGTTAAATTTAGATTATACTCGCTGTATAAATAGCTTGTTCCTCCCAGGTTTAGCTTTAATAGCGATACTATATTCTTAAGTTTAATTTTTTGTCTATATTACTATTTCTACAATCACAATTATTTATTAACTTTTGGTTACTGTATATTTGTGTTGTAGAAATGGTTTTTTTTTAGTGAAAATCTTTGTGCATTAAAATCTGTTATCTTGATGGTCTATCTATCGGTCATTAATCTGATGAGGACTTAAGGGAAATAATGTCATTTATTTTCTTTAAGTAAACGGTATCTAGCATCATATAATACTGAGTTACATTTAGGTAAACGAAATATTTTAATAGGTATAACCTATTAAAATAACCTGATATTCTCAGCTGAAGTATGATTTATCAAAAAGTTATTAAAGTACTTTATACGGCTGATAAAACTGAATATTCGTCTATCTCCTGACTAGCCGCATTCGTGGTTTTGTGAGATTGATATTATATAGAGTCATCAGAGAATAGCCGTGTTCTCGATCTATTGAATATCTAATTTGGTATTTTATTCTTTATTATTAAGGACTTTGATATTTAGGAGGCTAATACCTAAGTCCTTATGTCATTTATTTAAATGTCATGGCTTTGAACGCACCATAAAATAAGCAGCTAAAACCAATGAACATAGAATACATAAGATAGCAAAACTGATAAATGGCATCATGTTTGTCGAGTTCGCTATTATATATCCACCAATAGCAGGCCCAATCGCCATCCCTCCACCAATGACTAAATTCATGTTGTTCATTAACCTACCGCTGGTATCTAGCTGAGATACCGCCCCCATAATAAATGGGAGTACAAATGTCCACGTGAATTTAAATAATAGCGCGGCTATGACAAATCGTACTACAGTCGGTGAGGCAATTAATAGAAGAACGCTTATCACTAATAGTGCATACCCTAGCAAAACTAATTTGCTGGTTTTAAAGCGGGTAGAAATAACAGCCGCAATAATTGCTCCAATCATGCCCAAAATCGTCGCAATTGCCAAAACTTGGCCATTTTCTTCAGCATTTAATCCACTGTTCTGACCAAACACGCCTATAAAGGTCCAAACTTGGCTCAAAAAAATATAAAAAATCAATACGGCTAAAATGGCGATCGCTTTATTCGCGAATGTACTTTTTAAATTGACGGGTGTTGATTGATGTTGCTCTTCGCTCATTATGACATTGGGAAATGCACGAATAAGAGGAAAAGAAAGGAGCATACAAGCCGCAAGTATAAAGTAAACAATACGTAGCCCGTATAGTTCAAATAAAGGTGGTAAAACAAGCAGACCTATAGTCCCTAATGCGAGTTGTCCAAGTACCCAAAAAGCATACATTCGGCTTGGGTTTTCTGTTTTGCCAGCGCTTGATATGCATAAGATCATCAGCGTTCCACCTGCAAATGATGCAATAAAACGAATAATCAGTAAAACGGTGTAGGTGGTTGCGAATGCAGAAATTAAGTTACCAATAATAAAAATGATTGCGGAGATAATCGCTATTTTTTGCCAGCTAATGCGGTTGATCCAATACCATGCGGGAATAGTGGCAAAGCTCATTGCACCTAGCTCTGCTGAAAATAAATAACCGATTTTGTCAGCAGATAAATGCCATTGTAAGCCCAGTTGTGCTGCAACAGCGGGAGCCGTCATTAGAATACCGGGTGCAATAGCGGAAAAAATAATAATCGCAAGCAATAAGCTTAATGAGGATTTTAGAACAACGGTAGAAGGTGGAGCATTGACATCTTGTGTGTGCAGCGATTCGCTCATATTAGCACCTCGGTCAATAATGAATATTATTTTATGATATTTGTTAAATAAAGGTTAAATCATGGTCGATTTTAGTGTGAAATTACGGATAATGACTATCATTCTAAAGAACGAATATTAGGATTTTATGGTGATATACGGAGTAGGTATAAGAAGTAAACGGAATCAATGTAGAAAGAGGGAGACCGTGAGCCCATTTAAACTCACGGCTATAGATTCTAAAAATGGGTAGAGCTTTGCCTTTCCAATTCTAAACAAGCTTTTTCTAAACCCCCCTTACAAGCCAGCTCAAAATAGTAGCGTGCGGCATAGGGTGAAGCATTTTCTACTTCACCTTTTTGCATTAACCACCCTAAATTATATTGTGCATAAACATTACCTTGCTCTGCTGAGCGCATAAACCATTTTTGAGCTTTTTCAATTGAAGCAGGAATCCCATCACCTTGATAATAAATTAAGCCAAGGTTTAATTGTGCATCTTTATCACCTAACTCTGCGGCCTGAATAAAGTAGTTCAATGCTTTTTCTTTATCAGTGATCCCTGATTTACCTTCCCAATAAAACCACCCTAGGTTATTTAATGCATATGGATTATCTTGGTTTGCCGCTGCTTGATACCATTTTAATGCTTCACTGATATTCGGTTGCCCATCTGCACCATTTTCATATAACCAGCCTAGCATATTTTGTGCGGATGCATGCCCTTGCTCAGCGGCGGCTTTAAACCATTTCATGGCAGATTGTTGTGAAGTTTGATTGCTTTCATTTTCTTCCATATATAGCCAACCTAATTGGTGCTGTGCATCTGGGTCCCCTTGCTCAGCAGCAAGAGTCAGCCAATACAATGCTTGGCTACGTGATTTCTCGACTCCTTCCCCCTTTTCATAAATCAAACCTAATTGATATTGGGCGGGTAAGTTACCTTGTATAGCGGCTTCTTTAAACCAATGGACTGCTTCTGACCATGATTGTTCTACACCTAATCCTGATTCAAATAATGCGGCTAAATAAAGTTGGGCGTCTTGGTTACCATGTTCGGCGGCTTGTTTAAAATATTTGGCAGCCTGTGAGTAATTAGGGGGATCAGCGTTATAATAGGCTAGGCCTTCCATAAAGCTGTTTTTGGCATCAATAGAAGGTGACGCTGTTTCGGCTGATTGTGAACTTTCAGGAGAGGTATTATCACCATAACCTACAACCAAAACTGAAACTATTATAGAAAAAATTAAGATTGATATTCTCATAGCCATTTCTGATATTAACGTGCTGTTGTCGGTTTTATATCGGCAATACGTAAGGTATACATAATGGATGCTCCAGGCGGTACTGCCGGTGGATAACCTTCATCACCATAGGCTAATTCAGGTGGGACAATAAAAGTGATTTCCCCATGATTTTGTAAATGCTTAATTGCTGATTGGAAGAGAGGAGGATAATTGTCTAAAGGAAGTGTTAGTGATTTGTCTTGTAAATCCATGTCACTTACCACGGTACCATCTAATAATGACTCTTTTACAACAATACTAACGGTATCGTTTTCTTGAATTTTACCTTGCCCTACATAGTTAATTTTATAGGAATAGCCTAGCGGGTCAGAAACAACGCCTTTTTGTTTTGACCAATTAGATAAAAAGTTTTTTGCCAGTTTAGTTTGTTCTTCTTTTTTAGCATCACGATTTTTTGTGACTGCTGAATTAGAGGCAATTAATGCTGTCTGTAATTCGGTTGGTGAAAGTAAAGAGCGACCCTCAATAGCATCGGTAATACCGGCTAAATATGCTTTTTTATCCATATCTTGACCAAAAGATTGATTCTCTTTATGGATAGTCATTGCATCTTGGCCAATAGCAATACCGGCAGCATAAGCTTGTTTTAAAGCTTCACTGCCTTTTAATTTTTCAACCGCTATGGGTTGTTTGAGAGATAGCGCTTGTTCGATTGCTATTTTTTGTGCTTTTTCTGATTCTTCGAGTCTTTGACTTAATAATTTTATATTGTTGCTCAAATTGAGATTGTCATTTTTGGATTTATTTAGAGATTCTTCTATTTGAGACTGTAGTTTTTCTTGTTGTTGTAACTTTAGTTGCATATTTTGCTTGTTCAATAAAATTGATAAGTCATCATTAATTTTATTCATCTTAGCTTGTAATAGCTCTTTCTCTTGTTGTTGAATTCGTATTTTATACTGTCTCTCATTAATACTTAATGCCTGAATTTTCTGGTTGAGTATCTTCAGTTTTAGTTGAGGTAATTGAATTCCACTTTCTTCATCATCATAAGGTTGGTTCTCCTTAATACCGTTCAACCGTTTTTTTTCTTCATACTCATTAGCAAACTTTAATAACCCAGGAAGTTGATTTTCATTTGCTGATAGAGAATGTGAAAAGATAAAACTTGATGAGGTTATCGACAAATAAGCGATATAGTGAATGATTTTATTCATAATAAGATCTCGAAAATAAGTAAGCCACCTTCACTTAATGATGACTTTTCCAAAGTGGATTAGGTATTAATGATAATTTTTCTTAATTAAGAAGGATTCTATCAGAATATAAATAAAAAAATAAATGTTCAATAAAAATAAGTTTTCTATCTCATTTAATGTTGAATAATTAGTGTTATTAAAATTGTATTACAGATATTACAAAATATAATATCCAAAAAAGAAGGAAACATAAAAAGCAGGCTGTCATATAACCATTTGATTTTAATGGATTTGCTTTATTTTAATTATCGAAATAAAATTTTTTCACATTATCATATCTAGGTGTTATTACTTAACGTCTGAAAAAGTGTAAATTTCAGAATTATTTATCTATTTAACAATCTTTTTGGGATTTTTTCAAGATAAAGCTCTGGGCTAATTTGTACCTTCTTAATAAGAATGTTGAATGTATCAGGGGAATGTGATTTTTTGTGCTCTGATTACTCGTTATTTGGATATTTAGCTTATATCAATAACTGCTTGATAGATATTGGCTTGTTTGATTTTATGTGGCAGGTAAAGTAAATTTATTTGCAACAAAGCGAGGCAATAAACATTTTCGTACAAGCGGGCTTTAATAAATGAAGTTAGTTGTATCAGGAATTGGGAGCCTAATATGATAGTGGAACAAGAAGTGTCAAAAAGTATTTTTATGACTGCGGTAGGAAAAGAGATATTTCGCTTAAGGAAGAAGCGAGGGTTGACGGGTAAACAGTTAGCTGAAAAATTAAATGTCTCTCAGCAGCAAATATCTCGGTATGAAAGAGGGGTCTGCAATATTAATGTTGATACTCTCTTTGTTATTTTACATGAGTTAGATTGTAGTTTAAGTAATTTCTTCAGTTCGGTTTATCTTAATATTAATGATATGGAAAAGAATGTCAGTTCTCATTATATTAATTTATTTTTGCCTCCAGCTCCTTACTATAAAGGTGAGAATGCTCTGTCAGCAAAGATGAATAATTTAGTCGGCTAATGCTAACGTAGTCGATTAATATTTCACTGAAGAATATTGAGTTATTTAAAGTTTTAAATTTAACTGAGAATAAAGAAAATACTTTCTGTTCTCAGAAAGTATTCTATTTGTTTTTATTTATTAAAAATAAATACCATTAATTATTTAACCAAGTGAGCTTATTAATAGCTTGCTCTTTTTAGTGTTCATCGTAAAGGCGTAACCAATATGAAAAAGATTATTTTAGCAACCCTGATTTCTGGCGCAATGAGTGCATCGGCTTTAGCTGTTGATGCAGGCTCAGGTACTGTAACGTTTAACGGTTCAATCATCGAAGCACCTTGCTCAATCGCGCCAGGTGAAGAAAACCAGACTGTTGAACTGGGCCAAGTTTCTAATGTCACTTTGGCTGCGGGTGGTGAATCTTCAGCGCAACCTTTCTCTATCAAATTGGAAGGTTGTAACTTGGAAAAAAATAACCAAGTAACTATCACTTTCGCGGGTACAGAAGCCGTTGATGGCGAAGCAGCAAACACGGGTTTACTGCAAATCACTGGTGATGCAGCGGGTGCAGCTGTCAAAATCATGAACTCTTCTAGCGCACAAATCAATGTTAACGCTGGTAGCACTCAAAACTATGTTCAAGGTAGCAACGAACTGAAATTCCAAGCTGCTCTGAAAGGCCTTGCTGGTGCAACAGTTGTTCCAGGTAACTTCTCTGCGGTGACTAACTTTACTTTAGCATACAACTAATTTTTAAAAATTAAGGTATGTACGTCATGAAGTGCTTTTGCACTTCATGACTTATTCAGTAATGGAGGTGATCGTGAAGCGAACAGGACTGTTAAAGGCAGCACTATTGTCGGTTAGTGCATTAGGCGCAATGCCTGTACATGCGGCTCCAGGGGAACTTTGGGGTAAGGTGAGTATGCAAGGTAGCATCGTTGATACCGCTTGTGCCATTGATACAGGCTCTTATGAGCAATCTATTGATATGGGTATTTTACCAATTGGTTTGTTACGCCAAGTTGGACATGGACCTATACAGCCTTTTTCGATCACCTTGATTGGTTGTCAATTAACTCCCCAAGATGGCGACAATTGGCAAACTTTTTCTGTCACTTTTGATGGTCCTGCAAATGGTGAATGGTTCAGCGTTTCAGGTGCAGCAAAAGGTGTCGCTCTATCATTGCAAGATGCGTCAGGACAGATAGTTAGACCTGGTTTAGCGACAGCAAAACAAGATATCAAACCCGGTAATTATATTCTTAATTATGGTTTAAGACTGGTATCAGATGAAACGCCGCTCCGTCCAGGAGAATACCAGACAGCGATTCGTTTTAAGCTCGACTACTACTAATAAAAATGCTGATTCTTCCTGATACTGAATTTTAGGGATGTTACTTATGTCTTTGTTCAATGCTTGTTTACCAAAGCCTCGCTTGTTGAGCGTGATTATTGCGATGGCGCTTCACGGGGTCGCTTTACCTGTTATAGCGGCAGAAGCTATTCAATTTAATACCGATGTATTAGACCTCGAAGACAAAAGTAACATTGATTTAAATCAGTTTGCGCGCGCTGGTCATATTATGCCAGGAACTTATTCATTAACACTGAAAGTGAATGATGAAACATTACCTGAAATCAGTGTGCCATTTTATGTTCCCGAGAATGATCCGGAAGGCAGTGTAGCCTGTTTAGCGCCTGAATATATTAATCAACTTGCTTTGACCTCTTCATCGCTAAAAGAGTTAACGTGGTGGCATGATGGGCAGTGTTTAAACCCTGAAAGTCTACCAGGCATGCAGATCCGCGGTGATCTCGCAACGTCATCACTGTATGTCAGTATTCCACAAGCCTATATGGAGTATACGGCACCTAATTGGGATCCTCCCTCGCGTTGGGATGATGGTATTCCAGCGATTCTGGCTGATTACAGTATCAATGCCAATGCAAATAACTCTTACCGTAAAGGTGGTAACAACAGTTATCAAGTGAATGGTAATGGCGTTGTGGGGATTAACGCAGGTGCATGGCGCTTGCGTGCAGATTGGCAAGGCCGTTTAAGCCATCAAAATGGTAAAAACGCAGGAACAGATAAAGATTTCCAATGGAACCGTTTCTACGCTTATCGCGCGGTGCCAACATTACGAGCTAAATTAACGCTGGGTGAAGATTATTTAGAATCGAACATGTTTGATAGCTTCCGGTTTACGGGGGCTAGCTTACGTTCAGATAACAATATGATCCCACCTAGTTTACGTGGTTATGCACCTGAAGTCACAGGTATTGCTAAGACTAACGCAACCGTCACGGTGAGCCAGCAAGGTCGTGTATTGTATGAAACGCAAGTTGCGCCTGGGCCATTTAGGATCCAAGACCTGAGTGATGCTATCAACGGTAAACTTGATGTCACGATTAAAGAAGAAGATGGCTCAGTTCAAGAATTTCAAGTTGATACGGCAAACCTACCGTATCTGACTCGTCCGGGGCAAATTCAGTATAAGTTAGCGCTGGGGCAGCCAACTAATTATGACCGCCATAGTCAAGGGAATAGCTTCTTAACAGGGGAGTTCTCTTGGGGTGTCAACAACGGTTGGTCACTGTTTGGTGGGAGCTTAAATAGTCAAAACTATAATGCCTTATCAGCAGGTATCGGACGTGACTTACTGGCCTTTGGTGCCGTCTCTTTTGACGTAACGCAGTCTTTTGCACGTTTACCGGGTGAAAGCACCATTAGTGGTGGTTCATACCGTGTTAACTATTCAAAGCGTTTTGAACAGTACGATAGCCAAGTGCAGTTTGCGGGCTATCGCTTCTCTGAACGTGACTTTATGTCAATGTCAGATTACTTGAATGCGAAAGAAACCGGCGTACGTTACGGCGGAAGTAAAGAGCTGTATACGATCTCCGTTAACAAAAACTTCCGTGACGCGGGGGTGTCTCTGTATGCCAACTATAACCACCAAACCTATTGGGATCGTCCAAGTAATGATTATTACAGTGTGATGCTCTCGAAGTATATGGATATCGGCTCGATTAAAAATATCAGCATTAACTTATCAGCAAACCGCAGTGTGTATAACGGTGTTAATGACGACAGTGCCTACTTATCACTGTCATTCCCTTGGGGAAATAGTGGGAGCGTCGGTTACTCACTGAATACCAGCCGTAATGATACCACTAACCGTGCTACCTATTATGATCGTATCGATGATCGTACTACTTATCAGGTCAGTGCGGGGAGTAGCCGTTACGGGGCTTCAACCAGTGCGTTTGTCAATCATCAAGCTGACAGTGCGCGTGTTAGTGCAAACGCCAGCTACCAACATGGTCAATATAGCTCATTTGGTTTGTCCGCTTCAGGTGGATTTACTATGACAGCTGAAGGGGGCGGGTTCCACCGTGTGAACAACATGGGGGGAACACGCATGGTCGTTGATACCGACGGTGTTGCAGATGTTCCCGTTAAAGGTTTCGGTGCACCCGTTAGCTCGAACATGTTTGGTAAAGCCGTGGTCGGTGATGTGAACAGCTATTACCGCAGTAAAGCACAGATTGATTTGAACGCGTTGCCGGATGACGTGGATGCCCAGCAGTCCGTGGTACAAGCTACTATGACCGAAGGAGCGGTTGGCTTCCGCCGCTTTGAGGTGGTATCAGGTCAGAAAGCCATGACGATTCTAAGTTTGACTGATGGTTCACATCCACCGTTTGGTGCGCAGGTAAAAAATGCCAAAGACCAAAATACAGGCATTGTCGGGGATGCGGGTAGTGCTTATATCAGCGGTATAAATCCAGGGGATGCGATGACGGTGACATGGGGCGAAAATAAGGCCTGTAAAGTGACTTTCCCTGCACAGTTAGGCTCACTTGAACAAGCGCTGTTATTACCTTGTGTCCCTATTGTGGCTGCGAGTACTCAGCCTCAAGAAATTACGCAACGTTAAGTGTGATTAACAATCGGTTTTTAATGTAAATAGGTTGCTCGGAAGATTAACCGAGCAACAAAAAATAGGTTACTACAGCATGAAAAAGATAACTCAACTCAGTGTTGTTGCAAGTTTAACGGGTCTTGTTCTGTGTTCTTCGGTTGCACATGCAGCGGTATCAATGGATCGCACCCGCGTCATTTATGATGGCGGTCAAAAATCCATCTCATTAAATATTTCCAATAACAATAAACAGCTGCCTTATTTGGCACAAGGCTGGATGGAAAACGCAGAAGGCGAAAAAATCAACTCACCACTGGTGGTATTACCGCCTGTTCAACGCTTAGAGCCCGGTAAATCAAGCCAAGTCAAAATTGAAGCATTGCCAGCAGCCAATATGCTGCCTAATGACCGTGAGAGTTTGTTTTACTTTAACTTGCGTGAAATTCCACCCAAAAGCGATAAGCCGAACACATTGCAAATTGCTTTACAAACTCGAGTGAAGTTGTTTTATCGCCCAAAAGCCATTATTCCTGAGAAAAATGCCGCACCAGCGCAAGATAAACTCACTTTAGAAAAACAGGGTGAAACGGTGATGTTGAAGAACCCAACGCCTTACTACGTCACCATTATTAATGCTGGCGCAACCGCAAAATCCGACGCAAAAGATTTTACGCCAGTGATGGTTGCGCCTTTTGCGAGTGAAAATCTCGGGGTAAGTGCTAGTAAGCTGGGTAACTCACCGGTACTGACGTATATCAATGATTACGGTGGTCGTCCAGAGCTGAATTTCCGTTGTCAGGCATCAAGCTGTCAGGTTGTTACTGAAACAAAATAATCGATTATCTCAGGCCTGTCGGCATGAATGGAAAGGAGAGAACCATGACTCAACAAAAATTGACTCAGCATATTCGCAACAGCCTTTTAGCTTGCTTATTTGCCGGGGCAAGTAGCTTATCTGCATTTGCAGATGATAATAACCGTGCTTTGTACCGTCCTGTCGATAATTGGAATACCGATGGTCAACATGGTGTGCTCTATGTGTCTGGTTCATTGACTGAAAGCCCATGCCGATTAGCAATGACTTCAAGTTATCAATCTGTCTTACTCGGCAACGCTGAAACGGCGGATTTTAAAGGTACGGGGGGGCAAGGCCGTCCTATCCCCTTTCAAATTGAGTTACTGGATTGTTTAGAAACACCAACGTCACTAGAAAACGTCCAAACAGGGCAAACGGCTTGGAGTTCAACACAACCAGCGGTGAAAGTGCGTTTTTTAGCCCCCACGGTTCCGTTTATGCCGAACTATGCGCGAGTGAATGGCGCACAAGGCATAGGCTTAGTGCTTAGTGATAGCCAAGGTCAAACCTTGCCATTAGGTCAAGAAAGTAACCCTATATTGCTAGCTTCTGGACAAGATAAACTGACCTATTATGTGACCCCGGTCAGAACGACTGGGCCATTAGAACCGGGTGCGTATTCAGCATTGATCGCCTTTGAAATGATTTATGAGTAAGGGGCGGAAGATGAATTCTATCACAAAAAAAATAGTAGGCTACAGGCCAGTGAAATCATTACTTACAGCAATGATTTCGGGGGGATTATTGCTAGTGAGTGGGCAAAGTAGCGCTGAAGTTTTTACTATTCAAGTAAAAGTGACTGTTGTTGAAAAAACCTGCGATATTTATGGTAATGGGGGAAAGAATGGCCCTATTACAGTGACTTTCCCTGATTTAGTGATTAGGAATATTGATGGTATAGCATATGGCGCTACACCAATTGAATATCAATTAGATTGTGAAGATGCGGCAGATAACCCTGCGTTAAAAATCCAATTTATAGGTGCGGATGCTCAGTCGGTACCAAATAGTACCTTTAAGGAAGCAGGGAAATTAAAAACAACTGACAATAACCTAGCGATTAAAATAACGGCAAATGGTCAACAATTAAAATTAACGGATTGGTTTCCTTTTAATTATAAAACAAAGCCAACATTAATGGCGGTTCCTGTATCTAGTGATGCAGGGGGAATTCGTGGTGGTGAATTTACGGCTACTGGCACACTAAGCGTGGAGTATCAATAATGTTCATTCAGAGTTCTAAGAATAGGGTATTAGGATTACTTGGCGGTGTAGCATTATTGACATTTAGTACCGCGCAGGCGGTTGAAGTTAATTTTTCAGGAAATTTAATTGAAAATCCGCCTTGTGATGTCGCTGGCCCTAAAGGGCCTAACCAGCCAATTAAGGTTGATTTTGGTGAAATCGGTATTACTAAAATTGATGGTGTTAACTACCAACAGGATTTTACTTTAACTTTAAGTTGTGGGCCTGAATTAGGTAATTCAGTCCCACTCTATTTGCAATATATGAGTCCTTTTATTGCTTCTTTTGATAATAAAGCGTTAAGAACAAGCATCAATGGATTAGGTATCCGTCTTTATCATGAAGGCGTTGTCATTGCGCCTAATACGGGCTCTCCAATAAAGATGTCTAGCAATGGAACCGCAACATTACCTTTATATGCCGTTCCTGTTCGCGACCCTAAGATAACTTTATTTGAAGGTGATTTTACTGCATCGGCAACAGTTCAAATGTTGTATCCCTAAGGAGCTGATGATGAAAAAGCAGAGTTTTATTAGTGGTTTTCTTTTTACCTTAATGGGGATATTACCTTCAGCTAGCTTTGCTGAAAGCAGTAATACCATCGAATATAGCGGTAGTTTGATTGCCTTGCCTTGTACTGTTAATCCTGGCTCTGAAAATGGTTATGTCTATTTTGGTGAGAACGTTAATGCGAAAGACTTATATACAGGGCAACGTGGCGCATATAGCGATAAAGAGTTTGATTTTTATCTTGATGATTGCGACACCTCTTTAGGTAATACCATCTCAGCTAAATTTAATGGGAATGCAACAGCGGATGGCTTATTAAAATTTGATCCTGAAAGTGAAGCCAGTGGGGTAGTGATCGGTTTAGAAACCATGAGTGGTAAGCCATTACCTATTAATGATGCGAAAGTTGAGCCTATTTATCCAATTAAAGACGGTGATATGGTTATTCCAATACGTGCTTATTTAAAAGCGGATGCTGATGCATTAAAAAATAAAACCATTAAGCCTGGTTGGTTTAGCGCTACGCTGACTTATACCCTAGTGTATGAATGATAAGTGGCGTCACAATTGGATATTAGCCTATCACTGGCTTTGTCAACGGCGGCAACATTATCCGGCTAATACCGACGTTTGGCACCTGCGTTTTCATTGGCGTGTTATAGGAAAACGCTTATGGCAAGCGGTTTGTAATAGCTCATACCGATTAAAACCTATGCAGGTTATCACGGCATGGAATGGCCGACGGACGGTGCAGTGGTGTGCGGAAGATGCCTTAATCTTCAAATGGGCAGCCTTATGCTTAACGCCATTATTAGCTAAGCATCCGGCATGTCGGCATTTGAAAGGACATGGTGGTTACCAAGCTTCCGTTATTGCAACGAAAAAAGCAATTGAAACCAAACAATTACAATTTGTGTATCGTACTGATATCAAAGGTTATTATGAGCATTTTCCTAAACAACGATTATGGCAATGGTGTCAACAACAAACAGATTCGCCAATATTACTGAATTTGTTGTACCAATATATTAACTATAGCGTTGAGCAGCACGGTGAATTTTTCTCACCTAATAAAGGAATTTGCCGAGGTTGTGCTCTTAGCCCATTAATTGGGGGGAGCTATTTATTTACCTTAGATACGGCACTTAGCCAATGCCGAGGAATATTCTATGAACGCTATATGGATGATTTTTTGCTGTTATCGCCAACGCGCTGGCCCTTAAAGCGCGCGATAGCGATATTACAAAATGTTTTAGCACAAGATAACTTTACCTGTCATCCTAATAAAACCCAAATGGGTCGCATTGAGAAAGGGTTTGATTGGTTGGGAATGTGGTTTACGGATACCGACATGGTACGTTCGCCACGATCTTTAGCGCGTGCTAAAGAACGACAACTTGAAAAAGAAAAACGCCTACGGCTTTATGAGCGAACATATGACATTCGTAACCCGCAAACGGATGATTAGTGTAGGTTTTTGAAATTACAAGGTGATTATGAGCAATTAGCGATGAGCTGTAATCTGAAGACCGATTCGGGTCGCTTACGCCATCTCTTAGCTATCTTTGATAACATGCCGTGAAAAGGAGAAGACCTGTGCGCACTTCCGTGCTTTTGACGCTGATACTGCTGTCTGTGACGACAGACGGGCTTGCTAGGAAACTCGAAATGCCCAATACCAGGACGGGATATCGAATCGACGAAGGTGGGGCCGAATTTCGCTTTGATAAAATGGACGGTCGGGGCCTGCCCGCTCCTTTAGTATCGCCGGACGCAATCACGTGGCGTTGCGGTGGGAGCGGGAGCGGCTGCCTCGGTGATGATGGCGATAGCTACAGAAATTACTTCTCGCCAGTCCCCACGTGGTTTTCCGTTGGCCTCTTTCCTTTGTCTTTGGGAGCTGGTGTTCTGGTAGCCCAAGATGATACTCCGTTTAAACCCGGCGTCCCGATGCCACTGGTTGGATGCACGATCAGTTGGGGGGTCTGGGTGGCTCCTAGGACATGGGCCTATGCACCTGTAATCCTAGGGACGACGGGGGGGACGAATGTGGTCATAGAAAGTGGACGGGCTCAAAAGCCCCATGGGTGCGCTAGCGTTTCTCCGTCCTCTGTGAATGGCGGAATTTATAATGTTGGTGGTGAGGATGCGCTGCTCGCGTATATGCCTGTAGACCTTCCGGAGATTAAATGTGGAAGACCTGGCTTCCCAGGCTGCGGGATAGGTGCGCACAAGGTGGGGCGACAGACCGACGATACACCTACTAAGTATACATATTTTGGGGGCGGCGAAATACAGACCTTTGGCTATTTGAGTGCATGTGAAGGGAATAGCAGTAGCCCGTTCAATAGGGGTTGCACGGTGTACGTTGTTCGCGGTGGGTATAGCAACCTAGATGGGTCCATTCCTCCAGAACCGACTTACTGTACGTATGACGTTCCAAACCAGATTGACTTCGGGACCCAGAGTAAGACGTCTCTTGTAGGCTTGAGTATGACCGACATGATCGATATTCGATGTTCGCGAGCTACCGCCGTTAGCATTGGACTAGTACACAATGTGATCGATGATGGGCCGGTCCGATTTAACATAGAGCTTGATGGGGTGTCTACTCTACAGAAGACTGTGGATGTGGCAGCAAATGCTGTGCGATCTGTATCATTGGGCGCACGAATAACCACCAGCGGGACCCCAGATGCGGGCGACTATGGAGGTTCTATTATCGTTGTGATCAACCCTAGTTGATGCAATATTGAAAAGAAGTAAATTGCTGGGCTCCATACCATTGTCTCAATCTATCCAGACCTTGGGAATTGAGCTCGACGTGGGAGATGGCCGAAACCCTGTGACCGGGATCTGCCATCGCCCTATCTCCAAAAGAACACTAATTTTGTTGGTTTCGTGTGTATCAAGGTTTAGTTTGTGCATACGTTGTTAAACTGCAATCCATGTGGTAATTCCCCACTACTATTCTTTTTATCCCGTATGCCTGTGAGTACCGTTCTGTTGTGGATCTCATAACTCCTCTCATTAGGATTAGGGAAAACCTCCCATTAGGTTGGCCGAACGTCACGCAAGCATTTGTTGCCGGATTAGGCGGCAATGAAAATAAAAAGATTGGCGGCTATATGTTAAATTTACCTTTTACCCATATTCGACTGGATGGAAAGGATGCTAAAGCTAAATATTGGACTCCAACGCGGCCAGAACAATCAACGCTGTGGAATCAAGAAACTGAGCTTAAAGGTAATGGAGGGAGTTTATTTACAGGGACTGCGTCATATTTTTCATATGGTATAGATATTGCAGCCGCAGTTCCTACTCCTTTTATTGAATTAGATGGCGTATTAATAATACAAGCTTATATTACAGATAAACAGAATTTAGATTTAACAACACCACAGCATTTGGATGGTTCATCAACCATCGAATTGTATTATTATTAGCCACTATGTGCTTCTTTTATTAATAAAATAATAGTGTAGCTTCTTTAGGTAAGACATGACTCTTTATTTTAACTATATTGAAAACTATCAAAATATAAACATAATAAGTGTTATTTAGAAATTAGTTATCTTAAATATTTTTTAATACGGATGAATGTTGTTGCTGATTTAATTTAAAATGATAATAAAATTTTATTTACAAATTGGTTATAACGAGCAAACTCATGGAAAAACAAATTATAGGGACACTCATCGAGTTAACCTTTCGTGGTAACGATGATGTCAAGATCGCGGCGATCTCCGCATTGGGTGATTATAAAGCGACAATAGAACAACAAGATGCAGTGATTAGATTAATTGAACTATGCAAAGATCCAAATAAAGAAGTGGCGGTATCTTCCATCCGCTCTTTAAGCAAGCTATCTGAGCATTTTAGTCGCTTAGTTAAATATAATGACTGAGGCTCTCTTATAAATTAATTTTATGATATTGACCAACCTTTAATTAGTTTAAAAATATTAAACAATAATAATTTATACTCTCTTTAGTATGTATTTTTATTTCAGCTTTTTAACAGCAAAAAATTTTTTGTTATGTTGTTAATTAGTTGTCATTAATAATGACTTATTTTTTGTTATTAAAATGACTTAATTGGATGGTCGCTTTTGTTTTATTATAATCTTATTATCCTAATAAGATTATATAAACTTTAATAAGTTTGTGATAAAAATAAACAGCCACATTGTTATGCATTATTTATACACATAAGAGGTTTATAATGAAAAAGATTGTTATCTCTAGCGTTTTAGCTGCAATGGCAGCATTCTCTTTTAATGCGATGGCTGCGGACTCGAATATTGTCACGCCTGAAAAAATGACTTGTCAGGAATATATTAACCTGAACCCACAAAGCTGGGCACCTGTTGCATTGTGGATCACCAATATGGATACACAATTTAAAGGTGGCGATTATGTTGCGTTAACAGAACAGAGTGTTGCAGAAGCGCCACAAATCGTTGAGTTCTGTAAGAAACATCCTGAAGGCACACTACAAGATTACTTAGCGTCAAAAAAATAAGTTAAGTTTATACCCTAAATAATTTGAGTTTAACTTAGGTGATAAGTGAGCAAGTCGTTAAGCACAGATAAATGTTGTGGCGAGTACGAGCGAACCTAATCAGCAACGTTGTCACTTGAAATATCATGGGTAGTACAAAATCAAAGCCTTGTTAATGTGGTGTTTGTTTTTAGTTTAATTAAAGGCAAACACCCTACTATTTGTTTTATATATCGTTTTAATTAGAGCAACGCTTTCTAGCCACTTTATTTATAAGTGTCCATTAATGGCAATTCAAGATTCGATAATCCTGCTTTTTGTCTGACCTTCTCCAACATTTCTTTTTCTGATTTATAAATATTCTGCTTTTCCCTCTTCTTTCCGTCGGCGATGTCTAAAAAAAGACGCAAGAATGATAATAGTTCTTAATAGTATGTTTATTATCAGTTAAAATTATCCGCTAATTTAGCCGGATAAAAAGCCGTAATGTTATCGGCAGCGGCCTGTAAAAAAACACGACAACCTATTAGGATCTTAGGCACATGAAAATTAGGCATCTTTGGATACTCTCTCCATGTTTTGCTTCTTTTATTGCACCAGCAACATTCGCAGCAGAAAACAAACAAGATGAAATGACTGTCTCGGCAACGCGTTCTTATCGAAGTGTGTCGGAGATGGCTCAAACTACTTGGGTTATCGATAATGCGGAAATAGAACAGCAAGCAGAAGGAGGTAAAGAGTTAAAAGATATTCTGTCACAATTGATCCCCGGCATGAGTGTTAGCGGTCAAGGGCGTACTAATTACGGTATGAATATGCGTGGCCGCTCAATGATTGTGATGGTGGATGGGGTCCGTTTAAATTCTTCACGTAGTGATAGCCGCCAATTAGATTCTATCGACCCGTTTAATATTAACCATATTGAAGTGATTTCTGGCGCCACTTCTTTATATGGTGGCGGTAGTAGTGGTGGATTAATTAATATTGTCACCAAAAAAGGCCAAGAAGAAAAACAAGTCGACTTACAAATTGGCGGAAAAACCGGCTTTAGTAATGGCAAAGATCATGATGAAAATATTGCCGCGGCCATGAGTGGGGGGAATGAAAACGCCCATGGTCGTTTATCCGTTGCCTATCAACGTTATGGTGGTTGGTATGATGGCAAAGGTAAGGCAATTAATATTGATAATACACAAACAGGCCTACAATTTTCTGACCGCTTGGATGTCATGGGCGCTGGGGTTATTAATATTGATGATAATCAGCAGCTACAAGCCACGGTTCAATATTATAAAAGTGAGTCCGATGGTAAACATGGGCTTTATTTAGGCAAAGATTTTGCGGCGGTGAAAGGCCAAGGCGAGGCTCATAATAGTGATAAATTAAATTCAGATCGCTTACCTGGGACTGAGCGTCACATGCTGAATTTACAATATTCGAATGGTGACCTTTGGGGGCAAGATTTTGTTGCCCAAGTTTATTATCGTGATGAGTCACAAAAATTCTATCCATTCCCTACGCTAAATAAGGCAAAGGATGTCACCAGTATTAGCGCCTCTGATCAAAAAACCAATTTCTATGGCACTAAGCTGACGTTTAATAGCGAGCCGGTTGATCATTTGACGCTGACGTATGGTGCTGACGCTGAGCACGAACAATTTCGTGCTAATCAAATGTTCTTTAATTTAGATAAAGCGAAAGAATCGGGTGGCATGGATTTGAAAAAAGCCTATCAAGTTGGGCGTTATCCAAGTTATACCACAACCAATATGGCCGCTTTCTTGCAAAGTAGCTACGATATTAATCCAATATTCACTTTAAGCGGCGGTGTGCGCTATCAATATACTGAAAACAAAGTGGATGACTTTGTTGGGTATGCGCAACAACAGCAAATAGCAGAAGGTAAAATTAAATCTGCCGATGCAGTGCCGGGGGGGAATACCGATTATAATAACTTGTTATTTAATGCAGGCTTATTGGCAAATTTAACTGAAAACCAGCAAACATGGTTTAATTTCTCTCAAGGTTTTGAAATTCCCGATATTGCCAAATATTATGGAACAGGGAAATATGCAGCAACCCCAGATGCTAATGGGCATCTTGCATTAGAAAATAGCGTTAATATTAATGATACTAAAGTGAAAGGTATTAAAGTTGACTCCTATGAACTGGGGTGGCGCTATACTGGAGATAATTTACGCACACAAATTGCCGCTTATTATTCATTGTCAGACAGAAGTTATGACATTAATAACGCGGATATGACTATCTATATGAAGTCAGATAAACGTCGTATTTATGGCGTGGAAGGGGCTGTTGATTATTTCTTTGAAGATAGTGATTGGAGTGTTGGTAGTAACTTTAATCTGCAAAAATCAGAAACCAAAGTGGATGGTAAATGGGAGAAATGGAGCGTTAAATTTGCTAGCCCATCAAAAGTCACTGCATATGTGGGATGGGAGCCAAATGATTGGTCTCTACGTTTACAAAGCCAGCAAACCTTTAATGTTTCCGATGCGGATGGTAACAAGCTTGATGGTTATAATACCGTGGATTTCTTAAGCAGTTATTTATTGCCAGTTGGTAAAGTCAGTTTTGCGGTAGAAAATTTACTGGATGAAGATTACACCACGATTTGGGGGCAACGTGCGCCAAAATTATATAGTCCGAATTATGGTGCAGCAGATCTGTATACCTATAAAGGTAGAGGAAGAACTTTTGCGTTGAATTATAGTGTGACGTTTTAAGTTGAATATCTTGTGAGCCATCTTATTGATGGCTCATCTTTATGACTCAATGAGGTTATTGAATGAAATGGCTATTAACTGGGTTACTATGTTTAGTCAGTGTGATTGCATCAGCTAAAACGCCCACTGTGATGACTGATTTACAAGGCCGCAAAGTGAGTGTCGATCTTCCCGTCGACAAACTATTTTTGATCGATGGGCGAGATATTTTATCGGTCGATATTGCGGGGGGAAAAGATGCTTTCTCACGTATTGTTGGCTGGAGTGATTCGTTAGAACAGTATGCGCCTGATTTAAAACAGGCTTATTTTTCTGCGGTTCCTGAATTAGCTAACATACCAACCTTAAGAAAAACCCGCGAAACGGGCATTCAAATTGAAAAATTACTTGAGCTGGCGCCTGAAGTGGTATTAATGCATAAATCTAATTATGCAGCGATGCGCGATAGCCAATTTATGCCACAACTGGAAGCCGCAGGGATCAAGGTTATTTTTATTGACTTCCGTATGGATATCGCCAATAACACGCCAAAAAGTATTGTGTTATTAGGCGAATTATTAGGAACTCAGGAACGTGCAAACCGCTTTGCGACACTGTACCAAGAAAAACTAGCCGCCATTGAAGGGCAGCTAAAAAAACCGTATCCGTCGGTATTAATTGAGGCTAATGCAGGCTTATTTGCCGATAGTTGTTGCCAACTTTATGGTCGTTCAGGTTTTGGGGTTTTAGCAAGCCTTGCGGGTGGTAACAATTTAGTGGAAGACAGTTTTCCGGCTAAAGGTGCTGAAAGCTCAATTGAAAATATTATTACCTTAAACCCTGAATTTTATGTATTAACCGGTGCAGATTGGCAGAATTTTAATCGTCGCTCAACGGCCGTTAAACTGGGTTATGATGCAGATGCAACGGTGGCTAAAAAGCAATTGGCTAAGCTTGTCGATCGCCAAGGAATTTCATCGCTGACAGCAGTGAAAGAGAAGCATGTCATGGCGATTTATCATAACTTCTATAATAACCCAATGAATATTTTTGCTATTGAAGCTATGGCTAAGTTTATGCATCCGCAAACTTTTACAACTTTACAGCCTGAACAAAATTTGCAGGAATTCTTACAGCAGTTTACGGCTATTAAAGCGAATGGGGTGTTTTGGATTACCCTTTAATATATGCGTCATACTTTAATATTTCACTATTGCTAATGACGCTCATTCATACATAGTCTGGCCTAGCTCTTTCATTATTAATTGCTGAGTCGTTTTTAGCGTTATTAACCGTAGAAATGTTATTTTTAGGCCGTGTTGCGATAGGACACGGCTTTTTTATAGGCTAAATTTTCCAACTAAGTAATCAATAAATACACGAGTTTTTGCAGGTAGAGTGGTGCTATTGGGATAAAGTAGCTGAATATTCTGTGAAGGTAGATAAAACTCAGGTAGTAAACGAATGAGACGCCCTGCATGAATATCATCATTGACGAGCCAATCAGGACAGATAGCGACCCCAAGAGAGGCCAGTACCATTTGGTGGATCACCGCTGCCGAATTCGATTCATATTGGCCTTTTATGATGGGAAGAGGGTATTTTTCCCCTAGCGTATTTTTTAGGACGTATTGTGTATCTTGCCAATTCAGTAATGAATGGGTAATCCAAGGAATTTGTGCTAAATCGTTAATCCCTTTAACGGGATAGTGTTTTAATAATTCAGGGGCTGCCACAATAGAGATTTGGTATTCACCAATTTTACGTATTTTTAGGGATGAGCTTTTTAAATTACCTAAACGTATTGCAAGATCTAATTTTTCGGTGACTAAATCATCTAATGAAGAATTGAAACTGTATTGCAGTCGTAATTTAGGATAAAGACGGCAAAATTCAGGGAGTAATGGCAAAATATAACGTTGTCCAAATTCATTAGTGGATGAAAAACGCAGTAAGCCTGTGACATTGGTTGCTAAATTTTGGCTTCTTTCAAACGCTTCTTCTATCTCTAATTGGATACGTTTAAAGTCATCATAAAAATGTTTTCCTGCTTCGGTGAGGGCAATATTACGTGTATTACGTATGAGCAGGCTGACATTCAACCGTATCTCTAATTGTTTAATATCAATACTGACCATAGAGCGGCTCATGCCTAAAATATCAGCCGCTTTGGTAAAAGATCCCGAATCAACCACTTGTAGAAAAGTGGTTATTTGCTTAAGGTTTTTTTGCATAATCAGTCTGATTGTTTGCCATTATTAAACAATGAGTTTAATCCTCTTATATCGACAAAGAAAGGGGGAATACCTACTCTTGTGCGCCGGAGGTAGGTATGTCTTATCGATATAAAATCGCAACTGTTTTTTTAATTGGCTTCTTTATCGACTGTATTAATATTTTTATGTCAGCGATTGCATTGCCTGATATTGCTTCAGCGTTTTCTACCAGCCAATCAATGGTGGCTTGGGTCGCTAATAGTTATATCTTAGGTTTAGTCTTGATCATGCCATTGAGTTTATGGCTAGCAGGACAATTAGGTAACCAAAAGCTGCTCAGTCTGTCTATGCTGTTATTCTCAGTCAGTGTTTTATTGTGTGGACTGAGCCATTCAATTTATAGCTTGATCATTTGGCGTTTTATTCAAGGTGTTGCTGGTGGGTTACTGATCCCTGTGGGACAGGCGCTTGTTTTTGAGCTATTTCCAGGTAAAGAGCGCCATCGTATTTCAACTTTAATTATGGTTGTCGCCCTAATTGCACCTGCATTTTCTCCGGCGGTAGGGGGAATGATTATTGATTCATTCTCGTGGCGCTGGGTATTTTACGCAAATCTGCCTTTTTCATTATTTGCGGCAATTTTAGCGTGGTCATGGGTGAAAAATGATGGACGGCAACAAAGAGAAAAGCCTGATGTATTAGGGTTGATTATGGTGAGTTTTAGTTTACTGTTCTTGTTGTTATCTTTTTCCTTTTATAACGATTATCACAGTACCGTACTAGCTCTGAGCAGTTTTCTATTTTCTGCTTTTATTCTGGTTTTATATCTTCAATACGCCAAAAAATGTTCGGCGCCTATTTTGAATTTTCAGTTACTCGTAAATAGTCATTTGCGTAATGCTTTTATTGTTTATTACGCAGTACCTGGTGTATTTACCGGTGTCAATTTACTCAATATTTTTAACTTACAAAATAATTTACATTTTAGCGCAGCTCAGACGGGCATGTTTATGCTGTTATATGCCGCGGGGCTTTGCTATCAATGTTAAGTGGTGGTTATCTCTATCACCAGATTGGTAAGAAAACGCTATTTTTTGTAGGAATTACGACTCATAGCTTAGGGATTATGTTGCTGTTTTGGGTATCAAGTTACTCAGATTTGGCCTTACTCATAGTTGCTTATTTATTAATGGGAGCAGGTGGAGGGCTGTGTACTAATACTGCTCAGATCAGTGCATTAATTGATTTTACAGGGAAGGATTTATTGCAAGGTAGTGTGTTATGGAACATTAATCGCCAAGTTGCGTTCAGTGTAGGAACGGTCGTGTTGGTGTCTATTTTTAGTGTCGTCAGCGTCCAAAATGACTTATTGCGCTATCAATATACTTTTATGGCCGCAGCGATTATCGGTTTACTGTCATTAGTCGCAGTATTAAAAGAGAGATAAACTATGGGTAACATGGAAAAAGCATTGCAGAGTGTGATAGATCTGCATATTTCGATTGAAAATGTATTTACTGGTAAAGATCAGAATGCATTAGGGCCTTTATTAGCTAGCTTTGATAAAAATTTTGCCATGGTGACAATAAAGGGAGAACGCATCGGTTTAGAACAGATTAACGCCTTATTTAATCATAATATGGGAACAAGACCTTCATTAAAGATCACGCTTTCTGATATTAAACCTATTTTAGATACAGGGGAGTATTGTTGGCTACAATACCAAGAACGACATGAAACAGCGGATTCATGGCTATTACGAACTTCCACAGTATGTATTAAGGTAGATGGAGAGCATTGTCTTTGGGTATACTTACATGAAACTCCTCAGCAATAAATATTAATTGATAGGTTTAAGTGTTAGCTTTTAGTCAACGCTAACACTTAACTAGATGATTTTTTTTAATTGTTTAATCTATTTTTCTGCTTATTTTCTTGCATTATTTCAATATAAATACCATCCAAATTTTATCTACAGTGCATTACTACACGTTCGTTAATTTGCTTTTTAAATCGAACTTATTTCACTTCTATCGTTAACTTAACCTATTTTCTTTATTTGAATAATAAAGATATTACAAAATAGATGATTATGACTCGTTTGATGAGTTATGTTATGTGTCACTAAAAACGACTTATTTAGATTGTCTTTTTTAAAAACATAATGCGCTAATTTTTGTAGCGCATGCAGTAAATGACAATATTTTTGAGTAAAAGTGTTTTTATCTCATCGTCAATTTAAATCACAGGGAGTAAAAATTGAGAAACGCATAATAAGAATTATCTTATGCGATAAAAAGTTTTGTACTGACGCTATTTGTCACTGAGTTTGATATTCTTTGTGCAATCAATCTTAACCTAAATCATAGTTGGTGATAAAATGGATGACTATAAAAAAAATCAAGGAGTCAGATTAGCGACAATTATTCTCGAAACTTATCTTTATGGTGAAGTCGATAAATGTGAGCTAGCTTCTCGTTTTAAAGTCAGCGAGCGGACAATTTATCGAGATTTGAATTCATTAAGCTTAATTTTAGAGCATAAAGGGAATTCGAAGTACGGTTTTTCGACAGTTGTCGAATATTATAAAATGATTTCTTTTTTTGGCATAGATAAGTATTTACCTGATTTTAGTCAATCTTTTCTGAAAAGTATTCCTGAGACTATTCAGAATAGAAGTGTTCTCATTAAATTTAATGGTATTGAGCATAAGATTAAGAGTTACTTAAAAAAACATTATGAAAAAATAAGGTATGCAATTGATAATAAAAGAGAATGTCATATTCTCTATAAAAACAAAAATCGGACAATACATCCCTATAAACTGGTATGTCACAATACGATTTGGTACTTGAATGCAATGGAAGAGGGGAAGCTTAAGTCATTTTCATTGAATAGAATTGAATGGTTAGATGTAAGCAAAGTAACATTTTCACCAGATGATAATATTTTGAATATATTAATGGGAAGTAAGGACCCATGGACTAGCCATAATAATTTTAATGTTCGAGTACAGGTTTCATCATCAATATCTGATTACTTCAAGAGAAGGGATGTGTTACCAAATCAGTATATTGTTGATGAAAATAGTGAGTATTTAACAGTTTCATGTTCTGCAATGAGTGAAAAACAGATTTTACCTTTAATCCAATACTGGATCCCAAATATTAAAATATTAGAGCCAGAATGGTTAAAGGTAAAGTTTGAAAAAAAATTACAAGATTATATTAGTCACTTGTAACGAGTTATTTTAATTTTATCAAAATTGAGAGGATTGTATGGCAATACCATTTATTATTGCAGGTGCGGCTATTGCTGCCGCCGCGTTTGGTGGAAAGAAAGCTTATGACGGTTACCAAACAAAATCAGAAGCGGATGATATGTTAGCGAAAGCTCAACGCCGTTATGATGAAAATAAAGAGGTTCTGGAATCTATTAATGTCAGTACGACCAATGAATTAGAGAAGCTAGGTACGCTTGAATTACAAATTGGTGAAAGTTTCAGTAAGTTTAATACTATCGCACAATCAATATTAAAACAGCTAAATGAATCAGGACAGGATATTTCTATCTCTATTCCTCGTCATGAAATTAATAAAATTGAAAACTTAGCGATTTCAGCAACAGAGTATCTAGGAACCTTAGTCGGTGCCGGTGCATCAAGTGCTGCGGCAGGTTTTGCTGTTTATGGCGGTGTGATGGCATTTGCCGCGGCATCGACGGGAACACCAATTGCAGCGCTTTCAGGTGCGGCTGCTTATAATGCGACAATGGCGGCTATCGGTGGTGGTTCACTGGCCGCCGGGGGATGGGGGATGGCCGGTGGCGCAATGGTGTTAGGCGGTGCCGTTGTTGCTCCTATCTTAGCTATTGCGGGTTGGGCTTATAATTCCCATGCCGAAAAAGCGTTAGATAATGCTCGAAAAATTCGTTCTGAAGTTAATGGTGCCGTTGCAAAAATGACTTTAGCACATGAGAATTTAACGAAAACTAAAGAGTATGTTGTCGCTATTTATCATGTTTTGGAAGCACAATTCAATGTGTTTAAACCCTATTTATTGGCGCTTATAGAGGCAGACAAGATAATTCAACGTAATAAAGCATTGGGCAACACAAATACCCATGGTATTACGGATGAATTAAAATTGACCATTAATAATGGCTATAAGCTCGCCGCTATTATGACCAATCTAATTACGACACCATTATTTAAGCCAAAATTAAATGAAAATAATGAGGTTGTTATCGTTGATGAAGTTATCGAAATTGAAACGGATAGCCACGGGCTAAAAGTTATCAATCAGGATTGCCTAGATAAACAGTTAGATGAAACTGAACGTTTTACTCTATCTTAATGACATCATAAATTATAAGTAGCAGTGCTCGGCTGCTACTTATCGGTAAAGCATATGCAGCAGAAAAATTATAATTGGCAAAAGGAAGTGAACGATACAATTGTTCAAAGTTTAGTGACTTCTTTTGGTTTGGATTTTTTATTATTAAAAGATAAAAAAGGGGGCGATGTTGATACCATCCATAATGTCAGAAACGATATTTGGGCGACAGAAGTAGAAAAAGATCGTTATGAGAATCGTGGGCAATACGATTCTCATGAATATCACAGTCATGAAAACTACAAAGAAACAAACCGTAGAGGTAAGCAACAAAAATTATCCGGTGAATTAATTGATTCTTACACTGGCGAAACTTTTAGTCAGCAAGATGTGACTAATCTTGATCACATTATTGCCGCTTATGAGGTTCATAATGACCCTGCACGTGTTCTTGCTGAAATTGATGGTGCGGATTTAGCGAACCGTGACTCAAATTTGACCTTTACGAATGAAACATTAAATAAGTCGAAAAAAGCCCAAAAAATGGCAGACTTTATGGTGAATTTAAAATCACAACAAACACAGATTAAAACAGAAATTAATGTGTTAGAAAGTAAAGGGCAACTAACCGATATTGAGCTAAAAAAACTCAAGACACTTAAGAATAAGCAAAAAGCCAATTTTGATGTCATGGAGGCTATCGATAAAAAGGCCAGAAAACAGTATGACGCTGAAATTAGTCGTAAGTACTACAGTAGCAGTAAGTTTTTTGTGAATACGGCCTCAGCGGCCATTAACACTGGGTTGAGAATGGGAGCAAGGCAAATGCTAGGGATTGTATTTGCAGAGCTTTGGTTTGAATTAAAAGACGCTATCCCGAAGTTGATTGAACAGCATAAAACAAACTTTAAACTTAAAATCTTCATTGAAGATTTGAGGGATGTTGTCACAAATATTTGGGAAAGATTAAAGGTTCGTTTTAAAGATTTTTGGACTGAGTTTAATAATGGGCTGTTTGGTGGGCTATTAGCGAGTGTAACAACTACGATGCTGAATATCTTCCTGACATCCACAAAACTGATAGTAAAATTAATTCGAGAGTCAGTAAATAGTTTATTTTCAGCGGCTAAGCTACTATTTTTTAACCCTGAAAATTTAGCATTAGGCGATTTGCTAAAATCAGCCATTAAAATTATTTCGACCAGTATCTCTGTTATTTTAGGTTCAATGATAACAACATACTTGAATGGAATATTATCATTTCCCTTCGGTAATGATGTGGCAGTATTTATTGGCGTTTTGATTTCCGGTTTATTGACATTGGCGATGTGTTATTTTTTAGAGCATAGTGAGTTCATGCAAAAAATTTGGAATTTTTTGAATAAATTCCGAAATAAATATGAGCTGACATTACAGTACTACCGAGAAGTTAATGCGGCTTTAGATGAATATCTTGTCAAACTTGTTCAGCTCGAGTTTAACTTTAATGTGACTGAAATGCAGGTATTTACCAATGCATTACAAGTGACGAATTCAGAATATGAGCGAAAAATTATTCTCAATCAGGAAATTAAGAGAAATAATATTGTATTGCCCTTTGATGCAGAAAGTGATGATTCATTCAGCGAGTGGCTGGACTCATTATGAGCTTAGAAACCGAGTCGCTATTTCCTTGTGATAAATGTGGGGCATGCTGCCGCCATGTTGATCGTGCGCATGAAACTCAATTTCTTGATCGAGGTGATGGCGTTTGTAAGAATTATAATGAAACTAATATGTTATGTACTATCTATGATGAGCGTCCAGATATCTGCCGTGTCGATAAACAGTATTCGCTTCATTATCACAAGCAATATACATGGCATGAATTCATTGAAATTAACAGAATTGCTTGTGAGATAATACTGGGCAGTGAATAGTGTTGATGTATGACATGCTGATTAATGAAGTCATGACTAAAATGGTCATTTATCGTTTAGTGACATAAAAAAACACCTGCCGAAGCAGGTGTTTGATGACTAATTAAAAGTTCATTATTCGTCAAGGAAGCTACGTAGAACTTCAGAGCGGCTTGGATGACGCAATTTACGTAGAGCTTTAGCCTCGATTTGACGAATACGCTCACGCGTAACGTCGAACTGTTTACCCACCTCTTCTAAGGTATGGTCGGTGTTCATATCGATACCAAAACGCATACGTAGAACTTTTGCTTCACGAGCCGTCAGACCTGCTAGCACTTCATGAGTTGCTGAACGCAGACTTTCTGATGTCGCTGAGTCTAATGGTAGCTCTAACGTGTTATCTTCAATAAAGTCGCCGAGATGTGAATCTTCATCATCACCGATTGGCGTTTCCATTGAGATTGGCTCTTTAGCGATCTTCAGGACTTTACGGATCTTGTCTTCCGGCATCATCATACGTTCCGCTAACTCTTCAGGGGAAGGTTCACGGCCCATTTCCTGTAGCATCTGACGAGAGATACGGTTCAGTTTGTTGATGGTTTCAATCATATGTACCGGAATACGAATGGTACGAGCCTGATCCGCGATAGAACGTGTAATTGCCTGACGGATCCACCAAGTTGCATAGGTCGAGAATTTATAACCACGGCGATATTCAAATTTATCAACCGCTTTCATCAGACCAATATTACCTTCTTGGATTAGGTCAAGGAATTGCAAACCACGGTTGGTATATTTCTTCGCGATAGAAATTACCAGACGTAAGTTTGCTTCAACCATCTCTTTTTTCGCACGGCGTGCTTTCGCTTCACCGATAGACATACGACGGTTAATATCTTTTACCTGTTCAATTGTCAGGCCAGTTTCTTCTTCAATTTGACGTAATCTTTGCAGACAACGCAAAATTTCTTCTTCAACTTCTAGCAGCTTTTCACACCAAGGCTTGTTCATCGCTTTGGCTGCTGTTAACCAAGTTTCACTGGTTTCATTGCCACTGAATAACGTGATGAAGTTTTTCTTAGGCATTTTGCACTGTTCAACACATAGCTTCATGATAGTACGTTCTTGGAAACGAACGCGATCCATCATTTCACGCATGTTATTGACCAGATAGTCAAATTGCTTAGGCACTAAACGGAATTGCTTGAAGACTTCAGAAAGTTCTTCGATAGCAAGTGCTGTTTGTGCATTGCTACGACCAAACTGCTTAATGTGCTGACGCGTTTTTTCGTATTGCGTACGCAATTCACCGAATTTTTCACGGGCTAGTTCAGGATCGATGCTGTTATCATCATCGCTATCACTGTCATCGCCGTCTTCGTCTTCATCATCGTCTTCATCATCGTCTTTATCCAACTCTTCTTGTGGAAGCTCAGAACCAACGTGTGTTGCGGTTGGTGCTAAATCTTCTTCAGCGTTAGGATCGACGAAACCAGTAATCAAATCGGATAAGCGGCTTTCGCCTGCTTCAACGAGGTCATACTGTTCGAGTAGATAAGTAATGGCTTCAGGGTACTCTGCAACAGAGCACTGAACTTGGTTGATGCCATCTTCGATACGTTTTGCTATGTCGATCTCACCTTCACGGGTTAAGAGTTCGACGGTACCCATTTCACGCATGTACATGCGCACAGGGTCTGTAGTACGACCAATTTCACTTTCCACACTGGATAGAACTTGAGCAGCGGCTTCTGCTGCATCTTCATCCGTATCGGAAGTGGTTTCAGCGAGTATCAAATCATCGGCGTCAGGTGCTTCTTCCATGACCTGGATGCCCATGTCATTAATCATCTGGATGATATCTTCAATCTGATCTGAATCGACGATATCTTCCGGCAGATGGTCGTTGACCTCAGCATAGGTTAAGTAACCTTGCTCCTTACCCTTGGTTACGAGTAGCTTAAGCTGCGACTGCGGGTTTTGCTCCATAAGACGGTATCCACACTTCTGAGTATTTAGATTGGTGTCGGTCGGCGAAACAATCGGCCAACAAGAACATTCAAAGGGGATTTTTATTGTTACGCTACGCCCCTTTAATTTCGTAGCATTTTACAGGCATTTGCCTTTAGTAAATCGGCACTTAAGCCGTTTGGTATTCATTATATTTTCACACGTGACAGTGTGATAAGGCGGACTTCGGCGCGTTCTTCTGGGGTCAGCCCTTCAGTTCGTTCTTTGGCTATCAAATAGTCAAAACGCTCATCAAGCGCGCTGTTAAATAGATGGTTTAAAGCATCTTTAAATGTCTTTTCCGCTATTTCCTCTATTTCTATATCGTTCCAAGTTGCCAGTTTTTCAAGTTGATTCGCAAATTTATTATCACGATACAGCTCAAGCAACTGCCCAGTCGTCATTCCGGGGTTGGATTGGCAAACATCGACCAATTCCTGAAATAGAGAAAGCCCCGGCATTTGAATATGGGCGATCCCCTCTAATGAGGGAACGGATTCCGAAAAACTCGGATTCTGCACCAACAAAGCGATTAAAATTCGCATTGTGGTTGGTTTTAATTTTGGTGCTTGGTAACTGACCGGTTCAGCATTCTCTCTATCAATCATAGCAAGAACCTGAGAAATATCAGGTATACCGATAAAATTTCCCAATTCTTGTGCCATATAGAGGCGCAATGTTTCACCAGGTATTTGTTTTATCAAAGGGATGGCAAGTTTACTAAATTTTGCTCTCCCTTCTTGTGTCTTTAAATCAACCTGTGGTACGAGTGAGTCGAACAGAAATGACGATAATGTTTGCGCGTCATTCATTCGTAATTCAAATGCCTCTTTACCTTCTTTGCGGACTAAAGAGTCAGGATCTTCACCATCAGGTAAAAACATAAATCGTAACTGGCGGCCATCAGTCAAATAAGGCAGTGCTGTTTCAAGTGCACGCCACGCTGCTTCTCTTCCTGCTCGGTCACCGTCATAACAACAAATAACAGTATCTGTTGAACGATAGAGCAATTGAATATGCTCAGACGTTGTCGAGGTACCGAGTGATGCAACCGCATAACGGATGCCATATTGGGCTAACGCCACGACATCCATATAGCCTTCAACAACCAGTAACTTATTAAGTTCATGACTGTGTTGTGTCACCTCATAGAGACCAAATAATTGACGGCCTTTATGAAAGATATCGGTTTCGGGCGAGTTTAAATATTTAGGTAACGCATCACCTAAAACTCGGCCACCAAAAGCAATAACACGACCACGACGATCACGAATTGGGAACATGACTCGTTCCCTGAATCGGTCATAAGTACGGCCATTATCATTGGTCACTAACATGCCTGCATCATCAAGCTGTTTGCGACTTTCTGGGTTTACAGCAAATTTTTTGAGCAAATTATCCCACCCCGCTGGGGCAAAACCTATCGAAAAATGCTCAATAATGTCAGCTGTTAAACCACGTTGGCTTAAATAATCTTTAGCTTTAGTTGCCGATGGATGACTTAAGGCAGCGTGGTAAAAATGGTTTATTTTCTCCATCAATTGGTACAGATTTTGCCGTTGATGAAGTTCGATTTGGCTTGCGCCTGTTCCTGTTTCATAAGGAACATCAAGGCCATGTAAAGCAGAAAGTTCTTCGATGGCTTCGACAAAGTCGAGCTTGTCGTAATTCATCAAAAAGTCGATCGCATTACCATGTGCACCACAGCCAAAACAGTAATAAAACTGCCTTTCACTATTTACGGTGAAAGAAGGTGTTTTTTCGTTATGGAACGGACAGCACGCGTGATGATTTTTACCCTGTTTTTTTAACGGGACTTTTGCATCGACTAAATCGATGATGTCGGTTCTCGCTAACAAATCATTGATAAATGAACGCGGGATTCGTCCAGCCATAAGCCTCTTTTTCGCCTGTTGATGAACGATAATAAGCCGCGCTTCCCTCAGGAAAGCACGGCCTTTAACTGCTAACTAATACTGCCTGCTATGGTTGCGGTGGCTACCGCGCCCAAATTAGTACAGACGAGTACGGCGTGCGTTTTCGCGAGCCAGTTTCTTAGCGTGACGCTTAACAGCAGATGCTTTAGCGCGTTTACGCTCAGTCGTTGGTTTTTCATAGAATTCACGACGACGTACTTCAGCTAAGACTCCTGCTTTTTCGCAGGAACGTTTGAAACGACGCAGTGCAACGTCGAATGGCTCGTTTTCACGTACTTTAATTACCGGCATGTGCCTCTCACCTCAATAGAAATCGGGTTGTTGCTGGCTTTATTCAACCAGCCGTCATTTAAAATGGTGCGGAATTTTACTTCAATGAGTACGGGTTTGTAAAGTGCCGTATAAAATTGAAACACACAAGATTACCAGTTCGTTGTTTTATTTGATGAAAAAAACAGCGAAGTAGGGTAATAATGAAATTAGCCACACGAAATTTATTACAGGGTAGTGATTATAGACTATACAACAGGAAAAGTCAGCCTTTTGGCATCATAAATTATACGATAGATTGAATTTAATGGTAGACTTTGCCTTATGCAATAAACAAGGGTAGTGCAATGCGCGTTTTAGGTATCGAAACATCCTGCGATGAAACCGGAATCGCAATCTATGATGATAAGGCCGGTCTATTAGCTAACCAATTATACAGTCAGATAAAAGTCCATGCTGACTACGGTGGGGTGGTCCCTGAACTGGCTTCTCGCGATCACATTCGTAAAACGGTTCCACTGATTCAAGCTGCGCTCAAACAAGCCAACCTGACAAGTGCCGACATCGATGCTGTCGCTTATACAGCAGGCCCAGGGCTTGTTGGAGCATTAATGGTTGGTGCGACAGTGGGACGCTCGCTCGCGTTTGCATGGGGCGTACCAGCAGTTGCTGTTCATCATATGGAAGGGCATTTACTCGCTCCTATGCTTGAAGAGAAAAGCCCCGAATTTCCATTCGTTGCTTTGCTCGTTTCGGGGGGGCACACCCAGTTAATTAGCGTAACGGGTATTGGTGAGTATGAATTACTTGGTGAGTCGATTGATGACGCAGCGGGCGAAGCGTTTGATAAAACAGCAAAACTATTAGGGTTAGATTATCCGGGTGGTCCAGCGTTATCACGTATGGCGCAGCAAGGTACGCAAGGGCGCTTTGTTTTTCCGCGGCCAATGACCGATCGCCCGGGACTGGATTTTAGTTTTTCAGGCTTAAAAACATTCGCAGCAAATACCATTCGAGAAAATGCAGACGATGAGCAAACACGAGCCGATATTGCCCGTGCTTTTGAAGATGCGGTTGTCGATACGTTAGCAATAAAATGTAAGCGTGCACTTGAGAAAACAGGCTTTAAACGCTTAGTGATGGCGGGCGGGGTTAGCGCAAATCGCACATTACGCGCCAAAATGGAAGAGGTGTTGAAACAACGCGGCGGTGAAGCATTTTATGCACGCCCTGAGTTTTGTACCGATAATGGTGCCATGATCGCATTAGCTGGGCTAATTCGTTTAAAAGGTGGCGCAACAACGGGATTAGGTATCACAGTTCGTCCTCGTTGGCCGTTGGCAGAATTACCTCCGTTAGTGGAAAGTGATCAATAAGCCATCCGGATTGATTAAGAAAAATCAACGGCGACATTAGGTATTATGGTGAGTCACCGTTGATTTTTTACTGTGTTATTTCCCTTCTGTTTTTAATCAAAAATAGCGTTTTTATGACGCTAATTCATTGATGATTAATGTAAAATAACAATGGCATCATCAAGTCGTATGGCATGTTTTTGGACGATTTCTGATGCGTTGGCACTTTGTTCTACCAAAATGGTATTTTTCTGAGCGATCGACTCAAGTTCAAATACCGCTTGAGTGATTTCTGTCAGTCCAGCGGCTTGTTCAGAGGTTGCATGGCTGATGTGATTAATTAATTGGGTCACATTTTGCACTTGATTGACCACGTCTTGTAATGTGTCTCCGGTGGTATGAACATGAAGTTTGCCGGAGTGCACTTTATTCTCACAGTCATCAATAAGATCTCGGATATCATTAACCGCGCTGGCACTGCGACTGGCTAGACTACGCACTTCATCGGCGACAACGGCAAAGCCTTTTCCTTGCTCTCCGGCTCGGGCCGCTTCAACCGCGGCATTGAGTGCCAAAATATTGGTTTGAAAAGCGATGGTTTTTATCACATCGGTTATGGCGTTGATTTTGCTGGTACTGTGAACGATCTCATCCATGGTGTGTACCACGTTTTTCATGGCTTCTGCCGCATGTAACGCGGTATCACTGGTTTCGCTGGACAGTTTATCTGCTCGAATTGTATTTTCAGCATTCATTTGTACTGAAACGGATATTTGGTTCATTGCAGCAACGGTTTGTTGTACATAGCCAACGGTTTTTTGCGTGTGTTGCTCAAGCTCATCACAGTCTTTTACTAATAATTCACTTTCTTGATGTACATTGCCAATTTGGCAAGACACATCATTGGTTAGCCAACGACAGACTAATCCTAACTGGCCAATAGAGCGTAACATCATGCCAATTTCATCAACACGATGTAGAGGATTGATGCTATGTTTCTGACCTCTAGCAACATCAAGTGCTTGTTTGGCTACATTTTCAATAGGTTTGGCAATCATCTGTTCAAGTAAGAAATTACCGGTGCCCAGTATGATTAAAGCGAGCAGTGTCGTGAGAAAAAGAGCAGAGTCTTGCAGGCTTGATAACGCAGCCAAGCTTATCCACGTTGTTAATAATAGCAGCATGAGTCCGCGAATTCGCCAGCGTATTGACAGGGCGGGGTATTGGCTAAACCAATACGACGTCAGCACCAATCCTTTATGAAGTTTGCGATGACGATGACCTTCATTTAATGATTGATAGAGTGGCTCAGCCACGGCAATTTCCTCGCGTGAAGCCTTAGTGCGAATTGACATGTAACCCGTCATCACGCCTTCTCTCACCATCGGACAAATATTGGCTCTCACCCAATAGTGGTCACCATTTTTACGGCGGTTTTTCACTATTCCCGTCCAGGGTTCGCCATTTTTTAACGTGTTCCACATGTCGGCAAATGCCGCTTTAGGCATATCGGGGTGGCGGATGATATTGTGAGGCTGATGCATGAGTTCAGAAAGTGAATAACCACTAACTTTTATAAAGTCATCGTTTGCGTGTGTGATATTTCCCTCTAAGTCGCTAGTGGTCATGAGGGTGGTATCGTCTTCTAGTTGATATTCGTTTTGTGTAATAAAAGGAATGCTCGTCATAAGTACACCATTATAATTGTTGAGTTTCTCAATGGTATATTTCGACTTATTTCAAATTATCATTAGGCATTATTTAGAATTATTTGAAGTTTATCTTATTTTTTTTGCAATATGCCTTAAGTTTGGTACAGAGTTTGGTTAAATACAGTGAGATGTGAAAAAAAGGCTGTTATTACAGCCTTTTAATATTAATCCTCTTGTTCTTGCTCTTTTGCTTCTTGGGCTATCTCTTTCGCCGTTTTTTTCTTTTTATTTTTTAGTTTTTGCCAAATCCGACTTTCTTGGCCTCGCCATAGTCGTTGGATATTACCATGGTGACGTACCAAGATAAGACACGAGAGCATCGCAACGGGAAAGGTGAATTCTGGCTTAAACCACCACACGTAAAAGGGGGCAAGTAGGGCACCAACAATAGCGCCTAATGATGAATAACCACTGAGAAGCACAGTCAGCAGCCAAGTACCAGCGATGACTCCAGAGAGATCCCAACCGATAGCCGCAATAGAACCGAATGCTGTCGCGACACCTTTTCCTCCTTTAAAACGGAAGAAAACGGGATAAATATGCCCAAGGCAAGCTGCAATTGCGACAAAGCCAAGATAGAATGGTGGAACTTTTAAATAGTAAGCCAACCAAACGGGTATCATCCCTTTGAGGATGTCGCAAATGAGGACACCAGCAGCAGCTAATTTACCGCCGACACGCAAAACGTTTGTTGCTCCGGGGTTACCTGAGCCATGTTGACGAGGATCGGGTAATCTTGCCAATCGGCAGATCAGTATAGCACTCGAAACTGAGCCACAAAGGTAGGCAAAGATTATCATGCCAAGCGCGGTTGCACTCATAGCTAACTCCAAAACAGTTAGTGTAAAGACTCTGAATAATTCGAGTTGCAGCTAGGCGGCAAGTTAATGAGCCGCTTAGAGCAATATCGGTCTGTGACTCGTGCAAAATGCGCGTAGTCAACAATGCTACAACTTGAAGTATAACGAGCGTAGATTCACAATTTATTTCACTTCTTGGATAATACGCACATTTTCCAAGAAGTGGTATCAATTCAGCACATAAACGAGAAAATGACGTGATGGATATCGTATTTATTGAACAATTATCAGTCATCACCACTATTGGTGTATATGACTGGGAACAAGAAATTGAGCAGAAACTGGTGCTCGATATCGAAATGGGATGGGATAACAAACGAGCATCAAGGAGCGATAAAGTAAAAGATTGTCTCGATTACGCGCAAATTAGCCAAGCCATCATAACTCATGTTAGCAAAAATAAATTTGGCTTAGTAGAGAGAGTTGCTGAAGAGGTGGCTCAACTTTTATTAAATGACTTTTGTAGTCCTTGGGTGCGCATTAAAGTCGCTAAACCCGGTGCCGTTGCCCGCGCTAAAAGTGTCGGTGTAGTGATTGAAAGAGGCACTAAAAGGGCTTAACTCCTGTCATTGGCGGTCAACTACCGCCAATGATTATGGATGAAGTGATAAGGTGGTTTGTTGTTGTCGCCACTGTTCTACATGTGCAATACGTTGACGAGTGAGTTCTTCGCGGATTTGTGGCCCTTGAAAGCCTTGCTCGATAATAGGTTTAACACTGACTGTTTGCGCGGTGGCAAAGGCTTGGCGCAGGAATTCTCCTTGTGGGTAAGCTTGCTGTTCAAGGCCAGCTCGTCCACGTGCGTCAGCCTCACTGATTAGGCTTAACTGAATAATTCGTTCAGGTTTACGCCAACTATCCAATCCATCAAACAATTGAATGAGTTCTGTCGCGCTTAGCCTATTAATCACATGGATTTTGTCATGAAAACGGGCACTGAGTCGTGCCAGCTCTCTAGCACTATTGGGAACTTTCAATCGATCGCATAAATTATCTATCAGCGCGACACCTGCTTCACCATGATTAGGGTGGCTAGGCCAAAGATGTTTTGGTGTGAGTGCCTTACCGACATCATGGCAGAGTACAGAGAAGCGAATGTCGACGTCAGAGCTGAGTTCTGCTGCCATACCTAATGCCATGAGAGTGTGGATACCCGTATCAATTTCAGGGTGCCACTTGGCTGGAGCTGGAATACCAAACAGATTATCAATTTCAGGGAACAGAACCGCAAGGGCACCGCATTGACGCAATACTTCAAAGTAGACCTGTGGCGAGTTTGACCTCAGCGCTTTTTCAGTTTCGGCCCAAACACGCTCTGCGGTGAGATGTGTTAGCTCACCGGATGCGGTCATGGTTTGCATCAACGTCATGGTTTCAGGCGCGATCTGAAACCCCAGTGCTGAGAAACGTGCGGCAAAACGTGCAACACGCAGTATACGTAGTGGATCTTCAGCAAAGGCATCGGAAACGTGGCGTAGAATACGTGCGTTGAGGTCATCTACCCCATGATAGGGGTCAGTGAGTTGGCCTTGGTCATCTTTAGCGATGGCATTAATGGTGAGGTCGCGACGTAAAAGGTCATCCTCAATAGTGACATCTGGCGCTGAATAGCAACTAAATCCAGTATAGCCAGAACCTGTTTTACGTTCTGTTCTGGCTAAAGCATACTCTTCATGCGTTTTCGGATGCAGAAATACAGGGAAGTCCTTTCCCACCTGTTGAAAACCTTGTGCCAACATCTCATCGGGTGTTGACCCGACTACCACATAGTCTCTATCGGAGACTGGAAGCCCAAGCAATTCATCGCGAACGGCTCCGCCCACCAGATATATTTTCATCATTAACGTGTTAGCTCATCCAACGGTCATTACGTTTTTTACGGCGTGGAATAATATGTGGCAAGATCAGACCAAAAATAAGCCCAGCACCAGCAACACCACCACCATACATAAACCATTGTAGTATAAGTTCACGACGGCGATCATCCAGATTGACCTCGGCAATTTCTAATTTCTTACCTGATTTGATCAATTCGTTTTTCAGTTTTTCATTTTCTGCTTTCAGCTGATTGACGATTTTATCGTTATCAGCGACGCGTTGTTGCATATCAGCGGTTCGGGTATTCCAAGTGCTATCAATGTTTTCGAGTTGCTGGCGTAATTTTTGATTTTCGGCTTCTAATTCAGGAATACGAACTTTCATACTGGGGGTGTCACTAAGTTGGTTTTCTGGCAGCCATACTGTGCGCCCGCGTTCGTCTTTGACTTGAGCGAAATTACCATCCGTTGAAATCAATTCAACACTTTCACCCGCATTGAGCGTACCAACAATGCGGTATTTCGTTCCTGGTCCACTATGCACATAAGTTGATAAGTCGTCAGAAATATAGCGTTTTTCAGCCGCAAAGGTGCTGACTGATAGGCTTAGCCCCATGATTGAAAGGAGTAATAATGGTATTTTTCGCATAATCGTATTTACTTTCTATTCTTTATGGTGAATGAATGCGGCATATGTGTGTAGATCTACTTTACATAATTCGAGATACAGCGTGTCGATAAGTGTTTAACTCATGCTACAACTTGAAGTACGACGAGTATAGATACTAAAGAGTTAAGTTTGCGTGTGCAAATGTAAAACCAGAATGGGAACTATCCTAACTCACTATATAGCGTATAATTCCTTGCATTTCTTGACACAAATATCTGGAATAAATAGAGACGATAGAATTTTTGGTTTCAGTGCGCTTTATTTTCTCACTCTACGCTGATTGGGGTAATATGATGTCAGAGATATTATCAATTAAGGAAATGTATGAGCCACATCGAAGTTGAACTTAAATTGGCTGCTCAAACTGCCGCAATAGAGCCAGTACGCCAATTTTTATCGACGCTTGCCCACCAACATATTGAGCCTAAGAAACTGACTAACATTTATTTCGATAGCGAAGATCGCTTGCTCCGTCAATGGGATATGGGCTTACGTATTCGTGGTTGTGATGGGCATTATGAAATGACGATAAAAACCGCGGGTCAAGTTATCGGCGGATTACATCAACGTCCTGAATATAATGTGGACATTGATGTACCAGAATTGAATTTAGCTGCTTTTCCTACCGAAATTTGGCCGGAAGGAACGGATACGCAACAGTTACAATCTCAATTACACATTCTGTTTAGTACGCATTTTATGCGTGAAAAGTGGTTGGTAACATTTGAAGACAGTGAAATTGAAATTGTTTTTGACCAAGGAGAGATCTCCGCTGGAGCCCGTGAACTGCCTATTCAAGAATTTGAGTTGGAACTCAAACAAGGTTTTGTTGCTGACGTACTGAATTTAGCAAAAAAGTTAGCAGATATTGACGGCCTACGCCTGTCTTCCGCCTCGAAAGCGGCTAGAGGATACTCTTTGATGCAAACCGAAGAGGCTCCACTGCAACAGCCTGAAACGATATTCGATTATGAACAGCTGCCAATAGAGCAAGCGTTGTTGCATATACAGCAGTTATGCCAACAGCATGAGGCTTATTGGCTGGCAGATGAAACCGCAGCTCGTGAAGGGTTTGATGTATTTTTGCGTTTTGTCCAAGCATTCTTAGTCCACTATCGCAATTCTGCACCACAGTTTATCCAAGATATCCCATTAGACCAGCTTAGAGCTGACCTCGCAGATGAAAGCTTAAGTGCGGAAGCCTTTTGCTACAGCAGTCGTTGGCTAAAATGTAAGCTAGCCTTTACGCAATGGCTAATTGCTTTGAAGTATACTGATATTCATTAAGGTGTTGATATGCATCCTTTCCCTGAATTATTACATCGCCAACGTCAACACGTTCTCGCACGTTTAGCGGATCAGCAAAGTGAATTGTTGCCATTGAACGATGAAGAAATGACGGTCTTAAGCTTCAGTGATTTTGTGTTAAAGCAGGTGTTATCCCACTCTCGCTTTTTGCAAAATATCCGTCAATCCGAGCCAAAGCCTGATGAATGGCAACATTACACATCGTGGTTGGCCGAGGATCTTGCATCGGTTGTCGATGAAGAGCATTTGATGCGGGTGTTACGAATATTTCGTCATCAAATGTTAGTCAGGGCTGCTTGGATGCAGACATTAAATGTCAGCACTGAGAATGAAACATTACAACAATTGAGCCAGCTAGCCGAAACGTTGATCGTTGCAGCAAGGGATTGGCTATATCAGCAATATTGTCAATCATGGGGCACGCCTAGCGATAGTGAAGGAAATCCACAGCCATTATTAGTTTTAGGCATGGGAAAACTGGGGGGTGGGGAGCTTAATTTTTCTTCTGATATCGATTTGATTTTTGCTTATCCCGAAAATGGCGTGACCCGTGGGGGACGCAAAGAACTCGATAATGCGCAATTTTTTACCCGTTTAGGACAAAAATTGATCCGCGTACTCGACCAAGTCACTGTTGATGGTTTTGTTTATCGTGTTGATATGCGTTTACGTCCATTCGGCGATAGTGGGCCTTTGGTTTTCAGTTTCTCCGCTTTAGAAGATTACTATCAAGAACAGGGGCGTGATTGGGAACGTTACGCCATGGTCAAAGCCCGTATTATGGGGCCAGATAGCCTACATTATACAGATACTTTGCGTCGGCTACTGCGGCCTTTTGTTTATCGTCGCTATATTGATTTTAGTGTGATTCAATCGCTACGTAATATGAAAAATATGATTGAGCGAGAAGTCAGACGCCGTGGCTTGGTTGATAACATTAAACTTGGCGCAGGCGGTATTCGAGAAATTGAATTTATTACCCAAGTGTTCCAATTAATTCGTGGTGGACGTGAACCCGCATTGCAGTCTCAATCATTATTATTAGCGATGAAAGGTATCCGTGAGCTTGGGTTGCTTCCTGATGAGCAAGTAGAGCAACTAGAGGATAGCTATTTATTTTTGCGACGCGTTGAAAACTTATTACAAAGTATTGATGACCAACAGACCCAAACGCTTCCTGATGATGCGCTTAATCAAACGCGTTTGGCGTGGGGAATGGGGTTTGAGTGCTGGAATGATTTCTATCAAGCGCTAATGCAAAGAATGGCGATGGTTCATCATGTTTTTACTGAGCAAATTGGTCAGGATGACGAAGACGATAATCAAGATACGTTCGATGAAATTTATATCACACTGTGGCAAGGCGAGTTGTCTAAAGACGAACTCGCGCCTTATTTGCCTTCTCAAGATGAAGAGATAGCACAGAAAATCATCCATGGCATTTTGATGTTCCGCCATGATCTCAATAAACGCACTATAGGCCCTCGAGGGCGAGACGTCCTTGATGAGTTAATGCCAAAATTGTTGGCAAAAGTTGGGGAAAGGGCAGATGCGGGGCAAGTCATTGAGCGCTTAACACCCTTGCTATTGAGTATTGTTAGTCGAACAACTTACTTAGAGTTGATACTTGAATTTGATGAAGTGCTTACGCATGTTATTCGTTTATGTGCGGCATCTCCGATGATAGCAGAGCAACTTGCTCGCCACCCTTTATTGCTCGATGAATTACTTGATCCTAAATCCCTTTACCAACCATTACCTTTAACCTCATATCGTGATGAATTGCGTCAATATTTAATGCGCGTGCCTGAAGATGATGAAGAGCAACAACTAGAGGCTTTAAGGCAATTTAAGCAAGCGCAATTATTGCGTATCGCAGCGGAAGACATTACGGGTGTTTTGCCTGTTATGAAAGTGAGTGATCACTTAACGTATTTGGCTGAGGCGATTATTGATGCTGTTGTCCGCCAAGCTTGGCAAAAAATGGTCAAACGCTATGGCGAGCCTGCGCACCTAGCCCAAGAAGAAAATAAGCAATATGGTTTCGCAGTATTAGGTTATGGAAAATTGGGGGGATGGGAGCTTGGTTACAGTTCTGATTTAGATTTAGTGTTTTTATTTGATTGTCCTATGGGCGTTGTGACGAACGGCGACCGTTCTATCGATGCCAGACAATTTTATTTGCGTGTCGCCCAACGCATTATCCATTTGTTTAGCACTCGTACTGCCTCAGGAGTGCTGTATGAAGTGGATGCACGTTTAAGGCCATCAGGTGAGTCAGGCATGTTAGTCAGCACTATTGAAGCCTTTGATGATTATCAAAAAAATGAAGCTTGGACATGGGAGCATCAAGCTTTAATTCGTGCTCGAATGGTTTTTGGTGATGCCAAACTGCAACAAGAATTTCATCGAATTCGTCATGAAACCTTATGTATGCCACAAGAGGCAGAAACGTTGCGTCAACAAGTACGTGATATGCGGCTAAAAATGCATCAGCATTTAGGGAGTCATCAACAGGATCAGTTTGATTTAAAAGCCGATCCCGGTGGAATTACCGATATTGAATTTATCGCACAATATCTCGTTTTACGCTATGCATCTGAGAATCCCACATTAACGCGTTGGTCGGATAATGTCCGTATTTTTGAGTTGATGGTACAAAATCATTTAATGGCCGCGGATGAAGCGAATGCCCTCACTCAAGCCTATGTCACCATGCGTGATGAACTGCATCATCTTGCTTTACAGTCGTTGCCTAGCCGTGTTGATATCAGCCGGTTTGTTGCTGAACGGGAACAGGTGCTAGCAAGTTGGGCAAAATGGTTGGGGGTAGGTGAACAGCGTGATTAACGCGAACTATTGCTTTGTGATAATATCGCATTAATTAATGATAGCTTCCTTTTGAAAACTGGAGTTTTGGGATGAAAGTGATACTCCCTGATTATAAACAAGCAGGCGTACTTGTTGTTGGTGATGTCATGCTAGATCGTTATTGGCATGGTCCAGCAAGTCGTATTTCACCAGAAGCACCGGTTCCGGTGGTTAAAGTCAACATGGTTGAAGAGCGTCCTGGTGGTGCTGCAAACGTTGCAATGAATATTGCTTCATTAGGGGCGCAATCTTATCTTGTCGGCTTAACGGGTGTCGATGATGCGGCTAAAGCCCTAACTGACAGCTTGCATGCCGTTAAAGTACGTTGTGACTTTGTGCCTATCCCAACACATCCCACGATCACAAAATTACGCGTTTTATCACGTAATCAACAATTGCTACGCCTTGATTTTGAGGAAGGCTTTGAAAATGTTGATGTACAACCAATGCTGGAACGCATTGAGCAAGCCTTACCTAATATCGGGGCGTTAGTGCTCTCTGATTATGCGAAAGGAGCGCTCTCTCAAGTACAGAAAATGATCGCGTTGGCAAATAATGCGGGTGTTCCTGTGCTGATCGACCCGAAAGGAAACGATTTTGAACGCTATCGTGGTGCAACGCTGTTGACACCAAATATGTCTGAATTTGAAGCGATCGTCGGTCGCTGTCGTGATAATCAAGATGTTGAAGAGAAGGGAATGCATCTTTTGCAATCTCTCGATTTAACTGCATTATTGATCACGCGCTCTGAGCAAGGCATGAGTCTGATCCGCCGTAATGAACCCCCATTACATTTACCGACTGAGGCGCAAGAAGTTTACGATGTGACAGGAGCTGGGGATACTGTTATTGGTGTATTAGCCGCATCTATCGCGTCAGGTCGTCCATTACATGAAGCTTGTGCATTAGCGAATGCCGCTGCTGGCGTGGTGGTCGGCAAATTGGGAACTTCGACTGTCTCGCCAATCGAACTCGAAAATGCAATCCGCGGGCGTGCTGATAATGGTTTTGGCGTTATGGATGAAAACCAATTAAAACAGGCCGTAGCAAATGCGAGGCAGCGTGGCGAACGTGTTGTGATGACCAATGGCTGCTTTGATATTCTGCATGCAGGACACGTATCTTATCTCGCGAATGCGCGTAAGCTTGGCGATAGGCTTATAGTGGCCGTTAACAGTGATGCATCGACACGCCGTTTAAAAGGGGAAACTCGTCCGGTTAATCCATTGGAACAGCGTATGATCGTGCTCGGCGCGCTAGAGTCGGTTGATTGGGTGGTTCCTTTTGAAGAGGACACACCACAACGCTTAATCAGTGAAGTTCTTCCTGATGTACTGGTTAAAGGTGGCGATTATCGTCCTGAAGAGATTGCGGGGAGTGAAGAAGTTTGGGCAGCGGGTGGTGAAGTTAAAGTCCTGAATTTTGAAGATGGTATTTCGACCACTAATATCATTAAAAATATAATGAAAAGTAGCTAAGACACCTTAAATATCCATGAGATAAGGCCTGTGATAGGAAAATTCACAGGTCTTACAGAAAATGATTAATGTTCTGACGGTTTCTCTTCAAGCGCTTTTGTATCGTTAAAACGTTCTTCTAACGCTTTTACACGCTGTTCCATTTGCGCTAATTTTTCGCGAGTACGCAGCAACACTTGAGTTTGAATATCAAACTCTTCACGGCTAACCAGATCAAGCTTGCCAAGCTGTGATTGCAGCAGTGAGCGTAGTTTCTTATCAAAGTCTTCACCCAGATCACGGACACCTTTTGGTAAAGCGCCTTGAATTTGACGGGCTACTTGTTCAATTTTTTTCGGATCGAGCATTCGCGGGTCCTTAAGTTTTAAAAGATCAATTTGCCGATAGTGTAATACTAGAATGCTTTGTAATAAAGCCCATATACCTACCGAACATGAAGTTAGGCTAACGATATCGCAAGTTAAGCTAACCCTTGATACCTTTTCGTTTCTGTATTCACTCATTTTAACAAGTTCATGCCCAATTTGTTATTAAGCATTGAGCTATCTTGTTAGCGCCTTATTTTTTATTGATTTTTTTGACTTAAAATGTGAGTTGAATGCCAAATTTAGGCTTGCCCGTTGCACGTTATAATTATTGGCGCTATATTGGGGACGCTTATCTCAGGGCGGGGTGGAAGTCCCCACCGGCGGTAACATGCTTATGCATGAAGCCCGCGAGCGCTTTATCATCGATGAGGGTAAAGGTCAGCAGATCCAGTGTGAATCTGGAGCCGACGGTTATAGTCCGGATGGGAGAGAATAACGGTATTAGCATCATTGTGCTGTGAGGCACTGTATTGCTTTTCATATCTGAATATGCAGAAAGCACGTTTACGGCTATTGTGTTTATTCAGTTCTCGTACTCCTAAGACTGCCCTGATTCTGGTAACTAATAAATTATCACTTAAGAGGTTTTTACCATGAATCAGACGCTACTTTCCGAATTCGGTAATCCAATCGAACGTGTTGAACGTGCTATTGAAGCATTGCGCCAAGGTCAAGGCGTACTCGTACTTGACGATGAAGATCGTGAAAACGAAGGTGACCTTGTTTTTGCTGCTGAGACGATGACACCAGAACAAATGGCAATGACAATCCGTTATAGCAGCGGTATTGTTTGTCTATGCATTACTGAAGAACGTCGTAAGCAGCTTGAATTACCAATGATGGTTCAAAATAATACGAGCCAAAATAACACCGCTTTTACGGTTACGATTGAAGCCGCAAAAGGAGTCACGACAGGGGTTTCAGCCGCCGATCGTATTACCACTATTCGTGCCGCTATCGCTGACAATGCAGTGCCTGCGGATCTTCACCACCCAGGTCACGTATTTCCATTACGTGGTCGTGATGGCGGTGTTCTCGTACGTCGTGGTCATACCGAAGCAAGTATCGACCTTGCAACATTAGCCGGCTTTAAACCTGCGGGCGTATTGTGTGAATTGACGAATGATGATGGCACGATGGCGCGCGCTCCAGAAGTTGTCGCTTTCGCAAGAGAGCACAACCTGACGGTATTGACCATTGAAGATTTAGTTGCATATCGCTTACAAGTCGAAAAGAAAGCAAGCTAAATCAGATAACATACAGAAACGTTTAGCTTATAAGATGAAAGCCACAAAGTTGCACACCTTTGTGGCTTTTTCAATTTATTTGATGAAGATAGTCAAGCCTACCTTACTGTCATTCACCCTAAAACTGAGTATTCTGGCAATAGAATTCGTAAGATGGAGCATGAAATATCATGTCAACGAACAGAATGCCAGCTCTTTTCATTGGTCATGGCAGCCCAATGAATGCCGTGTCAGATAATCCTTATACTCAGGCATGGGAAGCTCTCGGTCGCTCTTTACCTAAACCTAAAGCGATATTGATGGTATCGGCGCACTGGTATACTCGCGGAACTGCTGTCACTGCGATGGCTCAACCAAAAACAATACATGATTTTGGCGGTTTTCCTGAGGCGTTATACCAAGTGCAATACTCTGCCTCCGGCTCCCCTGAACTCGCACAACAAATTGCAAATTTATTAGCCCCATTACCCGTTTATTTAGATAACCATGAATGGGGGTTAGACCATGGTACATGGGAGATCCTTGTTCGTATGTATCCTCAGGCAGATATCCCTGTTGTACAACTCAGTATAGATGGCACAAAACCTGCCGCTTGGCACTTAGAAATAGGGCGTAAATTGGCTTTATTAAGGGAGCAGGGCGTGATGATTATGGGCAGCGGAAATGTGGTACATAATCTACGTGAAATGGATTGGCAAAATGCAGCGGCTAAGCCTTATCCTTGGGCGCGTACATTTGAACAATTTGTGATTGAGCACTTAGGAAGCAAGCAGTCACCTCATCCTTTAACACAGGCTCTTGAAAGAGAAGATGGTCAGCGTTCAAATCCATCACCTGAACATTTTTTACCTTTGCTGTATGTTATTGGTTGCTGGGATGGTAAAGAACCGATATCAACACCGACAGAAGGCATTGTATCTGGTTCATTGAGTATGCTATCGGTGCAGATAGGCGAATAAAATGGATAATCGTTATTTTATTCTGGTTGCGAGATAAATAATTATTGTGTGTTTTATCGTGGCCATGAAAGTCAACGGCATGCATTCACATGCCGTTGATGAATCAATCAATGATAACGTGAGGATAGAAACGAGAAAGATCTTGAGTGATTAGCTCTTTATCTTCACGAATACAAATCCCAGCAGGTTGATCATTAACCAGCCAACTCCCCACTAAGGTATAGTTACCTTCAAATTGTGGTAATGGATGGAATTGTTGGATGATCATTCCTTCCTCACCGTAGGGGCCATCCGCTGATGCGATTTCTTTACCGTTTTCAATAACACGGATATTCGCACCTTCGCGAGAGAATAATGGTTTTACCACATAGCTTTCTAATGCTGGCTGATTACCATCGGCAAAGTAGGCAGGTAGTAAATTAGGATGATCAGGGAACATCTCCCATAACATAGGCAATAATGCTTTATTGGAAATAATGCTTTTCCATGCAGGTTCTAACCAACGTACACCAGCATCTTCCAATTTGGTTGAGAACATCTCTCTAAGCATAAATTCCCATGGATACAGTTTGAACAGATTACTAATGATCTGATCTTGTGTATCCGTAAATTCACCGCGTTCACCTAAACCGATTTCATCCATATAGAGAAATTCAGTTGCCACACCAGCTTCATGAGCACAGTCTTGTAGGTACTGCACGGTACCGCGATCTTCTTCGGTATCACGGCAGCACGCCATATGTAACAGGCGGAAACCATGTTGATCTTTAAGCTGGGTGAAGCGTTCGATCAATTGTTCTTGAATGCTATTAAACTGATCAGCACCTTCAGGTAAGTTACCTGCCTCTAATTGATCTTCTAGCCAAATCCATTGGAAAAATGCCGACTCGTATAATGAAGTTGGAGTATCAGCATTATTTTCCAGCAGTTTAGGTGGGTTAACACCATCGTAAGCTAGGTCAAGACGCGAATAGAGAGAGGGTTGGCTCGTTTTCCATGAATGGCGTACGAAGCCCCAGCAATGTTTTGGAATTTGAAAACGGGTGAGTAACTCGTCGCTTTCAATAACACGCTCAACCACCTTCAAACACATTTGGTGTAGTTCAGCCGTCGCTTCTTCAATTTCGTCAATCTGCGCCATTGAAAATTGGTAATAAGCATCTTCAGACCAGTATGGTTCGCCATACATAGTGTGAAAACCAAAACCAAATTCAGCTGCTTTTTCGCGCCAATCAGGGCGCTCAATAATTGGAACTCGTTTCATTACTTATCAACCACCCATTGAACGGGAAGATGAAGAAGATTTAGAAGACGACGACTTCTGAGCCATTGCTTGTTTATTTACTGTATCGCCAAATCCACCACGCGTGATAGTTGATGTGGTTGGTGGCTTAGGTGCCATTGCGGTTTTTGGTACGCTGATCGAACGGCCACCGGCAACCGCTGGGCCATAGCTTTTACCTGTCGCGTCAACAAATTTTCCGTTTGCTGGGCTAGCTGGGTTTTTAGAACTGAATAATGGTTGAGAAGGTGCACCTCCGCCCATCATACGGCCCATCATATAACCCATCATAAGAGGCATCCACATGCTACCTGAGCTGCTTTGTGCTTGAGCGGTTTGTTCCCCATTCCCTGTGTTCGTGGATGAAAAACTTGCTTGTGCTGGTGCTTGGGTACACATAGCTTCACCAAATTCAGCAATACAATCTTCTTGAGTCGCATACTTAGGGGCGGTCTTCGCTGCTTCTTGTAATGCATTGTTATAGGCTAGTGTGCATTGCTCCGCCTGAGAAGGGTTAGCTTGGCTACAATCTTGTGCGTTAGTATACAAAGAAACAGTTTCATCACTTTCTTCACAAGCAGAAAGCATAAATACAGCACTGACAGCGATAGCAACAGGTGCTAAACGATATGAACGCCAAGACTTACGAAATGCGTCTTGATTGATATTCTTGGTACGCTTCATGGTCATGGTAATTACCCTGAATTAAGAGTGAGTAAGATGTGAGTTTTGTTAACACTAGGATAGGGGAAATACGCTGAAAATTAAAGCAGAAATACCAATGAAATGAGATTTAATAATAAATTTTGCAAATTCATGGGGACAAGTAATACGTAACACGAGAATTTTCTGAAAAAACAGCGTTATTTTTGTTGAATTTCAATAAATTGTATTTTATTTATTTGTTGATGTATCACCTAATATTTATTATCGATATTCATGATTTCTGGCTAAGAAAGGTATAATAAGGCGATGTTAGATACATTTATAGGATAAAGAGAATATTTATATTAGTTTCTATGGTGACGATATGCTGTTGTAGGTTTTTTTGAGCCTTGAAAGTGTAGGTTTAAGTGATTGTTACCACAAAATCGAAGAGGCTTTATGGGGGAAAGATGGCTAGCTTGCGACATAATGGGTGACTTACATACATAAGTGCACCCATTCATGTGAAAACGGACTATGGTCTTGGTGGTGTTTTCGCTTTAATTTTTTTCGGTGCTTTTTTCTTTTTCGGTGGCGGTATTGGTTTTTTGTTTTTATGTATTTTCATTGGTGATGCAGCCGCTTTTACCTCAGGATGGTGAGGCTGTGGTGCTGCTTGTACATTCACTGTTGGTAATATAAGTGTTGTGCATAAAGTAAGAAGAATAACTCTCTTCATAATATTTCCATCTGTTATCTCTTTATTCAGAAGCCAGCGTTATATCACTCTCTTATTTTTGATAAAAATGGCTTTGCACTCACTGACATAAACTCCATAATTTATACTTATTTCTTGTTTAATATATTGATTTTATTTATAAAACTATTCGCATAAGATTTATGAATAACCTTATTATTATGAGGTATTAAATAATAAAAAATAAATTAATAGCGTTGTTAGAGGTAAAAATGAGAAAGGAAGTTAGGCGAGGAATAATAAATCTGAGGGGGTCAGTTGATTGACCCCCTTTGCAACACATTACTTAATTTGTGGTGCTTCGATATTACGAATGATGCTGCTGGATGAGGTTGAAACCTCTTTTCCTAGGCTTGCATTCAAGCGAGCAATATCTTCTTCATTCAGTGTGCCACGTGCAAACTCAATGTTTAATTGATTAATCATATAATCATAACGTGCATTAGACAGGTTTTGTTTAGCCTGATAAAGGGCTGTCGTCGCGGTTAACACGTCAACGATAGTACGAGTTCCCACTTGGTAGCCAGCTTCCATCGCATCTAATGAACTTTGCGCCGAAACGACGACTTGTTTATATGCATTGATACTACTAATAGAAGATGACACGTTATTGTAAGAAGAACGGACTAACTGAATCACGTTACGATACACACTTTCAAGCTGTTCACTCGCACCTTGGAAACCATATTGTGCTTGTTCTACTTGTGAACTTACCGCCCCCCCACTATATAATGGTAGGCTTAATGTCAGGCCGATCGAGTTTTGTCCTGTGTAGCTATTACGGTCAAGACCTGTGTAATTACTACCATGGTTATGGGTATTTGCCACACTGGTCGCCGCATCAAGATTAACGGTTGGCATATGGCCAGTTTCCGCTAAACGAATGTTCTCACGCGAAACGTCTTGCGCTAAGCGAGCACTTAGAAGGCTGAGGTTACGCTCTTCCGCTTCTTTTAGGATCGCTTCAACTTGATCTGGGTTTACCGTTTTGAAGCGGTCGATATTCAGTGATGCTAGCTGGTTATAATAGACGCCGCTGACTTGACGAAGTTTTTCAACCGCATTTTCTAAGTCATTACGACCAGCAACTTCTTGTGCTAATACGCTGTCATAGTTAGCACGGGCGTTTTGTACGTCAGTAATAGCAACTAAGCCAACATTAAAACGTTGAGTCGTTTGGTCTAATTGGCGGTAAACAGCTTCTTTATTTGCTTCAATATAGGATAAGGCATCAATCGCCTTTAATACGTTGAAATAAGCGGTCGCAGTATCCAAAATCAGCTGTTGTTGATTGGTTTGATACGTCACATCAGAGATACCAGCCGTTTTTTCTTGCACACTGAGTTGGCGCCATTTTGACATATCAAAGACGACTTGAGTCAGTTTTAAAGAGGCATTTAAACCATTGCTTTCAGTGTCTCTCGCATCTCGATAACCACTTCCATAAGTCATACCAGCACCTAAGCCTAATTGTGGTAACAATGGGCTACGAGCTTCATTAATTTTTTCGAAAGCTTGGTTGCGTTCTGCTAATGATTTTCTCAAATCAGGGTTGCTTTCTTTCGATTTTTGGTAAACCTGAAGTAGATCTTCTGCGTAGCTATTCGTACTGAGACCCACAAAACTCAATGCAATAAAAAGGGGAAGCAGTTTCTTCATTTGGATTCCTTGATTAAACAGCAAATAGGTGGAGTCTGTTACCTATATGCTCACCATACTTCAAGTTGCCGCGTTGTTGGCGACGCTCACTTGCGTGAGTCACATACCTCAGTATGCTTCTAGCGACTCGCTGACTTGTCGCCTAGCAGCATCTTGAATGATTTAGAGCATAGCCCATCTGAGATTAAGACGGATAAATAGGGCGATCACCGTAAACTAAATCATCAGCACTATAAACAAAATATTAAAACAGACTCTGTTGTTGCCCATAAATTTAAATAATGGTGCTTATTGTAGCAGAGTATCGCTTGTCTTAACGGTAGCGTTTTGTGCCATTTTGTCTCAATTTATTTAAACATTAACTCAAATAAGGAGAAAAAGCCCTAAAAACTATTTTATTCCATCATTTTTCCTTAATATGGAAATGAGCAGCTTAGGAGATTGTTATGACAAATCGTGTAGAACAGCCAATTAAATACAATAAAAATGATGTTGAAATTATATCTAAGCGTAAATTATTTAATGGTTTTTTTCAAATGGTCGAATATCGTTTTCGTCATCGGTTATTTGAGGGGGGATGGAGCCCAGAAATTACCCGTGAGGTTTTTGAAAGAGGGCATGCTGGCGTCATTCTCCCCTACGATCCAAAGGCAGATAAAGTTGTACTCATTGAACAAATTCGCTTACCTGCAATTGAAACCAGTGAAACACCTTGGCTACTCGAAGCCGTTGCCGGCATGATTGAACCCAATGAAACCGTTGAAAATGTGATCCGTAGAGAGGCAGATGAAGAAGCGGGGCTTGCCATCGGTCGTACTGAAAAAGCGTTAAGTTATTTATCTAGCCCAGGTGGTACTTCTGAACGCATGTATGTTTATGTGGGAGAGGTTGATAGCTCTCAAGCCTCTGGAATTCATGGCTTACAGTCAGAAAATGAGGATATCCGTGTTCATGTGGTGAGCCGTGAGCAAGCCTATCAGTGGGTTGAGGATGGTGTAATTGATAATGCAGCAACGGTTATTGTCATTCAGTGGTTACAGCTCAATTATGAAAAATTGCAACAAAAGTGGGTGAAACTGTCTTAAATAACCATTAATCTAATGAAATGTGTGCTATTTAGCAGATATTAACCTTACGTTAACGCTAGAATAGCAAAACAACAGTGACATTTTTTATGGGAACAAGGAAAACTTTTGGACAGCCAGCTCGAAGTGACTGCTCGTAATTCGAAGGTAGTCAGGATTTTACAAGTTACTGATACGCATCTCTTTGCTGATACAGCGAATACCTTATTGGGAATTAACACGCACCAGAGCTATCATGCCGTCCTTGATGCTATTTTAGAACAAAATCAGCCTATCGACCTGATTGTGGCTACGGGAGATTTGGTTCAAGACCAATCACCGGAAGCCTATCAGCACTTTGCAGATGGCATTGAGCTGATACCCGCCCCTTGTGTTTGGTTACCAGGTAACCATGACTATCAGCCGGCTATGGTTCGTTCTTTAAAGCTCGCCGGTATTTCCAGCGCGAAAGAAATATTGATTGGCGATGACTGGCAAATTTTGATGCTTGATAGCCAGTTACAAGATGTCCCGCACGGTGAATTATCTGAACAGCAACTTGATTGGATGAAAGCGTGTTTGGATAAACAGCCACAGCGCACCACGCTTATCATGCTGCATCACCATCCATTGCCTTCAGGCTGTACTTGGTTGGACCAACACAGTCTACGCAATTCGCATATTCTTGCTGAATATTTAAAAGGATACCCACAAGTGAAAGTGATGCTTTGCGGTCATATTCATCAAGAAATGGATGAGAATTGGCATGGTATTCGTTTACTTGCTACCCCTTCAACTTGCGTACAGTTTAAGCCTCATTGTACAAACTTTGCCTTAGATACTGTCGCTCCGGGATGGCGTTATCTTGAACTAACGGTTGATGAAAAAGGTCATAGGCATATTAGTACTCAAGTACATCGTCTAAATACACAAAAATTTAGTCCTGATTTTGATTCGGACGGTTACTAATGTCGACACTTCTTTATATCCACGGGTTTAATAGCTCACCTCAATCAGTGAAAGCCAATGGTCTAAAACAGTGGGTTAATGAGCACTATCCGCATATTAAGATGATTGTGCCGCAGTTGCCTAATTATCCGCAGCAAGCGGCGTCGATGTTAGAAGAGATTGTATTACAGCATAAAGATGACCCAATGGGGCTAGTGGGGTCCTCATTGGGCGGCTACTTTTCTATTTGGTTTTCGCAACGTTTTAATTTGCCTGCTGTTGTGGTCAACCCAGCAGTTCGTCCTTTTGATTTACTGCAAGACTATCTTGGTGAAAATATCAATCCTTATACCCATGAGCGTTATTTTCTTGAACCTAAACATATGCATGAGCTTAAAGCATTGCATCTGCCTCAGGTCGAAAAACCGGATTTAATTTGGTTGTTACAACAAATGGGTGATGAAGTGCTTGATTATCGTCAAGCGGTTTCCTATCTTGAAAAATGCAAACAAACTGTTGAACCACAAGGCAATCATGCATTTGTTGGCTTTGATACTTACTTTCCTCAGATCATTCGTTTTCTGAGATTGGCAGAGAAATAATGCCAAAACGTATGTACACTGTTATTATCAACAGTAAATCACTGATTGAGCGATTTGAATCGTTCAATTAATCACCTATTACCGCAGAATGACAACATGACTCAATCTAGTTATAACGCAGAGGCCATTGAAGTCCTCAGTGGTTTGGAACCTGTTCGTCGTCGCCCTGGGATGTATACAGACACCAGTCGACCGAACCATTTAGCACAAGAAGTAATTGATAACAGTGTCGATGAAGCACTGGCAGGGCATGCAGGACATATTGAGGTTATTCTATATCCTGATCAGTCACTTGAAGTGATTGATGATGGGCGAGGAATGCCCGTTGATATTCATCCTGAGATGAATGTCTCTGCTGTTGAGCTTATTCTTGGACAATTACATGCTGGTGGTAAATTTTCCAATAAAAACTATCAATTCTCAGGTGGCTTGCACGGTGTAGGTATTTCCGTTGTTAATGCTCTGTCTAAACGTATTGAAGTGACAGTGCGCCGTGATGGTCAAATTTATCAAATAGCTTTTGAGAATGGTGAAAAGGTTGAAGAATTACAGGTCATTGGAACGTGTGGCAAACGTAACACTGGAACCAGCGTACACTTTTGGCCTGATGAAAGTTATTTCGATAATCCACGTTTCTCCGTTTCTCGGTTAGCTCATAACTTAAAAGCAAAAGCCGTTTTATGTCCTGGCGTGAAGATCACGTTTAAGGATCAGCTTAATAATACGGAGCAAAGCTGGTGCTACAGTGATGGGTTAACGGATTACTTAATGGAGGCAGTAAACGGCTTAGAACTGTTACCTCCTCAGCCGTTTACAGGGGAATTTTCTGGGGAAACTGAGGCCGCTGAGTGGGCTCTTCTTTGGTTACCTGAAGGGGGAGAATTACTCACCGAGAGCTATGTTAACCTTATACCTACTGCGCAGGGCGGTACCCATGTCAATGGCTTGCGCCAAGGCTTGCTCGATGCCATGCGTGAATTCTGTGAATTCCGTAATATTTTACCGCGTGGTGTAAAACTTTCGGCTGATGATATTTGGGAACGCTGTGCTTATGTGCTCTCCGTTAAGATGCAAGACCCACAATTTGCAGGGCAAACGAAAGAACGTCTGTCTTCTCGCCAATGTTCCGCTTTTGTTTCAGGCGTAGTAAAAGATGCCTTTAGCTTGTGGCTAAACCAAAACGTTCAGGTAGCGGAACAGCTAGCGGAAATGGCAATTGCCAGTGCTCAGCGCCGTATGCGCGCCGCCAAGAAAGTGGTTCGTAAAAAATTAACCAGTGGGCCTGCTCTACCGGGGAAATTGGCTGATTGTAGTTCTCAAGATTTAAGTATGACAGAATTGTTTTTGGTCGAAGGGGACTCTGCGGGCGGATCTGCAAAACAAGCTCGTGACCGTGAATACCAAGCCATCATGCCGCTACGAGGGAAAATCCTGAATACATGGGAAGTCTCCTCTGACGAAGTGCTGGCGTCTCAGGAAGTCCATGATATTTCTGTCGCCATCGGTATTGATCCTGATAGTGAAGATTTAAGCCAATTGCGTTACGGAAAAATTTGTATTTTGGCGGATGCTGACTCCGATGGGTTACATATTGCGACACTTTTATGTGCGTTGTTTGTACGCCATTTCCCGACATTGGTCAAAGCCGGTCATGTGTACATGGCTATGCCGCCATTGTATCGGATCGATTTGGGCAAAGAGACTTTTTACGCATTAGATGAAAGCGAAAAAAATGCGGTACTTGATAGGCTTAGCCGTAAAAGAGGCAAACCGAATGTCCAACGCTTTAAAGGATTAGGGGAAATGAACCCAATTCAATTGCGTGAAACGACGTTAGATCCGAATACACGACGTCTTGTCCAGTTGACTATAGATGATGAAAACTACAAAGAAACATTGGCCGTTATGGATATGCTGTTAGCGAAAAAACGCTCAGAAGATCGCCGTAATTGGTTACAAGAAAAAGGCGATATGGCTGAAATTGAAGTTTAACATTCATCACGCTATCAAAAAGAGTAAGGAAAGTATCGAATGAGTGAAATTACTCATGACGGCGTAGAGCGTTTACCCCTCCACGCGTTTACTGAGAACGCCTATCTGAATTATTCGATGTACGTCATCATGGATAGGGCGTTACCGTTTATTGGGGATGGGCTAAAGCCTGTTCAGCGTCGTATTGTTTATGCCATGTCCGAATTAGGGCTAAACAATACAGCTAAATATAAGAAGTCGGCTAGGACGGTGGGTGATGTATTAGGTAAATATCACCCTCATGGTGATATTGCCTGTTATGAAGCGATGGTATTAATGGCTCAGCCATTCTCTTATCGTTATCCATTGGTCGACGGGCAAGGGAACTGGGGGGCACCCGATGATCCTAAATCCTTTGCCGCGATGCGTTATACCGAGTCACGCCTATCAAAATATGCAGAAGTGCTACTCAGTGAGCTTGCTCATGGCACGGTGGATTGGGTTCCGAACTTTGATGGCACCTTAAATGAACCGAAAATGCTGCCGGCACGTTTACCGAATATTTTACTTAACGGTACAACGGGTATTGCCGTCGGGATGGCGACGGATATCCCTCCTCACAATGCGCGCGAGGTGGCTCAAGCGCTGGTGGCATTGCTGGAGAGTAAATCCGCGTTGTCACTTGATGACATCATGACTTATGTGCCAGGTCCTGACTTCCCAACTGAAGCGGAAATTATCTCATCTAAGGATGATATTCGTAAGATCTATCAAAATGGTCGCGGCTCAGTTCGTATGCGTGCAGTGTGGGAAAAAGAAGACGGTAATGCTGTTATTACCGCGCTGCCTCATCAGGTTTCTGGCGCTAAAGTGCTTGAGCAGATAGCGAGCCAAATGCGCGCTAAAAAATTACCAATGGTTGAGGATTTGCGTGATGAATCGGATCACGAAAATCCAACACGTTTGGTTATTGTGCCACGAAGTAATCGTGTTGACCTTGAGCAAGTGATGACTCACTTATTCGCGACGACAGATCTAGAAAAAAGTTATCGCGTTAACCTCAACATGATTGGTCTTGATAATCGTCCCGCAGTCAAAGGTCTCGTTGAGATACTCAATGAGTGGATTGTTTATCGCCGTCAAACAGTACGAAATCGTCTTAACCATCGTTTAGATAAGGTTCTGAAACGATTGCATATTTTAGATGGCTTATTAATCGCTTATCTGAATATTGATGAAGTGATTGAGATCATCCGTAACGAAGATGAGCCGAAAGCAGTATTGATGTCGCGCTTTAATATTACTGAGACACAAGCTGAAGCCATCCTAGAGTTAAAATTACGTCACTTAGCAAAACTCGAAGAGATGAAAATTCGCGGTGAGCAAGACGAATTAGCGAAAGAACGTGATGAGTTACAAGGGATCTTAGAGTCTGAGCGTAAACTGAATAACGTCATTAAAAAAGAAATTCAGGCTGATGCTAAGACTTATGGTGATGAGCGTCGTTCTCCATTACAGGAGCGCGAAGAAGCAAAAGCGCTGAGTGAACATGAAATTCTACCTTCAGAGCCAATTACCGTTGTGTTATCTGAAATGGGATGGGTACGAAGTGCCAAAGGGCATGATATCGAGCCTTCTAATCTCAATTATAAGGCCGGTGATAGTTTTAAAGGTGCAGCACGAGGTAAAAGTAACCAGCCGGTTGTTTTCCTAGATACGACAGGGCGCAGTTATTCCGTTGATCCATTAGAGTTACCTTCTGCTCGTAGTCAGGGAGAGCCACTCACAGGACGCTTGACGTTACCACCGGGGGCAACAGTTGAGCATGTATTGATGGCTCAAGATGAGCAAAAATACTTGATGGCATCGGATGCGGGTTACGGGTTCATTTGCACATTCAATGATCTGGTCACTAAAAATAAAACTGGAAAAGCGCTAATCAATTTACCCGATAATGCTAAAATTCTTTCCCCTATTGAGGTGAATAATGAGCAGGAAGATATGTTGCTCGCCATTACTAAGGCTGGCCGCATGTTAATGTTCCCTGTATCTGATTTACCGCAATTATCAAAAGGGAAAGGGAATAAAATTATTAACATTACAGGCGCTCAAGCCGCAAGCGGTGAAGATCTGCTTGTTTGGCTACTCATCTTGCCTGCTCAAGCTTCAATTACGCTTTATTTTGGCAAACGGAAATTGAGACTTAAGGCGGAAGAGTTACAAAAATATCGCGCAGAGCGTGGACGCAAAGGAACATCATTGCCACGAGGCTTGCACAATATTGAGCGAATTGAAGTTGAGTCTGCCAATACAGACCAATAATCATTTTATATTATTATAAGGCGGAATTTTACCGCCTTATTTTTGAACAGGACAGAGGTCACTATGTTAGCGCTTATTCGTACCATTATTGTGATTATCTATACAATATTGGTGTGTGTGTTTGGGGGGATTTATTGTTTATTTAGCCCTCGAAATCCAAAACATGTGATGACATTTGGTCATATGTTTGGGCGATTATCCGTCGTTTTTGGTATTAAAATTATTAACCGTGTACCTGAAAAAGCGAAAAAATATGGTCCGAGTATTTATATTGGTAACCATCAAAACAACTATGACATGGTCACCATGTCAAATGGTGTGGTACCAAGAACGGTTACCGTAGGCAAAAAAAGCTTAGTATTTATTCCTTTCTTTGGTTTTCTGTATTGGATCACGGGGAATATTTTGATTGACCGCGCTAATCGTTCGAAAGCGCATAACACGATTTCACAAGTAGCGGATCAAATTAAAAAACATCAAATCTCAGTGTGGATGTTCCCAGAAGGCACACGTAGTCGTGGGCGGGGTTTATTACCCTTTAAAACGGGGGCATTCCATGCCGCGATTGCTGCTGGTGTTCCTATCGTACCTGTATGTGTTTCTAGCACCCAAGGACGGATTAAATTAAACCGTTGGAATAATGGTCATGTGATTATTGAAATGTTAGAGCCAATAGACACAAAAAACTATTCAAGAGATCAAGTGAGAGAACTTGCTGAATACTGTCATACCTTGATGGAAGCCAAAATCAAACAGCTTGATAAAGAAGTCGAAGAAATAGAGAAGAATAATAAATAAGAAAACATTATATCTAATCATGCCCTTTTTTGTATTTTTAGTATCGTCAAAAAAGGGCTGCTTTAGCCAGTGATTACTTGATCCTGTTTACTCTCCTAAATGTATTTACTCTTGTCATTTTTGACTATTAAATTTTATTTATCGTCATAGATATTTTTAGAGTTTCATCTATTTTCGCGATATCATTATACCTATTTATATCGAGTTTAAAGTAATAGCCCTACTGTGGGCTATGCTAGCGCGAACCAAAAATTAATGCTTAATTGAGCGGGTATTACCAACTTCTAACAATAATTAGCGCTGCTATTTTTAGTTTAGTGGAGAATTTATGTCATTCAGTCGACGCCAACTTCTGCTCATGGCTGGGTTGGTTTTATGTTTGGTCAATGTGCCAAATAGTGCTTTTGCAAGCGGTAATGGGAAAACACCGCTTCCTGTTCCTCCATTGTTAGAGTCTAGATCGGGGCAACCACTGTTTTTGACATTACAAAAGATACATTGGTCTTTTGATGGCAAATATTCGGCCGATGTATGGGGGGTAAACGGCACTTACCCTGGGCCGACGGTGAAAGTTAAAAATGGCGATGATATTAAGCTTATTTACAGTAATCGATTACCTGATCCTGTCTCAATGACGATCAGTGGTCTACAAGTGCCCGGCACGCAAATGGGAGGCGCAGCGAGATTAATTTCTTCAGGTGCTGATTGGTCTCCTGTCATTCCTATTCGGCAGCCAGCAGCCACACTTTGGTATCATGCCAACACTGAAGGCAAAATGGGGCCTCAAATTTATAATGGCCTGCTGGGAATGTGGATAATTGAAGATGATGCGACAAAAAATCTGAGAATACCAAAACATTATGGTGTAGATGATTTTCCGATTATTATTCAAGACAAACGATTAGATAACTTTGGGGTTCCAGAGTATCAGGCGAATGAAGATGGGTTCTTAGGGGATACATTATTAGTCAATGGTGTTCAAGATCCGTATGTTGAGGTTTCTCGTGGTTGGATCCGTTTGCGCTTACTGAATGCTTCAAACTCCAGACGCTATGTTATGAAGATCAGCGATGGGCGCCCTTTCGTGATGGTTGCCTCTGACCAAGGATTATTGACGGCACCTGTTAGTATTCCAGAGCTTTCTTTGGCTCCGGGTGAGCGTCGAGAAGTGTTAATTGATATGGCCAAAACAGAAGAGCTGACGATCACGGCTGGTGAGTCAGCGACTTTTATGGATAGAGTGAAAAGCTTATTTGAGCCGTCGACCACACTCATCTCTACGAATGTATTAACTATTAAAGCGACAGGGTTAATGTCATTAGTGACCGATGATGTGCCTACTCAATTAGTTGAAGACAAGACGCAAATTACCTCATCTATTCGCAATCGTGATATCCATCTTAATGAGCCTTATGGAATAAATAATGCGACAAAAGATACGCGTCGTATCGATTTATCCAGTCAACAGGGCGGATGGGAGCGTTGGGCGGTGACGAGTAATGTCCCTCAGTCTTTCCATATTGAAGGTGTACGCTTTAAAGTCATTAACCATAATGGGAAACCAACTCCCCCAGAGGATTTTGGCTGGAAAGATACGGTGTGGGTTGATGGTAAAGTCGAGTTGTTAGTCCAGATGATGCAACCTTCGTATGAGCACTTTCCATTTTTATTCTACAGTAATAACTTAGAAAAGGCGGATTTAGGCTCAGTGGGGCAATTGGTTGTCGCACCTGAAAATTAAACATTCTTGCGTGAACGAGCAGGCTAGCGATATGAATTAGCCTGCTTTTTTTATTCTCAAAATTAGCTCAGTGCGACACGTATTCCAAAAGCAATTAATACCGCACCTAGCACTTTATCAACATACTTTTGTACTTTGGCTAGGCCTTTTCTGACCGGTGCGCTTTGAATTAAACAAACCAGCAGAGGCCAATAAATTGCAGCCAATCCCCAAATAATAAAGGCGAACCATAATTTTTCACCAAAAGTGGAGTCAACACTTAAAACTTGCGTGAAAACAGCAAGAAAAAACAGGGTTGCCTTTGGATTGAGGACATTACAGAGAAACCCTTGCATAAAGGCTTTCTTGAAGGTAACAACCTCATGTTGCGTGTTGTTGAGATCTATCTTTTGCCCTGAATTTGGCATTAAGCTTTTGATACCGATCCAAATTAAATAAGCGGCTCCAGCATATTTCAATACATTAAATAGCCAAGGGGTTGTCGTAATCAAAACGGCAAGTCCAGCGACACAATAGGTCATATGGAGCGCAACTGCACTAATCACCCCCATTGCGGTCATTAAGGCTGCTGAGCGTTGATAACGCGCTGCATTTTTAAGAATAAGGAAGAAGTCAGGTCCAGGGGAAAGCATACCTAATGTAGCGATGGTGGCGATTAATATGGAGGTTTCGTACATTCGTTTTCTCTATAAGCTAAATTTGTTTTTTAATGTTATTTTTAGTCGGTCGGATCACTATTTGAGTATAAATTAATAACCACTTTTTAAGGAAGATTAAATTTAGTCGACGAAGCATTTCTGTTTACGTATAGTGGGCACAAAATTGTATATTAGCCTCTAAGGTGACTAAATGAATATTAGTTTAATCGCAGCTATGGCGATTGACCAAGTTATCGGTATGGAAAAAACGATGCCTTGGCATTTACCTGGCGACCTTGCTTGGTTTAAACGTAATACTTTAAATAAACCAGTGATAATGGGAAGAGTAACATATGAATCAATTGGCCGTCCGCTTCCTCAGCGAGTCAATATCGTCTTAAGCAGCAAGGTAGGCGCTGATGATAGTGTCATCTGGGTTTCTTCTGTCGAAGAGGCATTAGCTGCCGCTAAGCAAGCTGGCTCGGGTTCAGATGATGATGAAATTATTGTCATTGGAGGCGGTAAAGTCTACCAGCAGTTCTTACCCCTTGCGAGTAAACTGTATTTAACTCATGTCGATGCAGAAGTGATTGGTGACACACACTTCCCCATTTATGAACCAGATGAGTGGGATTCTATTTTTACCGAGTATCATGAAGCCGATGAAAATAACTCCCATGGTTATTGTTTTGAAATATTAACCAAAAGAATTTAATGTTGTTCTCAGTTTAAAAACGGAGCGTATTGCTCCGTTTTTTATTATCGGTATGAATGTTGTCTTTTTTAATTAATATATTTAATTTAAAAAATTATCCGTCATTTTACGATATGTAAAATAACTGTTATTTAATTAACTTTATTTAAGTATGAAATAAAGTTAATTAAACGATTAATCTTTATGGCGCTTTTGCAATGATTTTTGATGGTAATATTGTTTAGTTTCCCAATGGAACAACGTTAACTCTCCACCCCAGCAACAGCCAGTATCTAAACCATAAATATTTTCAGGGGTATGTTTACCTTCCAAGGATGCCCAATGACCAAAAAAGACAGAATAGCCTTCAGGTAATTTACTCGGTAGGGCAAACCAAGGTTTCAGTGGTGACGGGGCTTTAGCTGGGCTTTCCTTACAAATCATATCGAGTTGCCCATGAGGGAAGCAGTAGCGCATACGAGTTAATACGTTGGTGCTAAAACGTAGGCGTGGGAGCCCCATTAAGTTTTCAGACCAATTATTCGGCATATCGCCATACATAGCGTCAATAAAGAGTGGGTAAGCATCACTGGATAAAACGGACTCGACTTCTCGCGCGCACATACGAGCCGTCGGCAGATCCCATTGTGGTGTGATACCAGCATGGGCCATGATAATTTTTTTCTCTTCATCAACTTGTAATAAGGGTTGGCGACGCAACCAATTAATTAACTCGTCAGCGTCAGGCGCATGGAGTAACTCATCAAGATGATCTTTGGGTTTATTACGGCTTATTTTGCAATAAATACCAAGAAGATGTAGGTCATGGTTGCCGAGTACTAAGCGTACCGATGAACCAAGACTTTTAACATAGCGAAGGACTTGCAATGACTCAGGGCCTCTAGCAACGAGATCCCCTGTAAGCCACAGCGTATCTTTTTGTGGCTCAAAATTGACTTGTTCTAGCAATGCACGTAATTCGCGATAACAGCCGTGTACATCACCAATAAGATATGTTGACATAATTAATTAATCAAAGTTGGTAGAGCAAGGCGAAATGCAGGGATATCAACGTGAAAATGCTCCCCACGATGGTTTAACATGACGTAATATCCTTCCATCGTTCCCATTGGTGTTTCCAGTATAGCTCCGCTTGTATAGCGATACACAGTACCCGGTTGAATGATAGGTTGTTCACCTACAACACCTTCGCCTTGGACTTCAGTTTTATGACCATCACTGTTAGTAATGAGCCAGTAACGGCTCATTAATTGTAGAGCCTCTCGGCCTAAGTTACGGATCGATATAGTATAAGCGAATACATATCGCCCCATTTCAGGCTGAGACTGACTGACGATATAGACACTCTGTACTTGAATGCTAACATTCGGTTCGTTAAGCATAGTGCCTCCTTTTCAATCCTTTATACTCGTTATCTTTCAAGTAGTAGTATTGTTGTTGACTACTTTCACTGACTTTTGTTGGCCAGTGTTATCTCAAATTATACAGAGTACATTTGGCTAATTTGCTAGATAGTTTGCCATTTTGCAATAAGCCTCAACGGAAATATTCTCAGCGCGAGTACCAGGATCAATACCGAGTTCAGTGAGCTGTTCAACACTGAGTAAGTCCCCCAAACTATTGCGGATGGTCTTACGGCGCTGGTTGAACGCTTGCGTAGTAATACGGCTAAGCATTTTGATATCTTTCAGTAAATAAGGGTTTTCTCGATGAGGGATAAGCCTAACCACTGCTGAGTCAACTTTAGGGGGTGGTGCAAATGCAGTTGGTGGGACTTCTAGCACAGGAACAACTTGGCAATAATATTGTGCCATCACACTCAAACGACCATAGGCTTTACTTCCAGGACCTGCGACAAGTCGATTAACCACTTCTTTTTGCAGCATAAAATTCATATCTGCAATAGAGTTAGTAAATGTGAATAGATGGAACATTAACGGTGTTGAAATATTATAAGGTAGGTTGCCAAATACACGTAAAGGCTGCCCAGCTTGTTTTGCTAATTCACCAAAATCCACCGTCATGGCATCTTGCTGGATAATTGTCAGCTTATCTTTTAATTGTGGGTGCACTTGCAAGCGTGCCGCGAGATCGCGGTCTAGCTCAACAACGGTCATTTTATCAATTCGGCTACCGACTGGCTCAGTAAGCGCACCAAGACCTGGGCCAATCTCAACGATAGCTTGTCCCGGTTGCGGATGCATTGCATCCACAATACTGTCGATAATAAATTGGTCAGTTAAAAAGTTCTGCCCGAAACGTTTGCGGGCAAGATGCCCTTGGTGGACTCTATTATTCATGAATTCTTATATGTCATTTGGATAGCTAACTTTAATGCGGTGATAAAACTGCCCGCATCAGCACGACCCGTACCTGCTAACTCTAGCGCTGTGCCATGATCAACGGAGGTACGAATGAAAGGCAGACCAAGCGTAATGTTCACGGCTCTACCAAAACCTTGGTATTTTAACACAGGAAGGCCTTGATCGTGATACATTGCGAGTACAGCATCTGCATCTTCTAAATATTTAGGTTGAAATAAAGTATCGGCAGGAAGCGGCCCGATCAGATTGATCCCTTCAGCACGAAGTGTCTCTAGTGCCGGAATAATGGTGTCGATCTCTTCCATGCCCATATGGCCATTTTCGCCCGCATGTGGATTTAGACCACACACATAGATATTTGGTGCTTCTACACCAAATTTTGTACGTAAATCATGATCTAAAATCGTGATCACTTCACGTAAGCTTTGTTGACTAATGGCAGCGGAAACCTCTTTCAAGGGCAGATGAGTTGTCGCAAGAGCGACTCGTAACTCTTCTGTTGCTAACATCATCACGACACGTTGGCAATGACTTCTGTCTGCAAAAAATTCGGTGTGCCCGCTAAATGCAATACCTGCATCATTAATGATCCCTTTGTGTACAGGCCCGGTCACAATAGCAGAGAACTCACCACTTAAACAGCCATCACACGCTCTTGCGAGTGTTTCTGTGACATACTCACCATTGGCAACATTCAAAACACCGGCTTGTGCGGGAGCTTTTAAATGCACAGGAATAATCGATAAACTACCGGGCACTTGCGTGTCATGTTCATCGTGTGGGTTATAGATTTTTAATGTGAGTGGGAGGTTAAGCTGTTTCGCACGAGTGAGAAGTAATTCAGGATCCGCACAGGCAATAAGCTCGACGGGCCAAAACTCTTGAGCGAGCTGGATGAGTAAGTCCGGACCTACCCCGGCGGGTTCGCCGGGGGTTATAACAATGGGTTTATTGAGATTTTTCGTCATTAGATTGGTTATCACGTCCATCGATGACATTAACGTATGCCGCTGCACGTTGTTCTTGCATCCAACTTTGCGCTTCTTCGTTAAATTTACGGTTAAACAGCAAACGATAAGCCTGATCTTTTTGTGCCGCATCTGTCTTATCAACATTACGGGTATCTTCTAACTGAATCAGATGCCAGCCAAAGTTTGAACGAACAGGTTGGCTGATCTCGCCTTTATTCAGTTTCATGAGAGCATCACGAAAAGCAGGGTCATAAACATCAGGCATGTTCCAGCCTAATTCACCCCCTTTTAAGGCGCTACCTGGATCTTCAGACACTTCTTTTGCTGCATCTTCAAACGTTGTTTTGCCGTTACGGATATCTTGTGAAATCTGAACTAGCTTTTGTCTCGCTTGGTTATCATCCATAATTGGCGATGATTTAATCAAGATGTGACGAGCCTTAACTTCGGTAACGGAAATCGTTTTATTCGCGCTATTAATATCGTTCACCTGCAAAATGTGGTAACCGACACCTGAACGGATTGGGCCGACAATATCGCCTTTTTTCGCACTTTTCAGTTGTTCTGCAAAGACAACCGGCAGTTCTTGTAGACGAGACCACCCCATATTGCCGCCTTTCAGTGCTTGAGGGTCCGCAGAGTAGGCAATGGCTAATTTACCGAAATTCGTTCCCTTTTTCAGTTCCCCCATGATTTTGGTTACAATAGCGTCTGCTTTTTGTAATTGCTCTTGGGTTGGGTTTTCAGGGAGAGGGATCAGGATGTGACTTAAATTCACATTCGCTTCGTAGTCAGCTTGGTTGCTGATCTGCTTAGCCAGCGAATCCACTTCTTGCGGCAAAATAGTCACACGGCGACGAACTTCATTATTACGAACCTCGGCGATCAACATCTCTTTGCGGATCTCGCTACGGTATTTGGCCATATCGATGCCATCTGCTTTTAGGCGGGCTTGCATTTGTTCGAAAGTTAAGCCGTTTTGACGTGCAATATCCGCAATCGTGGCATTCACGGCATCTTCAGGGATATTAATCTGCATCTGATTGGCCATTTGCAGCATGATGTTATCAGTAATCAAACGATCAAGGATTTGATGGCGAAGCGTTTGATCATCAGGAACTTGTTGGCCTGCATTGCGTGCGTTTAATTTTACGGTGTTCAACATGTTCTGGACGTCACTTTCCAGTACAACCCCGTTATTGACAACAGCAGCAACTTTATCCATTTGCTGTGGTGCAGCCAATACTGTGGAGCTTGTAAACATCAGTCCCAGAATAAGCGTTTTCCAATTCTTCATAATGGTCCTATTCATTGATTTAGGTTCCGCCCAAGGCAGGTTAATCGTTTGATTCGTGCTGCTTTTACGTTCTCGTTTGCGAGCTGAAAAGGGTATAGCTCGAAGTATTTGAAGTTAGTTAGCAGCACATGTAAGTATATAATTATTATCAGAATGCACGCTGATAAGGCATGATACCTCTATTCAGCATTTCCTGACTACCTAAACTATGATTGTTATTTAGGCCTCTAAGTTCCACATTGAATGACCATTTATTATCATATTCGCTGCTAAACTTATCTTCTTGCCAACCAACAATCTTACGTTCATAGCCTACGTTAAACGCCCAACAACAGGTGTTGTATTGTAAACCAACCAATTGGCTGGCGGACTGTTGTTGTTTCGTATCATAGTAGTAAGAGCCAACAAAGCCCCAACGTTCACTCAGTGGCCAACTTAATACGGCACCAACCTGTGAGATACCTTTTTGGTATTCAGGGAGGGTGTAAGTATAGCCGCCTGATTCATCACGACGGAATGTTGCTTGAATATAGTCACGGTCAACAAAGCGGTAGTTTAACTGTAACAAACGATCCGCATCAATGCGATACTCGGTAATCGCATTTCCCATCGTGACGTTGCCTAAACGGCGGTCATATTGAAGCCCACCGCGGACACCCCACTTATCATTAATACGCCAGTATGAATCTGTCGCCCATAATAAGGAACCGGTATTACTCTTATCGTCGATCTGTAGGCTTGAGTTACCTGCGCGAGGACGTTCAAAGTAGTAAATTTGTCCAACAGAAAAATTAAAACGCTCTGTTAGGGTTTCATCATAAATACGCGTCGTCACACCAGTGGTAAATTGGTTTGCCGAAGCAATGCGGTCAAGACCACTATAAATACGGTCACGGAATAAACCGTTATAGTCGGATTGAAGCAGTGCGGAGTCATAGTTATTAATATTGTCCTGATCTTTATATGGAATATACAGATACTGAACACGCGGCTCTAACGTTTGGACAAAATCACTGCCTTCAAGCAGGTTACGCTCGAAAACAACTTTTGCATCGCTTTTAAACATCGGCAACACACGGGTGACATTTTTTTCTAAACTCTCATTTTTATTCGATTTAGGGATGTCTTGATCATAATGTGTTGCTAACAGTTTGAAGCTGTTATTCATATTTGCCCAACCGTTTGATAGCGGTAGGCTGAGTTCTGGTTCGATATGCAGACGAGTTGCATCTGGGTTGTTTTTACCTACACTCGTGAAACGCGCGGCTTGCGCATAGGTGTGTAAATCAAAAGCACCTAAATTATTCTTGTAGTAGTTAAAATCCAGTTGAGGCTCGGCTTTGTATGCGCGTCGATTTGGATCTTCCACAAAAATTTGGAACTGTTTATGAGTTAAAGTGGCATTCCAATTTTCAGCGGAATAACCCGTACTGAATTTTTGGGTCGCATAGCCGTCAGTAGTACTACCATACTGAGAACTAAAGTCTGTAAAATATTGACGATCGCTCACTTTGGTATAATCGGCATTGAAGTTCCAATGCTGGTTATACGTCCCTGAATGGCGCCAATAGAATAACCAGCGGTCATTACTGTCACGTGCATCCCGTTTATTACGCTCTTTGTCTTTGATATAAGCACGGTCGTGATTAATAAAATCAAAGGCGATTGTTCCCGTACCTGGCGTAATTAAATAACGGAATTCATTATTTAATTTTACACCTCGATGGGTCATAAATTGCGGCGTAATCGTGGCATCGTAGTTTGGTGCAATATTCCAATAATATGGCAGTGAAAATTCCAGACCATCATTATTGGAGTAACTGCCTGTTGGAATTAAGAAGCCTGAACGACGTTTATTACCAATCGGTAATTGCATGTACGGGCTATAAAATACCGGCACATCGCCAAGGCGAAAACGGGCATGCCAAATTTCAGCGACTTCTTCTTCACGGTCAATGATGACTTCTGAGCCAGCGACACTCCAGCTATTATTGCCGGGTAGGCAGGTGGTGAATGTGCCGTTTTCCATGATGGAATAACGGTTTTCACCACGCATTTTCATTTTTTTCGCTTCGCCGCGTCCTTGGCGGCCAACCATCATGTAGTTGCCATCATCGACATCGGTATTCTTATTATTCAAATTAGACCATGCGCTTGGGCCTTTTAGAATAATCTGTGGGTCGTCATAGTGAACGTTACCTGTTGCGGTGACTTCACGGATCGGATCAGCACTATCTGGGTTTGTTTGTGTCAATCTTACGGTATCAGCGGTTAACGTTTGGTTACCCTGTTGAATATCAACATCACCTTTGTATTCGACAAAGTTAGGGTATTCACCCTGAACGTCTTCAGCAGTGATACGTATCGGTAAATCTTTAGGATCGCCCTTAACCAGCGGTTTGTCATAAACAGGGACGCCCAGCATACATTGTGCTGCAAGGTCAGCATGCGCTTGCTGACTGTAAATTGCCGCCCATACCATGGTGGCAAGTAGTGTTGGATAGCTTTTTTTCATCATTAAATATGCGGTTCCGTCGTAATTGGCATAGCCGGCAAACGCTCAAAGACTAACTTAGCCAACTACATTGCGCCAGTATAATGTAAAAAACTTTACGCGCTTGTAGTTATGCACCGAGCAGAATGGATAGTATGATAATGCAAAATTGCATTCTGAGCATTGAAGAATTGAGGGATATATGCACTATTGGGGCAAAATTATAGGTGTTGTACTCGCAATAGTCTCGGGTTTAGGCTTCTGGGGCGCACTTGTAGGGTTAATTTTAGGTCATGGTTTTGATAAAGCATCAGCGCAACGTAAATTTTCTGGTGCGATGAATAAGCGCGATCGCCAGATCATATTCTTCGCCAGTACCTTCCAAATTCTCGGGCATTTAACAAAAGCAAAAGGCCGTGTAACCGAGACAGACATTCAATTAGCATCAAACTTGATGGACAGAATGCAGATACATGGCGAAACACGCAAGGCGGCTCAACAAGCATTTAGAGAAGGTAAATCACCTGATTTTCCATTGCGTGATGTCCTTAAACAATTACGTATGGCTTGCTATGGTCGCTTTGACTTAATTCAGATGTTTCTGGAAATTCAACTACAGGCGGCATTTGCCGATGGCAACCTGCACCCAAATGAAAGAAAAGTCCTGTTTATTATCGCTGAAGAACTGGGGATCTCGAAAACACAATTTGAGCAATTCTTAGACATGATCCAAGGAGGTCGGCAATTTGGACATGGCTACTCGCATCAATCAGGTGGTCATTATCAGTCTTCTAATGGGCCAACAATTGAAGATGCATGCAAAGTGCTTGGCGTCTCCATTAATGATGACCCCACAACCATTAAACGCGCATACCGTAAATTAATGAGTGAGCACCATCCAGATAAATTGATAGCAAAAGGGTTGCCTCCAGAGATGATGGAAATTGCAAAACAGAAAACGCAGTCAATACAGGCTGCCTATGATTTGATTAAGAGAGAGCGGAATTTCAAATAATCTCTTTTCCCGTCATATTTCGTTCTATAGCGTTGTTATTTTCATTGGCGAGTCCTTAGTCACATACTGATATATGCTGCTAGGGAGTCGCATCACAGGATACTTAGCTTTAGCACGAACTATTGAGGAAAATGCCTATCCGATATTGAGTATTTATGAAGTATCGCGTTAAAGGCACATGTTATATCAAAAACAGAACAATACTTTTTAAACCATCATAACGTGGTGCTATTGGCATTACGTATGATGGTTTTTTATTCATATGATTAAATAAACCTAAAAATCGGGTTGGCAGCTAAAATGCATAGGAGTGCCGTAGGCTGGGTGAGTAATATAAAGCGCTTGCGCATGTAATTGTAAACGTGGAGCCAGTGCACGTGCTTGTTCATGAGCATAGAACCGATCACCGAGGATAGGGTGGCCTAGCGCTAACATGTGAACGCGCAATTGATGTGAACGGCCGGTGATAGGGGAAAGTTTTACACGAGTTGCCTGCTCTTCATATTCCAAAACTTGGTATTCAGTTTGTGCCGATTTCCCAGTTTCAAAACACACTTTTTGTTTTGGGCGATTTGGCCAGTCGCAAATTAGAGGCAAATCAATGAATCCTTCTTGCTTCTCCAGATGGCCCCAAACACGCGCAATATACTGTTTTTTCGGTTCACGTTCGCGAAATTGGCGTTTAAGTTCCCGTTCTGCTGGCTTGTTCAGAGCAACAGCCATGACACCACTGGTCGCCATATCTAAACGATGAACAGATTCTGCATTCGGGTGATCTCGAAGGATACGACTCATAATACTATCATGATGTTCAGGGGCTTTACCGGGAACAGACAGTAACCCACTTGGCTTATTTACGACAATGATATGTTCATCTTGATACAGAACATATAGCCAAGGCTCGATAGGGGGATGGTAGGGTTCCATCATAAAAAATAAAGCTCCTGAGTCTTATAAAAATGATTTCTCCCTCATTTGAGGGAGAAATCATTGACGATTTAACATTAAAAGGATGTGATTATTGATGAGTCACAACAACTAATCGAATCGCATCAAGACGCCATGTCGCTTGTCCGATATTATCGATCAATTGTTTACGTTCCTCTTCAATGACAGACAACTCTTCATCACGAATATTCGGGTTAACTGCTTTCAGCGCTTCAAGTCGTGCCAATTCCAGTGATAGAGCCTTATCTGCGGCTTCTTTTGCATTAGCAATCAGCACTTCAGCTTCTTTTTCTACCATAGGCTCCGACAATTTTAGTACCGAATGCACTTCATTTTGAACCGCATTAACCAATTTGCTTGCCATATGGCGATTGATCGCATTGAGTTGGCGGTTAAAACTTTCAAACTCAACTTGTGATGAAAGGTTATTCCCTTTGAGATCAATTAATAAACGAATCGGCGTTGCTGGTAAGAAACGGCTAATTTGCAGATTTTTCGGTGCTTGCGCTTCGAGAACATAAATTAATTCCGTTAGCAATGTACCGACAGGTAGCGCTTTGTTTTTCAATAAAGAAACGGCACAGCTACCCGTGTCACCAGATAAAACTAAATCTAACCCATTGCGAATAATTGGGTGTTCCCAGCTAATAAATTGAGTGTCTTCACGAGACAGCGCTTGCTCACGATCAAAGGTGATGGTGCAGCCATCTTGTGGTAAGCCAGGAAAATCCGGTACTAACATATGATCTGAAGGGGTTAAGATCAGTAAGTTATCACTCTTGTCTTCTTGATTAATACCTACAATATCAAACAGATTGAGTGCAAAATTGACCAATTCAGTATCATTGTCTTCAGCACCGATGGTTTCAGCTAATTTAATACCTGATTCCCCCCCATTAGAGTGCATTTCGAGCAAACGGTCACGGCCTTGTTCTAGCTGTGATTTTAATGCTTCATGCTCTTCACGGCAGGTTTTTAAAAACTCATCAAAGCCGTCTGTGACTGTTGGCTCAGCCATGTATTGCAACAGTTGTTGATAGTATTTATCGTAGATGGTGCGGCCTGTAGGACAAGTGTGCTCAAAAGCATCTAAGCCCTCATGATACCAACGTAATAGCACGGCTTGTGCGGTGTTTTCTAAATAAGGCACGCTTAAGATAATATCGCGAGTTTGACCAATACGATCTAATCGACCAATACGCTGTTCTAAAAGATCAGGGTTAAATGGTAAGTCAAACATCACCAATTGGTTCGCAAATTGGAAGTTACGGCCTTCAGAACCAATTTCAGAACAAAGTAGCACTTGTGCGCCATCTTCTTGAGAAGCAAAGTAAGCAGCGGCACGGTCACGTTCAAGCAATGACAAGCCTTCATGGAATACCGCGGCTCGGATCCCTTCACGTTCACGTAAAACTTGTTCTAATTGTAGCGCTGTTGCAGCTTTCGCGCAGATAACCAGCACTTTTTCATTGCGGTTTGCCATTAAGTAGCCGAGCAGCCACTCAACCCGAGGATCGAAGTTCCACCACGTTGCATTTTCACCTTCAAATTCTTGGTAAATTTGCTCAGGGTATAACATCTCTTTAGCGCGGGTTTCGAGATCTTTTTTCGTACCCATAATACCTGCAACTTTAATGGCTGTTTGGTATTGGGTAGGCAGTGGCATTTTTAATGAGTGCAACTCACGGTGTGGGAAGCCTTTAACGCCATTACGTGTATTTCTAAATAATAGGCGGCTGGTACCGTGTCGATCCATTAGCATGCTGATTAACTCTTGACGGGCGGCGGTGCCGTCTGCACTGTCAATATTCGCTGCTTTCAATAATGGCTCGATATCTTGTTCTTTGATTAACTCATTGAGAAGATTTTGTTGATCATGCGTGAGCGTTTCACCTGATAACAATAATGAGACAGCGTCGGCGACAGGGCGATAGTTAGCCTGCTCATCGATAAATTCTTGATAGTCATGGAAGCGATTTGGATCAAGCAAACGAAGGCGTGCAAAATGGCTTTCTTGGCCTAATTGTTCCGGCGTTGCCGTCAGTAGCAACACAGATGGAATATGTTCAGCTAAGCTTTCAATGACCTGATATTCACGACTTGGTGCAGCCTCACTCCACTGTAAGTGGTGAGCTTCATCCACAATCATCATATCCCAGCCAGCCTCGACAAGTAGGTCGAAACGTTGCTTGTTACGACGAACAAAGTCTAATGAGCACAGAACCAGTTGTTCTGTTTCAAATGGATTATCGCTGTCATGTTGCGCTTCACTATAACGACTATCATCAAACAGAGAAAAGCGTAGGTTGAAACGACGCAACATTTCAACCAGCCACTGATGTTGTAAGCTCTCAGGTACAATAATCAGAACACGTTCTGCTCGGCCTGCCATCAACTGTTGATGGATAATCATACCGGCTTCAATTGTTTTACCTAAACCGACCTCATCTGCAAGTAATACGCGCGGATGGTGACGTTTACCGACTTCATTGGCAATATGCAATTGGTGAGGTATTAAACTGGCACGAATGCCTCGTAGACCTGTTGCTTGGTGTTTCACTTGCTCACTTTGAAACTTGCGGGCACGATAACGTAAGGCAAAGCGATCCATGCGGTCAATTTGACCTGCAAATAGACGGTCTTGTGGCTTATTAAATGTTAATTTACTGTCGAGAAAAACTTCTCTCAGGGTAACATCTTGTTCATCTGTATCAAGGCGAGTACCACTGTAAATAAGTAGGCCGTTATCCTCTTTGACACTTTCGACCTTGAGCTGCCAGCCTTCATGACTGGTAATGGTATCACCTTCATTGAACATCACTCGGGTAATAGGTGCATCATGACGTGAGTAGAGACGATTCTCACCACTGGCGGGAAAAAGTAAAGTCACCATACGGGCATCAATAGCCACAACGGCGCCTAATCCGAGCTCGCTTTCTGTATCGCTGATCCAGCGCTGACCAAGAGTAAATGGCATAGGTTTAACTCAATTCCATAATTTTGATAGTTTGTTTTTAGATTTTTTCAGGCTAATTATATATTTGCCGTCACTTTGTGTTGGTAAAACAAGGGCAATATGAATATTAATTGTAGTCGTTGCCCGAAGGACAATTATTGCTAATTGTCTCGCAAATTTTTGTGTAGTAACGAAGTGCGAGATACCAAAGGGGCGTTATATTAATTCAAGCAAGGCTTATCGTCACCTGTTAAAAAAACAACAACGTATTATAAAATACTATTTTTTTTATTGTTGCTTAATATTGTGTTTTCTCTTTGCATTTACAAGAGAGGCTCCCACTTTAAAACGGGATGGATAGCCCATTATTTTAGCAAAAAATTGCACAAAAATTAATCCTTTTAAAACAGTAAATTTATCTGGCCTGTCAAAATGGTATCAAAATCGTCTTGTAAAAAAGGCAAAATAGCATCGGCGATAGGTTTTATCTGTTTCAGAACATAGTGCTCATAGTCAGGTTTAGCCGTAATAATCTCAAGGGGTTCAGGACCTGCAAGCGTGATGATATAGCTTATCCAACCGCCATTTTGATATTGTTGGGGACGCTGTTGTGCCAAGTTATACTCATCTGCCTTGCGGGCGGCTTTGACATGTGGTGGTACATTACGTTGATAGTCAGATAGTTTGCGGCGTAAGCGTTTACGGTAAATGAGACGTTTATCATAGTCGCCATGACGAATAGACTGTACATATTCGCGGATAAACTCACGATAGGGCTGACGATGAAAGATACGTGTATAGAGCTCTTTTTGAAAATATTGCGCTAAAGGTGTCCAATCGGAACGGATTGTCTCTAATCCGCGAAACACCATGTTATCGCCACTGAGTCCAGCATATCGCTTTTTACTGCCAGAGTCTGACCCTCGGATAGTTGGCATTAAAAAACGTCGATAATGCGTTTCGAATTCAAGTTCAAGAACCCCATTCAATTGCCATTCATCACGTAAATGTTCCTTCCACCAATTATTCACGTAATCACGGAGTTCAAAGCCAATTTGTTGTGCTTGCTCTTGTGTATGCGACTTTTTTAGCCACACAAAGGTTGAGTCAGTATCGCCATAAATGACTTGGTAGCCTTTTTCCTCAATTAACTGCTTAGTGATTTTCATGATTTCATGGCCACGCATCGTAATGGATGCGGTAAGGCGAGGATCAAAAAAGCGACATCCTTCAGCGCCTAACACCCCCGCAAAGGCATTCATAATGATTTTTAACGCTTGCGATAATGGCGCATTATTTTGTTGTTTCGCTTTATCTCGTCCTTGCCATATATGGCTAACAATATCAGGTAAGCAGTGAACGGTACGTGAAAACCATGCATCACGAAAACCGCTGACAGACGCGTGTTGATTCGGGGAGGCAAGTCCTTCAACCATGCCTGCGGGGTCGATTAAAAAGGTGCGAATAATGGATGGATACAAGCTTTTATAATCAAGAACTAAAACCGAGTCATATAAACCAGGCTGTGAATCCATCACAAAACCACCGGGATTATGCTGTAATTTTTGTTCGGTAAGATTTGGTGCGACAAACCCTAGTCGATGCAGGCGCGGGATATATAAATGTGAAAATGCAGCGACAGAGCCACCCATTCGATCAACGGCAAGTCCTGTGACGGTGGAACGCTCTTGCAAGAAAGCCATTAAATCTGTTTTCTCAAAAATGCGATGGACTAAAATACAGTCTTGAATGTTATAGTGTGCAAGCGCTGGTTTATCATGATGAAACCGCCGATTGATTTCATCCATACGGTCATAAGGACTATCGATTGCTTTTCCTTCCCCCAGCAATTCTTGTGCAACAAATTCTAAACTGAATGAAGCGAAATTCCACGTGGCAGCTTTGAGAGCATCAATCCCATCGATAATTAGCCTCCCTTCAGCAGAGGCAAAAAATACACCTTGTTTAAAGCCATGTTCACGCCATTCTAACTTTTTTCCTTGGCGGCCAAGCAACAGTGGGACGCCGTAGCGCTCGGCATGTTTGTGTAATATGTTTAAATCAAATTGAATGAGATTCCAGCCGATAATGGCGTCAGGATCATACTGTTGTAGCCATTGATTGAGCTTTTCCAGTAATTGAGGGCGACTATTCACATAGACTAGCCGGTGCTCTTGAGTGAGTGCAGCTCCTTGCTCAGGCCCTAGCATAAACACGACATTATCACCGCAGCCTGAAAGCCCAATGGAGTATAGCTCGCCATGTTGACTGGTTTCGATATCTAGAGAAACAGCTTTAATTGAGGGGCGATAACTTTCACAAGGTTTAAGGTGATATTCACCATATTGATTTTGTGAAAACCAGACTGGCGCAGTGATAAAACGTTCCATGAGATAGCGCTCGCAAGGGCGAATATCCGCTTCTAGCAGTTTTACGCCCAACTCTTGGCAATGCTTATCGAGATTTTGTAACTGGCGGTATTGATGGCAATAGATTGCGCACACTTTTTCACGATGAAAATCGCGCAGTTCGACGGGGCGATATGTCAAATTAGCTTGCTTGTCTAACCAAGGTTGTATTGTGGGGAGCGATGAAATAGGAATAAATGCGATGGCTTGTTGGATAGGTACAGTGACCTTGCGAGCGCCATGATCAGTCAGCAGCCAATAGCTGACTTCAACCCCTTGGCGGGTATCTTTCCAATGACGGCTGAGAATAAAGCCTTTTTCAGCAGGAGACATAAATTGAGGCATAGAGAGGCTCGCGTCAACAATTAACGAACCTACTATACGATATGGGTGGGGTTTTATACAGTATTTTTTGTAATGCCCAGTAATTCTGACGCTGGATTGCTCCCTGATAATAATGTCTTGGTGCTACCATCGTACGCAATAGCGCCATCATGAATGATCATTGTTCTAGGTGCTATTTGTAAGGCATCTTCTATATTATGCGACACCATTACCAGTGTTATGGCTTTAGATAGGCAAATTTCATCGAGTAGTAACAACATCTCATTACGTAAGGCGGGATCGAGGGCAGAAAATGGTTCGTCTAGCAACAAGATAGGCTGTTGGCGGATTAAACAACGTGCTAATGCGGCTCGTTGGCGCTGACCTCCTGATAACTGAGCCGGTAATCTATCTAAAAATTCATCAAGGCTGACCTGAGCTGCGATCAATTCGACTTGTTGTACCTGTTGTTGATTTAACCGTAAACCGGGGTGTAGCCCTAATCCAATGTTTTGCCTAACACTCAAATGAGCAAAGAGATTATTTTCCTGAAATAACATGGATACAGGGCGTTTCGCTGGGGGCGTATAGGTATGATCCTCTCCATTTAATAAAATGGCGCCACTTTTTGCTAATTGAAAGCCGCTAATGAGGCTTAACAATGTGCTTTTTCCTGCACCACTAGGCCCCATGATGGCAACTCGCTCGCCTGCTTGTATGGAAAAATTAAACTGCATATTCAGGCTATCATATTGATAATCAATTTTATTTAACTCTATCATGATCTTTTCCTGATATACGTTCGAGTAGGCTAAACAAAGCAAAACAGATTAAAAGTAGCAACATAGCGGTAACGGCACCATCATTTGTTCGATAAGCCCCTATTTGTTGATACAGGTAATAGGGTAGGGTGCGAAAATCTTCATTGCCAAATAGTGCCACCACACCAAAGTCACCAATAGAAATGACACAAGCAAAGGCAAGGGCTTGAGAGAGTGGTTTTTTTAAGGCTTTCAATTCAATGATACGTAATCGATGAACACCGCTAATACCCAATGAATGGCAAAGTGGATTATAACGTTCTGCGAGGTCTCGCATAGGATTTTCCAATACTTTTAGTGCATAAGGGATAGCCAGTAACGCATTGGTCATTATCACTAACGCATACGGGGAGTCAGGTAGGCCGATTGTTTCATTAAATAGAATAAAAAAACCGGTGGCGAGGACAATTCCCGGCATCGCTAAAATCAATAATCCACTAAGCTCCATTGCTTGTCCTAGCTTGATTGCACGGCGTAAACGAAGTTCACGGCTGCTCCAGAGCAGCATCATTGTGAGTAAAACACACAGTAGGCCAGCACATAAGGCGATAAATAGTGATGTAGCAGCGGCTTGCCAAAGCGCGGATTGACTGAGAACATCAAGTAGACGCCCGTTTAAACCATCAACGATAATCGCTAAGAGCGGTGGCACAAGAAATAAAATAGCCGCAATAATCACAATGGCGTCACGTATGCGACGGAAATTATTATCTGAAGGATCATACCATTGAGCATGCTGACTATGGCCTATTGAAAATAGGCTGTTTATCTTTTGGCTCAGAAACATTAAACCGACACAAAAGACAAGCTGGATTAGAGCAAGAATGGCTGCACGTCCAAGGTCAAAGTCGTAGTTTAAGGCTTGATAAATCGCAAGCTCGATAGTGGTTGCTGCTGGCCCTCCGCCAAGAGCCAGTACAGTAGCAAAACTGGCGAAGCAGAGCATAAAAATAAGTGCTGCGGTAGGCAACATCTGCCTACGCAAGTAAGGCCACTCTAAAAGACGAAACTGTTGCCATTCATTTAGGCCTAGTTGTGCGGCGATTTGACGTTGTTCTATCGATATACTCTCAAGTGATTGCAACAACATACGCGTCGCGAGTGGCATATTAAAGAAAATATGCGCGAGCAGTATGCCTTGAAGGCCATAGGGGGTGAAATGATATTCAAGGCCAACATATTGAAATACGAGAGCAAGCCAACCTGTTTTTCCGTAAATAGATAAAATACCAAACACAGCCACAAGCACGGGTAAAACGAGCGTCATAGCACAAAGACGTAATAACAGAGTCCTACCTAAAAACCTACGCCGATAAAGCGCTCTAGCAAGTATAATCGCGGGAAGAACAGAAAATAGGGCAGAGAGAAAAGCTTGCCAAAAAGTAAATCCAATGACATGCCATAAATAGCTGTCGTTAAAAATGTCGTTAACGGAGATGACGGGCGAAAAAATCCAAAGTGCACCAAAAGCCAATAGTGCAACCGTGACTAATAAACCGGAGGCTAACGCCCCCGGAATCAGCGATAAATTAATTAACGGCTGACGGCGGATTGCCATAACCGGATCCATGATTGACGTTCTTTAGCTACCTCTTGAGCACTAAACTGTAATGATTTTTTAGGCATAGGAAGAACCTTGTATACGTCAGGTAGCGGTATATCAATCACGGGATACATCCAATTGGTGGTGGGTAAGGTATTTTGAAATTCAGGGGTTAACATAAAGGCTAAGAATTGCTTAGCTAACTCAGGTTGAGAACTCGTCTTTAATCTTGCCGCAACTTCAATTTGCATGTAATGCCCTTCATCGAATAGGGCTGCGGCATAGTTATCTTTATTATCATTAAGGATCTGATAGCCGGGTGATGATGTATAGCTAAGGACAAAATCCCCTTCACCTTTTAAAAACAAACCATAGGATTCGCTCCAACCTTTTGTCACGGTAAGGGTTTTGCTAGCCATTTTTTGCCATGCATCTGCTGACTTATCACCATAAAGTTTTTCAATCCACAACATTAAACCGAGGCCCGGTGTGCTTGTGCGTGGATCTTGATAGATAATTTTCCAAGGTTGTGTGCTATCTAATAATTCACTCATACTCTTGGGGGGATTTTTGATTTTGTTGGTGTCATAGATAAAAGCAAAATAACCATAGTCATAAGGAATAAACGTGGTGTTATCCCACGCTATGGGTAATTTCATGGTATCGGTGTTGATATCTGCGGGTGCGAATAAACCCGTCTCTTCAGCGGAAACAATAAGATTATTATCGAGGCCTAATACAATATCAGCTTTCGTTTTTTTCCCTTCCATGCGTAAGCGATTGAGGAGGGCTACACCATCTCCAAGTGACACAAGTTTGAGTTCACAACCACATTGTGCTTCAAAATTCTTTTTAATTTGTGGCCCAGGCCCCCACTCGGCAGCAAAAGAATCATAGGTATAAACAGTTAATGTTGGTTTTTCTGCCCATGCAAAATGGGCCAAACTGAGTGTTGTGAATGCCAACAAAGAGCGAAAGAGTGAATTTTTTAACATTTTATTTCCTGCGTTAGAGAGAAAACTACACAGGATTTGAGAAGGCACCTTAGCAATATTATGCTGCTGGTAGCTCAAATCCCTACGCCGGCATTGCCCGGATCAGGTTCTACGGGTTAATTCTCAGCCTAAATAACCATTTCGGCACCCCGTTGAGACAGAGGCTATTGTAGTGTCTTTGCTCATATCTGCAAACTCTATTGATATAGGTTTACCAGTTTGGGTATGTGTGAAACAATTAGCCATCTTTCAAATTTGGTTATTGAGGTAGTCTGGTGATCGATGATGATGGCTACCGCCCGAATGTAGGAATTGTAATTTGTAATCGGCAAGGGCAAGTTTTATGGGCTCGCCGTTATGGTCAACATTCATGGCAATTCCCTCAGGGGGGAATAAACCCAGGGGAATCGCCAGAACAGGCTATGTACCGTGAACTGTACGAAGAAGTTGGCCTACAACGAAAAGATGTTAGGTTATTGGCTTCAACTCGCAATTGGTTGCGTTACAAATTACCCAAGCGTTTGGTGCGTTGGGACACAAAACCTGTTTGTATTGGGCAGAAACAGCGTTGGTTTTTACTACAACTTCAATGCAATGAAGCAGATATAAACGTTCAGCGCAGTAAATCGCCAGAATTTGATGGCTGGCGATGGGTCAGTTATTGGTACCCTGTAAGACAAGTGGTCTCTTTTAAACGGGAAGTGTATCGCCGCGTCATGAAAGAGTTTGCACCCGTTGTAATGTCATTACAGGAACAAAAACCGGCACAGAGACCTGCGTTTACTCACCGTAGACGCGGGGCGAGATAAAATCATGTTGACGCGTCTACGTGATATTGTTGAAAAAGTAGCAATGGCGACAAGCTTAACCGAGGCGTTAGAAGTCTTAGTTAACGAAACTTGTTATGCGATGCAGACGGATGTTTGTTCCATTTATTTGGCCGACCATTCGCGCCAGTGCTATTACTTAATGGCAACCCGCGGGTTGAGAAAACCTAGCGGTGTTGCTATTCGCCTTGGATTTGATGAAGGGGTAGTGGGGGCGGTTGGACGCCAATCTGAAATGCTAAACCTCGCTGATATCCGCGAACATCCCGAATTTAAATACCTTCCCCAATTAAAAGAAGAGCGACTAAAAGCCTTTTTAGGTGTGCCTATTGTCTACCGTCGTCAGCTATTAGGTGTTTTAGTTGTTCAGCAGCACGAGCGGCGTTTTTTCAGTGAAACCGAGGAATCATTCATGGTGACACTGTCAATGCAACTGGCGGTTATCTTATCACAAGCTCAGGCTAAAGGCGTGTTTGGTCAGTACAGGCAGAGCCGTATTAAAGCAATTCCTGCTTCTCAAGGGATTGTGATGGCTTATGGCTGGCAAGATAGTTCACAGCCTTCATTTGACAGTATTTGTGAGGCCAGTGCATTAGACCAAAATGATGAAAAACAACGTCTCATTACCGCTATCGAAAATGCAGCATCTGAGTGTCGACGTATTAGTAAACGCTTTATTGCTCATTCTCAAAAAGAAAGTGCGGCAATTTTCGATTTATATAACCATTTATTGCATGATCCTCAACTGAAAAATAGGCTGTTTTCCGCTATAGAACAAGGCTTTGTCGCTGAGTGGGCGGTGAAGACAGTTATTGAGGATTATGTTGAGCAATTCTCTCGTTTACGTGACCTCTACCTACGAGAAAGAGGAGCCGACCTTCGTGCATTAGGCCAACGCTTATTATTCCATCTAGATGATAGTTTATCTTCAATAGATCAATGGCCAGAACGCTTTATCCTCGTGGCCGATGAGCTAAGTGCTAGCCTATTGGCAGAAATGCCTTTAGAGCAGTTGGCTGGGGTGATCGTTCGTGATGGTGCGACACATTCTCACTCCGCTATTTTGATCCGCGCGATGGGGATCCCTGCAATCATGGGAGCAGATATTGATCCATCCCTATTGCATAACCGCTTTTTGATCCTTGATGGCTATCGAGGGGAAGTTTTTATTGAACCTGAAAATATTATTACTCAGGAATATAAGCAAATCATTGCAGAAGAGGATGTGCTTAGCCGTTTAGCGGAAGGTGCCCTTGAGCAAGAATCTGTGCTGAAAAACGGTGAATCAGTTCATATTCACCTAAATGCAGGATTAAGCCCCCGTTATGAGCAACAAATTAATGTGGCAGTTGATGGTGTTGGGCTGTATCGGACGGAATTGCCTTTTATGCTGCACAATGGTTTTCCATCAGAAGATGAGCAGAAACTGTTGTATCAAGAAATCTTGCACTTGTTTGCAGATAAACCGGTGGTACTCAGGACGTTGGATATCGGTGCAGATAAGCAATTGCCTTATATGCCTATCAGTGAAGAAAACCCCTGTTTAGGTTGGCGTGGTATACGCGTTATGTTGGATCAACCCGAAATTTTCTTGATCCAATTAAGAGCGATGCTACATGCAAACGTGTTAACAAAAAACTTGCGCATACTGCTGCCGATGATCACCAACATCAATGAAGTCGATGAAGCTATTGCATTGATTAACAGAGCAAAAGAGGAAGTCAGCTTAGCGATCGGCCAAACGGTACAAACACCTAAAATTGGCGTTATGTTTGAAGTTCCTTCTTTACTGTTTTTGCTTCCTGAGTTAAAAGAACGGGTAGACTTTATTTCAATTGGTACAAATGACCTGACTCAGTATTTGCTTGCCGTAGACCGCAATAACACGCATGTGGCTGCTATCTACGACAGCCTTCATCCCGCAATGCTCCGCTTTTTAGCTAAAGTTTATGAAGAGTGTCATCGTCTTGATTTGCCGGTGAGTGTGTGTGGTGAAATGGCAGGACAGCCTTTAGGTGTGATAGCGTTGATTGCTTTGGGGTATCGTTCTTTAAGTATGAGTGGAAGAAGTGTACCGAGAGTTAAGTACCTTATCCGTGGGCTACAGTCTGATATGGTCGAAAAATTAGTTCCTGATATCTTAAAGGCTGAGACAAGCGAGAACATCAGGTTGATCATTAGCCAATTTATGGAAAAAAACGGGCTTGGTGGTTTTGCCCGAGGTGGGATCTAATCAGCCTTATTCACCTGCGTATGAGCTGTGCTATGATGCGCAATGATTTTAGATTAACAAATAAAGTGGGGAACGATGAGTAACAGCTACTTAGCATTTCCGGAAATTGATCCCGTAATGTTCTCGATTGGGCCAGTATCGCTTCACTGGTATGGGTTTATGTATCTTGTAGGGTTTGTTTTTGCTTTATGGCTGGCAGGTCGTCGCGCAAATAAACCTAACAGTGGTTGGACAAAAAATGAAGTTGAGAACTTACTCTACGTTGGCTTCGTAGGTGTATTTGTTGGTGGAAGACTCGGTTATGTCTTCTTCTATAATCTTCCTGTTTTCCTTGATGACCCACTTTATTTATTTAAAGTTTGGGATGGCGGCATGTCCTTCCATGGTGGTTTGATTGGTGTGATCTGTGCAATGTTATGGTTTGCACACCGTACTCGCCGCCGTTTTTTACAAGTTTCTGATTTTGTTGCACCGTTAATTCCTTTTGGCCTTGGAATGGGGAGGATCGGTAACTTCATTAATGGTGAGTTATGGGGACGTGTGACACTTGATACACCGTGGGCTTTCTTATTCCCTCATTCGCGCAGTGAAGATATTCAGCTTGCGGCACAAGACCCTTCATTGCTACCTACTTTAGAGCAATATGGTGTGCTTCCACGACATCCTTCCCAACTTTATGAGATGTTTTTAGAAGGTATTGTTCTGTTCCTGATCCTGAACCTATTTGTGCGCAAACCTCGTCCTATGGGGAGTGTGTCAGGTTTATTTTTAATTGGTTACGGCGCATTCCGGATTATTGTTGAATTCTTTAGGCAGCCAGATGCGCAATTAGGTCTATTTGGCGGTATTAGTATGGGACAAATTCTATCCATACCAATGATCATAATTGGTATCTTAATGATTATTTGGGCATACAAATACGGTAAAAATATTCCAGCGCATAAGCCAGAAAAAGTAGAGCAAGCCAGTAAATAAAGGTTGCTTTGCCATACTCAAGTTATCGTGTGGTTGAAAATGTTTATGCATGTTTACCCCATTCTTGAGTATGTTTTGCGTGGCTTACATTGCCATTTAGCTAGGGGCTGATGAGTTAAAGCATTATAAATACAATAAGGTAACGGATGTTGATGACATTTGTTATCTCGCGAGTAAGAGAGTCACTATGAAGCAGTATCTTGAGTTATGTCAGCGTATCATTGACGAGGGGCAGTGGGTTGAAAATAAACGTACGGGAGTACGTTGTTTAACCGTGATCAATGCCGACTTAGAATATGATGTCGCGAATAACCTGTTTCCATTAATCACAACCCGTAAAAGCTTTTATAAAGCAGCGATTGCTGAATTATTAGGTTATTTACGTGGCTATGATAACGCAGCACAATTTCGTGAAATTGGTTGTAATACATGGAATGCCAATGCCAATGAAAACCAAGCTTGGTTAAGTAATCCTCATCGTAAAGGGGAGGATGATATGGGCCGTGTGTACGGTGTTCAAGGACGCTCTTGGCAACGTCCTGATGGCACACACCTCGATCAACTTAAAAAGGTGGTGAACAACCTAAAAAATGGCCTTGACGACCGAGCGGAAATTATTACCTTTTATAATCCTGGTGAATTTGAAATGGGGTGTTTGCGTCCTTGCATGCACACCCATACATTTTCTTTATTAGGTGATACTCTCCATTTGACCTCTTACCAACGTAGCTGTGATGTGCCGCTTGGTTTGAACTTTAACCAAGTACAGTGTTTTGTACTATTGGCACTCATGGCGAGAATTACGGGTCATAAAGCGGGTAAGGCTTATCATAAAATTGTGAATGCACATATTTATGAAAACCAATTGCCACTAATGCGTGATGTACAGCTAAAGCGTGAGCCTTTCCCTTTGCCTTCATTGCTGATAAACCCTCAAATTAAAACATTAGAAGATATTGAAACTTGGGTGAGCACAGATGACTTCACGATTGAAGGCTATCAATGTCACGAAGCTATCAAATACCCCTTTACGGTATAACGCAGTTTAAACTGATTTAAGAGAGCTAAGGCGATGGTCATTCCAACCGTGCCTTAGCTTTTTTTATCGCATTTCTAACGCACTTCATGCTCTTTTCTTTAACTTGTTCTGCTTGTTACGAAGCGCTACCTAAAATGGCTGAAAATGATTGCCAGTTTTACATTTTATTGCGAAGCATCGCGTAACTTAGACGTTTGGGGCTATTTTTATGCTGTCTTGCTATCCATAGTAAACACTCATTTTGCAAAGGACATTGCAGCAATATATGGATATTAAAATAGAAAAGCATAACAAAGGCTTCACGCTTATTGAGATGTTAGTGGTGATGTTCATTTGCTCTGTAGCATTGCTACCCGCTTTATATAGCTGGCAACAACAACAGAAAAAATTACAGTTAGTTGATGCCGCTCGGCAAGTAAGCGTATTTATTTATCGCCATTTCATGGAGGGTATTTATTTAAATCAGCACCGTGTTTTATTCATTGATACCACACAAGGGGATTGGAAGCTTACCTTTAAAGAAGCAACAAACCAGAGGCAAATAGCGGTATTAGCATCGACTCCGTATGCAGGTGTTGAAATACAATCCGTAAGTCGTTTATCTGTCGATTTCTATGGTAAACAAGGAACAAGTCGTGCTTTTAGTCTCAAGCTAAAAAATAATTTTGGGCAGATAACCATTGTTCTGTCAGCTTTAGGGCGCTTGAGACATTGTAGCAATAACAAAATCGTAGGCATTCCTCGTTGCTAGGGTTTTTCAATGAATATAAATAAGCAGCAAGGGTTTTCATTAATAGAGGTATTGCTCGCAATGGCAATCAGCAGTTTGGTTTGTATTGCGGCAACGGCCGTTTTTCCTCGTCTATTTAAACAAACTCACCAGTCGTATATTCAATACGAGATTGACAGGGAGATCAGACAAGTGCTTATTAATATGGAAAAGGATTTTAGACGAATTGGGTACTGTAGTAGCGCCTCATGCCAAGGTGAGGCAATGAAAATTGATGCGAAATTTTTAAGTCATCATCCTAATTCATGCATTATTTTTGCTTACGACCAAAACTTATCAGGTTCATGGCGGCCTGTTAGAGCGAGAAGCAAAGAGTCTGATTTTTTTGGTTATCGATTAAATGGTCACAAATTGGAGTCGAATCGAAATGTGGAAGATTGTGACGGTAAACGATGGCAATCCTTGTTTGATCCTTTAAGGATTAGCGTGAATTCATTGCGATTTAATTGGCATGAAGCGGAGTCAATACTTGAAATGTATTTAAGCGTTGAAAGCCCCAATTTACCTAATAAACGTTTTCACTATAAAACAGCTGTTTTGTTGAGAAATCTGTGATGCGTCTAGGCGGCAACCAAACAGGCAGTATCGCTTTGGTGATGGTAATGATATTGATGACGATGGGGCTGTTGTTGTTAAAGGCATTACACATTTATCAAGAAAATGCACGTGATGAGTTTTTTCGTGAAAAGAAATATATAGAAGCTTTCAATCTGGCGGAATCAGCGCTGGCATGGGGGTTGCAACAATCTTGGCGCTTAAGCACCTATCGGGGGGCGACTTGGCAATGTCAGTCCATGCCAATACAGGGAGGAACAAGCTGCATTAAACATTATAAAGGAGGGCAATTTGTTTTATTAGGCCGAGGAGAATATCAAGGACGATATCATGTCACCGTTTATCGCTGGGTAGCTGCGATTCCAAAATCGCAAAAAATTCGGCCACGCATAAAAGGTTGGATTGATTATTGCCCTGTTACACAAAAAGGATTTTGTTGATGAAAGCTCTCTATGATAAGCAGCGAGGTTTTATATTAATAGAATCAATGGTTGCTGTGGTCGTTTTTGCTATCCTGTTAATGGCGTTATTAAGCTATAATCAACACATAGCCTTAAATTTCAATTGGATATATCATCATTCGCTCGTATTTCGAGTGTTGCAAAATAATTTAGAGCGTCAAGCGGTGCTGATGGAGCCACAGCTTGAAAATACAGAGTTTATTTCTCCCGATTGGCAGATAAACTTACAGACTCTCTCAGTGTCTGAGAGTTGTAGTGATACAACAATCATGCTATCAACGGCTAAGCAATCATTTTCTCTAAACCGCTGGTTTTGTAGAACAGGAGATAACAATGTTTCAGGTTTATCATTCTAATCAATTAGAGCTACTAAAGGAGTTAATAGCTCATTTAATGGAGAATGAACCGCTTTCTCATCCGTTCGCACAAGAAATCATCTTGGTACAAAGCCCCGGTATGTCTCAATGGCTTCAGATAGAATTAGCAAAACGTTTTGGTATTGCTGCGAATATTCATTACCCTTTACCTGCAACTTTTATTTGGGATATGTTTCGGCGGGTATTGCCTGATATTCCGAAAGAAAGTGCTTATACCAAGCAAGCAATGACATGGAAGTTAATGAAAATTTTACCTACGGTGATTGATGAGGATGACTTTGAGCCGTTACGTCATTACCTTGAGCATGACTTAGATAAAAGAAAGTTACACCAGCTTGCAGGGAGAGTAGCAGACTTATTTGACCAATATTTAGTTTATCGGCCTCAATGGATTGAAAAATGGCAGCAAAATGAGCTTATTGATGGTTTAGGGGTAAACCAATTATGGCAAAAACGATTATGGTTGCAGTTGGTCGATTATACTCAATCACTGGGTCAATCACCGTGGCATCGAGCTAACCTGTATCAGAGTTTTATTGATAAGTTATCTAACAGTCAAAATCTACATAATGTGCTGCCAAAACGTATTTTTATTTGTGGTATATCTTCATTACCCCCCGTTTATCTGCAAGCATTGAGTGCCATCGCGGAACACACGGATATTCACCTCATGTTTACCAATCCCTGTCGTTATTATTGGGGGGATATTCACAGCCATTCTTTTTTGGCAAAGCTACAGAAAAGAAAATTACGTCATTATATTGATAAGAATGAAATATCACGTTTTAAAATAGAGGAGCATGCACAAGAACTGTTCAATGACGAGGGGGAGCAAGAATTAGCTAATCCATTACTTGCCTCATGGGGAAAATTAGGGCGAGATAACCTCTACTTTATTTCGCAAATTGATAGTGCAAATGAGATTTCAGCATTTGTCGATACGAACCGCAATAGCCTGCTAGAGAATTTGCAGCAAGACATTTTAGACCTCGAAAACCACGCTCAGCTTGGAACAGATTTAAGGGCTTATAGTACTAGTATCGGTAAGCGAGTTTTAGCACTCTCTGATCAGTCTGTTACTTTCCACTCTTGTCATAGCGCACAAAGGGAAGTGGAAGTATTGCAAGATAAATTATTGGCGTTATTTGAACAAGATTCCACTTTAACGCCGAGAGATGTCATTGTGATGGTTTCAGATATTGATAGTTATACCCCCTTCATACAAGCGGTTTTTGGAAATACCGCGACTAAGCGATATATCCCTTTTTCTATATCTGATAGAAAAGCCTTGCAGGCTCACCCCATTTTGCAGGCATTCATACTCTTGTTAGACCTGCCACAAAGCCGTTTCTCTACAGAGCAAGTCCTTACGTTACTGGAAGTTTCGGCTTTTGCTGAACGCTTTGATATAGATGAAAGTGAGCTAGGGTTACTACGCCGTTGGGTGAATGAATCAGGCATTCGCTGGGGGTTAGATGATGATAATGTGCGTGCATTATCACTGCCTGTTATAGGGCAAAATACGTGGCAGTTCGGATTAAGTCGAATGTTACTAGGCTATGCGATGGACAGTCGATATGGCCCTTGGAATGGTGTTCTACCTTACGATGAATGTAGTGGTTTAGCTGCACAGTTAGCGGGCAAACTGGCTTTACTGGTTAGCACATTAAAAGAGTGGCGAACGTTATTAGCAACGGAAAGAACACTTGATGAATGGCAAGATATTTGCCAGCAACTCATTGAGAGTTTTTTTCAAACAGATAGTGAGACAGAGTTAGTACTCACTCTTGTGACAGAGCAATGGCATAAGATACTGCAAAATGCCATAAACTCAGGCTACGATGAGCAAATATCTTTACGTTTAATTCGAGATGAGTTGGCGGTGTGTTTTGATGATGAAAAAATTAGTCAGCGTTTTCTGGCCGGGTCAGTTAATTTTTGTACTTTAATGCCAATGCGGTCGGTACCTTTCAAAGTGGTTTGTTTGCTAGGGATGAATGATGGTATCTATCCAAGAAGTATTCCGCCACTAGGGTTTGATTTAATGGCAGAAAAGCCTGCTAGAGGAGACAGAAAACGTAGAGATGATGACCGCTATTTATTTCTAGAAGCGTTGAACTCAGCAGCCAAACAGCTTTATATCAGTTACATCGGTTTATCAATACAGGATAATCAAGTTTGTAATCCATCGGTGTTAGTGACTGAATTGTTGGACTACATTTGTCAGAGCTTTTGCCTACAAGGCGATGACAAACTGAATATTGATGAAAGTGCGTTAAGGCTTAAAAAACATCTTGTATTTCAACATAACAGAGTTCCGTTTGCTAAAGAAAACTTTATGGCTAATTCGCCATATCAAAGCTTTGCTAGTGAGTGGTTACCCGCAGCAGAAACAGTGCTGCAAGAGGGCAAGCCATTTATCTATGAGCTAGATGAACGTGAAAGAGTGACAGATATCTCTATTGAACAGTTATTACGTTTTTATCGGCATCCTATTCGTGCGTTCTTCCAACAGCGCTTAAAAGTTCATTTCACAATTGAAGAAACAGAATTACCAGAAGATGAGCCATTTCTTTTGGACAAATTGCAGCGTTATAAAATGAATGAACGGATTTTGGCGCTGTTAATCAAAGATGAAAATCCGCAGCCTTTATATCAAGCGCTAAAAGCTTCAGGGCAACTGCCAGCGAAACAGTTTGGTCAATTGTATTGGGAGCAACAAATTAACGATATAGCGCCTTTAGCGGAAAAAATAAAACAACAAAATGTCCAACCAACTGATTATGTTATTGATCTTCAAATTAATGGCATCAAAATAAGCGGAGTGTTAAGAAATGCCCATGAGAAGGGAATACTCAGATATCGGCCCGCTTATTTAACAGCACACGATGGTGTTCAGTTATGGATAGAACATCTGTTATTTAATTTAGCGATTAATGACGGTGAAAGCGTTGCCTTGGGTCGAGAGAATAGCATTTGGCATTTTTCTAGTGTAAAACAAAGTGATGCGAAGAATTACTTAGAGCAGCTAATCGCTGGCTACTGTAAAGGGTTAAACACACCTTTATTATTACTGAACCAGAGTGGTTGGAACTGGCTGTCAGCTTGTTTTGATAAAAAGACAAAGCAGTATGACTTTGCTTCTGAAGAGATCCAACAAAAAGCATTGTCTATTTTAATGCAGAGCCTTCAGGGGTCTTCGATGAAAAGAGGTGAAATGGAAGATGACTATGTCTTACGTATCTGTAGGAATATCGACCAACATTTAATTCAGGCGCTGTTAGAGAATACTCAGCGTTACCTTCTGCCAATGGCAGAACATTTAAAATAAAAAAGGAGAGCATTAAAGGATGCTACGTTTATCCAAAAGTATCGCTCAATTTTTCTTATTGTTAACCTTAATGGTTTGGGGGGCGACGGTTATCGCTCAGCCCCTTTGGCAAGTTTTGCCTGAAACTATCAATAAGAGTGAAAATGATCCAAGAACTTATCAAGCCATTAAGCTGAATAATGGGATGATCGTTTTATTGGTTTCAGATCCAAAAGCGACAAAATCATTAGCCGCGGTGTCGATTCCTGTTGGGAGCTTAGAAAACCCAGACAGCCAGCTAGGTTTAGCTCATTATTTGGAGCACATGGTATTAATGGGTTCTAAAAAATACCCAGAGCCAAGCAGCTTATCTGAATTTTTACAAAAACATGGTGGTAGCCATAATGCTAGCACTGCTGCACATCGCACCGCGTATTATTTAGAAGTTGAAAATAGTGCACTCAAAGAGGCAACTGATAGGTTGGCTGATGCATTAGCTGAACCATTACTTGATCCCACAAATGCGGATAGAGAGCGCAATGCGGTCAATGCTGAGCTAACAATGGCGCGTTCTCGAGATGGAATGCGTTTATGGCAAGTTCGTTCAGAAACATTGAATCCTAAACATCCAAATTCTCGTTTTTCTGGTGGAAATTTAGAAACACTAAAAGATAAGCCGAACAGCAAATTACAAACTGAGTTAGTCGATTTTTATAAAAAGTATTACTCAGCAAATTTAATGAATGGGGTGCTTTATGGTGACCAATCGATTGAATCATTAGCAAAGATAGCCGCAGATACTTTCGGGCGTATTCCTGATCATAAGGTGACGGCTCCTTCAACAGAGGTGCCAGCTGTTACTGATAATGAAAAAGGAATTGTTATTCATTATGTGCCAGCTCAGCCTCAAAAAGCCATTCAGCTTGAATTTAGTATCAAAAATAATATGGCTGATTTCCGGAGCAAAAGTGATGAATATATTGGCTATCTAATTGGCAATCGTAGTCCCGGTACACTTGCTGATTGGTTAATATCGCAAGGGCTTGCGGAAGGGATCAGTGCATCATCGCTTCCGAACGCGGACCGTAATTATGGCTCTTTCTCCATCTATATTACGTTAACGGACAAAGGTCTGGCTGAGCGTGATGAAATTATTGCGGCTGTTTTTTCTTATATTGATTTGCTGAAAAAACAAGGTGTTAATAAAAATTATTTTGATGAAATAGCGAATGTACTGAATCTTTCGTTCCGCTATGGTTCTATTGTTCGGGACATGAACTACATTGAGTGGTTATCTGACCAAATGATCAATGTTCCTGTGAACCACGTACTGGATTCCGATTATATTGCCGATAAATATGATCCTGCGGCTATAAAAGCTCGCTTATCTGAGCTGACCGCTAAGGATGCTAGAATTTGGTTTATTAGCCCAGAAGAGCCCCATAATAAAAAAGCTTATTTTGTTGATGCACCTTATCAAGTCGATAAGATTACAGCTCAACAGTTAGCTAAATGGGAACAGCTTGAATCTAAAATGAAATTTAGATTACCGGAGTTAAATCCCTATATACCAGATAATTTGTCTTTAATTAAAGTGGATAAGGAATATAAACATCCCGAATTAGTGTACCAAGATCAGAATACCCGTGTTCTGTATATGCCAAGTCAGTACTTTGCGGATGAACCTAAAGCAACCATTAATTTATTGCTGAAAACTAAAGTTGGTGAGCAGGACGCTAAATCTCAAGTCACAGGCGCCTTACTGCAATATATTGCCTCTTTAAAAATGGATGAACTGCAATATCAAGCCTCAGTGGCGGGGATGTCTGTTTCTGTCTCACAAGGGTTAGGTTTACAGTTTAATGCAAGTGGTTATACACAGCATTTGCCTGAGCTGTTTTTATCCATGACTAAGCTTTATCTTAGCTTTGAACCCACTGATAGGGAATTAGCTCAAGCCAAATCTTGGTATCAAGAGCAAATTAAAGTCTCTAATAACGCTAAAGCTTATGAGTTAGCGATGCAACCTTTGCGTCGAATTGATACTGTACCTTATTTCGAGCAAGAAGCGCGGTTAGCAGTACTGGATGATATTTCGCTAAAAGATCTTACCGATTATCGTACTAAAGTTGTGGACAGTGCCGCACTACAAGCCATGGTAATTGGTAATTTGACTTCAGAGCAAAGCATAAAAGTCATTCAAGATGCACAGGCATTACTGAAGAGTAAAGGTACCAACTGGTGGCGGGGTGATATTGTTGCCATTGATCAAGCCTATTTGGCTGATTTCCATCGACAAGCTCAAAGCTCGGATAGCGCATTAGCAGAGATCTTTATTCCTGAAGGCTATAGCCGTATCGAGGGCGCTGTTCTCTCGGGATTACTATCCAATATCATTCAGCCATGGTTTTATGACCAGCTCAGAACGAATGAGCAACTTGGCTATGCTGTTTTTGCTTTCAAAGTCGGTATCGGCGATCAGTGGGGTATTGGTTTCTTATTACAAAGTAATGCGCAAACGCCAGCTTATCTCAATACTCGTTATCAAGAGTTTTATAATGCAGCGTTTGATAAATTGAAAAAATTACCGGCTCAAGAGTTTGAACAGTATAAACAATCAATTATTACTCAAATGAAACAGCCTCCTCAAACTTTCTATGAGGAAGTAGGACGCTATTCATCTGATTTTAGTCGTAATATTTTTACTTTTGATACTCGCGATAAGGTTCTGGCGCTTTTTGAAAAAGCAACTCAGCAACAGGTTATTGATTATTATCAGCGTGCTGTTATGAAACGTCAGGGATTGGCATTAGCCTCTCAAGTCATTGGTCAAGACGTGAATGAGAAAACGGGCTATGCGCCATTAAAAGGCTGGGTGTTTTATCCTAACGCTTCAGAATTTCAAAAGATTTTACCTATTAAGGATGATTTACAGTGAGTAAAATGCAGATAAGTTCCCAACTGTTAGATGCTTTTTCCCTACCCTTACAAGGGCAGCGGTTAATTGAGGCATCGGCGGGTACAGGTAAAACCTATACGATAGGGATCCTCTATCTGCGTTTATTATTAGGGTTAGGTCGAGAGAATGCCTTCTCTCGGCCCCTTACTGTAGAAGAAATCCTAGTTGTTACCTTTACAGAAGCTGCCACTAATGAACTACGAGGACGTATCCGTGAGCGAATCCATAAAATGCGTCTTGCTTGTATTCGTAATGGCGTTGGTTTTGAAAAAGAACCTGAATATTTAGAGTTGCTTTCACAAATTACGACACCAGAGCAACGAGAGTTTGCGATTAGTTGGTTGCTGACAGCTGAACGCCAAATGGATGAGGCGGCGATTTATACCATTCATGGATTTTGCCAAAGAATGTTGGTGCATAATGCTTTTGAATCAGGGGTTTTATTCGAACAAACCATGATCCAAGATGAACTTCCGATTCAAAAGCAAGCTTGTGCAGACTTTTGGCGACGACATTTTTACCCGCTAGATTATTCAATGACAAAGGTTGTTTTGTCGCAATGGAATAGCCCTGAAGCACTGCTGGCGGAAATTAAACCTTTTTTACAGGGTGATATGCCCGATATCGTTAACGAACAGCAGCGTACGGAAACGTTTGAAGAGCGCCATCAACGCTTAATTGAGCTGATCACTCAGGTGAAGTCGTTATGGCTAGCGAATTGTTCTGAATTTGAACGGCTTATCTCTAATTCAGATGTTGATAAGCGGAGCTATAGCTCTCGTTTTTTACCTAGCTGGTTAGAAAAAATGCTGCGTTGGGCGGAAGAGGAAACTCAGGATTATCAATTACCAAAAGAAATTGTGCGTTTTTCTCAAGCAGTTTTGCATGAGAAATCAAAAAGTGGTTCAGGGCCAGAGCACGCCGTTTTTGCGCGTATCGACGAGCTACTTTCCCAATCATTAACAATTAAAGACTTGATCATCCCACTGGCAATAACTGAAGTGAGACAAAATATTATTCAGGAAAAACATCATCGTGGGGAGATGGGGTTTGATGATTTACTTACTCGTTTAGACAGCGCACTAAAGCAGCAAGGTGGAAAATATTTAGCAGAAGCAATTAGCCAACGTTATCCCGTGGCAATGATTGATGAATTTCAGGACACAGATCCCCAACAATATCGTATTTTTCAACGAATTTATGGTGGTGTCGAAAATAGCGCATTGCTGTTTATCGGTGATCCAAAGCAAGCGATATATGCATTTCGTGGTGCTGATATTTTTACTTATATTGAAGCGAAAAAACAGGTCAATGCCCATTACACATTAGAAACTAACCATCGTTCATCACAACATATGGTGGAAGCGGTTAATCATGTTTTTAGCTATTGTGACAATCCGTTTATTTTTGAACAAATTCCATTTAATCCCGTCAATTTTGCAGAAAGAAACGCTGGTAAGATGCTTTGTCATAATGGTGAGGCAGTAAAAGCGCTAACTTTTTGGCAAATTAATGCTGAAGCCGTTTCTATTGCTGATTATGAACACACGATGGCCGCACAATGTGCCGCACAGATTAGCCAGCTATTACAAGGTGGCTTGAAGGGAACCGCCGTTTTTCAGCAGCAAGATGGGAAAGAAATACCCGTCTCTGCTGCTGATATTACGGTACTGGTAAGAAGTCGGCGCGAGGCAATGTTAATACGCGATGCCTTAAACCAGCTTAGTATCCCATCTGTTTTTCAATCGAATCGAGAGAGTGTGTTTTCAACCCAAGAAGCACGAGACTTACTGTGGATCCTTCAGGCCGTATTGTCACCTGAGAAAGAGCGTGTTTTACGTAGTGCATTAGCGACAGGCACATTAGGATTAAACGCTAAAGAAATTGATACTCTCAACTATGATGAAAAAGCGTGGGAAGCTTTAGTTGATGAATTTACCCGATACTCCATTATCTGGCGTAAGCAGGGCGTTCTACCGATGCTTAGGGTGTTAATGTCTGAACGCCATATTGCTGAAACTTTTCTTTCTTCAGTTGACGGTGAACGACGTCTAATGGACTTTATGCATATTGGTGAGTTGCTGCAAGAAATGTCTCTTCAACTCGAAGGGGAGCATACATTGGTTCGTTGGCTAACTCAGCAAATAGCAGATCCTGACCATCAATCTAACGCGCAGCAAATGCGTTTAGAAAGTGATAAGCACCTTGTTCAAATTAGTACTATTCATAAATCGAAAGGGCTTGAATACCCAATAGTTTGGTTGCCTTTTGCCAGTAATTTTTTACCTCAATCAAAGGCGCTTTATCATGATAGGGATAATTATCGGACACGTTTAGACCTTGCGGACAACGAAGAAAACATTGCTTTGGCAGATGAAGAACGTTTAGCGGAGGATCTACGATTACTCTATGTCGCCTTAACTCGAGCGATTTATCATTGTAGCGTAGGTATTGCACCAATCATCAAAGGCAACCGTAAGAAAAGTGGAGAAACTGACCTGCATTTATCGGCTTTAGGCTATTTAATTCAAAAAAGTGAAGCGGGTGATTTTACTTTGCTCGATAAAGGGCTAGCAGAATTAACGAATACAGTGATTAATGTTGAGCGAATTGAACAAATAGAGCCAATTTCGCTAGCGTTGAATCAAGGTGACTCAGAGGCGCTATCAGCAAGAAATGTGACGCGCTTCTTTGATGATCACTGGAGAGTCACGAGTTATTCGGGGTTAAGTTATCGCAGGTCTTACGGTGAGAGTGAGCAAGTAATTAGTGCAGAGCAGTTGGCAAGTTCGCTTGCACCAAAGATGGATATTGAAGTCAGTATCGATACCACTTTACCCTTAGCGGATGAGTACATTTTAACACCACACCAATTCCCTAAAGGGACCGCACCCGGAACATTTCTGCATGAATTAATGGAAGAAATTGAGTTTTCAAAAGACGTTCCTCTAGAGTGGTTGCAGGAAAAGCTTCAAATATCGGGCTTTGATACGCAATGGGCTGAAATGCTACAGGAGTGGTTAATGGCGATTGTTCAGGCGCCACTTGCGGAAGATGGTCTATGTTTATCCGCTTTAGCGCCTCAAGATATGCTCGATGAGATGCAATTTTATTTACCTATAGATAAGTTATTAGACCCCCAAGCCGTTGACCGCGTTACTCATCAATATGATCCTATATCTGCTGCTTGCCCTCCACTGAGTTTTGAAGAAGTACAGGGCATTTTAAAAGGTTTTATTGATTTAACATTTTTGTGGAATGGTAAATTTTACCTACTTGATTATAAATCAAATTACCTTGGAGGGGATGCCAGTTGTTATACGCAATCGGCGATGGTTGAGGCCATGATAGATCATCGTTATGATCTCCAATATCAATTGTACTCATTAGCATTACATCGTTATCTAAAACAACGGGTGCCTAACTATCAGTACGATATCCATTTTGGCGGTGTTTATTATCTCTTCTTACGCGGTATTGATAAGGCTGAGTCAAATAACGGTATTTTTTACTATCGACCTGAGCCTGAATTTATAGATGCATTTGATCAGCTATTTCTCAATGTACAAGAAGGGAGCACATCATGATGAAAGCGCTGTTCAATAAAGCGACCGAAGCTCGTTTGTTTACGCCTCTTGATATTCAATTTGCCTATAACATCACAGAAGAACGCAGCCCAATATTACTTTTTATTACTGCATTATTAAGTGCAGAAACGATGACGGGGCATGTTTGTTTATCCTTAGCAGACGTCAGTTTGGAAAAGATATTTGCTGGACGTCATCCTGAATTAGCTCATGAATTTTGGTGTGCAATAGGAAAGCCTGATCAAGAAACAATTTATCAAGCAGTTAAGAACGCACCTTTTATTACTTTAGCGGATGAAAACCAGCCATCACCTTTAATATTATCAGGCGAATTTCTCTATTTTCAGCGGTTATGGCAATACGAACGTTGTGTCTCTAGGTACTTTTCACAGACTGTATTCGCGCAATATGATTCATTGCATCTTAAATCAATTTTAGATGCGCTTTTCCCTCACAGTCGTGAGATAGATTGGCAAAAAATTGCAGCTGCGGTGGCAGTGACCAGCCAAGTGTCGGTTATATCTGGTGGGCCAGGTACGGGCAAAACAACAACGGTTGCTCGAATTCTTGCGGCATTAGTGAAACTTGCTGTTGAGAATAAACACAATGTTCAAATTGAATTAGCTGCCCCAACAGGTAAAGCGGCTGCTCGTTTGACTGAGTCATTAGGCGCTGCTCTGGACGGTTTATCATTAAGTGATGAAGAACGAGGCATGCTCCCTAATCAAGCTAAGACGTTACATAGACTATTAGGGGCTCAGCCGGAAAGCCAGCAATTCCGCTATCATAGCGATAATTTATTATCATTAGATATCTTAATTGTGGATGAAGCTTCAATGGTAGATTTACCTATGATGGGAAAACTCATCGAAGCTTTACCTTCTCATGCAAAATTAATTTTTTTAGGTGATAAAGACCAGCTAGCTTCAGTCGAGGCGGGGGCAGTACTCGGTGATATCTGTCAGTTTGCTGATTGTGGTTATAGCCCCCAAAGAGCGCAAGAACTTAGCGATCTGACGGGCTATTCACTGGCGCATTTTGTCTCTGAGGACGGACCTTTTATCAGAAATAGTCTGTGCTTATTGCGTAAAAGTTATCGGTTTTCTGCCTCTTCTGGCATAGGGCAGCTTGCGTTTGCGGTTAATGAAGGGGATGTGAAGCGTGCTGAGAAAGTCTTAAATAGTTCCTTCAATGATGTGCAGACCTATGGACAGGAAAGTGAAGACGATTACGCTCAGATGTTAATGGACGCTGCGAAGTTCTATCAAGATTACCTCTTATCAGTGAAAGCCGCTCATGACCCAGCAGAGATATTGTTTAAATTTAATCAATTCCGCTTACTTACCGCTTTAAGAGATGGGCCTTATGGTGTGATCGGAATAAATGAAAAACTGGAAAAGCTACTGCATCGTCAAGGGCTTATTTATCGACCATTTAATCAGACCAATAAACACTATGCAGGACGGCCAATTATGATTAGCCGAAATGATAGCCCGCTAGGGTTATTTAATGGTGATATAGGTATAATATTGCCCGATGAGGAAGGGGCTCTTAGAGCTTACTTTCAGTATCCAGATGGTTCGATTAAAGGCATTCAGCCTAATCGATTACCTCTACATGAAACGGCATATGCTATGACGGTGCATAAATCTCAAGGTTCAGAATTCGCCCATACCGCATTAGTATTACCGAAGGTATATTCACCAGTAGTGACTCGTGAACTGGTGTACACCGCGATAACGCGAGCTAAAAAAACGCTTTCTTTGTATTGCAACATGAAAATTTTACGTCGAGCTATTGAAACGCCAACAAAACGGCGTAGTGGTTTAGCAATACAATTAATGAATGTAAAATAGAGTCACAAGCAGTAGCTGTGGCTACGTAAATCAGACTTAAATGCAAAAGGTAATAATATGGATAACCAGCCAACTATGACGGCGTTAACGGTAACACTGAAAGCGAGAATCGAGCCGGAAAGACGTGCTGATTTAGAAGATGCATTTACACAAGTCATGCAGGGGATGAATAAAGATATTCAGGTGACTGGAGGTGGTACTTTACTTTCAGACAGCGGTGAAATTGAAGAATGTGATATCGAGCTTTCTGTGGCTGAGGCTAACGACGAAAATATCAGTCTGATAATTCAATTGTTCTCGTCTATGTTAGCGCCAAAAGGTTCTCGATTGATTGTGCATGGAGAAGATACGGTAATTGAATTTGGTGATGAAGAAGGCTTAGCACTCTATTTAAATGGCACTGAATTGCCTGATGAAGTTTATGAGAATAGTGATATCAATGATATTTTCGACAAAATGGATGAGGCTGTCGAAGATATTGGTGCTATCCATGGGGTATGGGAAGGGCCGACTGAAACCGCTTTCTACTTCTATGGTTCATCCTTTGCCGAAATGTCAGCATTGCTACAGCCCATTATCGACAGTACGCCACTCTGCCAGAAATCACGAGTAGTCCAAATTGCTTAAGCTGATTTACTGAATAACTAACCTGATCTCAATAAAGGATCAGGTTAGCTTGGCTTGCGTTATTTGTCGGTAGGCGCTTTTAAATCTAACATTAAAATTTTTGAGCGGCGTTGGTAGTTATATAAAGCTTGTTTTTTCAATGGCAACATTTCAATCTCAGCAGGAATAAAGCCTCTTTCTTGAAACCAATGAATGCTACGCGTCGTTAGCACAAATAATTTTTCTAATCCTATTTGCTTAGCTTGTAGCGCTATGCGGTGTAGCAGTTCTTCTCCCCGCGAAGAACTACGATAGTCAGGATGTACTGCGACACAGGCCATTTCACCCAGTTTTTCTTCTGGGTAAGGATAGAGTGCTGCACAAGCAATGACTAAATTATCTCGTTCAATGATGGTAAATTTATCGATTTCCATTTCGAGTTGTTCTCTTGAACGCCTAACTAAAATACCTTGTTGTTCTAGTGGGCGGATTAATTCAAGAATACCACCAATGTCGTTAATATTGGCGCGGCGAATTTGCTCTGCACTTTCCATGACGATTTGAGTACCGATACCATCGCGTGAAAACAGCTCTTGAATCAAAGAACCATTTTCTTGGTAGCTGAGCAAATGGCTACGACGCACACCACGGCGACAGGCTTTCGCTGCGCCACGTAAAAAACGCACTGTTCCTGAATAATAATCGCCTTCAGCTTCCAGCTCTTGGATCCTATTTTCTGCCTCATTGGGAAATAATTCAGATAGAATATTCCCTTCTTTATCGGCAACCCCTTGCGAAGAGCAAAATCCTATTAATTTTTCTGCTTTCATTTTGACTGCAAGCTGAGTTGCGATTTCTTCTGAGGTGAGATTAAAACTTTCTCCTGTTACAGAAACTGCAACTGGCCCAATTAATACAATAGAACCATTATCAAGTTGCTTATTGATAGCATCTTCATCGATACGACGAATACGACCGCTATGACAATAATCAATACCGTCATCGACACCAAGCGGTTGGGCGATGACAAAGTTTCCACTGACAACGTTGATGTGAGCGCCTTGTAAAGGAGTATTGCTAAGACTCATCGATAAACGAGCAGTGATATCAAGTAATAAAGCGCCTGAAGCTTGTTTCACATATTCAAGTGTATTCGAATCTGTCACCCGAGTATGTTTATGATAAACCGCTTCATAATTGTGTTCAGCCAAGATGTTCTCAATCTGAGGGCGAGCGCCGTAAACAACAACAATGCGGATGCCAAGGCTATGTAATAAACCTATATCATTGACAATACTTGGAAAATTTTCATGCGCAATTGCTTCTCCGCCAAGCATAATAATAAATGTTTTGCCGCGGTGGGCATTAATATAAGGTACCGAATGGCGAAACTCATCAACCAGCTCGGTGCTGCGCTCTTTCATAACCATCCTCATAATTGAATTTTTATTCGCAATTAATGTATTTTTATTCTTTTTGGCGATAAATATCAAGTAAAAGATAGAACAAGACTTGTAACATTTTTATTATTTGAGTTTACATATCTCTATATTTAAATGTGTATTCTTGATGACAGCATGCGAATGATTCGCTAGAGTTTATGTTTCTGGCCTCAATTTGGCTTTTATTCTAAAATCACCTGATATTCAGTTTTAGGTTCGGAATTATTGATGAGTCACCAAGATCACTGTCCATCTAAACGTCGCCTTATACAGGGGGCGGCTGCGGTTATGTTACTTAGTGTCAGCCCATTTGGTTTCGCTGCGAATACAAATGTTATTGCGGTGCGTATATGGCCGGCATCAAGTTATACGCGCGTAACGCTAGAATCTAATGCTCCATTAAAATATCGTCAGTTGGTATTGCATAACCCTGAGCGCATAGTGATTGATCTCGAAGGGGTACAACTGAATAACATCCTGAAGCAAATGGGAACTCAGATTCAATCGCGAGACCCCTACCTTAAACTCGTTAGAGTGGGGCAGTTTGACCCGAAAACTGTACGTCTCGTTTTTGAAGTAAAAAATAAGGTTAGCCCACAGATCTTCACGATGGGGCCTGTTGCCGAGTTTAAAAACCGTTTAGTGATGGATTTTTATCCAGGGCAAGGTGTGGAAACATCCGATGACCCTCTGTTGGCTTTGCTAGAGGATTATAATAAAGGTGATTTAGAAGAAAAAATGCCTGCTCAGGCCAAAAAGCCCGGTAAAGCAGGAACTGATCGCCCAATTATCATTATGATTGACCCAGGGCACGGCGGTGAAGACCCCGGAGCGATGGGCAAATATAAAACACGCGAAAAAGATGTTGTGTTACAAATTGCACGGCGTTTGAAGGCGTTGATTGATAAAGATCCTAAAATGCGTGCCTATATGACCCGTAATGAAGATGTGTTTATTCCATTGAAAGTTAGGGTCGCTAAGGCTCGTAAAATGCAAGCAGACCTGTTTGTGTCTATTCACGCGGATGCTTTCACGAATCGCTCTGCTCATGGTTCTTCTGTATTCGCACTATCGACGAAAGGGGCGACAAGTAATACTGCACGTTACCTTGCGCAAACTCAGAATGAGGCCGATTTAATTGGTGGTGTTAGCAAAAGTGGTGATGTGTATCTGGATCATACAATGCTCGACTTAGTTCAAACTGCAACAATTAATGATAGCTTGAAGTTCGGCGATGAAGTTTTAAAACGTATGGGAAAAGTCAATCGACTGCATAAAAACAAAGTCGATCAGGCGGGCTTTGCGGTACTAAAAGCACCAGAGATCCCATCAATTCTCGTGGAAACGGCTTTCATTAGTAATTTGGAAGAAGAGCGTAAGCTGAAAACAGCTAAGTTCCAGCAACAAATGGCAGAGTCTATTTTTCAAGGAATTAAAGCTTATTTCCGTAATGGTGGTGAGTTAGCGATTAGAAATTAGTTTCTGTATTGCAAAATTTAAAATAGTGTAGGGTGATGAACTGAAAAGTGAGTCACCTTTTTTCTTTCATGGTAGGTTTGGGAAGATAAGGGAAGTATAACAAGTGGTTGCGGGGGCCGGATTTGAACCGACGACCTTCGGGTTATGAGCCCGACGAGCTACCAAGCTGCTCCACCCCGCGACTGAAGAGGTCAATATAACAGGGGATATTGGTTGCGGGAGCCGGATTTGAACCGACGACCTTCGGGTTATGAGCCCGACGAGCTACCAGGCTGCTCCATCCCGCGCCTGAAATATTTTTGATGCTGATTTTTTATTGGTTGCGGGGGCCGGATTTGAACCGACGACCTTCGGGTTATGAGCCCGACGAGCTACCAAGCTGCTCCACCCCGCGTCCGATAGCGGGCACTATACTCGGGATGAGATCTGATGCAAGTTTTTTTGTGTTTTTTTTTCAAAATCCAGCACAGATAGAACAAAATATCATCGTTGTGGTGTTTTTTTAATCGTTAGGGGCAATCATTGAAGTCGTAATGGGTTTTGTCTAAGGTTCTACTTAAAAACGTTTAACTGGATAATTTATCGACAATAAAATGAATTCACGATGCCGATAGAGCCTGTGTTCAGTAGCATTTTTGGGAAATTAGGTTGAAACCATTCTAGCGACCATGAGTATATATATGATTAGCCGTTTCATTATTTATTGGGGTTTGCTATTGTGCGCTTCATATTGGATTGATGTGGGCGATATCATATGAAATTATGGAAAAAGTGGTGTATAGCAAGTGCGCTTGTTACTTTGCTTGTTGGCTGTCAGTCTCATCCGACAGACAAAGGACAGCAATATAAAGATGGACGTTTAAATCAAGACCTTCAGCAAGTCAGTCAACTGAATGTTCAAGGACGCCCTATCAATTCACACGATTTTAGTCAGCAAGTTTATGAAATCAAAAATGCATCGCCGCGTTTATTTCAAAATAACAATGACACCTACCATGCTATCGAAAATTGGTTAATGGCAGGAGGAGACCCGAAAAAGCTGACTAATTTCAATTTAACGGCATTCCAAATGGAAGGTGTCGATAATTATGGCAACGTACAATTTACAGGGTATTACACCCCAGTTATTGAAGCGCGCCGCACAAAGCAGGGCGCTTTTCAGCATCCCTTGTATGGAATGCCGCCAAAGGGGAAAAAACGCTTACCAAGTCGAGCCGCGATTTATAATGGCGCTTTAAGTGACAATTTAATTTTAGCTTACAGTAATTCTGCTATCGATAATTTTATGATGGAAGTTCAAGGTAGCGGTTATGTTGACTTTGGCGATGGTAGCCCTTTGAATTTCTTTGGTTATGCAGGTAAAAATGGCCATGCTTATAAGAGTATTGGTAAAGTGCTTGTTGACCGCGGTGAAGTACCCCTAGAAAAAATGTCACTGCAAGCCATCCATGATTGGGCCAATAGTCATAGCGAACAAGAAGTGCGCCAATTGCTTGAGGAAAATACTTCTTTTGTCTTCTTTAAGCCACAATCATTTGTGCCAGTCAGAGGAGCGAGCGCGGTTCCGTTAATCGCTAAAGCGTCAGTTGCTTCAGATAAAACCCTTATCCCCCCAGGCACAGCGCTGTTGGCAGAGATTCCAGTACTTGATAACACAGGTAAATTTACGGGACGCTATGAAATGCGTATGATGATTGCCTTAGATGTTGGTGGTGCGATTAAAGGTCATCATTTCGATATTTATCATGGAACAGGCCATGAGGCAGGAAAAATGGCCGGTTATTATAATCATTACGGAAGAGTGTGGGTCTTGAAAAAGAGCCAGCCACTGTTCGGTAGCAAGTAGTTATTAAGGTTGTTATTGACTATGCAAACTAAGCTTTCAGATGCTTGGATGCAGCGCTTTGCTGGGATCGGGCGCCTTTATGGACAACATGCATTATCGCTTTTTGCCCGCTCCCATGTTTGTGTTATTGGCGTTGGAGGGGTCGGGGTTTGGGCTGCTGAAGCCTTGGCTCGAACTGGAATAGGCGCGATTACGCTGATTGACATGGACGATATCTGTGTCACTAACACTAATCGCCAGTTGCATGCCCTAAAATCAACGATTGGTCAGCCAAAAGTTTCAGTGATGCAAGCTAGGCTGCTCGAAATCAACCCTGAATGTACAGTGAATATTGTTGATGATTTTGTGACGGTAGACAATGTGGCAGAATTGCTCTCGACTGGGTTTGATTATGTGATTGATGCGATTGATAGTGTCAGGCCTAAAGCGGCGTTGTTAGCCTATTGCCGTCGTTATAAAATTCCTGTCATCACGACGGGAGGCGCAGGCGGACAGATCGATCCAACGCAAATTCAAGTAACCGATTTGGCAAAAACCGTTCAAGACCCGCTCGCGGCTAAATTACGGGAACGTTTAAAATCTGATTTTAATGTGGTTAAAAATAGCAAAGGTAAATTAGGCATAGATTGTGTCTTTTCAACGGAACAATTAGTCTATCCACAAAGTGATGGCTCAGTCTGTGCTGCTAAGAGTACTGCCGACGGTTCCAAAAGAATGGATTGCGCCTCAGGCTTTGGCGCGGCAACGATGGTCACGGCAAGTTTTGGATTTATTGCTGTTTCACATGCGCTTAAAAAGATGGTTGCAAAATTAGAGCGAGAAAATAGAGCAAGCAACTGAGGCTATAGCAATAGCCTCTAGTGCATTATTCGGTAGGTGTCATTTCGCTAGCAAAATTACGGATAGTCGTGATTAATGCGGCTATTCCATTTTGTCGTGATTCGCTTAACTGACCAGACAACCCAGTGCTATTGAGGATCTCTTTAAAATCGATAGCAAGGATTTCTTGACTGGTTTTGTGTTCTACCGCCGCTAATAAAATCGCAAACAACCCTTTAACGACGCGTCCTTCACTATCACCGTAAAAATGGAAGGTGTTGTCGTCATTCAATCTCGCGCCAATCCAAACTCTATTTTCACATCCTTTCACTTCCTGAGTGTGTTGTTTCTGTTCTTCAGTCAGCGTTGGTAATTGGCGAGCAAGTTGGATGAGTGAACGATATTTATCTTCCCACGCCTTTTGTGTTGAAAATTGCTCTACTATTGCCTCAATTTTCAGTTCTGTTCCAAAAGGATGCGGCGCAAATGTTGGTGTTATTGAAGTCATTAGGCTTCCTTATTCATCATTCAGTATTGAGAGTGCAAACTTTAGCGCATTAATAAATTTATCAATATCTTGCAGATTATTGTATGGCATGACAGAAATACGTAAGCAGCCTCTAATATCGAGTGCATCCATTAATGGTTGCGCACAATGTTGCCCATAGCGTAATGCAATTTTTTGTTCAGTCAATAATAGGCCCAAATCACTATGGTGTATGCCGTCAAAATTGAAGGAAAGCAAAGGGGTATTGGGTTCGCTGTAGCAAGTAAATCCTGGGAGTGATTTCAGTTGCTCATGGGCATAATTTATCAATGAGCAGCAATGCGCCTCACGGTGGTGTAAATCGATTTCAGATAACCAATCCAGCGTCGCTGAAAAAGCGATGACCCCAGCAATATTCGGTGTACCAGCCTCAAAACAATGGGGAATAGGAGCAGGGGTAAAGTGGTCAAAACTGACTTCTGACAGCATTTTTCCGCCGCCGTGCCAAGGAGACATTGCTGCCAGTAAATTAGGTTTACCGTAACAAACCCCTAGGCCAGTCGGTCCATAAAGTTTGTGAGCGGAGAAAGCATAAAAGTCGATATCCATGGCACAAACATCCATTGGGCTATGTACAACGCCTTGTGCGCCATCAACGACAACGAGAGCACCTGCCTTATGTGCCAGTGAAGTAATCGCTGTTAAATCCGGTTGATAGCCTGTTACGTTTGACATTTGAGTGATAGCAATCACTTTGCTATTAGGGGTAAGCAATTGCTTCAATTTCTCAATATGTAGAGTTTGGTCTTGATTGATCGGCCATTTGATTATTTTTGCGCCCGTTTGCTGAGCGAGGATTAGCCAAGGCAGTAAATTTGAATGGTGTTCTAATTCGCTGACAATAATTTCATCATTAGGCTTTAAATGATGCCTAAAATAGCTTTGCGCAATAAGATTAATAGATTCTGTGGTGCCGCGCGTCCAAATAATTGTGTTTTCATCTTCTGCGTTAATCAATTTCGCAACACGTACTCGGCCTTGTTCGTAATTTTGAGTTATTCTCAATGATTCAGGAGATTGCCCGCGATAAACTGAACTACCAGAGTGGAGATAGTAGTCATTTGAGGCTTGAGACATGGAGATTGGTTTTAAGGCTGTCGCGGCACTATCTAGGTGAACGGTATGAGACTGGATAGCGGGAAATTGTTCTCGAAACTGCTTGGCAGAAAAATGATCCATTGTATGTGTTCTTTGTCTGAATATGTGTTTTTTTAACCGACGTTGTTAATACTTTTTAAATTTACGCGCTGCACTTTTTATTGTGTTAATTTTTGATGGTGACCCGTGATGGTGCGAGAAATTTAGAAAGTATTTTGGAATGATTATGTCTTTTGCGACAGATTGCAATCACTTTTCTTTTATCATTATTGGTGACGAGATATCTCATTACGTTAACTTCAAGATTAATCTTAAATATCTAACGATGAAGATTTTCTGTAAACTTGTTTACACGTTGTCTTTTTTAGATTTTTTCTTTTGCTTGTCTGCAAAAAAAAGCACCGCAACTTAGGCGGTGCATCACAAAAATCACTATGGACAGACAGGGTAAATGTACAGGAAGTGAAAAAAACAGTAGCTAAAGCTACAAAGTCTGGCATTCCCAGACAACTTGCAAACACAACATCACAACCACAAAGCCAAAAGTTTCAAAGTAACCAAACTCTGTAACTTTTCGTTCCGGCTTAGGAAGTGCGCATACTATAGGTATTTACTGGCGTATCCTCAATGGACAATTTATAATGCTTCGGATGAAAAAAACTAATGCATATAACCCTGTCGAGTAGAAGTGATTATGTCTAAAAGATTACCGCCACTTAATGCGTTAAGAGTATTTGATGCAGCCGCTCGTCATTTAAGTTTTACTAAAGCGGCAGAAGAGTTGTTTGTAACCCAAGCTGCTGTTAGCCACCAAATGAAAAGCTTGGAAGATTTCCTTGGGTTGAAATTATTTCGCCGCCGTAATCGCTCTTTGCTATTAACGGAAGAGGGGCAAAGCTACTACCTTGATATTAAAGAAATATTCTCCTCTATCAATGAGGCTACAAGGAAATTACAGGCACGTAGCGCCAAAGGGGCACTAACAGTCAGTTTATCTCCTAGCTTTGCGATACAATGGCTTGTGCCTCGTCTTTCTAGTTTTAACCAAGCATATCCAGGGATCGATGTGCGGATTCAAGCAGTTGATCGAGAAGAAGATAAATTAGCCGATGATGTTGATGTCGCTATTTTCTATGGACGAGGGAATTGGTCTGGGCTTAGAACAGACAGATTATATGCTGAATATTTAATGCCGGTTTGTTCTCCGGTATTATTGACCGGACAATATCCATTAAAGCAACCCGAAGATTTGGTGAATCATACTTTATTGCATGATTCTTCTCGTCGGGATTGGCAAGCTTATGTTCGCCAATTAGAATTGCATAATGTTATTAATGTCCAACAAGGGCCTATTTTTAGTCACAGTGCGATGGTCATTCAGGCTGCCGTGCACGGGCAGGGTGTGGCATTAACGAATAATGTTATGGCTAAAAATGAAATAGACGCAGGTCGTTTAGTTTGCCCATTTAGCGAAGTTTTGGTGAGCAAAAATGCGTTTTACCTTGTGTGTCAGGAAAACCAAGCTGATTTAGGTAAAATAGCCGCATTTCGTCAATGGATTTTGGCTCAAGCGGCAAGCGAACAAGAAAAATTGGGTTTTATTACAGGTGATCAAGATATTGCACTTATTTAGTAATTATACATGCCCATTATTCTTCAAATTGTAGTTAGTTGCATAGTGAAAACGGCACTCAGTTGATTGAATGTATAGGAATGTTATTAGGTCATCTTAAGGCGACTGGGGTTATTTCGGTTATAGTAAATAAAAGGTGTTACTGTGAATAGTCGTTTGATGTTAATTTTTGCTGGGATTAGTGGGTTTTTTACGGTGGCCTTTGGTGCTATTGGTACTCACGCACTGTCATCGATTATGAGTGCCCATCAGATGGAATGGATTGAAATTGGTTTGCGTTATCAAATGCTACACACAGTCGCCTTAATGGTACTGGGGGCTATTTTATTACGCAAAGTGATCCTTTGGTTTTACTGGTGTGGTGTTTTTTTTGCTGTAGGTATACTTCTTTTTAGTGGTAGCCTTTATTGTATGGCCTTGTTACAGGTAAAATACTTTTCCTATTTTACGCCAGTAGGGGGAGTTTGTTTTCTTATTGGCTGGCTGTTGGTCGTTATCGGCGCTATGCGTCTAAGGAAACCGGCGTTACGCCATGAGTAATAAAATTGCATTATATTGTCGTCCTGGATTTGAAAAAGAGTGTGCGGCAGAAATTACAGATAAAGCAGGGCAAAAAGACGTTTTTGGTTTTGCTCGAGTCAAAGAAAATAGCGGCTATGTTATTTTTGAGTGTTATCAGGCTGAAGATGCCGATAAACTTGCCCGTGAGCTGCCTTTTCGTGAATTGATTTTTGCACGTCAAATGTTTGTGGTTGGCGAATTGCTGAAAGATTTGCCTCCTGAAGATCGCATTTCACCGATTGTAAGTGTACTCAGCCAGCAGGTGGAGCGGGCTGGTGATCTTCGTGTTGAAGTTGCTGATACTAACGAAAGCAAAGAGCTACTGAAGTTTTGCCGTAAGTTTACAGTGCCTTTGCGTAATGCACTGCGCAAAGAAAAAATTTTGCTGGCTAAAGAAAACTTTAAACGTCCTATTATTCATGTTTTCTTTATTGCGCCTGGTTGCTGCTATACAGGCTATTCATATAGTTCGAATACTTCTCCATTTTATATGGGGATTCCGCGTCTTAAATTCCCATCGGATGCGCCTAGCCGTTCAACGTTGAAGCTAGAAGAAGCGTTCCATGTTTTTATTCCCTATGATGAGTGGGAAGAGCGTTTAGCGAGTGGTATGAATGCGGTTGACCTTGGTGCATGCCCCGGTGGTTGGACGTATCAATTAGTTAAGCGAAGTATGATGGTACATGCCGTGGATAACGGCCCGATGGCACAAAGTTTGATGGATACAGGGCAGGTTAGGCATCATCAGGTTGATGGGTTTAAATTCGAGCCAAATACCAAAAATATCACTTGGTTAGTCTGTGATATGGTTGAAAAACCTGCAAAAGTTGCTGCGTTAATGACGCATTGGTTATTAGAAGGTTGGTGCCGAGAAACCATTTTCAATTTAAAATTGCCAATGAAGAAACGTTATGAGGAAGTTTCTCATATTCTGGATAAAATGTTTACTCAGTTAAAAGAGCAAGGCATTAATGTCCGTATTCAAGCAAAACAGCTTTACCATGACCGTGAGGAGATCACCGTACATGTTCAGCGAATTTGGTCGGCTTATGCGCCAATACGTGATTAAACATTAGACGGGTCCCATCACTTATCACTGCACCCCAAACGCTGATAAATGGCGAAGTAAGGTGCAGTTTTTTTATGAAGATGATTTAATCTGATAACGTAGTTGGTTTAGGTTGCCTTGTAATGCGATATCCGTTCTTAATGTCGCAATATCACGGCAAGTTGTGGCAATATCGAGTTGGCCAATGAGTTTTTTTCGCCATTTCTCGTCAACATTCTCTAAGTTAGCAAATAAATTTTCAATTGAGTGATACTGCTGTAAAAGTAATGTGGCGCTTTTCGCTCCAATCCCTGTAACGCCGGGGACTTTACTGCTACTAATGCCCGCTAATCCCCAGTAATCAGGTAGTTGGTGTGGCTGTACGCCAAATTCTTTCTCAATAAATGGGACATCTAGCCAACGTTTTTGAAAATAATCACGGATGCGAATGGCGGGGGAGAGTAATTGGCAATAGCCTTTATCGGTCGACACTATGGTGACGGTTTGTCCGGCATCGGCGATTTTTTTTGCTAAGGTGGCCGCAAGATCATCGGCCTCATCCCCATGTGATTGCCAACAATGAATACCTTTGGATTCAAACTGGTTGATTAATGTCGGGAGCTCAGCCTGTAAATTATCAGGCATGGGTTGTCGGCCCGCTTTATAGTCAGGTAACTTTTCATGCCGCCAGCTATTATGCCTACCTTCTTCATCAAATACCGCAACGATATGGGTGGGAGAGGTATGCGAAATCAGCTGCAATACAGCGGATATACAGCTGTCACCACAAGGGCTACCTTGTACTGCATGTATGCGACGAATTAAATTAAGTGCATCAATAATAAGTAAGTGGATCATCATGTTTTTGCCATCCTTGGCTTTTATCCATTTATTTCACAATTTCATAGCAAGGCTCATAGGCAGTCCCGCCTGGGAGCTTCATACGATGTTGACTTACAAAGCCTCTTAGCAGAGTATCCATGCGTTGCATGATCTCTTTATCTCCATGAATTTTAAATGGTCCATGCTGTTCGATAGCTTTCATTCCAACTTCTTTCACGTTACCTGCCACGATACCAGAGAACGCTCTACGCAGGTCGGATGCCAGTTTCTCTGGTGATTGACCTGGGTGTAAGTTCAAAGATGCCATGTTTTCATGGGTTGGCTCGAAAGGATGCTGTAGCTCTGGGCTGATTTTGATTGACCAGTTAAAGCTATACGCATCACCTGTACTACGGCGATTATCTTTTACTAGAGGCATGTGTTTTTTCATAACACGAGCCACCTCTTGGGGATCATCAATGATAATTTGGTAGTGTTTACTTGCCTCATCACCAAGGGTATGACGAATAAAGTCATCAAGTACAGCGAAGTATTCTGCACTTTCTTTTGGCCCCGTTAACACCAAAGGGAGAACCTGTGCACTATTTTCAGGATCCATCAAGATACCTAATAAATAGAGTAGTTCTTCTGCGGTACCCACACCACCAGGGAAAATAATAATGCCATGCGCTAGCCGTACAAACGCTTCAAGACGTTTTTCGATATCAGGCATAATAACCAACTCATTCACCAATGGATTCGGTGGCTCAGCGGCAATGATAGACGGCTCTGTTAAGCCAATAAAACGGCTATTTTTATAACGTTGTTGAGCATGACCAACCGCCGCACCTTTCATTGGTGCTTCCATAGCGCCTGGCCCACACCCCGTACAGATATTCAGCTCTCTTAAACCAAGTTCATTACCGACTTTTCGGCCATAAAGGTACTCAGTTTCATTGATTGAGTGGCCGCCCCAGCAAACGATCATGCTGGGATCTTCATCAAGATGAAGTGTGCGAGCGTTACGTAGTATAGAGAAAATGATGTTAGTCAGGTGCGCGCCATTTTCCAAATCTAATTGCAGTTTTTGTTCTGCGTAGATAATTTGCGCATGAACGAAGAGGATATCACGTAGGACAGCAAACAGGTTTGCTTGTATAGAGCGGATGATTTTACCATCGACAAAAGCATCTTGAGGTGGATTGATGAGCTCTAGTTTTACGCCACGTTCACGGCGTAATACGTTGATATCAAAGTCAGTATGCTTATCCAATAAATCTTTACTGTTATCTGTTAAGCTTCCTGAATTCAAAACCGCTAATGAGCAGTTTCGAAATAGCCGATAAAGATGGCTGCTAGCAGTGCGCTTTAACATATCAACTTCAAGTTGAGATAGTAGATCCATGGATCCTAATGGACTGATATGAGTAATCATTTTTTTCCCTTTTAAATCATTTTATTACGGATTGCTCTCCGAAATAATTCGAAATAAATCCAATATCAAATTTCGATTTTTTTCCAACTAAGACCTCTATCATCCTGATACATTCTGGTCATATCCATTGATTTGTGTCCTAAAAGCTGGTTAGCGAACTCATTTGATTTTTCATTCCCATACACTCTGGATGCTAGGCTTCGGATTTCGTGGAATGTCGGCGGAGAACCCTCCCATGACAAACCACTTTTGCTTCTGGCTAGTGAAAAAGCCTTACCAATGGTTTTATCTGCTAGCATATCACCCTTCTGTGAAACCAGCACGAATTCCTTTCCGTTCAATTCATGCTTGCATCTATCTAGCACTGATTGCAAAGTTTTATTAGCTATATTATTTGAAATGGTAAGGGGTATTGCTATTTTAGTTCCTGTTTTCTCTTGCTCTATCCATAAGTAACCATCATAAATGTCATTCCATTTTAATTTTCTAATATCACCAGAACGCTGTCCTGTTAATATAGCCAAATCCATGCTCATACTAACCCAAGGCTGACAGTGCTCTACTGCTGTGTTGTATATTTGAATGTAATCACTTTCTGACATCCTAGTTCTGGCTATTTTATTTCTAGGCACTCTAGTTGCGACCACGGGGTTGAAATCAATCACCCCATCCGACATCGCTTCGTTAAACATATCTTTTAGAATACTCCGCATCAATCTAGCTGTAGTTATATTCCCATCAGAAACAATGCTATTTATGTAATCAGCAATATCTTTAGTTTTTATTTCATTTAAAGGAACATTATTGAAGCTATTTTTTATCCTTTTTAACCGTCCTTGGTAGTCATCTAGGGTCTTTTTCTTTAAATCACGGAGGAGTATAATCTCACCAAATCTGTCTATCCAATCATGAAATTTTATTGCATCGTTACTTGCCATTCTGTTTATTAATGATTCTTTTTTTCCATAAATAAACAAGTTAGCCGAGATGGCTTCATTTACCGCCTCGGCTTTATTTCTTCCTATACCGTATTCAATGCCGGTTTCGGGGTTTCGGTAGCTGTAATATCCTTTTCTACAATATAGGTTAGGTGGTAGGTGAGCGTTTTTGGGACTTCTGTTTCTTGCCATCTGTCTCAATCCTTTTTAACAGTTTGCAGTTTTTATTTAAGAGAATGCTTGGGTTAAGATTTTCGTAGTTTGTTATTTTTTGTGCGGATGGGTGTATTAAATATTGATATCCGTCAAATGTTGGGGCTGGGTATATTTTCCCAGCGCTTATCCACCGCCTTATCGTTTCATCACTTCTTCTGTGCTTTTTTGCGAATTCTCTGACTGTTTGCATTTATGCGCCTCCGTTCTTCCTTTTATATTTCTCATAATCATCCCCGCAATCTTTACTGCAATATGCGCTATTTGGTTTTGCTGGCATTTCTTCACACCAGATGCACATTCCGTTTATTGACTTAATTACTGGCTGGCGATTTGATAATGCTGCTTGAATGTGTAATTGTTCTAGTTCGTTTGCTGAGTCGATAATATCCATAATTCACCTATGCTATTTAATTATTTTCGATAACCTTTGACTGAGATATTCCCGTTTTTCTTTCTAACTATCCAAGCCTGCATGTCTTTATATGTATACCCAAAATCTATATTTTGCGATGAAATAAAGCTAATTAAGCATGTGTTGCAGAAATCAATCAATTCACTATCATCTTTATTTTTAAACGTTGTTGTTATTCTCATTCTCCGCATCCTTCATTAGTAGAAATAATTCCATTGCTGCGCGTAGTGGGTTTTTATTTACTGAGATAAAATCATAATCAAGACAGTCAGCCGTCCATTTATTAGAATGGTACATTGGTGATAACCCTATTTTATTTTCAATAATAATCGGCATTGCATCGGCTGGATTGTTGCATGGATTAAATTCAATCCAATTAGCACCATCGCCATAGAAAACTTTATTGCTATGCAAGTCCGTGTCTTCATGTTCTATTTTTGCAGCAACAAATACGCGCTTATTAATTTCCAAGTCAGACAGTTCGGTATATTTATTCATTGTCAGCCTCTAAGATTTCATTAATTGTATCTCTAATATCAATTAAGTCTTGTTTTGTAACGTCCATATTCCAAGATGGAACATTTAAAACAAAACAATCTTTTATTGTCGGCTCTATTTCAATCGAATCTCTATAGTTTTCTATCCCAGCATAATATTTATCTTTCATTCCATACATCACCACAAACTATCTCAACATCCCGCACCTGCATTATTTGCATAGCACGGCTCTCGCATTCTTGCTGTGTGTACAATGTATCGGTTACAGGCGTAACATATCCCTGCCAAATTAATAACAGTACAAATAGCTTCATTATTATTTAATCCAATCGATATAGTGGGATATTAGTTTCTGTTTTTTCTGGGTAAATAAATGATTTTTGTTTTCTACGAAGAAGAAGTCCAGAAACAGGAGTTATATAACCAACAGGCTCTAAGTTATTAATTAAACTCTCGCGTGATGCTTGCCATGCCATCCATTGGCGCTGGTGCATTCTCGTTATCGAAATCATACCTAACCCATTCCGCTTCATTTCTTCTTTCTGCGGTGCAAACCACTCTTCAAATTGCTGCCTTGATTTATCCATCACTCCACCTTTCTAGTGTGATTCATTACAAATTTAGTTACTTTTCGTATTTGTCGCTTTGTGGGCTTTACTGCAAACTTCTTTTCAGATAAAAGCTCACAACCATCAGAAGAAACTTTAACGATGCAAAGTGAGAAGTGACTTTCTTTAATAGTTGGTCTTTCTGCTGACATATAATAAATCGGCTTCTCAATCATATTCATCCCTCTTATTGCATCTATTTAATCGCTAGGATTAAAACGTTTCATGGCAAATACCTATTTACCTTCTACACTTAATCCGAAAGAGTAGTTACAAGCTGTGCAACTTTCGCCGACCTCCCTGTGTCGGCATTTTTTTATTCATTGCATCCCTGCGAGTTAAATTATTACGTTGGGTTTACTAGCTCATACGCATCATTAACGTGGTCTTGCTCTATTGCATAATAAGTACCGCTTCCATCAAATTCACATTCTTCACAGTTGCGGTATATATCAGTGATGGCTTGTTTTAACTTTGTGTTTTCTTCTTGTAACTGTTCAATAGTCATATCTATCTCCTGTTTGCATCCTTGCACTGAGTCCGTATTTATTTAGTTAATTACTTTTAATATTACTGTATTTACGTTTGTTCCTGAGCTGGAAAAACTCTTTTCAGGAAGAGAAATAATTTCGTGATTTCTAGATTTAAGTAATTCCAAAAACTCAAGAGTTAATTTATTTGTTCTAAATGTTATTGATGAAGACATTATTGCTATAAGAATTCCGTTAGGCTTTAGAAATTTGAGCGCGTGCGTTACATGCTTTATATCAGCTTGCTTTCCAAACGGTGGGTTCATAATAACTCTATCGAAACTTTCAACGGGAACTGATTTTAAGAAGTCACATGCTTCATGAACAAAGCCTATATTTAGTGATTTTAAGTGCCTGTTATGTTCAGGATTTAATTCATACATACTCAGACTAACCCCATCTACAGCAGTGGCTTCTTTCGCTAATGCTCCAATTCCTGCACTAGGCTCTAATACTGACATTCCGGACTTTATTTCTGCTAGGTCAATTACTTTTTTTGCTAACTCAGGCGGTGTAGGGAAGAACTCAAAATCATCTTTAGGTATTGTTATTTCTCCTGTTAATATAATCTGGTCTATTCTTTCTTGTGCGTCACTTTCAAACAAATGAGCCTTTATTTTTTTGTTCCATTTAGCTCCTGCGGCCTCTAATACTTTGTTTGTTTTTAAATATATATTTCTATCAAGCTCTCCAGTTAAATATAATTTATTTTCTTCTGCGCGTGCGTTACTTAGCACATTCAGAATAGTGCTTTCTATTTTCATGGTTATATCCTTTGGTTAATTCCAGTTTGAAATTTCTTCTTCGATTAAGTCGTCTATTTCTTCATTAGTGGCTTCTTCATTCAGAAATAAACGTGCTTCGTTAATGTACTTCTCTCGATTCTCGTCAAAGAACTTTGAAAATTCAGGTGACCATCCGTGGTATTCTCCATCAAAATCAAACTTGGCATTATTAAAAGCCATATCTTCAATCATCCCATCGGCGGTAATAACACCAGACTCACGACAAAATCCCTTTAAGTCGCGCTTTCTGAAATAGGGTGAAACCTTCGAATCACAAACATGCTTGAATCGCCGCTTCCATTGTTGGATGCAGCGTCCGTGTAGAGTTTTCATGGTTATATCCTTTGGTTAAATCATATAAATAGCGTGGCGTGGGTAGGGGAGTCCGATAGGGGCAAAGGGGATATCGTCAATCCATTCCCCGTCTGGATTTTTCTTGCTCCAATCTGCGGGCTGCGCTTGCTGTGGCTGCTGAGGCTGTCGCGCTGGTTGCTGAGGCTGCCCCCAACCGCTTTGACCACCTTGGCTTTGGCCTGATGATTCGCCACCACGACCACCTAACATTTGCATTTTCCCATCAATGCCAACGATAACTTCCGTAATGTATTTATCTTGCCCGTCATTACCTTGATACTTACGGGTGCGCATTTTCCCTTCAATGTATACCTGACTTCCTTTTTTCAGGTATTGGCCTGCCGCCTCTGCCAGCTTTCCTTGTATGACAATGTTGTGCCAATCAGTGCGCTCTCGTTTCTCACCAGTGTTTTTATCTTTCCACGTTTCGCTTGTAGCAACCGAAAAGTTAGCAAATGCGGTTCCGTTTGGTGAATACCTCACGATCGGATCATTGCCTAAACTTCCTAGAAGGATGGATTTATTGACGCCTCTTTCAGCCATTTACGCCGCCTCTTGTTTAGTTAGCTCTTCTTTTCTTAGCTCATATATCTTCTGAGCTTCCGCTTGTTCTGGTGTATCCCTGAGCGCTTTATATGCCTCACCAAACGCATTTTTAAGTACATCCATGTCTTGTGCTTCCATTGCAATATCAGTGAAGTGTGATAAATCCACTTCAGCTTTCGTGCGCCCATCATTAAGCCAATCCATTAGCTTTTTGCCTGTTAATTCATTTAGCTGGATGACTTCTGCGTTGCTGAACAGTCCAGTTCTATCCTTGCTTGCCATTGCCGTGTGAGTTTCGTGATTGAGATCGAGAACGGTAGTAAATTCATACTCAACTCCGTCCCGTTGCTCTGGCTTCATGCCTAGCTTGTCTACGCCTTTCTTGCCGTTACCTTTATCAACTTGAGCGGTTTCCGTTTTACTTCTCATTGTTGCGATGATGTGCAGGTCAGAACGTAGAATTGCGTCGAGAAAGGCGTTGTGACGAGGCGTGATATCGCTCCATGCTGACCACGTATTGCCTCGATACTTGGCCTTTGCTATACCGTCCAGTAATTCAAGACACCCACCTGATCCGCTCCATTCATGAGTAATACTGTCGATTATTAAATTGTCGTAACCAGCTTCCTGCGCAGCTCCGATGGCTTCAATAAATCGCTCTGGTGTGAATGGTGGGTCTAGCTCCAGTACGTCGAAATTAAATCGGTCAGAGTAGAGTGAGGCGCTTCCTTTCTCTGTGTCTATCACGGCTGTTTTTCCGCCAAGTCCTTTGGCTATTTCCAGTGCTCCATAGGTTTTACCTGAGCCACTAGGACCCGTTAATGCAAGTCGTAGCTTTGCTTTTTTCCGCAATGCTTTTGCAAATTTCATAATTACCTCCGAAATTAATCTCCCATGTTTCTACCCTCACCATACCCGTATGCACTTGAGCTAATTCCTTTTGCTAAATATTTCGCATATCGAAGTTGTTCTTCGATGATCCGTTGCTGTTCTATGTGAGGTGGCAGAGGAGGGTAGTACTTGGCCATAGTTAAATTTGACAGCCAAACTTTTTTTGCTTCACGTTGCTCTCCTGAGCTGTTAATACCTTGTGGCATTCCTTGCCTAGATAACCCCATATCTTTTATTGCAAATTGAAGCGCAGCATCAAAGCTTTTATGTGATGGGAAGCACCTAACTAGATACTCACCCATAATCCCCCCTCATCCAGCGTGTAGGTGATGGCTGTTGTTTAATTCCTAGAGAATCATTGATGTACCACTGCTCCTCTTCCTCGCGCTCCCTGCGTCGTTTCTCGGCATCCTGCCTTTGCTTGAGTTCATACTCTGAAATTCTCATGCTGCCACCTTACCTTTGCTCCTGATGTAATCGACAATCCATTGCCCGTCGCCTGCTGCTATGGCTTCATCAATAAACCCAGCAAGCTGCCCATTTTCCTTAATGTTTTCGTAGCGTTCTTTTTCCGTGAACTGTAGCTTGCTAATGATTATTCCGTAATCACCGTCTATGCGCTTGATGTCATTTCCGTTGACACAAGTAATAATTGTTCCTGATGAGGAGTGGTCGCATCCAAAAGTTGACAATAAAAGCTGTATGCATTTATTCACTTAGACCTCCCGTAACTCGCTTTGAGAAACTCCATTGCTAACCACCAAACATCATCACAACGTTGGCTTATAGCAATTCGCGCCTGTGCCTGAGCCAGACGTAGAAAATGTTTATCGATTTGCATGATTTATCTCGTCAGTAGAGGTAATAGAATTGCAGTCATAATGATTAATGCTGCGTAGTAATAGTTATCGCCCATGTGATGACCTCACATAGCTATTTGGGTTCTGGTGTTGGTGCGGTGGGTTACTTAGAAACTGCGTTATTCCAGTGTTTGATTAGCTCTCTTGGGTCGCTATATGTAGGCGAACCATTCCATCTGCAACACGCTAGTTTAAACTGGTTTAAATCTTGAGGCTTAGGTGACCAGTAACCGCTATACCCTTGTAACACTGGTGCTTTATTACAAAATGGACATTCAGATATGTTTTCACATCCTGTGATGTATATATCGGGTTTGTTTTTATCATCTTCCATCCATTCAAGACTGCTAGGAACGTGTAATCTATAGCCATCCCAATAATCAAATTCTGGTGATAGGACTGATTGATATCCAGCACCTCTAGTTCGCATCCGTTTTCTTGCGATTACCTTTTCACCTTGAACGGTTTTACTGTCCATTCGCCAGAGATAAACGCCTTCCTTTTCTGGCTTTTGTTCTGAGTATTTAATCCACTGACTCATGGTTATTCCTTATGTGCGTATTCCTCACTATTAATAGCGATATGAAATGTGTTGTGGTGGGTTACTGCTGACCGAGGGCTTTTGCGATAACAGCGTCAGTGATATCTAAATTGTCGCCACTGTCCTGTTTGTAGCTTGCAACTATGTTTCGTAGTCGAATGAGCTCACTTAATAACTCTGGCGCTGCTGCGATTAGGTTTGCGTTGGCTTCATGTTCATCCTCGTAAACATCATTTGGAAGCCCATGATGGGAATAATTAACTAAGGCAACATGTTTACTTTCAGAATTAATGCCGGTCATACTCCATTCATCAATCACCCACGGCCCTGGCGTTCCTTTAAATTCCATATCACCCCCTAGCCTTTAATATTGCATATGCTTCATTAAAAACATCTTTATCTACCCACAAAACCAAAGCTTCTTCATCTAAATCAGCATCAGTAACAAAAGAGACTGTCGTGTTATCAGTGCTTTCTTTTATAGCAGTTATAGTCTTTGATAAAAGCTGGAAAGATATATTTTCACTTCCGATTTCATTAATTAAGTCAGATATAGAAATCATTTATTACTCCTAGCCTTTAACATTGCATCTGCCATGCGGTAGTAGATCTTCGCATTGTTAAATAGCTGTTCGTCGTTGCAATCTGCAAAGTAACCAACTTCTGAGCTTTGATTTGCCCAATCACCCTGCATAGCCTTAGCCGCTAGGTAATCACGTAAACTCATGCCAGTATCAGTGCCATGCAATTCTGTTGCTGGAACTGGAAAAGCCGCTCCACCTGTTTTATCTGTCATGCGTTACCTCTGTCATAATAGAATTATTAATAAACTCTCTTCTATCCAGCAACTCCTGATACTCATCAATCCTGCCTGTTGAGTGATAAAAGCATTCTTCACTACAATGACCTGAATTTTCAGCGCATGGGTTCTCGCTATAATCAACATCAAAAATGAATGCTTTATCTTGTTCGCCTAATTCTTTGTTGCAGGAAAAGCACAAATACTTATCTGTCATACTCCCTCCGTTATTAACTAAATTAATCTATCTTTTGAAACTCAATTTCTTCAGGTTCGTTAGAATCAAGATAGTTATCATCACTACATGAAAAACCGTATTTGTAGGCTATATCTGCAAGTTGAGAGTCGATTTCACTGTTTGTCATATCAGCATTAATCAACTGGTCATACTTATTAAAATCTTCAATACTCATTTCCACATTCTTGCAATAAATGACCAACTGCCTGCACGTTATCTGACATTTACTTTGTCCGACATCTCTATCTCCTATCTATTAATCAACTCACCACAGCCCACCGCAATGGACTGTAATTAGTTAACTCACAGGCCAAACATGCCTGTTAAATTATCGCTGTAGTCACTAATCACATCGCTCCCGTTCCCATGGATTAGAACTATTTGACCGAAATAATCATATTTGACTTTCTCTTCATCGGTTTTTATTGGTTTTTTGATTTTTAAAATTGTGAAATCAGTGTCACCAATGTTTTCTAATATTTTATTTCTATCTCTGGTTGTTTTAACTGCAACCCCTCCATCTTCACGTACACAAATAGCTAAATCTTCGTGAGCTAGTATTGAGTCGACCAGGTTAATTATTATTTCTACTTCATTTTTTGGCACGTATTTCATGTTCATCCCCTTGCTGTGACTGAACTGCCGCTCATAATCGGCTTGCGTGTGCCGCATTTCTGCGGACGTTTCTAATCTTTGCTAGCTGCGTATCAGTGGCATCTTTGTGATACCTGCTTATGTGCATAACTGGCAATCGTGGGTCAAATGTCCTTAGACACAACGGACAGGTAACTTTCGTTTTCATGCGCTGCTCCTATCAAATGACTTATGCAAATATTGTTATTTCATAAGTAATCTGTAGTGCATCTCATTGCCGTTCGTACCTGAACCCGCCGAGTGCCCGACGCAGGGTTTAAAGTCGCGCCGTTCGACTATCTTTTATCTCTGGTTGCCCTTCGATAATTAAAATATACCTAGAGGTAATTTAAAAGTAAATACCCAAAGGTAAACAATTTGACGTGAAAAGTTTACCTAATTGATTTTTTCAGGTAATTTATTTTCAAAAATTATTTATCTTGCGAGGAAAATCACACTGACGGGGAATTTCGGGCACAAAAAAGCCCTCGCGGGGGAGGGCTTCTAAAGATGTCATTAGTTAATCTTCATTTTTTTGCGTTGAGGTTCGCTCTAGCTGATCTGACTTTCCTTTGTATACTCCAGCAAGGTATCCAGCTAGCACCCCACCACCTATTTTAGCTAATTCAATCGCATATTGAGCATTACCAGTATACATTGAAACTATAACAACAAGTACAACGCACACTGCAACCAAGCATTTAAAGTAAACCTTTTTAGTTTCTAGCCCGCTAAAAAAGCGAGTTTGTGTTTCTCTGTCTTCCTTTTGAGCATCGATAGACTTAAGAGCTATCTCTCTATTGCTTTCAATCTCTTGTCGTCTTATCTCTAGCTCTTGCGTTTTAAAATCAATCTCTTTAGATTTTAATTCAATCTCTTTAGATTGAACCTCAACAAACTTCTCGATAGCTGCTATTGGATTTGGCTTATCTTTTTTGGTTTGCTGCTGGTTTTTATCTGGCTCATCCGCTACTGTTGATGGCAGGTTTGGGGATTCATTTGCACTCATATATTAACTTCACAAAGTACTGGTATTCTATAAGTAACTTTAAATGAACCAAAGTTGTCATCACCAATCTTCGGCGCTAAATACTCAACTCTTTCAATATTATCAGTATGATTCTGAACTATTTCTAGATATTCAGTTGGAGATACCTTTTTAGCTTTAACTGGTTCAAATACTTTTTTGTAAAAATCTTTTCTTTTTTGATTGATTCTCATATGACCTCCTAAAGGTAACCCTAAAGTCTCAGGTAGCACTTCCATATATTGAACCTATAAAACAAAGGGGCTAAAAATCTATCACTAAAAAGCTACTAATTCAATTTAAACTAGATTGATAAGAGAATCTAGTCAAGTTTAAATATTACACACCCTAAAACGTGTCGTCAGGCCACTGGCTAACCGTGATATTTGTATTTGATTGATTGGCTAACTAGCACTTTGGCGTGAATAAACATACCGTCAATATTGTTTTCTTCCAGATACCAAGTTTCATACTTAGGATTATCAGAAATCACAGCAAGGCGCTTGTATTGCATTTGAAGGCGTTTTATATAAAGCTGGTTATTCAGGATAAATACATAAATCCCATCACCATCAAAGTGATTCACGGTCATATCAACAAATATTTGATCCCGTGGCTCAAATGTCTCTGCCATCGAATCACCGCGAACAGTGATCATCTTGATTGTATGAGCTGGTCTACCACCAAATAAACGCTTGGCTTCTTCGTCTGAATATTCAATTGCCGTTATTGTTTCTATAAACTCATCAAGTACGACAACACCAGCCCCTGCACTAGCCTCAACATCAAGAACTTCAACCTTATATGATCTGGATGGCTGCGGAATTTCTGATTCAACAATACCGTCCATCCACCCAGCAGGCAGCCCTAAAGCATCCTGAATAGCTAAAACCATCTTGTCACCTATTCGCTTATATCCAGATTTGCTAGGCGGGTAGAGCATTCTGGATACATAGGATTTGTCTTTACCAATGGCGCGTGCAAATTCCTCTTGCGTCTCATAACGAGCAACAAGCTCAGCCAGTTTTTGGCGTCTTTTTTCAAATAATTCAGTTTCTGCGTTCATAAGTAAATCATCTATCAAAAATACCTGCTGGTAAATTGCCTGTAGGTATTGATATTTAATTTACCTACGGGTATATTTATTTCATGTTTAGGTAAACAAGGACAACAAATGGAACAATTACGGATATTCCTAAATTCCCTTTCTGTTTCTGAGCAAGAGAAGTTCGCTAAAAAATGCGGAACTTCAATTGGTTACCTCAGAAAAGCTTTAACAAAGGGCTCAAAACTAGGTGCCGCTTTGTGTGTGGCAATCGAAGTTAACAGTAATTCAAAAGTAACCAGAAAAGACCTATATCCAGATGACTGGGAAAAGAACTGGCCTGAACTGGCAGCGTAATAAAGATTAAAAACAAAGAGTCAACTGAACGGCACAGTATATTGTCGGCCTCGAGGATCTGCCAAATTGGATGGCTAAAAGTCGAATGAGAGCGAAAGAGACACTAGCTCGACAATATTTATCAACACACTCACAGGATCGTGAGCAACGGACTAACTGTATTTATTTAATGGAATATACGGAATGGAAATATCAAACGAAAGCAAATTTCGAGAAATCGAATCAAAAATTATGAAAGGAATTCTTGTTACTGGCGCTAGAGAAGTAGCAAAGAGAACAGGGATTCACGAGTCACAAATATCACGCTGGCAATCACCGCAATCGAAATCACATTTAAGTTTCATACAGCGATGTGCAAGGCTTTTAGTTGCTATTGGGTATGACAGTCATGATGACACAGTGATTATTCGGGGTGATGAGGCTAGGGCATTAATTCAGATGCTAGAGCATGTCAGGTATCCAAAAAGAAAAACCTCAACTGCGGGAACAGGTGAGGCTCAGATAAAACTAGACATTTGACTAACAAAATAACTGTATCAATAACCAGTAATGGTGACAAGGGAAATTTAGGTTTCTCTTGTCTGATACAGCTTGGGAATAAGAGAATTATACCATGAAAAATAAACGAAATCATGACTTTAATTATCATGCTGTGCATAAAAACATCGTGCGAGATAGGGAACTCAGGAAAGTAACCCCACTAGGGATAAAGCGACTTAGAGAAGCTTTTGAAGATGCAAAAATAAGGAATGCTCACAGGAAAGAACTATTGGGAGGGGAACCGCATGAGTAACGTTGCATATGCTGATTTTGGTAATCAACGACGGCAAGAGAGGTCAACAGTGGCAAATCTTGAAGATGGTTACACAAGAATAGCCAACGACCTATTTGAAGCTGTTATGTGTGCAGATTTAACAGCAAGACAACTAAAAGTCGTTATGGCGATCATCAGAAAGACATACGGCTTCGGCAAAAAGTTAGACCGTATTACAAATACTCAAATAGCTGAAATGACGGGCATTCATCATACTCATGTTTGCAAAGCGAAGAATGAAATGATTGCTATGAATATTGTTATTTCATCAGGTAATAAAATTGGAATTAACAAAGATTTTACTGAGTGGAATTTTAATATTAGCCAAGTTAGCGAAACATTAGCTAAGTCAGCTAATAAAACATTAGCTAAAACGGCTAATTCACATAAGCCAAGTCAGCTAAACACAAAAGAAACTATTACAAAAGAAAAGAAAGACAATGCTACCCATACCCTTCAGTGGGGCGAGGCGGATAATTTAATTTTTCGTGATGAGCTCATTAAACTCCTGCAGGGTAAATTCAATTGCTCGACAGCCAAAGAGCTTCACAACGCTGTGGAAGCAGAGATTTTAAAATCAGGGTACCTGTGCCAGCGGGAATACACGGTTGCCGATCGCGGCGATGGACGCAAGGGCAAGATTGATCTGTATGTTACGAATGCTAACGGGGCGATCTGTGGGATTGAGTTAGACCAGAAATCCCCTAGAGAAAAATCTATTTTCAAACTTCAGCAGCTCCCTGCTGGCATTGTGATGCTCAGGGAAACCTCCATCAACGAGGTTTACGAGGTTGGCGGCATTTCGGTTGTTAACGCGAACGAGGGGGAGATTGATAAAAAACCTGCCGGGTACTACCAAGAATACCTTGATGCGTACAACGAGGAAGTGGGCGACCGCTTGCCACACGCAAGAGATGTTAATTCGGAGCGTAAACGCAAGTTCAAAAAATTAATTGAAAAACTCGCGACTCCCAATGTTGACGGCTGGCGAGCCTATGTTCGCGCCTTTGTGAGAATGGCTAAGCCGTTTTACTTTGGTGATAATGACTCGGGCTGGGTAGCCGATATTGATCACCTGCTGAAAGAAAAAACACTGACAGCAGTCAAGGAAGGAAAGCCAAGTTTAACAGGGGTTTATCAATGATTAATCAGCAAATCGAAGCAAGCGTAATTGGCGGCTTGCTGAAAGACGGACTAACACTCAACGCATCAGATGTACTCGCCACTTTAAAACCTGAAGCATTCGGATCTCATTTCTACCGAGAAACCTACAAAGTTATTCAGAAACAAGCCAAAACTCGCGGCATGATTGATTTAATGATGGTTGCCGAGGCAATGGGTGATAAGCATTTCGCTGACATCATGGAAGCTGCCAAGAACTGCCCAAGCGCAGCAAACTTGAAAGGCTACGCTAAGATGGTGACTGATAACCACAATCGACGTGAAATGATTAGCTTGATGGACCAACACCGCCACGTTATCGAATCAGGAACGATTGACGCAGCCGCCGAAGCAATGGACCAACTCATCAAAAAGGCCAACGAACTACGGGCCGCTAACGATGAAATTAAACCAGTTCACACCAAGGACCTGATAGCCGATTTTACGGAGGTGTTAGAACAACGGCTAACTAATGGCGATGAGTCAGACACGCTGAAAACTGGCATTCCTGAACTTGATGAAATTACTGGCGGTATCAACGCAGTGGATCTCGTTATCGTCGCGGCCCGTCCAGCAATGGGGAAAACCGAGTTTGCATTGCGAGTAACTGAGGGCGTAGCTTCACAAGTCGATAAAAAAACGGGGCACAAGAAAGGCGTTCTGATTTTCTCAATGGAAATGAGTTCACGTCAAATCATGGAGCGTCAAATTGCTGGGGCATCGGGCCTATCAGTTTCATCACTGAGAAACCCTGCAAAAATGGATGATGAAGGATGGGCAAGAGTTTCCGATGGTATCGGTCGTGTCCAAGATTTGGATGTGTGGATTGTCGATGCAAGTAAACTCGATGTGGACCAAATCAGGGCCATAGCAAAACGCCACAAGCAGCAATATCCATCATTGGCATTAATTCTAGTCGATTACTTGGGCCTGATAGAAAAACCAAAAGCAGAGCGTAACGACCTTGCAATTGGTTATATCTCATCAAATCTCAAGGGAATGGCCAAAGAATTACTAACCCCAGTTATCTCACTTAGCCAGCTTTCACGAGATGTTGAGAAGCGACCAAACAAACGCCCCGTGAATGGTGATTTGCGCGACTCGGGAAGCATTGAGCAAGATGCGGATTCTATCATTATGCTTTACCGTGATGCGGTTTATAACGAGAACTCACCAGCGGCCCCATATGCTGAAATTATCGTGACTAAAAACCGATTCGGCAAAACAGGGACCGTATACCAGCGATTCAAGAATGGTCACTTTATGGATGTGGACCAAGCGGAAGCCGCTAACGCTTGCTTGCAAAGTAGCAAACCTCAGCAACGCCGATTCCAAGGCGCGGACGTGTAACACACCAAATCATAAGGACTTCTAGATGGACGATGGAGCAGTTTACAAAATTACTGGCACATGGAACGGAAAGCCATTTGAAAAGCTAATGGCAGCTGAATGTGAATTAGATGCAGAGGCGACAGTGATCTTCTGGGCTAATTTAGGTGGCGCTCATGTAGATAACTTAAGCGTCGAATACCATAGCGCCATCAATTAAGCGAGGTGTTGAGTGATGAAAGGAACAACGTTAACAGAGCTGAATGATGCATACGAACAACAGGCGATGACATTAACCCAGAGAACATACAGCGCCGCGAATTGGAAGGGGTACGACATATTCTTTTGTGAGCTAGCAATCAACAAAAAGAAGCTAATCCCGCGAGGTAAGACATTCATTCGATTATTAACTTTATGCAAACAGGCTGATTTTTATGACTAAAGTAACGACATTAGAAGATTTAACCATAGCATGGGAAAAGCAAAAAATGGCAATTACAAGACGCACTCATGCAGCCGCTGGCTATCCAGATAGAGGGCGCTGGCGTGAAATCGTAATGGCTCATTATCGCAGGGTTAATCGCAGGGATATGGGGCGTAGCATGAGAAATAGAGCATCCCATATTGCTGGACTACTAAATCATTATGACACCTTTGGCGCAATGATTCGTAACAATCGTAAAAACAGCGGATTACCTGAAATTATTCACACATTCGGCAATTCAGGCACAGCAAAAATCCAACGGGAGGCATCTAATGCAGGGAACTAATTGGGTTAAGGTGAGCGAGCAAGAGCCGCCGATCAAGACTGATGTTTTGTGTTGCAATATTTTCACTGGAGATAGATTTACAGCTGACAAACTAGAAACCTTCAATTCCTCAAAGGGGTTAATGGCAAAGGCTTTCTACCGTGGAAACCCTCAATGGATAGCAACTCACTGGATGCCACTCCCACCAATGCCAGAGGGTGAATGATGAGCGAACTTGAGGAATGTCCTGAATGCGGAGAAATACCAGAGTTTATCAGGTTTCAGGTCGATAAAACTAAGCCGTATTTAGTAACAGTTGTTCATGACTGCAAGTTTAAAGGGCTAATTGAAGAGACCTGTACTAGCCGTCAAGCAGCCATAGCAGCATGGAACAGGAGAGCTAACAGTGAGTGATAGCAAAAAGACACTGGCGCAGGAAATTATCGATAGCTACAAAGGGAACCCAATAGCAACTACTGTTGTATTTATTCTACTTCCAATTCTCTTGGTGCTGTCAGCTATAAGAACCATTCTGATATATAACAAGAAAATTGCTAATGGCTTATTCAATCGTTATGACAACGGACTAAAAGCCATTGGGGTTATCTTGCTGAAAATGAGAAAGTTCGACAGGAAAAAATAGGAGGCTAACTTGGAAATAGAAATGGTCAAATGCGCCAATGGCATATTTGCACCGGCATTCGAACACGACCTACCACGTTTAACAAAATTCAAAAATGGCGAGATGTACACCTTCAGCGCCAAGCTCACAAGAAACCCCGCTTTCCATCGAAAAATGTTCGTATTCTTCAAATTCTGTTTCGACCACTGGTGCGCAAATAAAGCAGGACTCGACTGTATGGATGAGCATAGCCAATTTGAGCGCTTCAGGAAGGATTTAACGATACTTGCAGGATTTTATGAGCAAACGGTAAGGCTAAACGGTGAAGTGCGCACAGAGGCTAAGAGCTTGTCATTTGCCAACATGGAACCAGACGAATTCGAACGCTGTTACAAAGCCATGATTAACGCAGCAATAAAACACATTTTCAGAGGATGTAATGAAATCACTGAGAATCGTTTACTGACATTCTTTTGAGGAGCAGCAAGAGAGATGAACATCATATCAAAAATGGCAATCGCTCTGGCGTCACTGTCAGCACAGAACGCCTTATGGGCTATCAACCATAGTCGCAGTTGGTACAGCTACCCCACATCAACTAAGCGCATCACAGGTCACGCAAAGATAAACAGAGCAGCCAAGAAGCGGAGGGCGAGAAAGTGAGTTTTGCACAAACAGAAAGGGATTACCCAGATGGGAAATACACGCATACAGAATGCAAATGGTGTGGCCATAGTTTCATTGGACAGAAATGGCAAAACGTTTGTAAGAAATGCGATGGTCATCTACAAAAGGCAGGTGCATTTATCAAGCCTGAAGAAGAGGTATATCTTCAATCAACTGAGCAGAGATTAATCAAAGCATTACGCGAAAATATTGATAAATTCGATATTAGCGACGACGGTCAAATTATCATGAAGGCTCAGCCAAAGAAATCGAGGGTAACACTCGGAGCCAAGTTATTTATGGTTGCCATATTTGCTTGTCTATTTGCATCTGCATGGATATTCATGGAGGCGATATATGGCTAACTTACGCAAAGAAGCAAAAGGCAGAGAGTGCCAAGTAAGGATACCGTCAGTCTGCAACGGCAACACCGAAACTGTGGTGGGTGCTCATTATCGAATGGCTGGATTATGCGGCACAGGATGCAAGCCTAGCGATTTATTTATAGCTTGGGCGTGTAGTGCTTGCCATGACGAAATCGACCGCAGGACGCGAATCACGGATGCTGAATATGCAAAGCAATGTCACTTGGAGGGTGTAATGCGAACTCAGGATATATTGCAGAGCGAGGGGAAGATTAAGGCATGAATGAATATCACCTTAAATTACCGTGGCCACCTTCAGTTAATACGTATTGGCGACACTGTAAAGGACGTCACTATATATCAAAAAAAGGTGAAACCTACCGAGAGCAAGTCATAGATTACATAGAACAGAAAAACCTAGATATCAAAACCACCTCTCGCATCAAGATAATCATCACTGCAAACCCTCCAGACAAACGCAAAAGAGACCTCGATAACTTGCCTAAAGCTGTTTTCGATTCGCTTACTCACGCCGGTTTCTGGAAGGACGACAACCAGATTGATGATATGCGGATCAGGCGTGGTGAAAGGGTAAGTGGCGGCTTACTGGATATCACAATATGGGAGATAGAGGATGCAGGCTGAGATAACAACCATTCCAGAATTACTCATCAAAGCAAGAGGAAATCAAACCAAGGTAGCTGGCTGGATAAGCGCATCGCGAAATACAGTAAAGAAGTACGCATTCGATACGCGAGCAGAAAAGCACATCATTGTAAATGGGCAGCTTATGGTTATACATCGCGGTGGAATCGGCGGAGCGATAAAAGGAAAGAGTGAAGTATTGCAGGGGGTGAGATGAACTACATCGGAGAGAAAGAACTTACAAAGGAGCAATTCGACTGGCTTAACGGATGGCTTGAATTGTGGGGCGCTTGGGTTCACTCAGGCCGAGTAGACATGAGGAAAATTAACATCATATACAAATTCATGCAATCAGTTGACCCAAGCAAAAATCTAACACGACCGATGTGCAATGACGATGACGGAATGTTGATTTCTCAGGTCATAGATTCTGTCATCGCCATTGACAAGCAGGCTTATAAGATACTGATAAGTTACTACGTGTACGGTGCGTCAAAGCTTTCGATAGCATCTTACTACCATAACAATGCAAAACCTCGCAAAATGAACACAAGGTCAGGAGGAAAAGTAAAGATTCCATCATTGCGAACATGCCGAAGAGAAGTTGATGAAAAACTGAAAGCTTGCCAGTGGTTATTATACGAACCTCTACGAAATGCAATGAACGGTCGCAAACGTGTAGCTAAAGTTAGAAAAATAACTGAACTTTGCTATTGACAGAAATGGCCAAATGGACAATACTTATCAGGTAAGCTGCCTTAATTGTTCTTAGGTTGGCTTAACCAGATTAATAGAGCCTCACTTCGGTGGGGCTTTTTGCATTGCAAGGGTTTATATGCTTGATGAATTCGAGTGAGCATAAAAAAGCCACCAACTTTTTAGGATGGTGGCAAAAGATTGCAAATCATGTTTATAGCTAAACCAAAAAAACTCTTGGTCGTCTTTTATTTTAACCAACCAATTTAAAAAAAGAAACAGGCTTTATCTGACAGTCTATTCATAACTGGTTGATATTATTCCGATATCGGAATTCCGATATCGCCAATTAAAGCTGTAAGGATTGCTTGCAAGTTTCACATTCAAGAGGTCGCCTAGTGCGGCCTTTATTACAGGCACAAAAAAGGCTACCGAAGTAGCCATTGATTATTTTCAATCTTATGCAGCTTTGCTTAGTGCCATATCAACCACTGAATTATACCCGTGGTTATAAGCTTCAAATGCATCTTTGTGTCGAACTGCGCCAGCTTGACTGTTTGGAATATACTCCAAAACAGAATCATTTTTGGCTTTTGGTGCTCCGATAAGGGCGTGTTGGCGGCCTAATTCAAATGCACAGCCTGCGCATTTATGTCTGCCAGTTTGACCTTGGTTATCAGACAGATAATCGAAAGCGGAATCATAACGATGTGGGTTTTTACAGATATTTCTACCCATATAAAGAACTCCTGTATAAATAACAGGGCTTTACACAGATCACCAAGTGAAATAGACTGAAAAGGTGATCACATGTAAAACCTGACAGTTTTATTTACCCCTTTGTAGCTCGATACTACTTAGGGGTTCCCTATATCTAGTGTAGGGTTCTCGATAAACACACCAGATATTCGATCATTATATGTTCAAACACAAAAAGATCAAAAAAATGATCAACTTACATCAAATTCTATAAGACCCTGCTTTCTGGCGGGGTTTTTTGTTTCTACCATTTTGTTGATATCACCGAAATGGTTTCGTATATGCACCAGTAGCTCAACGGCAGAGCAGGCAACTCATAATTGCTTGGTTATGGGTTCGAATCCCGTCTCGGTGCACCAAATATGCCGCCACAGAATCAGCTGCTAATCTTTACCCTCACTAAAGAGCTGTGCGCGGCTTTCTATTTAAGAGAGGTAGTTATGAGCAATCAACATTTAGAATCAGCGATCAGTGAATTATCAGCACGAGTAACAGCATTAGAGCTTGCATCACATCAACAAGGCGAGGTTATCTCCACCTTAAGCGATAGAATGGGTAAATCGCCAGAAGGTGGAGATGATGTTATTTTTGTAGATAAATTAACAGCACCTCCAATGAAGCTCCGTTCTTAGTAATTACAATTGAACAAACTTACCTTGTTCTTGAGCATTCCCTTTTAATTGCTCAGCAAGGAATTTTAGTTTTTCTTTTACGCTATCATCAAACCCTTGATGGTCAGCCATTGCCACAATTAAATCGGCGAGCATAACTGCATTATCACGTGGAATTACACATCCGAGATATCCGAATGCAATTCGAAGTGCTGCAACTTCATCTTGTATTTCTCTAAGTGTTTTATCTTTTTCAGTAATCGTCATAAAAGTCCTCACACCGAAGTTAATCAGCCATCGCTTCGGTAAGTTACATAGGGCTGAACATTTAACTTATCTCAAATGCTGATTAAATTCATTAATCCAAATCCGGTCACCTAATGGTGGCTTTCTATTAACTAATCAGGACTACATATATGCAAGAGCCGTTAACAGGCACAGCAACCGCCTCGTTAGCGGGTGTCTCTATTGTAGGTCTCTATTCAGGTATGGACGCAGGCGTTGTAATCGGTGCGTTCGCAGGGGCGGTGATATTTGTATTGTCTGCTCATGATATCCGGCTGTTAAAGCGATGGGCGTATTTCACGGTTGCATTTGCGATTGGGATATTAGGCGCTGATTTCATGTCGTCACTACTGAGTGGCATTATCGGAGATAGAGAGGTTGATCGCTCTGTTGGTGCTATGTTCTCATCGGCTGGTTTGGTTGGCGTATTGGTAACAATATCTAAACCCGGTGCTCTCACAGACAGTATCAACAACGTTATTAACAACCTGATAGATAAATTCAGAGGAGGTGGAAGATGACCATCTCAATGTTTTGGATTTACGTCAATTTTTTCTCATGCTTATTCGCTGTTATTCGTCTTGTTAACTATGAGCGTAATGGCGCTAAATACAAATTCTTTCCGTCACTTATAGCATGGGTTCTCATTGTTATGCTTGGTTCTATCCCACTACGCATATTAACGAATGACTACGCGCATGCAGATCCATTTGAAGTCGGAATCAATATCACGCTATGCGCACTAATAATTCTTAGTCGTGGGAACGTGATGCAAATATTTAGAGGGGTTAGTAAAAATGGCTAGACCAGCACGCGGCGAGCGCAATAACAATCCGGGCAATATTCGACACGGCTCAAAATGGCAAGGACTATCCGCACAGCAAACAGATCCGAGCTTCTGCCAATTCGTATCACCTGAATACGGTATTCGGGCAATCTATAAATTACTGCAAACATACCAAAAGAAATACGAACTCAACACTGTCGAGTCGATTATCGATCGGTATGCGCCACCAAATGAAAATAATACTACTGGTTACATTAATCGAGCGGCTAAAGATATCGGTGTTAGCGTAAATGAACCTATTAATGTTTCATCTAAATCAGTTGCCATTGCGTTGGCTACGGCGATTGTCGGTGTTGAGCTTGGTTATCAGCCGTACAGTCAGAAAGTATTTGAAGATGCTTGGTTGTTGTTATGAGTATTGGTAAATGGGTTCTTTTAATTGGCTCTGTGATTTGTGTTTTTTCACTCCAATACTTAGTTGTAAAAGTTGGCGAGTTGAGTAAAGAAAACCAATCACTCACTGAACAACTCTCACAACAAGTCGACATCAACAAAGACTATCAAGCCCGTATCACTCGATTAAATCAACTCGATATTAAATACACTCAGGAGTTAGTCAGTGCAAAGAATGAAATTGACCAGTTGCGTATTGCTGCTGAGCGTAATCCTGAGCGGGTGTACATCAGAGCCAGTTGTCCGAAAGGCGAAGGCAGTTCCACCTCCGGCTTGGATGATGGAGCAACCGCCAGACCTACTGACTCCGCTGTCAGAAATTATTGGTTACTCAGAAACAGAATTGCAGAGTCAGAGCAGATGATTAAGGGGTTGCAAGACTACATTAGAACGGAGTGTTTACAGTGAGCTTAGAGGTCGTTTTTTTACTTGCCGAAAGAAGCGAGGTGCAACGTATTCTAGATGGCATTTCGTGGAATGACATTATCGGCAAGATGACATTTACTAGTCGCTTAATGAAAGTGGAATCTCAATTGCGAGATTTAGGCGTTAGTTTTTAATGTCAGACAAGAAAGCAATACGGGAAATTGAACAACAACGGCGGGTAATTGAATAAAAAAAAGCCCACACAGCGTTGGGCTAAGCACATCTGTTGAACAAATGAATATCACATTAAATGTAGTTAACGTATTCAAAATATGCAAGCGAATAATGAGCCTCTGAGAAATCAGGGGCTTTCTGCCATGACAGTATAGGCATGCTGGAAATCGCCATTTAGCCCACAACGACACGTAAAGGCGGTCAATTTGACCGTTAGTAATAAAAACAATGCATTACCATCTATTTCCATTGGTCACTGATTCGATGACCAATGAGCAGGTAATCTAGTTTTGTGACAGAATTAAGCATAATCAACAGGTTATATCTACATACGGGATTATCCCGTATCTACATAAATCGCATTTCGCTCTGTGCATAGCACGCACATTTAAAACACCAAGAGGCTACAGAAAGTGAGCCTGAGAACTGCCGTTATAGCTGGCAAGCTCTCTTGGGGCGGCTTTTCTGTGCTACAGGCTCTCTTTCTATAGGAAATATGCAATGATTAAAATCGTACCTATGAAGTATGACGAAACTCTGATCCCGTTTAATGGCGATTGTTGGGTTAATGCTACAGCAGCAGCTAGGCACTTTGGAAAACTAACCAAAGACTGGTTAAGGGTCTCATCAACTAAAGAGTATATCTACGAGGTTGGCAAAGAGCTTGATATTGAAGCGTATAATTCTAAAGAGGAGATTTCTCCCCTTTTAGTTCGAGTAGAAAAAGGACGACATGGCGGTACTTGGATCCATCCTGAATTAGTAATTGAGTTTGCTAGATGGTTATCACCAAAATTTGCTCGCGCTTGTGACCGGCACATTAAAAACATGTTGATGTCACAGAGTATGACATTGACCGAAGATCAGGTTATTGGGTTACTGACATACAAAGAAGCTACTGAGTGGGAAAAGAGATTTCAAGAACCCTATTATAGAGCGCTATCAAAGATGTCAGGGACTCCTTATTTTGGTCATGTTGGCGGTTGTCCATTATTGTTCGCTGGCATCACGGCTAAATGGGTTTATGGCGTTGCATTGCCTGATTATGTGTATGAATCAGTCAAAGAAAATAAAGGCGACAGAGAAAAAATCCATCAGTATCTGAAAGGTGATGCCTTGCGTGCGGTAGAGCAGCAAATGGTGGCAGTAACAAATATTGCTAATAGTTCTGTTGACTACAAAGACTTTGATGCTCGATGTATGGCTGCTTTTGATGTTAAAGGACAAATGCAATTGCTTTATCCATCGAGCAATCAACCATCACACACTGCAACATTACAATAGGCCCTAGTGGCCTTTTTTATTTAAGGAATGGATATGGCTAAAAGACCAGATTGGGAGGCCATCGAGTCGGCTTACCGAGCTGGCGTGATGTCCATAAGGGAAATAGCATCTCAATACGAGATAACCCATCAGGCGATAAGTAAGCGCGCCAAGAAAGAAGGATGGGAGCGAGATTTAAAGGCAAAGGTTAAGGCTAGGGCTGAAAACTTGGTTGCCAAAAGGGAGGTTGCCAGTCTGGTTGCCACCGAAAAGGCTATTTCAGAACGGCAACTTATTGAGGCTAATGCCGAGGTTATCGCTAATGTCCGCATGGAGCATAGAGGCGATATTCGAAGGGCTAGAGAATTAACTAACAACTTATTTGATGAACTATCTGCTGAATGTGCTGATGTGCCAGCTTTAAGAAAACTTGGCGAGTTAATGTTTAGTCCTGATGACAACGGACGCGACAAACTCAATGAAATTTATCACTCAATCATCTCCCTGCCTGAGCGCGTTAAGTCAGCCAAAGCATTAAGTGAAACACTCAAAAACTTGGTTGGGCTTGAGCGTCAAGCATACGGGCTTGATGATGCTCAGCCGAATAAGACAGCTAGTCAGCTATCAGAACTAATGGATGACTTATCTAAGGAATAATCATGAAGCCAGAACATCTTGCATTATTAAGAGATAAGCTCTGGCGATTGAACCACCTATACTGGATCACAAACAAAGAAGGTAAGCCAGTTCGATTTAAAATGACGCCTGAGCAGCTTGAATACTTTGAAGGGATGCACACGCGAAACATTATCCTTAAAGCCCGTCAGCTTGGCTTCACTACTGAGGTTTGCATTATCCAGCTAGACGCAGCGTTATTTGAGGCTGCGAAATGTGCATTGATAGCCCACACACTTAACGATGCTAAGCGACTATTCAGGGAAAAGATAAAGTATGCCTATGACAAGCTACCCGATGAAATCAAAGCGGCTAACCCAGCGAGTAATGATGCGGCTGGTGAGTTGGTGTTTAGTAAAGGCGGGTCACTTTATATCAGCACGTCATTTCGTGGCGGTACGCTCCGCTATTTGCACGTTTCTGAGTTCGGTAAGATATGTGCTAAGTATCCAGAGAAAGCACGTGAGATTGTCACTGGCGCATTTGAGGCGGTATCAAGCGATTGTTTTACGACGATTGAAAGCACAGCGGAGGGTCGAGCAGGTTATTTCTTCGATTATTGCCAGTCTGCTGAGAAAGCGCAAATTCAGAATAAGACTCTCTCTAACCTAGACTGGAAGTTCTTTTTCTTCTCATGGTGGAAGAATCCAGAGTATGCCATCAACCCTGTTGAGCCATTACCGCAACGGTTAGTTGATTATTTCGATGAGATAGCCAGCAAACATGGTGTTCAATTAAACGAGCGCCAGAAAGCATGGTACTACGCCAAAGAGAAAACACTCGGCGAAGATATGAAGCGAGAATACCCGTCAATACCGTCTGAAGCATTTCAGCAATCGGTTGAGGGTGCTTATTACGCTAAACAATTCCGCTTTTTGTACGAGAATAAACGCATTGGCACACTTCCTAATAATTCACACTTACCCGTTCACACATACTGGGATATTGGCGTGGGTGACTCAACGTCAATCTGGTTTATTCGTGAAGTGGGCGAAGAGTTCCATGTCATAGACCACTACTCAAACAGCGGTGAAGGTCTACGACACTACATGAAAGTGCTGAAAGACAAAGGCTACACATATGCAAGTCACAATGGACCTCATGATATCGATAACCGCGAGTTTGGCTCAGATGCGAAATCACGTAGAGAGTTAGCGCGTGAAGGGTATGAAATTGACGGACAGGTTTACTCAATTCGATTTAATGTCGTGCCGAGAGTATCTATCGATGGGGGTATTGAGGCGGTACGTGAAATTCTCCCTCATTGTGCATTTGATGAGCATAAATGCGGCGAAGGCATCGCACACCTTGAAGCTTATCGCAAAGAGTGGGATGACAAAAAGGGATGTTGGAAAGATAAGCCACTTCATGACTACACATCACATGACGCTGACGGGTTCCGTTACTTTGCTGTAAGTAGACGAAATGTTAAGCGACTAACCGAGAAACTAGAATTCAACTGGAACTAATATGAATACAAACGTTGATTATAAACATCCAGCGTACAGCGAGTTTTTGCCTGAGTGGGACATGATTGGCGATTGTGTTGATGGCGAACGAGTTGTAAAAAGTAAAAAAGAAAAATACTTACCACATCCAGCGGATAAAAAGGATGCTGATGACAAAGATAACTCACGTTACAAGAGTTATCTGGCGAGAGCTTCATTCCTTAATGCTACGGGTAGAACGTTAAGTGGCCTACTCGGTATAGCATTTGGCAAGCCAGTAAAGATTAGCGTAAGCGGAGGCGTTGAATATTTAGAAACCGATATTGACGGTCAAGGCCAGCCATTAACGCAAATGATAAGAGATGCTTTATCGCAAAACTTACAGCGTGGACGTGCGGGCCTATTAAGCGATTTTAGCGGGTCAGGTGTTCAGTTTGAAGCAAATAAAGGCCGCCCATATATTCGATTGTTTACAGCAAAAGAAATCATTAACTGGCGAGTGACTAACGGGAAAACATCACTCGTTGTTCTTCAATATCAAGAGCCCGTTGATACCGAAGATTTTGAGCTAAAAATGCAGAAGAATTGGATTGAGTTACGGCTTATTGATGATGTGGCCCATTCTCGCCGTTGGTATGAAGATGGCGATATAAAAGTAACAGACTGGATTGTATTGAGTGATGCTACTGGGAAGCCCTTGAGTGAATTACCGTGGTCATGGATTGGTTCTATGAACAATGACCATACCCCTGACGCCCCACCGCTTGCTGATATAGCTTACTTAAATATCAAGCATTACCAAGCCGAAGCAGATATTGCAGAGTCAGCTCACACAGTTGGTCAGCCAATGATTGCTTTAACTGGTCTAGATAATACTTGGGTGCAAGATCATCTCAAAGATGGTTTTAATGTAGGCTCTCGTAAAGGTGTGTTGCTTCCTGTCGGCGGTGATATGAAGTTTGCCCAGCCAGAAGATAGGAATATCCAAATCACACTAGCAGAGCGCAGAGAGAAGCAAATGGCAATGCTAGGGGCTAAGTTAGTTGAGCGCGGTACATCGGCTAGAACAGCCACACAGGCTCAGGATGAGGCGCAAACAGATAACTCTGTGCTTTCCTTGTGTGCTGGCAATGTGGAGCAGGCTTTTAACCGAGCGCTTGGATTCTGCATTCAGTTTGCGGGAAGTGGTGAGGCGACTATCGAATTGAACAAAGTTTACGATGTTGCACAATTAGATTCTCAAGCAATTACGGCTTTACTTGCTGCTCTGCAATCAGGTGCTATGCGAATGATTGATTTTGTTAAGTACCTGCAAAGTATCAATATTATTCCGCAAGATGAGAAAGCTGAGGATGTTATCGAAGAGATAGAATTATCTAGAGCTAACTCAATGATGTAGAGGTGAGTATGCAATCACAATTGATGTTAGACAACTCAATGATGATCCAAATTCTCCTAGAACGCCTCAAAGCTGGCATTGTTGATAGTGAGGCAATGCAAAGAGAGTTAAGGGCGGCGGTTGCTAAGGCGTTAGCTAATTTCTCAGGCCAGATAACATCGAGGTCAAAACTAAATGCCATCATTGCTGAGTTAAAGCGAGAGTTATCACCAGTTCTTACCAGCTATTCTGAATATTTACTGCAATCGGTTATCGATATCGGTGTTGAGTCAAGTCAGCTTGAAGTTGATAGCTTATCGCAAATAGTGACAAATGAAGTAAGCAAGCCTAGTGCTGATAAAGTTGAGAAATCTATCTTAAATGTACCACTGATATTAACGGCTTGGGGAGGCTCACTGTTCCTCAAGAAGTTTATATCCTCTTGGGTAAATAGTTCAGTTCAACAAGTAGAGAATCAGGCCGTTTTGGCTATGGCTGCACAAAGTAATATTCAAACTCTACAGGCCACTATTAACGGGGCTGCAATTGATAGGTCGCAGGTTACAACATCAACAATATCTCGCATCACTTATAACTACCGAACAATTGCAAATACTGCTATTCAGCATGCACATACTTGCGCGGCTCAGGAGTTTTATAAGGAGAATGACGATTTAATCAAAGAGGAAGAATTCAGCGCCATATTGGACAATAAAACCTCATCTACGTGCAGGGCTTTATCTGGTAATAGATATCCGGTTGGTGTTGGTCCAATGCCGCCATTGCATCCTAACTGCCGAAGTCAGCGATTACCAATTCTTAATGATAGTTTTGCGGATTTGATAATCACTAGGCCAGTTGGCAGGTCTGAATGGGGGGAAGAAAATTATTATGAGTGGTTAACTCGCCAGCCTGCAAAGCGCCAAGATTTAATACTTGGGCCAACGAGAGGAAAGCTATTTCGTGATGGTGGTCTGTCGCCTGAGCGATTTGCACAATTACAGCTACACAAAAACTTTAAACCGATGACGCTCAAGGATATGCAAAAGCTTGCACCTGAAGCATTTGAGCGAGCCGGAATTGAATTGAAATAACACAGACCCGCCACTGAGCGGGTTTTTATTTAGAGGGTAAGTAAATGACAGATAAAGATATTGAAAAAGAGATTCAAGCTAAAGGTAAAACTGCCGCGCGTATCACGTCAGACCACATTGAAGGTGTAATTGCTAGCGAGCATTACTTTACTGCTGGTGATGGCTTTGCAGGTGCTCTATCAGCAAGTGATGAATTTAATAAATTAAGTGAGGTGGAACGCATTATTAACCCACCATCTCAATTGGATGTATTAACGTTTTGCGTTCTTGTTCTGAAAAATGGTTTCACTGTTACTGGTGAGTCAGCTTGTGCAAGCCCTGAAAATTTCGATGCGGAAATTGGTCGCAAAATTGCCAGACAGAACGCAGTTAATAAAATTTGGGCGCTTGAAGGTTATCTGCTCAAACAGAAAATTCACGATACAGAAAAATAGTTTTATTTGAATCATCAAGGTCACTTCGGTGGCCTTTTTTATTATCTGCGGTCAGAGGCCGCGCCATCTAAACCAGAGGTTTGACGATGTTTAAATATTTATTATCGAAAGAAGAATTTGACGCATTAACCGATGAGCAAAAGGCTTTTTACAAAGAGTCTGGCGGTAATTACCAGCTTCAAATTGAAGGTATGCCTGATATTCCAGATGTGTCAGGGCTTCAGAAAAAGGTTGATGAGTTGCTTTCTGAGAAAAAATCAGAGCAAGAGAAACGCCGACAAGCTGAAGAAGCTGCAAAGAAGGCAGCTGAAGAACAGGCTCGTAAAAATGGTGACATTGAATCATTAGAAAAAAGTTGGGCTGAAAAGTTAAAAGCACGTGAAAGCGAGCTATTAGCACAATTGCAGGAAAAAGATACAAGTCTACACACGCTTTTGGTTGATAACGTTGCACAGACATTGGCCACCAAATTGGCTGGTGATGCTGCTCCGTTAATCATGCCACACATTAAATCTCGCTTATCAGTAGAAGAAGGCAAAACGCGAGTCGTTGATTCGGCGGGGCATCCGTCTGCATTCACTATTGATGATCTAGAAAAAGAGTTTCGTAGTAACCCGTTATTTGCACCAGTAATTATTGGTAGCAAGGCCACAGGCACGGGAGGAGATACACATCACCACTCAACAGGGAAAAGCACTGGCAAAACGTGGAAAGACTACACAGAGGCCGAGCGAATCCGTTTGCTTGAAGAAAACCCAGAGGAATTCAAACGCCTCGCAAAAACGCAATAATTAGGAGAGTAAATAATGGCAACAACACGTTTATCGGACATTTTCCGTGGTGACTACTATCAAGCAATTGAGCCACAGAATAGTCCTGAAAAAACAGCAGTATTCGAATCTGGGATTATCACCCGATTACCACAGCTTGATGCTATCGCTTCTGGAAGCCAAGGCACTGCAACAATTAACTACTGGAATGATTTGGACGCAAATGAAGCGCCAAATGCAACCTCCGATGATCCAGACCAAATCGGACAGGTTGGAAAGGCTAGTCAATCAAGCCTGAAAGCTCGCGTTTTATATCTTAACAAAGGCTATGGGGTCGCAGATTTAGCGGCTGAGTTGGCAAACAGCGAGCCAATGTCTCATATTCGTAATCGTTTTGGTACTTATTGGACCCGTCAATGGCAGCGCTATCTCATTGGCACAGCTCGCGGGATTATTGGCAGTAATATCGCAAACAACGACAGCGACATGGTTATTGAAGGCGGAGAGATTATCTCAGCTAATAACTTGATTGATGCAGCATTCACTGCTGGCGATGCTGCTGATACGTTTAGTGCCATTGGCGTGCATTCCGTCATCATGAAACAAATGGCCACGCAAAACCTAATCGAAACTATCAGGGATTCTGAAGGGCGCATCATTTTGCAAACTTACCTCGGTAAGCCAATCTTCATGGATGACAGCTTGAAGAATGACGATGGGCGTTACCTGACAGTGTTCTTTGGTAGCGGGGCATTTGGCTATGGCAGCGGCTCGCCACATACACCAGTAGAGCTTGACCGTAAAGCATCTGGTGGTAATGGTGGAGGTGCTGAGGTGTTGTGGGAGCGTAAGACCTTCATTCTTCAGCCAGCAGGCTTTAGTTGGTTAGGAGAGGAGGACCCAAGCAAAACACCAACAAACATTGAGATTGCCAAGCCAGCTAACTGGACCCGTAAGTTTGAGCGCAAAAACGTGCCATTCGCAGCGGTATTAAGCGGCAAGCCAGATGGTGCAAGCACTCGTTCAGTGAAGGCAAAAACTGACGCTTAAGGCGGCAAATAAGACTGGTAAACAATAGGGGGCTTTTGCCCCTTTAATATTCAGGCGGTCTCATGGCTGTAGACATAACAATCGAACAGGTTCAGGAGTTGCTTGATTCAATGGGCTTTGAGGCTCCTGATTTTATTATTGAGTCATTTATCACTATTGCAAATGGAATAGATGACTGTCTTGACGCTTCAAACTATCCAGAAAGCACGGCTAGGCTCATCAAGCTTTATGCTGTTGTTTTGATGCTGTCATCCGCTGATGTGAGAAAAACAACATCCGAACACGCACCATCAGGCGCTTCTCGCTCCTATCAGTACTTTGATGATGGTAGAAAGCAGCTTGCTAACCTCTTATCAAGTTTAGATACGGCTGGTTGCACTGATGCGCTACCTATAAGCAAACCGCTATCAATAGTGCAATTCGACGTATTCAGGGGTTGATATGGCTAAAATGTCACGTTGGTCATACAAGAGTGTTGCTACTGTTTATCCCGTAAGCATGGGAGGTAAGTGGGGTGATGAAATTATTTTCGGCGCTCCATACCTTATTGATTGCAACTGGGTAGCAACGAACGAAAAGGCGATGGATGCTAACGGTGGTGAGTTTATTTCACGCTTGGTATTCAACACCGAATCATTTCACAAAGGTAAGCCTGTAAGGCTTCCTGAAGTTGGCGATTACATCGCTCAGAATGACACTCGCTCAATTCTAGACCCAAGGAAAGTTGAAGGTAATAGCTCAAAAATTAAAGCTGTTGATGGCTTTGATGCTCGAATGTTTAGGCAAGATCCTGATTACAAAATAAGGACTTGATATGGCAACGAGAGTTAGAGGTATTAATGAAGCTCGGGCTGCCTTATCTAGGATAGTTGGTGATATTACAGCCAATAAAGCGACAAGGGCTATGCACAGGGCGTTAGATATTGGAGGCAGGCAAGCAGCCATCTACACGCCAATCGATACAAAGACATTAATCAACTCAAGCTATCGGTCGGTTAGAGTGAATGGAACGATATTGACTGGGCGTGTTGGTTATAGTGCTAGTTATGCTGTTTATGTTCATGACCCTAGGGTTGTACAAAAGTTTAAGCGCCCAACAGCTAAAAAGCTTTTCCTTGATTCAGGTTTTGAAGAAACAAGAGAAATGATTGACGCAGCGATAATGGAGGAAATGAGATTGTGATTATTGATGATTTCCTTGACTACTTAGAGCGAGGTGGCTTAACAAATGACTTTACTGTGCAGCGGTTGCAGTGGGAAGAGAAGGCTAATACCAAAACTCAACAGTATTTAGTCATTCAACCTAATGATGGCTCTGGGCGATTTGGTGAGTTAAGCGCTGATGACTATGTGGATGTAATTCTAGTATCAGAGCAAAGCAACCCAATTCCCGCATTAACTCGTGCTGATGAAATTATCAAATATGTAGCAGCAAACCCCAGTGACTGTAATCTCAACTCAGTTTTTAACATGGGTGGGTTGCCATCAGGAATTGTAACCACAGAAAACCGAACGATATTCAGGCTCTCATTCCGCTGCTTATCATAAACAAACAAATCTCAAACTAGGTCGCCAATGTGCGGCCTTTTTTATTTTCTATAGAAAGAGGTAAAACATGGCTAACTGCCCTAAGAAAGGCTTATCAATTGGTGGTGCAACTATTTTACGTGTCGCTCGTGGTTGCGATGACCAAGCACCAGGTTTAAGCGATTACTTACGTCTTGGTGCGCTGACAGATAAAGGGTTTGATGGAAATTTAGAAGCTATCACTTCTAATGCTGATGACATCCGTAACTTAACAGAATCGGTTGTTACTGGTGCTGACCCAACCATTAGTTTTAGTGGTGAAGTCAAAAGCACTGGTAGCGCAGGTTCTGAATCAGCATTTGCATTAGCTAAAGAAATCTTTGACGAGATTATTGCTGGTCGCCAGCCGTCATATTGGGTGCAGCTTGATTTGAATGGTGATGGCAAAAATATCATTCAGTGTTACATGGTGTTCACTTCATGGTCGATGGCATTTCCAACAAAAGAAGTGGCAACGTATGAAGGTGAGCTAAAAGTAAGTACGGCTGATACTTGGGAGTGGTTGAGCGAAGAAGTTGTCGTGCAAGGTGTTTCCGTTACTCCGACAACTTTGAGTGTCAAAGAAGGCGAAAAGAAAACTTTTACTGTTAGTTTTCAACCAGTAGATGCAACGAATAAGGCATACACCGCAGCTAGCGACAAGCCAGCAACGGCGACAGCCAGTCAGCTAATGAATGTAGTTACTGTCACAGGTGTTGCGGCAGGAACAGCGAACGTAACAGTCACATCAGAAGATGGTGCAAAAACAGCTAAGTGCGCAGTTACTGTCACCGCCGCTTAATATTACAAAGGGTGCTTTCGAGTGCCCTTGATAATATTCAGGGGGGGGCACATGACAGCAAGAAAAGAGTACGGCGAATTTACGATATCAACGCCTGATAAAGATTATTTGTTTAGGCCATCATTTGACGCAATGACGAGAATAGGGACGCCAGAGCAGATTGTTAACGCATTTACTTTGCTAAGTGGCGCAGAAGTTCAGGTGTTAATTGCTCGCGCTATACAAGCTTATGGTACAGTTCCTGATTGGCTGTTAAAAGCATTAAAAAAGCCAACGTATGGGCGTAGTGTTTTATCAACTTCAATGATGATAATGCAAGCTTGTTGTAATGATGATTGCGATGAGCTTATAGGCGAGTGGAAGCCCAGTAAAAATGGTGTCATCTATAAAATGGGTAAGGTGCCAATTACAGATATCATCGTGTTAGCTCGTGAGTTAATGACCCACGGCATTATCGGTAAGGCCAAAGTTAGAAAGCTTCAGCGTAACGAAGGTAAAAACGAATTTACTGATAGCTTTAATGCTATCGAATATATTACCGCTGCTCGTGCTCATTTCGGTGTGAATCGCGAGGAAGCTGAGCAATTAACAATGACCGAGTTCGTCATGATGCTAAAAGCTAAATATCCAGACGGGAAGGGTTTCACGCGCGAAGAATACGACGAGATCATGAAAGCTGATGACCAGCGCAATGATGAGCTGATCAGTGGTAAGCGTCGGTTGGTGAGTGGGAAGAGGTAAGTAGCCAATTATTAGGGTTGAGATGTTTTATAGTAAAGGTAAGAATATGAATAAAATCCTAAGGCAGTATCGACATATGAAGGTACCTTTATTTGAATCTGGATATATTATCTATTGTGGCTCTTGGGATGATTGGCGCTCTCTACATGAAAAACTAGGCATTGATGGTGGGGATAGTTTTGTTAACGGTGCAAGTCATACAGTTACTAACACTCAGTGTGTACTCCATATTATTGGTGTGTTTAACGGTAAATTATCTACTCTAGCTCACGAATGCGCACATATAGCGTTCGACATTTGTCACCGCGTCGGTGTGAGCGTTGAAACAGGAGCCGCGAATGAAACATTTTGTCATCTTATTAGTAGGATGGTGGATTTCTGTGTTAAACCCAAAAAAGCCGACGTAGGCCGGCTTTAATTATTACAACAGGTTAAGGACGCTTACTGTTTGGTGTTCTTTTTTCAAGAACCCATGTGTTACCTGATTGCGTTGTTGGTGGTAGCTTTTCGTTGTCTCTCACTGTGGCATAATTGTTTTTTAAACCGCCACGAGGTCCAACTTCTCGATAGATACCGCCATCTTTACCTGTGTTTTCACCGGGTTTTTTACCCATAATAAAAACTCCTTGTAATGCTCGTTATTGAGCAGAACAAATATTAGACGTGAATTTAATTAAGTCAAATATCCGTACAAAGGAAATGGGGCTGCTACTAACCTGATGACGTTTGGTCCTTTATTCGTTTTCTGAAAGCGCTAAGTTTTCCTTTTAACACTCATCACTGATCAAATTACCAGATAACCATCCTTAAGTAATATTGATATTATGTAAAAAAAATTAATATACTCTACTCAAAGGATGTCAATGCATGGCTGAGGTATTGTCGTTAAGTTTTAAGGAGAAATTCTATTATTCAACTGAAAATCCAGTAAGTGTAAAAGAGATAATCAAATCTTTACAAGGCTGGGAAGCTATAGCAAAACAGTCGCGCGAAGTATTTGCAAATTTGACTGATTGTGAAATTGACGGAGTAGAGCTTGAAGTTGAATTATTGCGATCTGGCAGTCTATACGAAGACCTAGTAATTAAGTTATTATTTGGGTCGCAAGAAAAACTGGATAAGTTTGTGGAAAAATGTCACGCCGTGATAGGAGAAGGAGCCGTGAGAAATACACTTGTTTTTGCGGTTGTATCCGGAATGGTGGGATATGGATTATATCTTGCTAGTGCAGCCATGAGTCCAGACAAGGTAAGTCACTTTGAGGCAAACAACAATACGATTATTAATATTGGTGCAGGCGCTGCAAATTTGACACCAGAAGGATTAAAATCAGTTATTGAAACCTCTGTAAAGAATCCGAAATCATTGGCTGAAGGTGCTGTAAAAGTAATTTCACCAGCCAGAACAGATGAAAATGCTTCACTTATTATTGGTACTGGGCAGCAAACTATATCTATTCCGCCAGAAACAATCCGACAAGCTCCAACTTCAGTATCCATTGACCCGTTGACGCAAGTTAGAGATTACCCTGACGTTGATGTTCAAATAAGAGCACTAGATCTAGATAATCCCTCTAAAGGATGGGCTGCTGTTGTGCCGGGTATCATAGATAGAAGGGTTAAATTAGTACTAGACCCGAATGTATCAGCCGAATCTTTATCTGGAAGGCTTTCATTTCGCGGCGATATAACAGTAATTTCCACGTTGAAAAATAATGAATATAAACCAACAGAGATTTTGCTAAGAGAAATAATAGAGTAAGGCTTCAAACTAACCCACTCCGGTGGGTTTTTTGTTGTCTGAATATCTCAAATTATTGATATTGTTTGATTGTTCTAAATTGGAATGAACGACCTACAAAATAATTGTAGGTAACTACAAAAGTTTTGTAGTTTAAATATTGAGCGACTCCTAAAGAGTTTTACAAAAAAGTTGCAAAACTTATCTTGTGTAACTTATTGATATTAATTAATTCCGGCGAATCGACGGATTGATAGCACGTCCTTGGGATTGTGATGAATGTATGTGCTTTAGTTTGAAATGATGTATAATTTGTATGCACATTTGTATCTATGAGGCAATAAACCATGATTTCAGAGGCTATTATGATGGCAATGCTATCAAATCCAACAGATAAAAAAGATGTGGATTCAGGCTTGGCTAATTTGGCTATGTCTATAGCTACTATTGTCGATAAAAAGGCAAAGGGTGATGTATCGCCAGATGAAATTATGGATTTAATTGTTGATGGCAAGACCGTGCTAACAACCCTTGTAGCTTCAATCGATGAAGTAATAGCTTTACTTGATGACCCAACAAAAGATGACATAAAAAAACATGCAGGTAATAACCCAGAAGATGTAATGCATGAGTTGGAGCGGGTGATTAAGCATGGTAATAATGCAGTTATGATGATTGAGGCAATGTATAGCATTGCTAAAACTACCAAGGCTTTTCATCCATTTGAAAGCATAGCTGATGGTTACTTTAAAGAAGTTATTCTTAAAATGTCTGCATTAAGAAACCATATGCAAGCAATATATCGACAATTTAACCAACATATTAACCAGTTGCCTGCAATGGTAGAGGAGGATGGGTTTAGCGACGAGGATATAGCCTTATTTAATTCCTCAATTGCTGAATTTAATCGAGATCTGCTTGCTGGTAACTTGCAATGCCAATAGTGACAATCACGCCTAGATATAAAGATAACGGTATTTATCGGAAGTATGCGGCTAAGCTATCAGCAGCTCTTAATGGGGTATCCCTCTCTGGGTATGTGGGTAAATTTGCTGATTTTAGGAATAGTGCCATAGCGCGTCAGTCATTTATTGAAAAGATTCATATAAGAACGCCAAATGAAAAACCTTGGGGTGGCGAAACTCGACAGGCTGTTAGAGTGAGCGATAACTTCTTGGTGTTTTGTAAGCACTGTATGTACGATGACTATTACCAAATTCTGGCAATCATAACTCCTGATGCACATGCCCGTTCGGATGCGTTGCTTCCAGTATTGTCAGATATGGCTGAATCTCATTTTCATTCTTTATCACTTAAAGAATTAGCTGAATTAGAGCAATTTTAAACAAAATAGCCCGCCCTTGGGCTTGCAATCCAGATCACACACCACGCCTCTTAACTGAGGTCTTTTGCTTTGTTTTGCGGCAACCTCAGGCTATCATAAGGGAAATTAATAATACAAATAGGTGATGGGATGAAGAAGTTTATTTTAGCTTTAATATTTGTTTTCTCTATTATCATTGGCGTGATTTCTAATTATGTTTTAGTACCTTTTGAGAGCGGCATTGGTAAGGTTATATTATTTGGTGTAATTGTTTTATTTTATTTTCTCTCAAAAATTTCGATAATACAGGCCAAAAAGAAAGGCGACGGATGGTTATTTGTGGTGATCGGCAGTGATATGTTAACACTGATAGGTCTGTCTACAATGTTTAAACTACCAGAGTACATTGAAAACAATATCTTTTATAATATTTGCATATCAAGCGTAATATTTATCTTGTTATTATCTTGGTACCATGCAATGGATAGTGAAACTAAGAAAATTAATAGGGATAACATTGCGGGAACAGAGCCAAATAAAACTGATTCGCAAATATTTAGTGACGATGACTTTAATAAAAAATCACAAATAATAGAGTTAGAGGATAATGTAAGTCATATGAAATCAACTCTCGCTAGTATTAAATCAGATATGGAAACTAGCAAAAGTGATATAAGAACCTTAAAATCTGACATTGAGGTCATTAAGTCTAATTATGCCACTAAGCAAGATATTGAAATAATCAAAACTGAAGTCCAGAAGGCAATATCAACGCAAACAAAATGGCTCATGGCGACAATATTTGTGGTTCTTGGTGCAGGAATCACCATTGCAAAATTACTATTTTAATTTGCTCCCAATTGCGGCACTAAGAAACTAGACTGATAAAAAACTGAGGTGAGGGTAGGATGAGAAAGGGCTTCCTTGCCCTGTCATCTATTTGATTGCTTTGGTGCTATCATGTTTCTGTAGATGGCAAAGATTGCTATAGGTAGCTCCTTGGGCGTCAGCTAATCTACTAGTAATATGAGACTCAAGCTCTGGGTTTAGTTTCTCTATTGCAGGTGAAAGGGTGTTTCTCCACTCTTCACGTATAGCTTTAAGATGTTTATAAACGACATTAGTATTATTTAGCAGCATCTTTAAATCTGATCTATTTGCCATCTCAAGCTGCATGATTGTGGCTCTCAGGTGATTGCGTAATGCTCTTAGTTGAATTTGAGCAGCTGATACATCAACACCTGCCGATTGCAATTTATTTAGCAGAACACCCACAGGGTTTGGATATTCAGGCGCAGTTTTCAGCATGCAGCGAGGGTAAGCATCTGCATGAGATAGAGCCTCTTTCTTGCTGATGTTTTCTTCTTCAAACAGCCAATCATATTCATCAAAGAATGACATTGGCATCGCAAGGCTTTCAAGTCCAACTTGTGGTAATTGTTGTTTAGGAATGTATTCGCCTTCAAGCGCATCAAGAAATGAAATGGCTTGCGGTATCTGCTCAGGTAGTAGCTCGTTGATGTGGTCAACGCCGAACTCTTTGTGAACATGCTTCCAGATATCAGGGTAAATATTACCAACACCTGTAGCAATTAAACGCTCGGCTGTTTGACGTAGCGGAGTGAGTTCTTTTGCTGTTGATTGGCGGAGGTTAATTTTTTGTTGAGCATCTTCTTTCTTAGCAAAATAGAAATCTTCTAGCGCTTCGAAAACATCCCATGCGTTATCGGTGTCTAGCATTTTGGCGTGACGAGCGGCGCCGCGCTCAGTCCAAAGTATAATGCTTTTCGCGTGCTTACTAATGATTTCTGAGCCTTTGTAAACTAACTTACTTTTAGTAAGCCAGTTCTTGAATTCCTTTAAAATAGAGCCTGTTAGCTTATAAAAATGTTTTCCTTCAATGAATCTATTTTTATTTCTAGAGTGGTTAACTTGAATATTAATCACCTCTGTTCCGTATACATCGGCTAGCATATCAGTGGTGATCACGGGAGCGCCTGAGTGAGCAATCAACGGCATAGATTTTACCGAATTGCTGGTCTCATTAATATTTGATACATTATTCATGTCGGTTTCTCCTAAGACTCTGACAAAATAGAAGCCCTGACTATCGCAAGTAGTTGGGGCTTCGCTGTTTTAGTTAGCACTTTTCTCTCTTTCTTTCACATACCAAGCTACTGCTTGATTAAGTATTGAATTCTGTGAGATTCCATCTTTTTCTGAATACTCTACTACCTTACTTTTTAGCGTTTCGGTTAGTCTAAGCTGAAGTTTGCTTGTTTTCTTATGACAGTTCATAGTACATCCTTTGTTTGTTGTGAGTTAAAGTGATGTCACAAAGGTATCAACGTAATCCTATATTGTCAAAGTTTATTTGGATATATTGTGATATCAATGTGGTGTTATGAGAAAAGTAAAATGTCACGAATAAGAGATATCATCCCATACAGCCTACGGATGCCTGATAGCCTAAAAGAAAAGCTGGCAGAAAGAGCCAAGAAAAACGGCAGGTCACTTAATTCCGAAATGGTCATGATTTTACAGGCGGCAGTAGACGAAGAAAGAAAACCGAAGAACATAGACGAACTTGCCAACTTAGAATCAGATAAATTCAAAGAGCTATTCATGGAAACCGTCAAGAAGATGTATGAGGGTAAATCATGACTACAAAAGCTTTTGATTTAAATATAGAAAAGATATTAGAGAACTGGGAAGTTAGGCATGCAGTGCGAGAAATTATCGCTAATGCCTTGGATGAGCAAGCACTAACTGAAACTGAAGAAGTCCAAATATTGAAATCTGACAATGGCTGGGTTATCAGGGATTTTGGTAGAGGCATTACTTACACCCACTTAACCCAAAATGAGAATCAAGAGAAACTTAATGCTCAAAATGTTATTGGTCGATTCGGTATAGGCCTGAAGGATGCTTTGGCAACGTTTGAGAGACATGGTGTTGAATGTTTAATAAAGTCAAAGCATGGCATTATAAAAACAACAAAAATGACCAAGCAAGGATTTGGCGATATAACCACACTGCATGCGATCATTGAGGAACCTCTAGATGCTGATTTCGTTGGTACAGAGGTTAAGTTAAGTAACATTGATGACAATGAAGTAGAGGAAGCTAAATTGCTTTTCCTTAATTTCAGTGGCGCCAAGATTATAGACACCACTGGATATGGTCAGGTTATTGAAAATAGTGATGGTGAAGGGAAAATTTATATAAATGGCGTGCTAGTTGCTAGAGAAGAAAACTTTTTGTTTTCATATAATATCACACGCCTAAATGCTCAACTAAAAAAATCAATTAACAGGGAAAGAACTAATGTTGGCCGTAGTGCTTACACCGACACGGTAAAAAGAATTCTGTTATCGTCTAAAAACGAAATCGTAATCGATAAGCTTGCTGATGATATGTCTGGCTATGAGTATGGAACAATGCATGATGAGTTATCATGGATTGATGTACAAGAGCATGCCGTATCGATTTTGAACTCATCAGGAAATGTGATGTTTGTTACATCAGAAGAGGGGATGTTGCATGGTTCGCTGATTGATGAGGCTAGAACAAATGGTGTTCGAATAGTAACTATTCCTCATAATTTAAGAGCGCGAATTGCAGACTCTCAAGATATAGATGGGAATGCAATTAACGATATCGATAATTTCAAACAAGCATATAACGATAGCTTTATATTTAAATTTATCAATGAGTCCGCTCTCTCTGGAGAGGAGCGAGATATTTATCAATTTAAAGATGAAATAGTAAGATTATTTGGTGGTCTACCTAGCTACGTTGTTGATATAAAGCTTTCTGATGCCATGCGACTCGATGATATGACAATGAGAGAAACGTTGGGATGTTGGGACCCTAATTCAAATTGCATTGTAATGTCACGGAAAACATTAAAATCACTTTCTATGTTTAGTGGAACTCTTGTCCATGAATTAGTGCATGCTAAAACAGGCCTGCCAGATGTGAATAGAGAATTTGAAACCGAGTTAACCAATGAAATAGGCAATGCTTATTGCTTATTACTGGCAAATAGCCAAAGAAATGACATTGATGGCATTAGCATGACAAAAAGTAAAAAACCTTGGTATAAATTCTGGTGATGGTTAGGTTTTGATAAATTGCTGTAAGCATTAATTTATTAGGAGTTCTCCATGAGTAAATACAAGAGTAAAGTAGATAAAATACATAATCTTAGCGATGATGAGATAATAAAGCTTCACTTTGATCTTCAAGAAGAAATAAAGAAACAATATAAGAACAGAGAGAAGAAAGATTGCCTTGATAAAGCTATAGAGCTATGCGATATGGCGATTTCAATATCTGGACTAGTTATGCGTTCAATGAAAAACAAGCATGAAAGAGAGTGCGACGAGTATCACACCATATTTGGAAAGCCATCGCCAGCTAGTGATTTTTACTATCCTAGCCATTATGCATTCAATCAAATGTGCGTTATTTTGAGGAAAAATGGTAACCAACAGAGGCTTGATGAGATAACTAGAAAGATCAGCGCCGAGGGTTGGGGTTCTGGTAGTAATAAACAATAAGCATCAGAATTGCTTCAATTTGCACTGGTTAGTGTTTATAGTTGCCAAAAATAGCAAAAAGGTACTAAGGATGAAAAAAGCATTGATTGGCTTGTTTATTTTAGTGGTAGGTTTTAATGCATATTCTAATCAGGTAATCGAACGAGATTTAACTGATAACGAGAAAAAAGAGATTGAAAAGACAGTAAAGGAAAAGCTTAAAGACCCATACACGGCAGACTTCAAACACAATAAATTAATTTATGAAGGTAAGTCTGGAGTGTATTGCGGGATGGTTAACTCGAAGAATTCATATGGTGCATATGCTGGATTTACACCATTCAATGTATTTATCGTTGACACAGTAAATGATAAAGGTGAGCGCGTATTTGTGGTAGCACCAATAACAGTTAGTGACGCAACGGATAACTTAAGTGTTGAGTCGGTTAATAAATTTTGCCGACAGAAAGGTTATAAGTACTAAAAACAAACCCATTTTATGCATAGGCCCTGTCAAATTGACGGGGCTTTCTTTTTTCTAGAGGAAAATAATTATGTCAGAAAGCCAATCAGCAGGTGGTATCCACTACGATGTAAGCATGGATATTAAAGAATTGCTTGTCGGTGAGAAGCAAGTTAACAAAGTAATGGACAGCGTAGAGAAAAGCACAGATAAAGCCACTGACTCCTTAAATAGACTAGATAAAACCGCATCCCAAGTGGCTACAGCCATGAAGATGCCAGAAATAAATAAGCTATCTCGTGACATGGCTCAATTGTCTGGAAAGATAGGGGCTAATTCAGCGGCAACTGATAAAGCTATGCAATCACATAATAGATTTACAGGGGTGTTGAGCACTGTATCTAGTCAATTAGGTGCTGGATATGTTAGTAATGTAGGTAGTGCCACGGCATCACTAATCAGCCATACAAAAGCTGCAATAGAAGCAACTCAGGCTGAGTTAGCAAATGCTGAAGCCAATAAGAAACAAGCTGAAACCTATCAGGCATCAGCGGCACAAATGGTACTAAATGCCAAAGAAGAAAAGGCGGCAGCACAATCAGCAATTGAAGCGGCTAAACAAAAAGTAGCAGCAGCGGACAGCTTAACTGTTTCATTGGAAAAACAATATGGGCAGTTACAGCAACAAGTTAAAATTCAAAGAGAATTATTAAAAGATGCCGAGTCAACATACCAAATAGCACCTAAAGCAGAAAACTATCAAGCGGTAGTTACTGCAAGAAATAAAATGATGGCTACAGAAAAGAAAATGCAAGCCATCGGGAATCAGATCGATAAAGAACAAGCGGCAGCTTCATTAGCCTTACAAAAAGCCAAGGAAGCAGAGATGGCTGCAAGCGCAAAAGTTGCAGCAGCTACTGCATTAGAACAAAAGGCAAAAGCAACATTAACTGCTACGAATGAAGCTGTTGCAGCTGCTACGGCAAAGGCAACGCTCGCGACTCAAGCTCAAACAATGGCAATGAATGGCCTTCGTGGTGTAATGGCATTATTAGGTGGGCCAGCAGGATTATTTCTTCTAGCGGCAGCAGGAGTTTATGCTTTATATGAAGCCATGACGGACGACACTGCATTAAAAGAATATAACGCTAAAATAGATGAGATGATCAAGAAAATAGACTCATTAACATCTAAACAGGCAGAGGTTGTCTCTAGGGAGCTTGGCATCAGGATCGCCAAAACGAAAGAGGAATTAGCAAAAAGTGTAGAAGAAGCTAAAAATTTAGAAAGCTCCCTTGAGAGGATGAGTAAAAAAGAGCCAAACTTTAACATTAGTAAGTCAATAGAATGGGCCACTAATGAATTAGGCAAAGTCAATTTGCTAATAGAGGAAGGCACAAAAAAAATAAGAGAACAAGAAGCTCAGCAGCGAAAATCTAATCAGGTGTTTAAGGATAGAAAAGGTATTGAGCCTGAGCGCGTAGAAGCAATTAATATTTTTAATGAAGCAACAAAAAATACAATTGAATCAAATAAGTTGCTCGCTAAAACTATTGCTCTTGGGTCACCAGAAGCAGCAAAAATGGAAATGGCATTAGATGCCTTGGAGAAAAAGCTAATAGATTCGGGCGTTCAAGCTAGTGAGGCTGAAATTCAAGTTTCAAACTATAGGAATGCGTTAGAGGCAGAGAGAAATAATAAGTTTGAGTTAATGCTTCAAGGTGTTGAGGAGAATGTTCAAGCCTTGAAAATAGAAATGGAAGAAGGTAAAGATGCCGCAATTGAGTATTTAGCAACGGTTAAAGCAGCTCAAGCTGGTATTGATGATCCTGATGTTCTTAACAGATACATATTGGCATTAAAAGAGCAATATAAGATACAAACACAAATATCGAACAGTAAGAAAAAAACAAGCAGTGGCGGTAAGAAAGATAAAGCCTCTGAAGAAATCAAACGCCAACAAACTGAACTAGCTTCATTACAAAAACGCTTTGAGTTACTAAGCTCTGGTGTTGGTGATGTAAATAAAGAAATGGCTGTATTTGAAGCCATTCAGAAGCTTGGTGAAAAAGCGACTCAAGGTCAGAAAGATGCTGTGGCAAAGGAAGCAGCTGAAATATACGACCTAACCCAAAAAGTTAATGACTTTACTAGAGCGCAAGAAGCCACACCAGAGTTAAAGCTGGCCCGTGAATTCGGAGAGGAAGCTAAAACTATTCGACGTATGTTTGATGAGGGATTCATCGATAAAGAAACGTTTACGCGATTAGGCAGAGAAGCAACTCAGGCATTTGAGCAGGGAATGACTGACATCAAAGTCAATAGCACAGTCAACAACATCGAAGAAAATCGAGCCAAATTCGACCCCATCCAAGCTTTAGCAAATGAACAAGCTAAAAAGCTGGTGATGATGGAGAACTTCCACAATCAAGAGCAGGCGTTACTTGAAGAGGCTTATGCAAAACAGCAAATGACTCACGAGCAGTTTACTGCTGCAAAAGAGGCGACAGATGCTCAGTATCTAATGTTGAGGACAGCTTCTCAGAACGAATTCAACAAGCAGATGACCGAGGCGGGATGGCAAATACTGAGACAGCAAAATCTCGGTTTTGAAATGCTCACAGGCGCTATTGATTCGTTTTCCGGTAACGCATCCAATGCTCTTACAGGGATCATTACTGGCAGCATGTCAGCAGAAGAAGCCCTTCGCTCAATGGGAAGCACGATATTAAATACATTGGTTAACTCATTTGTTCAGATGGGTGTTGAGATGGTGAAGAACTTCATTTTATCTCAAACGCTCGGCAAAGCATCAGCGATGGCAGCAGCCGCAACAGCAACAGCAGGAGGCGCGGCAGCATTGGCAGCATGGACTCCGGCGGCAATTGCGGCCTCTATAGCAACGTTAGGTACGGCCTCGGCAACTGGATTGACGGCATTTCAAACAGCGATGGCCGGTGGGCAGATGGGAAGTCAGCTTTCTGGTATGGGAACTCAAGCAGTGGGCATGGCATTTGGTGGAGGGCGTGAAAGCGGCGGACCAGTATCAGCGGATAAATATTACCGAGTCGGTGAAAATGGCAAGCCAGAGATTTACAAAACAAGCTCCGGTAAGCAATACATGATACCGGGTGACAATGGGCGAGTTATTTCGAATAAAGATATCGGCGGCGGTTCTGGTGGCGGGATAACAATCCAGCAAGAAAATTACTTCACTATTCATACGACAAATGGAATAGATGAAGCAACAATGCAAAGAATGCAAGATATGATGAAAACCACAACCTTGATGGTTATAAAAGACCAAAAACGTGTAGGTGGAATGTTAAGTTAATTAAGAGAGGTAGTTATGAGCAATCAACATTTAGAAGCAGTGATCAGTGAGTTATCAGCACGAGTAACGCAGCAAAGTGCTCAAATCGAGGAATTACAAAAACAGCTCACTGACATGCAAGCGGCAATGAGCTGTGAATTACGGGAAGTTAATCAACCTTTACTTAGTAACAGTATTGGTTTTAGCTGCCATAAATTTAGTATCTATAGCTCAGCCAAATAATCTATTTTAACTGAAATTGAGCCAATTCATCTGCCACTTTGTTTAATTCTTTCATTTTTAATTGGCGCATTTCAATTAGCATTTCCTCTTGAGCATCCTTTGTCATTCGCCTAAAAATAAGAGCAACGGCTAATTTTAGAGCGGTAACTTCACCTGCTATATCTTCTTTTGTATCACAGATGGTGCCCATTGAAATGTTGTTAAGTATACCAGTTGGTTTTTTGGTCATTAAATTTCCTCACACCGAAGCTAATCAGCCATCCCTTCGGTAAAATTCACAGGGCTGACCTTTAACCATAAACCAAATTTATCTATTGAAAATCCTGACATTAGATCAGTTCTAAAGGAGACTAGTTGTGACCCCAATATTCAATTGGGTGCCTCAGAAAGATTTCACTGTCACAGAAACCCCCAATGTATCCGTCGTTACCTTTGGTGATGGCTACGAGCAGCGCCAGCAGAAAGGCATTAATCCCATACTTTCTAAATATTCCGCACTAACTTTTATTGGTGTCGATGGGCTATGCGGAAAACCGAATGTAGCAAAAGAGGTTAGGTCTTTTTTGAAGGCGCGAGGGGCGGTGGAATCTTTTTTATGGACACCTTCCGATACAGGGCTACAAGGGCGCTATGTTTGCCGTAGTTGGTCCTATTCGAAAAACGGAATAATTCACAAACTAACGGCAGAGTTTGAAGAGGTGGCCCGATGAGAAATATCCCGAAAGAAATGATAATTCCCACTGTAGATGCCGGAGTTACAGCGATACTCGATTTATTTGAGTTGAATTTACAAAACCTAGGTGGGGATATTATTCGTTTTTATGGTGGCGTAAATGAAAATTATGAAAATCTAATTTGGCAGGGGAAAGAATATCAGGCCCATGTAATCAAAGCGGAAGGGTTTGAGTTCAAAATATCAGGGGTATCGTCAAAACCAACGTTAACAGTCAGTAATCTATTCGGCTTTATGACAGGTTTGAATAGTGACTTTAACGACATTGTTGGCGCTAAATTAATTCGCCGACAGGTGCCAGCGACAGCGCTTGATGCAATTAATTTCAAAGATGGCAACCCAAGTGCAAACCCCACATTGGAGGCGGTGTCATGGTATATCGTTGATGAAATGACAGAGGAAACAGCCGAGCAAGTTACTTATGCTTTAGCATCACCCTCTGAAAGTGATATCGCGATTATTCCAGCTCGCACAATACTTGCTGATGTCTGTACATGGGTTTATCGCGGGGAGGGCTGTCGTTACACTGGAAAGCCTGTTGCTGATGAGTTTGATAAGCCAACATCAGATCCACTAAAAGATAGATGTTCTCATTCCAAAGCAGGTTGTCGACTACGCTTTCCAAAACCCGAAGTATTACCGATTGGGCTATTTTCGAATAGTAACAAGGTGGGTTAATGCTAGAACATGAGTGCATTAAATATGCGTCTGAGAGCCATTTAGAGCAGTGTGGATTGATCATTGATAATTCGTATTTGTTTAAATGTAAAAACTCGCACAGTGAGCCAGAGAAGCATTTTCGCATTAGTGGCGGGGATTGGTCGGAGGCTGAAAAGCTAGGAGAGGTAACTGCTGTTTTTCATTCCCACCCTCAAGTGAATCTTAGGCTATCTGCCGCAGACAGAAAACAGCAACTCATGACAGGGCTTGATTGGTGGCTTGTTAGCGATAATAGATTGCGTGTATTTGAGCCTGTTCCTCATCTCCTTGGTAGACATTTTGAACATGGAATTACGGATTGCTACACGCTGTTTAGAGATGCATATCATTTATGTGGCGTCGACTTGCCCGAATTCGAAAGGTCTGACGGCTGGTGGTTGCGGGATGAAAATTTGTATATCAAAAATCTCCCAGAAAATGGTTTTTATCAAGTCGAACTCTCGGATATTCAACCACTCGATATCATCATTCGTTCGCCATTTTACGGAGCGAATCCAAGCCACGCCATGGTCTACCTTGGTGACAACATTGCAATTCACCACGATTGCGCGGGGCATTTAAGCCGCAGAGAGGCTCTACGGCAGGGGCACTGGCGCACGACACATTCCATTTGGAGACATGAGAAATGGTTAAATTTGAATTCGGAGGGCATCTTCGAAGATATTTTAGCGACCTCAATATGAGCACAGACAGTATTAGCCGAGGATTGCGAATATTGTTTGGTCAAGATATAGAATTTAGAAAAGCGTTTACACAATCGCAGATGCATATCAGCATTAACAATCAAAACGTCCACCCTGACGAATTATCTTTTCATTTCGAACGAACGTTACCCGATAACACAATTGTTAAGTTTACTCCCGTAGTGGAAGGGGCTATAGCAGGAGGTATCGCAACGTGGGTTGTTGTTGGACTTGTCGCAGCTTCTATTGCTTTGTCACTTTATACATTATTCAAAACACCTAACAAACCATCATCTACTGACGCACAGTCAGACAAGATAACAAACAACTCATTTTCCAGCGCTGAAAACCTTGTTGGTCAAGGTAGGCCAGTACCTATTTTACTGGGGGAAATGGTGGTGGGAAGTAACGTGATATCGCTGGGTATCGATACATCAAACAACCAAGATTGGGATATTTCAATAAGTTGAGGTCACTATGTCGTCAGGCGGCGGTAAAGCAAAAACTCCTATACTCCTTAATGATAATTTAAAGTCAAAGCAATTTTTACGTGTGCTTGATTTGATATCAGAAGGGCCAATATATGGGCCAGTTGATACAGAGCATATGTCATCAATCATGCTCAATAAGACGCCCGTTACGAATAAGAATGGCGATATTAGCATCAATGGCGTTGCTGCTGCGTGGCGAAACGGAAGCGAGTATCAAGAGCCGATAAATGGTTTTGATTACTTAGAATCTACCGTAATGGTTAACAATGCGGTAACAAAAGAGACACCACTAGTTAGAACGATAACGAATCAAGAAGTTGACAGAGTTCGATTAAATATCGGTGTCAGTAGCTTAGTTAAAACAGACTCAAGCGGTAATCAGGAAAACAGTTCCGTACAGATGGCGATTGAAGTTAAGTCGGGTAACGGTGGGTATGTCACACAAAAAATCGTCACGATAGGCCCCAATAAAATATCAGGAGAGTATTTAGAAGCTCACATTATTGAAGCACCAGAGCAAAAGCCTTTTGATTTGCGAGTGCGAAGGATTACCGAAGACAGTAACTCAGATTCATTGCAAAACGGCACTATTTGGAATAGCTACACTGAAATAACAGATGATCGGCTATCATATCCATTCTCGGCTATTGTCGGCGTTGTTATCGACAGAGACCAGTTTAAAGATACTCCCACGCGCAATTATCACTACAGAGGGTTGATTGTTGATGTGCCCGATAACTATGACCCAATCAATCGCACCTATAACGGAGTTTGGCTTGGCGGTTTCAAGCAAGCATGGACTAACAACCCTGCTTGGCTTTATCGAGCACTGATAAAAAATAATCGATATGGGCTTGCAAAAAGAGTTGGCTTTGTTGATATCGATGATGGTCGATTATATGCACTTTCTCAGTTTTGCGATCAGCTTGTCAATGATGGTCATGGTGGAAAAGAACCAAGGTTTACGCTCAACGCATATCTAACAAGCCAAGAAAAAGCCAAGGTTATCTTAGATAAAATAGCCTCGTCACTTCGAGGCTCCTCAGTCTGGGATGGGTCTTATTTTTCAATGCTTATCGATATGCCATCAGACCCAGTAGCACTTATCACTAATTCAAATGTTATTGATGGTAAGTTTACTCGAAACTCAACGCCGAGTGACGAGCGCTACAATGCCGTGATTGTATCGTGGGTTGACCCCAATAACGGGTGGGAGACATCAAAAGAATATGTTGCAGATGATGTATCGATTGCGAATGACGGATACAAAGAGACGACAATAGAAGCTTTCGGATGCACAAGCCGAGGCCAAGCTTATCGAGTCGGTAAGTGGCTGCTTGAGACTTCCTTAAGAGAAACTGGGCGAATCTCGTTTTCAATGGCTCGTGATGCTATCTCATTTATGCCGTGTGATATTGTCGAAATCGCCGATAATCAGCACATAGGCACACGAGTTAGTGGGCGCGTAATTTCAAGGAATAAACGCATTATTGCCGTTGATGCGCCGATTGAAATTAACGAACAATCAATTACGTTCTCTATGATGGGGGCGCACGGTAAACCTGTTAAATTCGATGTTGATTACATTGATGGAAATAAAATTCACTTACTGTCAGAGCCTGAATATTTCAAAGAACATTCCCCTTTTGTTATTTCGGCCAAAAATCTTAAAACAAAGCTCTATCGCATCACGAGTGTGAAAGAAGAAGAGGGTAATGGCAAATATAAAATATCAGCAGCAGAGCATAACCCGAATAAACAAGCGATTGTTGATGAAGGGGCTGTGTTTGATCAACCTACGAATACTATTAATGGCTATCGTGCACCATCAATTGAGCGCTTGCGTGTAATTAGCGTCAATAGCCCAACGGTACAGACCACGGTTGCATGGGAATCATCAACAGTTACAAAAGATTTATCATTCGAGGTTCGAGTGTATAGCAACAACGGCAACGTTGTGTTTGAAGATGAAACAGACCTATTTAGCTATAATTTCTTCGGATTGAATGCTGGAAATTATTTTGTCGGCGTTAAAGCTAAAATAATTAATGGGATGAAGGGCGCAGAATCTCAAATTGAAATGAATATAGGCGCACCACCAAAACCTACTCATATTCAAATCGACTCAATGCACTTTGCACTAAAAGCAACACCGTATATTTCAACTGACAACTCAATTAATACAGTGTTTGAGTTTTGGGGAAGCGAGCAAAGAGTAAGTAATGTTGCCGATATTGAGACTAAAACCAAGAGATTAGGGAGAGGTTCATTTTGGATCAAGGATGGGCTTAAAGAAGGTCAAGATTATTGGTTTTATATCCGTTCTATAAATCCTTTCGGTGTATCTGATTTTGTAGAAGCTACAGGAAAACCAGATAATGTTATTGCGGAGGTGATCGACGAGCTGGGCGACACCTTCCTCACCAACGAAGCTGGCCAGAAACTGCAAGAGCAGATTGACTTTAATCAATCCAATGTTCAGCTGCAACTTGAGCAAGCGGCAGAAGCGACACTTAACAACACTGTGATGTTGAATCAAGTCTCATTTCGCTTACTAGAAGAGGAAGGTACTCGCAGGTCTGAAATATTCCGTCTTGAGCAAGTGCGAATTTCAGACCAGGAGGCGCTAGCACGCTGGCAGCAGCAAGTTAAAACCGACTACGAGCAAACCTCATCGGCTGTTCTAAAAGTGCAAGAATCAGTGTCAACACTTGAAAAGTCAACGGCAAAAGACATATCGCAAGTCAAAGCTGAGATTAAGCAAGTTGATGACAAGTTAGGGCCGATGGATGCTCGTATTACAGACCAATCAGAGGCGATAGCTAAAGTTGATGAAACTCAAACGAAACATATTGAGACCGCCGAATCTCGATTTACTGATAATGAAGCGTTAATTAATCAGTTATCACGCTCACTTGCTAATGCTGAAAGTTCACTAGCAGAAATGGGGATGCAGCTGACAGCGGAGGTTGGAAATCAAGCAATTGAGCAACTGAGAATTAAAGCGTCAATTACTCGTTTAGATACAGTAACAGCCGATAAGTTTCAGGCATTCGCACAGTCATTTGAGAAAATTGAAGCGCAATTCAATGATGTAAACTCAAGCATTACGACTCTCAAGAAAACTGTATCAGATAATGAGAGGTCACAAGCTGAAATTAACGAGCTTATCAAGTCTGAAATTGGAGAGAATAAAGCAGCGATTGAGCAACGTGGGCAAACCATTTTTGACCACAACGGCAATGGCTCGGCAATTTACACTATCAAAACCGGCATCAACTGGAACAATCAATATTACGATGCGAAATTCATGATGGGAGCGGAAGTAAGAAACGGCAAGGTGGACACACAAATCGGCTTCAGTGCTGACACGTTCGGCATTTTCAATCCCGCAAGCGGCAAGTTAGAGCCAGTTTTCTTTGTTGAAAATGGACAGGTCTTTATTAATGAAGCGTTTATTAATCAAGCGACCATTGAAAAGCTGTTAATCGGTTCGACTATCAAATCCAAAAATTGGGATCCTTCAGCTAAAAAAGGTCTCATGCTGGACTTTGAAAACGGGAAGTTGATTGCAAATGATGCAGAAATAACTGGCAAGATTTATGCAACTGATGGTGACTTCAGGGGAACTGTCCACGCTGAAAAATTCATCGGGGATGTTGCAACGGGGGTTTTATACGAAGGGGTGTCAAAGTATTTCATTAAACAATCTGTTATGTCTATAGAAACATCAATAATCTACGTAGGAAACATGCCGTATGATGTCGATTTGATTATGCCGACAATGCATTTTTCATCTGAGCACAGGGAGCCAGCAATCAATAGACCCTTTGAAATTTCAGTTTTTGCAAATGGAGTTTCCCAAAATGTCATCACAACAACAGTTAATAGTCCAGATACAACGTGGGCTGCAATCGCATCCTGTTATATCAAGATACCGAAATATCAAAAAGACACAGTGATAAAGATACGGCTCACAGGGAGAGGAAATGGCGGCGACAACTCAAACTGCACATTAAGAATCCATCCGGCGCTTGTCTTAGCATGCAAGAGCGCCCCATCGTCCTTTAAATAAAAAATCACCACAAAACAAAAGCCGCTTAATTGCGGTTTTTTTGTATCTAAAATTCGAGGAAAAATTATGTACAACGCAGGAACAGTCACAACGACAGCAAACAGCACAAAGTTAGTGGGAGTAGGTACTAAGTGGGAAGATAACAACTCGCGAGTATCCGCAGAGCAGGTTATTTTAATTCAAAATGGCGCAACGATTTATATCAACAGCATTGCGTCTATTCAGAGCAACACAGAGATAACACTGAGTTTCCCTGTGCCTGCATCGGTAAGCAATGCGCCGTATCAAATACTGACAACGATGGTGAATTCCGTTTCAGATGCAGCAAATAAAATCGTAGCAATGAACGTTTCGAATGTGCAGTTCAGCGATATCTTAAATCGATGGGCGACAGAAAGCGGTACGATTACAGTGACGTTGCCAGACGGCACAACACAGCAGCTGAGAACGGCGAAAGAAATGGATAAGCAGCTAGATGGGAAGTTTGATAAAACAGGTGGTGCTCTGTCAGGTCGATTATCAGTAAAAGAATCACTTGAAATAAAAGATTCTCCATGGCCTGGTGTGACATTAACTCTTCCCGACAATGATTCAGTAAGAATTGAAGCGGGCAGAGGTAATGACATGGTTTATTTTATATATAGAGATAAGGATGGGAAAAGCCAAAATCAGGCTGTTTTAAAACGCAAGAACGGGATTGTTTTAACTGACCTAGACTATTACAAACCAACTGGTTTTGAAGGCTATGGTGGATTTGCTCACTACGGCAGGATGGAAGCAAGATCAGATAGAAGTGGGGCGAATGTCAACATAGCAGAAGACTTTCCTATAGGTGTTTCAGCTGGCATTTGTTCACTCAAAGATTATGGTGCTGGCTCGTCAGAGTATACCCTAGGTACGCTACTAACAGTAAGGGGATGGAATGACCCGACTGGCGCCTCCGCACAAGGGCAGTTGCTAATAACGGATGTAAGCATATTCGGCAGAACCGCGTATAAAAACGCGGATAATAAAAGTCAATTTTATTCGCCGTGGAAAGCCTACACTGACAAAAACACTACTAAAGACTCTAACGGTAATTTAAAAGCCGCGTCCCCTGTTGTGAAATTATTTGCTGATCACATTGAGCTTAACGAAGAGTCAGAAGGCGTTGAAATGGAGCACCTTGGTGTCGGTCATTACCTGATTAAAGGCGTTGTCGGTTTTAACTCGGACGGTGCATGGGGTATCAATAACGGCTTTGTCATTCCTCAAGACCATAACGGTAAAAACATGGTGCTTATTGATTATGAGGTGAGACCTGATGGTGATATTGAAGTTTTTGTCTTTCATCAACAGAACGCTGACCTACCGGAGCGTTTTCAGAACAAGCGCATTAAGCACCTTGATGAAGACGGCAACCCTGTTTACTACGAAAACTATGAGCCGTGTGACGTTCCTGAATCGCGCTGGATAGATATGCGTGTCGAAATGCCAGTGAACTCTATCTACAACCTCAAGCAAGCAGAAGCCGAGCGATTGGCGAAAGAGGAGGCGGAGAGGCAAGCGGAGGAGGCTAAGAACGCCGAAATTGAAGCCGAGGAAGACATCTAATCTTCTTTGCTGTACTCATACCCCCGCGGAAATCTCTTACTCACTGAGTTAGATTTGCGAGATTGTGCATGATTATTCTACTTTCTTGCGTGTGATTTATCAGCAGAACTGCTTAGATAACTTTCTATGAGCTCAATTACTGGAGCTCTTTTGGGTTGCTCTATCTGGCAGTACAAAGATGAATTAGAAAGTAAGAGCATAAACTCATTGATCGAAATAGCCTTGTCATCTATCTCTGTTTTATAGAAAACATAGATACGTGATTGTTCAGTGTGAGACGGCTCTCTATTTTCATTGATGCAAGTAAGTGCGAGTAAGATAAGTTGCGTACTGGTCATAAACCCTCCAATAAAGTCTGGAGTTAATTATAAGCAGTCAGACAATGGCGCGATATCAATATTGGTCGTAATGTTATCAGATATCACTGTGACGAACTGTGCCGCAAAAATGAGAGGTGAGGGGTTAATTACCCCTCTTTTTCGTTCGAAATGAAGGGGTAACTTATTGATTCATTTAGAATGAAATGTAGTGTTTTGTAGTATGAAAAATGAACTGATAATAAATTAAGCTATTGATATTTAATGCTTTTTGTTGCTTTGGTAACCTAATGGACTGATATGAGTAATCAAGTAACTCTCCTTTATCCCAAAGGGATCTTGATATAAAAATATAACAATGAACTTAAAGTACTTATTGCCGTGCTAAACGTCCTACGTCGGGCGTAAATTGTGTATTGCTACGCCATGGGTTGATATCGAGACCACCTCGGCGAGTATAGCGCGCGTAAACACTGAGTTTTTCGGGTTTACACAATTGCGTTATATCATTAAAAATACGTTCGACACATTGCTCATGAAACTCATTATGATGGCGGAAAGAGACTAAATAACGTAGCAGAGCTTCACGGTTAATCTTAGGGCCACGATAATGAATTTGTACTGAACCCCAGTCGGGCTGGTTAGTAATCAAACAATTTGATTTTAATAAGTGGCTAACCAGTGTTTCTTCCACAAGTTCATTTTCTGTGCAATGTGTTAGGTAATCACGATTAAATTCATAGTGATTAATTTCAATATCGAGTTCATCGATACAGATCCCGTCGAATGGGCTAATCGCACACTGTGAAAATTCATTTAGTTTATGGAGTGTAACGCTAACTTCCCCATTAGCACAATTGCAGAGGTCGTTTTGCAAAACGCTTCGCACATTTTCCCAAGTTTCAAAGCGAGTTTGGTTAAAACTATTCAGGTAGAGCTTGAAGCTTTTTGATTCGATCAAGTTCTCACTTCGCGCATCAACATGCACTGAGCCAATAGCCACTTGCGGTACACCTTTATTATTTAGCCAAGAAAGCTCATATAAGGTCCAAATATCAGCACCATGAAAGGGGAGGTTACCCGCATGAATATTCAATGGATCTCTATTTAGACTACGAGGAACGGCTTGAAGCAGGCTCGGATCATATTGATCATAATAGGCCGTTTTTTTTCCGAGAGTCAGTTTATCCAGCGCTGGGTTATTTTGATATTGTGACATGTTGATCCTTAAACTTCATTTACTGAGATAGCGACCTACTATAAGCAGCTAAAAATAAGAGCAATTCATTCATTGGTTAACTTCTGTCATAATATCACTTATTAGTGATATTACCGCTATTTCAATTAAATCCAATCATTAGACAATGAAATAATTATGAATATAACAGTCTCTGAAGCACTGACTCAGTTTACCGAACAATATGTGAGCAAATGGATGGCACAAACAGGCTTACCGCCTGCTTCTAGCGATCTATATGGGGTTCCTTCACCTTGTATCGTTCGTACAGGTGAAAATTGGGTTTATTGGGAGCCTCAATCATTTTCTTTACAAGATAAAAATTTAAATAAAGTGGCGACTGCACTCGATATTGAATTACAGCCGATGATCCATCCTTTTTACACAACTCAATTAGCTGGAGATATGAAAGCGCAGTTCCAAGGTCATACGCTGAATCTAGTGCAAGTGTGGAATGAGGATGATTTTATACGGTTACAAGAAAATTTAATTGGGCACCTAGTGACCCAGAAGCGTTTAAAACTATCCCCCACACTGTTTATAGCCACATTAGAGTCCGATTTAGAAATGATTTCTTTATGTAATTTAACAGGGGAAATTATTTTAGAAAAGTTTGGCAGTAAGGAAAAACAAGTATTGGCATCTGATCTTATCCATTTTATTCAGCAGTTATCGCCAGTGGTAGAGCCATTAGCGTAAGTAGCTATAGATAGAATTTGTAGGAAATAACTTACAAATTAATTAGGAAATGCGCTTTAAATTTCTTCATTTATCTAAATCGGTATTATTTAATATTTAATTTCATGTAGTTACTATCAATTAAAGAAACTCAAGTTTTACAGCGATTATTTAGTTTGTTTTACTAGGTTGTTTCATTAGTGTTTTTAATACATTCTTAATTGGCTGTGTGAAGACAGGGTTTTCGTTTTCTACCAGTAGAACAGCGGTCAAGGATGGCTAAGTGAGGTGACTCACTAAACTGTTTACAGAAGACAGGATGTCGAACGGCAGGAAGTCGTTTTTTGCAGGATGCTGTATACCATTTAAAACATGAGATAAGCCAGTCAACCCAATTGTTGGCTGGCTTTTTTTTAATTGAGTGTTTTCGTATTACGATTTGAGGAAACTGAGTATGCGGCCAATGAGCCTAAAACACTTTGGTACATTGCCTCTCTTAATGCCTCGCGCTTACGAAATGCGGAGCGATGCTGGCTTTTTACCGATTCAATATCGCGAACGGGTTCAGTTAAAGGCAAATGATACCAACCGTCAGCGGAAATAACACCATTACACTCTTGCCAAAAGTGGTCATAGCTTGACTTGAGATGCTGACGTTTGATGTGGCAGTTATTTGAAATACCCATTATTGATGTGCAATGGAAAAAAGCGGCAACAGCATAAATAGATGACATCAATAGGTTTTTAGGACGCATGCCATGCATTTGCTTAGTAATTGATTTAACTTGCTCGGTGCTCTGTTCTGTTGAAGGTCCTTGCAGAGAGCAAATATAAAGTTGCCCTTCCGTTCCAAACGAAAAGCTCATTAAATAGATATCGTCACCCATTTCATTAAGCAGGTGTAAGGTCAGGTCACCCTCTCGAGGATATTGAGAATATACGAGTCTTAACTGTGCATAATCACCTGATTTTAATTCAATATCTGCAACTTTAAGACCTTGACGTTCTGTTGAGAACATCTCTTTAATGGCCTCAAGTGTGAATGTTTTTTCTATCTGCTCTAAGGTATGGCTAGCGGTGAGTAACTTCTGCTTCCCATTCCACTCGCGATGTAAATACTTATTTAAAGGGCGTTCAGCAAAATCAGGGATATTGTCGAATTGTTTAGACATGCGAGCACAAGTGTAGTTTTCACACATCATTTGGAATTGCTGATAAGGTTTAGAGGGGAGTTTGGCAATACGTACCTGTCGTTTTAACTGTACATAACTATTATTAATAGATTGCCAAAATTTATTTTGTTTACGCCACTGCTTCAATAAGCCCATATATAAACCATATTTATCGTTGACTATTTTTTATTCAGAGAATCAAAAAACGTTAATCATATACTTATTAACTACAACAATAGATAAATAAACTTTAAATAAACTGACAAAAGGGCTTGAAATGTAAATTTTTAATTAACAGTGATTGTGCTTTTGATAGTGATTGATGATTTGGGATTGTGTTGCACCCCATATTTACGACAGAATTAATGAGCAATATGCCGTATATTTCAGACTACGTTTATTAAGTGAGTTTTTATATGAATATTGAACAACGTATCATTGAAAAGCTTTGTCATATTGAAGAAGAAATGAAGTCAAAAGCACTTTGGCGGGAATTACCGCCAAGTCCTGAAGCATTTGAAAGCACTGAGCCTTTTTCAATTGATACGATGGAAGCGATTGAATGGTTGCAATGGGTCTTGATCCCGCGTTTATATGCCATCATTGAGCAAGGCGCGGTTTTACCAAGCGCATTTGCTATTGCCCCTTATTTTGAAGAGGCTTATAAGCATGATGAAGAAGAACAATATCAATTATTACTTATGCATCTTCGTGAGTTAGATAGTTTTTTTAACAGCCAATCAGGTAGGTAACTCATTGATGTTAGAAATTATTTATCAAGATGAGTTTATAGTCGCGGTGAACAAGCCAGCCGGAATGTTGGTCCATCGTAGCTGGTTAGACAGCAAAGAAACGGTTTTTGTCATGCAGACCTTACGTGATCAAATTGGCCAATTTGTATATCCAGTTCATCGTCTTGATAGGCCGACGTCTGGGGTGTTACTGTTTGCCCTCTCAAGTGAGGTCGCGAGGCAGTTGGCGACGCAATTTGAGTCACATCAGATTGAAAAAATTTATCATGCCGTGGTTCGCGGCTATGTTGAAGAAGCACAAACCATTGATTATCCCTTGCTTGAACAATTGGATAAAATTGCAGATAAGCATGCAACCAAAGAGCCTGCATTGCAGGAATGTATTACGCATTGCCTGCCAATTGCACGAGTAGAATGCCCCGTTGCGATAGGGCGTTATTCGACAGCTCGCTTTAGCCTGTTAGAGCTAAAACCTGAAACAGGTCGTAAACATCAATTAAGGCGACATATGTCGCATATTCGTCACCCTATTATTGGTGACAGTAAACATGGTGATTTGCGTCAAAATCGCGGTGTCAGCGAAAATTTTGCCGTTTCACGGCTCATGTTACATGCCACCCAGTTAGTATTAGATCATCCCATTACCGGAGAACGCCTATCACTTGTTGCGCAGTGGGATGCGTTATGGTTGTCATTGATAAATCAGTTTGGCTGGCAAAATGAGGCTAATAAACTGGGAATGAGTGGGATGAACCCATCCATGTAGGTACTGAGTTAATAGGAGGTGTTCGTGTCAAAAATTGGTATTTTTGTAGGTACTGTTTATGGAAACTCCTTAGCAGTTGCGGAATCGGCTCAAGAAATATTGGAACAACAGGGTCACGAAGTCACTATTTTTGATGAGCCAACATTGAGTGATTGGCAACAATATAATGCAGGTGAAGGGATCGCATTAGTCATAACATCGTCAACAGGACAAGGCGATTTACCTGATACGATAGCTCCATTATTTTATGAAATTCAAGATGTTGTAGGCTATCAACCCGAACTGCGTTACGGCGTAATTGCGCTTGGTGACAGTAGTTATGACAACTTTTGTGGTGCGGGAACACGCTTTGATGAGTTATTAACTGAGCAATCAGGAACGCGAATCGGCGATGTGCTGTTGATCGACGCAATGGAAGAAGATGTGCCAGAAGAATATGCTAAGCCGTGGATTCAGTCTTGGGGCGAATTGTTGTAAATGTCTGCACCGTGAAAATATTTCTCGGTGCAGTAACGATCTGAAACTTGCGTATAAAAACTATTTGCGAGTTAATTTTTCAAGGTCAGCTTCAATTTCAGCAATTTTATTGGATACGACATGTTCCAGATGGCGTAAGTCATCCAAAATTTTGTGTTTCAAGTCGATATCATTAGTGTCGTTTTTGCAAATTTGGTCTAATTCTTCAATCGCATAGCGAAGATTAGAGTTAATTTCGTTAATTTCTTTGAAATTGTTGCTGCCATCAGCTGCCGCGACTGTTTTGCGTTGGCGTGGATATTTAAATTTCACGCTTTTCGCAAAAAACTCCCCTTTATCTTTGCGAAAATAGATTTTCAAAATGTCGTTATTTGCTTCTTGGCGTAGCGTGTAACGATCAATGTCTTGAGGATTGCTAATACCTAAACTTTTCAGATTATCATACATGTTATTCACCGAATTATAGGAAACCAAAATTTGTAGAGACACAGAGAGCGATAGCCTTGTCGACTGGAACAATATTATTCTATTTCGGGCATAAATTAAAAACGCCAATATTAAAGTCAACAATACTTCAATATGCAGGTAATAAGCGCTTTTACTAGGCAAAAAATAAAATCATACAGTTTATATGCTAAAAAGCCTGACAATGGCTAAGCTAATATTATGCGCGAAATCAGAAAATTGACAAACCCCTCTTCACAAGAAAAAGAGGTCTATCATTTTTTAGATTGGGTAGAGGAGGTCTTTTTCTCTCTAGCCATATAGGGAGGAAGGATTAATCGATGCTTCTTAATAGCTCGTTAATACCGACTTTACCGCGGGTTTTTTCATCGACTTTCTTAACGATAACAGCGCAATAAAGGCTATAGCTACCGTCTTTAGATGGCAGGTTGCCTGATACAACAACTGAGCCAGCAGGTACACGCCCGTAGTGAATTTCACCCGTTTCACGGTCATAAATTTTTGTGCTTTGACCGAGATAAACTCCCATTGAAATGACAGAACCTTCTTCGATAATGACGCCTTCAACAACTTCAGAGCGAGCGCCTATAAAGCAGTTATCTTCAATAATCGTTGGGTTTGCCTGTAATGGCTCAAGCACACCACCAATACCCACTCCTCCAGATAAATGGACGTTTTTACCAATTTGAGCGCATGAACCCACTGTAGCCCATGTATCAACCATTGTCCCTTCATCAACATAGGCACCGATATTGACATAAGAAGGCATCAATACGCTATTTTTGGCAATATAAGCGCCTTGACGAACCGCTGCCGGCGGAACGACTCGGAAACCTTCACGCTCAAAACGAGCTTGGTCATAATCGGTAAACTTCATAGGAACTTTATCAAAATAACGGCTTTCAGCACCATCAATCACTTGATTGTCATGAATGCGGAATGAAAGTAATACGGCTTTTTTCAGCCATTGGTGGGTGACCCAAACGCCAGCGATCTTTTCTGCGACACGAAGTTTGCCACTATCTAATAGGGCAATAGTTTCTGTAACTGCTTGGTGGACAGCGGGTGTTACCGTAGACGGTGTAATGGCAGCCCTGTCTTCAAATGCTTGTTCAATGATGGCTTGTAAATGCTGCATTGATTGTTTTTCCCCTTTAAGAACACGAGTAATAATATTGCTTTATGGCCTATCATTTATCCTTCGAGTTAAGGGTTTCTGTCAACCTTTCTGATAACTCTTGTTGCATTTTTTTATCGAGAGCTTTGTGATTTTTATCAGCCAGCACGAAAAAATCCTCTACCTTTTCGCCAATGGTTGTGATCCGAGCACCATGCAGTGAAATTTCCATCTGCGCCAGCACATGACCGACTCGGGCGAGTAGGCCGGGTTGATCGAGTGCAAATAACTCCATATAACTGCGACGTTCATTGGTGGAATGTAAAAAATTCACTTTCGTGGGAACCGTAAAGTGACGTAGTTTTGAAGGTAGAATGCGTGTCTGAGGCAATGGTACAGCTGGTTGTTGAACCGCGTGTAGTAACGTTTTACGGATTTGCTCATACCTATCTTTCGATAATGGCGCACCATTAGGTTCCAATACGACAAAGGTATCCATTGCCATATTATCTTTATTGGTAAAAATTTGCGCGCTATGAATACTGAGATTGCGCCTATCAAGTTCCCCAGCAACCGCTGCAAATAGGTGAGGTTTATCTGGGCACCAAATGAAAATTTCAGTTCCACCATGTTTAGGTTGTGTGCTAATCAATACAAGAGGCTGCTCAAGATCATGTTTTAATAAATGACAAGCGTGCCAAGCCAGTTGTGATGGAGTGTGCCGTAGAAAATAATCGGCATGGCACCGAGACCATAATTTGTTCAGTTTTTCTTCATTAATGGGTGATTGGCGCAGTAATGCCAATGCTTGATGACGATGGTGACGAATACGTTCACGTAAATCAGGTGTGCTTTGCATACCTTGATTGAGTTGATGTTCCGTTGAAAGAAACAGCTCACGGATCAGGCTCTGTTTCCAACTATTCCATAGGGTACTGTTCGTTGCGCAAATATCTGCAACGGTTAAACACATTAAGTAATTCAATCGTGGAACCGTTTTGACTTCCAGAGCGAATTGTTTAATCACATCAGGATCTTGGATATCTCTACGCTGTGCGGTGACCGACATTAATAAATGCTTTTTAACTAACCAACACGCCAGTTCCGCTTCTTTTTGTGGAAAGTTATGCTGTAAAGCAAACTCATACACAAATTCAGCGCCCAAATCGGAATGATCGCCTGAACGCCCCTTAGCAATATCGTGAAATAGCGCCGCGAGTCTCAAGGTTTCAGGGTGTAATAGCTTAGGGTAAACGCTAACGCAGAGAGGGTGGTTACGACGATTTTCTTCATGAGTGAAGCTGTCGATTTTTTGTAATACACGGATGGTGTGCTCATCGACAGTATAAGCATGAAAAAGGTCAAATTGCATTTGCCCGACAATGTTGCTCCAAAGCGGAGTATAGGCGCTCAAAACACTATGTAGATGCATTGGAACAAATGCGCCTTTAATGGCTCTAGGGTGGCGCAATATTTTAATGAATAGTTGTCTTGCTTCCGGTAATTCACATAAAGGGGCGGTCAAATTACGTCTCGCAAAGCGTAGTTGGCGTAAAGTGGTTGAATAAATTCCTGTGATATTTGGGTAGCGAGCCATCAAATAGAACATTTTTAATATGGCTGCGGGCTGTTTAATAAACAGCATATCATCAATGACATCAATTAATGGGCCACGTAATTGAAATTGCTCATCAAGGGGACGAGGTTTTTCATCTGGGTTAAGTGCAAGAATGGCATCGTCAAACAGCTGCAATAACATTTGATTGAGTTCACGAACACGTCGAGTAACACGATAAAAATCTTTCATCATTAATTCAACGGGTTGGTTTTTTTCGCCTTGATATCCAAGCAAGCGCGCCACACTGAATTGACGATCAAATAAAAGACGGTTGTCGTAACGTTTGACGACTAAATGCAAAGCAAAGCGAATTTTCCATAGAAAGGCAAGGCACTCTTTCAGCTCTTGACGCTCTTCCTCAGTGAGAAAGCCAAACCCAACCATCTCATCAACGGTTGTAGCGCCAAAATGGCGCCTACCGACCCAAAGTAGGGTATGGATATCCCTTAAGCCGCCGGGGCTACTTTTAATATCAGGCTCTAGGTTGTAGCTGGTACTGTGGTAGCGTTGATGACGTTCTTGTTGTTCTTCTTGCTTAGCGGCAAAAAAGGTGGCTGATGGCCAAAAATTGTCACTGAAAATCGTTTTTTGTAGGCGTAAAAAAAGCGCGATATCCCCACAAATAAGGCGCGATTCAATCAGGTTTGTCGCGACGGTTAAATCGGCGATACCAGCATCGATGCACTCTTGTAACGAACGCACACTATGGCCAATATCAAATTTTAGATCCCATAAAAGTGTAATAAATTGCCCAACCTTCAGGGCAATGTGGTCAGCGAGGGGCGCAGCGCTTAAGACTAAAATATCAATATCTGATAACGGGTGAAGTTCATGTCGACCATATCCGCCAACCGCAATTAAAGACATATTTGGTTGTTGGTCAAATTGATACTCTTTCCACAAACGCGTTAGTAGGGCATCTAAGTAATCACTGCGGGCATGAACCAAATCAATGGCGGATTCACCTTGGTTGAAGGCTTCTTCTAAGTAATTATGGAACGATTCTACATGTTGTTTTAGTCGAAGTAGCTCAAGGTCAGAAGCTTGAAATAAAGAAGGTGATAAAAACGCTACAGGAGAAGGTGTCATCATTATCTTTCCGCATCGATAGCCTGAACAGGGGAATTTACAGCTTACTGGGGATCGTTGAGGATGAACAGACTGAAGTTGAATTATTTCACATGAAGTCGTTGGTAGGGGAAATGAATAGGTGACATGTCATGGTCATCAGCCGTTGCCATATGCATGGCATGCCACAATTCATTTAATTATTCATTAAGCATTGACTAACATCGCTGAGATAAAAGGCTCTTCTTCTTTACGCAATGTCATAATTTCACAACCGTTGTCGGTCACAACGAGAGTGTGCTCATATTGTGCAGACCAGCTTCTATCTTTGGTTTTTACCGTCCAACCATCATTCATGGTACGGATGCGATAGTCACCAACGTTGACCATAGGTTCAATGGTAAAGGCCATCCCTTTTTGCAGCACAACACCGCTGTCATCGGCATCGTAGTGCAAAACTTGGGGTTCTTCATGGAAGCCTTCACCGATACCATGACCACAATATTCACGAACCACGGAGAAATCATTTTTCTCGACAAACTCTTGGATTGCTTTACCTAAAGTGCGTAGGCGAATACCCGGTTTAACCATGCGTAGTGCTAAATAGAGGCTTTCTTGAGTGATGTGGCAAAGACGTTCGCCTTGGATCGTTGGCTTGCCAACAATAAACATTTTCGAGGTATCGCCATGAAAACCCTCTTTAATAACAGTTACATCAATATTGACGACATCACCGTCTTTGAGGATTTTATCATCACTAGGAATGCCATGACAGATCACATCATTAACTGAAATACAGACTGATTTTGGGAAACCGTGGTAGTTCAAACAAGCAGGAATGGCTTGTTGTACATCGACAATATGTTGATGGCAGATACGGTCAAGCTCCCCCGTACTGACGCCCGGTTTCACGTGGGGGGCAATAATTTCGAGTACTTCCGCTGCTAGACGACCAGCAACACGCATTTTCTGAATATCTTCTTCAGTTTTGATAATAATAGCCATGAATTCAGTCCATTTATGTCAGCAATTGGTAGGTGACATAGTTTAAATAAAAAAAGGTCAATAAATGGGTAATTGCGCCATTTATTCAACATCAATGATGATTATATGGTATCAGGCACCGCATTTTCTGCCAACTAAACATCAAAGTCTCTTAGCTGCTTGGTATAGGCTTAGGGTACGCTGGATGGCTTAGTCGGTTTATCATTTTGAGCTTTGGGTAGCACAAATTGCCAAAAATAGGAAAGATAAAAAATCAAATCAGTGACACTTTTTGGTCAGGCTACCCAGCCATTCAAGCCCGTTAATTAGTTTTTTTTGCACAGTAAAAAAACAACAAAAGTTGGCTTATTAATCCGATTTATGGTATAAAGCGCGCCGGAAATCCATTATCTATTCGAAATGTTATTCGGTCTAAGGCCAAGAAGCTTATCTGATTAGAGTTTTGGAATACCGTAAACTAAACTCAATTGTGTATAACACACACGGGTCGACACATGCACCGGGGTGCTCTTATGCGTTTAGGCGCAGCTTTAGAGTCGGTGTTATGGGATTCGTGGAGGCATAACCCCAATTACTTAAATACAGAGGTATTAAATGGCAACTGTTTCCATGCGCGATATGCTACAAGCGGGCGTACACTTTGGTCACCAGACTCGTTACTGGAACCCTAAAATGAAACCATTCATTTTCGGCGCTCGTAACAAAGTACATATCATCAACCTGGAAAAAACTGTTCCAATGTTCAACGAAGCTCTGGCTGAATTGAATAAAATTGCTTCTCGTAAAGGCAAGATTCTGTTTGTTGGTACAAAACGTGCAGCAAGCGAAGCCGTTCAAGAAGCTGCTAACAGCTGTGATCAGTATTTCGTTAACCATCGTTGGTTAGGCGGTATGCTGACTAACTGGAAAACTGTTCGTCAGTCAATCAAACGCCTGAAAGATTTAGAAGTTCAGTCTCAAGATGGTACTTTCGACAAACTGACCAAAAAAGAAGCGCTGATGCGTTCTCGTGAACTTGGTAAGTTAGAAAACAGCTTAGGCGGTATCAAAGATATGGGCGGTTTACCTGACGCTCTGTTCGTTATCGATGCAGAACACGAACACATTGCTATCAAAGAAGCAAACAACCTGGGTATCCCAGTATTTGCTATCGTTGATACTAACTCTGATCCAGACGGTATCGACTTCGTTATCCCTGGTAACGATGACGCAATCCGCGCAATCAAATTGTATCTGAGCGCTGTAGCTACTGCCGTTCGTGAAGGTCGTTCTCAGGATCTGGCTGTTCAAGCAGAAGAAGGCTTAGTAGAAGCTGAATAATAAGGCCTGCTCTAATTAAGAGCCCTTATAAACCAGGTATTGCTATATGGTTAGAAGGGGGCCTATCTGGCCCCTTTTTTATCTATCTGAATCAGAATGATCCTTGTAGGGATTCTCCTATGAGGTATATCGAGGAATAAATCACATGTCTGGAATTACCGCTGCATTGGTAAAAGAACTGCGCGAACGTACTGGCGCAGGTATGATGGAATGTAAAAAAGCGCTGGTTGAAGCTAATGGTGATATCGAATTAGCAATCGACAATATGCGTAAATCAGGTCAGGCTAAAGCGGCTAAGAAAGCAGGCCGTGTAGCAGCTGAAGGTGTTATCCTTGCAGAAGTTTTTGCTGATGGCAAAAGCGGTGCTCTGATCGAACTGAACTGTGAAACTGACTTTGTTGCTAAAGATGCTGGCTTCTTGGCATTTGGTAAAGAAGTGATGGCTTCTGTTATCGCTGACAAAAATACAGATGTTGAAGCTGTTAAAGCAAAATTCGAAGATGCTCGTACGGCTTTAGTCGCTAAAATCGGTGAAAACATCAACATTCGCCGCGTAGCGATCCTTGAAGGTGCTCAAGTTGGTAGCTACCTGCACGGCGCACGTATCGGTGTTCTCGTTGCAGCAGAAGGTGCTGACGAAGAACTGCTGAAACACATCGCGATGCACATTGCTGCAAGCAAGCCTGAATATGTGACTCCTGACGATGTACCAGCTGACGTTGTTGCTCACGAGCATCAAATCCAGCTAGACATCGCTATGCAGTCAGGTAAACCACGCGAAATCGCAGAAAAAATGGTTACTGGCCGTATGAACAAATTCACTGGCGAAATCTCTCTGACTGGCCAGCCTTTCGTTATGGACCCAAGCAAATCTGTTGGTGACCTACTGAAAGAGAAAAATGCGAAAGTCACTAACTTCATCCGTTTCGAAGTGGGTGAAGGTATCGAGAAAGTTGAAACTGATTTCGCAGCAGAAGTTGCTGCAATGAGTAAATAAGTCGTCAGCTTTAAAGGAGCCGCCAATAGGCGGCTCTGTTTTAATATCGCTCATAAGTAAGACAACGAATTAAATCATTAAGGTACGTAGAGGCTGTTTTTAACCATTCTACGTGTGTTACCCCAATAAATTATCTGTGTAGGACAGAACACCATGGCAACCAGTGCAAAACCCGTTTATCAGCGTATCCTGCTTAAGCTCAGTGGCGAAGCCTTACAAGGCGCAGAAGGTTTTGGAATCGATGCTAGCGTTTTAGATCGTATGGCTCAGGAAATTAAAGAACTCATAGAACTGGGTATACAGGTCGGTGTCGTTATTGGCGGTGGTAACCTGTTTCGTGGAGCTGGTTTGGCACAGGCGGGCATGAATCGTGTGGTCGGTGACCATATGGGAATGCTAGCAACTGTGATGAACGGGCTCGCCATGCGCGATGCTTTACATCGTGCTTATGTGAATGCAAGACTGATGTCTGCTATCCCATTAAACGGCGTGTGTGATAACTATAGCTGGGCTGAAGCTATTAGTTTATTGCGTCATGGTCGTGTTGTCATTTTTTCTGCTGGAACAGGAAACCCATTCTTTACAACAGACTCAGCTGCTTGTTTACGTGGTATTGAGATCGAAGCTGATGTTGTATTGAAAGCGACAAAAGTGGATGGTGTTTATTCAGCAGATCCTGCAAAGAACCCAGATGCCGTACTGTACGAAACTCTCACTTATCAAGAAGTGCTGGAGCGCGAATTAAAAGTGATGGATTTGGCTGCATTTACGCTAGCTCGTGATCATAACTTGCCTATCCGTGTTTTTAATATGAATAAACCGGGTGCTTTACGCCGCGTTGTAATGGGTGAAAATGAAGGAACTCTGATTTCTCACAATTAATACTCAGAGACATCAACTGAGTTTAACTGTATTATCTAATGTAAATTCAGAAAATTTAAGCGAGGCTGCATAGTAGCCTTTAATAACCAGTTCTTAAGGGTTGAAAACGTGATTAATGAAATCAAAAAAGATGCTCAAGACCGCATGGAAAAGAGCGTTGAAGCACTAAAAAACCAAATCAGCAAAGTGCGTACGGGTCGCGCATCACCAAGCTTACTTGATGGTATCATGGTCGATTACTATGGCGCGGCAACACCGTTGCGTCAATTAGCAAACGTCACCGTAGAAGATGCTCGTACTTTAGCTATTTCTGTTTTTGATCGCTCAATGTCACCTGCGATCGAAAAAGCAATTATGGCATCGGATTTAGGTTTAAACCCATCTTCAGCTGGAACCGTTATTCGTGTTCCGCTTCCTCCACTGACGGAAGAACGTCGTAAAGATCTGATCAAAGTTGTTCGCGCTGAAGCAGAACAAGGTCGTATCGCTGTACGTAACGTTCGTCGTGATGCTAACGATAAAGTTAAAGCATTGTTGAAAGACAAAGAAATCAGCGAAGATGATGAACGTCGCTCACAAGATGACATTCAAAAACTGACTGATGGCTACATCAAGAAAGTTGATGAGGCGTTAGCGCAAAAAGAAGCTGAGTTGATGGAATTTTAATCTATCCTGTAGCTTATAAAGCCATCAAGAGAAAAATCTTTGATGGCTTTATTCATTCATATCAAAATATCTAATAAAAATCCTTTCTTCCCTTTCAAGCTGATATAATCTCAGTATTGAGTAAATACAGAGCATCCGCATAATGAAACGTCTTACTATTCTAGGATCAACAGGGTCAATTGGTAAAAGCACACTTTCTGTTGTTAGAAATAATCGCGATAAATTCCAAATCGTCGCGTTGGTTGCAGGCCGAAATGTGACTGAGCTGGCGCATCAATGTCTTGAATTTCAACCTCAATATGCCTCAATGGCCGATGAAGCCTCCGCACAATCACTACGTGCAATTTTGTCTGAAAATAATTGCCAAACAGAGGTTCTCTCAGGAAGCGAAGCTGCTATTCAATTAGCCGGTCTTGATGACGCCGACCAAGTTATGTCAGCGATTACGGGAGTCGCTGGGCTTTTACCTACACTAGCCGCCATCCGCAAAGGTAAACGAATTTTATTAGCGAATAAGGAATCGTTGATTACCAGCGGTCGTCTATTCTTTAATGAGATTCGTCAACATGGTGCGACAGTCTTTCCAATTGACAGTGAACATAATGCGATTTTCCAGAGTTTGCCTGAAAATATTCAATTGAACTTAGGCTTTGCTGATCTCTTTGCATCTGGAATATCAAGTATTATCCTGACAGGCTCCGGTGGCCCTTTTAGAGAGACGCCATTGTCATACTTAGACAATGTTACACCGGATGAGGCTTGCAACCATCCTAATTGGTCGATGGGGCGTAAGATTTCTGTTGATTCGGCAACCATGATGAATAAAGGTCTGGAATATATCGAGGCTTGCTACTTCTTCAATGCATCTCAACAGCAAATGGAAGTGATCATCCATCCTCAGTCAGTTATTCACTCTATGGTGCGTTACCGTGATGGCAGTGTGATTGCTCAGTTAGGTACACCCGATATGTGTACACCAATATCTTATAGTATGGCTTACCCGAGCCGTATCTCTTCAGGGGTCGAACCGTTAGATTTTTCTAAACTATCTTCATTAACTTTTGTTCAGCCTGATTATCAACGTTATCCTTGCTTAAAACTGGCTATCGACGCATGCCATCAAGGTCAGGCAGCTACAACAATTTTAAATGGCGCTAATGAAATAACGGTTGCAGCCTTTTTGGAAGGGCGTATCCGTTTCACAGATATTGCAAAAATTAACTTGGCTACATTAGAAAAATTGCATTTATCTGAACCTGTTTCAATCGATGAGGTCTTAGACATCGATAATCAGGCGCGTCGTGAGGCTGAACAATTAATCAGACAGACATTTTCAGTCTAGTATGTGATTTATTTAGTTGCTGATAAGCACAATAAGTCTTTAATATGTGACGCTTATAAAAAAGAAAGATAATGTCAGTATTTAGCGGAGAATTAAGGATGTGTCTTATCAGCAAATTCAACAATAGCGGTTATGATGATGCTGAATTCTCAACGCTATGCACACAAGGATTACTATTTAATGAACTCTAGTGGTGAAAATTCCTCCAATTCAGTGTTGCCAAAGCATGTTGCTATCATTATGGATGGTAATGGGCGCTGGGCAAAACAGCGAGGTAAGTTAAGAATAACTGGGCATAAGGCTGGCGTTGAGTCTGTGCGTAATTCGGTGCGTTTTGCAGTAAAAAATAAAATTAATTCACTCACACTGTATGCTTTTAGTAGTGAGAATTGGAGACGGCCGGAAAAAGAAGTCAGTTCACTGATGGAGCTTTTTGTTTTTGCATTGGATAATGAAGTCAAAAATTTGCATAAGAATAATGTAAAATTATTGATTATTGGTGATAAAAGTCGATTTAGTGAACGCCTTCAAAAACGTATCCAAAAAGCCGAAGAACTGACTGCAAATAATACTGGGTTAAGGTTAAATATTGCAGCAAACTATGGTGGTCGTTGGGATATTGCCAATAGTATGAAGCAAATTTTTGAGCGCGTGCAAAATGGGCAATTGTCTATTGATGATATCAATGAAGAAACAATCAATAGTTATGTATGCATGCATGACCAAGATAATGTTGATTTAGTTATCAGGACAGGTGGTGAACATCGTATCAGTAACTTTTTATTATGGCAGGTTGCTTATGCGGAATTCTATTTCACCAATGTACTGTGGCCAGATTTTGATGAAATGGTGTTTCAGGATGCAATTAATGCTTTTAGTCAACGCGAGCGGCGTTATGGTGGGGCTGAGTCAGATGATGAGCTCGTTAAATAAAAGGGGTCAATTGTGCTGAAATATCGTTTACTAACAGCGATAGTGTTAATACCGCTGGTCATTGCTGCGCTTTTTTTACTGTCACCCGCTGCTTTTGGTTATGTGGTGATCGCGGTATGTGCATTAGGGGCGTGGGAATGGGCACAATTTGCAGGTTGGCGTACTCAACCTAAACGCATTGGCCTCGCGATTGTTTTTGCTGTCGTGTTATTGGCGATGCAATGCTCTTTTGCTGACATGATACATTTGGAGAATGAGCCGCTAATATTATATGGTTTATGGGCTGGCCTTGTTTGGTGGCTTGTGGCAATTTTGCTTGTCGTTACTTTCCCGACATCGGCAAAAACATGGGGTCAATCAGTAGTGATACGCCTACTATTTGGTGTGTTAACGATCATTCCTTTCTATTGTGGGATGATGGTACTCAGAACGATTGGTTACCACAGTGACACTTTCTTTGGTGCTTGGTGGTTACTCTATGTTATGTTGCTGGTATGGGGCGCAGATTCTGGCGCCTACGCATTTGGGCGTACGATGGGACGCCATAAAATGGCACCAAGAGTCTCCCCCGGTAAAACGTGGGAAGGATTAGTCGGTGGCTTAATCACGGCAGGTATCATCTCTTGGCTATTTAGTTTATTCGCGCCAATCCCTGTCATGCCGGATTATTTGCTAGTTACATCAATTATTGTTGTTGTAGTATCTGTATTCGGTGATTTGACTGAAAGTATGTTTAAGCGCCAATCAGACATTAAGGACAGTAGTCATTTAATTCCGGGGCATGGTGGAATTCTTGACCGAATTGATAGTCTAACAGCAGCGATACCAGTATTTGCGGGTTTAAATTTATTAGTTTTTAATGGATTTGGTCTCTAGGATAAGACATGGGCTTTTTTTGGAGTTTAGCGGCATTTATTATCGCCATTGGCGTGTTAATTACCGTACATGAATTTGGGCACTTTTGGATCGCACGTCGCTGTGGCGTCTATGTCGAACGTTTTTCGATCGGGTTTGGGAAAACGTTATGGCGTAAGGTAGACCGACAAGGTACTGAATTTGTTATTGCCATGATCCCATTAGGTGGCTACGTCAAAATGCTTGATGAGCGTGTCGGTGATGTGTCACCTGAACGTCGTCATATGGCATTTAACAATAAAACCATTGGACAGAGAGCCGCGATTATTAGCGCAGGACCAATTGCGAACTTTTTACTAGCAATTGTTGTCTACTGGGTGGTGTTTATGATTGGTATTCCGTCAGTACGCCCAGTGGTTGAAGATGTCAAATCCGGATCGATTGCGGCGACAGCCAATATTTCGCCGGGTATGGAACTAAAATCGATTGATGGTATCGAAACGCCTGACTGGAATGCAATTCGTTTAGCGCTAGTGGGAAAAATTGGTGATCGTGAACTCACGATGGAGGTGATACCTCAAGGGTTTAATGAACCTATCACCAAAACGGTTGATTTAACCACATGGCAATTTGATCCTGAAACACAAGACCCTGTTCTTTCCATAGGGCTCATGCCTGTTTCTGCTCGAATCGACCCTGTGATATCGAAAGTGTCACCGGGCCTTGCGGCTGAACGCGCGGGTTTACAACCTGGGGATAGAATTGTTAGCGTAAATGGGGAAGCCGTCGATCTGTGGAATCCAGTGACTCGATTTATTCGTAATAGTCCGAATCAGCCATTGAAATTAGAGGTTGAAAGAAATAATCAGGTCATTGCGCTGGTATTGACGCCAGACAGCCAAAATGGAAAGAATGGAAAGCAAATTGGATTTGCGGGAGTTGAACTAACAGTGTTACCGTTAGCGGATGAATACAGAATGGTACAGCAATACGGACCATTCGCTGCTATCTATCAAGCTAGCGATAAAACATGGCAGTTAATGAAACTGACCGTCAATATGATGGGTAAATTAGTTGTTGGGGATGTCAAACTTAACAACTTGAGTGGACCGATATCGATCGCTAAAGGTGCGGGGGTATCGGCAGAATCAGGCTTGGTATATTATTTGATGTTCATTGCGCTGATAAGCGTGAACTTGGGCATTATCAATTTGTTTCCATTGCCTGTTTTAGATGGGGGGCACTTGCTCTTCCTGTTAATTGAAAAAATTAAAGGGAGTCCAGTGTCTGAGCGAGTACAAGACTTTAGTTATCGGATAGGTGCAATGGCATTGATTCTGTTAATGGGACTTGCACTTTTTAATGATTTCTCTCGCTTCTAACAAGTAAGCTGGGGACCAGTAAGGAATACGCATAACAACGATGGCGATGAAAAAGTTGCTCATAGCGTCGCTGCTGTTTGGCAGCGCCACTGCATACGGTTCAGACGGATTCGTAGTTAAGGACATTCGTTTCGAAGGTCTACAACGCGTCGCCGTTGGTGCAGCATTATTGAACATGCCTGTTAGGGTAGGTGACTCGATTGATAACGAAGATATTAGCCGTTCAATCCGTTCTCTATTCTCTACTGGCAACTTCGAAGATGTTAGGGTCCTGCGTGATGGAAACACGCTGATCGTTCAAGTTAAAGAGCGACCAACCATCGCGAGTATCACTTTTACAGGCAATAAATCTGTTAAAGATGATATGCTCAAACAAAACTTGGAAGCATCAAACATTCGTGTCGGTGAAGCTCTTGACCGTACGACGATAGCGAACATTGAGAAGGGTCTAGAAGACTTCTACTATAGCGTTGGTAAATACAACGCGACAGTAAAAGCCGTTGCTACGCCACTGCCGCGTAACCGTGTTGATTTAAAATTTGTGTTCTCTGAAGGCGTGTCTGCAAAAATTCAGCAGATTAACGTTGTGGGTAACAAAAATTACACGACGGCAGAATTGGTTAACAAATTCCAATTACGCGATGATGTACCATGGTGGAACTTAGCGGCAGACCAAAAATATCAAAAACAAAAACTGGCTGGTGACTTAGAAACTCTGCGTAGCTTCTATCTTGATCGTGGCTATGCGCGTTTCAACATCGACTCCACTCAAGTCAGCTTGACGCCAGACAAAAAAGATATCTACATTACGATTAATGTCACTGAAGGCGATCAATATAAGATCTCTGGTGTGGAAATTAATGGTAATACCGCAGATCATCTAACGGAAATTCAAGAACTCATTACGATCACGCCGGGTGAATTGTATAACGGCACCCAAGTGACGAGTATGGAAAATAAAATTAAGGACCTTCTCGGTCGTTATGGTTATGCCTATCCTCGTGTAATGACGCAGCCTGAAATCAATGATGAAGATAAAACAGTTAAACTGCATGTTAATATCGATGCAGGTAACCGTTTCTATGTTCGCCAAATTCGTTTCCAAGGTAATGATACGAGTAAAGACTCTGTTCTCCGTCGTGAAATGCGTCAGATGGAAGGGGCTTGGTTGGGGAACGACTTAGTTGAATTAGGTAAAGAACGTCTCAATCGTACAGGTTTCTTTGAAACAGTTGATGTTGAAACTCAACGGATCCCAGGTAGCCCAGACCAAGTCGATGTGGTTTACAAAGTGAAAGAACGTAATACAGGTTCCATGAACTTTGGTGTCGGTTTTGGTACTGAGAGTGGTGTGAGTTTCCAAGTTGGTGTCACCCAAGATAACTGGTTAGGAACAGGTAATGCTGTTGGCATCAACGCAAGTAAAAATGATTACTCAACCAACGTTGAGATGTCATTTACGGATCCTTACTTTACCGTTAACGGTGTGAGTTTAGGCGGTCGTATATTCTATAATGACTTCCGTGCAAAAGATGCAGACCTGTCTGGTTATACGAATAAGACTTATGGTTTAGATAGCTTCTTAAGCTTCCCATTCAATGAAAATAACTCATTCCGCCTCGGCGCAGGTTATGTTCATAACTCATTGTCTGATATGCGTCCGCAAGCCGCGATGTGGGATTACCTCTACTCAATGGGAGATAAACCACCAATCAATGATGATGGCCGCAATAAAGAGAAGTTTAATGCAGATGACTTCACTGTTAACGTAGGTTGGACTTATAATTCATTGAACCGTGGTTTCTTCCCAACATCGGGTAATAAAACCAGTGTTTCAGGTAAGATTACTGTTCCAGGCTCTGATAACGAGTACTATAAACTGCGTTTCGACACCGCTCAATACGTTCCACTCAACGAAGATGAAACGTGGGTTATCTTAGGTCGTGCACAAGCAGGTTTCGGTGATGGTATCGGCAGTAAGCAAATGCCATTCTACGAAAACTTCTATGCGGGTGGTTCAAGTACTATTCGTGGTTTCCGCTCTAATAACATCGGGCCAAAAGCGGTTTATCTGAAAAATGTGAATGGCAAAGTCGGCCCAGAACCAGGTAGCCCATCGAGTGATGCTGTTGGTGGTAACGCAATGTATGCAGCGTCTTTTGAGCTGATTACACCAACACCATTCATTGATGAGAAATATGCGAATACGGTGAGAACATCATTATTTGTTGATGCAGGAACCGTGTGGGATACCAATTGGAATAGTATTAATCCTGAGTGGCGTGCAGGCATGCCTGATTATGGTAAAGCGACGAATATTCGAGCTTCCGCTGGGGTTGCTTTACAATGGATGTCACCACTTGGACCTCTGGTCTTCTCCTATGCGCAGCCTATTAAGGACTACGAAGGGGATAAATCAGAACAGTTCCAATTTAATATTGGTAGAACATGGTAATCTAGACTGTGTCTATTTAAGGAAAGCCCTCACACATTAATGTGAGGGTAACTAAAATTTCCAGCCATAAATATGGGTTAAGGAGTTTCGTGTGAAAAAATTGTTGTGTGCGGCGGGTGTGAGTCTGGCTTTGGCTATGTCTGCGGGTGCTTATGCAGATAAAATTGCTGTCGTGAACGTTGGTGAAATTTTCCAAAACATGCCAGCACGCGAAGCCGTTGCTAAACAGCTTGAAAGCGAATTTAAAAGCCGTGCGACAGAGTTGCAGAACTTGGAAAAAGATCTACAGTCACGTGTCGAAAAACTGCGTCGTGACGGTGCAACAATGAAGCAAAGCGAACGTGAAAAACAAGAAAAAGAGCTGATGACCAAGCGTGATCAGTTTGCAGAAAAAGCTCAGAAATTTGAAGAAGACAATCGTCGTCGTCAAATGGAAGAACGTAACAAAATCCTAAGCCGTATTCAGGATTCTATTAAATCTGTCGCTGCCAAAGAAGGCTATGATGTGGTTATCGATGCAAATGCAGTTGCTTATGCAAAAGATAGCGTAGACATTACCAGTCAGGTTCAAAAGCAGGTTAAATAATAGATGTCCTCAATTCGATTGGCTGACCTTGCTCAGCAGTTGAATGCACAGTTACACGGTGATGGCAATATTGTCATCACCGGTATTGCTCCGATGTATTCAGCAAATAATCAACAAATCACATTCCTGTCAGATAGCCGTTATAGCGATAAACTTGCAGAGTGTCAGGCTGCTGCGGTTGTGTTAACAGCTAAAGACCTTAGTGCTTGTAAGGTTGCAGCGCTGGTGGTTGATAATCCTTACCTTGCTTATGCACGCATGGCACAAATCATGGATACCACACCAAGTCCAGCAGAAAACATTCACCCTTCAGCAGTTATCGCTGAAGATGCGCAGGTTGGTAGCAACGTGGCGATAGGTGCAAATGCGGTTATTGAAAGTGGTGTTGTGCTTGGTGATAACGTTGTAATTGGTGCTGGTTGTTTTGTGGGTAAACATGCCCGTATTGGTGCCGGTAGTCGTCTCTGGGCGAATGTTAGTATCTATCATCATGTTGAAATCGGTGAGCAATGTTTGATCCAGTCAGGTACAGTGATTGGCTCCGATGGTTTTGGTTACGCAAATGACCGTGGCAATTGGGTTAAAATACCGCAACTCGGCACAGTTATTATTGGTGATCGCGTCGAAATTGGTGCCTGCACAACGATTGATCGTGGCGCATTGGATAACACGGTTATTGGTAGCAATGTCATTATTGATAACCAATGCCAGATAGCGCATAACGTTAATATTGGCGAGGGTACCGCTGTCGCCGGTGGCGTTATCATGGCTGGCAGTTTAAAAATAGGTCGCTACTGTATGATTGGTGGCGCCAGCGTCATTAATGGTCATATGGAAATTTGTGATAAGGTGACCGTCACAGGTATGGGAATGGTTATGAGACCAATCACAGAACCTGGTGTATACTCTTCTGGTATTCCTTTACAGCCTAATAAAGTTTGGCGTAAAACAGCAGCGTTAGTTTTGAATATCAATGAGATGAATAAGCGTTTGAAAGCTGTTGAACGTGAATTGGACAGCCAAACTCAAAAAAAACAGTAATCATTTTGTAATTCAGGTTAAAATAAGTGACTGAGTTACGTTTTTCCGGCCTGCCAGTTAACCTAAGTTTATGGTTAAAGCAGGCCGATTCGTTAATTAAATTGTATTTATAGACAGGAAGAGTATTTCGATGAGTGATAATCATACTCTGAATATTGAAGAGATTTTAGAACTACTTCCACACCGCTATCCGTTCCTTTTGGTTGATCGCGTACTGGATTTTGAAAAAGGAAAATCTCTGCGTGCAGTAAAAAATGTTTCATTTAATGAGCCATTTTTCCAAGGGCATTTTCCAGGCAAACCGATTTTCCCAGGCGTATTGATTCTAGAAGCCATGGCACAAGCTACAGGTATTCTGGCATTTAAAAGTGTCGGTAAACTAGAGCCGGGTGAATTGTATTATTTTGCAGCGATTGATAATGCGCGTTTCAAACGTCCTGTATTACCGGGAGATCAAATGATCCTCGAAGTCGAGTTCATTAAAGAACGTCGTGGCGTTGCACGTTTTAAAGGTGTTGCAAAAGTAGATGGAGAAGTGGCCTGCGAAGCTGAAATGATGTGCGCCCGTCGCCGTGAGGTCTGATATGATTGATAAAACAGCCTGTATTCATCCCTCATCGATTGTCGAAGATGGAGCTATTATCGGTGCCAATGTTCGTATTGGCCCTTTTTGTTATATTGGTGCTAACGTTGAAATAGGTGAAGGCACTGAGCTCAAATCTCACATTGTCATTAATGGCTATACCAAAATTGGTCGTGATAATGTGATCTTTCAGTTTGCTTCGATTGGTGAAATTAACCAAGATCTGAAATATCAAGGTGAGCCAACACGCGTCGAAATCGGTGACAGAAACCGGATTAGAGAAAGTGTGACTATCCATCGTGGCACAACCCAAGGTGGTAGCTTGACCAAAGTGGGTGATGACAACCTATTTATGGTCAACGTGCATATCGCTCACGACTGTATTATTGGTAACCGTTGTATCATTGCCAACAACGGTACATTGGGTGGCCATGTTATTTTAGGTGATTTCGCGATAATTGGCGGTATGACTGCTGTTCACCAGTTTTGTCAAATTGGTGCTCACGTTATGGTTGGTGGTTGTTCTGGTGTGGCACAAGATGTCCCCCCTTACGTTATCGCGCAAGGTAACCATGCAACGCCTTATGGCCTAAACATTGAAGGCTTAAAGCGCCGCGGCTTTGATAAAGAGTCTTTGCATGCGATCCGTAATGCTTATAAAACCCTTTATCGTTCAGGCAAGTCACTTGAAGAAGCACGTAGTGAAATTGCCGAGCTTGCTCAAGCAAATCCTCACGTAAAAGTTTTCAGTGATTTCCTTGAAAACTCGGCTGAGTCTAACCGTGGTATTATTCGCTAATTGTTCTTTATGCGAGTGAAGTCAGGCCGTTAGCCGGGGGTTGTTTACCTTTGTTGTTTATTATTACCCTGATTTAAGGGAATTAATAAGCTGATGATTCAAGTATGATATTGAATAAAATTAGGTTCATTTAAACCGAAAATTAGAAAGCGTAGCCCTCGGGTTCGATAAAAACCGTTTTTCTTATGTTAAGAATTTTTGTCGAGATAAAACGGTTTAATGCGAATAAAAATTGACCACCAAAGGTAAGCAGCCCCTAAGGAGAGAATTTTGGCGAATCATAACCGCCCACTGACTATCGGCCTTGTTGCTGGAGAAACATCTGGCGATATACTCGGCGCTGGGCTTATCCGAGCACTGAAAGAACAAGTTCCTGATGCACGTTTTGTTGGCGTGGCGGGGCCTTTAATGCAAGCGGAAGGTTGTGAAGCTTGGTATGAAATGGAAGAGTTGGCAGTGATGGGTGTCGTTGAAGTATTAGGTCGGCTCCCTCGGTTACTTTCTATTCGTAAAGACCTGACCAAACGCTTTACACAGTTGCAGCCAGATATTTTTGTCGGTATTGATGCACCTGATTTTAATATTACCCTTGAAGGCAAATTAAAATCAAAAGGCATTAAAACTATTCATTACGTTAGTCCATCCGTTTGGGCATGGCGACAAAAGCGTGTTTTCAAAATTGGGCGCTCGACAAACTTAGTGCTTGCTTTTTTACCTTTTGAAAAAGCGTTTTATGATCGCTTTAATGTTCCGTGCCGCTTTATTGGGCATACCATGGCCGATGCAATTCCTCTTCATGTCGATAAAATAGCGGCAAGACAACGTCTTGGTATACCTGAGGAAGGAAAATGTTTAGCGCTATTACCGGGAAGTCGGCACTCTGAAGTCGAAATGCTCAGTGCTGATTTTTTACAAACCGCTAAAATTTTGCACCAGCACTTTATTGACCTGCATATTGTTGTACCTCTCGTCAATCAAAAACGTCGTGAGCAATTTGAATCGATTCGTCAACAGGTCGCCCCTGAGTTAACGATTCATCTGTTAGATGGGCAGGCTAGAGATGCCATGATCGCGGCGGATGCGACCCTACTTGCCTCGGGTACTGCTGCGTTGGAATGCATGTTAACCAAGTGTCCGATGGTGGTTGGCTACCGTATGAAGCCTTTCACTTTTTGGTTAGCAAAACGGTTAGTGAAAACACCTTATGTTTCACTGCCAAACTTACTGGCTGAAAAAGAAATAGTTAAAGAGTTGCTCCAAGAAGAGTGCCAACCTGATAATTTAGCTCAGCAGTTAATTCCATTATTGGAAGGGGGGGAGCAGGTGGAACAGTTAAAAGCAACATTTTTACAGCTTCACCAATTGATTCGCTGCGATGCAGATAAACAAGCGGCTGATGCTGTATTGGATTTGGTTCGAAATTAATGGATTTTATATACCCTAAAGCCAACTTAATTGCTGGCGTAGATGAAGTCGGACGTGGTCCGTTGGTGGGGGCGGTTGTCACCGCCGCGGTCATATTAGATCCTACCAAACCGATCATCGGTTTGACGGATTCGAAAAAATTAACGGAAAAAAAGCGCGAAAAGCTGTTTGTTGAAATCCAAGAAAAAGCCTTATGTTGGTGTATTGGCCGAGCAGAACCAGAAGAAATTGATGAACTCAATATTCTGCATGCAACAATGTTGGCGATGCAGCGGGCCGTTGCTGGTTTAAGTATGACACCGGATTTTGTCTTAGTGGATGGCAATCGTTGCCCTACATTATCGATGCCTTCACAAGCCGTCGTCAAAGGTGATAGTTTAGTTCAGGAAATCAGCGCCGCTTCCATTTTAGCCAAAGTGGTTAGAGATCGTGAGATGGTTGAGTTGGATATAGCTTACCCTGAATATGGTTTTGCTAAGCATAAAGGCTATCCAACCGCATATCATTTAGAAAAACTCGCACAATTTGGTGCAACAAAATTTCATCGTAAGAGTTTTGCTCCAGTGCGTCGTGCATTAGAAGCGAAAAATTGAGTATAAATTAGATGGCTGAACCTCGTTTTATTCACTTACGTGTTCATAGTGATTATTCAATGATTGATGGGCTGGCAAAAACTGGCCCATTAGTCAAAAAAGTGGCAGCAATGGGGATGCCAGCACTTGCTATTACCGATTTTACGAACCTGTGCGGTTTAGTAAAATTCTATGGAGCAGCGCACGGTGCTGGTATCAAACCCATCATTGGGGCTGACTTTTTTGTTGAAAGCGAGCAACTCGGCGACGAAATCGCACACTTAACCGTGTTGGCTCGTAACAATGAAGGGTATCAAAACCTAACTCTTTTGATCTCAGAAGCGTATCAAAAAGGTTACGGTGCGATTGGCCCGACCATTCACCGTGATTGGCTGGTAAAACATAAAGAAGGACTGATTTTACTGTCTGGTGGCCGCCAAGGGGATGTCGGGCAGTTTTTATTACGTGGTAATCAAACGCTGGTTGATGAATGCTTAGCATTTTATGAAACCCACTTTCCTGGTTGTTATTATCTTGAATTAATTAGAACAGGAAGGCCTGATGAAGAAAGCTATTTGCATGCGGCGGTAGAGCTTGCCACACAGCGTGGTTTGCCGGTTGTTGCAACGAATGATGTACGCTTTATTGAAAGTAGCGATTTTGATGCTCATGAAATACGTGTAGCAATCCATGACGGATTTACCTTATCTGACCCTAAAAGGCCTAAAAAATATAGCCCTCAGCAATACTTACGTACTGAAGAAGAGATGTGCGAGCTATTCGCCGACATCCCTGAAGCGCTTGAAAATAGTGTAGAGATTGCTAAGCGTTGTAATGTCACCATTCGTCTCGGTGAGTACTTTCTCCCCCAATTCCCTACTGGGGACATGAAAACAGAAGACTTTTTGGTTATGCGCTCAAAAGAAGGATTAGAAGAGCGCCTCGAGTTTCTATTCCCTGATGAGAAAGTGAGAGCAGAAAGACGACCCGAATATGATGAGCGTTTAGACATTGAGCTTAACGTTATTAACCAAATGGGGTTCCCTGGTTACTTTTTGATCGTGATGGAGTTTATTCAATGGTCGAAAGATAATGGTGTACCAGTCGGTCCAGGGCGTGGTTCCGGTGCGGGATCACTTGTTGCATATGCGCTGAAAATTACCGATTTGGATCCCTTGGAGTTCGACCTTCTTTTTGAACGATTCTTAAACCCAGAACGTGTTTCCATGCCGGACTTTGACGTCGACTTTTGTATGGAAAAACGTGATCAGGTGATTGACCACGTTGCTCAAATGTATGGGCGAGATGCCGTTTCTCAGATTATTACATTCGGTACTATGGCCGCAAAAGCGGTGATCCGCGACGTAGGGCGAGTATTGGGGCATCCGTATGGCTTCGTGGATCGGATTTCGAAATTGGTTCCCCCTGATCCGGGTATGACCCTAGATAAGGCATTTGAAGCAGAACCACAGTTACCTGAAATTTACGAGGCAGATGAAGAAGTTAAAGCGCTGATTGATATGGCGCGTAAACTTGAAGGTGTCACGCGTAACGCAGGAAAACATGCGGGGGGCGTTGTTATTGCCCCCACCAAAATTACAGACTTTGCGCCGCTTTATTGTGATGCGGAAGGTAATAACCCAGTTACTCAGTTCGATAAAAATGATGTCGAATATGCGGGGTTGGTCAAGTTCGACTTTTTGGGGTTACGTACCCTAACGATCATCAACTGGGCATTAGAGATGATCAATGCAAGGCGAGCCAAGAAAGGGCTTGAGCCTATCGACATTGCCGCAATCCCGCTGGATGATCAAAAAAGTTTTGATATGTTGCAACGTTCAGAAACGACCGCGGTATTCCAGCTGGAATCCCGAGGCATGAAAGATCTGATCAAGCGGCTACGTCCTGACTGTTTTGAAGATATGATCGCATTGGTTGCCTTGTTCCGTCCTGGTCCATTGCAATCAGGGATGGTAGATAACTTTATCGACCGTAAACATGGTCGTGAAGAGATCTCATACCCAGACGTACAGTGGCAACATGAATCATTAAAACCTGTCTTGGAGCCAACTTACGGTATTATCTTATACCAAGAACAGGTTATGCAGATTGCACAGGTATTAGCGGGTTATACGCTAGGTGGCGCAGATATGTTGCGCCGTGCAATGGGGAAAAAGAAACCCGAAGAGATGGCGAAACAGCGTTCTGTTTTTGAAGAGGGCGCGATCAAAAATGGAGTCGATGGGGAACTGTCGATGAAAATCTTTGATCTGGTAGAAAAGTTTGCTGGTTATGGATTTAACAAGTCTCACTCAGCGGCTTATGCTCTGGTTTCGTATCAAACATTGTGGCTGAAAGCTCACTATCCAGCTGAATTTATGGCTGCGGTAATGACGGCGGATATGGATAATACCGAAAAGGTTGTCGGTCTCGTCGACGAATGTTGGCGGATGGGATTGAAAGTATTACCACCTGATATTAATAGTGGACTTTATCATTTTCATGTTAACGATGAAGGTGAAATTGTTTATGGCATTGGTGCCATCAAAGGGGTTGGTGAAGGGCCGATCGAAGCCATTATCGAAGCTCGCCAGAAAGGTGGTATATTTAAAGAAATATTTGATCTTTGTGCTCGCGTTGATCTGAAAAAAATTAACCGCCGTGTTATGGAAAAACTGATCATGGCGGGGGCATTTGATCATTTAGGTCCCCATCGTGCGGCCTTGATGTCTTCATTAGAAGATGCTTTGAAAGCGGCTGATCAGCATGCAAAAGCAGAAGCTATCGGGCAAACGGATATGTTTGGTGTGCTGGCGGAAGCACCCGAACAAGTAGAAAGTTCATACGCAAGCGTACCCAAATGGCCTGATCAAGTCGTACTTGATGGCGAGCGAGAAACATTGGGGCTTTACTTGACAGGGCACCCAATAACGCGCTACTTAAGTGAGATCGAGCGCTATACTAATGGCTTAAGATTAAAAGATGTGAACCCAACCCCTCGTGGTCAAGTGACAACTGTGGTAGGTTTAGTACTTTCGGCCAAAGTTATTACGACTAAGCGCGGCAATCGAATCGGAATTTGTACGCTTGATGATCGTTCCGGTCGTCTGGATATTATGTTATTTTCAGATGCACTAGATAAATACCAGCACTTGCTGGAAAAAGACACTATCCTGATTGCCACCGGTCAGGTCAGCTTTGATGATTTTAACGGTGGTAATAAAATGACAGTACGGGAGTTAATGGATATTAGTGAAGCAAGGGAAAAATATGCGCGAGGACTTGCTATTTCACTGTCAGATAAACAAATTAATGATCAGTTGCTGAACCGACTTCGCAGCACTCTTGAACCCTATCGTTCAGGAACGATTCCGGTTCATTTGTATTATCAGAAGGATGACGCCAGAGCCAAACTTAAATTTGGGGTTATTTGGCGTGTGACACCCGTTGATGACCTTCTGAACTCTCTGCGAACTCTGCTGGGTAATGAGCAGGTAGAATTAGAATTTGACTAAAATAGGAATATTATGAGTCTGGATTTTCTTGATTTTGAACAGCCAATTGCTGAATTGGAAGCGAAAATTGATTCGCTGACTGCAGTTAGCCGTCAAGACAACAATTTAGAAGTCAACCTAGATGACGAGGTTGCTCGTTTACGTGAAAAAAGTCTTGAGCTGACGCGTAAGATTTTCTCTGATCTGGGTGCATGGCAAATTGCTAAGCTTGCTCGTCACCCACGTCGCCCTTATACATTAGATTATATTGCTCGTATATTCACAGATTTCCAAGAGCTGGCAGGTGATCGTGCTTATGCCGATGATAAAGCTATCGTGGGTGGCATCGCGCGTTTAGATGGTCGTCCAGTGATGGTGATTGGCCACCAAAAAGGCCGTGAAACGAAAGAAAAAATTCGCCGTAATTTTGGTATGCCAGCTCCAGAAGGTTACCGTAAAGCATTGCGCTTAATGGAAATGGCTGAGCGTTTTAATTTACCTATTATTACCTTTATCGATACGCCGGGGGCTTATCCTGGTGTTGGCGCTGAAGAACGTGGCCAATCCGAAGCAATTGCACGTAACTTGCGTGAAATGTCTCGCTTATCTGTCCCAGTCATTTGTACTGTTATTGGCGAAGGCGGCTCTGGTGGTGCATTGGCTATTGGGGTTGGTGATAAAGTGAATATGCTGCAATACAGCACCTATTCGGTTATCTCTCCTGAAGGCTGTGCCTCTATCCTGTGGAAGAGCGCGGATAAAGCCCCATTAGCGGCAGAAGCGATGGGGATCACCGCACCTCGCCTTAAAGAACTCAAATTAATTGATAATGTGGTGACAGAGCCTTTAGGTGGTGCGCATCGTAATTACGATGAAATTTCAGCTTCTTTAAAAGCGCGTATTGTTGAAGATTTGGACGAATTGCTTGAGCTTGATGAAGAAGCATTAAAAAATCGTCGTTACCAGCGTTTAATGGAATACGGCTATTGCTAATTAAGGTTGGCTAGTCACGAAAAACGGGGGTTTGGTTTATCCAGCTCCCGTTTTTTATTATGATTTCTCGAACAATTGAAAGTAAACCTAAGTAAGGGAGATGGATGAGGCAATATAACTATTTAATCTATGCCTTAATGTGTGTACTGATATGGAGCTTTATTCCGATTGTTTCTCGTTTTGGGCAAGAGGGCTTAGATAGCTTTCAATTTTTATTTTGGTCCAACCTAATTTCAGCAATTGCGGTGATATTGGTCGCGATGAGTGCGGGTTATAAACCTGCTAAGCTATTTATTTTGCCGTCTAATACGCTAATTAAAGTGTGTATTTTAGGTGTCTTAGATTGCTTGTTTTATTTGCTTTTGTATTATGGCTACTCGATTGAAAATGGTATTGCCGTACTCGTTATTCAGTATAGTTGGCCTTTAATTATTATCTTATTGTCTGTTTTTTTATTAAAGGACAAGCTAGCAACTCGGCAAATAGCCGGTGTGATTATCGGCTTTATCGCGGTGATTATCACCTTTACCAAAGGTCATATAACCCAGCTGCAAGTTGAACATCCTCTAGCTTTACTATTAGTGTTTAGTGGTGCATTTTGTTTTGCGTTAATGTCTGTATTCTCTCGTCAGTATTCTATCGACCCCTATATTAGTACTGTTTGGCTCTTTATTTTTTCGACCTTAACATCATTGGTATTATTACTCTCATTCAGCGCATTTCAGTTGCCCACGGAGACATCGCTTTGGCCAACGATAGTGAATGGGGTACTGATTAATGGCGTATCCTATATTTTATGGTTTAAGGCGATGAATACGGGGCACTCCGCTAAAATTGCCTCTATTGTGTTTTTATCTCCAGTATTATCGGTACTTTGGTTAGTTGTTATTCTAAGCGACCCATTTGAAATTGCTTATATTATCGGGGTGTTGTTAGTGATTATTTCCGGTATCTTATGTGTTGGGCAAGCTAAAAAGCATTAATCATCGTTTAGAAGGGCAGCGAAGAGTGAAACTACCACAAACAATCATTGAGCACGTATTCAATAAGATTGGTAACTATAGCAAAATACTGGTTGGATTTAGTGGTGGTGTTGATTCAACGGTATTACTGCATGCTCTTTATCAAATAAAGAAACATCAACAACCGTTTCTTGAAGTGCGCGCTATTCATATTCATCATGGGCTAAATTCTAAAGCAGACGCTTGGGAAGCGCACTGTTCGAGTTTGTGTGCACAATGGGAAATTCCCTTTATTTGTACGCATGTCACGGTTGATTCTACAAATAGTGGCATTGAGGCGGCTGCGCGAGAGGCTCGCTATCAAGCTTATCGTGATGCGCTGTTAGAAGATGAAATTATCGTGACGGCACAACATCTGGATGATCAAGCAGAAACATTTCTGTTGGCATTAAAACGAGGTAGCGGGCCAGCAGGGCTTTCATCGATGCCAGAATTATCGACATTTAATGGCCACTACGGGCAAACTTGCCTGCTTCGTCCATTGCTAGCGATATCTCGCGATGATTTAGAGACATATGCCAATGAAGAACAGCTTCCGTGGGTAGAAGATGATAGTAATCAAGATGACCGCTATGACCGTAATTTCCTACGATTGAATATTATGCCTGTTCTGGCACAGCGCTGGCCTCATTTCGCGAAAGCCGTATCACGTAGCGCGGCTTTGTGCGCAGAACAGGAAAACTTGCTTGATGAGCTATTACAAGATGCCCTAGAGGACATGATGGATTATCGTGGTGGTCTATTCATCGATGCATTACAGCCTTGTTCTAGCGCTAAACGTAACGCATTGCTACGACGTTGGATTGGCCTACATCAATTACCCATGCCGCCTTTTAATCAATTACACCGTATTTGGCAGGAAGTCGCGCTTGCTCGTCAGGATGCTGAGCCTATTTGCCAATTAGGCCATATTGATATCCGTCGATATCAAGGCGCTTTATGGGTTGTGCGTCGTATCAATCAGTTATTGGGGCAGCAGTATGCTTGGCATTATCCTGACCCGTTTATTTTACCTGAAGCTTTAGGCATTATTGAGGTCATTGCTGATGAAGGGCAAATCCGTCCTCCATTACCAACAGAAAAAGTCACCGTGCGCTTTGGTTTGCAAGGAACACTTAAAATTGTTGGGAGAATGCATTCAAGAAGCAGTAAGAAAATTTGGCAAGAACTGGGAATTCCTCCGTGGATGCGAGAAAGAGTTCCCCTGATTTACTACAATGAGCAGCTAATTACTGCAATAGGGTGTTTTATTACACCGGAAGGCCTTGCCGATGATGATAAACTTGGCATTGCTTTTCATTGGGTCAAATTCGATGAATATCGGTTTAATCAGTAAATGAAAAGAAGAAACCCCTTATGACTGTGATCTTTCATAAGGGGCATAGAAGGACTCAATGGTGTATGAGTTTTAGTGAGAGCTATCGACAACGATAGTGCCGATCTCAGGATGACTGAAGGTATTGATATAATCCAATCGCAGCTCTTTCGTCCCATCTTGAGTTTCTAAAATTAAATACTCAACTTTCTTCCGTAAGAGCAAATCGCTGGCTTTACCCTCAATGATTTCGCCGCCATGAAGCTTTATTTCAAGTTTCAACTGACGTTGGCATGCGATTTCAAGATATTCGTAATCATCACAATTGATAGGTTGATATTCAGTATCTGTAGACATATTCCCTCACCACTGTGTTAGTGGCGGTTATTGCCGCCTTGACTATTTTCACCAAGCATCATGTGCTTGATAGGATAATAGCACAGTAATTTTAATAACAATAATCAGTGATAGATGAAAACTTAAATAGACAGTTCGTGAATGCTTCTCGAGCCCCTATATATCAGCAAAGTCCGAAATATAATAATAACAACATTTTTATTAGTGTAAGATGCTATGATGTAAATGCAGACTAAAAATATAAGAATGAAATAGTTAGGAGACAAAGGTAATGAAAAAAACACTATTTTTAGCATTAATGGCGACAGGCATAATGGCATTAGCTGGATGCCAAAGCGCGGACAAACAACCTAGCGTGACTTATATTGATAGAGCATATACGGGCACTTTGCCATGTGCAGATTGCTCTGGTATCGAAGCAACCTTGCTGGTGAACCAAGATGGTACTTATGTTGAGCAATTAGTTTATTTAGGCACGCGTGATGGAAACCAAACTTTTTATGAAACAGGGTCATGGGCAAAAGAAGGGGATAAATTACGCATGACCAATGCCAATGGTGAACGTTCATATTTCTTACCTTCTGCTGATGATAAGTCAATGGTATTGCTTGATCAGGAAGGAAATAAAATTCAATCACAATTGAATTACACATTAAATCAAGTCACAGCAAGTAAAAAAGTTGGTGAATACCGTTATTTAGCTGATGCTGCAACATTTACTGAATGTAAAACTGGGCGTACTTATACTGCTTCAGGCCTTGATCTGGAAAAAGGATACAGTGCGACAGGTGTAACGGGCGGAACGCCAGTTTATGCTGAAATTGAAGGCTATTATACCGTAAGACCTTCAATGGAAGATGGTCAATTTGACCCTGCATTAGTACAAACCGGTCATATTATGTTTGATAAATCTAGCTCATGTAAATAATAGATTTAATTTATATAATTAAATACCCTAAATATCGACTCAATAAGAGTCGATATTTTTTTAGCCATAAAAATATTGGTAAGGATTGAAGTCAATATAAGGTAAAGTGATTATATTTACTGATATCAAGTAAATTATAATTAATTGATAATTTATATATAAAAATATATTTTTTTGAAATGTGAGGGGCGTCATAACGATAAGTCAATGAGAAACAATTCTCCATAGCCACGAAATATCAACAGTAAAGGAGATTACGTATACTTTATTCAACTAGAAGCAACTCGCGGATAACGCCAGCTGAATTTAGAGAATAAAAACGTAAAATATCTCATGAGGCTAATAGATATTTATAGTGGGCAGTATGACTGGGAGAGCTTATTGTGGAAAAAAAGCTTATTTATCTGTTTTGTTCGGCGGGAATGTCAACCTCTCTTCTTGTATCAAAAATGCGTCAACAAGCTGAAAAATATGATGTTCCAGTTGTTATTGAAGCGTTTTCGGAAACCCTTGTAGCACAAAAAGGTATCGATGCGGATCTTGTTTTACTTGGTCCTCAGATTGCATGGAAAAGTTCTGAAATCCAGAGAATACTTCCAACTAAACTCGTTGAAGTTATTGATCCGATATTGTATGGAAAAGTTGATGGTCTGGGCGTGTTAAAAGCAGCAGTGGCAGCAATAAAAAATAAATGATGTTAATTAATTTTTAGTTTTTAATAACTTCAATTCTTTATCTATTTGTTATGGTTGTTTTAGCAAACAAGATATGTGATTAAAGTATCTAAGGATATTCTATGAATCATATGCTCACTTCTCTTGAAAAAGTATTGCTACCAATTGCATTAAAATTGGGCAATCAACCTCATATTAATGCAATTAAAAATGGCTTCATTAAATTGATGCCTTTAGTATTAATTGGGGCCATGTTTGTTTTGATTAATAACGTTTTTCTTAGCTTTGGTGAAGGGTCATTTTTCTATTCGCTAGGTGTTCGCTTGTCACCTGAAACAATAGAATTTTTAAATAAGTTCAAAGGAATTGGCGGTAATATTTACAATGGAACATTAGGTATTATGTCGTTAATGACCCCTTTTTTTATTGCAATGGCCCTGGCTGAAGAACGTAAAGTGGACTCAATAGCGGCAGGGATTATCGGTATCGCTGCATTTATTACGGTAACGCCATTTGATGTTAATGGTGCTTATGCGATAGGGGCTAATTGGTTAGGTGGGGCCAATATCATTTCAGGTATTGTCATCGGTTTAGTGATTGCCGAAGCTTTTGCTTTTATTGTTCGGCGTAAATGGGTTATTACATTACCGGATACAGTTCCACCTGCTGTCAGCCGTTCATTTTCAGCATTAGTTCCTGGTTTTATTATTCTTTTAGTTGTCGGAATTATGGCATGGATTTTGTCAGCTCAAGCAACTAATTTTCACCAATTTATTATGGATACGATCGCAACGCCATTAGCTTCTTTAGGTGGTGTTGTTGGTTGGGCTTACACCATTTTTACCTCCTTATTATGGTTTTTTGGTATTCATGGTGCGTTAGCGCTGACAGCCCTTGATTCAGGAATTATGACTCCTTGGGCGTTGGAAAATGTGGCACTATATAATGAATACGGTTCTATTGATAATGCAATTGCCGCTGGGCACACTTTCCATTTATGGGCGAAACCTTTATTAGATTCTTATGTCTTTCTGGGAGGGACAGGTGCGACCCTTGGATTAATCATTGCAATATTTATTGCATCACACCGTCCTGATTATCGACAAGTTGCTAAAATAGGTTTACCCGCAGGCATATTTCAAATTAATGAACCTATTATATTTGGTATTCCTGTTATCATGAACCCGATACTTTTTATTCCATTTATTATCATTCAACCGCTATTAGCTGCAATTACCGTTATTGCTTATTATATGGGGATAATACCGCCAATAACCAATATAGGACCATGGACAATGCCTGCTGGCTTGGGGGCATTCTTTAATACAAATGGGAATATTTCGGCTTTATTATTAGCCTTGTTTAACCTCGGAGTTTCCATCCTTGTTTATTTACCCTTTGTTATTATTTCTAATAAAGCTCAGGGAATGATAGATAAAGATGAAAGTGAAGAAGATATTAAAGATGCACTGAAGTTTTAATTGATAAATATAAAGCAGGGAATAAAAAAATTATGATTGATATAGATAATAATGGTGTTCTTTCTTTTGATGGCCTCGAAGAGGTCGTGATGGGGCTTATCATTAATTCTGGGATGGCAAGAAGCTTAGCCTATAAGGCATTAAATTGCGCCAAGGAAGGCCAATTTGTTGAGGCCATGGAATTAATGGAGCAATCAAAACATGCATTGAGTGAAGCTCATCAAGTTCAAACAAAAATGATTGAAGCTGATATGGGAGAGGGGAAAATTAAAGTTAGCTTAATATTGGTTCATGCTCAAGATCATTTAATGAACACCATACTTTCGCGTGAGTTGGTCATAGAGCTAATAGAGCTTCATAAAAAAATAAGCCAATAACTGAGGAGGAATGATGCAGCCACTAATAAAAAACGATAATTCTAATATGGATATTAGAATGGTTTGTGAGAACGATATATTTAATGACAAGGATTTTCATGTTGTTATTTATAATAAAACTGAAAGCGTTACAGGGCTGCATCAACATGATTATTATGAATACACTATCGTTCTCACTGGGCGCTATTATCAGCAAGTGAATGGTAGAAAGGTGTTACTTGAAAGAGGTGACTTTGTTTTTTTACCCATTGGCTCTAGTCATGAAAGTTTTTATGAGTTTGGAGCAACTCGAATTTTCAATGTTGGAATAAGAAAGGCATTTTTTGAAAGCTACTTTTCACCTTTACTTCCCTCATTTTTTGTTGCTTCACAAGCCTATTCACTGAAAAGTGAATTTATGGCTTATATTGAATCCGTCATCGCATCATTAAATTTTCGTGACAGTGAGTTTAATGAATTTATTGAAGTAGTCACTTTCAATGTCGTTAATCGATTACGTCACTACAGAGAAAGAAAATTACATGACGATACACCTCAATGGTTAAAAAATACCATTGAAGAAATGCATGAAATTGCAATGTTTAATGAGCATGCATTAGAAAATATGGTCGCAATTACAGGGAAGTCTCAAGAATACTTGACGAGGGCTACAAAGCGTTATTACGGCAAGACGCCCATGCAACTTATTAATGATATTAGGATTAACTTTGCTAAAAAACAGCTGGAAATAACAAATTACTCTATTACAGATATTGCTTTTGAATCTGGTTACAGTAGCCCGAGTTTATTTGTTAAGAAATTTAAAGAGGCAACATCGTTAACACCAAGTGAATATAGAAAAAGCTTACAGTAACTTAATAAATATGATGAAGATAGGATGAAACATAACGCGGTATAAGTTAACTGAACACTACCATTCATAGCTATTAATAAAATAGGTAGAGGATTAAATGGAACATAAATTAAAAATTGTGACTATTGGCGGTGGAAGCAGTTATACCCCTGAATTAATTGATGGTTTTATTAAACGTTATCCTGAACTACCTATTAGTGAATTATGGCTAGTGGATATTGAAGAAGGAAAGGAAAAGTTAGACATTATCTATGATTTAAGCTTACGGATGATAAAAAATGCCAATATTCCGCTTAAATTATATAAAACGTTAAATCGTAGAGAAGCGCTCAAAGATGCTGATTTTGTGACGACGCAGTTAAGGGTCGGGTTATTAGATGCACGAGAAAAAGATGAAATCATACCTTTACGCTATGGCTATTTAGGGCAAGAGACTAACGGTGCTGGCGGATTATTTAAAGGATTACGGACTATTCCAGTGATCTTTGACATTATTAAAGATGTTGAAGAGCTCTGTCCTCAAGCTTGGATAATTAATTTTACTAACCCTGCCGGTATGATCACAGAGGCTGTGCATAGATACACGAATTTTCAGCGTTTCGTTGGGGTCTGTAATGTGCCTATCGGTATGAAAATGTTTATTACAGAGGCACTTAAATTAACTGAAAAAAATCACTTATCGATAGACCTTTTTGGTTTAAATCATATGGTCTTTATTAAAGATATTTTTGTCGATGGAATCTCCCGGTTTGATGAAATATTGAAGGGTATTATTGCTCATTCATACAGTACAAACTCAGTTAAAAACATTACGGGGTTATCATTCGATAGTGGTTTTTTAAGCGCTCTAAAATTGATACCTTGCTCATACTTGCAGTATTACTTTAAATATAAAGAGATGCTAGCTATTGAGATGGCTGAATTCTACAAAGCGGGCACTAGGGCACAGGTGGTTAAAAAACTTGAAAAGTCACTTTTTGATTTATATCAGGACCCTGAATTAAACGTTAAGCCAAAACAGCTTGAACAGCGAGGGGGAGCCTATTATTCAGACGCTGCCTGTGAAGTCATCAATGCTATTTATAACGACAAGCAAACTGAACACTATGTCAATATTCCTCACCGTGGACATATCGATAATATCCCATCGGATTGGGTGATAGAGATGACATGTCAATTAGGGCGTAATGGCATAACACCACACAAAAGAATGACGCATTTCGATGAAAAAGTATTGGGACTCATTTATACAATAAAAGAATTTGAGATAGCCACATGTGAAGCGGCTATTAGTGGTAATTTCAATGATATTTTATTAGCGATGAACCTAAATCCATTAGTGAGCTCTGATCATGATGCACGAAATATGGCTAAAGACCTACTTTTAGCGCATAAAGAGTATTTGCCTAATTTTGCTGAGGCTATTAAGCGCCTTGAAGAAGAATCAATGCGTCGCTAAATTTTAAATGGTAGCGGAATATGACACCTTTACTTATCGTCAATGCAGATGACTTTGGCTTATGCAAATCAGTTAATTATGGAATTGTTGAGGCACATCATCACGGTATTGTGTTATCAACGACAGCTATGGTAAATATGCCGGATGTTCACCATGCCGCCAAACTTGCCGCGGACTTACCAACATTAACAGTGGGTATGCATTTTGTATTAACTGCGGGCATGCCATTTACGCCAATGCCATCGTTAGTTCGCCAAGGTATACTTGGGAAATGGTTATGGGAAATCGAAAAACGTGGCCAATTACCGATAGAGGAAATTGTGCAGGAATTACATTTTCAGTATGACCAATTTTGTGAAATTTTTGGTCATCCGCCAAGTCATATTGATGGGCACCATCATGTACAAATGATACCGACTCTCTTTCCTCGCATTGTTGAATTTGCCAATAAAAAAGGGGTTGCATTGCGTGTTGTTCGTGATGGAAATATTGACGATAAAACCACACATATTGCGCGCACAACGGATTACTTTTCAGCTGAATTTTATGGGGAACCTCATTCTATATCTGAATCTCTCTTTTTAAATATTCTCGATACTGCGAAACAGCGAGGGGATAGTTCACTTGAAATAATGTGTCATCCAGCGTTCCTAGGTAAGGAATTATTAAAAAGTCGTTACGCTTATCCGAGATTAAAAGAGTTAGAAATTTTAACTTCAAAAAGATTAAAAGAGACGATTACTGAGAAGGGTTTTTTACTTGGGTCATATTTAGATTTATAACAAAAATGCCCAACCTATATGGATAAACAGGTTGGGCAGAGCATCATTAACGTAAGGTATTCGCGAGTTTTTCTTTTAAGAAACTCACTACGTTATCAAGACCAACAAGGGCTTTCTCGTCACTGCGACGTGCTTTGTACTCAACTTGATTGTTATCTAAGTTTCTATCGCCAATAACAATCGTGTATGGCACACCGATAAGCTCCATATCAGCAAACATAACACCAGGACGTTCTTTACGGTCATCAAAAATGACCTCTATGCCTTGTGCTTTTAAATCCGCATAGAGTTTCTCTGCAACCTCTTTGACACGGTACGATTTGTGCATGTTCATTGGCAGAATCGCAACATGGAATGGTGCGATCGCATCTGGCCAAATAATGCCGCGTTCGTCGTGGCTTTGCTCAATTGCCGCTGCAACAATACGAGTAACACCAATACCATAGCAACCCATAGTGACGATTTGATTGTGGCCTTCTTCATTCTGCACTGAAGCTTTCATCGCTTCTGAATATTTAGTGCCTAATTGGAAGATATGACCCACTTCAATGCCACGTTTGATAAGCAGTGTTCCTTTTCCATCTGGGCTTGGATCACCTTCAACCACATTACGGAGATCGAATGTTTCTGGCTGCTCTACATCGCGTTCCCAATTGATACCGAAATAGTGTTTACCATCAATGTTAGCACCAGCGCTAAAATCACTCATGACAGCGACACTGCGGTCAATAATCATTGGTAATGGCATATTAACTGGGCCTAATGAACCTGGCGCAGCTTTAATTGCCGCTTTGATTTCTTCTTCTGAAGCGAATTCCAATGGGCTTGAAACGAGAGGGTGTTTTTCCGCCTTCACTTCATTCAGTTCATGATCACCACGGATCAATAAAGCGACTAATTGATGACCCGAATTTGGTTTTGCACGGACAATCAGCGTCTTCACCGTTTTTTCAATCGGCAAAGAGAATTGTTCAACCAGCTCGGCGATTGTTTTTGCATTTGGTGTATCAACGAGACGCATCTCTTCTGTTGCTGCTGCACGTGGTGTTAATGGCGCAATCGCCTCAGCAAGCTCGATGTTGGCTGCAAAATCAGATTCTGTAGAGAAAACAATATCGTCTTCACCGCTTTGCGCGAGAACTTGGAATTCATGAGATGCGCTTCCACCGATAGAGCCTGTATCTGCTTGTACTGGGCGGAAATCAAAACCGATACGAGTAAAGATTTTGCTGTAAGCTTCATACATTGCATCATAGGTTTCTTGTAATGATTCCTGTGATGTATGGAAGGAGTAAGCATCTTTCATGATAAATTCACGTGAACGCATGATACCGAAACGTGGGCGCACTTCATCACGGAATTTAGTTTGAATCTGGAATAAGTTCAGTGGTAGCTGTTTGTATGAAGTAATTTCATTGCGAATTAAATCAGTAATCACTTCTTCATGAGTTGGACCCAAAACAAATGGGCGTTCACCACGATCAGTAAAACGCAGTAATTCAGGACCATACTGCTCCCAGCGACCACTCTCTTGCCACAAATCGGCAGGTTGAACTACGGGCAAAGATACCTCGATTGAGCCCGCATTTTCCATTTCTTCACGGACAATGTTTTCGACTTTACGTAGAACGCGGACACCAGTCGGTAACCAGTCATAAAGGCCTGATGCAAGTTTACGGATCATTCCTGCACGAAGCATCAACTGATGGCTGATCACTTCGGCATCTGCAGGAGTCTCTTTTAGTGTTGAGAGCAGATATTTGCTAGTACGCATTGTATAGGTTCCATTAGAACAACGGGTGATGGCAAAAGGTTTTATTGCCAAATCAATCTAGGCTGCAAAAGCAGCATGATAAACAGCTAGTCTACCAGTGACCGTGCTTTGCCAAAAGGGGTTAGATGATTTTTTCATAAGGCTCGATGGCGAAGACTTCTGTTACATTATTAATCACCCTCCAGCGCACATTAAAATCAAGTAAATGGACGGCATAATCACGGGGCTCTGTCATCGCTTGTTTTTTATATGCGGGGCGGGGATCTTGCATCAATACTTGTTGAATAAATTGTACAATTCCCGGATAGCGTATTTGGTATTTCTCTAAATCTTGTTGAACTTGCGGGTGAAAAATAACGTGCATATCCACAGATGGTGCATCTTGTGCAAAGCCAGCTTGTGCATTTGGAATGGCTTCTGCAAAAGGTAAATAAGGTTTAATATCAATAACCGGAGTACCATCAACTAAATCTAAACTGCCTAACTCCAAAATCACTTGATTGTGTTTTTGGATAACCCCTTTCAATTCGATTAATGACATACCAATAGGGTTTGGTCTAAAGGTCGAGCGGGTGGCGAAGACGCCCATTTTATCATTCCCACCGAGTCTTGGAGGACGTACGAGTGGCTTCCATCCCCCATTCATCGTTTGATGGAAAATAAATAGCACCCAAATGTGACTAAACTGTTCTAATCCTCTGACAGCGTTAGGGTCATTATAAGGGGGGTGTAAATGCAGCCGTCCCGAGCCACCTAGTACAAGCCCAGGTTGGCGTGGGATAGCAAATTTTTCCTTATAGGGGGATTCGATATGTCCAATAACATTACATTGGAATGATTGCATTTGATTATTATTCAACAATTTGTATTGCGCTACCTTCACAGATTGTCGCTTGATAGCATCCCGGTGAGGTCATGGTTTGACACTGATGCAACAACACCGCATCGGCTGCGATATAGGCTGCTTTCGATAACATACTTTTTTTAGCCACATTAAGATTGGCTGGCGGGCTTTGTACATTCTCGCGGCATGATTCTCCAGAAACAATCCCTAAGTCTTTAAACGGCATCCCTAATAATTCTTCAGGGCTATTCATAAGCTTGACATTAGTCGTTTCAGGCTTGGTCGTTTTTTTTGGTGCAGGCTTTGATAGCTTCATATTTGTGAAGCCTTTATTTGGACCCTGATGAATGTATTGATTCATTCCACACCCAGCTAAAATAAACGTTGCTAGGGTGAGCAATAACAATCTCATAAGTTTTTCCTTTCTTATCTTATAGGTATTGGGAAAATTACATCTGCTATGTTTTATCTTTATAAAATACAAAAAATACTAGGTGGCATTACACCACCTAGTATATTAATCATTTTTTTACGAATAAAAAAGATTACCAGCCTTTAACTGCGCCACCATCGAAAACTTCATCTGCTTTCTTAGCAACTTCATCTGATTGATATGCTTGAACAAACTTCTTCACATTTTCATCATCTTTATTGTCATCACGAGCAACAATAATATTGACATATGGAGATTCTTTATCTTCTACAAATAAACCATCTTTTGCTGGGGTTAATTTAGGTGTTGCACTACTTGCCCACGTGGTATTGATGATAGCTAGAGCAATTTTTTGATCATCCAGTGCTCGTGGTAATTGTGGTGCTTCTAATTCAACAAACTTCAATCCTTTAGGATTTTCAGTAACATCCAAAACGGTAGGCATTAAACCTGTTCCATCTTTAAGTTTAATGAGACCTTGTTGTTGTAAGAGAAGTAGTGAACGACCTAAGTTCGTTGGATCGTTAGGTAATGCGATTTGTGAGCCGTCAGCAAGTTCATCAACTGATTTAATTTGTTTGGAATATGCCGCGATAGGATAGATAAAGGTATTGCCGACAGGCGTCAATTTATAATTTCTATCTTTAATTTGTTGGTCAAGATAAGGTTTGTGTTGGAATGCGTTAGCATCAATATCACCTTTGCTGAGAGCTTCGTTTGGTAAAACGAAATCATTAAAGGCAACAAGTTCCACATTCAAACCGTATTTTTCTTTTGCGACTTTTTGTGCAACTTCAGCGACTTCCAACTCTTTCCCCATAATAACACCGACTTTGATGCTATTCGGGTCTTTCTCTTTTTCGCCACAACCCGTTAGAACTAATGAGCCTAATAGCGCGCCAACAACGGCAATAGATTTTAACTTAATAGACATAGATATACCCCTTAAACGCTTTCTTTATAGCACCTTAAAGCGGCGCTGCTATTTTTACGGACTATTTATGTGACACTTTTTTCATTAAATATTCGCCAGTAAATTGAATGACGAAGACTAAGATGATTAACAGTACAAGCACGGTATTCATCACTAATGGGTTATAAGTATAGTAGCCATACTGCATTGCTATTTGACCTAATCCCCCTGAACCGACTGCACCACCCATTGCTGAATACCCAACTAGCATAATTAAGGTGATCGTTGCCGCGTTGATGATCCCAGGTAAAGACTCTGGTAATAGAACCTTTTTAATAATTTGTAGTGGTGTCGCGCCCATAGCTCGGGAGGCTTCAATCAAACCACTTGGCACTTCTAATAGGGTATTTTCAACCATACGGGCGATGAAGGGAATTGCCCCAACAGTTAGGGGAACAATGGCCCCTTCAATGCCAATTGCCGAGCCGACTAAAAACTTGGTAAAAGGGCTGATCCAGACTAATAAAATAATAAATGGTATTGAACGGAAAATGTTCACGATTGCTGAAATTACAGCATAAAGAACAGTATTTTCCATAACTTGTCCACGACGAGTCACGTAAAGTAGAACGCCAGTGGGTACGCCCATGATAAAACCGAGGATCGCCGAAACGAAAGTCATAATAATGGTATCAATCGTTCCCGATATAAGTAGTGAAATCATTCCCTCAGACATAACCCAATACCTCTACTTTGACATGATGCTCTTTCAAAAATTCAATAGTTGCTTCAACACCGCCATTGATACCATGGAGTTCAGCGAGCATTACGCCAAACTTCACGCCACCGGCGTAATCAATCTGAGAACTTAATATGTTGATATCGATGTCAAATTTACGCACAACCATAGAGATAAGTGGTGCATCAACGGATTGACCTGTGAATTCCAGTTTCAGCAAAGGCGATAAATCTGCTGCGGGTTCACTTTTTAGTCTTTCTTTATAGTCATCTGGAATATCAATAACTAATGTTGATTTGATAAACTCTTGGGCAATAGGTGTTTTAGGGTGTGAAAACACTTCACTGACTTTATCTTGTTCAATCAATTGTCCACCGCTAATCACAGCGACTTGGTCACAAATGTTTTTCACTACATCCATTTCATGAGTGATCAATAAAATAGTAAGCCCTAAACGGCGGTTAATATCTTTGAGTAACTCAAGAATCGAACGTGTAGTGGCAGGATCTAGCGCACTAGTTGCTTCATCGCATAATAAAACTTTTGGTGAATTTGCTAAGGCTCGCGCGATGGCAACACGTTGTTTTTGTCCCCCAGAAAGATTAGCGGGATAAGCATCTTTTTTATCAGCCAGCCCAACAAGATCAAGCAGTTCATTGACACGTGCTTTGATTTTATCTTTAGGCGTATTGTCTAATTCCAGTGGTAACGCAACGTTATCAAATACATTTCGAGAAGATAATAAGTTAAAGTGTTGGAATATCATCCCAATACCGCGACGAGCTCTCGTCAAAGATTTTTCAGGCATTGCTGTTAAATCTTGGCCGTCAACAATAACTTGCCCAGAAGTCGGGCGCTCGAGCATGTTTACACAACGAATTAGAGTACTTTTACCAGCACCTGAGGCACCGATAACACCGTAGATTTGCCCAGCAGGAACATGCAGACTAATATCAGTTAATGCCTGAATATTGCGGCTTCCTTGCTGGAAAACTTTATTAATATTTGAGAGCTTTATCATTTATTTCTTCTAAATATATAGGATTCGATTTTTAGATAGTTAAATCTAACATGGTTGGATGTTAAGGCGTCTAGACGTCTAAGTCAATAAAGTTTGCTTTATTTATTCTATTCTCATTTATTTTCTTTTCATGAGATACTTAAAACTCATTTAGTTTGAGGAGTAAATCGGTGAGTAAAGGCATACCTGCAATCTTTTTAGACAGAGACGGCACAATTAATATCGACCATGGCTATGTACATAAGATAGATGACTTTCATTTTATTGACGGTGCGATTGAAGCAATGGCTGAACTCAAAAAAATGGGCTACGCGCTTGTTGTTGTCACCAACCAATCAGGTATTGGACGAGGTATCTATTCTGAAGATAGTTTTATGCAGTTAACAGAATGGATGGATTGGTCATTAGCAGACCGTGGCGTTGATCTTGATGGTATTTATTTTTGCCCTCATCATCCTGATGCTAAAGAAGCTGAGTACCGCCAAGATTGTGATTGCCGTAAGCCAAAACCTGGAATGCTATTAGATGCGCAATCTTTTCTTAATATAGATATGGCTTCTTCTATTATGGTGGGAGATAAGTTAGCTGATATGCAAGCAGGTAAAGCTGCAAAAGTCGGTACGACGATCTTAGTAAGAAGTGGTGAAGAAGTGACTGAAGAAGCAATAAGCAATGCAGATATGGTGATTGATAGTATTGCTGAACTGCCACAGATAGTAAAAAACATCAAAAAATAGGCTTATTAAGTTAAATTTGATGGCAATCTGAGCAAACGAAAAAAAAATTGAAAAAAGGGGTTGCCAGAATTTTCTGACTCCCTATAATGCGCCTCCACTGACCGACGATGAGCCAACACAGAATGTGATGGCAAGCCCAAAAGGCTAACGACGGCAGACGAGAGAATCTGAAAAGATAAGCGAAAAAAAAAGCTTGACTCTCGGTGAGGAAAGCGTAATATACGCCACCTCGCGACAACGACCTAAACGGTTAATATCGAAAGATTAAAGTCGCAACGCTCTTTAACAATTTATCAGACAATCTGTGTGGGCACTCACAGGACACTATCAAAAAAATATTTGATTTTAAGTCTTGAAGAGTGACTAACACGTTAATTCATATATGAACTAACAATGTGCAATTCGATTGTGGAAGGATAACGCGAAGGCGAGTGAGCATTTCCGAGACAGTACTGAGGTACGGCGAGGAAAGCGCAGCGAAGCCGACAATGTTAGCCGAGCAGAAGCGAATTGATAAACAGTTTAATTCTTTGAGCATCAGACTACTTTTAATTGAAGAGTTTGATCATGGCTCAGATTGAACGCTGGCGGCAGGCCTAACACATGCAAGTCGAGCGGTAACAGGGGAAGCTTGCTTCCCGCTGACGAGCGGCGGACGGGTGAGTAATGTATGGGGATCTGCCCGATAGAGGGGGATAACTACTGGAAACGGTGGCTAATACCGCATAATCTCTAAGGAGCAAAGCAGGGGACCTTCGGGCCTTGCGCTATCGGATGAACCCATATGGGATTAGCTAGTAGGTGGGGTAATGGCTCACCTAGGCGACGATCCCTAGCTGGTCTGAGAGGATGATCAGCCACACTGGGACTGAGACACGGCCCAGACTCCTACGGGAGGCAGCAGTGGGGAATATTGCACAATGGGCGCAAGCCTGATGCAGCCATGCCGCGTGTATGAAGAAGGCCCTAGGGTTGTAAAGTACTTTCAGTCGGGAGGAAGGCGTTGATGCTAATATCATCAACGATTGACGTTACCGACAGAAGAAGCACCGGCTAACTCCGTGCCAGCAGCCGCGGTAATACGGAGGGTGCAAGCGTTAATCGGAATTACTGGGCGTAAAGCGCACGCAGGCGGTTGATTAAGTTAGATGTGAAATCCCCGGGCTTAACCTGGGAATGGCATCTAAGACTGGTCAGCTAGAGTCTTGTAGAGGGGGGTAGAATTCCATGTGTAGCGGTGAAATGCGTAGAGATGTGGAGGAATACCGGTGGCGAAGGCGGCCCCCTGGACAAAGACTGACGCTCAGGTGCGAAAGCGTGGGGAGCAAACAGGATTAGATACCCTGGTAGTCCACGCTGTAAACGATGTCGATTTGGAGGTTGTGCCCTTGAGGTGTGGCTTCCGGAGCTAACGCGTTAAATCGACCGCCTGGGGAGTACGGCCGCAAGGTTAAAACTCAAATGAATTGACGGGGGCCCGCACAAGCGGTGGAGCATGTGGTTTAATTCGATGCAACGCGAAGAACCTTACCTACTCTTGACATCCAGAGAACTTAGCAGAGATGCTTTGGTGCCTTCGGGAACTCTGAGACAGGTGCTGCATGGCTGTCGTCAGCTCGTGTTGTGAAATGTTGGGTTAAGTCCCGCAACGAGCGCAACCCTTATCCTTTGTTGCCAGCGATTCGGTCGGGAACTCAAAGGAGACTGCCGGTGATAAACCGGAGGAAGGTGGGGATGACGTCAAGTCATCATGGCCCTTACGAGTAGGGCTACACACGTGCTACAATGGCGTATACAAAGAGAAGCGACCTCGCGAGAGCAAGCGGAACTCATAAAGTACGTCGTAGTCCGGATTGGAGTCTGCAACTCGACTCCATGAAGTCGGAATCGCTAGTAATCGTAGATCAGAATGCTACGGTGAATACGTTCCCGGGCCTTGTACACACCGCCCGTCACACCATGGGAGTGGGTTGCAAAAGAAGTAGGTAGCTTAACCTTCGGGAGGGCGCTTACCACTTTGTGATCCATGACTGGGGTGAAGTCGTAACAAGGTAACCGTAGGGGAACCTGCGGTTGGATCACCTCCTTACCATTGAAGTGTTCCTGTGAAGTGTTCACACAGATTGTCTGATGAAAAGTAGAGCAAAGCCAATCTAAGATTGACTGAAGACCTTGTTGTCCCCTTCGTCTAGAGGCCTAGGACACCGCCCTTTCACGGCGGTAACAGGGGTTCGAATCCCCTAGGGGACGCCATTCAGTGTGGGTCAATCGAAAGGCTGCGCGTCGACCTTTCAGCGTTGTGCGGTGCTCGCGATGCTCATGTACTGAATGTACATTCCGCTCGCTGTGCGCCTACGCCTTGAAATGTCTTAGCTCGCACTTTCTCGAAAGTGCTGGCCATAAATAATGATTAAACTAATTCACTGAGTTAGTTTAACAATTATGCTCTTTAACAATCTGGAACAAGCTGAAAATTGAAACAACGCACATTGTTTATCGCTTAAACAATGTGAGAGTCTCTCAAAATTTCAAACCTGAAATTTTCGGTCATTCAAACGAGTGGCATGAGCGAGCAGTGTGAAATTCGCGGCGTAGGAGCGCAGTCAGCGCAGCGTACATCGGTACGTGAGCATGACGAGCACCGCGCAACAAAGAATTTCACCACGCACAGCCATGACAGTTAGGTGATCGTTGAAACAATTTCGGGTTGTGAGGTTAAGCGACTAAGCGTACACGGTGGATGCCTAGGCAATCAGAGGCGATGAAGGACGTGCTAATCTGCGAAAAGCGTCGGTAAGGTGATATGAACCGCTATAGCCGACGATGTCCGAATGGGGAAACCCAGTGCAATTCGTTGCACTATCGTTTGATGAATCCATAGTCAAACGAGGCGAACCGAGGGAACTGAAACATCTCAGTACCTCGAGGAAAAGAAATCAACCGAGATTCCCCTAGTAGCGGCGAGCGAACGGGGAGCAGCCCAGAGTCTTAATCAGCATCAGCATCAGGAGAACGGTCTGGAAAGTCCGGCAGTAAAGGGTGATAGCCCCGTATCCGAAGGTGTTGGTGTTGTGAACTCGACGAGTAGGGCGGGACACGTGTTATCCTGTCTGAATATGGGGGGACCATCCTCCAAGGCTAAATACTCCTGATTGACCGATAGTGAACCAGTACCGTGAGGGAAAGGCGAAAAGAACCCCGGCGAGGGGAGTGAAATAGAACCTGAAACCGTGTACGTACAAGCAGTGGGAGCCCCATCACTCAAGTGCCTCGGCAATTGAGTGAGGGTTTAAACAACCACCACAAGAACAGCGCAGGATTTGCAAACAAGATTGGCTGATTTTTTCAAGCCGCAGCGCAGTGTACATAGAAGTACACGAGCAGCGGAAGTTAAAAAATCGGGCAAGATTGGCCGCAAAGACAAGCGGGACATTTGAGGATGGGGTGACTGCGTACCTTTTGTATAATGGGTCAGCGACTTATATTCTGTAGCAAGGTTAACCGTATAGGGGAGCCGTAGGGAAACCGAGTCTTAACTGGGCGATTAAGTTGCAGGGTATAGACCCGAAACCCGGTGATCTAGCCATGGGCAGGTTGAAGGTTGGGTAACACTAACTGGAGGACCGAACCGACTAATGTTGAAAAATTAGCGGATGACTTGTGGCTGGGGGTGAAAGGCCAATCAAACCGGGAGATAGCTGGTTCTCCCCGAAAGCTATTTAGGTAGCGCCTCGTGAACTCATCTTCGGGGGTAGAGCACTGTTTCGGCTAGGGGGTCATCCCGACTTACCAACCCGATGCAAACTACGAATACCGAAGAATGTTATCACGGGAGACACACGGCGGGTGCTAACGTTCGTCGTGAAGAGGGAAACAACCCAGACCGCCAGCTAAGGTCCCAAAGTCATGGTTAAGTGGGAAACGAAGTGGGAAGGCTCAGACAGCCAGGATGTTGGCTTAGAAGCAGCCATCATTTAAAGAAAGCGTAATAGCTCACTGGTCGAGTCGGCCTGCGCGGAAGATGTAACGGGGCTAAACCATGCACCGAAGCTGCGGCAGCGACATGTAAATGTTGTTGGGTAGGGGAGCGTTCTGTAAGCCTGTGAAGGTGTGCTGTGAGGCATGCTGGAGGTATCAGAAGTGCGAATGCTGACATAAGTAACGATAATGCGGGTGAAAAACCCGCACGCCGGAAGACCAAGGGTTCCTGTCCAACGTTAATCGGGGCAGGGTGAGTCGACCCCTAAGGCGAGGCAGAAATGCGTAGTCGATGGGAAACAGGTTAATATTCCTGTACTGGTGATAATTGCGATGGGGGGACGGAGAAGGCTAGGCTGGCCGGGCGACGGTTGTCCCGGTTTAAGGATGTAGGCAGGTGAATTAGGCAAATCCGGTTCACTACATGCTGAGGTCTGATGACGAGTCACTACGGTGGCGAAGTAGCTCATGCCCCGCTTCCAGGAAAAGCCTCTAAGCTCTAGATTATCATTAATCGTACCCCAAACCGACACAGGTGGTCAGGTAGAGAATACTCAGGCGCTTGAGAGAACTCGGGTGAAGGAACTAGGCAAAATGGTGCCGTAACTTCGGGAGAAGGCACGCTGGCGCTAGGTGAAGTCCCTCGCGGATGGAGCTGAAGCCAGTCGCAGATACCAGCTGGCTGCAACTGTTTATTAAAAACACAGCACTGTGCAAACACGAAAGTGGACGTATACGGTGTGACGCCTGCCCGGTGCTGGAAGGTTAATTGATGGGGTTATCCGTAAGGAGAAGCTCTTGATCGAAGCCCCAGTAAACGGCGGCCGTAACTATAACGGTCCTAAGGTAGCGAAATTCCTTGTCGGGTAAGTTCCGACCTGCACGAATGGCGTAATGATGGCCAGGCTGTCTCCACCCGAGACTCAGTGAAATTGAACTCGCTGTGAAGATGCAGTGTACCCGCGGCAAGACGGAAAGACCCCGTGAACCTTTACTATAGCTTGACACTGAACATTGAGCCTTGATGTGTAGGATAGGTGGGAGGCTTTGAAGTGTGGACGCCAGTCTGCATGGAGCCAACCTTGAAATACCACCCTTTAATGTTTGATGTTCTAACGTGGCCCCATAATCTGGGGTGCGGACAGTGTCTGGTGGGTAGTTTGACTGGGGCGGTCTCCTCCCAAAGAGTAACGGAGGAGCACGAAGGTTGGCTAAGCATGGTCGGACATCATGCGGTTAGTGCAAAGGCATAAGCCAGCTTGACTGCGAGAGTGACGGCTCGAGCAGGTACGAAAGTAGGTCTTAGTGATCCGGTGGTTCTGAATGGAAGGGCCATCGCTCAACGGATAAAAGGTACTCCGGGGATAACAGGCTGATACCGCCCAAGAGTTCATATCGACGGCGGTGTTTGGCACCTCGATGTCGGCTCATCACATCCTGGGGCTGAAGTAGGTCCCAAGGGTATGGCTGTTCGCCATTTAAAGTGGTACGCGAGCTGGGTTTAGAACGTCGTGAGACAGTTCGGTCCCTATCTGCCGTGGGCGTTGGAAGATTGAAAGGGGCTGCTCCTAGTACGAGAGGACCGGAGTGGACGCACCACTGGTGTTCGGGTTGTCATGCCAATGGCACTGCCCGGTAGCTAAGTGCGGAAGAGATAACCGCTGAAAGCATCTAAGCGGGAAACTTGCCTTGAGATGAGTCTTCCCTGACTCTTTAAGGGTCCTAAAGGAACGTTTAAGACTAAGACGTTGATAGGCTGGGTGTGTAAGCGTAGCGATACGTTGAGCTAACCAGTACTAATGAACCGTGAGGCTTAACCTGACAACACCGAAGGTGTTTTAGAGAGAACGTTGTGAAGCGCACGCAGAGTGTGAGAAATTAGCTTGTTCAAGATTGCTGTTCTGGTTGGTGGAAGCCAACGGGAACAAAAACCGAATTTGTCTGGCGGTAATAGCGCGGTGGTCCCACCTGACCCCATGCCGAACTCAGCAGTGAAACGCCGTAGCGCCGATGGTAGTGTGGGGTCTCCCCATGTGAGAGTAGGGAACTGCCAGACATTAAATTAGTGAGAAAGCCACCCGATGGGTGGCTTTTTTGCGTTTGGGGATGTGATACCGTTTTATCATCCTTCTGCCTTACTGTCACCACCAAACATCAACCCCATCCACGGCGCTTCCTTGCCAATCCTGCACTAGCGAACCGCATATTGATAGCCAATACATTAAGTAGAGATAAAGGGATGGCTCACTATTCGACTTATTTTCATGGTTGAAACCATTTTATAGGATGACTGGTGTTTATTTTTATGAATCGCAATCGGTATCTAAATAACATCATGGTTTAGATCGCTTTATCATACTGAGTACTCGATATCCATCTCATCAACTTATAGGTAAATAACTAGCAAAAATAAAAAAAACTTTCTGGTATTGATAGGGGGAATTGATGATATTGATGACCAGCACTTTAGGTATTGTTATAGTTCAAATATTCAGATTTATAGAGGGATAGGTTATGGGGAGTCAATACATGGAAAATATCATCCTCACCAATGATGAAAGAGCGCTTTTTGGCTTGGAGTTGATATCCGCTCAATGGGATAGAGTTGAAATTAAAAAAGGGATGGCTGTTTATTTTGATGGTGATGATATCTGTAAAATTATCTATAACTATGAGCATATTGGTGATGGTTTTATCAATACCCTCTATATTGAAGAAGATAATTTAATTAAAACGAGAAATAGAGAATTCGTTTTGCCTAGAACAGCAAAAGGCAAAGAGAAAAAATTAAATTATACATCGATTAATGGCATGAAAAGTACGGGGTGTCGTTTTAGTTTAACTTTATGCACTTCAGGAATTGGTGCGGCGTTAAATGTGACGAATAGCCAAAATAGTCTTCGTCTACCGATTCCATTTCCCCAGCAAATTGACACTGTTGAGGCGTTTCGCCAATGGTTAGGCACATTCGTGTCTTCAAGAGATGAACGTTATTTCTCCAAAGTGGAACGCATGAAAAATGCCCCGCGAAAGAATGTGAAATATAAGAATGGCGATATTTTTTGTTATGAAATAGATCTGGAATATTATGGATTTGCTCTGATTATAGGTCAGGTCAACAAAATAAAAAAAGCAGGCCTACTGAAGCAAGAGCATATTTGGAATGATCTCATGACGGTGCCCTTAATTGTCCGAACGTATCAGTTCAAAAGCCAAGAAAAAAATATGCCTATTGAGGAAATTATACAGCACAGCTTATCGGATTCATTTTTCATGATGGATGACCATGTTATGAGAGGTGTATATGAGGTTATTGGAAATAAGAGTTTAACTGCCGATGATATTGAGTTTCCCATTCAAGCGGGAAGATCATTATCTAATGACTCTTTTACTCGATTATGTTGGGGAGTTGGAATAAAAAGCCATCCAAATGAACATGAATCAATGCTACCTAGTGGTATTCAAGATATGGAGTTGTTGAGACATGGTGTTAATTTTGGTGTCAGTTTTTCAGAAATAAAAACCGTAGAGAGATGTAAAACACCGTTGGAAAAACAGGCTTTTGCCCATTTTGGTATCTCTGAAGAGATAACATTTGATGATTTTAATCGGCAATTTGGTGGTATGACTCGTGAAGAATACGCGTTATATGCGAATAAAAAGTAGGGGGAACATAAGTTGGTTAAATCATTACTGGTTTTTATTTTAAACTTTGATATAAGCTATAACCGGCGATAGAGCCCGCGACATCATAAGCGATATCATGCCAACTCCATCCAGTGCCACTGGGGCGGCTGTCATATAATTCTTTGACTACTCCGAGTGAAACAGAAAATAATATTCCAAATTGTGCAGCTTCTCGATGTTGCCAATTTTGTTTATCAGCATATGCATTACCGGCCATTGCCATTGCGGCTGAAAAAGCAAAATGTTGGGCCTTATCCTTTCCTGTCCATTTATCATTAGCGACACGAAAGCTTGAGCAACTTGCGGTATTGAATAATATGCCAATAAGCAAATAAGGAAGTATTTTTTTAAATCGTTTCAATTTATTTATCAACATAATGATATATGAAAAGCACCACAAGGGTGGTGCTACGATAAATTACAAGATACGACTGATTAAGCGGTCTACTCTAATTCGTCTTAAACGGCGAATGAGTTTTTTCACTTTGATTGGATAGGTTTGGATACTATCTAATTCACGATAATGATTCACAATTTTTGTATGAGTGCGAATGCATTCAAGTTCATGTTGACGCTGCTCTTGCATTTCTTGCTTTGGATCGTGGATCAATACGGCATTTTCAAGATCTAATCCCCATGCTCGAGGGTTTAAATTATTTCCGGTGATCAACTGCCATTGTGAATCAACCCACATACCTTTCAAATGATAGGTATTATCGCCATCTTTCCATAAACGAATAGTTAGCTGCTGACTATCAATAAATTTTTGTAAGCGGCTAACAAATCTACGTAGATTTATTTCATATAAATAAGGTAAAGCACCAATAATTTTAAATGGCTCTTCGGGGGGAATATAAAAATCATTAGCAGTTTTATCGCCTATAATTATTTCAACCTGTTTACCTTCACGTAGTAGTCGACTAATAATTCTGACTAATACCGCAGGGAGGTTAAAATAAGGCGTACAGATAATGAGCTTATTCTGTGTTGACCCTATTAAATGGGTAATGGTCCGGTTAAGATCATTTTTCTTACCTAATCCGACAAGCGGGGTAACTGCCAGTTCATTATTGTTAGCATTACCGCCAAAGCGATATGAACACCCTCTGAGTGAAAGGCGAAATTGCTTGATAATATTTTTGAATTCAGCCGTTTTGGGTCTATTGGCTGAATTGAGTAGATGGATAGCATCTGATTTTAACAATGCGTCATCAATATAGTTTTTCATTGATGAAGTTAATTGTTTATTTTTGATTAACTGATATCGGTCATAACGATATTTTTCATGACGTTGTAAATAGACGTCATTAATACTCGCACCACTGTATAACAGGGTATCATCAAAGATAAAACCTTTAAGGTGTAAGACGCCTAAGGCTTCACGAGTATTCACAGGAATACCGTAAATTGGAATGTCAATGTCAGGGTACTGTTGTGAAACACTATAGTACCAATCAGCATTGGTTGAATTTGCCGCTGCTCCAATCCTTCCTCGTTGCGCGCGATGCCAATCAACCAGTATTTTAACTTCTAAAGACGGATTCGCTTGTTTTGCTGCATACAGCGCATGAAGAATATCTTTACCTGCATCATCTTGCTCTAAATATAACGCAGTGATGTAGATGCAATGTTGAGCGGTTGATATTTGCTCAAGCAAAACATCACGAAAATCTTCTGTCTTATATAGCGTTTTAACATCAGCAATAGATTGGGAGAGTTTAGGTAAACTCCCTAAATATTGTTGATGTTTTGCTTGTTTTAATTTTGACAACATCACAGTGTAAATTTTCTCTTATTAGTCTAATAGCAAATCGCTTTATTCAAATATACGCTAGGGTATAGGTTAGCGAATGATCCATGGATGATAGCATATTTAGCCAAACCATTTAGTATAAATTAAAATTCCGTTTAATTGTTGTACAAATTGGCGAAGACTATAACTTATAAATGTAATGTTAAGTTTACAACCCCTTCATCAAATTGAAGGTCAACGTCAAACCCTAGCTTTTTAGCTAAACTGATCATGTTGCGATTTTCAGGCATAGTGATCGCGGTAAGCTTTTTAATTCCATGTGAGCGCGTATAGCTCAGCAGCTTGCTCATGAGTTGGTAACCAAGTGTTAATCCTTTCATATCCGATCTAACAAGAACAGCGAATTCAGCTTCTTGATTATCAGGATCCGCCATCGCACGTGTGACACCAATAATTTCAGGGTTTGAATCTTGATTTCTTATGGCGACAAACGCCATTTCGCGGTCATAATCTATTTGCGTCATATTGGCGAGATCATCATGAGTAAACTCACTAATTTCACTAAAGTATCGATAATAAAGATCTTCTTTAGTAACCTGCGCTATAAACGATTTTAGTAATGGCTCATCTTCTGGCAGTATTGGCCTTAGTAAACAGCTGAGGTCATCTTTTAATGCGATCGTTTCTTCGAGTTCACTTGGATATGGTCGAATCGCTAATCTTGATTTTTGAATTTCGTGATCGGGAATTAAAGTCATTGAAACATCAAGCAAAGTAAATTCATCACCAGAAGCGAGCAAAGGATGGATATCAAGGCGTGCAATGTTTGGGCAATCAATGATTAGGTTGGAAACTCGTACCAGTAAGCTTGCTAAACCTGGAATATTTAAGGGGGCCAGCGCACTTCGCGCTTTGATTTTATACCCTTTAATCGCCTGAATGACCAGATATCGAGCCAGTGCCAAATTCAATGGAGGAAGGGCGACGGCGGCTTGGCTTTCTTGTTGCCACTCAATTCCCCCTTCACCTAGCATAATTAAAGGTCCAAAAACTGGATCGAGTTCAACGGCAATACGTAATTCTTGCGCTCCAGCACGGTTTGCCATACTTTGCACAAGCAAGCCGTCAATACGCGCATTTGGAAAGTTGGTTGATACACGTTCCATAATCGCTTTTGCCGCATCTCCGACTTCTTTGGCATTACGTAAGTAAAGCATAACTCCCTGAACTTCTGACTTGTGTACGATATCCGGTGAGCGGAGTTTTAAAGCAACGGGATAACCAATTTTTTCAGCTATTTTAATCGCTTCTTCACTTGAATGAGCTATCCATGTGGGTAAGCTATTTAGGCCATATGCCCGTAAAATGGGCTGAACTTCATGTGTATCTAAATGAAGTGTGTGATTTTGTAGGGCTTGCTGAATATAGGTATGCGCCTGTTGGGTATCAGCGGTGATTCCAATTGGCAGTGCCGGTGTTTCTTTTAACTGTTTTTGGTTACGGCGATACTCAACCATGTGCATATAGGCCGTTATTGCCCCTTCTGGTGTTCGATAGGTTGGGATACCGGCTTCACTAAAGAGGCGACGCGACGTTTGTGAAGAATATTCACCGCACCAGTTTGTCAGTATAGTTAGCCATTTACCCCTTGGATGCTGTTTGATCGTTTTTATCACTTTTTCAGCCATGGTTTTGCTGTCTGTTATCGCGCTAGGGGTATAAATCAACAATAGGGCATCATGATCATGGCTATCGAGCATTTTATTTAAAACATCGATGTAGCGATCAACGGTCGCATCATCACCTAAATCAATAGGATTTTGGGTTGATAGGTCAAGTGGCAGTAGCGAACTTAGTTCATTTTCCGTTTCTTGACTTAATGTCGCTAGCTTACCATTACGCTGTAATAGTTCATCTAGCGCCATTGCGGCAGGAGCTGCACCATTGCTGATAATGGACAAACGTTCCCCACGTAATGGCGTCATATAGCTCAATGTTTCTACAGCAGAAAACATTTCATGAGTATCTTGTACTCTCAGCAAGCCTGCTCGCTGAATAGCAGCATCGTAAGCTGCATCAAGGCTCGGTTTTTCTCCCAATAGCTGCTGGGCTTTACGGGTTCGGCCGCTTTTAATCACAAGGATTGGCTTATTCCGTGATGCGCTACGTGACGCAGACAGAAAACGACGAGCATCGCTGATACTTTCAAGGTAAAGCAGGATAGCACTGGTTTTACTGTCACGAGCCAGATAGTCTAGAAGATCGTCAATATCAATGTCGATGCTATCTCCCAGAGCAATAAAATAAGAGAAGCCAATATCACGATGGCGAGCCCAGTCTAATACCGTGTTAGACACGGCTGCGGATTGAGAAATAAATGCGAGTTTCCCCTTAAGAATGGGGATGGGGGAGAAACTTGCATTAAGCCCTTGCCATGGCGCTAAAATACCGAGGCTATTAGGGCCGAGTAAGCGCATTTGATATTGTTGGGCTATTTTTTTAAGTTCATTAAATTGAATCGATGGTGATGATAAAACGATAACGACATTACAGCCATATTCGCCTAGTTGCCTTAAGCAATCAGGATTTTTGGAATGATGAGTACAGATAACGGCAAGGTCGGGCTTTAAAGGAAGCTTATCAATCGAGGGATACGCGAGTACCCCAAGTATAGAGCTTCGATTAGGATTGACAGGGAGAATGGGTCCCTTAAAACCATTAGTTAATAAGTTTTTCATCATTACCGAACCTGCACGATTCGGATTCTCAGAAGCACCAATCACCGCGATTGATTTCGGTCTAAATAACGATTCTAACTGACTCAGTAAACCCATGGCTGATAACCTTTTGCTTTAGTGAGCGAAAACACCCTCAACGAATATAGAGATGCCAACTAATACTATGCCGTATTGGGTTATTAGTGCCAGTTTATCCTGATTATTTAATGGAATAATCTAATGACGTTCACGTTTTAAATCAGCCGCAATCTTCAAATTACATATTTGTTAATGAACCTAAAACAGTGTGAATGGTTTTTTCTACTCACAATGAGTTAAGCTTTTTTCTGCTTGTAGCTGTTTAGCGAGCGGATGATGAGGTTTGCCTTCTAAATATTTATCTCTAAATAAGCTGAAATGTTTAAAAAGCTGTTCGGAAGCCGGGGTGTCACCAGCCAATTCTAAGAGGGTAGCTGCAACTTCTGCGGTGCAATGTTGGTCTTCTTTTGATGGGGTGCGTAACAGGTAATCAGTACGTATTTTAGTGTTGATCGACAGCACGGGAATGTTATCGAAATAAGGGCTTTTACGAAACATTTTACGGGCTTCAGGCCATGTACCATCTAATAAAATAAATAAGGCCGGTTTATCCGAAATTGTCGGTTGATTAACGACGGTTCTGCCATTTTGGGCATAACTTTCTGGGAAAATAATATAAGGCTGCCGTGTTGGATCTTGAATGGCAGCGAGTAATTGAGGGGCAGGATCCGTTCTTGACCACTGAAAAGCCAGCGTATTGGGTAAAATATCTGCAATTAGTTTTCCGGTATTACTTGGCTTGAATACTTCGCCATCATACATGACTAAACAGAATTGACTTTTGGCTTGAGTTGGAGCGATATCTTGACACAGACATTGAGGGATAGGTAGCAAGCAGTATTGACAGCGCTTAACCCGACACCCTCGCGCCTTAAAAGGTTTTGTTGAAGTCGCTAAACGTTCTTGGCGTAATGTATAAACGGCATTTTTAGTCATGTTGGGCGTTGGTTTTCGATATCGATAAAACAAAGCGCGTATTGTACGTAAATCTGTTGCATGACGATAGCAGTATATTCGCTATCTTTTAGATGCAATAATAGTGGGAATCAGTGGCGTAGCTCGGTAACATCATGTAATCTTCGCGCCATAGCTTTGTAGGGGATAGCAATGAACGACTCGAATGATTTTAATGGTAAGAATGGCAAAGTAAAAGTGATGTATGTCCGTAGCGAAGGCCAAGATGACGGCAATAGCAAAGGTAAGCGTCAACAGGATAATAAGCGATCTCATGATAAAAGAGACGGGCGTCGTCATGAACGTACGGGTCGCTCCGATGATAGAAGAGGTCAGCCACCTCGTGAACGTTCGGCTTGGCGCACAGTATCGAAGCCAAACAGTGATGAGCTGATGAATGATCATGGTGGTATTTCTGGCAAAAGCCAAATCGATCCTGAGCAATTGCGCAAGCAACGTTTAGAAGAAACGCGTATTTATGGCGAAAACGCGTGTCAGGCTATGTTTAAGAACCGCCCAGATGCCATCGTGCGAGCTTGGTTCTTGCAGTCAGTGACCCCACGCTTTCGTGATGCGTTAAAATGGATGGCGGCAAACCGTAAAGCTTACCACGTGGTGGATGATGAAGAGCTAACCAAAGCATCGGGAACTGAACATCATGGTGGTGTCTGTTTCATCATTAAAAAACGTGGTGGTATGGATGCTAAAACCTATTTGCAACAAGCACCAGCGAAAGATTGTGTGCTCGCGCTTGAAGATGTGGGTAACCCACATAACTTAGGTGGCATTATGCGTAGCTGCGCCCATTTTGGTGTACAAGGTGTCATTCTACAAGATGCTGGCATGCTGGAGTCGGGAGCAGCGATCCGTACAGCAGAAGGTGGGGCCGAGCATATCAAAGCAATTGATGCTGATGGACTTAGCAATACACTGAACCATTTCCGTCAAGCCGGTTATACCATTGTGACGACATCCAGCCATAAAGGTAGTCAAGATATTGCGAAAGCACAGCTCCCTGAAAAAATGGTTTTAGTGTTAGGGCAAGAACGTGATGGCCTAAGTGACAGTGTATGGAACGAAGGTGATATGAGTCTGTACATTGGTGGTACAGGTAAAGTTGAAAGTTTGAATGTGTCAGTTGCGACAGGTGTGATGCTGGCGCAATGGTGGCAGCAAAATAAAGCCAAATAATCACGCGCATTTATGATATAGCTGCATATAAACAGTTTTTAACTGACTGGTTATATGCAGTATTTTTATGGCAAAACGATTTTTCTGTCTCAGGGCGTTTAACATCATACCCGTCAAGAAGGCCAATGCTTGTGTTTACCTAAATTCTTCACGAGACAAGCCGCCAATGCCAATATACGGCTACCTGTTATGTTGGGCTTCAAAGATAACGCCAATTCACGCAATCTTGTTGCTTTATTAGTGTAATCTCGAAATTAGCGTCAGCAGGTGAATGCATAACGCTAACATACTGTACTAAAGAGAACTAATAACTATACAGCAAGTGAGATAGAAAGTAGGTCGTTAGCCAATAAAGCAGCGCATGCTCACGATGATATTTCTTGGCCGAGCGAATCGGGTATTAGACGCCGCAGAAAGAATCACGCAATTTGCTCTAAATGAAGGCATTAACCATTAAGATCCTGTCATCCAAGTCAAAGGAATAACGAGGATCTTAATTCATCACTAATGGGCGCCACCGCCACCGCCACCTTTAGAACCTGCACCAAATGGCGGTTTGGCAAACCAAACAATTACCATGAGTAAAATAAAGATCCCTGCTGATAACCAAAAAATTTCATTTGCCGATAGGATCAGCCCTTGGTCTGTGATTGTTTTCGCTAAATAAGCGGCACTCTGCTGTTCATTCATGCCCATTTGCGCCAATTCACTATACATATGCTGAGCATTTGGATTATAGGGGTTGATAAATTCTGTCAGATTCTCATGGTGCATGGCTTCACGTTGTGTCCACATCGTGGTGGTGATCGATGTGCCTATCGCGCCGGCTAACGTACGTGTAAAGTTGGATAAACTCGATGCCGACGCCATTTTTTCAGGGGGTAGCCCTGATAACGTAATGGTTGTTAAAGGCATGAAGAAACACGCGATTGCGAGCCCTTGTACGAATTGTGGCCATGCTGCCGCGGCAAATCCCATATCAGGCTCAAACGTATAGGCTCGCCAGTAGTAACAAACAGCATAAATAATAAAGCTGAACGTAACGATATAGCGCATATCAATCCGATTACCAAAACGACCAATGATTGGCGTGATCAGTAAAGGTAAGAGACCGACAGGGGCAGAGGCAAGCCCCGCCCATGTTGCGGTATAGCCATAGACTTCCTGCAATAATTGAGGCAGTAGTACGATGGTGCCGAAATAGAGCATATAAGCGAGACTGAGTGATAAGCAACCGATCGTAAAGTTCCGCTCTTTAAAGAGTGAAAGGTCAATGACTGGATGGTCATCAGTCAGCTCCCAAACAATTAAGAACGAAATGGCAACGACAGCAACGATAGTAAGAACAATAATTTCAGTAGAGTTAAACCAATCCAGTTCTTTTCCTTGGTCTAACATAATTTGCAGAGCACCAATTCCAACCACTAATAGCACTAAGCCAATAGTATCAATAGGTTGAATAGAAATTTTTGTTTCACGACCTTTTAGTGTCTGCATGATGGCAAAAATAATTGCAATACTAAAGGGGACGTTGATAAAGAATATCCAACCCCAATGGTAATTATCGCTAATATAACCGCCAAGTATTGGCCCACAAATGGGGGCAATCACGATGGTCATTGACCACAATGCTAACGCCATATTACGTTTTGCTGGTGGATAGTTATTAAGCAATAAACTTTGTGATAAAGGAATGAGGGGGCCAGCGACAAGCCCTTGTAATACACGAAATAAAATAAGCATCTCTAAGCTACCAGAGATGCCGCATAACCATGAAGTAAGAGCAAAGAGACCCGTAGACCATAAAAATAATCGTACTTCACCAATTCTACGGGCAAGCCATCCCGTTATAGGGATTGAGATTGCATTGGCCACGCCAAATGAGGTAATGACCCAAGTCCCCTGAGAGTTCGAGGCGCCGAGATTACCCGCGATTGTAGGGATGGCAACGTTCGCAATCGTTGAGTCCAAAACTTGCATAAAGGTGGCGAGCGAGAGGGCTATCGTCATCCATGCAAGTTTAGATCCTGTTAAAGGCGCATTTGTCACAATTACACCTCAGATTATTTGTTGCCTGAGTTACTATTAATAATATCAGTAACTATTTTGTCCGCAGGAGACATATCAATCGCCAGTGCAGAGGTATGGTAGGCCGGAGCATCACGCAGACCTTTTGAAAGCACTTTGCCATCTTTATTAAGCGTATCAACGGTCACTTCTGTGGATAGACCAATACGTAATGGATATTGTTCCAATTGTGTTGGGTCTAATGCAATGCGTACCGGTAAACGTTGAACGACTTTAATCCAGTTTCCTGTCGCATTTTGAGCTGGCAGTAAAGAAAACGCGCTACCAGTTCCCATATCTAATCCAACAACAGTGCCGTTGAAAGTGATATTTTTGCCGTAGAAGTCCGTAGTGACTTTGGCAGGTTGACCAATGCGCATATCAGCCAATTGAGTTTCTTTAAAATTAGCATCGATCCACATTCCCTCAGAAGGTACGATAGCCATCAACGGTGTTGCGGTCGTGATTTGTGAGCCTACTTGTACGCTACGGCGTGAAACATAACCATCAACAGGGCTGACAATTTTTGTCCGCTGTAACGCCAACCATGTATTTCTCACCTCTGTGGCGGCAGCTTCGACGGCAGGTTGTTTGGCTAATGGGGTATCTAGGATGATGGCATTATTTGCATTCAATTGTTCAATGGCAACTTCAAGAGCGGCTTTGGCGCTCACAACAGCTTCTCGCGCGTGTTGCAATTCTTCTTTACCAATGAGATTACTGCTGCCAAGAACTTCACGACGTTTTAAATCATTTTGCAGTCGCACTAATTCAGAGCGTTTCATATCAATGTTCGCTTGATATTGACGGCTATTTACGATTTGTTGATGGGTTTGGCGAACACTGTTTGCGAGCGTTGTTTTCGCTTTTTCTAAAGCTAGCTGGGCATCTCTAGGATCGAGTTCAACTAAGATTGTGCCACTTTTCACATAATCTGTGTTATCGACGTTAACCGTCATAACACTCCCCGATATTTGTGACTGTATCTGGACTTGATTACCTGCTACGTAGGCATTATCAGTCGTTTCATAATGACGTAAGACGAAGAACCAGTAGATAGCCCAGCCAACACCCACGACAATAAAAAGGAAGGTGAGAAATAGTAAAGCATTTCTGCGTTTTCTTTTTTTATTAGGGTGTTGATTAGGGGTTGATTGAATTTCCTCATGGGCACTCATTCTGGTGTTCTCCGCTCATCGGCATTTTAGATCACGAATGTTCCCAGTAGTTAGCGCTAACCACTGGAAACTGAGACAACAACTGATATATTTGCTTGATGGGATATCTTAAGCACAAGATAGAAAGGATAGCGAAATCTTTCAGACAGAAAAGTCTTTTTTCGTCTTTTAGCTTATAAATGCCTCAAATACATTACCCACAAAATTATAGTGGTTAATAATTGCTATAATCTTTAACAGTATCTAGCTTAATTAGTAACTTACGCATCAATTTGTTGAGTTGTTGTTGCTCTTCTAGCTCTAATACAGACCAAATATCTTTTAAGGCAGTGTGCTGAGGCGGAAGTAGCCCAGCTAAAAACTCAGAGCCTTTTTCAGTCAGGTGAAGATGTAAGCACCGGCGGTCATTGTGACTTTCCTTACGCTCAATCCAACCATTTTTTTCTAACTCATCAGCGATACGCGTTGCATTGGTTCGTGAAGAACCTAAAGCTGCACTTAGCTCAGAAGGTTGAATACTTCGAGAATCTTTTGTATCTAGGATCATTAACGCCATAAACAGTGTTTCGTTAATCCCTTGTGCCTTGAGCATATTGTTACGTGACTCAAGGAGTTTACCATGAACATGCATACAAAGACGCGTTAGGAGGATCTCCTGATAGGGAATAGGATTGTTATGCGAATTTTGCTGTGCGACACGAGCATTTAATAGCTCTTCTGTCGGAGTAAATGAACTTTCCATTATTTAGATACCTTATTAGTTTCAGTTGGTAAGATTACAACTGTCATCAACCATCTAAATGGTATATCAAAAGCTAAAATTAGCAATTGTAGTTAATTGATATCATCAAATTTATTTTGATAATGATACATAATTCATAAATTTTATGAATGTAATTTACTCGGTTTAGTATAGCGTAATTCTATCATTCTGCCTTTTAAATTAGTTTATAGGAGTAAAATAATCATTTTATTTTATTTTTAAGGCTGATAGTCACAGAGTAAAACAAAATAAAATCATGTAATTACGATCTAAACTACGGTTACATTCATTATTCAACAGGATTTGTAAACCTTTCATCTATCAGCTATATAAAATCAAGTGGAAACTAACTCATTGATCATCATACCATTGGGTAATAGTCATAATTAGAAACTAAATTGTAACTTTATATTGAGCGACATTTTTTGTTTAATTGTGTTATTTGATGATTTTTGCCTATGTAACTATTACAAAATAAAACCATCGGTAAAAATTTGTGATTGTGATGGGGAGGCGATAGAGAAAGATGAGGGGAGTAAATACGAGAGGAGTATTTCAATATATTACATTTACTGATGTTTGTGCTTTCAATTCGTTGAGAGCTCCTGAAGCGCAGTCACTCTCAACGAATACCTTTTATTCATCTGATGGGTATATGGCGGGATCGAAGCGCGATCCTATCGCCCAAATCACCAAACTAACGACAGATAATACTGCTCCGCATACCACAACCCCTTCCCAGCTGGCTTGTTCATAAGCATAGCCAGATAATAAAGAGCCAAGAGCACCACCAATAAAATAGCTGGTCATATAACCCGCGGTGATACGATTGCGCGCCTCGGGGAGGATGCGATACAAAGTACTTTGATTGGTGACATGAACCGCTTGAATGGCAAGATCCAGAATTAACACGCCTATAATAAAAGCAATCAGAGAGTCTTTGGCAAATCCAATGGGTATCCACGACAGAAATAAGAGAATCAGTCCAATCGTCGTGACTCGCTTGCCTTTACCTTTATCCACCAAATGGCCCGCTTGTGAAGCCATCAATGCCCCAGCGGCCCCAACTAAACCAAACAGTCCTATGGTGCCTTCTGAAAAACGAAATGGGGGGCTTGCAAGCAAGAAAGCCATTGCCGTCCAAAGTAGTGCGAAGTTGGCAAAAGACAAAGCCCCCAATAGTGCGCGAACGGCTAACACTGGCGTTCCACAAAATAGGCGACCAATTGAAAGTAATAGCTGAAAATAATTGAGTTCTGTTTTTTGGTGATAACGTGGCAACTTAAATGAAAGCACAATAATCAAAATAATTAATAACCCAAAAGCGACCCAATAGATGGTTCGCCATCCACCGATCATTGCTACTGCCCCTGAAATAGTTCTGGCCAGTAATATTCCTAAGAGTAATCCACTCATGATAATGCCGACAGATTTTCCTCTTTGATGCGGTTTTGCCAGGGTTGCGGCCATGGGAATTAAAACTTGAGCGACAACAGAAAATAGCCCTGTAAGCGCAGTTCCTAAAAGTATTTGCCATACATTATTAGATAGCGCTGTAATGAGTAGGCCGATGGCAGACAAGGTGGTCATTACTAAAATGAGACGCTTGCGTTCAAAGATATCCCCTAGAGGCACTAAAAATAGTAAGCCAACGGCATAGCCTAACTGGGCGGCGGTGACAATAAAGCCTGCCATGTTGGTTGTCAGGTTAAACTGTGTCGCGATGGTTTCCAGAAGGGGTTGTGCGTAGTAGTTACTTGCCACGACAAGGCCTGTCGCAATGGCCATTAAGATAACTAAACCTGTCGTGAGTTCTGCTTGTGGTGCTTTATTCATTCATTATCTACTCATTATTCATAAGGTCACTACTATAAACAATTTTTAGCGATGTCATTGGAACATTTTATCAATTAATGAGCCGGTTTCAGGTGAGTGATGAGAATACGAGTCGATTAGCGTTAGCGAGTGTCATTTATTCATTAACGAAAAAAAGCCACCTAATGCGGTGGCTTAGAAGTCAGATTAGCGATTGAGACTATTTTTCAGCCGCTTTTCGCGCTTCCTCGACCCAACCATCAAAGGTGGATTGATGGGCTTTGATCCACGCATCTGTATGACGGCGGATGTCGGACTGTGAAGCTTCTCCGTTATGCATTCTTAAATTTTGAGCATTAATATCGGCAATAGGCAGTTTCATGATTTCAAATAGCTTAGCGGCTGCTGGGTTATCTTCTGCCCATTTTTTATTTGCCGCGATATGCATCGTATTTGGTGGGAAACCATAATTTTTACCATTCGGCAGTTTAGTCTCTGTTTTGTCATTATTAGGCATCGAAGAGAAAGGAACTTCTAGCCAAACAACATCACGACCGGGTTTGAGTACATCACTGATCCAATAAGGAGTCCATGTATAATAGAGAATAGGCTTGCCTTCTTTGTAGCGTGTGATGGTATCTGCCATCATGGCCGCATAGTTGCCTTGATTGTGTTCAACGGTTTTTTCTAAATCATACGCTTTTAAATGATTATTGATTGCGGCTTCACACCCCCAACCCGGATTACAACCAGTTAAATCCGCCTTATTATTGCCGTTAGTATCGAATAACTTGGCAATTTTAGGATCTTTTAGTTGCTCAATATTGGTGATGTTATATTTTTCAGCGGTTTTTTTATCGATTAGGTAGCCTTGAGCGGCATTAACCACATAATCACCTTGGCGATAAAAGGCTTTATCCCCACCGGCTGCATTATATTGAGCATCATGCAATGGCACCCAACTAACCGCCAAATAGGTTGCATCACCATTCGCAATTGATGCATAGGCGACGTTATAGTCAACCTCTTTGATGGGTTCGACTTCATAACCTAGTTTTTCCAGTGCTTTTGCTACCAGCAATGTTTGAAACGTTTCCTCGCTAATCGTACTTTGAACTGGCGTGACTTTTATTCCTTTACCAGGCAGATCTTCTGCATTAGCGAGTGGAACGGCAAGTAAGGTCGTCAGGGCTGTTGCCAATATCATCGGTTTTTTCATTATTGATACCTCTGTTTGTCGTTTTGGCTTGCCTTTGCAAGCGACGAGCCGCATTGACGGCTCTATCGTGAATAGGGAATTAAAAATTAATTCGATTTTTTACTAAATGGTCGGGTGATTAGGCCTATTGGGCCGTGTTGGTACCAGCGAGTAGACTGTTTGTTACGCGATTTTTGACCTAGGGATTGCGTTAATCGGTCAAGGACGATAGCCAGTACAACAATGCCGACACCGCCGACAGAAGCCAGTCCCATATCAAGACGACCAATACCGCGTAGTACCATTTGTCCTAAGCCACCGACGGCAATCATCGATGCAATAACAACCATCGAAAGCGCCAACATCAAGGTTTGGTTTACCCCGGCCATGATGGTCGGCATTGCCAAAGGGAGTTGGACTTTAAACAGCAGTTGGCTAGGACTTGCACCGAAAGATTCCGCCGCTTCAATTAGGTCAGCAGGAACTTGTTTAATGCCTAAGATGGTGAGGCGGATAATCGGAGGCAAAGCAAAGATGATTGTGACGACAACGCCCGGGACGTTACCAATACCAAAAAGCATAACAATAGGTACTAAGTAAACGAAGGCTGGGGTTGTTTGCATGGCATCGAGTATTGGCCTAACAACGCTGGCGGCTTTGTCACTACGCGCCAACCAAATCCCGAGTGGTAGCCCAATGATCAAACAAAAGAAGAGAGAGGTGAGTACTAAAGAAAGCGTCACCATAGCCTCAGACCAAGCGCCGATAGCACCGATCAGAATCATCGATATCAGCGTTGCAACACCCATCATACGGCCTGACAGTTGCCATGCTATTAATGCAAATAAGATAATCGCTACGGGCGAAGGTAGGGAGGTTAAAAATTGTTCAAAACCACTGAGGATGAAATCAATTGGAATACGGATACCCTGAAAAACAGGGCGAAAATGTAATACGATCCAATCAATTGCTTCAGTAACCCAAGAATCAAGAGGGATCAGTGTCTGCTGGAAAGGATCCATGATATTGAAATGTTCAGGCACAATACTGTCAGCTGGTGCGGCATCAAGCCAATCACTCCCCCCTGTGTCAGCCGGTGTAGACGTATCTGTGGCATTTCCCCAAGGATCGCTATCCGTTGAGGCCTGATTGTCTGAGCTCATTGCCCATGGATCACTTTCTGTATTGGTTTCTGTTGTCCCCTCTTGCTTTGAGGTTTCATCGACCTGCGCATCTGCCCATGGGTCTTGATGGTCATTTTTATGCTCTTGTGTGTTATTGCTCATTTGATGTCTCCTTATCCAGTGCCTGTAGCAGCATTCCTTTTGAGATCACACCAAGATAGCGGTTTTTCTCATTGATCACAGGAACAGCACAGGGAGCTTGCGCAACCGTTGAAATCACCTCGTTGAGAGGTGTATCACCTTGGATTGGCTCGATACTGGTGATGACAGCAGCTTCAATACCTTGTTTCTGTTGTAATGCTTTTTCTAATGACTCGATAGAAACGACCCCTGCAAAGGTATGGCCTCGTGAAAGTAGATAGCCATATTGACGGTCGTCGTCATTAAGCACTTTGAGGGCTGAGCGAGGACCAAAACCTGGCGCGATGTGTAGTAATGCATCGGCTCTTCTGCGGGCAATATCTTTGGCACTAAAGACTTGGCTAATATCGACACCACGGAAGAAGGTTTTGACGTAATCATTAGCGGGATTATTTAATATTTCGTCTGGTGTACCTGTTTGAACGATAACGCCGCCTTGCATAATGGCGATCCGATCACCGATACGCATCGCTTCGTCAAGGTCGTGAGAAATAAACACAATAGTGCGTTGCTTGTCGCCCTGAAGAGAGAGTAGCTCGTCTTGCATTTCAGTTCGAATCAAAGGATCAAGCGCTGAAAAAGCTTCATCCATCAACAAAATATCTGGGTCATTTGCTAGCGCTCGAGCTAGACCGATACGTTGCCTCATCCCACCGGATAATTCATCGGGATAAGAATAAGCCCATTTTTCAAGGTTGACTTGGTGGAGGGCATCCATCGCTTTTTTATGGCGCTCTTCTTTAGGGATACCAGAAAGCGTCATACCGAAAGCGGTATTATCAATGACATTCATATGGGGCATTAATGCAAAGGATTGGAAAACCATACTAATTTTTGTTCTTCTGACCTGACGTAAGGCCTTGTCAGAGATATTAGAGATATCTTCCCCATCAATCAGTACTTGCCCGCTGGTGGGTTCGATCAGTCGATTGAGTAAACGTACTAATGTTGACTTTCCTGATCCTGAAAGTCCCATAACAACAAAGATTTCACCTTCTTCAATGGCTAAATTGGCATTTTGAACACCCACGGTTTGGCCCGTTTTTTCAAAGATGTCATCTTTGTCCATTCCCGATTCTAAAAGTTTGAACGCGTGATCCGGATGTTCCCCAAAAATTTTATATAAGTTTTTAACTTCTAATTTTATTGGCATACAGTGATTACCCATTTTTCAATTAATAAATGACTCAAAGCTGGTATCGAATTGAAGCTGATTTTTATAGGGCGACTCAAAATTCGAATTAACGCTTTAGACTATTGGTTGAAAATATTAAGGGTAGATATTCCTATTATTTTAAAAGTGAATTTAATAATTATGGCTTAATTTGAATGACTCCATTTTAAATTATTAGAAAAATAAACAAGCAATATAACCTAGCATAATAAATTGTGCTGACAACCCTAGGTTAAGGACTATTAATCAAAAAATAGCGAGTTATTTATCGATTAAATTGAGTAAAGTGGTACTTTTATTCGTTTCAATATATAAATACCCTGAATTCAGATATACATGTTAACTTTATGTTGTGTTTGAAGTTATTTTGTTTTTAAAACAGAATTTGAAGTAATAATGAAAAAGAAAAAGTGTTTATTTTAACGCTTAGGTCTTTTTGAAAATAAAAATAGAAATAATTTAAAAATAAATGCCAAATGATTAGTGTTGCTTATCAATTTTTTCGTGTAACTATCTTTATTGAAGAAATGTTATTTGATATGGCTATAAAAAATGAATTATTTAACAGGAAAGTATGTTAATTTCGAAGTGATTTGAGTGTTTTTTGAACCAAAAACTATCTATCAAAATAAAGTCCATATTATTCAGCTAGATAGTTTTTTTGTTGTTTATAAAGGGATGGGTTAACTAAATTGATTGATTAGAAGTCCCAATCATCATCTTCTGTACTTACCGCTTTACCAATCACATATGAAGAACCAGAACCAGAAAAGAAATCGTGATTTTCATTAGCATCGGGTGAGAGTGCCGACAATATAGCCGGGCTTACATCAGTCACTATATCGGGAAATAATGCCTCATAACCTAAATTCATTAAGGCTTTATTGGCATTATAATGGAGGAATTTTTTCACATCTTCCGTCCATCCTACGGAGTCATATAATTCTTGCGTATAATTCACTTCATTTTCATATAAATCAAAAAGTAATGAAAAGGTAAACTCTTTAATTTCTGCTTGAGTTTTTTCATCATAATTGAATAATGATTTTTGAAATTTATAGCCTATATAATAGCCATGAATTGCCTCATCACGGATAATCAATCGGATGAGATCGGCAGTATTGGTTAATTTACCTCGACTGGACCAATACATGGGTAAATAGAAGCCAGAATAGAATAAGAATGACTCTAAAAATACACTGGCCACTTTTTTCTTTAATGGATGAGTATCACAATAATAAGATAAGATAATCTTGGCTTTATTTTGTAACGCAGAGTTTTCTTCACTCCAGCGATAGGCATCATCCACATCGGTGGTAGAACACAGCGTTGAAAAAATAGAGCTATAGGAGCGAGCATGTACCGCTTCCATAAAACTGATATTTGACAGAACGGCTTCTTCATGTGGCGTAAGGGCGTCGGGCATTAAACTTGGCGCACCCACGGTATTTTGAATCGTGTCAAGTAGTGTAAGCCCAGTAAAAACTCTAATTGTGAGTTGTTGCTCGGCAGCCGTTAGCGTATTCCACGAAGGAATATCATTCGATAAAGGAATTTTTTCTGGTAACCAAAAATTGGTGGTTAAACGATTCCAAACTTCAAGGTCTTTATCATCTTCTATGCGATTCCAGTTAATCGCTTTAACGGTAGCAGATGAAATTTGCGTAGTCATACTGATTTTCCTTTTAAAGCGTACATGAAACACAACCATCAATTTCTGTGCCTTCTAAGGCCGTTTGGCGAAGCCGAATGTAGTACAGTGTTTTTATCCCTTTACGCCAGGCATAAATTTGCGCTCGATTAATATCTCGCGTGGTCGCGTCATCTTTAAAAAATAAAGTGAGAGATAACCCCTGATCGACATGCTGAGTGGCAACCGCATAGGTATCGATGATTTTTTCAGGTCCAATTTGGTAAGCATCTTGATAATATTCAAGATTATCATTGTTCATAAAAGGCGCAGGATAATAGACACGTCCAATTTTGCCTTCTTTACGGATTTCAATTCGAGCAACAATTGGATGAATGCTCGATGTTGAGTTATTAATGTAAGAGATGGACCCTGTTGGAGGGATGGCTTGTAGATTTTGGTTATAAATACCGTGTTCCATCACGGATTGCTTAAGTGATTGCCAATCCTCTTGAGTTGGAATTTCGATACCCGAACGTCGGAATAATTCCTGAACGGTTTGTGTTTTTGCTAACCAACTTTGGTTGATATATTTATCGAAATAGCGACCATTCGCATAATCTGAATCTTCAAAGCCTTTGAAAGCCTCTTTACGCTCAATCGCTAATTGGTTCGATATTCTTAGTGCATGATAGGTGATGGTATAAAAATAGATATTGGTAAAGTCGAGCGCTTCTTCTGAGCCATAATGAATTCGCTCTCTTGCGAGATAGCCGTGTAAGTTCATTTGCCCAAGGCCGATTGCATGCGATTGATGATTGCCTTGTTCGATTGAAGGCACTGAACGGATATAGCTCATATCAGAAACGGCGGTTAATGCTCTAATTGCTATGTCTATGGAGTGGGCAAAATTAGGGGAGTCCATCATTTTAGCAATATTCATGGAGCCTAAGTTACAACTGATATCTTTTCCAATTTCTCGATAGCTTAAATCGTCTTCATAGATGCTAGGGCGATTAACTTGCAGAATTTCTGAACACAGATTGCTCATATTAATACGGCCAGCGATGGGATTAGCACGATTGGCGGTATCTTCAAATAAAATATACGGATAGCCAGATTCAAACTGTATCTCAGCGAGCGTTTGGAAGAATTCGCGAGCATTAATTTTATATTTTTTGATGGCTTTATTATTCACCATCTCATGATATTTATCAGTCACACTGATTTCTGACATCGGGACACCATACTCTCGCTCAATATCATAAGGCGAGAATAGATACATCTCTTTGTTTTCTTTGGCTAACTGAAAGGTAATGTCAGGAATGACGACGCCTAATGATAATGTTTTAATGCGAATTTTTTCATCCGCGTTTTCTCTTTTAGTATCAAGAAAACGCATTATATCAGGGTGGTGGGCATGTAAATACACGGCCCCCGCGCCTTGTCGGGCACCTAATTGATTGGCATATGAAAAGGCATCCTCCAACATTTTCATGACAGGAACGACGCCAGATGACTGATTTTCAATAAGTTTTATTGGTGCTCCTTGTTCACGCAAATTGGTCATCAGAAAAGCGACGCCGCCGCCACGTTTGGATAATTGAAGAGCCGAGTTAACGGAGCGACCAATAGATTCCATATTGTCTTCAATGCGCAGTAAAAAACAGGAAACCAGTTCTCCACGCTGCTTTTTTCCGCAATTCAAGAACGTCGGGGTTGCCGGTTGAAAGCGTCCGCTAATGATTTCATCAACCAAAGAGCTTGCTAGTGCCTGATTTCCCTGTGCAAGGGTGAGGGCGACCATACATACACGATCTTCATAACGCTCAAGATAACGTTTGCCATCGAACGTTTTTAAGGTATAGCTTGTATAGTATTTGAACGCACCTAAAAAGGTTTGAAAACGAAACTTGTGTGCATAGGCTTGCTTAAAAAGCTTTTTAATAAAGGCAAAGTCATATTGCTCAAGGAGTTGTGGCTCGTAATAGTTTTCGTTAACTAAAAAGTCGAGTTTTTCTTTTAAATCATGAAAGAAAACGGTGTTTTGGTTTACATGTTGGCGAAAATAATGATGCGCGGCTTCGCGATCTTTTTCAAACTGGATTTCGCCTGCACTGTTGTACAAGTTCAGCATGGCATTAAGTGCATGATAATCAACAGTGGCTTTAGTTTTGGTATTTTCCATTGACTTGCTCTAATGATGTTTTTGTTGCCAAAAAGCGTTTAGTCCATCACGGACACGTTGTACATCGCGCTCCGTGCCTAATAATTCAAATCGATACAAATAGGGGACTTGGCACTTGCTCGCGATGATATCGCCAGCAATGGCATAGGCCTCGCCAAAATTCGTATTACCCGCCGCGATAACTCCTCGAATGAGCTGCCGATTTGATTCAATATTAAGAAAACGGATCACTTCTTTTGGTACCGCTCCGCGGCTTCCGCCACCACCATAAGTCGGTAGCAAGAGCACAAATGGTGTCGTCGCAATAATGTCGCATTGCTGTCCACCGATAGGTAAGCGGGTTGCTGGAAGGCCAACTTTTTCGACAAAGCGATGGCAATTACCTGAGTGGCTCGAAAAGTAGATCAGTGATTCCGTTTGCATAACCCTCTCCTAAGCTGAAAGGCGGCTGATTATGTCAGGACGAAAACCAGACCAATGTTCTTGATCTGCCACGACAACAGGAACTTGTTGATAACCTAACTGGCGAACAAACTGTAAGGCTTCATCATCTTGAGTGAGATCGACCACTTGATACGGAATACTTTTACGGTCTAAGGCTTGGTAAGTCGCATTACATTGCACGCAGTCGGGTTTACTATAAATTGTAATAACAGCCATATTGAGTACCTTTAAGTGTATTGAAGACTATCAGTAGTGTGATGATTAGTATTTAAAGACTATATATAGATCTAATTTTTTTCAACCACACAATATATAGTGGATTGGCAATATTGAATGATAATTATTCTAATTATTGGCTAGGTGATTATTTATGTTGAGGAATTAAATTTTGAGGTTTTGAATAGTTCTGTTATCAAGACTAAGAAAAAATATCATTGCCAAGTAGAAATAATACAGTTTATAACTGTATATACGATCAGATAATGGCATTCTCTTAAGGGGATATTATGTATCATCAATATTTGGCGACACCGGAAAAATTTCCTAAGCCTTGGGTACAAATTACGGCAGATGATGAAGGGGTGACAAGTATCTATTTTGTTGAACAAAAGAGTCATCCTGAGCACAAGAATGAACATTCTCAATTATGTGCAAAAGAACTTGAAGAATATTTTAACCACAAGCGGAAAGTGTTCACCGTAAAATTAAATCCACAAGGAACTGAATTTCAAAAAAAAGTATGGGGTCATCTCTGTAGTATTCCTTTTGGGGAACGCTGGAGCTATAAAGACCTCGCACTGAAATTGGGGTCGGTGAACTATTGCCGAGCAGTCGGTATGGCGAATTCACGTAATCCAATTTCTTTGATTGTTCCTTGCCATCGTGTGTTAGGACATGATGGCAAGCTAGTCGGTTATACTGGTGGTTTAGACATTAAAGGCTGGTTATTAGAGCATGAAAAGTAATATGCTAAATAGTCGGCTAACAGTAATATTATTATTCGGATTAATTGCTATTATAAAGAATAATTCATGCTAAATTAGAAATTTATCCTGATAAATAATATTTTTTTATGCTTTTTGTCAATTTTCGTGATCTAGGTTGTAGACAAGTAAGTTGTATATCTGTTGTACTGAGCTTGACACTGATGGTGTGTCTATTTCTATTTTAAAGGTAATAATTTGATGTCTAAAGTTAAAGGTAACGTTAAGTGGTTCAACGAGTCTAAAGGTTTCGGTTTTATCACTCCAGAAGATGGCAGCAAAGATGTGTTTGTTCACTTTTCTGCTATTGCGAGCGAAGGTTTCAAAACCCTAGCAGAAGGTCAGAAAGTTGAATTTGAAATCACTGAAGGCGCTAAAGGCCCATCTGCTGTAAACGTTGTCTCTCTGTAATTTCAACAAATAGAAACGAACAGCCTCTAAACTCGCTCCAGTTTAACTGGAGCGAGTTTTATTTTGCATGGGGTTTATGGATTGTTTATAGCTATTCATCTGTCTCAGGGATGTGTTAATGAGGCTGGCGACAGATTCAAGCATTGATGGTTAGATATAAAATGAAAAGCCTCGAAAATCGAGGCCTTAGAGAGATGATGACACGTTTTGCGATTATTTAACCTCTTCGCCTTTTGCTTGTAGATCGGCGTGATAAGAAGAGCGTACAAATGGGCCACAGGCTGCGTGTGTAAAGCCCATCGCCAGTGCCTCTTCTTTCATTTCATCAAATTCAGCAGGGCTGACATAACGTTTAACGGGGAGGTGATGACGGCTTGGCTGTAAATACTGACCGAGTGTCAACATGGTGACTCCATGGCGACGCAGGTCACGCATCACTTCAATAATCTCGTCGTTAGTTTCACCTAATCCAACCATCAAGCCTGATTTAGTTGGAATGTCGGGGTGTGCTTCTTTAAATCTTTCAAGTAACTTTAAAGACCATTCATAGTTAGCACCCGGGCGAACTTGGCGATAGATACGTGGTACGTTTTCAAGATTATGGTTAAAAACATCGGGTGGTGTGGCCGTGAGAATGTCTAATGCACGGTCCATTCTTCCTCTAAAATCGGGAACCAATGTTTCAATTTTTATTGATGGGTTTTTTTCACGGATAGCGCTAATGCAATCAGCAAAATGCTGAGCACCGCCATCACGTAAATCATCACGGTCAACGGAGGTGATGACGACATAACGTAACCCCATATCTTTGATCGTTTGGGCTAATTTAACGGGTTCATTAGCATCTGGTGCATTCGGGCGACCATGAGCAACATCGCAGAATGGGCAACGGCGTGTGCAGATTGCACCAAGGATCATAAAAGTTGCAGTGCCGTGGTTAAAGCATTCAGATAGGTTAGGGCAGGATGCCTCTTCACAAACGGAGTGAAGACCATTTTTGCGAATGGCCGCTTTGATCCCTTGAATGCGAGTAGAATCGGCTGGCAACCTAATTTTCATCCAATCAGGTTTACGTAGAATTTCTTCACGCTCAGTGACAACGTTTTTGACAGGGATCAGCGCCATTTTATCGGCGTCACGATATTTAATTCCGCGTTCTATCTGAATTGGTTTACTCATAATTATACCGGTTCCAGTTATCTTTTTGAGTCATTGGATAAGTCGATTATTAGAAATGTAAAGTATGGGAGCCGTTACTTATCCATTAAAATTTTTTTTAAAAATGTTAAAAAATTATAGCATCATTATTGAACAATATGAAATCCCAGTGTGTCACAGAACTGTTCAATTAGCACGGGTTGAACATCTTGTAATGTCACATTAGGTATGAAATCACGTACTTGGGTCATTTTCAATTGAGCGTAGCCACAGGGGTTAATGCGATTAAAAGGCTCAAGATCCATATTGATGTTCAGTGCGAGTCCATGGAAAGAGCAGCCTTTTCGTATACGTAATCCTAAAGAACAGATTTTATCACTATTGACATAGACTCCCGGTGCATCAGGGCGCGGGTAAGCGTCGATGTGATAATGAGCGAGCGTCTTGACGACTGTATTTTCGAGTGCGGTCACCAAATCGCGTACGCCTAATTTGTTACGCTTAAGGTCAAGCATGACATACATAACCTGTTGCCCCGGTCCATGATAGGTCACTTGACCCCCTCTATCACTTTGGATGACGGGAATATCACCCGGCGCGAGAACATGCTCTGCTTTACCGGCTTGGCCTTGAGTAAAGACACGCGGGTGCTCGACAAGCCATAGCTCATCTGGAGTGTCTTTGTCGCGGTTTTCAGTGAACTGGTGCATCGCATCAGAAACGCTTTGATAAGGGGCAAGCCCTAATTGACGTACAATAATAGTTCGTGCTGACAATGTTTTAACATCCACATTAGAAATGTGCGAGTAGTATAACGCTGGTCGCGGGTTATCGCCAGTTCTGTCATGTTATTAAAATGTTACAGTGGCGGCTGTTTGTTGTTTTTTACAAGGTGAAGCATAAATTAGCGTTTTAAACGAGCTAAAAAGAGAGGTTATTCCTGTAGACTTTGTCTGATAACGATCTACAAATAATGTCAATAGCAGATAATAGCAAAAAACCGAGTGGCTATTGCGACTCGGTTTTTTTATAAGATACAAGGTAAATTACAGAACCATGCGTACGCGTTCTAATGCACCGAGCTCTTCATATAATTTTTCGATTTGTTCAATATGCGTTGCATTAATGGTAATCGAAACTGAGTGGTAATTGCCTTTGCTACTTGGCTTCACTTCTGGAGAATAGTCGCCCGGAGCATGGCGCTGAACCACTTCAACGACCTGATCAACCAGCTCAGGTTCCGCTAAACCCATCACTTTGTAAGTGAAAGAGCATGGGAACTCAAGTAGTTCGTTTAATTTCGTTTTCATGTGCGCTCCTAATAACAATAATAGTGTTTGAGGGAAAAACATCCCTCAAACGTCAGATATACCTTATATGGGGATGGTGTTTATCTGATTCAAGGGTTAACCAAACCAACGATGGAAGAGTAATTTGATGTAGTCAATCAAACGACTGAAAAAGCCACCTTCTTCGACATCTTTAAGTACCACTAAAGGTCGTTGCTCAATCGTTTTACCATCAAGTTGGAAATTAATGGTACCAACCGCTTGCCCTTTCTTCAGCGGAGCTTCCAACTCAGGTGTTGAAATATCATAGCTTGCTTTCAGATCTTTCAAACGTCCACGAGGGATGGTTAAAAATAAGTCCTCAGTAACACCAAGTTTGACGTTATTTTCATCGCCAAACCAAACGGGTTCAGACGCAAACTCGACGCCTGCTTGTAATGGTTTGACTGTTTCATAAAAGCGGAAACCATAGGTGAGCAATTTTTTGCTTTCGGCATCACGGCCTTTCATGCTTTTACCGCCCATGACGGCAGAGATTAAGCGCATTTCACCTTCAGTTGCAGAAGCAACAAGGTTATAACCCGCGGCATTCGTGTGGCCTGTTTTAATTCCATCCACCGTCAAACTTTTATCCCATAACAGTCCATTACGGTTGGTTTGGCGAATGTTATTAAAAGTGAATTCTTTCTCTTTGTAGATAGCATATTCATCCGGAACATCACGGATTAACGCCTGACCAATCAAAGCCATATCACGAGCTGAGCTATATTGACCTTCGGCATCTAATCCATGAACGGTTTTAAAATGCGTATTTTGTAACCCAAGCTTACTCACGTAGCCATTCATCAATTGAACGAAATTCGCCTGATCGCCAGCCACATAATCGGCCATTGCAACACACGCATCGTTACCTGACTGTAAGTTAATACCACGAGTTAATTGAGAAACGCTAACACGATCGCCGGGTTTCAAGAACATCAACGACGACCCTTTAAATATTGGGTTACCTGTAGCCCAAGCATCTTCATTAACAGTGACGATATCTTCTGCACCAATTTTTCCTGACTTGATCGCTTGACCAATAACATAACTGGTCATCATCTTAGTCAAACTGGCAGGATCACGGCGTTGATCGGCATTTTTTTCAGCAAGCACTTTACCTGAATTGTAATCAATCAGAATATAAGCTTCGGCATCAATATCAGGCACAGCAGGGATCGGGCTATTCGGAAATGGCTCATTAGCTTGTGCAAGATTCGTCATCGTAAATAGCAGTGCAGCACCCAGTAAGGTATGGCGAACGGTGCATGATGGGGCAAAATTTTTCATGTTTGTATTGTTACATCCGGAATTCGGTTAACACAAGGAGGCGCAGTGTAGCAAAAGTGTCATCAATGATTAATGCTATGCACCGATGTTTTACATAAATTTTATACTCGTCATACTTCAAGTTGCAGCGTTATTGATGGCAATGGTTTGTTCATCATCACGCCGCGCCTTGAATTATTCAGAGTTTATATTGATTATGGAGCGATAACCATCGACGTCTGATTTAACTCAGATTGAATTCGCCCTTGTAAATCAACTGCTTGTTGCCTATCGGCAAATGGCCCTAATTGAACACGATAAATATTGTTGTAAGGCTGTAAGCGACCTGGCACTCCAAACTGATTTTTTAAACCCTCTAGCATTGTTTTAGCGTTGTTTTGATTGCCGATTGCACCAACCTGCACGAGATAGCCTTTTTCAGGGACTGCTGGCGCTGCAACAGGTGCTGCTGCTGGCTCTTCTGGCTCTGGTGACTTGAGGCTACTCTCAGGAACAACGGGCTCCATCGGTGCTGTGGGTTGTTTTACGGGTAAGACGTTTTCTGGTGTGGGTAAGTTTTCCATCACAGGTGTACCCATAGGACCTGAGCCTAATTGAGGGCGACCCGGTAGGGCATAACTTTGCTTAACAAAGTTGGAGCCAACAGTGCCCGGACCGGATAGTGAGCCATCTTGTGCCACTTGAATTGCGTCAATTTTGATCCGCGTAGTTGGCATTAAATTAAGGCGATCAGCGACTGCTCGTGATACCGCAATGCTTTTACCTTGTGTATAAGGGCCACGATCATTAACACGAACGACCATCATGCGGCCATTCATCATATTAGTGATGCGTACATAACTTGGGATTGGCAAAGTGGGATGCGCGGCCGTAAGCTCAAGCGGATTCACTCGCTCACCAATGGCGGTCATATTACCGGTTGATTCTGAGCCAAAGATAGAGGCATAACCCAATTGCGAGAATTGCGACATATCTCGGACAATTTGGTATTGCTGGCCATTACGTTGATAATCACTGTTGGCTGTTGGATGAAACGGTTCATAATGAGGCTCAGCGCCAAGCACGTCTTGAACAGGAACAGCCGGTACGTTACTAGGCTGCTTAATGTTTTCTTCCGTGACACAACCACTAAGTAATGCAGCGGTAATGCCAAGCATAATCCATTGAAAACGCATACTAAGCCTCTTTTTATAAACTCTTTGACAGAAATTTTCTGTGTGTGTGAATAGACATGATAATACCGAATCCGGCCATTAAAACAATGAGTGCTGAGCCACCATAACTGACAAGGGGAAGGGGGACACCGACAACCGGTAATATCCCACTGACCATGCCGATATTAACAAAGACATAAACAAAGAGGATCAGCATCAGACCACCTGCCATAACACGGCCGAAAGTGTTTTGGGCGCTGGCTGCAATATAAAGGCCTCGCATGATTAACAACAGATAGAGACCGAGTAATACTAAAACACCAATTAAGCCAAGTTCTTCCGATAATACAGCAAAAATAAAGTCAGTGTGACGCTCAGGTAAAAACTCCAGTTGTGACTGGGTTCCGTGCAGCCAACCTTTTCCCATCAAACCACCGGAGCCAATGGCAATTTTTGATTGGATGATATGATAGCCGGCCCCTAAGGGGTCGCTTTCTGGGTCGAGTAGCATCATCACACGCGTTCTTTGATAATCGTGCATTAAGAAAAACCATAATAATGGGATAAACGCGGCAAGGGCGGTAACGGCGATGGTAATTAATCGCCAACTCATACCCGCTAAAAAGAGTACAAAAATGCCCGATGCCGCGACTAAGATGGAGGTTCCCAAATCGGGTTGCGCTGCGACTAACAGTGTAGGTAGAAAAATGAGTATCAGCGCGATCATCGTATTTTTTAACGAGGGTGGGCAGAGATCTCGGTTCATAAAGCGAGCCACCATCAATGGCACCGCAATTTTTGCAATTTCAGAGGGTTGAAAACGTATAATACCAAGATCAAGCCAGCGTTGAGCGCCTTTACTGATCTGACCAAAAACATCGACAAAAATAAGCAAAATGACACAAAAAATATATAAATGAGGCGCTAAGTTCTCATACATTCGAGGGGGAATTTGAGCCATGATGAGCATGACGATAAACCCTGAGGTAATTTGCCCCAGTTTTCTTTCCATCATTTCGGGATCTTGACCACTAGCGCTCCACATAATAAACGCACTGTAGGCAAGCAATAGCAAAATGATTAATAGCATAGGCACATCAATATGTAGACGTGCAGCAAGTGATAATTTTTTCTTATCGTCAGTCATAGTGTTAACGGTCTTCCTCAGAGCCTGTTGATACGCTGTTGACTTGGGTTTTATTGTCGCCTAATAGAACATGGTCAAATATCTGCCTAACGATATCGCCGACAGCAGGGCCTGCTCCACCATTTTCTAAAATAATGGCGACAGCAACGGTCGGTTTATCATAAGGAGCATAAGCAATCATTAATTTATGGTCACGTAAATGCTCGGCTAATTTGCTCGCATTATAGGTTTCGTAACTAAAGACCTGAGCCGTACCTGATTTAGCTGCTGCTTTGTAAGGAGTGCCAATAAAACTACGTCTACCCGTTCCGTTTGGTGCATTGGCCACACCGTACATACCTTGTTTGGCTAACTCCCAATAGCCTGAGTGAATATCGCCAATCTGCTTCGTCTCTTTATCTTCATAAGGCACCATCGCATTGCCTAGTTTTGTGCCATATAGCAGATGTGGCGTTTTAACTTGCCCATCATTGATAAGTGTCATGAGCGCTTTAGACATTTGAATTGGGGTCGCCGTCCAGTAACCTTGTCCAATACCAACTGGAATAGTATCCCCTTGATACCAAGGTTTCTTATAACGTTTTTGCTTCCATTCGCGGGTTGGCATAATCCCCGCCCTCTCTTCGGCAAGGTCGATCCCCGTATAATCACCAAAACCAAACCTACTCATCCAGTCGGATAGCCTATCAATCCCCATATCGTAGGCGACTTGGTAGAAGAACGTATCCGCAGATTCAATGATTGATTTAACCACATTTAATTTACCGTGCCCCCACCGTTTCCAATCACGGTAGCGTTTTTCGGAACCGGGGAGCTGCCACCAACCTGGGTCGAAAATGGTTGTGGAAGGTGTGATCACCTTTTCACTGAGGGCCGCAACAGAAATAAATGGCTTCACCGTTGAAGCGGGTGGATACAGCCCTTGTGTTGTTCGGTTGATCAGTGGCCTATCGGGGTTATTGAGTAGTGCCTGATAATCTTTATTTGAGATACCATTAACAAATAAATTCGAGTCATAACTTGGGTTAGAAACTAACGCTAATATTTCACCATTGCGAGGGTCTGTGACAACAACGGCAGCACGACTGGTTGTTAGTAATTTCTCAATATAAATTTGCAGTTCAAGATCGATAGTCAAATAGATATCGCGGCCTGCTTGAGGGGGTTGCTCATGTAATTGGCGAATCACTCGGCCACGGCTATTAACTTCAACCTCTTCATAGCCCGTTTTTCCATGCAACACATCTTCATAGTAGCGTTCGATACCTAATTTACCGATATCATGACTGGCGGCATAATTAGCAAGTTTTCCGTCTTTATCAAGGCGCTCAACATCTTTATCGTTAATTTTAGCCACATAACCAATGACATGGGTTAATGCAGAACCATAAGGGTAGGAACGACGTTGATAGCTCTTAACCTCAAGGCCAGGGAACCTATATTGATTGACGGCAAAACGTGCGACTTGCACTTCATTGAGCTGGGTTTTGAGAGGGATAGAAGTGAAGCGACGAGAACGTTTTCGCTCTTTTTCAAAGTTGGCGATATCTTCATCGGTTAGACCGATGACATCACGTAGTTTATCGAGTGTCTCTTGGAGATCAGACACTTTTTCAGGCACGATTTCCAGTTGATAAAAAGTACTGTTTAAAGCGAGTTGAGTTCCGTTGCGGTCATAAATAATACCGCGACTAGGGGCAATGGGAACGAGTTTGATCCGATTATCATTCGATCTTGTTTGATAATCTTCATGGCGAACAACTTGTATATGATAAAGGTTAGTGACAAGAACAGCTGTTAATAGCACTATGACGCCAAAGGCAATTAATGCTCGGCGAATAAATAACATTGATTCAGCTGTATGGTCGCGAAAAGGGGTGCGTTGATTTTTCATCCCACTGCCATATTGAACATATTAAAAACTGACTACTCCCGATGATATGGGTGGTTAGTCGTAATACTCCACGCACGATACAGACTTTCTGCAACAAGCACTCTCACTAGAGGGTGGGGGAGTGTCAGTGGAGATAATGACCAACTTTGCATGGCAGCTTCTTTACAAGCAGGCGCAAGTCCTTCCGGGCCGCCGATCAGCAGGCTAACGTTGCGTCCATCTTGTTTCCAATTTTCAAGTTGGTTAGCGAGCTTGGGAGTATCCCATTTCTCACCCGGTATATCCAATGTGATAATCCGATTACCTTTGCCGACAGCGGCCAGCATTAGCTCACCTTCTTTTTCGAGAATACGTTTAATATCTGCGTTTTTTCCTCGTTTTCCCGCTGGAATCTCAATTAGCTCGAACGGCATATCTTTAGGAAAACGATGAAGATAATCCATAAAGCCGGTCTGAACCCAGTCCGGCATTTTTGTTCCTACAGCGATGAGTTGTAATTTCAAACTCAGCTCCAGAGTTTTTCAAGTTCATACATACGACGGCTTTCATCTTGCATGATATGAACAATCGCTTCACCCAGATCAACGACAATCCAATCAGAAATCCCTTGACCTTCAACGCCTAAAGGCTGTAAACCATTTTTACGGCAAGCTTCAATTAATCGATCCGCAACAGACATTAAATGACGGCTAGATGTGCCAGTGCAGATGATCATTTGGTCAGTGATACTCGATTTCCCATGCACATCGATCGAGATAATATCTTCAGCTTTTGCATCGTCAAGCTGATTAATAATAAATTGTTGGAGTTCAGTTCCTTGCAAAAGGTTCACCTTTTATTCTAATTATACTCAGCCACGACATAACCTAATCAGTTGTGTTTTGGTGGTCAAGCAAAGCCATTTGAATGAAACGAATAGCTTAGCGTTGCCAATACAGATACAACTTGACGCATGGCGGATATAACGACGTTAAACACTGTTTGTAATATACCTGTTAAGGTTTGAACATTTTACCCTAGATTTTCAGAAAAATCGGCTAAATTATTTTATATTCCTTATCGAGTGTGATTTATATGAATAACCAGCGCTTAGGGCAAGAGATTTGTACAAACTTTACAAAGCCATACAGGTAATAATCAGCAAGGTTTGTTTTAATTTAGCGAAATAAAAATAGATGGGAAATGATTATGTTTGATGTAGTTTTGTTTGGCGATATCGATTATCCCACAGAGGATATTATTCAACTAACCACCGAGCATATGAATTTACTGCCCGTGGGTGAGCTTTTGGATATGCCGCTTAAATATCACGGGGTGATTTGCAGTGAGGCCGTTCGCGCGCAGCTACTTGAGCACTTTCCTGAAAATACGCCTATATTAACGACCGTTGAATGGCAATGCCCTGAGCATCTTGATCGTTTCCTGATCCAGTTGCATACGGGACATCGTCTAGCTCAATTAAGCGGTCATTTGACTCATCATCAAGTGATTCGTTTTCATAGCAGGTATAAATATTTGTTAATGGCATATTCGCCCAAAGGCTATCAAACGACAGGAAAATTGGTTGCTAGCATACCAAAAGGGAGTGAATTAACGGGTTTTTATCGCCAGTATCGAACGCAATTACTCAGCATTTTAGCCACGACCCCCACACGGAAACGACAGGTGAATGCCATTTCGCATATACAAGGCTATTTTAAATATAAAGCGACCAAGGACGAAAAAACACGTTTAAGATGGCTAATTAACGATTACCAAGAAGGCTATTTGTCGATCAATAATCCGTTATCGATGATTTTACAATTGCTCACTCAGTATCCTGATAGCTATCTCAGTGAGCAATTTTATTTATCCCCTTACTCTGGATGTGAAAAAGTCAGAGCATTACATCAATTTTGATAGAGGTGCTGTTGTTTTATATAAGCCATCACCGCAGCGGGAATAAGGTTTTCATTTACATTGCCATTATTTAGATTATTACGGATTTCTGTCGCTGAAATATCCACTAATGGAGTATCACCAAGAAAAATATATCCATTTGGTGTTTGGCTTAGTTTATTGGTATCGTCTGTCTTGTGTTTGTTGAGCCATGCTTGCATTTGTGGTTCGCTAAAATTTGCGGCATAACCCGGACGTGAACAAACTAATAAATGACAATTATCCAACAGTTGTTCCCAACCATGCCATGTATTAATCGATAAGAGTGAATCTTGTCCAATAATAAAGGCTAATGGTTGCTCTTGGCCCATTTCTTTACGCAATGCGGTTAAGGTTTCTATGGTATAGGATGGGCTATTACGCTCAAGTTCCCGCGTATCAATGGTAAAAAGTGGCTGATCTTGTATCGCTAAGCGCACCATTTCTAACCTTTGAGCTGGACTCGCTTCTGGTTGTGGTCGATGAGGGGGAACATGGTTGGGAAGTAAGATCACTTTTTGCAAGCCCACCTGTTTTGCCAGTGCTTCAACGGGGCGTAGATGGCCGTAATGTATTGGATCAAATGTCCCACCAAATAACGCTTGAAGGCCTTTGTGCTTAAAGGTCATGTATAAAACTCTCTGGTAAGGCTTTGGTACATATTAACATAGACAAGGATTGTAAATCTGGCCACACCGAGTGACTAAAGTCTTGTTTAGCATGTAGTTCTGCTTGGGTTAGCAAAAGAAGAGCCGATTGTAATTGATGTAAACTCAGCCGCTGTAATGCTGCCGTCAGTAATGGGCGGCGGTTTTGCCAAACTTTGTGTTGGTCAAATAAGGATTTTAATGATGCTGTCGCTGACTGGCGCTTTAAAGTCAGTAAAAGCATTAGTTCACGCTGGATTGCACGCAGTAAAATCACAGCCTCGGTATCTTCGCGTTGTAACTGCTCTAAGATATGCCAAGCACGGCGCGATTTACCCGCTAATAGTGCATCGACCCAATGATAAGGCGTAAAATGAGCTGCGTCATTGACCGCTGTTTCGACGCGTGGCAGTGTTAACTTACCGTCGGGATAAAGTAATGATAGCCGCTCTAGGGCTTGAGCTAATGCCAGTAAATTCCCCTCATAACAGTAGCAAAGCAGTTGGTTCGCTTCTGTTTCTAAGGTTAGGTGCATAGTATTGGCGCGCTTAGCTACCCATTGCGGCAATCGTTGGTATTCAGGGGTTAGGCAACTGACATAGACACCTTCATTGCTTATAGCTTTAAACCAAGCGCTATTCTCTTGAGCTTTCGTGAGTTTTTGTCCACGCAGCAATAACAGAATATCAGGATGGAGTAACTGAGCTAGCTGAGTCAGCTTTTCAGCCATGGCAGCATTAGGCCCGTTTTCAGGCAAAATTAAGGTTAACGATTGGCGGCTGGCGAATAAACTGAGAGCCTGACAGAGGCTAAAAATTTCATCCCAATCAGTCTGTGGCTCAAGTGAGAAAGTAAAATGTTCTTCGAACCCCTGACTTTGGGCTGTTTTTCGAATCGCATCTTGGCTCTCTTGAATTAATAGGGGCTCATTGCCCCAGATTAAATAGCGGCCTTTCAGTGAATCTTGTAACTGAGAGGCCAGCTGTTCAGGATAGATACGGATCATTATGGCTCAACAACAGGGACTGTCGTTTTAGCGTTAGCCTTCTCAAGTTCTGCGGTATGAACGATTAACAGCTTACGTACTAACATACGTGCAGCTTGTTCACGCATTTCTTGTTTAACCAGTTCATTTTCAGCATCTTTTGCAAGAGCTTCTAATGGGTTATCAAAGAAGGTACGCTCAACTTGGGTTTGTAATGGATAAACTGAGCCATTTGGCATCATAACTTGCGCATTGAGAACGAAAGTTAATTGCTTCTCAGCGGCTTTACCATCCTGATAAATCGAGACGGTTTCCGTTTTTTCTGACGATCCCGTAATTTTTAAAATCGGGATATCAGCGCTGCCGTTTTCCACTAGCTTGACATTATTCAGCCTGAGTTGCTCCCTAACGGCTCTGGTTAGAGAGCTATAAGGTGCATTCGAACTTAACTGTAATGTTTTCAGCTCGTCAGGGATCTGTGTTGTTCCTTGAAGACGAAAACCACAGCCAGCGGTGACTAGCACCGACAGGCTCAGCAATAAAGTTATCAGATAGCGCACCTGGCCTCCTTATCAGCCAACAACCAAGTTGAGTAATTTACCTGGTACATAAATTACTTTACGGATAGTCACGCCTTCGAGATATTTCGAGACGCTATACTCATTTTTCGCCATATCTAAAACAAAATCTTGTTCGGCATCCGCAGGCACGGTGATACGTCCACGAACTTTACCATTAACTTGGATCACGACCAGCTTGGTATCATCAACCATGGCGTTTTCGTCAGCAATAGGCCAGCGAGCAAAATCGATATCCTCTTTGTGACCCAGTGCTTGCCACATTTCAAAGCAAGCATGTGGAATGATTGGCGACAACATCAAGGTAATGGCTTCCAGAGCTTCTTGAATTAATGCACGGTCTTGCTCTGTTTCTTGTGGTGCACGAACCAGTTTGTTCATGAACTCCATGATGGCAGCGATTGCCGTATTAAAGGCATAACGACGATCAAAGTCATCGGTGACTTTGGCAATCGTTTTATGTAAATCACGGCGTAAGTCTTTCTGCTCAGTCGTTAATGAATCAATATTCAGCGGTTGAGTGGCCCCTTTTTGTGAATGTTCGTGAACGAGACGCCAAACACGACGGACGAAACGGTTTGCACCTTCGACGCTAGATTCTTGCCATTCAAGGGTTAACTCTGGTGGTGCTGCAAACATCATAAACAGTCGGACGGTATCTGCGCCATATTTTTCGACCATCAATTGTGGATCGATACCGTTATTTTTCGACTTAGACATTTTGCTCATGCCAGTGTAAACCAGCTCATGTCCTTCGTTATCAACCGCTTTGGTGATACGACCTTTATCATCGCGTTCAACAATCGCATCGGTAGGTGAAACCCAGACGCGCTGACCATCATTGCCGATATAGTAGAATGCATCTGCCAGTACCATGCCTTGGCATAGTAAGCGTTTTGCCGGTTCATCAGAGTTGACTAGACCTGCATCGCGCATCAATTTATGGAAGAAACGGAAATACATCAGATGCATGATCGCGTGTTCAATGCCGCCAATGTATTGGTCTACTGGCAACCAATAGTTTGCTGCTGCCGGATCCAACATGCCTTCGTCAAATTGTGGGCAGGTATAGCGTGCATAGTACCAAGATGATTCCATAAAGGTATCAAATGTATCTGTTTCACGTAGCGCTGGTTGACCGTTGATGGTTGTTTTTGCCCACTCAGGATCTGCTTTGATTGGGCTGGTGATACCATTCATTTCAACATCTTCAGGTAGAATAACCGGCAGTTGGTCTTCAGGAACAGGTACAACCGTGCCATCTTCTAATGTCGCCATCGGAATGGGGGCTCCCCAATAACGTTGACGGGAAACGCCCCAGTCACGTAGGCGATAGTTCACTTTTCGTTGGCCAGCACCGATAGCCACTAACTTATCGGCAATCGCGTTGAACCCTGCTGTATTGTCGAGACCGCTAAATTCACCTGAGTTGATCAACGCATACTTTTCAGTCATCGCCTCTTGGGAGATATCTGGCTCATTGCCTTCTGCGTCAGCAATAACGGCTTTAAGTGGTAGGTGATATTTATGTGCAAATTCCCAGTCACGTTGGTCATGAGCTGGTACTGCCATCACTGCGCCTGTGCCGTATTCCATCAATACAAAGTTAGCCACCCAAATTGGCAATTTCTCTTGAGTTAGCGGATGGATAACATACAGGCCCGTTGCCATACCTTTTTTATCCATGGTTGCCATATCAGCTTCTGCTGTTTTGGTGTTGCGGCATTCATCGATAAAGTGAGCTAATTCTGCATTGTTTGCTGCGGCTTCTTGGGCTAATGGGTGACCTGCCGCAACGGCAACATAGGTGGCGCCCATAAAGGTATCTGGACGAGTTGTGTATACGGTTAGTTTGTCATCACGGTCGGCAACATTAAAGGTGATTTCAACCCCTTCAGAACGGCCAATCCAGTTACGTTGCATTGTTTTGACTTGTTCAGGCCAATCATCGAGTTTATCGAGATCGTTCAACAATTCTTCAGCGTAATCGGTGATTTTGATAAACCACTGAGGGATTTCTTTGCGCTCTACGGGCGTATCACAGCGCCAGCAGCAGCCATCAATAACCTGTTCGTTCGCGAGAACAGTTAAATCGTGCGGACACCAGTTTACTGCGGAGGTTTTTTTATAAACTAAGCCTTTTTCATACAGCTTAGTAAAAAACCACTGTTCCCAACGATAGTATTCAGGCGTACAAGTGGTAACTTCACGATCCCAATCATAGCCAAACCCCAGCATTTTCAACTGGCCTTTCATGTAATCGATATTGGCATAGGTCCATGGTGCAGGAGCTGTATTGTTTTTTACAGCCGCGCCTTCTGCGGGTAAACCAAAAGCATCCCAACCAATAGGTTGTAAGACGTTTTTACCTAAAAGGCGTTGATAACGGGAGATAACATCACCCATAGTGTAGTTACGCACATGGCCCATGTGTAGTCGACCAGAAGGGTAAGGTAGCATGGACAGGCAGTAGTACTTCTCTTTGCTGTTGTCTTCTGTCACTTTAAATGTGGCTTTTTCATCCCAGTGACGCTGTACTTTAGGCTCTATATCTTCTGGACGATATTGTTCTTGCATGGCACCGATAATCCTATGGTGAATAAATGCTACTCAGTAGCGTTAATGTCTTTCTATAATTTAGATCCGCATAGCATAGCGGATCATACCCTAAAACAACAATAGTTGATTAGCTGAACCGGTGGGGGAAGCTGGATATTGTTTTTGGGGGGCGGAGTCAGAATATTTTATTCCGATGAGCATCAAACTTAACCAAAAAACAGTAAGATTGGTAGTGTTTTACGCAAAAAAACGCAAAAAATTAGCAAATATTGCACAATATCTAGGGTGGCGTATTTATTCACTCTATTTTATTAGTGCTAAAGTGCAAAGATGCTCTAGAAACCAAATAAAGCATCAATAAATCAAATCAATGAAGAAAACCTATTCAATCTGTTTAACGACCTTAATCTATTGATTGCGTTTTTGCATATGCTATTAGGGAGAGAGTGATGATTGAAATCTACGCCCAATACTATTGTGGTACAGTGAAATTTAAGGTTGCTTTGACAGATAGATACAACAGAGCAAAAAGATGTCACTGCCTGCTTGCTGAAGATGTAGGGAGGCATCACTATTTTAGAAGAAAAAGATAAACGAACGGAATACGCGGTTAACACAAAGCAAACCGCCCATTTTTTTATTCAATTTGCGAAATTGATACTTTCCATCAACGACGCGCAAGCCCACAAGAATAAGGCGTAAGCGTGACTTGCACTGAAGGCGTCTCTCTTTTTGATTTGGCATCGTTTTGAGGGATGGAATATCGCCATCCGAAAGGTGGGGCAACTTATTTATAAAAGTAAACGTGGTGCGTTAATGTTTATAATGTCTTATACCAAAATAATGCGACTTCATGCGCATTTTCCGTACACAAATAGAGTGACTTATCATAACCATGAATGCGAAAACCGTGCTTGTAGTAGAATTTAGCGGCGGTGGTATTGGTGGATTGAGATTCTAATCTGATATGGGTTAAGCCATTATCGATTGCCCAAGCTTCAATTTTTTCGAGTAATTGTTTGGCGATACCTTTACCTCTATATGGCTCATCGATAGCCAATTCATCAAGTTGTGCCATGCCATTCCAACAAAGACTTGCACAGGCATAGCCAATAGTTTTATCACCCAATTTAGCAACATATAAAGCACTTAAACTCTCTTGTTCATTCAACCATTGCTCAGGAGAAAAATGATAATCCTTTAGGTAGGGCTTAATTGCTTTTTTCCTGTTGATATCCTCATAGGGATGGAGTAACTCATCGGTTATCATCACAGTAAAATGACAGCCCGAAATATCTAGAACAGCATCATCTTGCAAAGGGGTAATTGTTATTTGCTGAATATTTTTCATTATGGTTCTTAGATTATTAAATTGATATTAATTGGATTTCTAATCTATATCAGTATGTATTAGGGGACAACAATCTTTGGATAAACAAAAATAGAAAGGGATAAGCGTGTCGTGCAGGGAGGAAGCCATAGAGAGACAGTCTCTCCCTATGGCTTGGAATAGGAATTAGTCACCACTAATGCAGTATTTTCGCGAGGAAATCTTTCGCTCTTTCTGATTTTGGATTAGCAAAAAAGTCTTCTTTTTTACTGTCTTCGACAATTTTACCTTCATCCATAAAAATCACACGGTTAGCGACTTTCTTAGCGAAACCCATTTCGTGGGTAACGACCATCATGGTCATACCCTCGTTGGCTAATTCGACCATAACATCAAGCACTTCATTGATCATTTCAGGGTCAAGTGCTGATGTCGGTTCATCAAATAGCATCGCTACAGGGTCCATACATAGAGCACGAGCGATCGCCACACGTTGTTGCTGACCACCGGAAAGCTGGGATGGAAATTTATTAGCATGGTTTGCCAACCCAACACGCTCTAACAATTTCAACCCTTTCGCTTCAGCCTCTTTTTTACTTCTATTTAGCACTTTAACTTGGGCAAGTGTTAAATTTTCGATAATAGATAGGTGAGGGAATAGCTCGAAATGTTGGAAGACCATACCCACTTTAGAACGTAGTTTTGCCAAATCAGTTTTTTTATCATTGACTTGGATACCATTTACAAAAATTTCACCCTGTTGAACAGGCTCAAGGCCATTCACCGTTTTTATTAATGTGGATTTACCAGAACCAGATGGCCCACAGACCACGACAACTTCACCTTTTTTGACTTCAGTTGTACAGTCAGTAAGTACCTGAAATTGGCCATACCATTTGGATATATTTTTCAGGGTAATCATGAAACAGTCCTTTTCTTAAGATAATTCACCAGCATTGAAGCGCCGAAACTGATAATAAAGTACACCAAGCCTGCAAACAATATCATTTCTACCTGTGTACCGTCGCGTTCGCCAATATTGGTGGCGGTACGGAAGAAATCCGTTAAGCTCAGCACATAGACTAATGATGAATCCTGAAATAGCACAATGCCTTGTGTTAATAACAGTGGGATCATAGCTTTGAAGGCTTGAGGTAGTATGACTAGCCTCATGGTTTGCATATTCGTCATACCGAGAGCCAATGCCGCAGAAGCTTGGCCTCGTGAAATACTTTGGATACCTGCTCGAATAATTTCAGAGTAATAGGCTGCTTCAAAAAGCGAGAAGGCTACCATTGCTGAAATTAAACGGATATCACTTTTTGGCGATATGCCTAGAACATTTTGGACTAAGTTAGGCACAATTAAATAGAACCACAATAACACCATGACTAATGGAATAGAGCGGAAGGTGTTCACGTACAGTGCCGCAAACCAGCTAATTGGTTTGAATGTCGAAAGTCGCATTACGGCAAGAACGGTTCCCCACAGTATCCCTACCACAATCGCTGTAATGGTGATTTTCGCTGTGATAATTAAGCCATCGAGTAAGAATGGCCAGCTTGGTACGATGGAGCTCCAATCAAATTCATAGAACATATTATCGCCCTCCTAATGTGCCAGGTAAGCGAACTTTACGTTCGAGCAAGGTCATTAACACCATAATGACGATATTGATGCCAACGTAGGCGAGGGTGATCGCGGTGAATGACTCCCAAGCATGCGCAGAGTAATCCAGCAATTTACCTGCCTGTGCCGCCATATCAACTAGGCCGATAGTTGAAGCAATGGCCGAGTTTTTGACTAGGTTAAGCATTTCAGACGTCATGGGTGGCAGAATAACTCGGTATGCGTTGGGTAACAGCACATAGCGATAAGTTTGTGGCAAAGTCAGTCCCATCGCGAGGCCGGCGTTTTTTTGTCCTCTTGGCAATGATTGGATAGCGGCTCTGACTTGTTCAGTCATACGAGCAGCAGTAAATAAACCAAGACACAGCGTAGAAGAGATAAAAAATTGATAGTTAGGATCTAAATCCATTTTAAACCAATCACCAATAGATTGAGGTAACAGCTCTGGGATCACTAAATACCAAGTGAAAAACTGTACAATCAAAGGCACATTGCGAAATAGCTCAACGTAAACAGTTCCCGTCATCGCGAGAAAGCGATTTGGAACAGTCCGTAAGATGCCAAAAAATGAACCGACGAGAAATGCGATGATCCAAGCACAGATGGAAAGTGCGACGGTAACTTCTAAGCCAGATAATAACCAACCTAAATAGGTGGTATTCCCAAATGGGGCTTCCTGTAGGAAAATCCCCCAATTCCAATCAATTGACATAATTCTACTTCCTGTGGGCAATTAGATTGACCCTACTACTGGTAAGAAAGTGCAAGGCGGGGAACGACCGCCTTGCAAATCTCACTTCAGTAACACCCTGTTTGTCTTTTTTATTTAGTTTAGAGCTTTGTCATTAGGTGATTTGAATAGTGTTTTCATTTCATCCGATAACGTGAATTTTAAGTTAAGATTTTTTGGTGGAATAGGTTGATTGAACCACTGGTTAAATGACTTCTCAGCGGTACCATCTGTTTGTACTTTTGCGATAGTTTCATCGACCAGTGCTTTGAATTGAGGGTCATCTTTGCGCAGCATACAACCGTACGCTTCTTCAGACTGTGGTTTACCTACAATTTCCCAGATATCGGGTTTTTTCGCCTTCGCACGCTCACCTGCTAGTAATGCGTCATCCATCATAAAGGCAGCGGCACGGCCAGACTCCAGTGTACGGAAAGAGTCACCGTGGTCTTTTGCACTGATGATGCGCATCTTCATATTTTTTTCGTCGTTAAGTTTATTGAGTAAAATTTCAGACGTTGTACCTGAAGTGACGACAACGTTTTTACCCGCGAGATCCGCAAAATCTTTGACTCCGGAGTCATTTTTAGTCAGTAGGCGAGTCCCTACAATGAAAATAGTATTTGAGAAAGCGGCTTGTTTTTGTCTTTCTAAATTATTGGTAGTTGAGCCACATTCAAAGTCATAGGTACCGTTTTGTAATAGAGGAATGCGGTTCTGTGATGTGATTGGAATGAGTTTAACTTCAAGATTAGGTTTATTAAGTTTCTTTTTGACCGCGTTAACAATCTCGTTGGAATAGTCTTGAGAATAACCAACCACCTTTTGGCTGTTATCGTAATAAGAGAATGGCACTGATGATTCACGGTGCCCGACAACAATGACACCATTGTCGTTAATTTTTTTTAGTGTACCGGTCAATTCTTCGGCTTGAACGGCACAGGTCGCACCTAACACCATCATAGATAATACAATCTTGCTCATACGCATAGTTACAGCTCCTTTCTGAGATCGGGTATCTGTCTTGTTTGTTGTGCTTGCTGATGTCTCGTTGATTCAATTGGAGTCGCGATCATCGGCTGTATGTTTTATTATTGTTAAAAACTAAATAAAAATGTTAAATAATGAAAACGAATTGTTTCAAAATCGGGAGCTGTCTCGCATATTATTTGGGCAGTTCCTAATTTGTTGCACTATTGCTGGGAAAAATGCGCTAAAAAAGCGAGTTATGCACCATTAGAGTGAAAAACAAGCTTATTTTTCGATGTCGTAAAGTTATAATGCATTTTACGTACCAGTTTTTAGAGAAAATGGATAAATCTGACGAGGATTTGTAAAGTTAGATTATGTTACTTGTGTAAGGACGTTTGCTGTGTAAGATGTAACCTTTAGTAAATTGGTTAAATTTTAATAGTGGATTAACTAATCTGTATTTAACAGTGTGCATTTCAGGACGAATAGATAGAGACACGCATGAACAGGCAACTTAAATTAGGCAAAGGATTAGTATTACTCGCCTGTCTGATGGTTTTACTTTGTATGAACCAAAGAGCCCTCGGAGAGCGTCTTTTCGCCCATTTTTCGCCTCAATCCCCTGTTATACAGCTGCAACAGAATGCACCGTCAGCTATTTTCCAAACCCCACAAATAGACGATAAAGGCTCTCACCTGTCTACCTGTGAGTTGAGTGCAAAATCCCTATTAACATTAACGCCAGCGGTTATTGAACCCTTTTTCTTTTTATTTCTATCAATCGCTGCATTAAGTCTTTTTTGCTCTAATCTATTCTCACGTCGAACAAATCGTGAAGATAAGCACCCACCACCTAAAGTTAGACTTCATCTACAATATTGTAATCTTCGAGATTAGAACACCATTGCGTTCGGCATGTTGGTGTTTTTTATTCTGGAGGAATTATGCGTTTTTTTATTAATGCGTTAATTATTTTGTCTGCTCTTTTATCTGGCATGATACATGCTGCGGATACTGGCTGGTTGACAGATAAACATAATGATCACGCAAAAGTACGTTTTTTAAGCGCTTCTCAAAAAGATGGGAAAGTCGCTTTATTATTGGATGTCCAACTACAGGATGGGTGGAAAACGTATTGGCGTTCTCCAGGAGAAGGGGGGATAGCCCCTGAGATCAATTGGCAATCACCTATCAAGAATATGGAGTGGCAGTGGCCAGCTCCAGGGCGTTTTGATGTCGCAGGGATTTCAACGCAGGGCTATATGGGGGATGTTGTTTTCCCTATTATTGTCGATGTGGATGAAAAGCTTAATAAACTTTCGGGTGTGTTAACGCTATCGACTTGTAGTAATGTCTGCATCTTAACGGATTACCCTTTTGAGCTTGATTTAACCGAGCCTGCGCCTTCAAACTTTGAATGGGCGTTTAATCAAGCGATGGGGAGTGTTCCGCCATCCAAAGGCTTAGTGAAAGATCCGACAGTTGGATTCACTGGCGATAAATTAGTGATTGAGCTGCAAAAGGCCTCTGGGGAACCTTGGCGTCACAACGCTGGGATCTTCACTGACACACCAGAAGGAACAACGTTAGGCGTTCCGAAGGTGAGTGTTGCGGATGGAAAATTGACCGCGACGATTGACGTCAGTGATGACTGGGGAGATAAAGCACCTGATCTTACAGGAAAAAATATCTCTTTTGTTGTCACAGAGGGTGAACTCTCACAACAAATTGATGTACCCGCTACGCCTTTTTCAGGGGTAATTAATCAAGGAAATAGCGGGCAGGCTATTCCACTGTGGCAGATCCTCGCCTTTGCCTTGCTGGGTGGTTTGATTTTAAACCTGATGCCTTGTGTATTGCCTGTTCTTGCCATGAAACTCGGTTCAGTTTTAATGGTGCCGCAAGGTGAACAAAAAACTATCCGCCGGCAGTTCCTCCTATCGTCCTCGGGGATCCTTGTATCCTTCTGGTTACTCGCGTTGTTAATGACGTTATTACGGGTAGGTCAGCAAGCCGTAGGCTGGGGGATCCAGTTCCAAAATCCTTGGTTTATCGGGTTTATGGTCTTAATCACCGGAATCTTCACGGCTAACTTGTTTGGTTTGTTCGAAATCCACTTAGGCAGTAAGGCGAACACGCGTTTAGCAACTGCGGGGGGACAGGGTAATCGTGGACATTTCTGGCAAGGGGTATTTGCGACGTTACTTGCTACGCCATGCTCCGCACCATTTTTGGGCACAGCAGTGGCATTTGCATTGGCGGCACCTATCGAAGAGTTGTGGCTTGTCTTCACTGCGCTTGGTTTAGGAATGAGTTTGCCTTGGCTACTGATCGCTGCTTTCCCTGCGATTTCACGTCTACTACCTAAGCCTGGCGCGTGGATGAATAAACTTAGAATCATCCTTGGTATGATGATGCTGTTGTCATGCTTATGGTTGATCAGTTTGCTGATCCCGCATTTCGGTGAAATAGCTGCATTAATAATCGCTATTGTCTTTTTATTATTACTTGTTGCATTTATTTGGAAAAAATACAGTTTACGAGCGGCATCTGTCGCATTTGTATTGTTTGCGTTGCTCGCGGCTGGATTCGCTTGGGTGACCATGGAACAAACCACGGGTAGCCGCAATATTGTACAAGATAATGTGAATTGGCAGCCTTTAAGTGAAGAGGCGATAACACAAGCCCTGTCAGAAAATAAGCGTGTGTTCATCGATGTAACTGCTGATTGGTGTGTGACCTGTAAGGCAAATAAATATAATGTATTGTTGAGAGATGATGTACAGCAATTATTAAACGAGCCAGATGTTGTGGCATTAAGAGGGGATTGGACTAAACCCTCACCTGAAATTACCGCGTTTTTACAAAAGCGTGGGCAAGTGGCCGTACCATTTAACCAAATTTATGGCCCTAAGTTGGCAGAGGGTGAAATACTGTCAACAATACTTGATCGTGACGTTTTATTATCAATTATGAATGAGGCCAAAGGAGCCGAAAAATGAAAAAAACGATTGTAGCTGTCCTGTTTTCATCGCTAGTGTTTGGTGCAACTGCTCATGCGGCTCCATTAACAGCAGACCAAGAAGCGCAAGTTCGCAAACTGGTACGTGATACGTTGGTTGAAAATCCTGAAATACTAGAAGAAGCGATTGTTGCGTTGCAAGCTAAACAAGGCGAAAAGCAGCAAGCGCAGATGAAAGAAACCCTTAAAGCTGAGCATGATAAGCTGTTTAATGACCCTGCAAGCCCTCGTATCGGTGCTAAAGACGCTAAATTAGTTTTAGTTAACTTTACCGATTATAACTGTCCATTCTGTAAGCGTTTTGACCCTCAGTTAGAAGAGATAGTGAAGAAATACCCAGATGTTGCGGTGGTGATAAAGCCACTACCATTTAAAGGTAAAACGTCTGTTGAATCTTCACAATTAGCGCTGACATTGTGGGAAAAAGATCCAAAAGCATTCCAAGCTTTGCATCAAAAATTTATGCAAAAACAAGGAATGTTAACGGATGAAAACATTAAGCAAGCATTGAAGGCAACAGGTAACGAGAAACTGGTTGCTAATGATAAGAGCATGGAGACTATCCGTACGAATATGATGTTGGCTGAAAAACTGGGGGTTAATGGGACACCTGCAACTCTAGTTGGCGATGAAATGATCCCAGGAGCTATTGATACTCAACAACTGGAAGCAATTGTTAAAGCGCAATTAGAAAAAGTTAAGTAAGGAAAATATGGCTAGACTGAGAAAGTGGTCAAAAGAAATTATTGGTTTGGTGGTGATTCTGTTCATCGTCTTTACGGTAATGGATTTTTGGCGAAAACCTGAAAGCCTAGCTCCCGTTTTGCTTGAGCCACAAATGCTTGCAACAGGCGATAGTGTCTCGTTAGCAGAATTAAGCAAAAAACAGCCTGTTTTGGTTTATTTTTGGGCAACTTGGTGTGGGGTGTGTAAAATCACCTCACCGACTGTTGCTGATATAGCCAAATCAGGTGTTCCTGTTATTTCTGTTGCGATACGTTCAGGTGATAGCCAACGCTTGTTGGTGGGAATGGAAAAAAAGGACCTTAATTTTCCTGTCATTAATGACATGAATGGGCAACTCGCTAATGCCGTTGGTATAAGTGCTACGCCGACATTTATGATTATTGATAAAGGTGAAATGGTCAGTTTTACCAGTGGCTACACTAGCTATTGGGGACTTAAAGCACGCCTGTGGATGGCTTCTTTTTAATGAATGTCTTCGTTAGAAGGTTTGACAGTGTTATCAAATTTGCGTGAGGGATTAGGCTGAGCGATATACGTCGTTGCAAAGAAGCATTGTATGAGTGAATTTAAAACGTGTTAACGCGATTTGGAGCGTATTATTTTTTACGTTAGTGAGCGCGGTTATCAGCTTAAAAATATTACTTTACTGTGCCCTTAATTTATATAGACGTATCGCTCTTATCCCAAACGGCTAATACATCATGGTGTGACTCATTATCAAATTAGCCTTTCTTGATTCAATCTAAGTAAGGCTTTTTTATCCTTAAATGGCGCATTAAGCTTAGCTGAGGGGCTTGAAAAGCCTACTGTTACAATGCTTTTCTCGTGTTCTATAATGGTATTTTGGGTACGTTTGCTTATCGCCTATATTGACGTTGTTATCTCACGTCTCCACGTAACTTATCTTTTTTTGATTAAACCGGTAATAGCATCACTCTGTTAGGAATGCTTATCTGTTTTTATGGTTACTATTTGGCAAGATAAGGTGTTTAATGATAATAGATAAATGACTATTTTTAATATTGATAAAAATACATGCTCGATAAATAATCGAGTAATGAATTAAAATGCTTTTAATAAGTTAATATTTGGCGGGGCGACTTTAATTAATCAGAATTAGAGAATGTTACAGATTTAATTTGGTTAGACATTATGAGTATTAATCGAAAAGGAATTGAGTAATTTAACTTTATTTTGAATAAACAAATTCAGTATGGGTAAATCGAAAATCTAAATAAGAAAATCATGGTGGAATTTTAACAGGGTAGTCGTTCTTAATGAGAGCGCAAACTGCATAAAGATAAAAAATAAAATGAAAATAAAAAACATTGTCTTTTTTGATTTTATTTAATTTAAATTTTACCAACTTATACTATTGTTAATGGTGCAAGTTAAATATTAATTTAAAAAAGGAATGTAAGATGACTAATATTGTTAAAAATATATATTCTATTTCTGGTACTTCTTCTGAGGGAATCGTGGTTGAATTTAGTTACCAAAAAATGGATGGTAGTGAGTTCTTATCACCACCTATTAAAGGTGATCTCAAATTTCTTGGTGGATCCGCAGAGGTATTTATGGCGTACTGGAACTATTATACAGAGTGTAAACTAAACTCAAAACCAGCAGATAAAATGGAATTGGAAATTATATTCCTTCCACCTAATGAAAATGTACCGAGTAACACGGTTGGTATTGCTATTTGTCGATATAAATAAGCACTATTATCATTTTAAAAAATAATTAATTGATGATGACTACTTTTATTAAACAAGTCTTCTAGTCTTGGGGAAGTAGTCATCATTACTCGATAAGAATAAAAAATAAGGTTATAGCTTATTAAGCTGAGTTAGAAAAATGCTTTAATTTAAAAAATGCCATATTAGATGATGTTATTTGCGGATGAATGATGCGGAGGGGAAATAGAACGCATTTTTATATTGAGTATGCCACTATTTTTAATAAAAAATGAATATAGCATAATAAACTCATTTGCAAATTAATTTTCTCGTGAGCGATATCATTTTTGCAATGATTTGAGCGACCAGAGCCAACCAATTAATGAACTGGGATATATCATCATATTTATTGATGTATGACAGTATAGTGTTTGGTAATATAAAACCCTGTATTAAAAATACACACAAGGTTTTATAGTATTAAGATTAAAACTCCAAATTACGGATAAAACGGTAATCTGCTGATTCCGGTTTTAGACGATATAAGTTTGCTGGTCTACCTGTTTCTTGACGTTTCTCTCCGGTATCAATTAATAAGTCGGCTTGTTCTAAGCGACGACGAAAAGATTTTTTTTGCAGCGTTTTACCAATGAGAACTTCATGAACGCGTTGCAATTCTGTCAGTGTGAAAACGTCAGGTAAGGCAAATCCTGGCACAATTGAATATAGCGATTTTTGTTTTAATCGTTCACGTGCTTGTCGATAGAGTTCATTATGGTCAAAGGCCAGTGACATATTTTCAATTTCGTCAATTGTCACCCATTTAGCCGACTCAACACTATCAATATCGTGTTGGCATGCTTGATAGGCGATAAGAGCGGTATAACAAACCGTTACTGACCAGCCTCGTTTATCTCGGCTATCATTACCAATAGTGCAGAGTTGTTCTATGTAAGGTGGGATGACCCCCGTTTTTTCTTTCAGTTTGCGTAAAATAGCGTGTTCAAGTGTTTTGTCTTGAGTTTCATCAATAAACCCGCCAGGTAATCCCCACATCCCCTTATTCGGATAATTCGCGCGTTCAACAATCAATACTTTCAGCGTTTCTTCATGGTAGGTAAACAGGACGCCATCCACAGTGACAAGCGGGGAAAGATAGGCGTTTCTGTCATATTTAGCTAAATATTCTTGTTCATTCATAGTGTTATGACCATAAAAGCAGATTTATGTTGATGGTAATGATGATACGTTAAAATTTTCTTTGTGTCATTAAGACACTTATTGCTTGACAGTTTAGTGTCTATAGGACAATAATCTATTATTGTCATAAGGACACTAAAGAGGTTAACTATGTTTAATATTAATTATTTCAAGGCCAATTCTTCGAGTTTTATTATCAAATCAGTCAATGGCAAAGTGATTAAGCAAGGTAAGGGGCTCAGTTTTTGGTATAACTCTGCGACAACATCCATTTCTGTATTACCACTGAATGCACTTGAAGCGCCATTTATTTTTAATATGCAATCTGCTGATTTTCAAAGTTTACGGATTCAGGGGCAGGTTTCATTTCAAATTAGGTATCCTGAAAAAACGGCGGATGTGCTCAACTATAATCTTGCTCAAGATGGTCAGTCTTATGCCTCTGAAGATCCTCTAAAGCTCAGTGATAGAATCGTTCGTAGTGTACAAACGCTCATCCAAGCCAAAATTCAACGCACTTCAATGCGTGATGCATTGTTGATGGGGCAAACATTAGTTTCTGAAGTAACTCATCAGTTGGCTGTCCATGATGCATTGGCAACATTAGGAATCGAGGTTCTGGATATTTCGATAAGCGCAATTACCCCTTCACCAGAGACTTTAAAAGCGCTTGAAGCAGAGGCTAGAGAGTCAATTCTTAAAGAAGCCGACGATGCTATTTACGCTAGACGTAAATTTTCTGTTGAACAAGAACGCATGCTGAAAGAGGCTGAACTTGAAACAGACTTGTCTATTCAAAACAAGCAGCAACAAATTGAAGAGGCGCGCTTAGAAAATGAACGTACTCTATTGCGTGAAAGCGCTGAACTCGAACAAGAAAGATTGGCTGCCAAAGTTAATGAAGAAGCTAAACGCAATGAGCTGGTGGCTTTAAGCGTTGAAAATCAACGCATTCAATCCGATGCCGATGCGTATGCTATCCAAGCAAAAATGAAGGCTTATCGAGAACTCCCCGTGGAAAACTTAAAAGCAATGGCGTTGGCAAAAATGAATCCAGAGCAATTAATGGCAATGGCATTCGAGTCATTAGCGTTAAATGCGGGAAAAATTGGTGAGTTAAATATTTCGCCTGATCTATTTAGCCAAATAGTTAAAAAGGGCGCTAAACATGCATAGATTAGATGATGTTCGCTTTGTTTTGATTATGCGCAAAACGCGTATGCAGGAGTTGATTGAACGTTTTAATACATGGTCACAAGCCAAGTTTTATTTAGAACACAATCATGTTGAGGTCAATGATTATCTGGAAGAGCATAATCGGTATCTGAAGCAATTAACTGAGGCTGAAGCGATTCTTAGGTCATTGGGGCGATTCCAACTATTAGAACGCTCATTGCTGCCAAGCTATCAGTTTTCTCATCGTGATATTGTGATTGTCATAGGGCAGGATGGATTGGTTGCAAATGCATTGAAATATTTAAATGGTCAGCCTGTCATTGCAGTAAATCCAGACCCTACTCGCTGGGATGGTAAGTTATTGCCCTTTGAGATTAGTCAGCTTCGAGAAACCGTTTTAAAGACATTAAAAGAAAAGATGCCGAGTAAATCAATTACGTTTGCGCAGGCGACAACCAACGATGGACAGACATTATTAGCCGTGAATGATCTTTTTATTGGTCCTAAGAGTCACACATCTGCTCGTTATAAACTTAACTGGAATGGTCAGCAGGAATTTCAATCTTCATCTGGCATCATTGTTTCCACAGGCTTAGGTTCAACCGGGTGGTTCCAGTCTATTTTAGCGGGCGCTTTAGCTGTGATGGGGGAGACCTCTCATCCTTTATCTCAAGGATTTTCTTGGGAGGAAAGTAAATTGCAATTTAGTGTTAGGGAGCCTTTTCCGAGCAAAACTACAGGGGTTAAATTGGTTTTCGGTGCCATTGATAGCCATTCACCTCTTCAGCTGGAATCACTTATGCCAGAAAATGGCATCATTTTTTCAGATGGGATTGAGGACGATTATTTGCATTTCAACTCGGGCTGCATTGCCTCTATTGGTATTGCAAAGGTAAAAGGGCAATTGATTGGTTAAATGCTTAGTAATAAACAAGTTAAATAATAACCCCAGTAGTTTTACTTGGCATACTATTGGGGTTGATTATTATTTATTTGAATTGTTTTTTGGCCGGCGATCTAATGACAGCGCGATGAATATAAATATGACAACCACTCCCCACATAGGCCAATTACTCCAGCGCGCATACGGCGTTAAACCTGTGGTTGGAATAATTGATGTCGATAGTGTTGCCGCTTTAAATTGAGGTAATTCAGCTTGAACAGTTCCGTCTGCACGAATAACGGCGGTGACACCATTATTGGTGGCGCGTAATAGCGGGCGCCCAAGCTCTAAGGCTCTCATGCGTGCCATTTGGAAATGCTGCCATGGACCGATCGATTTACCAAACCATGCATCATTAGAAATGGTGAGCAGGTAATCGCTATCAGGTTGAAAGTTATCGCGAACCTGTGTACCTAGAATAATTTCATAGCAAATTGCAGCAGTCAGATGCATATTACCAACCGCAAGTTGAGCTTGCTGATAATCACCACGACTAAAACCAGACATTGGTAGGTTAAAGAAAGGTGCGATAGGGCGTAAAATATCTTCTAGTGGAACAAACTCACCAAATGGAACTAAGTGGTGTTTGTTGTAGCGATTTTGGGACGGATATAGGTAAGGTTTTTTGTCACCTAATACTATGATTGTATTGTAAAACTCATACTCACCATCAATAGGTCGAGCATCGACAATCCCCGTGATGAGCCGAGTATTTGATTCTGCCAGCACTTTATCCAGTGATTTTAACCAAGATTGGTTATCAAGCTCAACGGACGGAACCGCTGATTCAGGCCAGATAATTAATGAGGCTTTGCCGATATACGGGCTAGATAGCTTAAGATAGGTATCTTTAATTTGTTGTAAGTAGCTTGCTTCCCATTTCATTGCCTGTGGGATATTTCCTTGAACTAAAGCGACGTCGGTCGCTTTTGATTCTAATGGGGTATACCACTGAAGATTTTTAAGCGCAAAAGGCGCAAAAAGTAGTACCGCCGCAATGGCAAGTACACTAAAACGACGACGCACGAGAGATAAAACAATCAATCCACTAATACTAAACAGTATTAAGGTAATCATTTCCACGCCGAAAATAGGGGCAAGCGCTTTCAATGGACCGTCGATTTGGCTGTAACCAAATTGTAGCCATGGAAAACCCGTAAGAACCCAGCCACGGAGAAATTCAGTAAGCTGCCAAATTGCAGGGGCTGCAAATACGAGTCGCCATACGTTTGCTGTTGGAAAAAATCGACTGAGTAGATAACCAAACAGCCCTGTGTATAAAGAAAGGTATGCGGCGAGCAATATAACGAGAAAAACGTTGACGGCTTCCGGCATACCGCCAAAGTCAGCAATACTGACATAAACCCAATTAACGCCTGAGCCAAATAGGCCAAAGCCCCAGACAAAGGCAATTGCAAAGGATTGTTTGGCAGTGCGATGTAAGGTTAATAATTGGAGAAAGAGAATCGACAGGAGTGCCGCAGGCCATAAATCAAAAGGCGAAAAAGCCAGTGTACCACTGGCTCCGAAAATTAAAGCCAGTAACAGGCGTAACCACTGACTTTGATAGGATGGCGCTAAGTTCATTAACTCTTTTCTTCATCTAAGGTTGGGACGGGAGCGCCATTAGGAATTTTTACATGCAGTAAAATAATCCGACGGCTATCCGCCATTGCAACTTTAAATTGATAGCCATCTATCGTGATAGTTTCACCTCGTGATGGCAAATGGCCGAAGGCTTGCATAACTAGGCCGCCGACAGTATCAACTTCATCGTCACTAAAATTAGTGTCAAACGCGTCATTGAAGTCTTCAATTTGGGTCAACGCTCTTACTGAATAGGAGTGCTGACTGAGTTGACGAATATCAACATCGTCTTCATCATCATACTCATCTTCAATTTCCCCAACAATAAGCTCTAAGATATCTTCAATGGTAACAAGTCCAGAAACACCGCCAAATTCATCAATAACAATGGCCATATGGTAGCGTTGTGAACGGAACTCTTTTAACAAGCGGTCGACCCTTTTACTTTCAGGGACAACAACAGCTTGGCGCAACACTTTGTCAATACTGAATGGCTCGGCATCGGTACGCATGAATGGCAATAAATCTTTTGCCATTAATAGCCCTTCAATATGATCTTTGTCTTCACTGATAACAGGAAAACGAGAGTGTGCGGAATCGATGATGACATCAAGGCACTCATCCAGCGTTTGATTTCGTTTTAACGTCACAATCTGGGAACGCGGGATCATAATGTCACGTACCCGCTGATCGGCAATATCCATGACGCCTTCTAGCATGTCACGAGTATCTGGATCGATAAGGTCATTCTGCTGAGAATCACGGATCAGCTCGACCAAGTCATCACGGTTTTTAGGTTCACCATGGAAGAGGTGGTTTAATAGTGCAAAGAACCCTTTCTTAGGGCCAGGGTTGTCACTACTCGAAGAGTTATCGTCGCTCATGGCGTTTAATTAATTATTCCTCAATTAATAATAAGATTTATTAAGTTAACCAGTCAGTCGTTTAGGGGGATAATACACTCCTGCGAGTGTTTAACAAAAAGTGATATTGTTCACATTTACACCCTAAACGACAGGCTTTAAAGTTACTCAGCTAATATTTAACATAAAAATAGACTATGGGTCATTCTTTTTCTACTAGATAAGGATCAGCATAGCCCAATTCAGCTAAAATTTCTGTTTCTAGGCTTTCCATTTCTTCTGCTTCATCATCTTCAATATGGTCATAACCAAGCAGATGTAGGCAGCCATGTACCACCATATGTGCCCAATGCTCTTCTGCACTTTTTTGCTGTTCAATGGCCTCTTGTTCAACCACTTGGCGACAAATAATTAAATCACCAAGTAACGGTAATTCAACTTCCGGAGGTGATTCAAAGGGGAATGATAACACGTTAGTCGGTTTATCTTTGCCGCGATAAGTCAGGTTTAAATGGTGACTTTCTTCTTCATCAACAATACGAATGGTGACTTCACTTTGTGCTTGAAACTTAGGTAATACAGCTTCCAACCAGCGTTGAAATAGGACTTCGCTGGGTAAATCAGTTGTTTCTTCACAAGCAAGTTGTAAATCGAGAATGACTTCACGCATTTAATGGTTTTCCTGCTTTTCTAATTCTTTTTGTTGTTCCCGTTCTTCTTTGAGTTGCTGACGACGTTTGCTATCTTGCTCTTCCCATTTTTCATAGGCAATAACGACTTTCGCCACCACTGGGTGACGCACAACGTCTTCGCTATGGAAGAAATTAAAACTCAATTCATCGACGTCGGAGAGAACCTCAATGGCATGACGCAAGCCTGATTTATTGCCTCGTGGTAAATCGACTTGAGTGATATCCCCTGTAATTACGGCCTTAGAGTTAAAACCGATACGAGTCAGGAACATTTTCATTTGCTCAATGGTGGTATTTTGGCTCTCATCTAAAATAATGAAGGCATCATTGAGTGTACGACCCCGCATATAAGCCAGTGGTGCGACTTCAATGACATTACGTTCGATGAGTTTCTCAACTTTCTCGAACCCAAGCATCTCAAAGAGTGCGTCGTAAAGTGGACGCAAATAAGGGTCCACTTTTTGACTTAGATCGCCCGGCAAAAAACCAAGTTTTTCGCCTGCTTCAACGGCTGGTCGAGTTAAGAGAATACGGCGTACTTCTTGGCGTTCAAGTGCATCAACGGCTGCTGCAACGGCAAGATATGTTTTCCCTGTACCAGCGGGGCCAATACCAAAGGTAATATCATGATCTAAGATATGCGCAATGTATTGGGCTTGATTTGGTGTTCGCGGCTTGATAACACCACGCTTGGTTTTGATATTAACGGCTTTGCCATAATCCGGGATGCTATCTGCGGCTTGCTCTAATACGCGGCTTTCAGAGATAGCAAGATGGATTTGTTCGGGGTCAATATCAGGGATCACGCCACGTATTGGGGCAGTCTCAACATAAAGTTGGCGTAAAATTTTACTGGCAGCTTGAACGTTAAATGGCTTGCCTGATAATTTGAAACGGTTATCACGACGATTAATTTCGATCGCAAGTCTGCGTTCTAGTTGCTTGATATTATCATCAAATGGCCCGCAAAGGCTCATTAAGCGTTGGTTATCTGCGGGCTCTAGAAAGATCTCTTGTGTTGCTATTTGCAACGGTTTTTTATCGGTCACTGAGTATCCTATCTTTAGGGTTGGTAGTTACCCACTCCAAGCTCATCTTCTTTACGAGTACGTGCGATGACGGAAGCTGGTGATTCGTGAACGCGTAAGTCCATTTGGTCTTCTGTGCGGATCACTTTACCGCGTAGTGAGTTGGCATAAACATCGACAATCTCTACGTCAACAAACTTACCAATCATATCGGGTAAGCCTTCAAAGTTGACTACACGGTTATTTTCAGTACGTCCTGAAAGCTCCATAACATTTTTACGAGAAGGGCCTTCGACTAAAACACGCTGCACTGTTCCCAACATAGCACGGCTATAGCTCATTGCTTGCTGATTTATGCGCTGTTGTAAGAGATAGAGACGCTGCTTTTTCTCTTCTTCGCTAACATCATCTGGTAAGTCAGCTGCCGGTGTACCTGGACGTGCTGAGTAAACAAAGCTAAAGCTCATATCAAAATTGACATCGGCGATGAGCTTCATGGTTTTTTCAAAGTCATCATCGGTTTCGCCAGGGAAGCCAACAATGAAGTCAGAACTAATCAAAATATCTGGGCGTGCTTTTCGTAATTTACGAATAATGGCTTTATATTCGAGTGCGGTATGAGCACGTTTCATTAACGTTAAGATGCGATCTGAGCCACTTTGTACAGGCAAATGCAGGAAGCTGACTAACTCAGGAGTATCTTCATAGACTTCGATGATATCGTCAGTAAATTCAATGGGGTGGCTAGTGGTAAAACGAATACGGTCGATACCATCAATTGCCGCCACTAAACGAATTAATTCGGCAAAAGTACAAATTTCACCATCGAAAGTTTCACCACGATAAGCGTTTACGTTTTGGCCGAGTAGGTTAACTTCACGTACACCTTGTGCTGCTAATTGTGCAATTTCAAATAAGATATCATCACAAGGGCGACTGACTTCTTCACCACGTGTATAAGGTACGACACAGAATGTACAATATTTATTACAGCCTTCCATGATAGAAACAAATGCGGTAGGGCCTTCAGCGCGAGGTTCTGGAAGGCGGTCAAATTTCTCAATCTCAGGGAAGCTAATATCAATAACAGGGCTGCGAGTGCCTTTTACTTGATTAATCATTTCAGGCAAACGGTGTAGCGTTTGTGGGCCAAAAACAATGTCGACACTCGGTGCGCGTTGACGAATAAAATCCCCTTCTTGAGAGGCAACACAGCCACCGACACCAATGATGATATCAGGATTACTATCTTTAAAATTTTTCCAGCGCCCAAGCTGATGGAAAACCTTTTCCTGCGCTTTTTCACGGATCGAGCAGGTGTTCAACAGTAAGACGTCTGCTTCTTCAGGAATTTCAGTGATCTGATAACCATGGGTGCTTTCTAATAATGATGCCATTTTAGATGAGTCGTACTCATTCATTTGGCAGCCCCATGTTTTAATGTATAACTTTTTATTCGTCGACATGTTTATATCCGGTGTTTTCGAAGTGGCTTAGTATAATGGACTCCGAAACGCGTTGTATACCCGTTATACTTCAAGCAGCAGTGCTATACGCGCGTGCTCGAATTATTTTGTGTATAAATCCAAAGTCCTGTCCCGTTTTGGGAAGGCGTACGCATTTTTGATCACAAACATCACTCTATGATACGAAAAATGTCAAAATAGCCAGGCTCGAAAATTCTAAGGCTATGCGGTACGCACTCTCAAAGACAGGTTATCGCCCATTGTTTTAAGATTAACGTGTATTGTATTCATTTGAAGCACCAGTGACCAGAGTCTGTGATAGAGATATTCCCTGTCAGTGTAACAATTTTTCGGTACACTACATAAATCAAACAGTTAATAGTAGCTAATGTAATGAATAAATTAACAGAATATTATGATGTTGTCGTGGTTGGGGCTGGCATGACAGGTGCAGCAGCAGCTTTGGGGTTTGCTCAAGAAGGGCTGAGTGTTGCATTACTCGAAAAAGCAGAACCAGCAGCATTCGATGTGAACAGCTCACCTGATGTTCGTATTTCTGCGATTAGTCGTTCATCTGTCGATTTACTCAAGCAACTTGGCGCTTGGCAGCATGTTGAAGCGATGCGTAGTGCGCCTTATCGGCAATTAGAAACGTGGGAAGAGCAGGGGAGTAACGTTGTTTTTGATGCCCATGACTTGGGGCTACCTGAACTGGGTTTTATGGTAGAGAATCGCGTTTTACAATTAGCGTTATGGCGAGAATGCGAAAAATACACCAACCTCGAGCGAATTTGTCCGGCACAGTTAACACATCTTTATCAACCTCATGGTCAAAAAGATTGGGTGATATCTTTGGATGATGGGCGTGATTTGCAAGCGAAGCTGGTTATTGGTGCTGACGGTGCCAATTCTCAAGTGCGCAAATTGGTGGGGATTGGCAGCCGTGGTTGGCAGTATCGCCAATCTTGCATGTTGATTACAGTGAAAACGTCTGAGCCACAGCAAGATAAAACATGGCAGCAATTTTTCCCATCGGGGCCTAGAGCATTTCTACCGCTTTATGATAACTGGGCGTCATTGGTTTGGTATGATAGCCCTGCCAAAATTCGCCGTTTGCAGTCAATGTCGATGGAACAACTGACGGGGGCCATTTATGAAGCTTTCCCTGAACGTGTGGGGAATGTCGTCGCGGTTGCTTCTGGGGCGTTTCCACTCACCCGTCACCATGCGAATCGCTATGTTATCGAAGGGCTTGCATTGGTTGGTGATGCTGCCCATACCATCAATCCATTGGCTGGACAGGGTGTGAATTTAGGCTATCGCGATGTCGATGTGTTACTTAACGTGGTGACGCAAGCGAAAGAATACCTAGAGCCTTGGTCGTCTCTTGAAGTGCTAAAGCGTTATCAGCGTCGTCGTTTACCTGATAATTTAGTCATGCAAGCGGGCATGGATGTATTTTACATGGCGTTTAGTGAGAACTTGCCAGGTTTGAAAGTACTGAGAAATCTTGGTTTGATGGCAGCGCAACGTGCTGGAGAAGCGAAGAAGTTAGCACTGAAGTATGCTTTAGGGCTTTGAGCGTCATTTCAAATTAATAAGCTATAAGGGGAAGTCTCATCACAATGAGGCTTCCCCGATGAGGTTATCGCGAGGCGCTAATTATTTATCTTTCGCAACATCAAATGGCTGAGCATGATGGGAAGGGATTTCAACGTTTTCTTCAGTAATAATTGAATCGATACTTTCCCCTTTTGCTGCAAATGCCCTAGCCAGTTTGTCGGTATCTAATTCTTTTTCCCAACGTGCAACGACGATACAGGCACAAGCATTCCCCACCAAGTTAGTGAGTGCACGACATTCGGACATAAAGCGGTCGATACCTAAGATTAACGCCATACCTGCTACGGGAATACTTGGAACGACCATTAGTGTTGCCGCTAGAGTAATAAAACCGGCTCCAGTAACGCCTGCGGCACCTTTTGAGCTGATCATTGCCACAAGTAACAGTGAAACTTGCTCCCAAATTGTTAGGTCAATATTTGTTGCTTGGGCAATAAACAACGCTGCCATGGTCATATAAATATTGGTGCCATCAAGGTTAAATGAATATCCTGTTGGAATCACTAAGCCAACGACAGATTTTTCACACCCTGCATGCTCCATCTTCCTCATCAAGCTCGGTAAGGCTGCTTCAGAGGATGACGTGCCTAAGACTAGCCAAAGCTCATCTTTAATATATTTGATGAGTTCAATAATGGAGAAGCCATTATATTTAGCAACCGCACCTAATACGATAAGCACAAACAATAATGACGTAATATAGAACGTCATGATCAGCATCATTAAGTTGCCGATAGAAGAGATACCATATTTACCTATCGTGAATGCCATCGCACCAAATGCACCGATAGGAGCCAGTTTCATTAGCATGGCAACCATTTTGAACACAGGTTCAGAAAAGTTTTGCAGTAATTTCACAATTGGCTCACCGTGCTTACCGGTAGCAGCAAGTGCTAAACCAAAAATCACCGCAATAAATAACACTTGAAGGATATTCCCGTTCACAAGTGGGCTAATGACAGTATCAGGAATGATATTCATCAAGAAACTGACAATCGATGATTCGTGAGCTTTCTCTACATAACCTGCGACTTTGCTACTATCAAGAGTTGCAGGGTCAATATTCAGACCTGAGCCAGGGCGAATAATGTTAGCCACGATCAAACCAATGATAAGTGCAATGGTTGAGAAGGTAATAAAGTAGAGCATGGCTTTTCCAGCAACACTCCCGACGGCCTTCATGTTGCTCATGCCTGAAATGCCAGTCACGACGGTTAAGAAGATGACTGGTGCAATAATCATTTTAACGATCTTGATGAAGGCATCACCAAGTGGTTTTAAGGATTCTCCGATATCAGGAAAAAAGTGACCAAGTGCGATACCTAGCACGATGGCGACAATGACCTGTACATATAGGATTTTATAGAGTGGTTGTTTCATCATGTTTTGCATAAATTTTCTCTGTAAAGTATTGCATTGCTGCAATTTATAATTATTAGGTTGTGAGAACTTTTTATTTATTTGGGGTCATGAGTTGGATAATGCATGAGTCATGGCGGAAGGTAGAGGGATCCCGAAAGCCATTAATCGGTACTAACCAAAATCTGACTGGAGATTACCACTATTAGTCGTTATGAAAAAATGACTAAAATCACATAATTGATATCAGAGATAATTAAAAGTAAAAAAAATGTTCTAATTGTTATTTTATGATGCTTATAGGTAATAAGAACAGGTAAACCCCAGCATTATGGTTATTAAAAGGAGGGGGGTAGTTACCTTAAATAGGGAAAAGTCTGAAAGTTAATTGGTGAAAATGTGAGTAAAACTTAATAATTGAAGTGAAATAAATAAAAGTCAGGGTTAGGTGTTTCTATTGGAAGGCGAATAATAATAAGCAAAAAAAAACCACCCTTAATAAAGGATGGTTTCTTATAACCCGTACTAAGACCGGCTATATAAATATGGCTGGGGTACCAGGATTCGAACCTGGGAATGCCAGGATCAAAACCTGGTGCCTTACCGCTTGGCGATACCCCAATACTTAATTTTATTCCCTAGAAGGGAATGGTGCGGGAGGCGAGACTTGAACTCGCACACCTTGCGGCGCCAGAACCTAAATCTGGTGCGTCTACCAATTTCGCCACTCCCGCAAAACATGGTGGCTATGACGGGATTCGAACCTGTGACCCCAACATTATGAGTGTTGTGCTCTAACCAGCTGAGCTACATAGCCATCTATACAGTTAATCTATCTTTATAAAGTTACTGTATGGGATTTTTAAGACATTCCTTGGAGAGGAGAGATGGCTGGGGTACCAGGATTCGAACCTGGGAATGCCAGGATCAAAACCTGGTGCCTTACCGCTTGGCGATACCCCATCCGAGGATGTCTTCAAATTTGTTGATTTAAGATGGCTGGGGTACCAGGATTCGAACCTGGGAATGCCAGGATCAAAACCTGGTGCCTTACCGCTTGGCGATACCCCAATCTTAAATTCTATTACCGAGAAGGAAAATGGTGCGGGAGGCGAGACTTGAACTCGCACACCTTGCGGCGCCAGAACCTAAATCTGGTGCGTCTACCAATTTCGCCACTCCCGCAAACATGGTGGCTATGACGGGATTCGAACCTGTGACCCCAACATTATGAGTGTTGTGCTCTAACCAGCTGAGCTACATAGCCATCTTTTTGCATTACCTTCATCGGCGTTGCGGGGCGCATTATGCTAATTACAGCTGAGACAGTCAACTGCTTTTTTCACTATTTTTGTGAAAATGCGTCCGTTTGTTTGATGAATAATCATTTTGTCGATAAAGACAGCAAAAAACAAGACTTGCATCAAAATAACGGAAGTGTGTCACATGAAGGCGATTATCTCTGCTGCGATATATCGTAATAAATTATGATGTAAATAATGAAGTTAGAAAACAAACAGTCTCCGTCAAAATTCTCAACGGTATTGTGCGAATTAAGGCTTAGTTTTTACGTTTATTAGCATGAACATGGCACGATATAAACGTCTGAGTCTTTATTTTTTGTCTAATTTAATGCACAAAAAACCAGAAGTGCAACGGGCAAATTCTGGTTTTTTTGAACAATGATAAAAAGGACTAGTTATCGAGGAGTTTTTGGAGTAATTCACCATTGAGCATGGCACGTTTAGTCAGGGCGAATGCGCCAATTGCCGAGTTATGAACCAATTGTGAAGTCACAACGGGTAAATTTTCGCGAAATCCCTTCAAAGCTTGTGTATCAATACAGCTTTGAATCGCAGGTAGCAATACCTGCTCAGCTTCGGTGATATCACCCGCAATCACTACTTTTTCAGGGTTAAATAAGTTTATTGAAATGGCGATAGCTTTACCGATTTGGCGGCCCACATGCTGAATGACTTCCGTTGCGAGTGGATCATTTTTATTTGCGGCTTGGCAAATTTGTTGAATGGTGCATTGCTCCAGTGAGAGTGAGCTGACAAAGCCTTGTTCTAAGCGTTGTTTTACCCGATTTTCAATAGCTTGATTGGAAGCGATTGTTTCAAGACAGCCAAAGTTGCCGCAATGACACAGCTCACCTAAAGGGTCCACTTGAATATGCCCAATTTCACCGAGATTCCCCCGATGATTTAGCAGAATTTCATTGTTGATAACCAACCCAGCACCTGTACCCCGATGTATTCTCACCAGTAGTGAGTCTTCACAATCCTTGGTGGCGCCAAAGTAGCTTTCAGCTAACGCGAGACTGCGAATATCATGACCCACATAGCAGGTAATTTTAAAATGCGCTTGTAAATTATCAATGAGATGCCAATTATCTACTTTGATATGCGGCATATAGTGAACGATACCGTTATGAGGGTTCACAAGGCCCGGTAAGATCACGGATATTGCAATAAGCTCTTTAATGCGTCGTTGATTGAGAGCAATAAAGTCTTCAATCGCTTCAGTCAGTTTTTGCTCTAAGGCTTGTTGGGATGGCGCTGAGATAGGGTAATGGGCATCATTGAGCAGTTTGCCGCTTAAATCATACAGTGCGACGGTAGCATCATAACGACCCAAGCGCACACCTATCGTATGAAAGTTTTTATACTCAGATACGATAGATATGGCACGTCGGCCTCCGGTTGAGGCCTGTTGGTCGACTTCTTTAATTAAGCCGCGTTCGAGTAGCTGACGAGTGATTTTGGTGACACTTGCAGGCGCAAGTTGGCTCTGTTCTGCGATTTGGATGCGAGATATAGGACCCTGTTGGTCAATTAGGCTATATACCACGGCACCGTTGAGTTGTTTTACCAGATCAATATTACCAATTTGCTTTAGCGAGTGACTATGGTTCATCAGCTATATACTCATTTTTTGTAGACTTCCTCTCCATTGACATAAGTTGATAGGATTTGGAAGTCGTGGTTAAACGCAGTTAAGTTTGCAACCTTACCCGGTGCAATCGAGCCTAAGCTAGATTCGACACCAATGGCTCTTGCGGGATAAAGTGTTGCCATCCTTAATGTTTCATCTAATGCGATACCGACATGTTCTACCGTATTTTTAACTGCTTCAATCATTGTTAGTGATGATCCGCTGAGGGTTCCGTTCTCATCAACACACAATCCATCACGGTAGTATATGGTTTTGCCTGCGAAGATAAAATGATCCATTTCACCAGTTTGTGGATCAATACCAGCAGGCGCTGTAGCGTCCGTAACTAAAACTAATTTATCACCTTTCAAGCGCTTACTGTTACGAATATTTGCCCATTGAACATGAAGACCATCTGCAATAATGCCAGCATACACTTCAGGAGTATCATAAATTGCCCCAACTAAGCCTGGGCCTCTCCCTGAGATATATGGCATTGCATTAAATAAATGGGTCGAGAAACCAATACCTGCTTTAAAACCAAGACGAGCTTCTTCATAGGTTGAGTTTGAATGGCCCGCTGAAACCACAATACCAGCGTCAGTGAGTTGTCGGATATAGGACTCATCCACTATTTCAGGCGCTAAAGTGACTTTGGTAATCGCATCAGCATGCGCCACTAAATGCGCTATCATTTCTGCTGAAGGTTTACGAATAAACTCAGGATTGTGAGTACCTTTTTTAATCACGTTGATGTAAGGGCCTTCTAGATGTAATCCAAGAGCTTGATGATGATGCGTTTTTAGATATTCAGTCATCACCTCAATGGCATGTTTCATGAGGTCATCAGAACAAGTAATTAACGTTGGTAGGTAGCTTGTGCATCCGGTACGTTCATTGGCTTTTTGCATTATCTCCAGATGCTTCAGTGTCACATTTTCTTTGTTGTCATTGAATTGGACACCACCGCAGCCATTGACTTGTAGATCAATAAAACCGGGAGAAAGAATCGCACCTTGTAAATCATGTTGCTCGATACCTGCTGGGAGTTGGTTTAATGGGCAGATATCTTTAATAAGAGCACCATCAATGATGACGGCGTGATTATCTAGTCTTTCATGACCGGTATATATAATACAATGAGTTAGTGCATACATAGTCTTTGGCTCCTGACTTCTGGAGAGATAAACTTCGGGTCACCGACTTGCTTTCACAAGTCGGGTGTTCGAATGATTATTAATTAAATGCTTCGATAATGTCTGATTCTAATTGACTGAAATATTTTAGCGTTTTTACTTTTAGCTCAAGTGTCGCTGGCTCATCACAGACGATCAGTGCTTTTTGGTGCATCTGTACGCAACTGACGGTCCATAAATGGTTGACTGAACCTTCAACCGCGGCTTGTACAGCGTTTGCTTTATTCGCACCAGTCGCTAATACCATCAATTCTTCGGCATCCATTAACGTTGCGACGCCAACGGTTAATGCATACTTAGGAACTTGGTTCACATCGTTATCAAAGAAGCGTGAGTTAGCGATACGAGTCTCTGGTGTTAACGTCTTGATGCGCGTACGAGAGCTTAATGATGAACCGGGTTCGTTAAATGCGATGTGCCCATCGTTACCAACACCACCCATAAAGAGGTTAATTTTGCCGTAGGATTTGATCTTGTCTTCATAACGTTGACATTCCGCATCAACATCAGGTGCATTACCATTGAGTAAATTGATGTTTTCTTTTTGAATATCAATGTGATTGAAAAAGTTTTCATACATAAAGGTATGATAACTTTGTGGATGATTTTCTGGGATACCGACATATTCATCCATATTGAAAGTGACAACATGCTTAAAGCTCACTTTGCCAGCTTGATATAGAGCAATAAGCGCTTTGTAGGTTGCAAGCGGGGTTCCACCGGTTGGCAAACCTAGCACAAAAGGACGCTCGGCAGTTGGGTTAAATGCATTGATTTTGTCTACGATATATTGTGCAGACCAAATCCCAACGGCGTGAGCCGTTTTTAGTGGCAGAAGCCTCATGATACTTACCTCTAGTAACAGTCTGTTAATTCTATGAAATCTTGAATATTTTTTATCTGGCGTAGCTTAATCGACATGGCATAGGTTGCAATTCCGTGATTGTTTTCCGTTGCCGATATGCACTTTCGCTACTCTCCAGTTGCTATGTCCCTGAGTTTTATTAATTAACTATAGGATGTTTCAGGGAGTACAGATTCTCTATTAGCTATAAAGCTAAATCCAGTGGATAAGTTATTTTTAATCATAAAATAAGTTTTCAATAATAGCCACTAATTTAGGCGGATAATGAAATTTATCATTGACATTTATCACAAATCACACCTATTTATTTTGTATCGCGAAAGAATTCAACTAGACTATGAAATTGCTACGCTCAATCACCTAAACTATTATCAAGGTGTATGAACAATAAGATCCCGTAAATGGGGCAATACTGGGCTATAAAGGGGGAGTTTGTGAATATTCTTAGCTACTTACAGCGGATTGGTAGGGCATTGATGGTGCCTGTGGCAGTATTACCTGCCGCCGCGATCCTGATGGGTATTGGCTATTGGATTGACCCAGATGGGTGGGGTGCCAATAGTGCAATCGCAGCGTTACTGATAAAATCAGGTGCAGCTATTATTGATAATATGTCTGTGCTGTTTGCTATCGGTATCGCTTATGGTATGTCAAAAGATAAAGATGGTGCAGCTGCACTGACGGGGTTTGTCGGTTTCTTAGTGGTAACAACATTATGTTCACCGGCGTCTTACTCCATGATTATGAATGTTCCGCTTGAAAATGTGCCAGCGGCTTTCAATAAGATTAACAACCAATTTGTCGGTATTCTTGTTGGTGTGCTCTCTGCTGAGTTATATAACCGTTATAGCGGGGTAGAGTTACCAAAAGCATTGTCATTCTTTAGTGGACGCCGTCTTGTCCCGATTTTGACATCGTTCCTAATGATCATCCTTGCTTTTGTGCTGATGTATGTTTGGCCGGTAGTTTATAATGGCCTAGTCTCATTTGGTGAGAGTATCAAAGATTTAGGTTCAGTGGGTGCTGGTGTTTATGCCTTCTTTAACCGTTTACTGATTCCAGTCGGTCTACACCATGCCTTGAACTCAGTGTTCTGGTTTGATGTTGCAGGAATTAACGATATTCCTAACTTCCTTGGCGGTGCTAAGTCAATTGAAGAGGGTCTGGCAATTCCAGGTATTACGGGGCGTTATCAGGCTGGTTTCTTCCCGATCATGATGTTCGGTTTACCAGGGGCGGCGTTAGCGATCTATCATTGTGCACGTCCTGAAAATAAAGCGAAAGTCGCTGGTATCATGCTGGCCGGTGCTTTTGCCGCATTCTTTACGGGTATCACTGAGCCACTTGAATTCTCATTCATGTTTGTGGCACCAGTATTGTATGTTATCCATGCATTCTTAACCGGTATTTCGGTCTTTATTTCTGCATCAATGCAGTGGTTATCAGGATTTGGCTTCAGTGCGGGCTTAGTCGATATGCTGCTGCAATCACGTAACCCTCTTGCATTACAATGGTGGATGCTGATTGTTCAAGGGCTTGTCTTCTTCTGCATCTATTATGTTATCTTCCGCTTCATGATCCGTAAGTTCAACCTGATGACGCCGGGCCGTGAAGAGAGTGCTGGTGATGAAACTATCGATGGCTATGATGAGAATCTAAGCCCAGCCGATAGCTCAGAAAGCGACATTCAAAAAGAAGCGCGCCAATATGTTGCGGCAGTGGGGGGAAGTGACAACATTACAGGTATTGATGCATGTATCACTCGTCTTCGTTTAAGTGTGAAAGATTCTAGTGTTGTTAATGATGCGATGGCAAAACGTCTTGGTGCGTCAGGGGTTATTCGTCTGAACAAACAAAGCGTTCAAGTTATTGTTGGTACCCGTGCTGAGTTGGTTGCATCTGCCATGAAAGAAGTGATGGCGAAAGGGGCCATTGCCGGTTCGGCGCCAGCCGCAGCGGCACAAACGACAAAAGTAACTGAGCCAACAAAGGCGAAAGGTGAAACTATTCTGTCACTGGTTGCGCCAGTGAGTGGTGAAGTTTATTCTCTTGATGATGTGCCTGATGAAGCATTCTCTAGCCGTATCGTCGGGGATGGTATTGCGATCAAACCGACTAGTGATGAAGTGTTAGCACCAGTAGCGGGCACCGTTGTGAAAATTTTCGAAACGAACCATGCATTCTGTATTGAAACAGATAATGGCGTTGAGTTAATTGTTCACATGGGCATCGATACCGTTGCTCTAAAAGGTGAAGGCTGTGCTCGTTTAGTGGAAGAAGGTAGTGAAGTTCAAGCAGGAACACCGATTCTGAAGCTGGATATCGCCTTCTTAGAAGCGAATGCAAAATCCATGATTAGCCCAGTAATTATCAGTAATATTGATGATTTTGCCGGTGTTGAAATTTTAGCTAGTGGTAATGTAACGGCAGGCGAAACCGTTATTTACAACGTACTAAAATAAGAGTTTGCAAAGATATAATTGACAGAGCAAAGGGAGGCAATCGCCTCCCTTTTTTGATCGACAGGCCAATGTTAATTTGGCGGAATCTCAATGCAGTTTGTCTGATTTGCGTAAGTCGGCTTTAATTCTTCTCGATATGATAATAAAACAATCATGTGTGGAGATTTAGTTGTGGTTTTATTATTGTGTCTTTTTGGCTTTATATCAGGGATCACTACCGCTTTGTTTGGTTTTGGTGGTGGCTTTATTACCGTTCCGCTACTTTATGCACTTATTACCTTGGTATGGGGGCCTCAAAATGAGGCGAATGATGTGGCAATGCAAATTGCTGTGGCGACCTCAACTTGTGTAATGATTTTTTCGGCTTCACTTTCGACGAGTGCACATTATCGCAAAGGTCATTTAAACTGGAACATTATTCGTCCATTTATTATCCCCATTTCTTTAGGGGGCGTTTTAGGTGCCTTTATTGCTCTTTTTGTCAATAGTGAATGGATCCGTTGGTTATTTATTATTTATCTTATTATCACTATTTTAGATTGCTTCTTGAGGCCTGGGTTTATGCAGACATCGCGCGAGGGCATCACACCTTCACATAGGCACCATGTTGCAGATACACCTATTGGTTTATTGATTGGCGCTGTCGCCGCATTTTTAGGGGTAGGTGGCAGCGTGATGACCGTTCCACTCATGCGCCGTCGTGGGGCGAGTATGATCCAAGCCGCTGCTTTCGCTAACCCGCTAACATTACCGATGGCAGTGACTGGAACATTCACTTATCTCTATTTTGCTTTTACTCAGCATATTGAGCTAGGTGATGGGTTTCTTGGAATGATTTATGTCAAAGGGGCTTTAATCTTAATTGTCAGCTCTTGGTTAGGGATCCGCTTCGCGAATTTACTCATGCCATATTTGAGTGATAAACGCCATGCGCAAAGCTATCCACTGCTATTACTGATAGTATTGGCTGTCATGTTGTTAACTTAATTATTTGAATATTAATTGGGTTAAGTCATCATGAGTACGAGAAATATCCGCTAATATATCTTTAATTATACATATTTGATCAAACGGTTGTTTCTTGACAGATTATGGTAGAATATATTTTGCTATTACGCGCTTTTGGCATTGAGGAATGATGACAATGAATGAGGCAGAGACTCGCCCAACCAATTTTATCCGTCAGATCATAGATGAAGATCTGGCGAGCGGGAAACATACATCGATACATACACGTTTCCCACCTGAACCGAATGGCTATTTACACATTGGTCATGCAAAATCAATTTGCCTGAATTTTGGTATCGCACAGGACTATCAGGGCCAGTGCAACTTACGTTTTGACGACACCAACCCAGTCAAAGAAGATGTTGAATATGTGAATTCAATTCAAGAAGATGTTAAGTGGCTTGGGTTCCAATGGAGCGGTAAAGTTCACTATTCTTCTGATTATTTCGATACTCTATATCAATATGCGATTGAGCTGATCAACAAAGGTTTGGCTTATGTTGATGAACTGAGCCCAGAACAAATTCGAGAATATCGTGGCACATTAAAAGAGCCAGGTAAAAATAGCCCTTACCGCGATCGTAGTGTTGAAGAGAACTTAGCGCTGTTTGAAAAAATGCGTGCTGGTGGCTTTGAAGAAGGTAAAGCATGTTTACGCGCCAAAATCGATATGGCATCACCTTTTATCGTTATGCGCGATCCTGTTTTGTATCGAATCAAGTTTGCGGAGCACCACCAGTCAGGTAACAAATGGTGTATTTATCCAATGTATGACTTTACGCATTGTATTTCTGATGCGCTGGAAGGAATTACACACTCGTTATGTACATTGGAATTCCAAGACAACCGTCGCTTGTATGACTGGGTGCTCGATAACATCACCATTGATTGCCACCCTCGTCAATATGAGTTCTCGCGGTTAAACCTTGAATATACGGTAATGTCTAAGCGTAAGCTGAACCAGCTGGTGACTGATAAATTAGTTGATGGTTGGGATGACCCACGTATGCCGACTATTTCCGGTTTACGTCGCCGAGGATACACAGCGGCATCAATCCGTGAATTTTGTCAGCGTATTGGGGTAACTAAACAAGATAATAACGTTGAAATGGCAGCGCTAGAATCTTGTATTCGTGATGATCTTAATGAGAATGCACCACGTGCGATGGCGGTAATTGATCCCGTTCGTTTAGTCATTGAAAATATGCCTGAAGGTGAAGAGATCTTAACCGCGCCTAACCATCCGAATAAACCGGAGATGGGAACTCGTGAAGTGCCATTTAGCCGTGAGTTGTATATCGATCGTGCGGATTTCCGTGAAGAAGCTAACCGCCAATATAAGCGTTTAGTATTAGGTAAAGAAGTACGCTTGCGTAATGCCTATATCATTAAAGCGGAACGTGTTGAAAAAGATGCAGAGGGTAACATTACAACGATTTACTGCACTTACGATCCACAAACGCTAAATAAAGACCCAGCAGATGGCCGTAAGGTGAAAGGCGTTATCCATTGGGTAAGTGCAGCGCATGCACTACCAGCTGAAATTCGTCTTTATGACCGCTTGTTTACTGTACCAAATCCTGCTGCTGAAGATGATTTCTTATCGGTGATTAATCCAGAGTCATTAGTAATTCGACAAGGCTTTGTTGAGCCAAGTCTACGTGATGCAGCAACAGATAAGCCATATCAATTTGAACGTGAAGGTTATTTCTGTGCCGATAATCGTTTAAGCAGTGCTGATAAGTTGGTGTTTAACCGTACAGTAGGATTGCGCGATACTTGGGCTAAGATCGAAGCTCAATAATTTCCTCCTCAGACTTCGCTGACCACTTAGCTGTGGTACGAATGATCGAAAGGAAATGCGATGATGGTCTGCTATGTCAAGGCCACAAATAAAAATCTCAGACTCTTAATGGAGCCTGAGATTTTTTTATGGCGATAAAATACATTAAGGCGCTGTGGGCGGCATCTTTTCATTTCAGCAATCATGAAGATCATTGCTGCCTAAGGTCACCTGACTTTTTTCACCGATAACTTGATACTCTTCACCTAGTAAACGATGATTTTGAGGCAATATTATCGATAAACTGTTTAGGGATTTTCAAACGTTTTTGTATTCTGCTCAGTTTTAAGCGTAGATGTGATCCCGCATCGGCAGTGCGGTATTCAGAACCATTGTGGCTAAAGGTGACGGCCTAAGAAAGACGCAATAACGGTAAGCGGGCCACCATTGAACGGAAATATCATATCTTACTTACCCAAAAGCCTTCACACGGCTCCAAGATCCAACCGATATCATTGCACTATGTGTCCGGTGCTATTTAGCGAATTCTTTGAGCTTAGCTTTTCTGGAAGAAGGGATATCTAGGTTGCTGACTTAACGCTGCACCGCGGGATGATTTATTTAGGCCATAGCCGCGGGGTAAGGCTGTCGAAATATTAAAAGGCGGGTACGAACCATATTGGAATTTAAAATTTTTCCTACTGTACAAATTCTATTATTGGCGATTGAATGGATGGCAATGTTTTATCAAGGGCGGTTTGTTCTCAGCAGGAATAGTTGGCTATCACCGGAATAACAATACGTTGCCCTTGTTGTGTCAAAAGAATAACCAAGCGCTAAGATGTGTTGTGATAGCCTGTTAATACGCTAGAGTTGAGTAAAATGTGTCAAAGGGTGAGGAATTATTAATAATAATTATTTTTGGATTAATATATTGTTCTTTTTTGTTTTTTTTATAGCAAATAGCGTTTATCACCATCTTATTAAGACGATAAATGGCGATTAATATATAACTCATTGTTATATATTAACTTAAGATATAAAAAGAAACCCTTGTTCGGTGTTTTTTTTCATAGGTATAAATGGTGGTGTTGATTTTCTGATGGTGATGCCTGATAATTTTTACAGTGTTTTTTATCATTTATTGAGGGATAGTCATCTATTTTATATTATTAATAATTATTTAATTTATTATAACGATTAACTATTCATGATATGAAAAAGAAAACGTATTACGTAAAGTTAATTTTAAAAAATCTCAAAAAGTTAAAATATATTCATAAATAACCGTGCAATTCATAAATAACGCATTATATAGTGAAAACAATAGAGGGGTATACACGCTAGCTTGGTTGTCATTTATTATTAAGATTGTGTTAGTAATTATGTGAGTTATTTTCTTTATTTAAGGTGATTTTATTCTCGGTGAGAATATTGATAGCGATGCGCGAGGATATTTATTTTCATCAATCAAAAAAAAGATTAAAGGTGAATTTTTAATATAGTTTAAGTTAATGGTAATAAATCAGCAACACAATATTCTATAACTTCATGAAAAGTGATATATGGCAATGCATAAAATCAAGATCAATCTATGTTTAATATTCCCACTAATCCTCAGTTTTGATGCTTTCGCTGATTCACGGGTAGACTTTGGTCCTAGGCCTTATAGGAACGCGGTTGTCAGTAATGGTGGTACAGGACAGATTACATTTATAACTTATAACAGACCGGGAACGGGTCTTCCTACATCGGTAAGGGTTGGTTTGGAAGCTTTTGGTTATATTCCAAATAGAGGCAATTACACGGCCTATTATGAAAGGCTGTCAACTAATGAGTGTAATGGTCGGTTGGGCTCTCGGGCAGCAGCAATAAATACAATAACAAATCTCATGAACAATAGAATAAATATTCCAGCGATATCATTTGGTGATCCGCTAAATTTAGAACTTATGGAAAATATTAATGTAGAGTTTATTTATGCTTGTTATGATGCAATAAATAGAGCTTCAGCAGGTCTAGGTAGAAATAGTCGTAACGGGGAAATTGAGATTATTAATCCGCCAAATCAAAAAAGTATCTGTACGCTAAATGATCAATTATTAAACTTTAACTTTTTATCGAACGCATTGGATGTAAATAGCGCTAAGCAAAATAGAAACTTAGCCATAAATTGTACTAGCGGTAATGCAAGAGACTATACCTTGAAATTAATCTCTTCAAAGGTAGATACAAATGGAAATTTAAGTTTTGGAAATGGTGTCGCAGCTAAAATAGCGCTTAATGATATTAATGTTAGCGCGAATGGCTCAGGTATTGCATTAAATGCCCTAAAAACAATCAATATTAATGTCACCGCCAGTTTAACCGGTGTTGCATTATCTTCTGGCGAATCGTCGGCGTCTGGGGTGTTAGTCTTAGAAGCTAATTAACGTTCTGTCGCTCCACTGTATTAATGCGGCAGAACCCGTCGTTTGATATGCAATCGCTATGGCATAAAGCGATAGCCAATCCCCGTTTCAGTGAGCAAATGAATCGGGCGGGCTGGATCATTTTCCAGTTTTTGCCGTAAGTGACCCATATAAATGCGTAAGTAGTGGTTGTGTTCAACATAATTAGGCCCCCAAACCTGCAATAACAGATGGCGTTGGGTTAGAACCTTACCGCTATTGGCGACTAGCTCACTGAGTAAGCGAAACTCAATGGGGGTGAGGTGCAATTCTTCATTTTGTTTAGTGACGATGCGATTAATAAAATCAATACAGATATCACCGAATTGAAATAGTGAACTTTCTTGATTTTTGCTGAAGCGGCGTAACGCGACTCTTACTCTTGCGAGCAGCTCACTAATGCCAAAGGGTTTAGTGAGGTAATCATCTGCGCCAGCATCTAATGCGGCGACTTTTTGTGATTCTTCTTCGCGAGCCGATAGTACGATAATTGGGATGCTGCTCCATTGGCGTAGGTCACGAATGAGGTTTAGGCCATCACCATCAGGCAAACCAAGATCCAGTATAAGCAGATCTGGTTGGCGAGTTCCGGCTTCAATTAACCCACGATGGCCATTTTCCGCTTCAAAAACTTTCCAGCCTTCCCCCTCCAAAGCTAATCGGACAAAGCGACGAATCTCTTTTTCATCTTCAATGATCAATATTTGATGGGGGTTCACAATAGTCAGCTATCTCTTCAATATCAGGGAGTTGTTTAAAAGGTAAAACAAAATGGAAGCTGGCTCCACCTTTTTTGTTATTTTCAGCCCAAATGGTGCCATCATGTAATTGAATAATGGCGCGACAGATCGCTAATCCAAGGCCAACACCAGGGATTGCGGACTCTTTTTGTGCTCGAGAAAACTTATCAAAAATTGTTTTTTCTTGCCCATTGGGAATCGCATTACTGGCATCCCAAACTTCAATGTGTACTTGGTTATCCTCTATATTGGCACAAATCCCCATTGGTGTATCTTTTTCGCTGTATTTGATGGCGTTCTCTAATAAGTTAATTAATACTCGTTCAATTAAGTTACCATCACAGTAGAGCAGCAAATTAGCTGGGATTTCAATGGATAAAGGATGACTATGCAATGTGTAATCAAGGGTTCTTATCGCACTGCCTGTGATCTCTTGCAGTGATTGCCACTCAAAATTCGGTTGTATCCCCCCTGATTGCAGTCTTGCCATATCCAACAAGTTATTCACTAAACGGGAAGTACTGAGTATTTGCTGGCGCATTTGGTTAACTTGCTCCGTATAAGGGGAGTTTTCTGCGCTAAGGTTCAAGGTCAAAATTTCTGCTTGGCCAAACAGTACCGTTAACGGTGTTTTTAGGTCATGGGATAGTGCTGCTAACAAAGAGTTTCGCAACTGCTCGCGCTCAATGTTGAGTTTTGCGATTTCCGCTTGTTTTGCTAATTGTAAACGCGCTAGCGCGCTAGCAATCAACCCTGTAAATGTTTGTAGCATGCGCTGTTGTTCAGGGATCAATAGTTGGCGCAAATTATTGGGTTCGATAGCGAGTACGGCTAGCGTTTGATCGACCGTGGTAATGGGTTGTAGTTGATAAGGTACACTTGGTAGTGTATCGGTACCAGCACCCGCGGGTTGACGCTTGTCAAAACTCCATTTAGCGATAGCTTGATCAATTTGCATCGCGCTATGGCCTTCACATAACAATGGCATTAATTGATTGTTTTCATCTGGCAAGAGTAAGCAGGTTTTCGCCTGAAAGGCATTGTTAATAAAATGGTAGCCTGCTTTACCGATATCTTGCTCGGTGAGCGCTTGGCTTAATTCTTTCGTCATTTCATACAGGTGGCGAGTCCGTTGCTCTCGATAACGGGCAATTCTTGCCTGATATCGCATACCTGCCGTGAGATTACCAACCACCACACCGACAATAAGCATTACGGTAAAGGTCACCAAGTATTGCATGTCCATAATGGCCAGAGAAAAGTGGGGCTGTACAAAAAAGAGGTCAAAACTAATGACATTGATAAGCGCTGCAAAAATGGATGGTCTGCGTCCATAAAAGAGCGCCACAAGAACCACACCGAGTAAATACAGGGTAACTAGGTTGGCTTTATCGAGCGCCAGTAAAAAAGTACGCGAAAATACAGTGATAAGCGCACATATCGCGATCGCAACTAAAAAACCGTTAATGTCAGTACGCCATTTTTCAGAAAATGGTTTCCGTTCAGGCTCTTTCACCCAATCACTCTTTTCTTCGAGTGCAACGATGATTAAATCCAAATCTGGCCCTAATGCACCTAATCGATCCGCAAAGCTAGTGCGTGAGCCTAACCATCCACGGCGTTTAATGCGCCGTCCAACCAAAATTTTGCCAAGATTATGTTCACGTGCGTAACGTAAAATCGCTTTTTCTTCAGAAGGGTCAGATAACGTTGCTGTTTCAGCGCCTAAGTCTTGAGCTAAACGTAATGCTTTAAGAATCGCTCTACGGTGCCCCTCTGGAAGCCGATGCAGTTTTGGCGTTTCAACATACACGGCGTGCCAGACAGACCCAAATTTTGCAGCGAGCCGTGCTGCGGCACGAACGAGCTTTTCATTGCCACGATTATGCCCTATGCATAATAACAGGCCATCGCGCGTATGCCAGACAGGGGCTTGTCCTTTACCATCGCGAAACTCTCGCATTTGGTCGTCAACGCGATCCGCGGTGCGACGTAGCGCTAATTCCCTTAGAGCTATTAAATTCCCTTTACGAAAAAAATGCTCAATAGCGCGTTCTGCCTGTGCTGGGATATAGACCTTGCCTTCGTTAAGACGCTGACGGAGATCATCGGGAGGTAGATCGACTAAGACAATTTCATCGGCTGCATCGAAAATATGATCGGGCACGGTTTCTCGCACACGGATCCCCGTGATGCTACCGACCACATCATTTAAACTTTCAATATGCTGTACATTAATTGTCGTTAAAACATCAATGCCGGCATCAAGAAGTTCTTCCACATCTTGCCATCGTTTAGGATGGCGACTACCGGCTGGATTACTAAATGCCAATTCATCCATTAAAATAATGGCTGGATGCCTTGCAATTGCAGCATCAATATCAAAGGCGCTCATGCGGCGCCCACGATGGTTTAACCGACGAGGCGGCAGCTGAGATAGCCCATCCAGTAATGCCGCCGTTTCTTCCCGTTCATGTGTTTCGACAACGCCAATCACAACATCTAACCCTTGAGTGCGTAAGCGTTGAGCCTCTTGTAACATCGCATACGTTTTTCCGACGCCTGCACAGGCGCCGAAAAATATCTTAAGCTTGCCTCGGCCAGTTTCATTTGCTTTTACGAGCAACTCATCTGGATTTGGGCGTACTGGGTCTTGATTATCCATAATTAACCTCAGTGAGTGGGCTGATGCGTTTGTGGTTTAAGCTCATCCAATGCGATGTTCAATTGCAATACATTCACAACGGGTTCTCCCATAAAGGCAAGGAGGGGGCTTTCAGTTTGTGCTGCAATGAGAGATTCAACCTCCCTCAGCGCAATCTCTCTTTTTTTCGCAATACGAGGCGCTTGATAAAGTGCAGCCGCAACCGAAATATTGGGATCTAAGCCACTTGCAGAAGCGGTTAGTAGATCGACGGGAACGGCTTGTCCAGCATCTGGATTTTGTTTTCTCAGTTGTTCACGACGTTGTTCAAATGACTCATATAATACTGGATTACTTACCGCAAGATTACTGCCTCCAGAGGCTAATGAGTTATATGGGAACTCCGCCGTTGCTGAAGGGCGGCCGAAAAAGTAGCGGTCGGACTGGTAGTGTTGACCAATTAATGCTGATCCAACCACTCGCCCATTTTGTTCTATGAGCGACCCTTGCGCCTGCCAAGGAAACAGTACATTCGCGAGTCCTGTAACAAGTAAAGGATAAGCCACACCAGTTATTATCGCTAATAAAATTAATACCACAATTGATGAACGAATCGTGTTCATAATCTATTCCTTAAAAACCAAATAAGCTAATAATCATGTCGATAAGCTTGATACCGATAAAGGGAACGAGTAAGCCGCTAAGACCATAAATACTGAGATTTCGTTGTAGCAGTGATTGCGAACTCATAGGGCGGTAGTTGATCCCTTTTAAGGCTAAGGGGATCAAAAAGACAATGATCAACGCATTAAAAATGACTGCCGATAACAGTGCCGAAGCAGGTGAATGCAAGTTCATAATATTCAATACGTTCAACTGTGGCCAAGTCACGGCAAAAGCAGCAGGAATAATGGCAAAATATTTGGCGATATCATTGGCGATACTAAATGTGGTTAACGAACCTCGCGTCATGAGCATTTGTTTACCAATGTGTACGACTTCAATTAATTTAGTCGGGTTAGAGTCTAAGTCCACCATGTTACCCGCTTCTTTTGCCGCTTGAGTTCCTGAGTTCATGGCAACAGCGACATCGGCTTGAGCCAGAGCTGGAGCATCGTTAGTACCATCACCCGTCATGGCAACCAACCGACCTTCTGCTTGATATTGGCGGATCAAGGCTAATTTCGTTTCTGGGGTCGCTTCCGCTAAGAAATCATCAACACCTGCTTCAGCAGCGATAGCGGCAGCCGTTAGATGGTTATCGCCGGTAATCATCACGGTTTTGATCCCCATGCTACGCATCTGAGCAAAACGTTCTTTGATCCCCCCTTTAACAATATCTTTTAAAGCGACAATACCTAGGACGGTTTGGTTATCGACAACAACTAATGGGGTGCCTCCTTGGTGAGCAACTTTTTCTACCAATTGATCCGCCTCAAGTGGAAACTTACTGTGATTGGCTTCAACATAACGGCGTATCGCATCGGCAGAGCCTTTGCGTATCATTCTGTCACCCACATTAACTCCACTCATTCGTGTCATTGCTGAAAAGGGAACAAAAGTAGCATTTAATGAATGAATGTCTCTTTCACGCAAATTAAATTTTTGTTTTGCAAGGACGACAATGCTGCGTCCTTCAGGGGTTTCATCCGCTAAAGAGGACAGTTGTGCTGCATCCGCTAATTGTTGTTCGGTTACGCCTGTTAACGGTAAAAATGCCGACGCTTGTCGATTTCCTAACGTGATAGTTCCTGTTTTATCGAGCAGCAACACATCAACATCACCAGCAGCTTCAACAGCACGTCCGCTGGTGGCAATGACATTGGCACTTAACATACGGCTCATGCCAGCAACACCAATCGAGGAAAGTAACCCTCCAATGGTTGTAGGAATGAGGCAGATTAATAGCGCAATAAGCACGAGAACGGAAATGGCGTTACCTGCCCCAGCATATTCCGCTGAAAACAGGGTATATGGGTAGAGGGTTGCACAGGCCAATAAAAAGATAATAGTAAGAGCAGTTAATAGAATGGTGAGTGCTATCTCATTCGGTGTTTTACGGCGTTGTGCGCCTTCAACCATGGAAATCATTCGATCAAGGAAGGTTTCACCGGGGTTAACGGTACATTCCACGATCAGCCAGTCGGATAAGACACGAGTACCGCCGGTGACAGAAGAGAAATCCCCCCCTGACTCACGGATCACAGGGGCTGATTCACCCGTGATCGCACTTTCATCGACGGAAGCTCCCCCCTCCAGAACTTCACCATCACAAGGAATGATGTCACCCGCACGGATCAAAACAATGTCACCTTTGCGAAGTTGATCTGAATTTACCGTTTCTTGTGCTGAATCTAAATTGGCCTCAGCAAGGCGGATAGCGCTACTGCGTTTTTTAACGCCTTTTAAACTCGCCGCCTGAGCTTTACTGCGTCCTTCTGCAAGTGCTTCAGCAAAATTAGCAAATAAAACGGTAAACCATAGCCATAGCGTAATCATGCCACTAAACCAAGCATTACCTTCTGCGTAATTCGCTAACATTGCTAGCCATAGCAAGGTAGTGATAATGCTGCCAATATACACCACAAACATAACAGGGTTGCGCCATTGCGCCTGTGGAGCACATTTCTTAACTGCATCAATAATTGATTGACGAACTAACGCACTATCGAATAATTGAGTTTTTTTACTGTTCATTTTAATGACCCTCATTATGCTGCTAACTTAATTTGCAAATGTTCTGCTATCGGTCCCAATGCGAGAGCGGGAACGAAAGTTAGCGCACCGATGAGTAAAACGGTTAAGATCAATAGGCCGACAAATACAGGGCCATGAGTCGGTAAGTTTGCCGTATTGGCTATTTGTGGTTTTTTCATGGTCAGAGAACCTGCAATGGCCAAGACGGGTAAGATGACACCAAAACGTCCTAGTAGCATAACAATCGCCAATATTGTGTTATAAAACGGGGTATTAGTACTGAGTCCAGCAAAAGCACTACCGTTATTATTTGCTGCTGAAGAGAAGGCATACAGCACTTCACTAAACCCATGAGCACCTGGATTTAAAATGGCAGCACGTCCTGTTTCGGTCATTAACGCCAGAGTCGTACCACAAAGTACTAAAGTGGGCGTGACTAAAATGGCAATAGCGACCAATTTCATTTCACGGACTTCAATTTTTTTACCTAAATACTCAGGTGTACGTCCGATCATTAAGCCAGCAATAAATACGGCAAGTAAAACAAATAACAGCATGCCATATAGGCCTGAACCCACACCACCAAACACCACTTCACCGATCTGCATTAACCACATTGGGATCATGCCACCTAAAGCGGTGAACGAATCATGCATTCCATTTACTGCGCCGCATGACGCAGCGGTAGTGACAACGGCATACAATGCAGAGCCAAGAATACCGAATCGACTTTCTTTACCTTCCATATTGGCGGTACTGCTCGCGGAAAACTCACTTAAGAAAGGGTTACCAACATATTCGGCATTGATCACCAGCATTGCGGCAATAACAAAGATAATGGCCATCACCCAAAGCAGGGCGTTGCCTTGCTTGTTATCGCCAACAGTACGACCAAAAGCAAAGCACAATGCTGTTGGGATCAAGAATATCGCGAGCATTTGCACAAAATTACTCAGTGCTGTTGGGTTTTCAAAAGGGTGGGATGAGTTAGCACCGAAGAAACCGCCACCATTTGTTCCCAATAGTTTGATGGCTTCTTGGGATGCAACTGGCCCCATTGGAATGAATTGTGCGGAGCTATTTAAGTTATCACTTAAAGCGTATGGGGAAAAACTTTGAATGACGCCTTGGCTTACAAAGAATAGCGCAAAAATAATGGCTAAAGGTAAGAGTAAATAGAGGGTAATGCGGGTGATATCTACCCAAGCATTACCTAACGTTTTGCTATTGTGGCGTACAAAAGCACGGATTAATGCAAAGACGACTGCAATTCCTGTCGCGGCAGATAAAAAATTTTGCACTGTTAAGCCTGCCATTTGACTAAGGTAACTTAAGCTGTTTTCGCCGCTGTACGATTGCCAGTTAGTATTCGTCACGAAGCTCACCGCAGTATTGAACGCGAGATCCCAATTCATTCCTGGCAGCTGTTGTGGATTAAGTGGAAGATGCCCTTGAAATATCAATAGAGTGAACAGCAGGATAAAACCTAAAAGGTTAAATAGAAGTATCGCCAGAGCGTAACGTGACCAATTCATTTCGGTCATTTCTCGACCTGGTTGTTTTAGTCCACTGCAACGCCATACCACGGCTTCAGTTTTCATAACAAAACGTGGCATGTCACCTTCAATTAAACGAGCAATAAACAAACCTAATGGTTTTGCTAATACAATAAGCACCAGCAAAAAGCTGGCGATGAGTAGAAGCGCAGTTACGGCCATCTTAAAATTCCTCCGCATTAAGCAGAACATAAATTAGATAGACCAACAGTAAAGCAACGAAGACTGTCCCGAGGATGGAAAGTAATGACACTGTAGTTTCTCCTTATTATTCCCATGGAGACAGCATAAGAATTGCGTTGTAAATAAGCTGAAAAAAAACCAGAGAGCGGTGTAAAAAAAGTATAAAAATCGCAATCAAAAGCAGTCATGGCCTGATTTGTTAACAATACATTGTTAATTTTCTGTGGTTATTTTGTTTCTTTTGTTCGTTATTTTGTTAAGATCTGTAATAAACTTACATTTTTACGGGTGAATTAGTGATTTTTTTCTTATTTAAGTGGTCAGATCAGTAGTAAAATTACCAAATGAAGAGTATTATTAAGGTAGTTAATTTACCTTTCATACTATCTGTCCGATTTTAGTCACTCTCCAATGAGATGATGTGTTGTGAAAGAGAGAAGTTAAAATCGGCAAATAATGTGGCTACTGACAGGAGGATATCGATGTCCACATATCACGAATATTCCCGTAATCAGGTGCTTTTACGCCGCACAGCAGCGTTAACCGCTGGCATACTTGCATTTCCGGTTATGGCTTTTTATCCACAACGCGCTAAGTTTTATAGTTATCTCCATAAAGTTTGGGCAAAAACAAGCGATAAGCCTGTTTGGCTTGATCGTTCTGAAATGACAATGGAGACGCATCGTTAATAACGATACGTATTAGTGCGACCCTGTCCCCGCAATAACGACAAAATATTGTGGGGAAAGGGGATTAAATCAAACGATGACTTTAACTCGTTATCTCCCTCTTTCTATCACGCCTTTTCTGACGATTTTTCATCATGAATTTTTATGTTCTTTGATAAATCAAACATAAGATAGAATGAGTATCGTGACGAGTGATGAATAGGTTTATTTATCACTATCAGGTGGGACTTCTCCAATTAAGCTACAAGAGAGTAATTTTAGTGGGTTATTAACCCAATCGACAAAACAATATTCAATCTTTTTGATGGGTTTAACATCATTGCCTTCAACGGTAATTGCTTTTGCCGTTAGAGGGAGTAGGTAAAATGTCGATATAAGTAACATTGTATATTTCATTATTCCTCCAAACAGTATTAATTAAAGCGTTTAATATATGAAATGATGGTGTTGAAAAATAAAATGCGCTTAGTGTTTTTATCAGTTTTAAATTACTTGTGAAAAGTTAAGGGGCTCTTTACTTTCATATGCATTTATTTAGATATCGAGCGTAAAACTAAAATACCGGGCCTTGTGCTCATATATTCAAGAAAGGGCGTATCAACGACTTTATTATTTTTAGATAAAGACGAGGCATTTCGATACCATAATTGACCATCCTTCTTAATCGCAAAGCCAGTATGAGAGACATCTAAACCACTTATTGGTGAATATACGCCAATATAGTCACCTGTTTTTATGTTATCAATCACCGATTGGTTGATCATATTACCCGGAATATAAGTGATTGTTCTAGGAATAGCGCCTAATCCTTTTATATATTCACTGCCATCTGATTTTATATTTAAATTTTTTTCTACCGTGATGCTATTTGGGCTAATTGTTGCAGTAACATCAATGGCATTTTTAGGTGCTACGGCATACCAATCTGTGAAGAAATGCTTACGTTTATAATAAGTGACTTGGGAATCCTTATAACGGGTATTAACCAATGAATTTAAAAAGGATTTTTCATTATTAGAAAGGCTAAGTGCAACGACATAATCCAGATATGTAAAACAATCGACACCCTCAAAGTTCGCGACGAGGGTTTCTTGTTGTTCTGGACCACCTATTAATGTATTCGCAACATACGGCGTGCCTAAAAATGTAGCTGAGATACGATTGATCTTTTCATCATAACTCAACGTCTGGTTCGGTATGACGTCATTATTAATGATATCATTGATTTTTTGTTTGGTGCTTTCTGTTATTAAAATAGGATAACCAATTTTAATTTTCTCACTTGAGGAACAACCCGCCAAAGAAAAAGACAATACCACCAATAAGGGTAATTTAATCATTATTATTAGTACCTATTAAGACTGAATGGGATTATTAGTAATATTTTAGATTGTTTTTGATGGCAACGAAAAATAACACATTATTTAAATTTCGTTTAATTTCCCTATAAATATAAAATAAAAAGGTGCTGACATATATGCGGGGGAAACACAAATAATTTGTGTTTTTTTATGTTGTTTATCATAATGAAGGTAATAAATTCAAAAGATTGATTTATATTTTATATTGGTGTGTTTATTAATGGTTTTGTATAACAGAGGGTTATCATTGAAAATGGGTTTAACACATTTTTGTTGTTTTTATTTTAGTGTTTAGGTTGCCTGTTTTTAATATGTTCGTTTGTTTAAAAATAAAAAATGATTAATCTATGATAAGTTGATTTATATACTCGTAATAAGGGTTTTATTTTAATGATTAATTTAAAGTAGATAATCTTTAGAGGAAAAACGACGTAAAATACCCAGTCTGATTTTACGCTTATTTAAGAGGGGTATGCCTAAAGATAATAACATTACTTTTGCTTAGAGGTTGCAGGGCAAACTTAATGTTATTGACGTTAAAAGTGTTTGCATAAAATATTCCTCTTATTGAAATAAGCTCGCGTCATATGGGAGCAAGTGTTTGAGGTAGGCTATCTGTGTTTAAAAGCGCTAGATAACATATTGACAAGCGCTTTGTGATTGCAGCATAGGATAAACGACGGATTCATCTTTAGTTTCTGTAGAGATCAGCTCTCTACGAATTGTTTAAAATAGCCGTTTCCTTTTATGGCATAGGCTTATAAGCTAGGCAGTATTGAATTTTGCCAATGAATAAATCATTTTTATCCAGTAAAGACAAAATGATGCTGTAAAAGGACTCGATTATGCGTAATTTAGCGTTGGAAGAACTTATCAATAATGAGCTGAAGGTTAGCGAGTTTCATGACTATGCACCTAACGGTTTACAAGTTGAAGGCCGTTCACATGTACAAAAGATAGTGACAGGGGTGACAGCTTGCCAAGCTCTACTTGATAAAGCGGTTGAGATGAATGCCGATGCGGTCATTGTTCACCATGGTTATTTTTGGAAAAATGAACCTGTGGTTATCAAGGGCATGAAGAGGAAGCGTTTAAAAACTTTGCTTGAAAATGATATTAATTTATACGGGTATCACTTACCTTTAGATGCACATCCCCACCTTGGTAATAACACTCAGCTAGCGCACCTCATGGGGGTAAAAATTGATGGGCACATCGACCCGCTAATGCCTTTTGGCTATTTTGATCAACCTATTACGCCTGCTGAGCTCAATGAACGATTGGAAACTCGTCTTAATCGTAAAACACTCCATTGTGGAGAAACAGGTAAACAAGAGATCCGTCAAATTGCTTGGTGTACTGGTGGCGGGCAAGGTTTTATTCTTCAGGCGGCTGAATTTGGTGTTGATGCGTTTGTGACAGGGGAAGTTTCTGAACAAACGATTCATATTGCAAGAGAGATGGGGATCCATTTTTATTCGGCAGGGCACCATGCCACGGAACGTTACGGAATTAAAGCACTCACCCAATGGTTGGTCGATAATCATGGGTTAGATGCCGTGTTTGTGGATATCGATAATCCAGCTTAAACGGTTTTTAGAATAAAAAATAAAAGAAGTGCAGCACAAGACAGTATGTGCTGCACATGATTAGATTAATGGGTTCGATAACGTAATGATGATACGCCAAGTATGATGCTAGAAATGATTAAAGTAGCGCCTAAATGTTGACTCCAACCCGCAATCAGTAAACCTATCGCAAGTCCAACATAGTAAAACAGCCCTAATATTGCGCCAGCAGTCCCTTTATTGCTCGAATAACGATTAAGTGCGTGAGCAAGAATGTTTGGGATGGCAATACCATAACCAATTACGACCCCAATAACGGGCAAAACAAACCAAACGGAATGCATAAGTATAAAAACTAAGCAGCTGCTAAGCAGTGAAATAAAGCTTGATAGCTTCACTAACTTTTCTGCTGTCCAATTTTTAGTCAGTAAATGACGATTTACGATGGAACCTATGCCTACGCCTAGCGCTAATAAAATGCCAGTTAGACCAAATTGTTGTTGCGATAGCGCCAATTGTTCAAAATGGAATGGCGCTAACTGATAATAACTGAATAAATTAATGTTGAAAAATGCTATTAATATCACATTTCTGATAATTTCTTTATCCTGAATCATGGCCAATAACGTGCTTAAAAATGGGTGGCGTATCACATTTTCAGGTCGCGTCTCTGGTAGGCGATAACAAGACCATAACAATAACCCTATTGCTAAAACGGCTAAACCCATAAAAACGGCTTGGTAGCCACCGCCACTGACCAAAATAGCGCCAGCTAACATGCCAAGCGCAGGACTGATAGCAAGTGCGATCCCCATAATTGAAAAGACTTTTGCTAATTCATGGCCTTGGTAGCTGTCGCGCATGGCCGTTTGTGTACCAATTGAGCCTACTGCCGCACCAAAAGCAGAGACCATACGTAAAAAGAGTAATAAATAAAAATGTGATATAAATAAAGCATATATGGAAGCTATGCCATATAACAAAAGTCCCGCAAGTATTGTTGGACGGCGACCTAATGTGTCACACATTCTTCCCCAAAATATCACGCCTAATGCAAACGCAAAGAAATAGAATGAAAGCGTTTGTGAAGCTTGTTCGGCATTAACCTGAAATGCAATGGCAATACTGGTCAATGCGGGGCTGTAAATGGTCTCTACGATTTGTGGAAACATCATTAAGGCCACAGCCAGCCATAATGAAAGAGGATGTTTCATGTTAATAATCCTATAGTTGTCACTAATGGCGGGCAGTTTAATTGTATTTTCGCTGTCTTATTACAATAATAAAGACAATAAATATCAAAAATAGGACATGTTATGGCTTGGCTTAATCAGCATGATAAATTTGAAACCCATTGGTATCAGGCGCCTATCTTGGGTATTGCAGCAGAAATGGGTCGGCATGATTCGGGATTTCATTCTCACAACATGGGGCAATTACTGTTCACTCAGCAAGGTTGTATTCTTATTTCATTAGAAAATCGTTTATCGTTATTACCGCCAGGACGAGTGGCGTGGATCCCCGCAAATATTGTCCATCGAGCACAAATGAGGGCTTCGGTTGGCTATCGTTCAGTGTATTTGAACCAACAAATTGCTCATCAAGTAGGTGATGAGGTGATGATTTTAACGGTAACCGCATTATTAAGGGAATTACTTGAGCGTATCGCAGTGGCTCCATTTGATAGCAATTGGCAGCAGGGAAGGCTTGCTAATTTATTACCCGTGTTTATTGATGAATTACAACATGCTAGCAAAGAGCCAATGCTACTAGCGATACCGCAAGATCGTCGTATGAAAAATTTAAACATGGAACAACTTCCTCCGCCCTTGATGGAACTGGCTAAAACAATAGGCGCGAGTGAAAAAACCATTACTCGTCTATTTTTACACGAAACAGGAATGAGTTATCAGGCATGGAGGCAACAATGGCGTTTTATCAAGGCGGTTGAGCTATTAGCGCAAGGGAAAACTTACTCTTTTATTACTCAAGAGCTGGGATTGAGTAGTGATAGTGCTTTCATTAGTTTCTTTCGAAAAATGAGTGGTGTTACCCCAAAAGAATATCAGCACCTTGCGGATAAAAAATAGAAAAGCCCCGAAAATGGGGCTTTGGTATGTAGGGTTGTATCTTGTTATTTAGTTAGAATATTATTTTTGACTAATTCTTTATATTTCAAGTGGCTGCATTGGCGATTTTATCTGTTTACACGAATTCACATGCTAGTGCCTGTGTATCGTTGCGCATGCAATGATCGCTTAGCTGCCCTTTGAATTATTTAGCCTTTAGGTTCGAATTAAAATCACGTTTGCCATAACCCGTGTATAGCTGACGAGGGCGCGCGATTTTCAGTCCGTCATCATGCATTTCGTTCCAATGGGCAATCCATCCGATAGTACGGGCAATTGCAAAGATAACGGTGAACATAGATGAAGGAATACCCATTGCTTTCAAGATGATACCTGAATAGAAGTCAACATTCGGGTACAGTTTTTTCTCAATGAAATACGGGTCGTTCAGTGCGATACGTTCCAGTTCCATGGCCACTTCAAGCAAGCTGTCATTGAGGCCTAGCTCATTAAGAACTTCATGGCAGGTCTCACGCATCACGGTTGCACGTGGGTCGTGGTTTTTGTACACACGGTGACCAAAGCCCATCAAGCGGAAAGAATCATTTTTGTCTTTCGCACGTTCGATAAAGGCAGGAATGTGCTCAACAGTTTGAATTTCTTCCAACATACGCAAGCAAGCTTCGTTAGCACCACCATGAGCTGGTCCCCATAGAGAGGCAATACCCGCAGCGATACAAGCGAATGGGTTAGCGCCGGAAGAACCCGCAGTACGTACCGTTGAGGTAGAGGCATTTTGTTCGTGATCAGCGTGCAGGATTAAAATACGATCCATCGCGCGCTCAAGCACTGGGTTAACCACATAATCTTCACAAGGTGTTGAGAACATCATGTACAAGAAATTACCTGCATACGACAGGTCATTACGTGGATAAACAAAAGGTTGGCCGATTGAATACTTGTAGCACATCGCCGCAACGGTAGGCATTTTAGACAGCAGGCGATAAGCCGTGATTTCACGATGGCGCGGATTATTAACATCCAGAGCATCATGGTAGAAAGCGGCTAATGCACCCGTAACGCCGCATAAAACAGCCATAGGGTGTGAGTCACGACGGAAACCCGTCAGCATGCGAGTGATCTGCTCATGGATCATGGTATGGCGAGTGACCGTGTTTTTGAATGTTTCATATTGTTCTTGAGTAGGTGCTTCGCCGTAGAGCAGGATATAGCAGACTTCAAGGTAAGAGGCTTCGGTTGCCAATTGGTCAATTGGAAAACCGCGGTGTAGCAGAATACCTTTATCACCGTCGATATACGTGATTTTTGATTCACATGAAGCAGTAGAAGTAAATCCAGGGTCGTAAGTGTAATACCCTTTTGAACCTAAAGTTCGGACATCGATAACGTCTTGACCGAGAGTTGGGGATAGAATGTCTAGTTCAATTGTACTTGCACTCTCAGTCGTTAGCTTAGCTTTGTTATCAGCCATTTACGGTCTCCTTAGCGCTTGATAATCAACACCCAACAACCAGAACCCAGCGTTATACTGTGTCTTTGCGCATTGTTCTACCGGTGTGTTGTGGAAATCAGCTAGCTATCACATTAAATTCTGAAACCGTACGACCGACGACAATGTTTTTTTAGGTTGTTTACGAGTGTGTAGATGTTATGTTCTTTTTGTTGTTTTCCCTACAATATCATTATTTTTAGTAAGGGAAACGAATTTCATAACTTTTGTTTTTTTACGCCGGTTGAGATACTGGCGACGTTCAAATAATTCTACCAGCCATATATGTAAGATAAATGTTGAATCATTGTCAAATAAGATAAGCACATTTATATAAAATGTTTAAATCGTGATCCCTCTCACTGTTCGGGCTAAATGTCACCAAACATTTTGTGTGGGAATTGTAATAGCAATGTGAAGACTTTATACTGACGGCAGGTCTCCGGATTACCCTGATGTAGGAGTTCCAGCGTAATCAGTATGCAACTCTATTTGAACATGATGGATTAGCGTTTAGCTTAAGTTGCATTTTGTACCCCTGTCGCTGTCAGTTTCCGCCCCAGGTCCGGAGGAAGGAAAATAATAAAGAGCTGTGTGGGCAAAATTGTGAAAAAACAAAGACCTGTCAACCTTGATCTGCAGACGATACACTTCCCGATCACTGCGATCTCTTCGATCTTGCACCGTGTCTCTGGCGTCATCACTTTCATCGCAGTAGGTATTCTGCTTTGGTTGTTAGGGACATCTCTCTCCTCTCCAGAAGGTTTTCAATATGCATCCGAAATAATGACTGGCTTTTTTGCTAAGTTCATTCTTTGGGGAATTCTAACGGCATTGGCGTACCACATTTGTGGGGGTATTCGTCACATGTTAATGGATTTCGGCTGTATTGATGAAACGCTTGTTGCAGGCAATTCATCTGCAAAAATTACGTTTGTTATTACGGTCATTCTGGCAATTCTGGCGGGGATATTAGTATGGTAAGTAATGCTTCAGCTTTAGGCCGTACTGGTATTCAGGACTGGCTGTTAATCCGTGGTTCTGCGATTGTTATCGTACTCTACGTGTTGTATCTCGTTGGCTTTATTGCCATTAATGACATCACCTATGAAACATGGCGTGGTTTCTTTGCCTCTTCTGTGACAAAAGTATTCACAGTCCTCACATTGTTCTCGATTTTAGTACATGCCTGGATTGGTTTATGGCAAGTACTGACTGACTATGTTAAGCCACTAGCATTACGTTTAGTGCTGCAACTTGTGATTGTTGTTGCTCTGCTGGCTTACTTAATTTACGGAACAATTGTGGTGTGGGGTGCATAAATGAATCTGCCAATAAGAGAATTTGACGCTATTGTTATTGGTGCTGGTGGCGCTGGTATGCGTGCTGCACTACAAATTTCACAACTTGGCCTATCTTGTGCTTTGTTGTCAAAAGTTTTCCCAACCCGTTCTCATACGGTGTCAGCGCAAGGTGGGATCACAGTTGCACTAGGTAACACTCATCCAGATAACTGGGAGTGGCACATGTACGATACTGTTAAAGGGTCTGACTATATCGGTGACCAAGACGCAATCGAGTATATGTGTAAAACGGGTCCAGAGGCGATCCTCGAATTAGAACATATGGGGCTGCCATTCTCTCGTCTTGATGACGGGCGAATCTATCAGCGTCCATTTGGTGGCCAATCGAAGAACTTTGGTGGTGAACAGGCAGCGCGTACTGCCGCCGCTGCTGACCGTACTGGCCACGCACTGTTACATACCTTGTATCAACAAAACCTAAAAAATCACACAACCATTTTCTCTGAATGGTATGCCCTTGATTTAGTTAAAAATCAGGATGGTGATGTCGTTGGTTGTACTGCAATTTGTATGGAAACAGGCGAACTGGTTTACTTCAAAGCTAAAGCGACTATTTTAGCGACAGGTGGAGCAGGTCGTATTTATCAATCAACCACTAACGCGCACATCAATACTGGTGATGGTGTTGGTATGGCTGCCCGTGCTGGTGTTCCATTGCAAGATATGGAAATGTGGCAGTTCCATCCTACAGGTATTGCTGGTGCAGGTGTACTTGTAACGGAAGGTTGCCGTGGTGAAGGTGGATATCTATTGAACAAAGATGGCGAACGTTTCATGGAACGTTATGCGCCTAACGCGAAAGACCTTGCTGGTCGTGACGTTGTTGCTCGTTCAATTATGATTGAGATCCGTGAAGGCCGTGGTTGTGATGGTCCATGGGGCCCGCATGCTAAGCTGAAATTAGATCACTTAGGTAAAGAAGTTCTGGAATCACGTCTACCGGGTATCCTTGAATTATCTCGTACCTTTGCTCACGTTGACCCAATTAAAGAGCCAATCCCAGTTATTCCAACATGTCACTACATGATGGGGGGGATCCCAACTAAAGTAACAGGTCAAGCAATTCGTTATAACGAAAAAGGCGAAGACGAGGTTATTCCAGGTCTATTTGCTGTGGGTGAAATTGCTTGTGTATCTGTACATGGTGCAAACCGCCTCGGTGGTAACTCACTGCTTGACTTAGTGGTATTTGGTCGTTCAGCGGGTCTCCACTTGAAAGAGTCTCTGATGGAGCAAGGTTCAATGCGTGATGCATCTGAATCGGATATTGATGCTGCCATGACTCGCTTTAACCGTTGGGAAAATGCGCGTACAGGTGAAGATCCTGTTGAAATCCGTAAAGCACTGCAAACCTGCATGCAACACAACTTCTCGGTATTCCGTGAAGGTGATGCAATGGCGAAAGGTTTGGAAGAGCTGAAAGTGATTCGTGAACGTCTGCAAAATGCTCGTCTTGACGACACCTCTACCGAGTTTAATACACAGCGTATTGAATGTTTAGAGCTGGATAACTTGATGGAAACGGCTTATGCAACAGCGCAGGCAGCGAATTTCCGTACAGAAAGCCGCGGTGCACATAGCCGTTTCGACTACCCAGATCGTGACGATGCTAACTGGCTATGTCACTCATTGTATTTACCGCAATCTGAAACGATGACCCGCCGAGAAGTCAACATGCAACCTAAGTTGCGTGAAGCCTTCCCGCCGAAAGTACGTACCTATTAATGCGTGGTGTTAATCCAGTTGCGGAGAAATGAACTATGAAACTTGAATTTTCGATTTATCGCTATAATCCGGATGTAGATAACGCACCACGTATGCAGGATTACACGCTCGAGGTTCCTGAAGGGCGTGACATGATGTTGCTAGATGCGTTGATCCAACTGAAAGAAAAAGATCCCACTTTATCATTCCGTCGTTCTTGCCGTGAGGGGGTATGTGGCTCTGACGGTCTGAACATGAATGGTAAAAATGGCTTGGCTTGTATCACACCACTGTCTGCTTTAATTCGTGGTGGGAAGAAAATTGTTATTCGTCCATTACCAGGTCTACCCGTGATTCGTGACCTGATTATTGACATGAGCCAGTTCTATACTCAATACGAAAAAATTCGTCCTTATCTGATTAATGATAATAAGAATCCACCAGCGCGTGAGAATTTACAGTCGCCGGCACAACGTGAAAAACTCGATGGGTTATATGAGTGTATTCTGTGTGCATGTTGCTCAACGTCTTGCCCATCTTTCTGGTGGAATCCCGACAAATTTATTGGTCCGGCAGGTCTTTTAGCCGCATACAGATTCTTAATTGATAGTAGAGATACTGAAACAGATGCTCGATTAGATGATCTGAACGACGCTTTTAGTGTTTTCCGCTGTCATAGCATCATGAATTGTGTCAATGTATGCCCTAAAGGACTAAATCCAACGAAAGCTATCGGTCATATTAAATCTATGTTACTAAAACATAGTGCATAAAACCGGTGATTACCTGCGGCACCTAAGTGCCGCAGGCTGTTGAATAGTAACAAAGTAAAAGCAAAAAAGTGAAAGTAATAAGCCAAACTGCAAATGATGAAGACGCGAGCTGACTCGAGGGGCCTTTAAAAACTGCAGACAGTTTTTAAAGGTTCCTTAGAAGGGGAGCCCGGAGTGATAAAGGGAAACCCAAAGTGAGAACATGCATAAAGCACGTCCAGAAGAACCTTTATCGAGGCCGCCTAAACGCGGCAATTAGTTAACCACGGCGAAAACTAAAGCTATCAAAGCTTAAGGGATCACAATGCAGAACGGCGTAATGAAGGACTGGCTGGATTCGAGCTTTCTGGCAGGCGCGAACCAGACTTACATAGAACAGCTCTATGAAGATTATCTAACTGACCCCAATTCTGTTGATGCTGGCTGGAGAGAAATCTTCCAGCAACTGCCTGGAGCAGGCACCAACGCTGAGCAATTCCACTCACAAGCACGCGATTATTTCCGTCGCTTAGCAAAAGACTCGACTCGTTATCATACCTCTGTTAGCGATCCTGCAATCGATGCAAAACAAGTGAAAGTTTTGCAGCTGATTAACGCATTCCGCTTCCGCGGACATCAAAACGCAAATCTTGATCCATTAGGTCTATGGAAACGTGAATCTGTTCCAGATTTAGATCCAGCATTCCATAATCTAACGAAAGAAGATTTTGACGAAACATTCAATGTGGGTTCTTTTGCAATTGGCAAAGAGACCATGAAACTGAGCGATTTGTATGACGCGCTGAAACGCATTTATTGCGGTTCTATCGGTGCGGAATATATGCATATCACTAATACTGAGGAAAAACGTTGGATTCAGCAACGCCTTGAATCAGTGAATGTCGCTGAGCAATTCTCTAAAGAAGAAAAACGTCGCTTCTTGGCTGAGCTAACAGCAGCAGAAGGGCTAGAGCGCTATTTAGGCGCAAAATTCCCAGGTGCAAAACGTTTCTCATTGGAAGGTGGTGATTCACTGATCCCAATGCTGAAAGATTTGATTCACCATGCGGGTAAACAAGATACACGTGAAGTCGTATTAGGTATGGCTCACCGTGGTCGTCTTAACGTATTAATTAATATCTTAGGTAAAAAACCAGCAGAACTATTTGATGAGTTTGCTGGCAAACATAAAGACCATTCAAGTGCTGGTGACGTGAAATATCACCAAGGTTTTTCTTCTGACTTTGAAACCGCGGGCTCACGTGTCCACTTAGCGCTGGCCTTTAACCCATCTCACCTTGAGATTGTTAGCCCAGTTGTTATTGGTTCTGTTCGTGCTCGTCGCGACCGCCTTGATGAAGGTCGTAGTAATATGGTTCTGCCAATCACTATTCATGGTGACTCGGCGGTAACAGGTCAAGGTGTTGTTCAAGAAACGCTGAACATGTCTCAGGCACGTGGTTATGAAGTTGGCGGTACAATGCGTATCGTAATCAATAACCAAATTGGTTTCACCACGTCAAACCCGAAAGATACCCGTTCAACAGAGTATTGCACCGATATCGTGAAGATGGTTCAAGCACCTATTTTCCATGTCAATGCAGATGACCCTGAAGCGGTTGCTTTTGTCACTCGTCTGGCTCTGGATTTCCGCAATACCTTTAAACGTGATGTGATGATTGACCTCGTTTGTTATCGTCGTCATGGTCATAACGAAGCTGATGAGCCAAATGCAACTCAGCCAATTATGTATCAAAAAATCAAAAAACATCCGACACCACGTAAAATCTATGCGGATCGCTTAATCGAAAGCGGTGTTGTGACTGCTGATGAAGTTACTGAAATGGTTAACTTATATCGCGATGCATTGGATAGAGGTGATTGTGTCGTTGAAGAATGGCGTGAAATGGGTCTGCACTCTTATACATGGGAACCGTACCTGAACCATGAATGGAATGAAGAGTATAAATCCACATTTGATTTAAAACGTTTACAAGAGCTTGCAGTTAAAACCAGTACTATTCCAGCTGAAGTGGTTACCCAGTCTCGTGTAGAAAAAATCTATGCAGACCGCGCGGAAATGGCGCAAGGTAAAAAACTGTTGGATTGGGGTGCTGCTGAAACATTAGCTTATGCAACCTTAGTTGATGAAGGTATCCCTGTTCGTCTGTCTGGTGAAGACTCAGGCCGTGGGACATTCTTCCACCGTCACGCTGTTGTACATAACCAAACGAACGGTTCGGTCTATGTGCCACTGCAAAATATCCATAATGGCCAAGGCGTATTTAATGTTTGGGACTCTGTTCTGACTGAAAACGCAGTGTTGGCATTTGAATATGGCTATGCAACCACAGAACCACGTGCTCTGACAATTTGGGAAGCGCAATTTGGTGACTTCGCAAACTGTGCTCAAGTGGTTATCGACCAATTTATTAGCTCTGGTGAGCAGAAATGGGGTCGTATGTGTGGTCTAGTTATGCTGTTACCACATGGCTATGAAGGTCAAGGTCCTGAGCACTCATCTGCACGTTTAGAACGTTATCTGCAACTGTGTGCAGACCAAAATATGCAAGTGTGTGTACCATCAACACCTGCTCAAGTTTACCACATGCTGCGCCGTCAGGCTCTACGTGGTATGCGCCGTCCTCTGATTGTAATGTCACCGAAATCCTTACTACGTCACCCATTAGCGGTATCGAGTATGGAAGAATTGGCGAATGGTAAATTCTTGCCAGTTATCGGTGAAATAGATGAAATCAATCCGAAAAACGTGAAACGCGTCATTCTGTGTTCCGGTAAAGTTTATTACGATCTGTTAGAACAGCGTCGTAAGAACGAACAAACAGATGTTGCGATTATCCGTATTGAACAGCTGTATCCGTTCCCTCACGAAGATATCCAACAAGCGCTGGCGCAATATGCGCACGTTAAAGATTTTGTTTGGTGTCAAGAAGAGCCATTGAACCAAGGCGCTTGGTATTGCAGCCAACACAACTTCCGTGAAGCTATCCCAGCAGGGGCTACTTTACGTTATGCAGGTCGTGCTGCTTCTTCATCTCCAGCAGTTGGTTATACGTCCGTTCACTTAGAGCAGCAACAAGCTCTGGTTAATGACGCGTTGAACATTGAATAATTAAAGGATAGAAAATGAGTAGTGTAGAAATTCTTGTTCCAGATCTTCCTGAATCCGTTGCCGATGCTACGGTTGCCACATGGCATAAAAAACCAGGTGATAGCGTTGAACGTGACGAAGTGCTGGTTGAAATCGAAACGGATAAAGTTGTATTAGAAGTTCCTGCAAGTGAAGCGGGTGTATTAGAAGCTATCGTTGAAGATGAAGGCGCAACTGTACTGTCTAAACAGCTGTTAGGTCGTATTCGCTTAGGTGACAGCACGGGGATGCCTGTTGAAGTGAAATCCACTCAAGAAGCTGCACCTGCACAACGTCAAACAGCGAGCTTGGAAGAAGAGAGCAATGATGCACTTTCTCCAGCGATCCGTCGTTTAGTGGCTGAGCATGATCTCAATCCTGCTGACATTAAAGGCACGGGTGTTGGTGGTCGTTTGACTCGTGAAGACGTTGAGAAACACTTAGCAGCGAATAAATCAGCTCCGGCGGCTAAAGCTGAAGCGCCAGCTGCACCACAAGCACCTCTGGCTCATCGTAGCGAAAAACGTGTTCCTATGACGCGTTTACGTAAGCGTATTGCTGAGCGTTTATTGGAAGCGAAAAATAACACCGCGATGTTAACGACGTTTAACGAAGTTAACATGCAGCCAATTAAAGATCTGCGTAAGCAATATGGTGAAGCATTCGAAAAACGTCACGGTGTACGTTTAGGCTTTATGTCTTTCTATGTTAAAGCTGCGGTTGAAGCACTCAAACGTTATCCTGAAGTGAATGCTTCTATTGATGGTACAGACGTTGTTTACCATAACTATTTCGATATCAGTATTGCTGTTTCAACGCCACGTGGTCTGGTCACCCCAGTATTGCGTGATGTTGATGCAATGAGCATGGCTGATATTGAGAAGAAAATTAAAGAACTGGCAGTCAAAGGTCGTGACGGTAAGCTGACTGTTGATGATCTGACGGGGGGTAATTTCACAATTACCAACGGTGGCGTATTCGGTTCTCTAATGTCTACTCCTATCATTAACCCACCACAAAGTGCAATCTTAGGCATGCATGCTATTAAAGATCGCCCTATGGCGGTTAACGGTAAGGTTGAAATTCTTCCAATGATGTACCTTGCACTATCTTATGACCACCGTCTGATTGATGGTAGCGAGTCAGTTGGCTTCTTAGTCGCCATCAAAGATATGCTGGAAGATCCAACTCGTTTACTGCTGGACGTATAGCAACATAACAGGGCAGGGTATGACCTGCCCGGTCTGAAGTAACCGATGCAACCGGTTCGCCGGTTGCTAAATCAGTAACAATTGCAGGAGGCGAATAAACGCCTCTTCAGACTCAATTATGGATAGAACATCATGAATTTACACGAGTATCAGGCAAAACAGCTTTTTACACGCTATGGTTTGCCAGCACCAACGGGTTATGCCTGTACATCAGCAACTGAAGCTGTAGAAGCAGCAAAAAAAATCGGAAACGGCCCATGGGTTGTTAAATGCCAAGTTCACGCGGGTGGACGTGGTAAAGCTGGTGGCGTAAAAGTGACAAATGATATCAATGATATCAAAGAGTTCGCTGATAAATGGTTAGGTAAAAACCTTGTCACTTACCAAACAGATGCAAATGGTCAGCCAGTTAACCAAATTTTGGTTGAAAACGCGACTGACATTGCTAAAGAACTGTACCTAGGTGCGGTAGTTGACCGTGGCACACGTCGTGTTGTGTTTATGGCATCAACGGAAGGTGGTGTTGAGATTGAGAAAGTTGCTGAAGAAACGCCAGAGCTTATCCATAAAGCTGTTATCGATCCATTAACGGGTCCTATGCCTTTCCAAGGCCGTGAGTTAGCGTTCAAATTAGGCCTAACGGGTAAACAAGTTAGCCAATTCGCTAAAATTTTCATGGGTCTAGCAACGATGTTCCTAGAACGTGACCTTGCACTCATCGAAGTTAACCCATTAGTGATTAATACTGAGGGTGACCTTGTTTGTTTAGATGGTAAATTAGGTGTTGATAGCAACGCGCTATACCGTCAAGCAGAAATGCGCGAAATGCATGACCCATCTCAAGAAGATGCGCGTGAAGCACAAGCAGCTCAGTGGGAGCTGAACTACGTTGCGCTAGATGGCAACATCGGTTGTATGGTTAACGGTGCAGGTCTTGCTATGGGGACGATGGACATCGTTAAACTGCACGGTGGTGCACCAGCTAACTTCCTTGACGTTGGCGGCGGCGCAACGAAAGAACGCGTAACTGAAGCGTTTAAAATTATCCTTTCAGATAAGAGCGTGAAAGCTGTTTTCGTTAACATTTTTGGTGGTATCGTTCGCTGTGACCTGATTGCAGACGGCATCATTGGTGCAGTAGAAGAAGTTGGCGTAAATGTACCAGTAGTGGTTCGTTTAGAAGGTAACAATGCAGAGTTAGGTGCGAAAAAACTGGCAGATAGCGGCTTGAATATCATCGCAGCAAATAGCCTGACAGATGCAGCTAAGAAAGCAGTAGCAGCGGCGGAGGCTAAATAATGTCTATTTTAATTGATAAAAACACCAAAGTAATTTGCCAAGGTTTCACTGGCGGTCAAGGTACATTCCACTCTGAGCAAGCTATTGCTTATGGTACAAAAATGGTCGGCGGTGTAACGCCAGGTAAAGGTGGTACAACTCACCTAGGTCTGCCTGTATTTAACACCGTTCGTGAAGCTGTAGAAGCAACAGGTGCTACCGCCTCTGTGATCTATGTTCCGGCTCCTTTCTGTAAAGATTCGATCCTTGAAGCTATTGATGCGGGCATCAAACTGATTATTACGATTACCGAAGGTATTCCAACTCTGGACATGCTGACTGTTAAAGTAAAATTAGATGAAGCTGGCGTTCGTATGATCGGTCCAAACTGCCCAGGTGTTATCACTCCGGGTGAATGTAAGATCGGTATTCAACCCGGTCACATTCATATGCCAGGTAAAGTGGGTATCGTTTCTCGTTCAGGTACACTGACTTATGAAGCGGTTAAACAGACGACAGATGCTGGTCTTGGTCAATCAACATGTGTTGGTATCGGTGGTGACCCTATTCCGGGTTCAAACTTCATTGATATCCTGAAAATGTTCCAAGAAGATCCACAAACTGAAGCGATCGTGATGATCGGTGAAATTGGTGGTAATGCTGAAGAAGAAGCGGCTGCTTACATTAAAGACCATGTAACCAAACCTGTTGTTGGTTATATTGCCGGTGTAACTGCACCTAAAGGCAAGCGTATGGGTCACGCAGGTGCAATTATCGCGGGCGGTAAAGGTACTGCTGATGAGAAATTTGCTGCATTAGAAGCGGCCGGTGTTAAAACGGTTCGTAGCTTAGCGGATATCGGTGATGCAGTAAAATCACTGCTAGCAAAATAAGTTTAGTCGTTTGAACTGACGATTAAACCCAATTAAGCCCGCATTCAAATTCGAATCGCGGGCTTTTTATTTAAAAAGATGAAATTGCAACTCCTGTTCAAGCGCAATTAACTCTGTGGTCAGTGTGTATTCTCAGAACTCAGATCAGGTGGCTGAATCATAAGTTGAGTTGCTGACAACATCTTCGAGTACGTACTTACCTATCTATCGCTATCCATCCTGGCATCAAACGCGCGACTGTTATCCATCCATTGGTCAATTTTTTGTGTATCCGCGCTTTGTATGGTCGAGAGAAATTTCTAGCCTATAGGCTTTAAAAAAGCGTCATGATTGAGAGCAACGCCTAAATACTCGAATATTTTTTGATTGTGAAATCAGGGGTTTTGCGAGTAAAGCCGGCCAACGGCGGTATGTATCCCTTTCTACACGATGAACGCATGTCTACCACTCATGATAACCGTTTTACTGGGTGATGTGGGGGAGGGAGTGCAAGCCTAGCCGTATTCTGCCGTACGGTGGCACGTTTGGCGGTATTTGGGCGATCGAAGGTTTCTCCTTTAAATGATAAAACCGTTATTCAATAGCGAGTTATTTCACAAACAATCATTCAGAATCAACAGTATGCTAAAAAGAAGCCGCTGATGCTTGCTATAGCGCTAGGAGCGAAGCAAGCTACGTGCAATGTCCTAACAAGGGGGGCGTAAATTGACAGGCTACAATGCTGACTGAATGCGCTTGTGGATACTTTGGCGTTGAAGAGTATCTCACGTCGTTGATGGCAGTATTCTTGTGATTACTTGAATAAATAGATAGTCAATCAAGGATAAACTGCTGGTTATTTCGTCATTTTGGTAGGCTAAATAAGCTATTTTTTGTCAATCAACAGATATAATGCTGATGAATTGTGTTTCGTTAATAATAACGGTGTCGGTCAGAATTAATTAATCAGAAATAGCAAGTCATCAGAATTTATTTAGTAATTAATAAAAGTCATAATAAAAACAAAATAGGCTAAAATTATAAATTAAATTATCTTTTTATGAAGTTTCAAATCAAAAGTTAATTTTTTTAGGTAGTCTTTTAGAAAAATAAGAATATTTGTACTATTCTCAATAACACTCAATTAACATTTAACTAACCATTAATTGATGATAAGGATAATCAATTAACAATGCTTAAAAAATTGACGTAAATCAATTCATTAGTGCTGGCATTATTTTTCTAAATTGCTTAAATTGGTGCTCGATCAAATACTCGTTTTTCTATTATAGGGTATAATTATTGATATATATTCAGAATTCAAATCTGAATCACGCAAAAGAAGTTTATTGTATGTGAAGATAAGCGTACTATTATTATAGTGTCGTTAGAGTTTTGAATTTTGTTAATTATTTGTTGTTTTGAGGCATTTTTTGCTGGTAGTTAAGAGGCTTTCTTTAATTTTATTGGAAGCTGGGTTGCCGCAAGTCGGTGTCTTCCTGCTAGGAGCAAGGAGTCAAGATGTTTGATATTGTCGAACTGTCAAGATTACAGTTTGCCTTAACTGCGATGTATCACTTCCTATTCGTGCCATTAACGCTCGGTATGGCGTTTTTGCTTGCGATTATGGAAACGGTATATGTGCTGTCTGGTAAGCAAATTTATAAAGATATGACTAAGTTCTGGGGCAAGTTATTTGGTATTAACTTTGCTCTAGGTGTTGCCACTGGTTTGACTATGGAGTTCCAATTCGGTACTAACTGGTCTTACTATGCCCACTATGTTGGAGATATCTTCGGTGCACCTCTTGCAATCGAAGGTTTGATGGCATTCTTCCTTGAATCGACCTTTGTTGGTTTATTCTTCTTTGGTTGGGATCGTTTGAGCAAGACCCAGCACCTTGCAGTTACTTGGTTAGTCGCTTTAGGTTCTAACTTCTCTGCACTGTGGATTCTTGTTGCGAACGGCTGGATGCAAAACCCAATAGCAGCAGACTTTAACTTTGAAACTATGCGTATGGAAATGGTTAGCTTCTCTGAGCTAGTCTTAAACCCAGTTGCACAAGTTAAATTCGTTCACACCGTTGCTGCTGGTTACTGTACTGGTGCGATGTTTGTATTGGGCATTAGTTCTTACTACATGCTTAAAGGTCGTGACCTTGCATTTGCTAAACGTTCATTTGCGATTGCTGCAAGCTTTGGTATTGCGGCTGTGTTGTCTGTTATCGTTCTTGGTGATGAATCAGGTTACGAAATGGGTGACGTACAGAAAACCAAACTGGCTGCGGTAGAAGCTGAGTGGGAAACGCATGCACCACCTGCGGCGTTTAACCTAATTGCTTGGCCTGACACCGAAAAAATGGAAAACAAATTTGCGATTGAAATTCCATGGGTGATGGGGCTTATCACAACACGCTCACTCGACACGCCTGTCTTAGGTCTGAAAGATCTGATGAAGCAGCATGAAGTTCGTATCCGTAACGGTATGATCGCATACGGTGAACTGCAAGAGCTGTTAGCGGGCAATAAAGATCCTGAATTACGTAAGTCTTTTGAAGCAAATAAGAAAGATTTAGGTTATGGTCTTCTGCTGAAACAATATGCACCAAACATTGTTGATGCAACTGAAGCACAGATCCAAAAAGCGGTTAAAGATAGTATTCCAAATGTCGGTCCATTGTTCTGGGCATTCCGTATCATGGTTGGTGTCGGTTTCTTACTACTGATTATCATCGGTCTCTCCTTCCTTTCTGTTGTTCGCAACCGTATCGGCCAAAACAAATGGCTGCTGCGTACCGCATTGTTCGGTATCCCATTACCATGGATTGCGATTGAATCAGGTTGGTTTGTTGCAGAATATGGTCGTCAGCCTTGGGCTATCGGTGAGGTTCTTCCTGTATCCGTTGCACACTCAAACTTGACAACCCATGATCTGATTTTCTCTCTAGCTCTGATCTGTGGTCTGTATACACTGTTCTTAATTGCTGAATTGTTCCTAATGTTCAAATTCGCTCGTAAAGGGCCAAGCAGCCTGAAAACTGGCCGCTATCACTTTGAACAGAAAAACAGCTCTGCACAAGACGTTCAGTAAACAGGAGTCCACTTATGTTTGATTATGAAGTTCTTCGATTTGTGTGGTGGATTCTAATCGGCGTTCTGCTGATTGGCTTCGCTGTCACGGATGGCTTTGACATGGGCGTCGGCTTCTTATTACCAATTTTAGGTAAAACAGATACTGATCGCCGTATCATGATTAATGCGGTTGCACCGCACTGGGATGGTAACCAAGTTTGGTTAATCACTGCCGGTGGTGCGATGTTCGCGGCATGGCCACAAGTTTATGCTGCTGCATTCTCTGGTTTCTATGTCGCTATGATTTTAGTGCTAGCTGCGCTGTTCTTCCGCCCAGTCGGTTTTGACTACCGTTCTAAGCTGGAAAATCCAAAATGGCGTAACATGTGGGACTGGGGTCTGTTTATCGGTGGTTTCGTTCCACCACTGGTTATCGGGGTGGCGTTTGGTAACCTACTGTTAGGTGTTCCATTCCAAATCGATAACCAACAGTACCTGACTTATACAGGTAACCTGTTTGGTCTGCTAAACCCATATGGCTTGTTAGCGGGTGTTGTTAGCTTAATGATGATTGTGACTCAAGGTGCAACTTATTTGCAAATGCGTACAACGGGTGAACTACACCTACGCGTTCGTAAAGCAACTTATGTCACTGCATTACTGACCCTAATCGCATTTGCGGGTGCAGGTGCTTGGTTAGTGATGAGCATTGATGGTTATGTGGTGACGTCAACTATCGATACATTAAGCGTATCAAACCCACTGAATAAAACAGTTGAGGTTGCATCTGGCGCTTGGTTGACTAATTTTAACAACTACCCTGTATTGTGGGCTCTGCCTGCGCTGGGTGTGGTTTTACCACTGTTAACGATGCTGTTTAGTAAAGCAGACAAAAATGCGCTTGCGTTTGTGAGTTCATCACTGACTATCGCATGTATCATTTTAACTTGCGGTGTTGCTATGTTCCCATTCATTATGCCTTCAAGCATTATGCCAAACGCAAGTTTGACTATGTGGGATGCAACATCTAGCCTGTTTACTCTGCAAGTTATGACAGTTGTTGCTATTATCTTTGTTCCAATCGTATTGGCTTACACAGCGTGGTGTTACTACAAAATGTTTGGCCGTTTGGACAAAAACTTTATCGAAGGCAACAAGCATTCACTGTATTAAGGAGCATAACATATGTGGTATTTTGCCTGGATCCTCGGCACGCTGTTAGCTTGTAGTTTTGCAGTGATTGCAGCTCTAGCGTTAGAGCATGCGGAAGACAAAGCCGCAGCTAAAGATGGCGAGTAATAAATAATGCTGGTGGATAAATGCTATCAGCTATTGGATAAGGGGCCGATAAGGTTCCTTATCCTTTTATTAGCTTTGGTGATTGCGGGAAGCGTTATGTGGGATCCGACCCAATTCGCTGCAAAAACCAGTTCATTCCTAATTTGGCAAGGGTTATTACTTATTTGGGCAACGTGTAGCGCGATGATCTTTGGGGTTGGTTTTAGACCTAACAAATTGATTTGGCGAACAGTTTTCCATCCATTACCTGCTGTCATCATCCTTATCTGGGGCTTGGTTAAAGTCCTCAGCTAATCTAATTGTCAATTATGGGTCTGCGGATCCATAATTTTTTTTTGATAACTTTACCCCTAGGTCATTCCAAAGCGACACCGTCTTGAGTATAGTGGCACGGTTAATTAATTTAACCTAGGATGGAGTGGTTGTTATGTTATTTCGTTGGCCTGTTCGCGTCTATTATGAAGATACAGATGCGGGCGGTGTGGTTTACCATGCACGTTATCTTGCTTTCTTTGAACGAGCTAGAACCGAGATGCTACGGGATAAAGATATCAATCAACAAAGTTTACTAGCCGAGAACATTGGATTTGTTGTTCGGAGTATGACAACTGATTTTGTGAGAGCAGCTCGGCTGGATGATTTATTGGAAATTGAGACACAAATCGTGGAAATGAAGCGTGCCTCTTTAACCTTTCAACAAAGGTTAATTGATTCACAAGGTAACCTGCTTTGTGGGGCGACAGCCCTGATTGCTTGTGTGGACATATCAAAAATGAAGCCGACAGCGCTTCCTAAGTCTATTGTCGCGGAGTTTAAACAGTGACTGACATGAATATCCTGGATTTATTCCTAAAAGCGAGCCTATTGGTTCAGATCATTATGTTCGTTTTGATTGGTTTTTCTATCGCTTCTTGGGCCATCATTATACAGAGAACAAAAATTTTAAATGCGGCCACTCGAGAGGCTGAAGCGTTTGAAGATAAATTTTGGTCAGGTATTGAGTTATCGCGTTTATATAAAGAAAGTCAGGCACGCCGTGATTCGCTAAGTGGGGCAGAGCAAATTTTCCATGCGGGCTTCAAGGAATTTGTGCGTTTACACCAAGCTAATATTCACGCGCCCGATGCGGTGGTTACGGGTGCGTCTCGTGCTATGCGTATTTCGATGAACCGTGAACTTGAATCTGTTGAAGCGCATATTCCATTTTTGGGTACCGTTGGTTCTATCAGCCCTTATATTGGGTTGTTTGGTACTGTTTGGGGAATTATGCATGCCTTTATCGCGTTAGGTGCGGTGAAACAAGCGACGCTACAGATGGTGGCACCGGGAATTGCAGAAGCGTTGATTGCTACTGCAATTGGTCTGTTTGCCGCGATCCCTGCTGTTATGGCGTATAACCGTTTGAACCTGCGTGTGAACAAGCTAGAGCAGAGCTACGATAACTTTATGGAAGAGTTTCTGGCTATCTTACATCGCCAAGCATTCTCTGCTGACAAGAAATAATACGAGGGGATAAGCGAATGGCGCGCAATAGTCGCAGACGTGAGCTGAAATCCGAAATCAATATTGTTCCATTATTGGATGTATTGTTGGTGTTACTGCTAATTTTTATGGCGACAGCACCGATTATCTCTCAAAGTGTGGAAGTTGATCTGCCGGATGCCACAGATACCCAAACTGTATCATCAAGTGATAATCCACCGATTATTTTAGAGGTGGCGGGCGTTGGGCAATATAATATGTTAATTGATGGTGAGCGATTAGATTTGCTGCCACCAGAACAGATTGCCGCAGAGGCGAAAGCTCAATTAGAGAAAAATCCAAAGGCGATTTTCCTCATCGGTGGTGCAAAAGAAGTTCCTTATGATGAAGTGATTAAGGCATTAAATATTTTGCATCAGGCAGGCATCAAATCCGTCGGCTTAATGACTCAACCCATGTAGTTTGAGTGAGTAACGATTCTTTTTTTGGATACCAATTGTGGGAAAGACAAAAGAGAAAAAAGATAATTTTAGGCGCTCTTTGTTGACATCAGTAGCACTGCACGTGCTACTGATTGGCCTAATTATAATTGGTTCCTTAGTCTCCGTCGTCAAACTTGGCGGTGGCGGAGAAGAGGGGACTGTTATCGATGCTGTAATGGTCGACCCAGGCGCAGTTGTCCAACAATATAATCAAATGCAGCAACAAGAAAACAGCGCCAAACAGGCCGCTAAAGAGCGCAAAGAGAAAGAACAGAAACAAGAAGCTGAGTTAAGGGAAAAGCAAGAGCAGGAACAAAAGCGTCTGCAACAGCTTGAACAAGAACGTATTCAGAGCGAGCGTGAAGCTCAAGAACGACAAAAACAAGCTGAGCAGCAGCAAAAGCAAGCGGCAGAAGCAGCGAAAAAAGCGAAGGAAGAGCAAAAAATTGCTGAAGAAGCGGCTGCAAAAGCAAAAGCTGAAAAAGAACGTTTGATTAAAGAGCAGGCTGCCGCGAAGGAAAAAGCGGAAGCTGAAGCGAAAAAAGAGGCCGAAGCTGTAAAAGCCAAGGCTGCTGCCGATGCTAAGGCGAAAGCAGAAAAAGAAGCCAAAGAAAAAGCAGAGAAGGAAGCGAAAGCTAAGGCAGATAAAGAAGCCAGAGCTAAAGCTGAAAAAGAAGCGAAAGCTAAAGCCGAAAAAGAAGCAAAAGCCAAAGCTGCTAAAGCGAAAGCAGAGGCCGCTAAAAATTCGGCTTCCGTTGATGATTTACTCGGCGATTTGACTGCTTCAGGTCCAAGTAAGCAAGGTGGTGCTGCTTCCGCTGGTCAAGGTGGTGGAAAACGCTCTGGAGCATCAAATGCAGATGTCGATAGTTATGCAGGTAAAGTAAAAGCAGCGATTCAGAGTAAGTTTTATGATTCAGACACTTACCGTGGACGGACGTGTGAACTTAAGTTACAAATTGCATCGGATGGTTTATTAGTAAACATTACTCCTAAAAGTAATGCTTCTAATGACCCAGCGCTGTGTGATGCGGCAATCAGAGCAGCAAAACTTGCCACGTTACCGCGTCCATCGCCAGATGTGTATGAAGCATTTAAAAAACAAGGAAGTACAGTTATATTTAGTCCAAAATAAGATAAGTCGGAGCTGTCTGTATTGAATTTATGTCTGCTATAGCATAAATAGTTCTTACAATATCTAGTTTTGTTAGTATACCTTTGTTAAAATTCAGCGAATTATTGTGGCGGTGAATTCCACAGTAAGGGAGATAAGGATGAAGCAGGCTTTTAAAGTAGTTCTCGGGTTCTTAATGCTATGGGCAACAGTGGCTCAGGCTGAAATCCGTATTGAGATCACGGAAGGTGTAAACAGTGCTCAGCCAATAGGTGTTGTGCCTTTTAAATGGTCTGGCTCAGGTACGCCTCCGCAAGAAATCGGACAAATTATTGGTGCTGACTTGCGCAATAGCGGCAAGTTTAATCCTATTGACCCTAGCCGTATGCCACAACAACCGGGTACCGCTTCTGAAGTTACGCCAGAGGCTTGGACAACACTTGGAATCAATGCTGTTGTTGTAGGTCAGATTCAACCTGCGGCAGATGGTAGTTATGTGGTTAGCTATCAGCTCGTTGATGTTGCGGGTAGCCCAGGCACTGTTTTATCTCAGAATCAGTATAAAGTGACCAAAGAGTGGTTACGTTATGCAGCCCATACCGCAAGCGATGAAGTTTTTGAGAAGCTAACAGGTATCCGTGGTGCATTCCGTACTCGTATCGCCTATGTGGTCACAAATAAAGGCGGTCAATACCCATATGAATTACGCGTTTCTGATTATGATGGCTATAACCAATTTACAGTTCATCGTTCTCCAGAACCGTTAATGTCGCCAGCATGGTCACCTGATGGTGAGCGTTTGGCGTATGTAACATTTGAAAGTGGCAGTTCTGCTCTGGTTATTCAGACACTGTCTACTGGAGCTGTTCGTCAGGTGGCATCATTCCCTCGTCATAATGGTGCGCCGGCATTTTCTCCAGATGGCACTAAACTGGCATTTGCACTATCAAAAACAGGTAGCTTAAATCTTTATGTGATGGATTTAGCGAGCGGCCAAATTCGTCAAGTGACTGATGGGCGTAGTAACAACACTGAACCTACTTGGATGCCAGATAGTCAAACGTTGGTCTATACCTCAGACCAAGCGGGTCGCCCGCAAATTTACAAAATTAATATTAATGGCGGTAGCCCTGAACGTGTGACCTGGGAAGGTACACAAAATCAGGACGCTGATGTTAGCCCGGATGGATCTTTCATTGTAATGGTCAGTTCCGGTGGCGGTCAGCAGCATATCGCCAAACAGGATCTGGCAACGGGTAACGTTGAATATTTAACGAAAACGTTTCTAGATGAAACGCCGAGTATCGCACCTAACGGCACTATGGTTATTTATAGCTCCTCTCAAGGCTTGGGGACTATATTGCAGCTAGTTTCGACCGACGGGCGTTTCAAAGCGCGTCTTCCGGCTACCGATGGACAGGTTAAATTCCCTGCTTGGTCGCCGTATCTGTGATGCATAATAATAATGTGTGGCAAACTATTAAGGATCAAAACGATGCAACTGAATAAAGTGCTTAAAGGGCTGATGATCGCATTACCAATCATGGCAGTCGCAGCTTGTAGCTCTAACAAAAACAATGACCAAAATGGTGCGGATTCTTCAATGAACCAAACTAACTCAGGTCTGTCTGCGGAAGAGCTGGCACGTCAGCAAATGCAAGAGCTGCAAAATAACAATATCGTTTACTTCGGTTTCGATAAATACAACGTATCTCCAGAATATGCTGATATGTTAGACGCTCACGCTGCATTCCTGCGCAACAACCCATCTGTTAAAGTTGTTGTTGAAGGTCACGCGGATGAGCGCGGTACTCCTGAGTACAACATCGCACTGGGCGAGCGTCGTGCTAATGCAGTTAAAATGTATCTGCAAAGCAAAGGTGTAGCAGGCGATCAAGTTTCTCTGGTTTCTTATGGTAAAGAAAAACCAGCAGTGTTAGGTCACACAGAAGCTGATTACGCTAAAAACCGTCGTGCAGTAATTGCATACTAATTAATAAGCGAATTATCTCTTATGAACAGTAACTTCAGACATTTATTTGTAGGTCTGTCGTTATTGGTTGGTGTAGCGGCCCCTTGGGCCGCTATTGCCCAAGCGCCAATCATTAATGTCGGATCCGGATCATCCGGTGACCGCCTCACTCAGCTTGAGACAGCAGTTAACTCTCAAGGCCAGATCTTATATCAAATCCAGCAACAGATTGCTGACAACCAACGCGATATTGATATGTTGCGTGGGCAAATTCAGGAAAGTGAATATAAACTGAATCAAATTGTTGAGCGTCAAAAAGATTTGTATATGCAACTAGATCAGGTTAGTGGTGGAGCGGCAGCATCGCCTGACTCAGCAGCAACGAATTCTTCCTCTTCGGCCACCCCAGCACCAGCAGCATCGGGCGGCGGTGAAAAAGAAGATTATAATGCTGCGGTTACACTGGCGATGAACAGCAAATCTAAAGCGCAAATCGATGAAGCTATCGGTGCACTACAAAGCTTTGTGAAAAATTATCCTAAATCGAACTATCAATCGAATGCTAACTATTGGTTAGGGCAACTTAATTACAATAAAGGTAGCAAAGATGACGCGGCATTCTATTTTGCCACTGTTGTCAAAGAATACCCTAAATCTCAAAAAAGCAGTGAAGCCTTGTATAAAGTCGGTTTGATTATGCAAGACAAAGGGCAAAAGGATAAAGCGCGAGCGGTATACCAGCAGGTATTGAAGCAGTATCCAAATAGCTCTGGAGCGAAGCTCGCGGAGAAGAAACTCAGCTCGTTATAATGATTAACCCCGAAGAAGTGGTTACCGAATATTTCGGGGTTAACCGTATGATAAGTGTGCATTCAATCGTTTTTTTCAAAAAAATCATTGCACCATCGTCAGAAATCAGTAATATAAGCCGCCGTTGACACAAGAATAAATTGTGTTGATAAAAGTATTTTAAAATGGGTCGTTAGCTCAGTCGGTAGAGCAGTTGACTTTTAATCAATTGGTCGCAGGTTCGAATCCTGCACGACCCACCATTTTAAAATTCAAAACCAGATATAGTAGATGGGTCGTTAGCTCAGTCGGTAGAGCAGTTGACTTTTAATCAATTGGTCGCAGGTTCGAATCCTGCACGACCCACCATCTTAAAGTCCAAAATCAGATATATCAGATGGGTCGTTAGCTCAGTCGGTAGAGCAGTTGACTTTTAATCAATTGGTCGCAGGTTCGAATCCTGCACGACCCACCATCTCACTTATTTCTCTAAGTCATCCAGCAAACGTTGAAATTACTGATTGCACTAAACGTGCCGGTGAGACGCTGCGTTCAGGTTCGAGCCGAGCGAAGCGAGACCGCGTTGCACTTGTCGCAACGACCTGAAGGGTGAGGCTAAAGGCCAAATCATCCTGCACGACCCACCCTCTCACTTATTTCTCTAAGTCATCCAGCAAACGTTGAAATTACCGATTGCACTAAACGTGCCGGTGAGACGCTGCGTTTAGGTTCGAGCCGAGCGAAGCGAGACCGCGTTGCGCTTGTGGCAACGACCCGAAGGGTGAGGCCAAAGGCCAAATCATCCTGCACGACCCACCCTCTCACTTATTCCTCTAAATCATCCAGCAAACGTTGAAATTACCGATCGCACTAAACATGCCGGTGAGACGCTGCGTTCATGTTCGAGCCGAGCGAAGCGAGACCGCGTTGCGCTTGTGGCAACGACCCGATGATTCGAACGTATGACGCTTCCTTTTTTGAGAACTCACTCAAGGTATTGAATACAGATTTAGACTAGTCTAAATAAAGCATAAATAATTGATCATATTGTAAAATATAAGTTATTTATTTTAAGTAATCATAGGCAAGGACTAACGGATGAAAAAATTATTAGCGGTTTTCTGTGCAGGGGCATTTGTTTCAACGAGTGTATTTGCGGCCATTCCGCCAGGAAATGATGTAACCACTAAACCGGATCTTTACTATTTAAAAAATGCTCAAGCGATTGATAGCTTAGCATTGCTACCACCACCACCCGAAGTTGGCAGTATTCTGTTTTTAAATGATCAGGCAATGTATGAAAAAGGGCGTTTATTGCGTAACACAGAGCGAGGTAAACAAGCTGCGGCAGATGCTGATCTCGCTGCTGGAGGGGTGGCAAATGCATTCTCAGAGGCGTTTGGTTACCCTATTACTGAGAAAGACTCGCCAGAAATTCATAAATTACTCACCAATATGATTGAAGATGCGGGGGATTTAGCGACTCGTTCTGCAAAAGAAAAATACATGCGGATCCGCCCGTTTGCATTCTATGGCGTTGAAACCTGTAACACGAAAGACCAAGATAAATTATCTAAAAATGGTTCTTACCCTTCAGGGCATACATCAATTGGCTGGGCTTCAGCATTAGTGCTATCAGAAATTAATCCTGAAAACCAAGACAAAATTTTAAAACGCGGTTATGAACTCGGTCAAAGCCGTGTGATTTGCGGTTACCATTGGCAAAGTGATGTTGATGCGGCACGTATTGTTGCATCAGGGGCTGTAGCAACGCTGCACTCTAATCCTGAGTTTCAAAAACAGCTACAAAAAGCGAAAGATGAGTTTGCTAAATTGAAAAAATAGTTGTGATAAAACAGAACTGCCTTGCTGATTTATCTGTAGCAAGGCGGTTTTTTATTGTGAAGTGGTTGGTGAGGTTAATAGAAAGCGTCTAAATCAAATATTTTCAGGGAGTAGGCTATTATCCTGCAATAAACCAATCACTAGCGTTTGCATACGTTGGCTCAATGTATGATCGATAGGGTAGTTAAGGTGTTGAGCAATCTCGGTTGTGACTTCATCGAAGCATGACATCAATAGGTGCAAAGATTGAGCCGCTTGCTGTGGGGTTCGATAGTCAAAAAGGGTTTGAGTGGCCTGTTGTATCCGTTCAGGCATCCACGATTGATAAGCTTTTCCATGGTACCACACATCTTGCTGACCATGACTTTTGATAGAGGCGAGGAGTTCAACCATGGTTAATAAGGCCTTTTTCATATCAACATCTCTTGACCAAGCACTCCAGAGTTCATCACGTGACAGGGCGATAGCGACTTGGTGTGCCTCATACCAGAACTCGTTACAGATAAATGTAAACTTCTTCTGGGTAAGTTGCTTGGGGGGAAGTTGAGCTTGCTGACTTTCAGGGAGTTTTTCCGTAATACCCGTTTTATCGAGTAACACGGTATAGCCGCGTGCATAGGTGTTATCAAGCCCATGTTGAGCCATTTTTTGCAGTCGAGAGGGTTCTGCGAATGTAAAATCGACCTTTCTGCCCTGTTCATAAATCGCTAAACAAGTTGGCCACTCAGGCTCATTTTCACCGCCATTCATAAGATGCAATGCAACCAAAGGTTGAGCAAACGTATTAATCCATTTAGGGTTATGAAAAAGGTCTGTTACGCCTAAACCGATTAATTCAATATCGATATCTGAATAGCGATCAATATGTTGTTCCCTTCCTCTAGAGCCCGTTAAAATGACCGCTTCAATTCTAGGATCGATTAAAGAAACAGAAATAATTTTATTTATTAAAGATGCAGGTGATTCCATAACTAACCCATCGAATTTATAAAAACGGTTAAGATACCTGTAAAGTCAATGAAATGCTAAGAAACATAACAATTATAGATGTTATTATTTAGTTATTGGTTTGAATTAACAAAATAATGGCTGAAAAATCGACGAGACTTCCTCGATAAATTAGCGTATCTTGTTTAGTATATAAAACAAAAAGGTGCTGTTTTACTTATTTTATCGCTAATTTTAGAAATAAAATTGCGTTATGCTAAACAGAGGCGGAAGATGAGCGAGTTTATTGATTTTAATCAGTCGGTTTACCCATTCCCAGCGAAACCCACACGATTAAGCTCTGATGAGAAAGCGTTTTATCGTGAACGCATCAAGTCTTTACTGATTGAAAAAAATGCGGTTATTGTTGCACATTACTATACCGATCCCGATATTCAAGCATTAGCGGAAGAAACGGGGGGTTGTGTTGCTGATTCCTTAGAAATGGCTCGTTTTGGTGCCCGCCATTCTGCCTCCACATTATTGGTGGCCGGTGTGCGTTTTATGGGGGAAACGGCTAAAATCTTAAGCCCAGAGAAAACGGTATTAATGCCGACACTTGACGCAGAATGTTCTCTCGATCTCGGATGCCCCGAAGATGAATTTGCGCATTTTTGTGATCAGCATCCAGACCGTACGGTGGTAGTCTATGCAAATACTTCAGCAGCGGTTAAAGCACGAGCTGACTGGGTTGTGACATCCAGTATTGCTGTGGAATTGATCGAACATCTTGATAGTTTAGGCGAAAAAATTATTTGGGCGCCGGACCGCCATCTTGGTCGCTATGTTCAAAAGCAAACCGGAGCAGATATTTTATGTTGGCAGGGGGCCTGTATTGTTCATGATGAGTTTAAAACTCAGTCTTTAACTAAAATGAAAGCGCTATATCCTGAAGCCGCTGTATTAGTTCACCCTGAATCGCCTCAAGCCGTGGTTGACCTTGCGGATGCCGTTGGTTCAACCAGTCAATTAATTAAAGCTGCACAAACGTTACCGAATCCTTCAATGATAGTTGCGACGGATAAAGGCATCTTTTATAAAATGCAGCAGGCTTGCCCAGATAAGTCGTTATACATCGCACCTACCGCCGGTGAAGGCGCGACTTGTCGTACATGCGCCCATTGCCCTTGGATGGGAATGAATGGACTTAAGGCAATAACACAGGCGTTAGAGAGCTATGGTGAACAGCACCAAATTCATGTGAGTGATATTTTGCGTGAAAAGGCAATGCTTCCCTTAAATAGAATGCTAGATTTTGCAGAGAGTCTAAAATAGGTAGGGAGTCGTTTTGTTATCTGTGTCGTGATGATGAGCAATCTATTTATAGTGTCACACATGATGAATATAAGGATTTTGGGATGGATTTCTTTAGCACAAGTAATATTTTAGTCACTATTCCGTTGTGGAGTAGTATTTATGAGTTGTCATATATCGAAGCGGTAGGGACGATTGCGGGGTTATTATGCATTCTGTTGGCCAGTTTTGAAAAGACCATCAATTACTTTTTTGGGTTAATCAACGTCACCTTGTTTGCGGTGATCTTTTTTCAAATTCAACTCTACGCCAACTTGCTGTTACAGGTGTTTTTCTTCATCGCGAATATCTATGGCTGGTACGCATGGAGCCGTGTTGATAATCAGCAGCAAACGGAGTTAAAAATTCGTTGGCTGAGTTTACCGAAAGCAATGATAACGTTATTAGTCTCTGTGTTAGTAATCGCTTACTTAACTTACAATATTGATAGGGTTTTCGGGGTATTGGCGACATGGGCTGTTGACGTATTAAATTTATTTGGCGCTAACTTGCAGTTACCTGCCTTAGAACCGGATGCGTTTCCATTCTGGGATTCAACTATGACGGTTTTATCTGTGGTAGCGATGGTCCTAATGACTCGCAAATATGTTGAAAACTGGCTTTTATGGGTAATCATTAACGTGATTAGTATTGTTGTATTCTATAAGCAAGGCGTATATGCGATGTCTTTAGAGTACTTAATCTTACTAGGCATTGCGTTGAATGGTTCAAGATTGTGGGTGAAATCAGCGAAGCAAAATGGTTCAGCGCCACTTTCTCGCTCATCATGACAAAATTTAATCATAAAACGGTGAAAGTAACATTATCGATGTTTTGCCGTTTTTGTTTCTTTTTCCTCTAAAAATCATCCTAAAAATGGGGCTATTACGCCATTTGATTGACTTTAGCCTCATTTTATAATCTTAAAGCCTAAAAGTGATAATTTCATACCATGTTTAGCTGTTTACAGAAGGCGGCTGAACGGTTAGATTAAAATTTCGATACCTGCCGTCTTTCTAATCGCAGCTTTGTTAGTGGTAAAAGGATTTTATTATTATCTTTTCGCTTAAAGTAAGTGTTTACCATCGCTCTGCTATTGGGATCCATAGGGTATGTAAATCATCAGTATAAAAAAATAAACATTGGATTAACGGGTATGAATTATCAGAACGATGACGTCAGAATTAAACAAATAAAAGAATTATTGCCACCTATTGCATTGCTGGAGAAGTTTCCTGCAACAGATAAAGCGGCGTTTACCGTTCATGAAGCACGTCTCGCCATCCATAATATCTTGTCAGGCGAAGATGATCGCCTTGTTGTTGTGATTGGCCCTTGCTCTATTCATGATACTAAAGCGGCTCTAGAATATGCTGAGCGCCTGAATAAATTAAGAGAAGAACTTAAAGGTTCACTTGAAATCGTGATGCGCGTGTATTTTGAAAAACCACGCACCACTGTGGGCTGGAAAGGGCTAATTAATGATCCTCATATGGATAATAGCTTTGATATTAATGAAGGATTGCGTATTGCTCGTGAGCTATTGGTCAAAATTAATGATCAGGGGCTACCAACGGCGGGTGAGTTTTTGGATATGATCAGCCCACAATATGTTGCTGATTTAATGAGCTGGGGAGCAATTGGTGCACGTACGACGGAGTCCCAAGTTCACCGAGAACTCGCATCGGGTCTTTCTTGTCCTGTCGGTTTTAAAAACGGGACCGATGGCACAATTAAAATTGCTATTGATGCAATTAACTCTGCACGTTCGCCGCATTGTTTCTTATCTGTCACCAAATGGGGCCATTCAGCTATCGTGAATACGAGTGGTAATCAGGATTGCCACATTATTTTGCGTGGTGGTAAAGAGCCTAACTATAGCGCAGAGCATGTTAAAGCGGTACGTGAAGGGCTAGCCAACGCAGGGCTAACGCCAAGCATTATGATTGATTTCAGCCATGCTAACAGTAGTAAGAAGTTTGAGAAGCAGATGATTGTGGCTGATGATGTAAGTGAACAATTACGCCAAGGCGATCGTTCTATCACAGGGGTGATGATCGAAAGTCATCTTGTAGAAGGAAACCAAAGCTTAGATTCTGGTGAGCCACTGGTTTATGGTAAAAGCGTCACAGATGCATGCATTGGGTGGGATGATACTGAAAAAGTACTACGTCAATTATCTGATGCTGTGATTGCTCGTCGTCAGAAGTAACTGGCTGATAGCGGTAATACGAAAGAAAAGCCCGTGTATTTTGCGACACGGGCTTTTTGCTTTGTAGGGGGTTTATCGGTTAATGAGCGACTTTTTCTAATATTTCACCCAACTTGTTTTTATCCTCTTCGCTTAAATGGGACAGTGAAATGGATAAAGGAATCATGTTTTGGCTACCTTGTCCTGCTTGAGCTTGCAATAAAACAGTATTTTTTTCGTGTCTTAAGTAAGTAACATCTTTTAATGGGATTCGGTAATAGAGACTAAATAAACTGGGGCGGATATAAAAATAGCTACCTTTGGTTGCTACGTAAGGTGTGCCATGAATGCGTTTTCCCAAAATAAATAGCAGAATCGCAAGGACTATCAAGAACATTCCTAAGCTTTGACTCAAAACCACGAATATCGCGCCGAGTACGCCAACGATGATGGTCCGCAGTGTATTATGCCGATTGTTAAAGACAAGGTTGGTATCGAAATCAACTTTGATGGTTGGATCAACGCTTTCCAGTTGATGGAAACGCCAACGTATCGCTGAAAAGATCATGCCACAAAGGAAAACAATCGTGATTGGCATGAGTGCTAAGCTACTTATTAGCGCGACACCAATCGCAACTCTGGGTTTGTAGCTCATGATCATCATGCTGATCAGCTGGATTGGAAAGCTAACGCACGCAATGATCATTAATATTCTCATTAAATGTGCATTTTGGGCGCCGTCAGAGCCATCAATAATCAGTTCACCTGTTTGGAGCATATACAGCAGTGAGCCAAGTAGTGAAATATTAAGCGCCAGCCCAACCCAAACATAGAGATTGAATTTATTCATAAAATTCTCAATTAGTTCATCATTAAATAAATTGTGCCATAAAAAAGTAGGGTGTCGAGTGCTATCGCGATAAATCAAAATTTATTGGCACTCTTTGATGGTAGGCAGAAAAAAACGCAACCCACTAGGTGGGTTTTTTTCTATCATTATTTGGGTTAATCAAGAAAATCAATATTTAAGAACATTCCTAATCATCAATGTTCTGAGATTACTCGTTTTTTATATTCTTTACATTATCTTCTTCCAAGATTTTAATTTTGTTTTTTCAATAAAAATGAACAAATCGTTCAAAAAAGTCCCCTATCTTTAATTTGACTTAAGCTAAATAATCACTAGCTGGAATTATAACTAAATAGGATTATTTAATGAAAAAAGTACAAATTGTATCTTTAGCCTTTGCTTTGATTAGTTCGATTGGTAGTGCTATTGCATCAACAGGTCACGAGGGATATTACGGAGCTGCACGACTCGCGAAAGTGTGGCAAAAAGCGGATAGCATGGATACGAGTCTTCGCCCAGGAATTGGTCAGTTTGTTTCGGGCGATGATAAAGATGATTTTTATAATGCTTCACTGGCAGCGGGTTATCAGTATGGTAATGGCTGGCGTACAGAAGCTGAATATACCTTTAATAAAAAGGCAGAATACACGAGTGGTTCATCAATTTTTTCGACAAGCTTTAACCATCATAAAACGGAATCACAGCGCTTAATGTTGAATGTTTATCGTGACTATGAAATCCATCAAGGGGTTTCAGTGTACGGTACAGCGGGTATCGGTATTGCAAAAGTGAAATCTTCAGGGTGGCAAGGCAACCCTTCACGCCAATATGGCAGTAACACCGATACTAACTTAGCATACTCTCTTGGGGCGGGTGTCAGCTATGAGCCTATTGAAAGACTGAATTTTGATTTAGGCTACCGTTATATTGATTTAGGTAAGATCGAAAGTGGAATGAACAATTTTGCTAATGCCCGTGGCCTACGGATGAACAAATGAAGGCGCATCTTAAATCACAAGAGCTAGTGCTGGGCGTGAGATATCTGTTTTAAACATTAACTCATTGTTATTCATTGGGATATGTCGTATATAAAGGGTTGGCATTTGCCAACCCTTTAGGTTGTTGACAACGTGGGATAAAGCGTTAATTATTTCGCTTTTCCTTGGTTGGCAACCGCAGCTTGTTTAGCCGCGATTTCTTCTTGGTTACCAAGATAGTAATGCTTGATTGGTTTCATGTTTTCATCAAACTCATAAACCAAAGGGACAGCGGTTGGAATATTCAGGTTGAGAATTTCTTCTTCACCCATGTTATCCAAGTATTTTACCAGTGCGCGTAGTGAGTTACCGTGAGCGGCAATAATCACTTTTTCACCTGCTGCAACACGTGGTTTGATCTCTTGCTCCCAGTAAGGAACAACACGCTCGATGGTGGTTGCTAAGCTTTCAGTCACTGGCAGTTCATCGCTTGATAGTTTTGCATAGCGTGGGTCATGACCAGGGTAACGCTCATCATCTTTAGTCAGCTCAGGAGGCGTGATTGCGAAACCACGACGCCATAATTTAACTTGCTCATCACCATATTTCGCCGCAGTTTCAGACTTATCTAGGCCTTGTAGTGCACCATAGTGACGCTCGTTCAGTTTCCAGCTTTTTTCAACAGGCAGCCATTGCTGATCAACCTGATCAAGGATATTCCATAAAGTATGGATAGCACGTTTCAGAACTGAGGTATATGCGAAATCAAAGACAAAACCTTCTTCTTTCAACTGTTGACCTGCAATTTTTGCTTCTTCACGGCCTTTGTCTGACAGTTCAACATCAGTCCAGCCAGTGAAACGGTTCTCTTTGTTCCACTCACTCTCACCGTGTCTTACCAAAACCAGTTTAGTTACAGCCATAGCTTAAACTCCTATCAGTACATTCAAATTAAAATGAATCATTGCTGACCTACATTATAGGGATAGTCAATCCGAACGCTAGTCACAACTGATGTTTTACCCAAACCAAATCAAAAAAGTGATGGTAAGCGCGTTAACTAGACAAAAATTTCGCTGATGAAGCCGCAAAATATCCTCTTCTATGCTTATTTTTCATCCAGAGACCATTTTGACTGGGTAAGTAAAAAACAATAGATGTAATAGATTTAACCCGAAGTGAAACGATACAGCAAGCCATAATTTTCCACTCCACATCCACGCTAAACCATAGATAATCCCCGCAAGGGTGGCAAAGAGGATCAATAAAGGGCCTCCAGCGGCGTGTGCTGCACCGAAAAGTAGGGCACTGAGCATGAGTGCTAGGTAGGGGGAGCCTAGCCATTGGGTGAATCGTTGTTGTAAGTAACCGCGAAAGAGCGCCTCTTCAGCGAGTGAGACAAACAACAGATTACTGATCATAAATATCGGCAGCCATGTGGGGAAATGCCATTCAACATCAATTCCTCCACTGATCGCGGCAATAATCAGTAATGCAGGAACGGCGGATATTAAAATCCACCATTGCCAAGGTTTAGCGGTTTTAAGTGGTTGAGTAGAAAATAGATTAGGCAGACAAAATAATAAAGCAACAGGCACTATTGCCTTGTCGAAATTTAAATACAGGGTAAAAGGGGCGCTTTGCTCACCGACAATAACCTTATCAAGGTATTTGAGGTTGTTAAAACCTGGGAATACATGAAGAAATAGACCAACCACAATGGCGAGCAGTGCGATTTCACTGACGATTTTGACGACTAAATGGTATTGAAAACGCCAGCGAATTATTCCAATCATAGTTATGACAAGAAGCAGTAAGATAGCTTGCCAGCTAAGGACATGAGTGAACAAGGCTATAATGACCGCAATAAAAAATAAAAATAGGGCGATAAATCGATGTGTTGCCAGTGTTGCAAGTGAAATAGCCAAGACAAGCCAGCCGGCCATAAATACTCCTAAATCGTACTAAGAATTATTGAAAGCGGCACAGTGTAATGATTTTGACTCATTTTTCGAGGCATCAATCCAATATATGGAAACAGTATTTGTACAAGTAAACGTAAATAAAGAAGTTATACATTTTTGTTTTAGAATAGGTAAGCCAATCATTAGATTAATTAAGGTCGATAAATCATCAAATCACATTATCGACCCTGATTATCATGATATTAAGCGGGATGATGCTCAACCACTTCTATGTCATAACGGTATTTGCCGTTATCGGGAATAAATTTTAGTCGATGCGTAATACAGCTAGGCGCATCTTCTTGGTGGTGGCTGACAAACAGCAGTTGTGTCGAACCTTGGTTCAGCATGATATCGATAAAGCGGAGTACTAATAAACGATTTAAGCCATCAAGCCCTTGTAGGGGTTCATCTAAAATTAACACTGTTGGGTGTTTAACAAGTGCGCGTGCAATGAGTACAAGGCGTTGTTGACCCCATGATAAGCTATGAAAAGGTTGTTGTGCGGATTGTGCGGAAAATCCTAGTAAAGCAAGCCATTCATAAGCTAATTGTACTTGGCGATCTGAAGGTGTTTGATATAAACCAATAGAGTCGTGAAAACCTGAAATAATGACATTAATCACGCTAGTTGCGACACGATACTCTTGGTGAATACTGTTGCTGACGTAACCAATATGGCGTTTGATATCCCAGATGGTTTCTCCCGTTCCTCGGCGACGACCAAATAAAGTTAAATCATTACTGTAGCCTTGCGGGTGATCACCTGTAATTAAGCTCAATAATGTGGATTTTCCCGCCCCGTTTTCACCAATAATTTGCCAATGTTCTTTCGGGTTAACTTGCCAGTTTAAACCGTGCAAAATAGGTTTATCGTTATAACTGACAACGCCATTGCGCAAAATAACGCGTGGCACATCGTCTGCTAATGAAATTTGTGCGGTTGGGTCTTCGATTTCAGGGATAGAGAGTTGTTTAAGGTTTTCGCTGTGTTGCAGCTGAGTGATTAGGGTGTTAGCAAGTACTGACTCACGATTTCCCGATACGCTGAGCTTGCAATCAGCTAAAACGCCCATGTTATCAATGAAATCAGGAATTTCATCAAATCGATTAAGCACTAATATAATGGTTAGCCCTTTTTCAGATAGGCTGTATAGCAACTCGCCAAGATTATTTCTTGAATAGACGTCTAGTCCATCGAAAGGTTCATCAAGCACCAATAAATCAGGTTGTGCCATTAAGGTTTGGCAGAGTAATACTTTACGGGTTTCCCCCGTAGATAAATATTTAAAGCGCCTAGAGAGTAAATCACTGATACCAAATTTTGCGGCTAATTCTAAACAATATTCATTATCTCGATGGTGGAGTTGAATAATTTCAGCGGCGGTATAGCCCGTGTCATCTTCATTTTCGCCGAGTAAGTCGGTGTTATTACGTTGCCATTCTTCATTAATAATTTTTTGCAGTTGTTCAAAAGAGAGACGAATGGGGGTGTTAAACGTATTTTCCACGATACCAGATAACGGCTTCAGTTCTCCTGATAAGGCCTTGGCAAGAGAGGATTTACCACTGCCATTAGCACCAATAAATGCCCAGTTTTCATGCTGATTAATTGTTAATTCAGGTATATCCAGTGTTTGCGTGTCATTGAGCCTAAAGCTACTGTGACGCAGAGTAATTGAAGCCATAATACTTCCTTCTTATATACCCCTCTGCTTCAAGCGGCTGCACGGTATGAATAATATTGGCTAAGCGCCCGCTCACTAGTCAGGTTGTTGTCTTTATGCCTAGTGATGCATTAACTTGCTTTTTGGCTGCCAACTCGAATTAGCTAGAGTATCGATGTTATATTTACCTATCTGTCTCCTCCACAAATAATCATGATTGCAGACAATGTCAATAATTCACTGAGAAATGAAGCATAAAAAAAAGATGAGGGCACTTATTTATTGAGGATGATGGTGGCAATAAATAAGTGCGTTTGATTAGCAAAGCGTTGCGATGATCACTTGATCGGCATTAAATTGGGCGGTGACATCGTCATTGATCTGGAGCTGCTGTTGATCGACTTCTTGGTTACTGAGTGTTGAACACAGGGTTTCACCGCCTAATAAGGTGACGATAACTTCGCTATTTTCGTCACCACGTTCAAGTGTTGTGATTTTACCTGCAAGTTTATTATCAAATTCGTCCGTTGCTGCTGACGGCTTAGTCAATTTCACCCAAGGTGCTTTAATTAAAGCGAGTACTTCCTTACCTTCGGCAAGGCCTAGGCGGTTGGCACTCTGTTCTGTTAAGGCGGCATTAATAACGGTTTTATTATCCGCTAACAACACTTGGACATGTTGTTGGACTTGGCTATGGTCTCTTGCAATTAAGGTACCAAAGAATTGGTTACGTGCGCTGGTTTGTAGCGAGAAGCGAGAAATAGCAGCGAGAAGACTATCAAGGGGTAAATTGTCCTCTTTGAGAACATCGAATGCCTTTTGCTGGATTTGTGCTAGTAAATCGTAAAGTTGTAACAGCCTTTCACCATAATGAGTGAGCGTTGTTCCTCCACCGCCTTTACCGCCTGTCGCTCTATCAACTAAAATATCATCCGCCAACTGATTCATTTCATTGATGGCATCCCAAGCACTCTTATAGCTGATCCCTGCTAATTTAGCGCCTTGGCTAATCGATCCTGTGGCTTTGATTTGTTTAAGCAGTGAAATTCGGCGAGGGTCAGCAAATAAATTTCCTTGTAGTTTTAGCGTGAGTAAGATTTCTGCCTGCATAAATATCTCCCTTCCTATTTCCTGTTAAGAACGACGCCATGAACAACGAAACTGCGATGAAAAAGCACGTTTAGTGTGTCGTTTGAAATGTAATTTGTCTACAATAGTGGCTGTTTTATCACTATTATATACGTTATTATTTAAATTCAGCTTTATTTTCCCTCGTCAGCGCATCAGTTGGCTGGTGGGCACAGTATCACTGAAGAGGCTTTAATGTTAGATATTCTAAAAAGCATGGGTTTTGCCCTGTTGATGGTTCCAGTTGTGATGTTTTTGATTATGGGGCTAATTTATGGCCTTGGGGCTTTCTTTAACCTGTTATCTAAAGCTCACGTTCCGCATCATCACTCCGAGAATAAATAATTCTCCCTCCTTATTTAAGTGTGCCTGTTTCTTGACGGATAATGTGAAGAAACAGGCTACTCAACATCCTTTCTTTGACTAATCCGATTTGAGTGTAGGCTCCCCGCATTTTGTGCCATTGACGCCAATTTTTGGTCAATTCATTGCGCTAGCACACTTTTATGCATCCTATGACTTTAAGTTATCGTTGTGTCCTGTTATATATAACGGGACAGTTAAATTTTAGGATGGATTAACATGAAAAAAAGCTTAATTAAGTTACTGGCGGGTGCCACGATAACGCTTTCAATGGCAAGCCACAGTGTTGCTGCGGAGAAGATTACCGTTTTTGCTGCCGCTTCTTTGACAAATGCGATGAATGAAATCTCTGAGCAATTTCAGAAAGAAAGCAAAGTAGAAGTGGTTTCATCTTATGCATCATCATCAACGCTTGCACGCCAAATCGAGCAAGGAGCCCCTGCAAATCTATTTATTTCTGCCGATCAACAATGGATGGATTATGCTATTGATAAGCAGTTAATGGTTGAAAATACCCGTTACACTTTATTAGGTAATGAGTTAGTGCTTATTGCACCAAAAGATTCGAAAATTGAAAAAGTCGATATCAATAAACAGACTGATTGGAAAAAACTGCTCGATGGCGGACGTCTTGCGGTAGGTGATCCTGATCATGTGCCTGTTGGGATTTATGCTAAAGAAGCGTTGAACTACTTAGGGGCATGGGATACTGTCAATCCCATGTTAGCGCGAACAAACAACGTACGCAGCGGTATGGCGCTTGTTGAACGCGATGAAGCACCTTTAGGTATCGTGTATGGTTCTGACGCCGTTGCCAGTCAAAAAGTGAAAGTTGTCGGTATCTTTCCAGCTGACTCACATAAACCCGTTGAATACCCAATGGCTATTGTGAAAGATCAAGATAATAAAGCCACTCGTGACTTTTATGAATATCTGAAAACGCCAGCGGCATCAGAGGTATTCAAACGTTACGGTTTCACTCCACGTTAAGAGATTATAGTATTGCAGATGTTAAGTGCTTATGAATGGGAAGCGATTTACCTAAGTTTAAAAGTCTCTAGTGTTGCGGTGATCTTTAGCCTACCGCTAGGGATATTAGTTGCATGGGTATTGGTTCGTTGCCATTTTCCTGGCAAAACACTGCTTGATAGTATTATTCATCTACCACTGGTATTACCGCCAGTGGTAGTGGGGTATTTACTGTTGATCAGTATGGGACGCCGTGGATTTATTGGTGAGTGGTTGTATCATTGGTTTGGGTTTAGCTTCACGTTCAGTTGGCGTGGTGCGGCTTTGGCTTCTGCTGTTGTTGCATTTCCTTTGATGGTGAGAGCCATTCGTTTAGCGCTTGAGGCTGTCGACCGTAAATTAGAACAGGCCGCTAGAACGCTAGGGGCGACACCTTTACGTGTCTTTTTCACTATCACTATTCCGCTCTCTTTACCCGGTATTATTGTGGGTACGGTATTAGCCTTTGCGCGTTCTTTAGGTGAATTTGGTGCCACGATCACTTTCGTATCAAATATTCCAGGTGAAACTCAAACGATACCATTGGCGATGTATACGCTAATTGAAACACCGGGAGCAGAAGTTGATGCTGCTCGTCTGTGTGTTATCGCGATAGTGCTCGCACTGATCTCACTATTAATTTCAGAATGGCTAACCCGTTGGGGTAAAAAGCGATTAGGGGTAGCCTGATATGTTACAACTTGATTTTTCACAGACACTGGGTGATTTACAGCTTGAAGTGAACACTGAATTACCCACAGAAAGCATAACGGCAGTATTTGGCTTGTCTGGTGCGGGGAAAACCTCCTTGATCAATGTCATTGGGGGGCTAACCAAGCCGAATCGTGGGCGTATTGTGCTTAATGGGCGCACATTGGTGGATATGGAAAAAGGGATCTGCTTACCACCTGAACAGCGACATATAGGCTATGTGTTTCAAGATGCTCGGCTTTTCCCACATTATCGCGTAAAAAACAACCTACGTTACGGGATGGCGCCAGAGATGAAAGGGCGTTTTGATGAAATCGTGGGTTTGTTAGGGATCGAAAAATTACTGAATCGTTTTCCAATTACGCTATCGGGGGGGGAAAAACAGCGTGTTGCGATTGGTCGTGCGTTGTTAACAGCCCCTGAAATTTTATTAATGGATGAGCCTTTGGCTTCTCTTGATCTACCGCGTAAACGTGAATTATTACCGTATTTGGAAAGGCTTTCTCAGGATGTCAAAATCCCGATTTTGTATGTGAGCCATAGCCTTGATGAAATTTTACGTTTAGCTGATAAAGTGATTGTGATGGCACAAGGGAAAGTAAAAGCTTTCGGCCCGTTAGAAGAGGTATGGGCAAGTAGTGCATTACGTCCTTGGTTGCAGCAAGAAACATTAAGTAGTGTGCTGAATGTGATCTGCCATGGTCACCATCCTGATTATGCAATGACCGCCGTGACGGTAGGTCACCAAAAACTGTGGATCCCACGTATTGATACTCAAAAAGACCACATGTTACGTTTACGCATTGATGCCTCAGATGTCTCGTTGGTGTTAGAAAAACCTCAAGTGAGCAGTATTCGTAATATTTTATCTGCGGAGGTTGTTGAGTGGATAGAAGATGGTGAACAGGTCGACGTGAAGTTAGATTTAGGGGATCAGCACTATTTATGGGCACGAATTACTCGCTGGGCGCGCGATGAGCTTTCTATCCGCAAAGGGCGGAAAGTTTATGCTCAAGTGAAGAGTGTTTCGCTCAGCCGGCAGATTACGCTTCATACTCCAAGCCCCAAGTCATAGTATTGTTGATGCTGAACACGGATCCTAGCCATAGATTTCTCAGGATCCGCGCCATTGCAACCTAGTGAAAACTTAACGTATTTTGAGTGATCACTTTATTATTATTTTCTTGATGGGAATTACAAAACATACTTGCGGATCACTTCGGCAATGCCCGGTTGGGTATTATCGCGAGTGACCAGCTTGGCTTGTTGTTTGATTTCATCGACTGCATTGCCCATTGCAACACCTAGACCAGCAGTCGTTAGCATACTTAAGTCATTGAAGTTATCGCCAAAAGCAACTACATCATCCATGGTCATGCCTTGTGATTCAACCCATTGTTTGAGACGTAGGCCCTTGCTGTTTCCTTTACGCCCAATATCAACCTGATCAACCCAAGACCATTCACACTCCAAACCGAAATCAGTTTCAATGCCATGGACAACTTCTTTAAGCTGATTCAGATTTTCGGAGCTTACCGCAAATTTCCAGATCGATTGATAATCGTGCATGACATCAGCATAATTTTCGACAAATTGAATATTTGGACGCTGTGCTTCTGGCAAGGTTTCTGCCCAGCTAAGGGTTCTTTTGATCCCTTCAGTCGGCGCGTTATACAACATTGCATCATCAACATACATTAAATGTTGAATATCCGTATCACGTAGCCTTTCTATCATTTGTGTTGCTGACTCTAATGTCATTGGATCAGAGGCAAGAACCTTTTTACCTAAATAGTCATAAAGGTAAGTTCCGTTACAACAAATCGCTGGAGTATCAAGATTAAGAGCTTGATAGAAAGGGTGAATAGCAACATGATGGCGTCCAGTCACAATCAGTACTTTGACGCCTTGACGGCGTGCTTCATTCAAAGCAGCTAGAGATTCAGGTAAAATCTTCTTTTGAGGATCAAGTAGTGTTCCATCGAGATCGAGCGCAATAACGCGGTATGACATAAACGGCTCCACGTGATTTGAGGTTACATATGCCATGGTTTAATGGCGATATGGTGGTTTTGACGTCGGAGGCTGAACAGAAAGGGAAATCTGATTAGCCTGATAATAATCTAGGTTGAGTATAATTTACCATCTTAGCGGATATTCGAGATTAACTAAAGTGGCGTATTGACGAATCGAGTCAAGTTATTGGTAATCCACTGTTTTAGTCATATTACGACAAATTAATAACTTGATATCGTTAAAAAAGCGTTATTAATTGTTATTCGCTAGTGTATCTAGAGATTAACCGTCATAATGACAAAATAGCGCTTTATCATGAAACACAAAGGAGACAGGATGAATCAGGTTGTCTATATTGCTAGCCCCGAAAGCCATCAGATCCACGTTTGGTCTATGAACGAAGTCGGTGAACTTACTTTGTTGCAGACTGTGACGACGCCAGGCCAAGTACAGCCAATGGTATTAAGCCATGATAAAAAACATCTTTATATTGGGGTAAGACCCAACTTTCGCGTCATCACTTACCGTATAGAAGATAACGGCACATTAAGTTTCAAAGCGGAAACCTCAATTCCAAGTACACCAGTACATTTATCATTGGATAACACAGGTAAGTATCTGTTTGTGCCGTCGTACCATCAACACAATTTGGCGGTATTACCAATAAACAGCGCAGGTGTGCCGCAAACGGCGATCCAAGTTATTGAAGGGTTACGTAACCCGCACTCTTCACATGTTGATGCAGACAATCAGCAATTATGGGTACCTTGTTTAGGGGAAGATCATATCCGTTTATTTGATCTACATGCTGACGGTTATTTAACGGAAGCCTCTGCTGATCAAATTAGTGCTGCACAAGGTGCAGGGCCTCGCCATTTGGCTTTCCACCCTCAGCATAAAGTGATTTATTGTGTTAATGAATTGGATTCGACGATTAATGTCTACCATAAATTTACACGCTATCGTCAAACGCAACATATCAATGTCTATCCACAAGGCAGTGACAGCCAACGCTGGGCCGCAGATATTCATATTACGCCAGATGGTCGTCATCTCTATGCGAGTGAGCGTTCAGATAGTTATATTAGCCACTTCCTGGTTTCTGATGATGGCCGTGAATTAACCTTTGCGGGCACTTATCCAACTGAAGAGCAGCCTCGTGGATTTAATATCGATGCGACGGGACGATTTTTGATTTCGAGTGGACAAAAGTCCGACAGTATTTCGGTCAGTGAAATCGACCCAATTACCGGTAAGCTCACACAAATTGGCCGCTACCCAGTAGGAAAAGGCCCTATGTGGGTAACGGTACTTGCACGCTAAATTGCATGAAAAGATCCCTTTACAAATAAAGGGATCTTTTACCCTTCGATCACTTTTCTTATTGCCCCTGTCACTTTACTCAGTTGTTCTGGTGAGATGATATAAGGTGGCATGACATAAATGAGCCGCCCAAACGGCCGGATCCATACCCCCTCAGCAACAAATTTTTTCTGTAGCTCAGCAGTATTGACAGACTGGTGCATCTCAACGACGCCAATCGCACCTAAAACGCGAACTTGCTTAACATCGGCATGGTGGGCAAGTGGTGTAAGTTCTTGAAAAAGTTGTTGTTCAATATTGGCGATGGTTTGCTGCCATGGGCTTTCACGCAATAATTGCAGACTCGCGTTGGCAACTGCGCAAGCTAAGGGATTCCCCATAAAGGTTGGCCCATGCATAAAGCATCCCGCTTCACCGTCACTAATCGTTTCTGCTACGTGACGAGTGGTTAAGGTTGCTGAAAGTGTCATATAGCCGCCAGTCAAAGCCTTTCCTAAACACATAATATCAGGGGAAATATTAGCATGGTCACAAGCAAATAATGCCCCAGTACGGCCAAAACCGGTGGCGATTTCATCCGCAATCAATAAGATCCCGTAGTAGTCACAAAGCTCGCGAACGCCTTTCAGATATTGAGGATGATAAATACGCATCCCACCAGCACCTTGAACAATCGGTTCTAGTATTATCGCCGCAATGTGTCGATGGTTCGCTGCCAATGCTTGCTTTATCGGTAATAAGTCATCATCATCCCATTGGTCATGAAAACCACATTGGGGGGCTGTGACAAAAATATGCGGAGGTAAATAACCTTTGTAGAGGCCATGCATAGAGTTGTCAGGATCACACACCGCCATCGCACCGAAGGTATCCCCATGATAACCATGACGTAACGTCAAAATACGCTGACGTTTTTCTCCTTTCGCTTGCCAGTATTGAAGCGCCATTTTTAGTGCAACTTCTACGGCCACTGAACCTGAATCAGCAAGAAAAACACATTCTAAAGGTTCAGGTGTGATGTCAACGAGTTGACGGCATAGATTGACGGCTGGGGGATGCGTAATACCCCCAAACATCACATGAGACATTTTTTGCAGTTGTTCTGTTGCTGCTTGGTTGAGCACAGGGTGATTGTAGCCGTGGATCGCAGCCCACCAAGAAGACATACCATCAACCAGTTTTTTTCCATCAGCCATAATGAGTTCTGCCCCTCTCGCCTCAACAATAGGATAGGCTGGAATTGGCTGGCTCATCGAGGTGTAGGGATGCCAAATATGTTTAGCATCGAAAGCAATATCTGAACTGTCCATTTATTTTATCGTCAACTTATTTTATTAAATTTGGTTGACATGATAACCGCAATATTTAAACTGGCAACGACTTTTTACGATGGAGAACTGCCGTGAGCGAATTAAAAAAGTGGACAACTAAACAGGCTAATGAATTGTTTTCTATGCCTTTCTTTGAACTTCTATTTCAAGCTCAGCAAGTGCATCGACAGCATTTTGATCCACAGCAGGTGCAAGTGAGTACTTTACTGTCGATCAAAACGGGCGCTTGCCCTGAAGATTGTAAATATTGTGCGCAAAGTGCTCGCTATAAAACAGGTTTAGAAACCGAACGTTTAATGGAAGTACAGCAAGTTCTTGAATCAGCAAAAAAAGCTAAGCAAGCAGGATCAACACGTTTTTGCATGGGGGCCGCTTGGCGTAACCCGCGTGAAAGAGATATGCCTTATCTTGAAATGATGGTGAAAGAGGTAAAATCTCTTGGCATGGAAACATGTATGACATTGGGCATGATTGACGATCATCAGGCTCAACGCCTCGCGCAAGCAGGCCTCGATTACTACAATCATAACCTTGATACCTCACCAGAATACTATGGCAACATTATTACCACGAGAACTTATCAAGACCGCTTAGATACCCTAGACAATGTACGTAATGCCGGCATTAAAGTTTGTTCTGGTGGAATTTTAGGTTTAGGAGAAAAAATTAGCGATCGGGCTGCATTATTAGTACAGCTTGCCAATTTACCTAAGCCGCCTGAAAGTGTGCCGATCAACATGTTGATGAAGGTTGAAGGGACGCCAATGGCTGATAACGACGATGTCGATCCATTTGATTTCATTCGAACTATTGCGGTTGCACGTATTATGATGCCAACCTCTTATGTACGCTTATCTGCTGGGCGTGAATACATGAATGAGCAAACTCAAGCATTGTGTTTTATGGCAGGAGCGAATTCAGTATTTTATGGTTGTAAGTTACTCACGACACCAAACCCAGATGAAAATAAAGATTTAGCACTATTCAGAAAATTGAATATTAACCCTGAACGTATTGAGGTTAATGAAGGCGACAATCAACAAGCCGCGCATTTAGCGGAAAAAATCCTTACCGCAGACAACCAACAGTTTTACAATGCGGCGATCTAATGAGCTGGCAATCTTTTATTCAAGCAGAGTTAAAACAGCGCCAGCAGAATGCGATTTGGCGCAAACGAACCTGTGTTGAGCATAATACGGGGCGTGAATTGCAGGTTGATGGCCATCAGTACCTGAATTTTTCAGGCAACGATTATTTAGGCCTAAGTCACCATCCCAAAGTCATTGAGGCTTGGCAGCAAGGCGCTGCTCAATATGGCACAGGCAGCGGTGGTTCAGGGCATGTTACAGGGTTCTCTCGTGCCCATTACCAGCTAGAAAATGCGCTGTCTGAATGGTTAGGCTATCCGAGAGCACTGCTCTTTATCTCTGGTTTTGCGGCAAATCAAGCGGTAATCACCGCTTTGATGACCCAAGATGACCGCATTTTAGCCGATAAACTTAGCCATGCATCGATCCTTGAAGCAGCAATGTTATCTCGCGCTACTTTACGGCGTTTTACCCACAATAACCCGCTATCACTAGAAAAATTGCTCGCTCCTCCAGCAAAAGGGAAAACGCTTGTCATTACTGAAGGTGTTTTTAGTATGGACGGTGACTGTGCGCCACTCGCTGAATTGCAGCGGCTTGCCACACAGCATAATGCATGGCTTATGGTGGATGATGCACATGGTATTGGCGTGCGAGGGCGAGAAGGGCGCGGTAGTTGTGATGTTGATGGTATTAAACCCGAACTGCTGATTGTCACCTTCGGCAAAGCTTTTGGTTTGAGTGGGGCCGCGGTTTTGTGTGATGAAGCTACCGCAGATTATTTTATCCAAGCAGCTCGCCATCTTATTTATAGTACATCAATGCCACCGGCTCAGGCTATTGCACTATCAGCGGCTCTACAACAGATCCGTAACGCTGATGACGAGAGGGAACGGCTTAATCAGCATATTGCGTATTTTAGAAAAAATAGTCAGTTGAGTGGTATGCAATTAGCGAATTCATCGATGGCAATCCAACCGCTCATTGTTGGTGATAATGATGACAGTATTCAGCTTTCTAATTATCTTCGGCAAAAAGGGCTCTGGGTGCAAGCGATCCGCCCGCCTACTGTCCCGCCCGGAAGTGCACGATTACGCATTACTCTGAGTGCGGCTCATCGCCAACAAGATATAGACCAACTGTTGGAGGCGCTACATGGTTTTGCCGTTAAGTGATGAAAAGCAAAAAATTGCCTCTGCGTTTGGTAAAGCGGCAAAGCGCTATGATTCGATAGCGTATTATCAGCAAAACAGCGGTCACCAATTATTGGATTTATTAGCCTCAGTGCAGGTAAATTTAAGTGATAAAAAAGTGATTGATGTTGGCTGTGGAACGGGATTTTTCAGCCAAATTATCAAAAGACAAGGCGCTGAAGTCACCGCATTAGATTTGTCATTAGGCATGTTAGAGGTTGCTCGCGATAAAAAGGCCGCTGCACAATATATTTGTGCAGATATGGAATTACTGCCTTTTGCCGACCAAACCTTCGATATCGTTTTTTCTAATTTAGCGATCCAGTGGTGCTCAAACTTATCACAAGCGTTAACGGAATTACATCGAGTGACCAAAAGTGGGGGCGTTATTGTATTTACGACTCTTGCGAAAGGCTCACTGTCTGAATTATCACAAGCTTGGGCTAAGTTAGATGGCTATTCACATGTGAATGAGTTTTTGAGCTTTGAGCTGATTACGGCGAGCTGCCAGCCATGGAAGCATCAATTACTGCTTCAGCCCGATAAACTGTATTTTCCTGATTTAGCTCGCTTGTTGAATTCATTAAAAGGGATAGGCGCGACGCATCTTACGGCAGGACGCCAAGGTGGATTGATGACAAGGCAACGATTACAGCAACTCACACATGCCTACCCAGCGTCAGTGAACGGCCTAGAACTGACTTATCAAACTGTATTTGGAATAATTTATCGTGATTAAAACCTTTTTTGTGACTGGCACCGATACTGAAGTCGGCAAAACGGTAGCCAGTTGTGCATTGCTACAAGCCGCTAATCAATTAGGTTATCAAACTGCGGGTTATAAGCCAGTCGCTTCAGGTAGCGAGCAGACGGCACAAGGGCTACGTAATAGTGATGCACTCTTTTTACAGGCAAACAGTACACTGCCATTAACTTACCAAGAAGTGAATCCGATTGTATTTGAAGCACCAACGTCTCCGCATATTATTAGTGAAAAAGTCGGGCAACCAATCGCGTTTTCGGTGATGACTGATGGATTAAAACAGTTGCAATCAAAAGCCCAATGGGTGTTAGTTGAAGGGGCTGGCGGTTGGTATACGCCACTATCAGCACATCACAGTTATGCCGATTGGGTGGTTGAGCAACAATTGCCGGTGATCATGGTTGTTGGTATCAAGTTAGGCTGTATTAATCATGCGTTGTTAACAGCGCAGGCCATCGCGCAATCAGGACTAAAATTGGTGGGGTGGATAGCTAATGAGGTCGAGCCAGCAGGAATCTATCAAGCAGAATATTTAGAGACGTTACACCGCACGATCAATGCCCCATCTCTTGGTACAATTCCCTATCAAAATAGCGATACATTTTTGGATGTTGGTCAGTATATTGATGTGAGACGGTTGCTGACGCGTTGTGATGAGTGCTAAAGAGTGGGAATATTTAAATGCCAAAAAAATCCACAATAAAGTGGATTTTTTGTTTTGCAGTGTTCGCAGGTATTGTTGGAAACATACTGACGAACACCAGTTGTTTCGCCATGACACTTGCATGTTCCGTATGCCATTAAAGCATGACATGTTCTATCTCATGGATCTTACTGAATAATTTTTTATGTTTCTGTTTGTGCAGTGTAAAAAGTGATTCTGGATCGTTAATCCGCCATTTTTGTCAACTCTGATCCTGTAAACCAGAATAAATATTGTTTTTGTGATAAATTCTGCGTAAAAAAATTTTCACTGAATTGCCATTTTTCTGTCATTTATTTGGTCTATGTGGTTTTTAGAGTAGAACGGAAACGCACTATCTTAAAGGGATTGCAGAGTTATCCACTATTTCTGTGGATAACCTTGTGAATTAGATCTAAAAAAACAACCGTATCCAAGGTGACAAGCGGCTTTGCCTTTATTTGATGTGATTTCAGACTCATAAATAATCGTATTGAAATACAATAAGTTAAATAAAATCAATACGCAATTTTTTATTTGAGATAAGAGCAGAAATGGCATCAGCATAAAATATATAAATAACGTTAGGTCAAGTAAAATTTTGGGGATAACCTAACGCTATCCACAATAAAATTTGTGCTAGAGAAATTTTAAATTCAGTACTTGAAGCTGGTTTTTTATCCAGTATTATAAGGGAATGATCGTTTAAGAGGCGTGGGTAATGAGTAAAGTATTTAAATTGTATTCTGATTTTCAACCAGGAGGAGACCAACCAGAAGCCATTCGTCGGCTTTCTGAAGGGTTGGAAGATGGCCTAGCTCATCAAACCTTACTTGGTGTAACGGGTTCAGGTAAAACCTTTACTATTGCCAATGTGATTGCCAAAGAAAACCGTCCAACCATGTTGATGGCACACAACAAGACGTTGGCTGCACAATTGTATAGCGAAATGAAAGCTTTCTTCCCTGATAATGCAGTTGAATATTTCGTTTCTTATTATGATTATTATCAGCCTGAAGCTTATGTTCCGAGTTCAGACACTTTTATTGAAAAAGATGCCTCTGTTAACGAGCATATTGAACAAATGCGTTTGTCAGCCACAAAGGCCTTACTGGAACGACGTGATGTGATTGTTGTGGCTTCTGTTTCTGCCATCTATGGTCTTGGTGATCCGGATAGCTATTTAAAAATGATGTTGCATCTAACCGATGGCATGATTATCGATCAACGCGCTATTTTGCGCCGCTTAGCGGATCTACAATATACACGTAATGATCAAGCTTTTACTCGGGGAACATTTCGCGTACGCGGTGAAGTTATCGATATCTTCCCCGCGGAATCAGATGAATATGCGCTACGGGTTGAATTATTTGATGAAGAAGTTGAGCGGCTATCTTTATTTGATCCTTTGACAGGCCAGATCCAACATCGTGTGCCTCGTTTTACCGTTTACCCTAAAACCCACTATGTCACTCCTAGAGATCGGATCTTAGAAGCGATGGAGCAAATCAAGGTGGAGCTGGCTGATAGACGTAAAGTGCTACTCGAAAATAATAAACTTTTAGAAGAGCAACGCATTACCCAGCGAACTCAGTTCGATCTTGAAATGATGAATGAACTTGGCTATTGCTCTGGGATTGAAAACTATTCACGCTATTTATCTGGTCGAGCTCCCGGAGAACCACCTCCAACCTTGTTTGATTATCTTCCCGCAGATGGCCTATTGGTGGTGGATGAATCTCACGTCACCATTCCACAAATTGGTGCTATGTATAAGGGAGACCGTTCTCGTAAAGAAACGTTGGTAGAATATGGTTTCCGTTTACCTTCTGCACTGGATAACCGGCCAATGCGCTTTGAAGAGTTTGAAGCGTTGGCGCCACAAACGATTTATGTCTCAGCAACACCGGGTAACTACGAGATAGAAAAATCGGGCTCTGAAGTGATAGAGCAGGTGGTTAGGCCAACAGGTTTATTGGATCCCATTATTGAGGTGCGTCCAGTCGCGACTCAAGTTGATGATTTACTTTCCGAAATTCGCATACGCGCCCAGAAAAATGAACGTGTGTTGGTCACCACACTGACAAAACGGATGGCTGAAGATTTAACAGAATACCTTGAAGAGCATGGGGAGCGCGTTCGCTACCTTCACTCTGATATTGATACAGTTGAACGTGTTGAAATTATTCGTGATTTACGGCTTGGTGAATTTGATGTTTTAGTCGGGATCAACTTGCTTAGAGAAGGTCTTGATATGCCAGAGGTCTCACTAGTGGCGATTTTGGACGCGGATAAAGAAGGCTTTTTACGTTCAGAACGCTCATTGATTCAGACAATAGGACGCGCTGCTCGTAACTTAAATGGTAAAGCGATTTTGTATGGCGATAAAATTACCAATTCGATGGAAAAAGCCATCAAAGAAACGGAACGACGCCGAGCTAAGCAGATCGCCTTTAACGAGCAGCATGGTATTGTTCCTCAAGGGCTGAATAAAAAAGTCGGCGATATTCTACAAATCGGCCACAAAGTGGGCGGAAAATCGAAAGGGCGCAATAAAGAGAATACGAAAATTGATCATCGCGATGATATCCAATTGCTATCAACAAAAGAATTGGAGCAACGTATTTCACAGCTTGAGGCTCAGATGTATAAACATGCTCAAGACTTGGAATTTGAAGCGGCTGCAAATGTTCGCGATCAATTACAAGAACTCAGAGAACGTTTTATTGCTAATTCATGATGAGATAACGTTAACCACGAGATGCCTTTCTCGTGGTTAACTTCAGAGCGTTTGAGTGGCAAATTGTCGACGGCTATACGAATGATTAAAGTAGTTGTACTGTTTCTTCAATCGCTTGCAAAAGCAATTTTCGGTCGTGACGATAAGGGATATCGTCGGCTTCTAACACACGCTGTGTTACTAAACGTTCATGGCGAATAGGTTCAATATTGGTTCTTGGGCCAACGATGACGGCATTAATTTTTTGGCAGCCAATATGTTGTTCCATCATCAGTAACTTTTCTTTTAAGGTTAGACTGGCAGCAGAGGTACTGAGTTCTTTACCAAGGTTGCCAATATAAATCATAGGGGCTTTACATTCACGTAATGCATCGGTGATGTCATCAAGTAGCAATAAGGGCATTAGGCTAGTAAAGAAGCTGCCTGGGCCGATTAAAATCAAGTCAGATTGGTGAATTGCTTCAACCGCTTCTGCGGTGGCTTTGACTCTGGGGTATAAACGTAGCTCTTGAGGCAATTCAACTAAAGCATCAACATTCACTTCGCCATAGACTTCATTCCCCATATCATCTATTGCCATCAAATCCACAGGGGATTCAGACATAGGAATGAGTTTTGCATCCACTTTTAGCATATTGCGGATCAAATTGATGGCATCAAGGGGGCGAACACTGAGGTGATCTAATGACTTTAACATTAGGTTACCTAAATTATGTCCAGAGAGTTCACCATTCCCACTAAAGCGATATTCGAACATAGCTGAGGCAATTGAAGGTTCTGTGATTAGTTGGTTGAGACAGTTACGCATATCTCCCCAAGCGATGCCGCCTTCTGCTCGACGGATACGACCAGTCGACCCACCGTTATCGGTAGTGGTAACAATGCCCGTTAATCGAGAACCTAAAGATGAGAGAGAAGACATTACACGACCAAGCCCATGTCCGCCCCCAAGAGCGACAACATGCCTAAAATCAGTCAGACTACTATTCGGCATAGTGTTCCTATATCAGTTATTTTCCAGCGCCATGGCTATTATACAGTGTTCTCGTTAGTGAGATGTAATTTAAACGAAAAACGGCGCGATTTGTCACGTTTAACACAAAACCGCGTTAATCTACCATAAAACCCTGGTTTGGGTTCATTTATCATCATTATTCACAGTAAAAATTTAAAATTATGATGAGTTAAAAATTAATTATCTCATCGGGTTATTTGTGATAATCAAGAAAGGATCAATAATTGTGTTAAACCTAAATTCAGATTGCTCTTAATTAACTAAAAAAACGATAATTGAAGTGATTTTCTTATCATCTTCAAATCTTTTCAAAATGTTCAAAATACATTTACCCACATACGTCATGACATTAAATTTATATTGGATTAACAAATGCATAACTAAATGCTAAGTCGTTGTATAATATATTATATATCGAAATTCAAATTCGCTTTTTGCTTTTATTTACGCTAAAATCCCTACATATAATAAGTGAACAAAGTAAACAATGTTGAGAGCTCATTCGCCACGTTAACTTGATTCGCTTATAGATAAAAACTCCTAGCCTTTGTGTCTAAGTTCGCGCTAACGAATATGATGCTTTGGCCGTGGTCTTTGAACCACCAGGGTGCAAGATAGAAATGTCTGCATCTCCCGTATTTGGAAAGGTGTCATTATGCAGCAGCTTGTCGATCAATTTGCTCGGAAATTTTACTATCTCCGCCTATCTATTACTGATGTGTGCAACTTTCGTTGTACCTATTGTCTCCCTGATGGTTACAAACCTAGTGGTCGCCACGAGTTCCTTTCGCTGAGTGAAATTCGGCGTGTTAGCCGTGCTTTTGCTGAATTAGGAACAGAAAAAGTCCGTATCACAGGTGGTGAGCCGACGATGCGTAAAGACTTTACCGATATTATCGCTGCGATAAATGAAAATAAATCAATAAAGAAAATTGCGGTTACCACCAATGGCTATCGTATGGCGCGTGATGTGCAGCAATGGAAAGAGGCGGGGCTTGGTGCGATTAATGTCAGTGTCGACAGCTTAGATCCTCGTCAATTTGCGGCCATTACAGGCCAAGACAAATTTTATCAAGTCATGCAAGGCATTGATGCAGCCTTTGACGCTGGTTTTAAGCAAGTCAAAGTCAATGCGGTGTTGATGAAAAACGTCAACGATATCGCACTCAAATCATTTTTAAATTGGATTAAGCATCGTCCTATTCAATTGCGTTTCATTGAATTAATGGAAACGGGGGAAGGCAGTGATCTTTTTAACCGTTACCATATTTCGGGAGAAACGATTCGTGACCGCCTTATTGAAGAAGGTTGGTACAGTGTACCCCGTGCACGGAGCGATGGTCCCGCACAAGTATTTAGCCACCCTGATTACCTAGGGGAAATTGGCCTTATCATGCCTTATGAAAAAGATTTCTGCCAAAGTTGTAACCGCTTACGCGTTTCTTCATTGGGAAATCTTCATCTGTGTTTATTTGGTGAGAATGGCATACCACTACGTGATTTGCTCAGCGATGACAACCAAAATGAAGCACTGAAAGCACGTATTCAAAGTGGATTACAATTCAAGCGAGAAACCCATTTCTTGCATATGGGCGACAGCGGCATTACCCCTAATTTATCGGTAATTGGCGGCTAACCCATTTTTGATTTTTTCAGGAGAAAATATGTCACAACTGACTCACATCAATGCGTCGGGTGAAGCGCATATGGTGGATGTTTCTGCAAAAGCGGAAACAGTCCGTGAAGCGAAGGCGGAGGCTTTTGTTACCATGAATGCAGACACCTTATCCATGATTATTGAAGGAAGTCATCATAAAGGTGATGTTTTTGCAACAGCTCGCATCGCAGGGATCCAAGCAGCCAAAAAAACATGGGAATTGATCCCGCTATGCCATCCTTTGTTACTCACCAAAGTGGAAGTAACTCTCCAAGCCTTGCCTGAAACAAATCAAGTACGTATTGAATCTTGCTGCCGTTTGACAGGGAAAACGGGGGTGGAAATGGAGGCACTAACGGCAGCGTCTGTTGCGGCTTTAACCATCTATGATATGTGTAAAGCGGTGCAAAAAGACATGGTTATTGGCCCGGTTCGTTTATTGGAAAAAACAGGCGGCAAATCAGGTCATTTTAAGGTGGATGCATGATTAAAGTCCTTTTTTTTGCTCAGGTGCGTGAATTAGTTGGTACAGATTGCCTTGAGTTATCAGAATATTATCCAACTGTTGAAGCGCTACGCCAATCCCTATCTAAACGTGGTGATCGCTGGGCACTCGCGTTAGAGGATGGTAAGTTGCTATCGGCGGTAAACCAATCTTTTGTTGCCTCAGATCATCCTTTGAACGACGGTGATGAAGTGGCTTTTTTCCCTCCAGTGACAGGGGGATAAGATGAAAAATACCCATATTGCCGTTCAAACAGAAAATTTCAGCGTGGGTGAACAATACCAATGGCTTGCAGAGTGTGATAGCGACGGAGCAGTGGTCACCTTTACTGGTAAAGTGAGAAATCACAATTTAGGCGACAGTGTTGCGGCATTAACACTTGAACACTATCCCGGAATGACGGAAAAAGCGTTAACCCAGATAGTAGTAGAAGCACGACAACGTTGGGAATTACAACGCGTTAGTGTGATCCATCGTGTGGGAACTTTACAACCGGGTGAAGAAATTGTTTTTGTTGGTGTCACTAGCGCTCATCGTGCAGCCGCATTCCAAGCTGCTGAATTTATAATGGATTATTTGAAAACCAAAGCCCCATTTTGGAAGAAAGAAACGTTGCCTAATAATGAACGTTGGGTTGAGGCAAAAGAGAGTGATGAGGCCAGTGCAGAGCGCTGGTAATCATCTGGATTTCTTATTGAGTTTTGAGTTTGTTGAATGTTAATGTCAATAAATTGTGATAAACTTTGCAAGATATTGTCTGGCTACGGCACATTGCTGTGGTCGTTTCTTACTAATGTATGAAGGGTAACCATCATGGATCGATTCGATCAACGTAATGATTCTCTTGTCCAGCGCAGCAGTGCCACCATTCAGACATTTATGTCTCAGGTGTATGGATGGATGACCGTTGGCCTGTTACTGACGGCTTTTGTCGCTTGGTACACGTTGGGTCTTTTACTCGAAGGTAAAATAATGCTAAGCCAAGGTCTTATTATCGGCTTAGTTGTTGTTCAGTTTGGTCTCGTACTTGGCTTATCATTCCTACTACCAAAAATGAGTGGAATGGTTGCAACGGGCATGTTTATGCTCTACTCAATGCTAACGGGCGTGACACTTTCTGTGATCCTTGCGGTATATACGCAAGAGTCAGTTGTCGGTACCTTTATTATCACAGCGGTGATGTTTGGGGCACTTAGCTTCTATGGCTATACCACTAAACGCAGCTTATCGGGTATGGGTAACTTCCTGTTTATGGCATTGATAGGCTTGATCGTAGCATCACTGGTTAATATCTGGATGCAAAGCTCTGCAATGTACTGGGTGATTACTTATGCGGGTGTGTTAATTTTCGCTGGTTTAACCGCATATGACACTCAAAAGCTGAAAGAAATGGGTGCACAAATTGATGTCGAAGATAAAGAAAATATGCGTAAATTCGCTATTTTAGGTGCATTGAACCTGTATCTGGACTTCATCAACCTGTTCTTGATGTTACTCCGTATTTTCGGAGACCGTCGCTAATTTAGCGGTTTTGCGTATCGTGGTTAGCTGATACGTGAATAGATAAAGTAAAAGAACATAAACCCTTGTTATGGTTTAACCAACAAGGGTTTTTTATTGCTTGTCGATCATAAAAAATAAGTGAATGAGAGCATCTAAGCTATTTTCTTGCGAAATAGATAATAAGCAATGGAGCTGGTTATCACCGATATGAAGAGTAACGGCCATAAACTGTGCCAAATAATATTGAAATCAGCATCTTTGAGGTAAATTTGTTTGGTTATTTCCGTAAAGTGGCGAATCGGATTTACCCAAGTGATATCTTGTAGCCATACAGGCATGTTTTCTACTGGAGAGATATAGCCCGATAGCAAAACAGCGGGCATCATAAAGACAAATACGCCAATGAAAGCTTGCTGCTGTGTTGAGCATAATGCTGAAATTAACAAGCCAAACCCTACCAAAGATAAGCCATAGAAAATCATGGTCGCATAAAAAAGAGGGAGGGAGCCTGCAAAAGGTATTTGATAGCAAAAGATACCAATCACTAAGACTAATGTAGCTTGTGCTGTTGCGATAATCAGCGCAGGAACCGCTTTACCGATAAAAATTTGCCAAGTGGTAAGGGGTGAGACAAGTAATTGATCGAGAGTGCCTTGCTCTGCTTCACGGGCAATCGATAGCGAGGTAACAATTAACACCCCAATAGTAGTAATTAACGCAACCAATGATGGCACAATAAACCATTTGTAATCGAGATTGGGGTTATACCAGTTGCGTACTATTAACTCACTATTATTGGCTAAAGGTTTTCCCGCAGTCAGTTCATGTTGATACTGCTGAACAATTTGTTGGATATAATTAGCCGCAATTTGTGCACTATTAGAATTACGGCCATCAAGCAGCAACATCATATTGGCAGTATGTTGGCTATCTATGTCTCCACTAAAATTCTGCCCAAAGCGTACGACTAACAAGCTTTCACGGTTATCCAGTGTTTCACGAATCTCATGTTCATTTTTAAGTAATAGAACCTTTGAGAAGGCCTCCGCCTTAGCCAAGCGTTGAGTTAGCTCTATGGCGTGTTGACCACCATCTTGGTCAAAAATCGCAATGGTTGTATTGGTTACCTCTAATGTTGCCGCAAGCGGAAATAAGATCATTTGGAAAATAACCGGCATGATCAAAATGATCCGTGTTTGCTTTTCTTGTAATAAAGATTGCAACTCTTTCATGATCAAGGTGTATAAGCGATAAAACATAGCAAATCCTTATCAATCAAGGCGTCGGCGCGTTTTCCATGCCGTTAAACCAATAAATAAAATGGCGGAAGCAATAAGTAGCAGTAAGTCGGTGAGTAAAACAATATAGATATCACCGGCTAAAAATAGCGTCTGTAGACTACTGACAAAATAGCGCGCTGGAATAAAGTAGGTCACGATTTGAATAACTATAGGCATACTTGATATTTCAAAAATAAAGCCTGACAGCATGATTGCTGGTAAAAATGCCGCATTTAAGGCAACCATAGCGGCATTAAATTGGTTACGGGTGATCGTTGAGATCAGTAAGCCCATCCCCAGCGCCGTCGCTAAATAGAGGCTCGTGATCAAAAACAGGACTAGGAGGGAACCTCGATAAGGGACATCTAGCACCAAGGTCGTGACGACCATACAGAGGATCATCACAAAAGAGCCAAGAACCTGATAGGGTAATAGTTTCGACAGTAATAGCTCGGTACGAGTAATTTGCGTAGAAAGTAAGGCTTCCATTGTGCCTCGTTCCCACTCTCGAGCTACAACTAATGAGGTTAAAATCGCGCCGACAACGGTCATGATAATACTGATTGCACCGGGTATAATAAAATGCTGGCTAATCGCTGCTTCGTTGAACCAGTAACGCATATTTAGATCAATAAGTGGTTCTGTTGAATAGCCTTTATTTTCACCTTGTTGCACTAACCATGTATGCCAAACACCTTTCGTGTAGGCCTGCACAAAGTTGGCGGTATTAGGTTCACTGCCGTCGGTAATCACTTGTATGGCGGCATGTCCTTCAGGCCGTAATAGCTGTTGTGAAAAATCAACGGGAACTACAACGATGCCGCGAATTTCTCCTGCTTGCATTTTATCAATCAATAATTGTCGGTTATCACTCACTGTGGCATCAATAAAAGGAGAGCCTGTGAAAGTATCAACCAGCTCTCTCGCTTCATGGCTTTGTTGATCCATTAATATGCCAATTCGTAATTGGCTTGAATCTAAATTTATGCCGTAGCCAAAGATAAATAGCAGCATCAATGGGATGACGATAGCGATTAATGCACTGCTTGGATCGCGCACAATCTGTTTGCTTTCTTTAATGCATAATGCTTTGAGTCTACGCCAAGAAAAATGAGACGCATTAGCGGTCATTGTTCCTCCTGCTGTTTATCATAGTCGAGTATCAGCTCAATAAAGGCATCTTCCATTGAAGGGTTCGGGTTCGCTTCTGTGGCAACTTGTTGTTTTAAGGCATCTGGGGTACCTGCTGCAATAATTTTGCCACGATACACTAACCCAATTCGATCACAGTATTCCGCTTCATCCATGAAATGGGTTGTGACCATGACGGTGACTCCTTTATCTACCATTCCATTGATATGTAACCAAAATTCACGCCGAGTGAGAGGGTCAACACCTGAAGTTGGTTCATCAAGAAATAAAATATCAGGCTCATGCATCAATGAACAAGCCAGTGCCAGTCGTTGCTTAAAACCAAGTGGTAGAGAATCTGTTATTTGATGCAGTATGGGGGTGAAATTAAAAGCTTCAACCATTTCAGCGATTTTTTGAACTTGATGTTTGCCATGTAGGCCATAAACCCCTGAAAAAAATTTCAGATTTTGTCCAACCTTTAAATTGCTATAGAGAGAAAACTTTTGGGCCATATAGCCTAAGTGTTGTCGTGCCTTATCTGAGCTAGTTTTTAAATCCATCCCTAAGACCAAAGCTTGCCCTTCCGTGGGTTTCATTAACCCACACATCATTTTAAAAGTGGTTGATTTTCCTGCGCCATTAGGGCCGAGTAAGCCAAAGATTTCGCCGCGTTTTACTTGGAAATTCACAGTGTCCGTTGCAGCAAAGTCACCAAATTTTTTGGTAAGGTTACGTGCTTCAATAACGGTTTCACTGGGGTTTGCAGGAATTTGAGGCATGATAGCCGCTAGCTCTGAGCGATGAGATGGCCCTCCACCCAATAAATCAATAAAGGCATCTTCGAAACGAGGCTCTGCTTCAACAAGTTTACCATTAGGTATATTCAAGCCTTGTAATAGTGATTCTTTAGATGCGTTTTCTTTTAAAATCAAACGAATGTATCGACCTTGAATAACCCCATCGGTCGTTTCAGGAAGTACAAGGGCATCTTGTAAAACGGTGCGTTTATTTTCGGCAGGAACCTCTAATAAATATGAGCGCCCGACCATTTTTTGGGTCAGTGTTTGTGGTTGTCCTGAAAAAAGTAGCTTACCTTGGTTTAGTAATAAAACATTTTTGCATTGCTGGGCTTCATCAAGATAGGACGTACTCCATAGGATCAACATGCCCTCATCAGCTAAGGTATGAACCATCTGCCACAATTCCCGCCGTGCTATCGGGTCGACTCCCACTCCGGGTTCATCCAAAAGAAGCACTTTAGGTTTACCTATCAGTGTGCAGGCTAATCCCAATTTTTGCTTCATTCCACCTGATAATTTCCCCGCTAGCCTATGAGTAAAACGGGTTAAATCGGTAAAGCTGAGTAGTTGTTGATAGGTTTTTTGGCGCTCTTCTCCAATAACGCCACGTAAATCAGCATATAAATCGAGGTTTTCTTGGACGGTTAAATCTTCATATAAACCAAACTTCTGTGGCATATATCCCAAGTTAGCATGAACTTGTACACTATCCGCGATAGGATCTAACCCCATTAGGCTGATTGAGCCAGAATCTGGTTTTAATAAACCAGCAAGCATTCTCATCAGCGTCGTTTTTCCTGCTCCATCAGGGCCAACTAACCCAGTGACTGAACCGCTATAGATTTCAGTGGTTAAGCGTTCTACTGCCGGCGAATCCAGTCCTATAAATGTCTTTTCGACCTCTTGAAGACGAATATGATAATCTGATTCACTCATCATACACTCTTATTACTGCTCTTGAGGGAAACGAATAGTGACAGGCATTCCTTGACGTAAAGCATCATCAGGATTGCTGACAATAATACGTAATCGATACACAAGGTCAGTGCGTAGTTCAGGCGTTTGGACGCTTTTCGGCGTAAATTCAGCGGTTGGTGAGACAAAGCCAATGGTGCCATGGTAAGGCGCATCAGGGCGGCTATCTGTGTAGAGTAAAACTTCTTTGCCGGGAACGGCCATACCCAAATTGGGCTCATTCACATAAGCTCTAGCCCAAACAGGGCTTGTTAGAGTGACACTAAAGACGGTATTCCCAGCCCCGACAATAGTGCCTGGTTCGATTGCTCGAGTAAGAATGGTGCCATCGGAAGGGGCTGTCAAAATGGTATCTTGTAAATCTAATTCGGCTTGTGCAACAGCCGCTTCCGCTTGTAACCATTCACCACGAGCGGCTTCTATTTCCTCTTTACGGAATCCACTCTGATATTGATTCAATTTATCTTGTGCTGCTTTCAAGGCTGCAAGAGCTTGATTACGATTCGTTTTAGCATTATCCAATTCATTGGCGGAGATAACGTGGGATGCTGCTAACCCTTTTTGACGTTGATAAAAACTTTCTGCGTATTGCCATGCAGCTTGTTTTTGCGCGACTTCCGCTTCAACTTGTGCAACTTCTTGAGTTCGATAACCTTTTTCCTTCATGGCTAGTTGCGCTTTGGCACTATCCCTGATCCCTTTAGCTTTATTCAACGCATTGATATAAGGAGCTTTATCAAGCTCCCCGAGTGTTTGACCTTGGGTAACGCGCGCGCCTTCATCAACATTCAAAGACGCGAGCTTCCCACCTACACGAAAGCCTAGATTAACGGTTCGTACGTCAATATTGCCATATAAGGTTAATGTTTTATCTTGTTGTGATTGATACCAATAATAGCCACCAGCCGCGATCCCGATTACTATGACAATAAGAATAAAAAAGACAGAACGACGTTTACTGTTCATAATTAACCTTATTTCGTGTAAATATTGTGATTTAAAAGAGATAGAACAATAATCTATAACCAATTTTTATAGATTAATCATATCACTTTTTACCTTCTTTGCGATGGCGTAAACCTTCTAATAATATATTGGTGTGCTCTATCAGTACCTGATTGATAATTTTATACTCCTCTTCATTAATGTGTTTCCAGCCTGTTTGCCGAAGGAGTGTCTCTCTTGCGATACGGAATGAGAGCGTTTCCCCCAAAATGGCATGGGTCTGAATTAACGTGGTTAATTTGTTCGGATCGGAGCCTATATAGATAGCAATAAGCCGATTCAATTTAGTGTAAATAGGACCTAGAGCCTGTTCATGGATAATCGTATAAGCTTCAGTGGGATTGAGCTGTTCTCTAGCAAGTATCCGTGAAAAGCTAAGGTTCTTTTTTTCTAATTGGAAGTAGTTGTAACCTACTAAGATTTTTTGCAAATGCGTAATGGCTTCATCAGGCGAGGGTGCCGGTTGACGAAGGTAAGTATCTATTTCTGAAATATTTTCACTAAAATTTTCTTTTATTGTATCTGCAATCAATTGTGCTACAGCTAGGTATAGACCCTCTTTTGAACCAAAGTAATACGAAATAGCAGCAATATTTTGGCCTGAAACCTGAGCAATTTTGCGGGTTGTTGCTCCATCCAGACCTAATTCACCATAGACATCAGCAGCCGAATATAACAACTGCACTTTGGCGTTTTCTCCTCTATGAGTTGATGGTGTATTTATGGTCATGAAATTTCCTTAAACAGTTAAAATTAAATATTAACTTAACTAGCGCTATGCAGCTTTTTGCTTTCCGCACTGACGGAAAACGATATATTGCAGTGTGTAATAGTTATATATACTATATTCAAGTAATTTTGTATTAATTTATTTTATAAACTAAATTAATATACTTATTAGGAACAAATAATGTTACAATTTTTGCAATAGCACGGCAGTTTGCACCTTTATCCTTCTACATGACCCTTCCCCTCGAACTGCCTCTGATTATTCAGAGTGGTGAAGCCCGGAGTAATTTAAGTTGACTAGTTTTTCAGACCTCGCATTAAACGAGGAAATTCTGCTTGCCATCAATGAGTTAGGCTATGAATCACCGACGCCAATTCAGCAGCAAGCTATCCCGGCAGTTCTTGCTGGCCATGACTTATTAGCAAGCGCCCAGACAGGAACGGGAAAAACCGCGGGCTTTACGTTACCTATTTTGCAGAAATTGATCTCCACTCCCCGCACAGGGAAAGATCGTAAACCCATTCGAGCATTGATTTTGACGCCTACCCGTGAATTGGCTGCTCAAGTTGCTGAAAATGTTAAAGAATATAGCCGCCATTTGAAGGTTCGCTCCTTTGTGGTCTTTGGGGGGGTCAGCATTAACCCTCAAATGATGAAATTACGTGGTGGTGTTGAAATCTTGATTGCGACACCCGGACGTTTACTCGATTTAGAACATCAAAATGCGGTTAATTTATCCCAAGTTGAAATTTTTGTTCTTGATGAAGCTGACCGCATGTTGGATATGGGATTTATTCATGATATTCGCCGTGTTATCAATAAATTGCCTAAGAAACGCCAAAATTTGCTGTTTTCAGCGACGTTCTCTGATGAAATTAAACAGCTAGCGAATAAGCTATTAGATAACCCAATTACTATTGAAGTCGCTCCCCGTAATTCAGCCTCTGAACAAGTCACCCAATTTGTGCATCATGTTGATAAAAAACGTAAAGCGGAACTTTTATCCTACATGATCGGTCGTGATAATTGGCAACAGGTGCTCGTGTTTACGCGTACAAAACATGGCGCGAACCGACTTGCTGAGCATCTTAATAAAGATGGAATAAAATCCGCTGCAATCCATGGAAACAAAAGCCAAGGTGCACGTACACGCGCCCTAGCAGACTTTAAATCAGGTGACATACGTGTCTTAGTGGCTACAGACATTGCTGCGCGTGGTTTGGATATCGAACAGCTTCCTTACGTCGTTAACTTCGAACTGCCTAATGTGGCGGAAGACTATGTTCACCGTATTGGTCGTACAGGACGAGCAGAAGCAACGGGAATGGCGGTATCACTAGTTTGTGTGGATGAAGTTAAGTTATTAAAAGATATAGAAAAATTATTGAAAAAATCCATCCCCGTTATGGCGATTGATGGTTATGAGCCCGACCCTTCAATTAAGCCTGAACCTATTCAGAAAGGCCCTCAGCGCAATAATGAGAGACGTAGCGGTAGCGGTAAGCGCCATACCACGTCTGCGAAGCCTCGCCGTGAACGCACCGAGAATACGAAAAGTAAGCCGGCAACTTCTGGTTCACCGTGGAAAAAATCACAAAAGAAAGTGCGTCAGGGGCATGGTGAAGGTTAATGCGTGTTGTTCTGGCTCCAATGGAAGGCGTTCTCGATTCTCTGGTACGTTCGCTACTCAGTGAGGTCAATGATTATGACCTCTGTATTACCGAGTTTGTGCGTGTTGTCGATACTCTACTTCCTGCGAAAACGTTTTATCGATTATGCCCAGAACTACGTCATGGGAGTCGTACACCGTCGGGAACATTAGTCCGCGTACAACTATTGGGCCAGCACCCGCAATGGCTCGCGGAAAACGCGGCTAGAGCGGTTTCTTTAGGTTCATGGGGGGTTGATCTTAATTGTGGATGTCCCTCTAAAACGGTCAATGGACATGGTGGCGGAGCGACATTACTGAAGCAGCCTGAGTTGATCTACCGTGCAGCGAAAGCTATGCGTGAGGCTGTTCCAAAGGAGCTCCCTGTGTCTGTTAAAGTAAGATTAGGTTGGGATAGTAGCCAGCTTTGCTATGAAATTGCCGATGCAGTTGAACAGGCAGGCGCGACAGAGCTCACAGTACATGGGCGAACCAAGGAAGATGGTTATCGAGCCGAGAAAATTAATTGGCAAGCTATTGGTGATATTCGTCAGCGTTTATCGATCCCCGTTATTGCTAATGGCGAAATTTGGGATTATGAAAGCGCTCAACGCTGCCTTGAAATGACAGGCTGTGATGCCATTATGATTGGCCGAGGTGCCTTGAATACGCCGAATCTTAGCCATGTGGTGAAAGCGAACCAGCCTAAAATGCCTTGGGAACAAGTTGGGAAGCTACTCTTAAAGTACACTGAGTTAGAGAAACAGGGAGATACAGGGCATTACCACGCTGCTCGTATCAAACAGTGGTTAGGTTATTTACGCAAAGAATATGAGCAGGCCAACCTATTATTCTCACATATTAGAGCACTAAAAACTGCCAATCAGATCGCAGAAATAATCGAAAAAGAAGTTAAACAAACATTAAATAAAAGTTAAATTGTTTGAAATTTAATCATTCAATTGTATTTTATTTGCCAAAATAGCGTATTAGATCTTTACTTAAATTGGTTAATCATTTTTAAGTCATGTTAAATTGGGTTTAAATTGTTTGTCATAGAATGGCAAACTCACAGGATTAAACTCTATTTTACCGTGTTTAATTTGTATGGAGGTCTATGATGGGAGTTATTTCTTGGGTTATTTTTGGTCTTATTGCAGGTATTTTGGCGAAGTGGATCATGCCAGGAACCTACCAAATCGGTTTTGTCATGACGACCGTACTCGGAATTGTTGGGGCCGTCGTTGGTGGATATATCAGTACTTTCTTTGGCAAAGGTAAGGTAGATGGTTTCAACTTTGGCAGCTTTGTGGTTGCCGTGATCGGTGCGATAGTCGTGCTATTTTTAGCTGGAATATTTGCTAAATAACCTGATATCCAATCAGAATGAACCTTAAAATAAACCACCATTAATAAGGTGGTTTATTTTTATGGAAATCGTCATGCTGATACTGTAGATATCTTGGCTCACTCAATTATGGCTGATGAGTTCCCAAGATTTCAGCTAACACTCCCTTATGTGAGTTAAGTCGCTTTATGTGCAAGGGAGTGATAGCACGGTGACTAAGGTTCTATCGGTAGGCCGTTATCTTGCCCCCATTCAGCCCATGAGCCATCGTACAGGCTAACATTGGTATTACCTAATAGTGTTAATGCCATTAATACGACGGCGGCGGTCATACCTGAGCCACAAGTTGTGACAGAAGGGGCATGAATATCAATGCCTTGTTTAGCAAACAGCGCTTTCAGTTCTGTTTCTGATTTAAACTCACCCTTGTCGACTAACAGATCCCAAGGCATATTTTTACTACCAGGGATATGCCCCATGCGTAGACCCGGACGAGGTTCAGGGGCTTGCGCTAAAAAGCGTGCGGCGGCACGGGCATCAATAATCTGTACTTGCTTTTGCTCTTCTACTAGTTCAAGGACTTGAGCTTGATTTAAAACATTTTCACGCTGGCATTTGGCCGTGTAGGTTTGCGGTGTCGGAGGGATAACTTCTCCTGTCTGAGTTTCAAAACCTGCCGCTTTCCATGCATCAATGCCACCAGCTAGAATTTTGACATTTTTGTGGCCCATCGTTGTAAATGTCCACCACGCGCGAGGCGCAGAGAATAAATTATTCTGAGCGTAAATGATTACTTGAGTATCATTATTTATTCCCATTTTACCGACGGCCTGACTAAATGTAGTTTCATCTGGCAGCATATGTGGCAGGGCAATACGCGTATCTGCCACTTCATCTTGATTAAAGAATTGGGCATGAGGAATGTGTTCTTCTAACCAACGCTGCCGACAATCATAAGGCGCGGTTGGAGGGGGAGATGAAGCATCTAGTACGATAAGGTTAGTATCTGACAGGTGGTCATGTAACCAGTGAGGTGTGACAAAATAAGCGTCATACATAAATTATCTTCATCCTGAATGTAAATATTATTGAGCCTGATTAACCGTAGGAATAATAGAAGGTTGCTGTGGTTGACTGTGTTCAATAGGTGTCGTTGAACGTGTATAAATATTCATGCCCGCTAAAACAATCCCACCAACGGAACCGAATGCACATAGCGCGAAGAGAGCGATAACAACCTTTTTCATTTTTTATAGCCTGAGTTGAAGAAGTAGACCCAAAGTATAACTCGATGAGTGTTGCAGACAAGTTAAATACTCTTTTTTGTGCGGATGAATGGGGAATTTGCCAACCTGTTCCCAATTTTGTGGCATAATGGTTTTTTAAACAGTAGTTTTTGCAAAGCACATCGTGAATACTTTCTGATAACGTCTGGTTTATTAACCACATTGGTTATTCTACACCTTCTAATGTAAACAGCAGTGAGCCTATGTCTCTGTCAAATAAAATTAAAGAACATATAACCCAATGGTATAAAGGGTTATCACACCATATTGACGGGTTCGTTTCCCGCGCACCACAGCGCCAAATGATTGCTGAAGTTGCAAAAAATTTGTCTGATGAAGAAGGGCGACATTTGGTGATTGAGGCACCAACAGGAGTAGGCAAAACACTCTCTTATTTAATACCCGGTATTGCTGTTGGGCGTGAAGAAGGCAAAATATTAGTCGTCAGCACGGCGAATGTCGCGTTACAGGATCAAATTTTCAGTAAAGACTTACCATTACTCAGTAAAATAATTCCCGACCTTAAGTATACAGGCGCTTTTGGTCGAGCACGTTATGTATGTCCTCGCAATTTAGAGGCAATTTGTGCAGCTGAAGGCGAACAAATTGACTTAATGTTGTTAGTCGAAGATAAGGCTGAAATAGCCAATAGTGAAGAAAGAGCGATTTGTCAGCAGCTACGTAATGACTTTCATAGCTTTGCATGGGATGGGTTGAGGGATCACCATAAACGAGCATTTAGTGATAGCTTATGGCGAAAGGTGAGTACTGATAAAATGAATTGCTTAGGTCGCAATTGCCAATTTTATCAGCGCTGTCCATTTTTTATTGCCCGCCGAGAAATTGAAGATGCGGATGTCGTGGTGGCAAACCATGCCTTAGTGATGGCAGCGATGGAAAGTGAATCCGTATTGCCTGAACCTAAAAAGCTGCTTTTGGTACTTGATGAAGGCCATCATGTGCCTGATGTTGCGAGAGATGCATTAGAAGTAGAAGGTGAAATCACCCTTGTTCAATTAACTGCGCAAGTGGATAACTTTATTCATAATGTAGGGCAGTATGTTGCTCAGTTTAGCCCGGCTAAACCACCGAAGTTAGCGAATCCCGAACGATTGCATCAACATGCAGAAAAATTAAGGGCGGCATTTCGTGATTTTTCACTATTAACAAATGCTTTATTGCCAGAAACCTCGAAGGACAGTGAATATTTATTTCCGTTGGGACAGTTACCTGAGGCAATGCAATTATGCTGTCAGGATTTATTCAAATTAACAGATGCCCTTAAAGGCTTATCTGAAGCGATTTTAAATGATTTAACCGAACAGACAGCGAAACAAGATATTGTTCGCCTACATCGCGCTATTTTATCAACTAGCAGAGCGTTAGGTTATTTTGAAAATATGGCAAAGTTGTGGCGTTTAGCGACTCTTGAGCAAACATCAGGCGCTCCGGTATCTAAATGGCTTAGTCGTCGTTATGAGAAAAATCAGTCTCGCTTATTTATGCACTGTGCTGGTATTCGAGTGAGTGAACAACTTCAGCAACTGTTATGGCGCAATGTGCCACATATTGTGGTGACTTCTGCAACGTTACGTTCACTCAACAGTTACGCGCGTTTTCAAGAGTTGAGTGGGTTATCAGAAAAAAGTGATGATCGTTTTATCACTTTATCGTCTCCTTTTAATCATGTTGAACAGGGAAAATTAGTTATTCCTCAAATGAAATATGAGCCAACTATCGCGACCGAAGAGCAACATTTAGCGGAGATGGCAACCTATTTTCGCCATGAATTAGAGAAAGGAACGCATCGAGGGATGTTGGTGCTATTTAGTAGCCAACGCGCTATGGACGGTTTTTTAGAACATGTGAAAGATTTGCGTTTACAATTATTAGTACAGGGGGATCAACCTCGTTACCGATTAGTGGAAACGCACTGTGAACGCATCGATAAAGGTTTAGTTAGCGTATTAATTGGCTTGCAATCATTCGCTGAGGGGCTTGATTTAAAAGGCGAATATTTAACTCAGGTGCATATTCATAAAATTGCATTTCCACCTGTAACGAACCCAGTCATTATCACAGAGGGGGAGTGGCTAAAATCGCTTAAGCGCTATCCTTTTGAAGTTCAAAGTTTACCGAGTGCTTCTTTTAATCTAATTCAGCAAGCTGGCCGCTTGATCCGTAGTCATGAATGCTACGGTGAAATTATTATTTATGATAAACGGTTAATCACCAAAAATTATGGCAAGCGGTTATTGAATGCGCTACCCGTTTTTCCTATTGAACAGCCTCAAATGCCAATAAATAAACAGGTCACATGAAGTGAACTAAAAATTGAAGGGGTTTAATAACCAATAGGGATGAAAAAGGCCACACCATGGTGTGGCCAAGGGGCAGTCAAGGTTGACTATTGTTATCGACATTACTCAATATTGGCTTCTAAGAACCATAGGAATTTATCAAGGTCACGTGATGCTGCTGTAAACATATCCGCAGTGTCTTCATCTTCGACTTCATCAATAGCCTTACGGATATCATTAGCAACAACAGCATAGCGATCGGCTAGTGCTTTGAGGTGATCCTGCACATCATGGATATCAATTGGATATGCCTCTAACGAAGTAAACTTATTCACTTGCTGAGTGGTCCCAATAGCGACTCCGCCAAGTTGAACTGCACGTTCTGCAAATTCATCAAGGTGCTCAACTAAAGAGGCACGGAAACCATCAAGCATTTCATGTACAGCAATGAAATTACGACCACGCATATTCCAGTGTGCTTGTTTTGTCATTAAAGATAGATCGGTGAAATGAACCACCATGACATTCAACATATCAATAGTTTCTAATTTGACACTATCTTCAACATCATTGCGGGTATATAAAAGGTTTGCTTGAGGTGCTTTAACTAATTTAGCTGTACTCATAATTTTCCCCTTATAAGTCTTTAATTTATCAGTATCCTGTTTCTGTTAAATAATATAAAACAACAGAGTCAGTTTGTCATAATGCTATATTCTATTACTTTGATAGGTAAAATTGATAACGAATTACAAGTAAATTAATTATTACTAAATAATAATATAGGATTAATAAGGTAATATTTCAATGACGTTAAAGAAAATTTACAATAAATAAGGTTAATAAAGAAAGTTATTTTAACTTTATTAACCTTGAATAAGATAAAAATAATAAAAGAAATTCAAACGTTATATATTTAAGTGACTTCTTCTATTTTAGTTTTTGGACGCGCAGTAGATGTTGAACCAATAGATGCACATACTATACATAATAGCGCTAACCATTGGGTTGCAGTTAAATGCTCCTGAAGAAAGATAATGCCTAGGAATGCGCCCATACAGGGTTCTAAGCTCATCAGGGTACCAAAGGTTCTTGCTGGAAGCCGCGTTAGGGCGATCATTTCAAGAGTATAAGGAAATGCAGTTGATAAAACAGCAACCGCTAATGCCAATGGTAAAATAGCGGGATCAAACATGGCTTCAACACCAGTTTGCATTAATCCAATCGGGAAAAAAATCAACGCGGAAATAAATGAACCAATAGCGACAGTTGCAGCACCATAACCCGCGCCGGCACGTTGACCAAAAATAATATAAATGCCCCAACACACGCCAGCACCGAGCGCATATAAAGCACCAATCGGATCAAGGGCATTAATATTATCACCAATAGGTAATAAAAATAGCAAGCCAACGATAACCAATGCTATCCAAAGGAAATCAATAGGGCGGCGAGATGAAAACATAGCAACGGCAAGTGGGCCAGTAAATTCGAGTGCAACCGCGATCCCTAATGGAATTCGTTCTAAAGAGAGATAGAACAAATAGTTCATGGTTCCCAAAGAAAGGCCATATGTGAGCAGAGGAACAAGGGAGTTGCGTCTAAATTTCAATCGCCAAGGCTTAAAAATAACAAATAAAATAACGGTCGCAAGCAATAGGCGTAGTCCAGTTACCCCCGGAGCACCGATAACAGGAAATAATGTTTTAGCTAGAGATGCACCGCTCTGAATTGAGGTCATTGCAAGCAACAACAACCCTACAGGTAACAGAGGAAAAGCGCTCTTTTTAGTATCGGCAGACATGAATAATTAAACCTCAGAAATACGTTATCAAGCCTATAAAATGCTTGGCTATTCTTAAATATGAATAATTTTGCGACAAAAGGAAAAACACATAGCTTAGCAATAAGATGGACGTAATTATGGCATAAATTCAACATAGATAATATGTGTTTATAAAATATAAAGCACAATAATACATGACATTTAATGTTTGTCTTGTTAACCCGATACCGACTAAAGTATAGACTAAATTTGGGCAATAATTTATATGCGACTTTATGGCTTTATACAATGTGTATTGAGGTTATCTTTATGTGACGTATAATTATTTTTCAATAAAAACACAATAATAATGAGGACAAAATGAAAAAAATTAACAGTATCGCGGTATATTGTGGGTCAAGCATGGGGGCGAATGAGGTTTATCGGCAGCAGGCTATTCAATTTGCTGAAGAAATGGTCAAACGTAATATTACTTTAGTCTATGGTGGTGCTAGCGTAGGCATTATGGGAACAGTGGCTGACACCATTTTATCTTTAGGCGGAAAAGCCATTGGCGTTATTCCTTCATTACTTGAAGAACGTGAAATTTCACATAAAAACCTCACTGAATTATATAAAGTTGAAACAATGCACCAGCGTAAAAATAAAATGATAGAGCTAGCTGATGGTTTCGTTGCTTTACCCGGAGGATATGGCACGCTTGAGGAATTTAGTGAGGTATTTACTTGGAGCCAAATTGGTTTACATACCAAACCTTGCGGCCTGTTCAATATTAATAACTATTGGCAACCATTAATCGATATGACCAATAAAATGGCAGATGAGGCTTTTTTGCAGGAAAAATATCGTCACATGGCGATTGTTGAAACTTCTCCAGCGGCATTATTCGATCGCTTTGAGAGCTATATCGCGCCATCAATAAAAACATATAGCTAACTTATTAAGAGGGGATTTATGATCCGATGTGCGGTTAAACAAGACCTTGAAGCAGTGCTTTCCCTATACGAGCTATTATTTTCAGAGATGGCGAATTTAGACAGTGAAAGAATGCAACCAGCAAAACAGGCTAGAGAGTTTGTCGAACATGCCATTAGTGATGAAAAATTTCAGTTGCTAGTGGCAGAGCATGATGGAAAAGTTAAAGGTTTTTGCCTCGCTCAACAACAATCAGCATCTCCCTATAACTGTATGGTTCCTAGAGATTTTTGTTATATCTTTGACCTTGTCGTTGCTCCAGAATTAAGAAGTCAAAAAATGGGGCATCAATTTCTTGAGCATATGAAAATATGGGCGAAAGAACGCAATTTAAGTCATTTAGAACTTTCTGTATTATCACAAAATCATCAAGCTATTAAGTTTTATGAAAGAGAAGGGTTAACAGAAATCACTCGTACCATGGGAATTAAGCTATAAAAGCCCATTGATGGCCTAATAATAAATATTGGGCCATCACGATATTATCAATATATTCTATTTTTTATTGCGATTATATTCCGTTGTCTTAACGAAGAATATTTTTATTTAGACCTTAAAGGTCATTATACAACTTTTTAATACCATTCATTATATCGTCATAATAGCAATAATTAGTATTGATATATAAGCTCATAACCGATTCATGTTTATCTCATTTGATTATAGACAGAGCAGGTGGATGACTATTGATCTCGGTGGCGCAATCAGTACAAGATCTAAGCGAACGAATGTGGCATAATGCGCCGCTATTTGGTTGGGTATCCTCGACATCATAAATTAAAGGCATAGAAGTGTTACAGACAAGCAATATCACTATGCAGTTCGGCAGTAAGCCGCTGTTTGAAAATATTTCCGTTAAATTCGGAACAGGAAACCGTTATGGTTTAATCGGCGCAAATGGCGCCGGTAAATCGACATTTATGAAGATATTAGGGGGCGATCTTATACCAACTGCGGGAAATGTAAGTACCACAGACCCTAATGAGCGCATTGGTAAGCTTCGCCAAGATCAATTTGCCTTTGAAGAATACACGGTACTGGATACTGTGATTATGGGGCACGTTGAGCTATGGAATGTAAAACAAGAACGCGACCGTATTTATGCCCTCCCAGAAATGAGTGAAGAGGATGGCTATCGCGTTGCAGACCTTGAAGTCGCTTACGGTGAAATGGATGGCTACAGTGCGGAAGCTCGTGCGGGTGAGCTGCTGCTTGGTGTTGGTATTCCTGTCGAGCAGCATTACGGCCCAATGAGTGAAGTTGCTCCTGGTTGGAAATTGCGGGTACTTTTGGCTCAAGCACTGTTCTCTGATCCCGATATTTTGTTACTCGATGAACCAACCAACAACCTTGATATCGATACTATTCGTTGGTTAGAGCAAGTATTGAACGACCGTAACTGTACGATGGTGATTATTTCCCATGATAGGCACTTCCTGAATACAGTTTGCACCCATATGGCCGACTTAGATTATGGTGAGCTGCGTTTGTTCACGGGTAACTATGATGAGTATATGATTGCCGCAACACAAGCAAGAGAGCGCTTACTTGCCGATAATGCGAAGAAAAAAGCGCAAATTGCCGAATTGCAATCATTTGTGAGTCGCTTCAGCGCTAATGCCTCTAAATCAAAACAAGCAACTTCTCGTGCACGCCAAATTGATAAAATTCAATTGGAAGAAGTTAAAGCCTCTAGTCGCCAAAACCCATTCATACGTTTTGAACAAGAGAAAAAATTGTTCCGAAATGCATTGGAACTTGAAGCTGTGACCAACGGTTATGAGCAATCCTCTCTATTCAAAAATGTGAGCTTATTGCTAGAAGTTGGTGAAAAAATGGCGGTTATCGGTGCGAACGGTATTGGTAAAACGACATTTTTGAAAACACTGGTAGGTGAGTTACCACCTAAAAGTGGTACAGTAAAATGGTCTGAAAATAGCTCTATCGGCTATTATGCTCAGGATCATGCCGAGGATTTTAATACTGATTTAACCGTTTTTGATTGGATGAGCCAATGGAAAAACGAAGGGGATGATGAACAAGCCGTCCGCAGTATTTTAGGTCGTTTACTGTTCTCTCAAGATGATATTAAGAAAAAGGTTTCTGTTTTATCGGGTGGTGAACAAGGCCGTATGTTATTTGGTAAGCTCATGATGCAACAACCAAATATCTTAATTATGGATGAGCCAACCAACCACTTAGATATGGAATCGATCGAATCCTTAAACCTTGCGTTAGAACTCTATAAAGGAACATTGATTTTTGTTTCTCACGACCGTGAGTTTGTCAGTTCATTAGCAAGTCGTATCTTAGAAATTAAGGAAGATAAAGTGATTGATTTCAAAGGCACTTATGATGAATATTTGAAGAGCCAAGGTGTTGTTGAATAAACTGACTATGGTTTATAAATGATTGAAAAAAGACCTAGCCTAGCTAGGTCTTAGTTTTTAACAAAATAAGTTCATTAGTTCTTTTTCACAAATTCAGATTTTAGCTTCATTTGGCCGAATCCATCAATTTTACAATCAATATTGTGGTCGCCTTCGACTAAGCGGATACCTTTTACACGAGTACCAATTTTTAGCATTGATGAGCTGCCTTTCACTTTTAGATCTTTAATGACAGTGACAGTATCGCCATCTGCTAATAGATTTCCGTTCGCATCTTTAACGACCAACTCATCGCTTTCTTCAACAGGCTCGGCATCATTCCATTCATGCGCACACTCAGGGCAGATATACATATCGTTATCAGTATAGGTGTATTCAGACTGACATTTCGGGCAAGGAGGGAATTGCATATTAAATACTCTCAGTAACTTATTTAGTAATGTAAAGTGATGACTGATTATTCATGCCAGCCAACACGAAAGGGGATAGTATAAGGTTAAAGCAAAAATAATTTATTTTTTAGGATTATTCTTAATTTTGGCAGCATTTGAATAACTGCCACATATCATCGACAGCAATGTTATTGCTGAGAGCACACTTCACAATGGGCGTCTTTGGTGAGTTTAAATTGGCGGAACTCCATCGTCATTGCATCAAAGAATAACACCTTACCCGTATTCACTTTCCCATATTGCGTGAGCAGTTTGATGGTTTCCATCGCTTCCAGTGTACCAATCGTTCCGACTAATGGAGCCATTACACCTGCCTCTACACAGGTTAGACTATTTTCACCAAATAAGCGGCTCAAGCAGTGGTAACAAGGGGTGTCATCTTCATAGGTAAAAACTGACAATTGTCCTTCCATGCGAATAGCGGCACCTGACACCAGCGGTTTTTTTTGTTGGAAACATAGACGATTTAATTGTTCACGAATAGCGACATTATCGGTGCAATCAAGTATTACATGATGTGTTGTGATTAATTCATTTAGTTGCACATCATCCAACTGTGCATTGATCGTCTCAATACAAATATGTGGATTGATCGCTGTTAATTGAGCTTTAGCGGAATCCACTTTAGGTTGGCCAATCGTCGCATCACGGTGCAAGGTTTGCCGCTGTAAATTAGACAGTGAAACGGTATCGAAATCGACTAAGGTGAGTTGACCGACACCCGCAGCCGCTAAGTATTGTGTGGCTGCGCAACCTAAACCACCGAGACCAATGACCAGCACTTTGCTGGCCTTGAGTTTCTCCTGACCATCAAAATCAAATCCACGCAAAATGATTTGACGGTTATAGCGTAACATTTCTTGATCGGTAAGCTCTTGCACTGTCATTATTCACTTTTGAGTAGGTCATTGAACATTTCGACATCAACGATTTCGCCTGCGGCGACATGTCCTCGTTCCCTTTCTAAGACGATAAAGCAGTTGGCTAAACTAAAGGAACTAAACACATGAGAGCCTTGATGCCCTGTTGTTGCAACTTGCAGCAGCCCATGTTCATTGACGCTTAGGATCCCACGTTGAAAATCCAGACGGCCGGGGCTTTTTTTCAATGGCGTAGTCACAGGAACTTTAAATTTCATTGGCGCTTGCCACTGGCTATTTCCAGAAAGGCGAGCAATTAACGGCTGTACGAGTTGATAAAAGGTAAGTGCCGCGGAGACAGGGTTACCTGGTAATCCACAAAACCACGCTGAATGGAGTTTACCAAAAGCAAATGGCTTGCCGGGTTTTATGGCAAGTTTCCAGAAGCCGATTTCTCCTAGCTCCTCTAAAATGTGTTTCGTGTAATCAGCTTCCCCCACGGAGACACCGCCACTACTAATCACTAAGTCAGCTTGGCTATCGGCATCAATAAAGGTTTGTTTAAGTTTTTCAGGGGAATCAGGAATAACACCTAAGTCGATAATTTCACAATTGAGTTTTTCGAGCATCAAGCGGACAGTAAAGCGGTTAGTGTCGTAGATTTGCCCCTCTTGCAACGGTTGACCAACTGCTTGCAGCTCATCTCCTGTAGAAAATAGTGCAACTTTTAGACGGCGATGTACATTGACCGTTGCAATGCCCAAAGACGCGATAAGGGGTAATTGGGCTGTGGATAGCAGCGTGCCGCTAGGGAGTACGCAACTTCCTTTGGCGATATCTTCGCCTGCTCGGCGGATATTGCTACCTTGCTTGACAGTACCTGTAAATAAGATCCCTTGAGCTGTCTCTTCCGTCTCTTCTTGCATGACGACAGTATCGACACCTTGTGGAATGGGTGCGCCAGTCATAATGCGAACACAGCTACCGTGGGGAAGCTCCCCTTGCATTGGTTGGCCTGCGAATGATTTTCCTGCTACAGGCATAGGGGTTTTACCATCCCACTCTGCGAAACGAAGACCGTAGCCATCCATTGCAGAATTATCAAATGGGGGAACATTCATTGGTGAGATGATGTCAGCTGCGGTGATGCGCTGGGCCGATTCTGTGAGCGGAATGGATTCTGAGCTAGTCACAGCTTGTGTTTGAGAAAGAATTTTTTCTAGTGCTTGCTCAAGAGAGATCAATCCCGCGGTATGACACATGTCCATTATTACCCCTATATTTCTGCTTTGCCATTGAGGCTTAAAATACTGTCGTACTGCTTATTATGGCAGAGATATTGCGATGGGTGAATGAATAGAAATTGATTCAGAATAGCTTTTGATTGGATTTCGTAGGAAAAACCACACAGAAAACAGTCTGCTATTAGGCATAAACAAAATTGTTTTTTTGTGAATGCTATGTTAAACCAGTAATCAAATTAATTATTGCATTTGAGATGAAACAAAGGATTTTATGGCTGTAGCGCAGAAACATCCCCATTCAAGCCGTAGCGCTAGTGCTTTTCATATTGCTTTTAGCGGATTTCTTTCATTAATTGTCGTGATGGGAATAGGGCGTTTTACGCTCACGCCTCAAGTTCCGTTAATGATTGAAGAGCATCAGCTAACCCTCTCTACCGCCAGTGTCGTTGCTGCATTTAATTATCTAGGATATTTATTGGGTTCATTTGATGCGATGCGAGCTCGTCAGCATATTGAAGTCCGTATGTGGTTGGGGATATGGGGAGCAGTTGCGATCACATTAATATCATCACTTCTTGGTGATGTCATACTTCATAGTCTCGCGCGTTTTGTTATTGGCTGGGCGAGTGGCATGTCATTAGTGTTGGTCGTTGCTTGGGCAAATGAAAATTTAGCGAGGTTAAATCGCCCAGCGTTAAGTGTCGCGGTGTTTGCGGGGACAGGAGCAGGCATATTTATTAGCGGTATGTTCGCCGTTGCGATTCAAGATTGGCAATTATCTGCCAGCCAAGGTTGGTTGATTTATGGTGTGTTGGCCCTTATTTTTAGCTTGTATATCAGTCGTTATATTCCTCGAACGGGTCAATGGCATCGTCCAGCAGGAGACGTGAAAAAGCTGCATCTTACGCCGGAAATTAAGCGCTTGGTATGGAGTTATGGATTAGCTGGATTTGGCTATATATTACCTGCGACCTTTTTGTCACAAATGGCTTCCCAGCGCTTTCCTGATAGCCTATTTGCCCAGTTTGTTTGGCCCGTTTTTGGTGCGTCAGCTGTACTTGGTATTCTTATCGCCATGCTATTAAGGACGGTATCTACAACGCAAAATCGTTTAGCCATCACGTTATGGTTACAAGGGGTTGGCATTCTCATTGCGGAAGTGATTTCAGGTATTTCGGGATTAGTGATGGCCGCGATATTGATTGGTGGTGGCTTTATGTGTGCTGTACAGCTATCAATGCAATTAGGTCGTGAATTAGCCCCCGAACATAATCGCTTTATGGCTGGATTACTCACTACTTTTTATGCCATAGGTCAATTAGTGGGCCCAACACTGTCCTTCATTTCTACTTTTCTAACAGGAAAACTGGAACCTGCACTGTATACCGCATTTATGGCTTTGTGTATTGCCGGTGGGTTAGTCTATCGCCGTTCTAGATAAAGACTATAGCGGTAAATATGTTATTTATTAGAGAAATAATAATATAGCCGCTAAAGAATTCGACGGTGTATCATGATGAAATAAATATTGGTTCATGCAAATATTTCATATGAACCATGGCGGTAATGCTGGATTATCGATACATGCTGTTTTAGAGTACGGCGCACACCTGCGTTTTTATAAAAAATCGTTATATCGTTTGTGGAGAATCTAATGTCATCTCTGAGTAAAGAAGCCGAATTGGTTCATGCTGCTCTGGCAGCGAGAGGGCTTGAAACGCCGTTACGCATCCAACCTAAATCTGGGCAAGAGCGTAAGCAGCTAATTGAAGGGCATATGGCAGAGATCATGAAGTTACTGAATTTAGACCTAACCGATGACAGCTTAGCAGATACCCCAAAACGTATTGCTAAAATGTATGTTGATGAGATTTTTTCAGGTCTAGATTACGCGAACTTCCCAAAAATCACCGTCATTGAAAATAAAATGAATGTCGACGAAATGGTGACTGTACGTGATATTACATTAACGAGTACATGTGAGCATCACTTTGTCACTATTGATGGAAAAGCGACGGTTGCTTATATTCCAAAAGATAAAGTGATAGGTCTTTCGAAGATCAATAGAATTGTTCAGTTCTTTTCTCAACGTCCTCAAGTTCAAGAACGTTTGACTCAGCAAATTTTAGTTGCGCTACAGACATTACTTGGAACAAATAATGTTGCGGTATCAATTGATGCGGTACACTACTGTGTCAAAGCTCGCGGTATTCGTGATGCAACCAGCGCAACGACGACGACTTCTTTAGGTGGGCTATTTAAATCAAGTCAAAATACGCGCCAAGAGTTTTTGCGCGCAGTACGCCATCAGTAATGTATTATGGCTGTCATGGCATCGCCTGAATCCCAACAAAGGCGCATTGATAGGCTTGATGCAACGCGCGGCATTGCAATCTTAGGTATTCTATTAATGAATATTTTTGGATTTGCTTTGCCGCAAATGGCCTATATGAATCCTGTGTATTCTCAATCGGTAAGCCAACCAGACATCCTCGTCTGGGGCGTCTTTAATCTCTTTTTCCAAGGCAAGTTTTTAGCTATTTTTTCGATTTTATTTGGTGCAACTTTGGCACTTTTACATCGTAAAGGCTATCGGTGGAATATGTGCCGTTTAGCGATCTTAGCGATTTTAGGCGTGATTCACGGTGTAGGGCTTTGGGATGGTGATATTTTACTCGCTTACGCGATTACGGGAGTAATGGCATTATTTATTTTTGAGCAGTATACACAGCAATATTTGTTAAAATTTGCCTGTTTTATTTATGTCATTGGGCTCATTATTTTATTTTTCCTTGGTATTTCGGTCGATGCAGATAACTTCTGGCATGTGTCTGAAGAACAAGCACTCTCTGAATTTTTACAAAAAACAACGGGGGGAAGTGTTAGCCTGCTATATCGAGCACAATCTGTACTCAACATGGTCGAAATGCTATTTATTCAATATGGTTGGCAGTTACTTGGATTAATGATAACAGGGTTTTTATTAATCCGTAATGGATGGTTATGTGGGCAATTTAGTTCGCAGCATTATCGACGTATGGCCATTTTATTGATCACACCGGCTTTGTTGGTGCAAATTTTGTCACTTTATCTACAAAGTCAATTTGGTTGGGGGTATTTTGCTACCTCGATTGTTGGCTATATTATTAATGAATTGATGATCCCGCTACAATCACTAGGGTATATTGCTCTAGTTTATGGTTTCTGGGAAAGTATAAAAACGTGTGTCATTGCTAAGATGTTGCAATGTACAGGGCGTATGGCATTAAGTAATTATTTATTGCAGACCCTTATTTGTACAACGATTTTTTATCATTTGGGTTACTTTAATAAGTTTTCTCGACTCGAGTTATTAGCGTTTATTGTGCCAATATGGCTAATCAACTTACTGTTTTCTTATTATTGGTTACACTTTTTCACGCAAGGCCCAATTGAATGGGGATGGCGCAAACTGACTGATACCATATCCAATTGCTTAGAAAGCCCGAGATAAGCATTTAGGCAGTTATGTTTGATAACTGCCTAATGAATAAAGAGGATTAAATTTTATTTACTTCATCGGGTGAAACGGCAGGATAACCCTTCATTCCTTCAGGCATTTTGATTGGTGCAGGAATGGATTCTTGTTCCCCTAAAAACTTAGGCTCACGATTTAAAATATAGAGATCAGCCAATGCCCCTAACCGTGCAAATACTTCACGTACTCTTACCTTAAACATAGCTTTTGGCGTTGGTACAGCTAAACACTGTGCATCGATACCTTTATGTTTAGCAATAAATAAAGCTCTTTCACAATGAAAGCGCTGAGTGATAATCGTGAAATTATCCACATGCACAGATGAAACTGGTGCAAAAAAATAGAAACATCAGAGCTTTTACGTGTTTTTGGCGCCTTAGCAATTATTCATTATGAACATAGTGCCAATGTAACATATGAACAGCATGCAACACATAATGGAACAGATGAAACAAGTAAAACAAAGCACTTAGAACATAAGGTTAAACATCTGAGACAGCTCGTTACAGCCCGGTGATCGCAGGTAGCAGCGACTCCGATGTTCAAATTCGTCTCGTCCTATTTTTTCAATATTCTTAGTTAACTGCTCTTTTGTCAGTTTTAACCGTCCATCAAGCGGAAATTCAGGGGGAACCCAGCAAGGATCACCTTGCGTGGAAATTTGGTCTTTTTTAGGGACGATAATTATTGAGGATATTGCGCAGGCTCCGGTTGGTCAAAGGGGGCTTTAATTGGGTGGTCTGGGTGCTCAATACCATGACACGTCGCGATGACTTTCACTTGTTGGCATGGTAAGAAGTGGACTTGCAATCCACAGGAATCCTGATATTCCGGGATAGTCACGGTAGTCTGATATTGTCGGTAATTGGCTTCTTGTTTTTTTATAAAATCTTTAAATGCAGGATCTGCAACTCTTGGCATATCTTTAGGAAACGGGTCAGGATTCACCTTCCATTTCACATTGACCTGCATATTGGGTTGCCATATTTCAGGTAACATTACACAGCAAGTAAATCCTTCGGTACGTCCCCGATAACCATTAACCGAAAACCAATTGATATTCGTGTCTGCGACATGGTTATACCCCAATAAGTTCGCGCCCACATAGGCAATGTTCTCTTTAGGTTTCTCGTCAGGAGAACATCCTAAAATAAAGAGTGGAAGAATAAAAAAAGTAAAGTAAACCCTCTCATACACGATTCCTGTCCATTAAAAATAAAAAACAGTATCGTACACTTAAGGTAAATTATCTATTTCTGAATTAGGATAATTAAAATGACGTCATCGGTTATTATAAGCACGATTATGTAAAATCTGAGCGCTAACAACAGGATTACCGCTCTAGCGTGAATTAAAATGCATTCAGTTTATAACGTAGAGAACCTATAATCCGATCCCAAATTTCGACCATTTGAGCTTCGCTATAGCGAGTTTGTTTATACTTGCTATTAAGACCTAACTTGATTAACGGCTTCCACACTGTTGCAACAGCTTCATTAGCATAAAGAGTAAAGTCGTAGACCTTTAACGTTTTCTGTTCATAATTTTGAGTGCCATCAAAAAGCCATGCTTCAAATGGAATACCATTTACCATAGACGCATATTTTTTTAAGGTTTTCATACTTGACGCTTTTAAAGCATCGTCAATTGCATCACTTCGACCAAAAAAGGTATCCCCGTCGGTAATCATTGCATTATTCGTATTGATACCAAAGAGTAAATCGTCATTTTCATAGCTAAGCCCCACAACAACTTTGTGCTCTCTACCGTCATCCGCAATAAATCCATTAGGAATACACCATCCTTTATCGGTTGGAATATCATGATCTAACCGCCCACTTAATCGCGAAATCAACGAACGCATTGCCGCTAATTTAGAGGGTTTCTGATTTGATTCCGCCTCAGTAAAACCTCTAGCTAAATATTGTTTTTTTCGCTCTTCATGCTTTTTATCCGAAAAATCTCTAAAGTCTGAAGTAATAATAAAAGCGATTTGATTAAGATATACATGAGCCTCTAATTGACGATATATATCATCTGAACCACTTTGGTTTTTATCAAAGATGACCCCTTGATTGTCGGGAAGCTGAATAACTTCTTTCAACGCAGGGGCATTTTTCTGACTGGTTTTTTGATTCCTAAGCGCTTCTTCACGTAATGCAATACGCTGTTTAAATGCAGGCGGGTAAATAAATTGGCTTTCAATATCAAAATCATCATACGTGGCTTTATGCGTGCCATTATTAAAAGACGCCGGAACATCCACCACATAAATTCCCGCACATTGCGGTTTTGTTTCCGAAAATAACGGTTCAACCATAACAGCGTCCTTTTTAACAATGGGATTTGCATACAACGTTGGAATAAAAAACACCACGCCTAAAGAAAAGCAGATTGCGCGCAACGCGGTCTTCATCAACATGCAGGCACCTCTTGAACCATTTTAGCGATAGCACGCAGGGTAAATTGCAATGCAGGACGTTGATGAATATCGTCAAGGTTTTTGACTTCATACGCACCTTGATGGTCAACATTCGTGGCTAACACACTTTTAATCAACTGCCCGTTTTGTCGCTGGATTGTTTTCAAGGATTCCACAGGAACCGTACCATCCCCCGCAGAATTTGAGGCTTTTAACTCATAAAGACGGGAGCGGTTAAACGGTAAAGGCACTTCACGGTAGTTATTGGGAATTGTTTTATCGCTGTCATGCATATCTTTCGGGTACGTAATTGACGTGATATGCCACTTGACGGAGCCATCGGAAGGCTTTGTATGCCCATAAAACGCATAGGTGTTGGGGTGATAACCAGCAACATTTAATGATGAAATAAAACTTCGGACTTTTTTTCTCATTAAAATAACATACTCTTCCCAATTATTTTGGCTAACCGCTTCCTCTTTATCAATGATGTCAGACTCATACAACCGCCACCATAAGGTTTTATTCAGATAAATCTCCCCAAACGGGTCGCCTTTTTGGGGTAAGACTAAATCACTGCCATCAGCATTCCCTTTTTCAACACTAAACCACGCCATTCCATGGGCATTACTGGTATAGTTTGGCGCAGGTAATAACTGTAAAGGCGCAGGTTTTTCCCTTTTCATTCCATTTAGAGGGTAATAGGAAACGTATTGGTATTCGTCGGCTTCTGGGGTATCTTTCTCTGACATGACGCTAATCCTCTCGAATTTTCCTTAATAAAAAAGTAGAGAAATCTAGCTTAAGGCTTCACCTGAGATGTCCAATTTTTCGGCACCGATAAGATCTATTATGTCAAACAGGTGATTTTGAATGCCCTTATCGCGGCAAAAGGTTTACTCCTTTATGCCGCAAAAAGTGACATTACTCAATTGGAGCTACAGTAGTAGGGCATGCAAGCATATTTATGTTAAATATGAGCGATAACGAGACAATCATTGCGCACAGAAAAACATTAAAACGCATTCGGTTTATAACGTAGAGAGCCTATAATCCGATCCCAAATTTCGACCATTTGAGCTTCGCTATAGCGAGTTTGTTTATACTTGCTATTAAGACCTAACTTGATTAACGGCTTCCACACTGTTGCAACAGCTTCATTAGCATAAAGAGTAAAGTCGTAGACCTTTAACGTTTTCTGTTCATAATTTTGAGTGCCATCAAAAAGCCATGCTTCAAATGGAATACCATTCGCCATAGACGCATATTTTTTTAAGGTTTTCATACTTGACGCTTTTAAAGCATCGTCAATTGCATCACTTCGACCAAAAAAGGTATCCCCGTCGGCAATCATTGCATTATTCGTATTGATACCAAAGAGTAAATCGTCATTTTCATAGCTAAGCCCCACAACAACTTTGTGCTCTCTACCGTCATCCGCAATAAATCCATTAGGAATACACCACCCTTTATCGGTTGGAATATCATGATCTAACCGACCGCTTAATCGCGAAATCAACGAACGCATTGCCGCTAATTTAGTTGGTTTGTCATTCATTTCAGCTTCTGTAAACCCTGCATTAATATATATTTTCTTCCTTTCTGTATATTTATCCGATGAAAGGTCAAGTATTTCAGTTGTAATAATAAAAGCGATATGATTGAGGTACACATGGGCTTCTAATACCCGACCTAAATCATCTTGCCCCGAAATATTTCTATCAAAGATGACCCCTTGATTGTCGGGAAGCTGAATAACTTCTTTCAATGCAGGGGCATTTTTCTGACTGGTTTTTTGATTCCTAAGCGCTTCTTCACGTAATGCAATACGTTGCTTGAATGCCGGCGGGTAAATAAATTGGCTTTCAATATCAAAATCATCGTACGTGGCTTTATGCGTGCCATTATTAAAAGACTCAGGAACATCCACCACATAAATTCCCACACATTGCGGTTTTGTTTTCGAAAATAACGGTTCAACCATAACAGCGTCCTTTTTAACAATGGGATTTGCATACAACGTTGGAATAAAAAACACCACGCCTAAAGAAAAGCTGATTGCGCGTAACGCGGTCTTCATCAACATGCAGGCACCTCTTGAACCATTTTAGCGATAGCACGCAGGGTAAATCGCAATGCAGGACGTTGATGAATATCGTCAAGGTTTTTGACTTCATAAGCCCCTTGATGGTCGACATCCGTTGCCAACACGCTTTTAATCAACTGCCCATTTTGACGCTGGATTGTTTTCAAGGATTCCACAGGAACCGTACCATCCCCCGCAGAATTTGAGGCTTTTAATTCATAAAGACGGGAGCGGTTAAACGGCAAAGGCACTTCACGGTAGTTATTGGGGATTGTTTTATCGCTGTCATGCATATCTTTCGGGTACGTAATTGACGTGACATGCCATTTCACGGAGCCATCGGAAGGCTTTGTATGCCCATAAAACGCATAGGTGTTGGGGTGATAACCAGCAACATTTAATGATGAAATAAACTTTCTTACCGGTTTCTCCATTAAATTAAAATAAGCCAACCAATTTTCCCGACTAATGGACTCCTCTTTATCAATGATGTCAGACTCATACAACCGCCACCATAAGGTTTTATTCAGATAAATCTCCCCAAACGGGTCGCCTTTTTGGGGTAAGACTAAATCACTGCCATCAGCATTCCCTTTTTCAACACTAAACCACGCCATTCCATGGGCATTACTGGTATAGTTTGGCGCGGGTAATAACTGTAAAGGCGCAGGGGCGCGGGCTAATACCGGCATCAATTCTTCGGCAGACTTGCCCATGACAATGCCCGCCAATCCTTCTTGTTTTCCACCCACTTTCATCCGGCGATAGGCGGCAGGTGACCCCAAATCCGGAATGACGCCATGAACAACGCCTAACACCTTATCCTGACACCCTTTAAATTCGGCATCGTCTGGCGGATTCATGGCATAACGAGCCACTAATCCTCCCATGGAATGAGTGACTAAAATCACTTTTTCAATCGCAAGACCATGTCCGTGTCCATCTTGGCTTTGGTAATATCGGAGGGTTTTATCTATATACTCCACCAACTTGGCAGCAGAAATGGCATTATCTTCCAACCAGTTATACCCAAACACATGCAAAGGATAGAGAAAATTCAAAAAATGACTGGCTTCTTTTTCGGTTAAGCAATCTTCATTTTTATCTTCAGTGCCGAACACGGTATTGCACAACTGACGCACAATGCCATTCTCTTTCGGATTGCCGCTGATGCCATCTTTACCATCAGCACGCCGTCTGGCGGCTTTTTGCCAATCATCTAACAATGCGCCTTGAAGCACGCTCAATGTATTCCCATAGCTAAAATTGAGAATTTCGCCCCAACCTCGCTCTTTTCTCGGTTGAAGGAGTGTTCCACAATCCCCCAAGCCATCATCTGTAATTAACGAGTACACGTTCGAATTAATGACTCCGCGATTATCGACCGTTGTGGTTTTAGGGTTTAACAATTCTCGTCGTTCTTGACCTTTTAGCTTAGCCCAGTCCACATAAACTTCGATCTCGTTATCCCCCCGCCAAATCTTATCACCTTCTAAAAAATTACTACCAGCCGAGGTTGCTTTCAAATTACTGCCCATCACCCCAGGCAAAAAAATGACTGGAATAATTTTGGTTGGGGGAACCACGCATTTGGCTTCTGGATTAAGGGATTGGTGTTGAAGCCCAACCCCTTTCCAATGGCATTTTCCTTTTTCATCCCATTGAGGGTGGTAATAGGAAACGTGCAGGCATTCGCTCATATCTGGGGTATCTTTCTCTGACATGACGCTAATCCTTTTGACGAATCATTAAGAAAAATAGAATAGCGTAATTTAGCTTAAGGTTCCATCTGGGATGTCCAATTTTTCGGCACCGATAAGATCCATTATGTCAAACAGGTGATTTTGAATGTCCTTATCGCGGCAAAAGGTTTACTCCTTTATGCCGCAAAAAGTGACATTACTCAATTGGAGCTACAGTAGTAGGGCATGCAAGCATATTTATGTTAAATATGAGCGATAATGAGACAATCATTGCCGCACAGAAAAACATTAAAACGCGTTCGGTTTATAACGTAGAGAGCCTATAATCCGATCCCAAATTTCGACCATTTGAGCTTCGCTATAGCGAGTTTGTTTATACTTGCTATTAAGACCTAACTTGATTAACGGCTTCCACACTGTTGCAACAGCTTCATTAGCATAAAGAGTAAAGTCGTAGACCTTTAACGTTTTCTGTTCATAATTTTGAGTGCCATCAAAAAGCCATGCTTCAAATGGAATACCATTCGCCATAGACGCATATTTTTTTAAGGTTTTCATACTTGACGCTTTTAAAGCATCGTCAATTGCATCACTTCGACCAAAAAAGGTATCCCCGTCGGCAATCATTGCATTATTCGTATTGATACCAAAGAGTAAATCGTCATTTTCATAGCTAAGCCCCACAACAACTTTGTGCTCTCTACCGTCATCCGCAATAAATCCATTAGGAATACACCACCCTTTATCGGTTGGAATATCATGATCTAATCGCCCGCTTAATCGCGAAATCAACGAACGCATTGCCGCTAATTTAGAGGGTTTGTCATTCAATTTAAACTCAGCAAATCCATAACTTAAATAATCATCTCTATCTTTGGCATATTTAGGGGCGGACAAATCAAGAATATCGATAGTTATAATAAAGGCTATATGGTTGATATACACATGAGCCTCTAATGTTCGGTAAGAATCATCTGTTCCACTTTGATTTTTATCAAAGATCACCCCTTGATTGTCGGGAAGCTGAATAACTTCTTTCAATGCTGGAGCATTTTTCTGACTGGTTTTTTGATTTCTAAGCGCCTCTTCACGTAATGCAATACGTTGCTTGAATGCCGGCGGATAAATAAATTGGCTTTCAATATCAAAATCATCATACGTGGCTTTATGTGTGCCATTATTAAAAGACTCAGGAACATCCACCACATAAATTCCCGCACATTGCGGTTTTGTTTTCGAAAATAACGGTTCAACCATAACAGCGTCCTTTTTAACAATGGGATTTGCATACAACGTCGGAATAAAAAACACCACGCCTAAAGAAAAGCTGATTGCGCGTAACGCGGTCTTTATCAACATGCAGGCACCTCTTGAACCATTTTAGCGATAGCACGCAGGGTAAATTGCAATGCAGGACGTTGATGAATATCGTCAAGGTTTTTGACTTCATAAGCCCCTTGATGGTCAACATTCGTGGCTAACACACTTTTAATGGACTGCCCATTTTGACGCTGGATTGTTTTCAAGGATTCCACAGGAACCGTACCATCCCCCGCAGAATTTGAGGCTTTTAACTCATAAAGACGAGAGCGGTTAAACGGTAAAGGCACTTCACGGTAGTTATTAGGGATTGTTTTATTGCTGTCATGCATATCTTTCGGGGACGTAATTGACGTGATATGCCACTTTACGGAGCCATCGGAAGGCTTTGTATGCTCATAAAACGCATAGGTATTAGGATGATATTTTCCTTTCTCTTGATGCTCCATAAAACTTCTAACATCTTCATTTATCAATTTAACGTAAGACTTCCAATTATCATCAACGTTAGTCTCTTTCGAGTCAATAATGTTTGATTGATATAATTTCCACCAAACATCATTACGCAAGTAAATATCAGTGAATGGGTCTGAGCTTACTGTTTTTGGGTAACTATCATCATCTTTAAGCCATGGAGACTTATATTTAGGGGAAGGCAATAGTTGAAGAGCAGCTGTAGCCCTCGCCAAAACAGGCATTAACTTTTTAGCTGAACTCCCTAAAACTTTGCCTGCAATCCCTTCCTTTCCAGCTCCTGTTTTCATTCGTCGATAAGCAGCAGGTGACCCCAAATCAGGAATAACGCCATGCACGACACCTAACACCTTATCTTGACAACCTTTGAACGTTACTGATTCAGGTGGATTTATTGCGTAGCGAGCTACTAGCCCCCCATAGAGTGCGTAACAATGATCACTTTTTCTACTGCCAATCCATGTCCATGTTTATTTTTGTAGATATCTAAAGCTGTAGCATTTAGGCAGTTATGTTTGATAACTGCCTAATGAATAAAAAGGATTAAATTTTATTTACTTCATCGGGTGAAACGGCAGGATAACCCTTCATTCCCTCAGGCATTTTGATTGGTGCAGGAATGGATTCTTGTTCCCCTAAAAACTTAGGCTCACGATTTAAAATATAGAGATCAGCCAATGCCCCTAACCGTGCAAATACTTCACGTACTCTTACCTTAAACATGGCTTTTGGCGTTGGTACAGCTAAACACTGTGCATCGATACCTTTATGTTTAGCAATAAATAAGGCTCTTTCACAATGAAAGCGCTGAGTGATAATCGTGAAATTATCCGTATCAAATACTTTGCGAGTACGAACAACAGAATCTAACGTTCTAAAACCTGCAAAATCGAGAACAATTTTAGAGGCGGGAACACCGGCCTTGATTAAATCTTTGCGCATGGTAATCGGTTCATTGTAACTATGAGCGCCATTATCACCACTTAGCAGTAAATATTTTACTTTTCCGCTATGGTAAGCATCTGCGGCACCTAGGATTCGGTAGTGGTAGTATAAATTTTGAGCGCCTGTCGAATAATATTTCGATGTCCCTAAAACCATCCCGACATCACGTGCGGGCAGCTCTTCAACTTTTTCATAGATATAAGGGGCAGTTTCCCAAGCGATCCAGCGGTCAAGTAAAATAATAGTGACTAAAGTTATCCCTAAAATAGTTATTAGACCATAAAGCAGACGTTTCCTCATTGTCCTTGCCTTCATAATAATAGTCGTAATGATAAGGCTACTTGACTTAAATGGGGGAAGCAAGTTGAGCAACGTAAAATCCTGTCAATAGATTTAACAGTGTTCGAGTTGGCTCAGCGCAAGTGCCGATTGTTGCATTACAGGAACATGTTCAAGTAGAGATCCTAGAGGGGTTCGAATTGATGGTGCATGCGTATAAATGCAAGCAATTAACCGATTCTTCTCATCTTTTACAGGTACTGCACAGGCTACCATCCCATCAATAAACTCTTCATTATCCGTACTGATTTGAGTTTGAGCGATTTTATCGAGTTGAGCATTTAATTCAAACATGTCAACTAGCGTATTGCGTGTCATTTGATGAATAGGGAGGGCTTTTAACAAGCTTTGTCGTTTGGCTTCGCTAAGGCTTGCAAGGTACAGCTTACCACTGGCTGTACACCAAAGCGGCGTACGACTGCCTTCCGGTAAGTTAATTTGTAGTGGCCAATTGGTTTGAATTCTTTCGTAGTACAGCATTTCTAAGCCATTCGGCACTGAAATTCCACAGGTTTCATTGATATTGTTTGCCAGTGTTCTCAGTATGACTTGGCGTGCAGACTTAAAACGAACACTATTCCAAACACCTTGCGATATCTGGAGTAAGCGATTTCCCGGTTCCCAAAGCCCTCTTAAATTCATTTGTAGATAACCATCTTGCTTAAGTTGAGCAAGAAGACGATGAACAGTCGGTTTAGGGATAGCCAGATCATGAGCAATATCAGCAGGTGAAAGAGGATTATCAGATTTTGCAATGTGCTCCAAAATGGCCAAAACGCGTGTTACGGCTGAACTTTTATCATGCTGTGTATTCAATAGACGGTTTCTCTTAACATAAATTTTTTGCCATGGTGGCATTATCGCAGGTGTGAAGCAAGAGTGATAGAGGGAAGGAGGGAAGAAAATAGCCTCTCATCAAGCAAAAGATGAGAAGCTATGCGTTAAATTTTACTTCATTGTCGGCATTGAAAACTCAGCGCCTTCACGTAAGTTTGCTGAAGGCCAACGCTGAGTAATTGTTTTACGGCGGGTATAGAAACGGACACCATCTGGCCCGTAAGCGTGCAGGTCACCAAATAGTGAGTTTTTCCACCCCCCAAAGCTATGATAGGCAACTGGTACAGGTAATGGAATATTGATCCCAACCATGCCCACTTGGATATAGTCTGCAAAATAATTCGCTGCCTCACCATCACGGGTATAAATACAAGTACCATTACCATATTCATGCTCATTAATAATATCCATGGCTTCTTGCATCGATTTAGCGCGGATCACTTGCAGAACTGGGCCAAAAATTTCAGCTTGATAGCTATCCATAGCGGTGGTGACGTTATCGATAAGTGTAGCGCCAACAAAGAAGCCGTTTTCATGGCCTGCTACCTTGGCATTTCGTCCATCGACAATAATTTTTGCCCCTTGCTTTTCTGCACTAGTGATATGCCCAATGACTTTTTGTTGATGTTCTCGAGTGATAACGGGGCCGAAATCGTTATGTTTATCACTGTAAACTCCCATTTTTAGGGTAGACATCCGTTCTTGTAACTGACTGACCAACTCATCAGCGATTTCATCACCAATGGCAACAGCCACGGATAAAGCCATACAGCGCTCACCCGATGATCCAAAAGCAGCACCTAAGAGTGAGTTAACCACGTTTTCCATATCGGCATCTGGCATAACAATGGCATGGTTTTTAGCGCCTCCGAGAGCTTGGCAACGTTTGCCATGTGCCGTAGCTGTCGCATAAATGTATTGTGCAACAGGGGTTGAACCAACAAAGCTAACAGCTTTGACGCGTTTATCAGTCAATAACGTATCAACAGCTTCTTTATCACCATTAACAATATTAAAGACCCCATCAGGTAAACCTGCTTCTTTTAGCAGTTGGCCTATATATAGGGTGGCGCTTGGGTCACGCTCTGAAGGTTTCAAGACAAAGGTATTCCCGCAAACGAGTGCTAATGGATACATCCATAATGGCACCATCGCAGGGAAATTAAAGGGGGTGATCCCAGCGACAACCCCTAGAGGTTGGAAATCACTCCACGAATTAATGCCAGGCCCCACATTTTTGCTAAACTCACCTTTTAAGAGTTCTGGTGCACTACAAGCATACTCGACGTTTTCAATGCCTCTTTGTAACTCACCGGCAGCATCGTGCACAATTTTACCGTGCTCTTGACCTATTAATCGACAAATCTCATCGGCACGCTCTTCGAGTAACTGTTTATAACGAAACATGATGCGTGCACGTTTCATCGGTGGTGTATCGCGCCATTGTGGGAATGCTTTGTGAGCCGCATCGATTGCATCTTCGACGGTAGCTTTTGGTGCGATAGCGACCTGACGGCTCACTTCTCCGGTAGCTGGATTATAAATATCTTGTAAGCGTGAATGGGTTTCATTGATTGCACCATGAATTAGGTGTCCGACGATATTCATTTTATTTCTCCAATTAATTCAGTTTTTAATCCCAAAGTTGTGCGTAGATAGCGATCATTTCATCAACAGTTGGAACTCGCGGGTTATTACCTGGTGAACCTGAGGCTTCCGCTTGTTTTGCCATGGTGTCGACAACTGAGAAAAAATGTTGCTTATCAATGCCAAATTCCGCTGGTGTTGGAACAGAAAGTTCCTTGTTGAGTTCGACAAGGGTATTAATCAGCTTTTCGCAGGCGACATCATCGCTATCTGTCTCTTGTGCAAAGGTTAATGTACGGGCACATGTCGCATAGCGTGCTTTTGCTGCATTTAATGAAAAGCGAGTGACGGCAGGAAGTAACATGGCATTAGAAAGACCATGTGGAACATGAAAAAAGGCACCAATAGGGCGGCTCATACCATGTACGAGTGCTACGGAAGCATTAGAAAAAGCAACGCCAGCAAGTGTTGAGCCTAGCATCATGGCTTCACGAGCCTGTTTATCGTTACCATTATGATAAACTTTACGTAAATTAGGGCCGATGAGCTTCATGGCACACAGCGCTTGGCTGTCTGAATATAAATTCGCCTTACGGCTTACATAAGCTTCGATGGCATGTGTCATTGCATCGATACCCGTATCAGCTGTTGTTCTGGCAGGAACACTCAGTGTTAAATTGTAATCAACGATAGCGGCGATGGGCATAAAACCGGTGCCCATACACATTAGTTTTTCATCCGTTTTCTCATCCGTAATGATGGTGACTCTGGTACATTCGGAGCCTGTTCCCGCCGTCGTAGGAATAGCAACAATGGGAAGACCTTGCTCCTCGACTTGTCGAGGAAACCGGTATTCATTGATAACTCCCCCCAATTTACCGATCACTGCAATTGCTTTTGCACTGTCGATTGGGCTGCCACCCCCAAGTGCAACGACAGCATCAAAATCGGCACTTCGGACTTTATCAATACCGGCTTGAATAGAGGCCGCAGTCGGTTCAGGAACGGTGTCTGAATAGACATCACTTTCAATACCTGCCTGAGATAATATCGATTGTAAATCACTCAGGTAACCGAGCTTAACCATCATCTTATCTGTTACAATCAAAGGTTTACGGCAATTTAGGCCTTGTAAGATATTCGGTAGACGCTTGATTGAATTATGACCAATTTCAAGTGTTCTTGGTAGCACAATCGTAGACATAACCATTTCCTTTTGTTTTAGAATGAGCCAAATATTGAGCCAAGGGAGATAACAGCAATGAGTCCTAACAGACTGCCAATGACGGTCACCATGAAAATATCGAGATAGGAACGTTTGTGAGTTAGACCGCAGATAGCAAGTAGTGAAATCACCGCGCCGTTGTGCGGTAAGGTATCAAGACCGCCAGAAGCCATAGCTGCAACTCGGTGTAGTAATTCAGGAGAGATGCCTGTTGCTTCAGCAAGTTGTAAAAAGTGTTCCCCCATCATACTAAGAGCGATACTCAAGCCACCGGAAGCGGAACCTGTTGTACCGACAAGCATGCTAATGACAATTGTTTCGGAAATTAGCACATTGCCAGCGGAGATACTGAGTAAATAATTACTGATTACGGCAAATGCCGCGAGCGAGGCGATGACTGCACCATATCCAACTTCTGACGCGGTATTGAAAATAGGTAATAACGAACCCATCACACCTTTGTTCATGGTTTCTTTCAAATCTTTCCAGCGTGACCAATTCAGTAAAATGATCGTGACACAAGAAAGTACCAGCGCGCCGATAATCGCCCACAAGCCTAAAACGCTATTTAAGCTGGCATGTCCATATTTAGCATCAGAGAGGTATTCGGTATTCATTAGAGGAATGAGTTTGCTGAGTGCATAGTTACTGGAGACAACTAATACGATTGGCAACAGGGCTTTCCATAGTGCAGGTAAATGATGGTGTTCATCATCAGTATGCTTTTCTGGTGCATGATAAATATCCCCGTAGCCTTCTGCGGCATGTTTGGCTTTACGGACACGATAGCTCAACCAGCCATAGCCAGCCGCAAACATCACGGCAGAACCAATCAAGCCAAGACCGGGAGCCGCGAAAGCATCGGTTCCAAAAAATGGCATAGGAATGGTGTTTTGAATCGCAGGCGTTCCTGGTAAAGCAGTCATCGTAAAGCTGAGTGAGCCAAGGGCAATAGCGCCAGGGATTAGGCGTTTAGGAATAGCGGCAGCATGAAAAATTGCAGCTGCAATAGGGAAGATAGCAAAGCCAACCACAAATAATGAGACCCCACCGTAAGTCAAGATACTGCAAGTAATAACGACGGCGAGTAGCGCACGGTGACCACCTAATTTTTTGACCAATGAATAGGCGATAGATTGAGCTGAGCCTGAATCATCCATCAACTTCCCAAAGACGGCACCCAGTAAAAACAATGGAAAATACTTTATGACATAGCCGCCTAGACCAGTCATAAAGACCTGTGTGTAGACACCAAATAAGTGTGTGATATCTCCACTCATCACCACAGCAAATAGCGCTAGGATAGGAGCGAGCAGTAAAACGCTTACGCCACGGTAAGCAAAATACATCAACATCAGTAGGGAAAGAATAATACCTAGGATACTCAACATAACCGTTTCTCCAGTGTTATTAATCGCAGGCTGATTATTAGGATTCTATTTTTATCGGCCGCAAAATAATCTTTTTGTTAATCTGTATCGTTAGTTGATATGAATTGTATTAATAGATGAGATAATTGTAATGAGCAAATGGATTCGGAGAGAAAAGAAAAGAAAAACTGTCTGGATCACAGAAAAGTTAACAAATCGTTAATAACTCGTGATTGAGATCGCAAACAGCTATTGGAGGAAATTTGAGATAAAAATGGCATCCGCATTGATTGCGATGAAGAGGAGTACGCAAGTTAGGAGAAAAAGAAATTTTTTTGGTGTTTAAATCAAAGCTCATTACTTGTTCTGTTTATAAAATATAATGCTTTTGGAGATAATATACGTTTCTAGCTGAAAATATTGTGAGGGCTTATTTGTCAGAGTCAGAGCGATGAAAGGCAGCATAATCACGACATTTAGATATTCTACTTATATAAAAATATTATTCGTATTTTAGTATAAAAAAATCGCGTCTTAATCTCAGAGTTAGACTAAATAAAGTAATTAAAATCATAATATTAAGAAAAAGAGTATTGGACTTGTTGCTATGTCAAAACTGGTTTTTTTGATAAAAATAACAAGAAGGAATAGGTATGTCGACAATGAGGGTAAAGTTGGAATGTTTACTCACTAGGGGAAAAGGCACTGAACAACGTATCGCCAGTTTTTTGTTAGATAGCAGTCATATGAGCCATCTTGCAATGAATGTTGCTGAACTTGCTCAGGCAGCGGGTGTCAGTAGTGCATCGGTGATTCGTTTTGCTCGTCAAATGGGTTATCGTGGGTATCCCGAGTTTAAGGTCGATTACTTATCTGATGAAAAACAACATAGAATAAAAAACGAGTATAGTAATCTAACCTATTATGATGATACAAATCAGATCATTACTAAATCCGGCCAAATGTTTACTGTGGCTATTGAAAAGTCATTAGAGTTACTTGAACCTAAAATAGTGGATCGTATTGCGCAACAGATGGTTGCCGCAAAACGTGTCGTGTTATTGGGAATTGGCTCTTCGACTATTGTTGCGAATGATATTTTTCATAAACTGATTAATGCAAATAAAGATGTTTTATTTAGTCCAGACCTCTATATGCAACTTAGCTATTCAGTTAATTTGAATGCGCATGATCTTGTGATTGCAGTCACTGCAACGGGTAATAAGCCCGATATGAATGGCATGCTAAAAACAGCTAAACAAAAAGGTTGTACCATCGTGGCGATAACCCGTTTTGGGCAAGATGAGTCGGCACGTTTAGCGGATATAGTACTGCCTTATTTTTATGATGAACAGCCTTCTCAATTTGGCATAATCACACCTCAAATTTTGCAAATGGTTGTATTCGACACTTTATTTTTTAAATACTTAACGCTCGTTAATCAAGATATAAATAACGTATCATAGAAGAAATGATGAGCATTTATGTAAAGCAGGATAAGGTATCGTGATTTTAACTGAATTAGCCATCGGTGCATTGATTGGCTTAATTATTAGTACAACTGGCGTCGGTGGTGGTGTGATCGTTTTGCCCATCTTGACTTATTTTTTTGGGCTTAATGCATTAGCCGCTGTTGCAACGGCTAATTTTCTGTCGATGTTGATGAAGGTATCATCCTCGTATATGCATTTTAGATTAGGGAATATCCCATTAAAGGGCGCGGCTATTGTGTTAGCAATTATGTTGCCAAGCACATTTTTGTCGAGCTTATTGGTTGCTTGGTTAGGAAGTTTCCCTGAATATCAAAAGACGGTTGAATGGGCAATTAACCTACTTGTTGCTGCCGCAATTATTTTTTCATTGTATTTATTTGTTCATCGAATGTTTTATGCTGCACCGATTCAAAAAAATATTGCTCAAGGAAATCCATTTCAAACAATGGCATTACCAGCGGTAATTGCGGGAATCGTACTTGGTGCAACGGGGGTTGGTGGGGGCATTGTCGTTTTACCGATGTTGTTGCGTTATATGCAATTAAATATTAAGCAAGCTATTGGAACTTCAATTGTTGTTACAACAGTCTTATCGGGCGCTTCTGCATTGGCTTATGCCCAAAATGGGTATACAAATCTCAAATTGGCGCTAACTTTGTGTATCGGTGCATTATTGGTGATGCCATTAGCTAAATATTTATTAATCAAGCTGTCAGAAAGAGCTTTTCAATATATGACATTGTTGCTGATATTATGTAGCGCAATTATGATGACCCTAAAAGCGATCATGCAGGCATGATCTCCTTTAATACTTTATTTATGTGCCATGTGAAGTTCTTTATTGATCTCTTGATAAATAAATTGACGTTCATACAGTAAATTTTCATCTGTAGAAAATGAAAAAGAGTGGATCGCTAACGCAAGCAGGAGCACGGCAATAACCGTGATGCTAACACTCGTCATCGCTGACTTTTTGGGCACTAAAACATAGCCGATACTGATTAATGCACCAATAATAGCCCCTCCAATATGGGCAGCATTATCAACACCAGATTGCAAACCATTTACCAGCGTTAATGCGATCATTGCAATAATATTATAGAGTTGGCGCTTTTGCTTTGAGTGTATGACAGGGTGAGGGTGTGGCTTATTAATCGCTTTTAGCAAATAGATGACGGATGCAGCCGCAAGCCCCATAATTGCACCGGAAGCACCTACACCAATGATGATATAAACCGTATTGTCTGACCATATTTGATTGTTTATCGTGTCGTAATATTGCCAATAGGCGCTAAATAGCGCCGCTCCGACACCTGAGATAATATAAATAGCTAATACTTTTAATTTACCATAAGCACGTTCACATTCTATGCCAATCACAAATAACGCTAAGCAGTTAAAAGCTAAATGCATCCCGTTTGAATGTAATATCATACTAATAGGGTAACGCCACCAATCTCCGGTTAATGATAATTGGTAAACATTCGCACCAAACAGTATTAAGTTATTTTCCCGTGATTCGAGGGGAGAAGCGAAAGCAATTTGATAGAAATAGACGGCAATATTCAGCAGGACAAGGATCAGCGTGAGAGCCATTGCCCGTAAGAAAGAGCGTGATTTTAGTGTATGCCTTTGTTGTCCTATCATCTCAACTCCCCCTCTTTAAAGATAACGATCTTAATAAAAATACGGCGGTATATCACGGCTATTTTATGATGAAAAGCATCATTAGCACAGCAAAGTACATACGTAATGAATTTAAATTTAAGTCGGCTCAAGAATTAGAGAAAGAAGTATGAGATTTAGACGTTATATATGAATCAATCATTATGCGCTAACGACGTTAAAAAAACATTTCTCTTTTTTATTCTTACCCAATAAACGTTTTAATTAAATTCAGTGATTTTTCTTTTTCTACTAGAAGGATAGCGATATTGATGAACATAACATGATGGATCATTATTCACTACAAATAGGTATAATGAGATCTTATGATGACAAATAACAACTCATCAATAAATGAATGCCAATATTCACTCACTGAGACATGAAAGCTATTTTTAGATTGATGATAAAAGATAATTACTGGTGGAATTATCTAGGGCACCTTAAGGTGCCCTTATTATCTTAGAATGAAGTCCGTTTATAAGTCCGGTATTCAGGTTTCCAGAAGTTACGCTCGATCGCTTCATCTAATGCACTATCTGATGTTACTGTTGCAACACCTTGCACTTGAGCTTCTTTAGCGACTTGTTTTGCTATAATGCGTGACACTTGTTGGATATCAGACAATAGTGGTAACAGTGGGCCTTCACCTTCTTTTGCCAGTGGTGAACACTCAGCTAATGCACGGCTTGCTGCCATCAACATTGCTTCTGTGACACGTTTTGCACCTGACGCGATAACGCCAAGGCCAATACCTGGGAAGATGTAGGAGTTGTTACACTGAGCAATTGGGAAGATTTTCTCTTTATAAGAAACTGGCGAGAATGGGCTTCCTGTTGCGACTAATGCTTTACCGTCTGTCCAATTAATAATATCTTCTGGGCGGGCTTCTACTCGTGATGTTGGGTTAGAGAGTGGCATCACGATAGGACGTTCACAGTGTTTATGCATCTCTTTGATGATCTCTTCTGTAAACAGACCGGCTTGGCCAGACACACCGATTAGGATCGTTGGTTTTGCATTACGTACGACATCCAATAAAGAGATAGAATCGCTATTGACATCCCAATCGCTTAAATGATTGCTGTTTTGGGTTAGTTTGCTTTGGAAATCAAGTAGATTAGGCAGTTTATCAGTCAATAAACCAAAACGGTCAACCATGTAAATGCGTGAACGCGCTTGTTCATCACTTAGCCCTTCAGATTTCATCTGAGCAATGATTTGCTCGGCGATACCGCAGCCAGCAGAGCCTGCACCTAAAAAGGTAACGCGTTGATCACTTAATTTACTGCCCGCAGCATGGCTGGCAGCAATTAAGCTTCCCAATGTGACAGCCGCAGTACCTTGAATATCATCATTAAAGCAGCAAAGCTCATCGCGATAGCGATTGAGCAATGGCATGGCATTTTTTTGTGCAAAATCTTCAAATTGCAATAAAACATTTGGCCAACGACGTTTCACCGCTTGAATAAACTCATCGATAAACTGGTCGTATTCTTCACCAGTAATACGTGGATGGCGCCATCCCATATATAGAGGATCATTGAGGCGTTGTGGATTATTGGTTCCCACATCAATGACAATTGGTAATGTATACGCTGGGCTAATACCACCACAGGCGGTGTAAAGTGAGAGCTTGCCGATAGGGATACCCATACCACCAATGCCTTGGTCGCCTAAACCTAAAATACGCTCACCGTCAGTGACAACGATCACTTTAACATTTTGTTTGGTGGCATTTTGCAGCATATCATCAATATATTCACGGTTTGGATAAGAGATGAATAAACCACGTGCACGGCGATAGATATCAGAGAAATGTTCACACGCTTCACCAACAGTAGGGGTATAAATGATTGGCATCACTTCTGTAAGATGGGCATCAATCAAGCGATAAAACAAGGTCTCGTTGGTATCTTGAATATTTCTTAAGTAAATGTGCTTATCGATGTCAGTTTTGAAATCAATTAATTGGCGATAGGCACGCTCAACTTGTTCTTCAATAGTTTCAACTTGCTCTGGCAGTAGGCCATAAAGGTTAAAGCTAGCGCGTTCTTCTTCACTAAAAGCACTTCCTTTGTTTAGCAAAGGAAACTCGAGCAGGATAGGGCCTGCATAAGGAATGTACAGAGGGCGTTTTGTTTCGTATTCATGTTCCATGAAATATCACTCTTCGGACGATTAAAAAACAACAGTCGGGATAGATCCTAAGGCAAACAAAAAATATGTACAGTGATTATTGATACAAAGAGTTAAAATAAATGTTAATTTATATTATTTGCATAATAAACAATATAATAGAAGACTTAAACCAAAAGGGAAATTGTACGACTTAAAGGGTAAGGATAACCTAGGATGCTTAGCGCCAGCACAGTGCGCTTAAGAGGAGTCAAAAGCACCAAAAAAGCGACGAACAGTGGAAACGAGCAATAGGCTCAAATAATAAAGTGCGATGCCTTGTGCTACATTAACGTATATATTTATTTAAAATATTGTCATTAGCTTTCAATAATGAATGACGATAATAGGTTGCTAAATATCTGAAGCATAAAATATACATATTGATAAATAGAATTTAAAGGCGTGATAAAATTAATTTATTCGTAGAGAATATAGCGATATTAAAATAAAGTATGATAATGTCAAACTAACGTTATTCATTGAATTTTATCTATGACCACTGTCTATCGGTTTGATACAGGCTTGTTTTGCGATTACTGCCATTGATGGTATCTCAATAGTTAAAAGGCAGAATGGTTAATCGACCGTTTATCAAGGCTTAAAGATAAGAAGAGGAGGTTGATAATTCTCAAAATATAATGACATATTGATTTGATATGTCGACTATAGCCGCATTTAATTTTTTTTTTGGTGTTTTTACGCTATATCGCAATACACGTATGATGAGATGTGCTTATATTTTAAGTATGTTGATCTTCTCTTGATTTTATTATCGATTGTTAAAGTCTATATGAATAAAACTGCCGCTATTTTATTTGGCGGCAGTTAAACAGATAAACAATTAATCGAGATAAATGACCTCTTTTTGCTGGCAACCGAGCGCCTGCAATGTATTTTCAGTTATACACCACTGCTTAACGATAGCATCTTGTTTTTCAACTAACACCGCTTGTTCAATGGCATGCATATCTTTACCTGCCAAATTAACCATAATCAATGCCGCTTGCAGTGGCGGTAGACTTGGGTTGAATGCGGCATTTTCGGCATAGCGGCCAGTAAATAATGAGCCATCTTTTAGCTGTAGTGCAATGCCTGAATGGGATTGACTATAAGGTGCGTGTGACTGGTTTGCAGCTTCAATAGCAGCACATAATAACCGGTTACGGCTAGGCGTACTGTAACCATGATCAACGGTATCCAGCAGTAGCGTTGTGATTTCTAAGTCAGATGGACCAAATGAATCGGGCAAGTAATCATGCAATGTTGCTGGTTGGCGTTCTGGTAAGTGGATTGCGATTTGGCCACCACCCCGTAATTCGTTCATAAACTGTCGGCAATGACCACATGGCGTATAGTTGACGGTGATCGACGCTAATTGTTTTTCGCCCTTTAACCACGCATGTGTCACTGCACACTGCTCGGCGTGGATAGTTTGAGCGATAGCGACACCACTGAACTCCATATTAGCACCGAAATACAGATTACCACTCACACCACGGGCAATTGCGCCCACATTAAAGTGTGAAATTGGGGTAACGGCATAGGCGGCGGCGAAGGGTAATAATAAAAATGCCAGCTCGCTGTCACTATAACCGCAATCAGTTTTAATCTGATTAACGTGTTCGGCACTCAGCATCGCTTGAAAGTCAGGTGTATCAATAATAGGTCTGAGCGCAGTTTGTAACTTTTCTGGAAGTTGAGACCAAGCGGACTTAAATCTTGAATGCATGAGTTGCTCTCCTAATGACTTGCTTACATTCTATACTCAATGGCGGCGCTTTATGTTGAGGTATGGTGTTTAGCTTCCTAGCGACTCCTTTTCTCGTCGTTTAACTATACCTCGAATGATTGAGAGTATATGTAATAAGCCATACTCTCATATGTGATCGCAGTCACTATTTTTGTGAAATGAATGAAACAAATTTTATAATTGAGAGATGTATCTCAAGTTTTTGATGCAAAAAAGAGTGAGAGAGGCGATAAGCCTCTCTTCGTTGTATTGAGTCTAGCCGAAAAGATGAAGTATGACAGGGAAGATAAACGGGGCGAGTAAGGATGTAATAATCCCACAGGTCATTAATGCTAAAGAACTATAAGCACCTTCAATATAATTAATTTCTGCACAACGAGCTGTTCCTAAAGCATGAGACGCTGTGCCCATAGCCAGTCCTCGTGAGGCATGTGTTCGAATACGTAAAGCATCGAACAATGAATGGCCAAACATAGCACCTAACATCCCAACAAAAATGACGCAAGCTGCACTAATCGCGGGAATACCACCAATAGAATCAGCAACAGCCATTGCAATCGGTGTTGTAACAGATTTTGGTAATACTGATGCCGCAATATCAGGTGTTGCACCTAACCATAAAGCAATGGCTGTACCAGTAAACATAGCGACTAAACTACCGGCTAAACATATGCTGAATAAAGATTTCCATTGGGCACGAATTTGATGCATTTGCTCATAAAGTGGAAATGCCAATGCAACAACAGCAGGTTGCAATAGGTCATTCAGAATTTTACTGCCCGCGAAATAGTGCTCATAGGGGGTATGAGTGAAAATCAGCAATGGCACAATAATCGCTATCGCAACTAATAATGGATTCAACAGTGGGAGTTTTAATTTAACCGATAAAAACCGTGCCAGATAAAAAACAGCGATCGTTAACGGTAGTGACCACCAAATATGCTCTAACATTTGCCATTCCCCTTATCTTGCTGATTATCTGTTGGTATTTTTGTCGGTTCTTCAGGGGGAAGGGGGACCTCATCTGGCTTTGCCCCAACGATTTGACGCTCTTTATGGATGTAGTGAGAACTAAAAGCTACCACCACCATCACCACTAACGTACTGATAAAGCAGGCTACAAGAATGGGAACCAGTTGCTGACTTAATTGACTGTAGTAGTTCATGATGCCAATACCGATGGGTACGAACAGCAGTGTCATATTTTTTAGCAAAAGTGAGCAACCCGGTTGCGCCCAATGCGCAGGAATAATTTGTAAAGCGAGTAACACAAACAGTATTAACATACCGATGATGCTACCGGGAACAGAAAATGGCAGTAGTGTTGATAACAAGTTCCCAATGATTAGGCAGAGATAAAGTATGACAAAAGCACGTAAATACTGCCATCCGGTTATCAGCACTTGTTTTAATGACATGAGACCCGTCCTATTATGCTAAGTGCATTCATCATACAATTAACTTTATTATTGTGCTACAGATCACAGTTAAAAGGTGATAAAAAAAGCGGAGAATTCATCATTCTCCGCTTTTCGCTTAATAATTAACTCTTTCCAGAGTAGGTTGCGTTATTTTATTTTACTTGCATTCCTGGTTGAGCACCGCTATCAGGGCTAAGTAGGTAAATATCCTTCCCACCAGGACCCGCAGCCATCACCATACCTTCAGACATACCAAAGCGCATTTTTCGAGGTGCTAAGTTTGCCACCATGACCGTCAGTTTACCTTCTAATGCTTTCGGGTCAGGGTAGGCACTGCGAATACCAGAGAACACTTGACGCGTCTCGCCACCAATATCTAATTGTAGTTTCAATAACTTATCAGAATCTTCAACAAAGTCAGCTTGCTTGATCAACGCAATGCGTAGATCAATTTTAGCAAAATCATCAAAGGAGATGGTTTCTTGAATTGGATCATCGGCAAGTGGACCCGTCAGGACTTTAGCGGGTTTAATACTTTCTTTAGAAGCTTCAACCATAGCATCAACCTTCGCCATTTCAATGCGGGTAAACAGCGCTTTAAAGGGTGCAACTTCATGGTCAGTCAATGGCTTTGCAATGGAATCCCATGCCAGATCAACATTGAGGAACGCTTCTGCGCGTTTTGCCAGTCCTGGTAGAATGGGTTTCAAATAAGTCATTAACACACGGAACAGATTGATACCCATTGAACAGATATCTTGTAGCTCTTGGTCTTTACCTTCTTGTTTTGCAACAACCCAAGGGGCTTTATCATCAACATAGCGGTTTGCAATATCTGCGAGTGCCATAATTTCACGCACGGCTTTACCGTATTCACGGCTTGTATAAGCCTCGCCAATAGTTTGGGCTGCATCAACAAATTGCTGATATAGTTCAGGGTCAGCCAATTTAGCTGACAGCTTCCCGCCAAAGCGCTTAGCAATAAAACCGGCATTACGTGAGGCAAGGTTAACGACTTTATTGACGATGTCACTGTTTACGCGTTGAACAAAGTCTTCTAAATTCAAGTCGATATCATCGATACGTGATGAAAGCTTGGCCGCGTAATAGTAACGTAGGCAATCGGCATCCAAATGATCAAGGTAAGAACGCGCGGTAATAAAGGTGCCGCGTGATTTAGACATTTTTGCCCCATTGACCGTCACGTAACCATGAACAAACAGGTTAGTTGGCTTACGATATTCGCTGCCTTCAAGCATTGCCGGCCAGAATAGGCTATGGAAATAAACGATATCTTTGCCGATAAAGTGATACAGATCGGTTTTTGAGTCTTTATTCCAAAACTCATCAAAATTGATATCACCCCGTTTATCACATAGGTTTTTAAACGACCCCATATAACCGATAGGGGCGTCTAGCCAAACATAAAAATATTTGCCCGGCGCATCTGGGATTTCAAAACCAAAATATGGCGCATCCCGAGTGATATCCCACTGTTGCAGTCCTGACTCAAACCACTCTTGCATTTTATTCGCAACTTGCTCTTGCAGCGCGCCTGAGCGTGTCCACGCTTGCAGCATGTCGCTAAAGGCAGGCAAATCAAAGAAGAAGTGCTCGGTATCACGCATTTCAGGTGTTGCACCAGAGACAACGGAACGCGGATTAATCAGTTCTGTCGGACTATAAGTCGCACCACAGACTTCGCAGTTATCGCCATATTGATCTTCTGCTTTACAGGTTGGGCAGGTGCCTTTGACAAAACGATCAGGCAAGAACATGCCTTTTTCAGGATCGTAAAGCTGTGAAATAGTACAATTTTTAATAAAACCGTTATTTTTCAATTTACTGTAGATCAGCTCTGATAACTGTTTATTTTCTTCACTGTGTGTGGAGTGATAGTTATCGTAACTGATCGAAAAACCAGCAAAATCTTCCTGATGCTCTTGGTTCACTGCGGCAATCATATCTTCCGGAGAAACACCTAATTGCTGAGCTTTAAGCATGATTGGTGTGCCGTGTGCATCATCTGCACAAATAAAGTGAACCTCTTTGCCGCGCATTCGCTGATAACGGACCCAAATATCAGCCTGAATGTGCTCCAGAATATGACCGAGATGGATTGAACCGTTAGCATAGGGTAACGCACAGGTTACCAATAGTTTATTCGCGACTTGAGACATAGTAATGATCTTACTTCCGTAATTAAAAAGGGACTTTGATGTTACCCGATCACAACTTTCGCTGCTAGGGTAATAGGATATTAATTGTCAAATCAGACGAAAAAGGGTTTTTTTGCTGTTCAGTGGCTTTTAGTTAGGAAGGCGATCACTATTTTTGTGGTTCTCTGTTATGATGAACAGTAGTCAAAGTATACTCGTGATACTTCAAGTTGTAGCGTTACGTTGTGGAATGGGGATTAGCATATTCACACTAGTCTTAACACCTTCCATACGGCTAGCTTTTATTAGCCTGTTGTGAGCTGCACCTCGAATTATTTGGGGTATATCATAGTGTTAAAAATATAAAATAAAGGAGCCGGGATGAACGATAAATCCCCCGAGCAGAACAACCCAGAACTGCTGACTGAAAAAGTCTCCACTGTTTTGGCTTCATTTACACACCCAACACTGAAGCGCAATCTGATTTCTATCAAAGCATTACATCATTGCGCAATGTTGGATAATGTGTTGCATGTCGAACTCGTGATGCCATTCGTTTGGAAAGGGCCTTTTCAGGCACTGATCAGCGAAAAAACGGCAGAACTGAAACAAGTTACTGGCGCTCATGCAGTTGAATGGAAACTACGTCACGACATAACGACACTAAAACGTGCAAATGATTTAGCTGGCATTAATGGTGTGCGTAATATTTTGGCTGTGAGTTCTGGTAAAGGTGGGGTCGGTAAATCCAGTACCTCTGTCAACCTTGCGTTAGCACTAGCTCAAGAAGGGGCAAAAGTCGGTATTCTTGATGCGGATATTTATGGTCCATCGATCCCTAACATGCTGGGAACTACCATGGAACGTCCAACATCACCAGATGGCCAGCACATGGCACCGATTATGGCATATGGCCTCGCGACAAACTCAATCGGTTATTTGGTTACTGATGACAACGCAATGGTCTGGCGTGGCCCAATGGCAAGTAAAGCGTTGATGCAAATGTTGCAAGATACCTTATGGCCAGATTTAGATTATTTAGTTATCGATATGCCGCCGGGTACAGGGGATATTCAGTTGACGCTGTCACAAAATATTCCGGTTACAGGTGCTGTGGTTGTGACAACGCCACAAGATATCGCGCTGGTGGATGCGATGAAAGGGATTGTGATGTTTAAGAAAGTGAATGTCCCTGTCCTTGGCATTGTGGAAAACATGAGCGCACATATCTGTAGCAATTGTGGGCATGTCGAGCCGATTTTTGGTACCGGTGGTGCAGAGAAACTCGCTGAGAAATATAACACTAAACTGTTAGGGCAAATTCCATTGCATATCTCACTGCGTGAAGACTTAGATCGTGGTCAACCAACGGTGATGCGTGATCCTGAAGGTGAATTTGCGGATATTTATCGAGAAATTGCGTCAAATATTTCGTCACTAATGTACTGGGAAGGGGATAAAATCCCAACTGAGATCTCATTCCGCGCAGTTTAATACTCTGCTTATTGTAAGGATCTATTTCAATTTAATGGGATAGATCCTTATTTTTCAGCTTACTAACACCGCTTCTTCCTGATTTAACTCATTTCGATTTTTCTGATTTATTATTTGGTTATTTCTCTATTTCATGAGGATAGCGTAGAATGCTGAATATATAATGTTTAATGAATACCTGTTAAGTTAGGGCATTAATATTGCATTTTTTTCCTATGGCGGATGCCTAAAAGGTGATTATGAAATTTTTAATTTTGATTGTCGTTTTAGTATTGATTGTTATTTACTTTTATAACCGTATTGTCGCCATGCGTGAAGCTGTTATATCGAGCGAAACTGAAATCTCAGTGCAATTAGATCGCCGTGGAAAAGTATTTGATAGTTTGCTGGCAACGGTCAAAAAATATTTAAGTCATGAGTCAGAGGTTTTCAGTAAAATTACTGAGCTGAGAACAAAAGCTCAAACCGCAACAGGTGCGCAGGCGCGAGAAGCGGAAGATGCTTTATCAAAAATGGTGACCAGTGGTGCGATTAATGTTGCTGTAGAAGCCTATCCAGAGCTGAAATCAGACGCGATTATGGCCAATTTACAAGAGGAAATCGTTTCATCAGAGAATAAACTTTCGTTTGCGAAACGCGGTTATAATCGCGCATTGGAAAGCTACAAAGCGTATATTGCGTCAATGCCAGCAGCGCTTATCGTCGGCATTATTCCGAGTTTGAAAATTGATAAAGACTACTGGCGTCTTGATGAAGAAACGATTAAGAGTGAGGAAGCTCGCCGTATTAATTTTGATTAAAAACGACAATCGTTAATGATATTTGTTAGGGGGATGCCCCTAACAAATTATACAGAGTACTTGTTCATGGATTTTAGAAACATCATACGTAAAAATAATTTTCGTACGCGATTGGTGGTCATTAGTTATATATTTATTATGCTGATCGTCGGTTTATTAGCAGATACAGCGACGCACTCAGACGAGCGTATTGGATTTTTTGAAAATATGCTCATATTTGTGACTTTTGAAAAACTACCAGTAGCAACATTAATTATTTTAGGGCTTACCGTTTTAGGATTGGTATATATTCATTTTCGTGGTCATAAAATGATGTTAGCAGGTCTGAGCGCAAAAGAAATTACAGCGCAAAATGCCAGCACTCCTGAAGAAAGACAACTGTATAATATTTTAGAAGAGCTCAGTTTAAGTGCTACTTTACGCTATGTGCCTCGCTTGTATATTTTAGACAGTGATGAGCCTAACGCATTTGCTGCCGGTTGGGGCGCTAAAAACGCTTTAGTCGGTGTCACTCGAGGTTTATTGCAAACACTCAATCGTCACGAAGTTCAAGCGGTGATGGCTCATGAAGTTGGGCATATTATTCATGGTGATTCTAAATTGACATTGTATGTTGGTATTTTAGCGAATGTGATCCTGACTATTACGAATATATTTAGCCAACTATTTATTCGGACGGCAGGGCGTAGCCGAAATAGTGCATCTAATAAAGCACAGCTAATTCTATTAGCTCTTAACTTTGTTTTACCGTGGATCACCCAAATTCTCTATTTTTATCTTTCGCGAACGCGTGAATATATGGCCGATGCAGCGGCTGTTGATTTAACCACCGATAATCAAGCTATGATCAGCGCACTGAAAAAAATTTCGGGTCAGCATGAAAAACAGCAATATGATAAGTCGGGTATTGGTGATGCATACCGTAGTGCAGCCTATATCTTTAATAAAGGTGATTCGATATTGTCGACGCATCCATCGATAGAAAATCGCATTGCAGCTTTAGAAGGCCGTAAAAAATTTTAGCGGGTTGAGTGATAACAATTTGGGGCACACTATTTTAGTCACATATTGACATACACTTTTTATGATGTTTCCCATTAATATTTGGTATTTTTTGAGTCTGTTTGTGTTGCGAAGCTGGAACCTCACGCCATTAACTCCTATAATTCCGGCAACCATAACTTTGTGAAGATAAAGTTAGGCATTTCATTTCAGATTTATTTAACCAGGTTATCATTTTATGACTGACATAGCGCATCAATGTACCATTGTAGGTATATCAGGAGCTTCTGCATCCGGAAAAAGCCTTATCGCAAGTACCTTATATAGAGAATTAAGGGAAAAGGTCGGTGATCATAATATCGGTGTTATACCAGAAGACTGTTACTATAAAGATCAAACAGATATACCAATGGAAGAGCGGTTAAAAGTCAATTACGACCACCCAAACTCCATGGACCATAGCCTGCTTTATCAACATCTTAAAGCATTAAAAAGCGGTAAATCTGTAGAAATTCCTCAATATGACTATGTCGCTCATACACGTAAAGAAACCAGCATTCACTTCAAACCTAAAAAAGTCATTATTATCGAGGGGATTTTACTGCTTACGGATAAACGTTTACGTGAAGAGATGGATTTTTCGATCTTTGTTGATACCCCGCTTGATATTTGCTTGATGAGACGGATAAAACGTGATGTAAATGAGAGAGGGAGAACATTAGATTCGGTTATTGAACAATATAATAAAACCGTGCGTCCTATGTTCTTACAGTTTATTGAGCCGTCGAAGCAGTATGCCGATATTATTGTGCCTCGTGGCGGTAAAAACCGTGTGGCAATTGATATCTTAAAAGCAAAAATCGGCGAATTTTGCCAAGACTAAACTTGGCTAGGTGACATGGCGATAAAAAATAATGAAGGGGGATATAATCATGCGTCTTTGTGACCGCGATATTATTCAATGGATGGATGAAGGAAAGTTAGTTATTAGCCCTCGTCCACCTATTGAACGGATCAATGGAGCAACAGCAGATGTGCGCCTAGGAAATCAATTTCGAGTTTTTCGAGGACATACCGCCGCTTTTATTGACCTAAGTGGCCCGAAAGATGAAGTAAATGCAGCGCTTGACCGTGTGATGAGCGATGAAATTATTCTCAATGATAATGAGCCATTTTTCCTTCACCCAGGAGAATTAGCACTTGCAGTCACTCTTGAGTCTGTTACCCTGCCTGATAACCTCGTAGGATGGTTAGATGGCCGTTCTTCATTGGCGCGATTAGGTTTAATGGTGCATGTGACAGCACATCGAATCGATCCCGGTTGGTGTGGGCAAATCGTGCTAGAGTTTTATAATTCAGGCAAACTACCACTTGCTTTGCGCCCTGGAATGGTGATTGGTGCGTTAAGTTTTGAGCCATTATCAGGCAGCGCAGATCGCCCCTATAATAGCCGACAAGATGCGAAATATAAAAATCAGCAAGGGGCGGTTGGTAGTCGTATCAGTGAGGACTGATAGTAATATGTATGACGGAATTATTGCTTATATGGGGTAATTCCGCATAGCGCAGGGATAGGTGTAGTGTGAGCCTTTTGTGTGGCGTAGCAGACATAATTTTAGTGAGGGAAGAATGAAACGATTTCTGACGACACTGGTCATTTTGCTAGTCGTGATTGTGGTTGGTCTAACCGCATTAGTGATGTTGGTTAACCCAAACGACTTTAGGCAATATCTTGTGGAAAAAGTTGAGAAAAAAAGCGGGTATCAAATTGACTTTAAAGGGGATATGCGTTGGCATGTTTGGCCAACACTGAGTATTATTACCGGCCCTGTTTCGATTACCGCTCCCAATGCCAGCCAACCTGTTTTAAGTGCGGAGAATATGCGCTTAGATGTGGAATTATGGCCGCTACTTTCTCATCATTTATCCGTCGAACAAATTGTTGTCGATGGTGCAGTGATTCGCCACACGCCTGAAAGCGAACCCCAAATGAATGCGAACTCACCTATTGCGCCTGCCGGTAACCAAAGAACACCAAATTCTCCAGAAAAAAATCAATGGTTATTAGATATCGAAAAAGTTGAAATATCAAATAGCTTAGTGATCTGGAAAACACAAAATGATGAGTACAATCTACGCAATATTGATCTTTCTTTAAATAAAAGTGATAAGCGCAAAATCAGCGCTAAATTCAGCGGCAACTTAAATAAGAATCAACAAGAGCTACGTTTTGATGCGCGGGCAGAACTTGATCTTTCCCAACTATCACATCAAATTAATGGTCAATTAACTCAGTTTGATTATACTTTCACGGGGGTTGATTTACCTGAAGGTGGGATCACCGGACAACTGACCAGTGATTTTGCTTATATTAAAGATAATATTGCAACAGCGAGTTTACATAACATCGCGATTAAAGCCAATGACAGTGATTTAACGGGTCACGTTGAAGCAAAATTAGGGGCTATTCCAGATATTAATGTTCAGTTATCTTCTCAAACGTTAAATCTTGATAAATTAATTGGCGCACCAAATTCAAGTACAGCGGCTAATTCGTCTAATGAAACGAACCTTTCTACTCGCGTTGGCGTTAAACCGGTGATTTCTGGAAAAGAAACACAGAAATATGATTTATCTAACCTAAAATCATTTACTGGAAATATTAATTTAAATATTGAGAATTTAGTTTATCGTGGAATGGCAGTGAATGCGGTAAAATTTGCAGCACAAAACCAAGCGCCGCAATTAACCATTTCCCAATTAGAAGGTCAGGCCTTTAATGGCCAGTTTTCGCTTCCTGTGAGTATTAATTACTCAAATATTCCAGCGCAAGTTACAGCGAAACCTAATATTCAAAATATTAATTTAACGCCATTGTTGAAAGCGTTTAATATGCCAGAAAAACTGAGTGGTATTGTGACAATCAATGCCGATTTATCGGGCCCAGGTTATGATGATTATGCGGTGAAAAATTTATGGCAAGGCCCAGTGAATTTCAGTTTACAAAATGCACGCTTAGCAGGATTAAATATTCCATTATTAATCCAACAATCTATTTCACGGGTGACCAATAAAATCAATGCACCTGTTAATACAGGTAATTATACTGAAGTAGAGCAATTCACCGTTAATGGTCGCTTAAATAAAGGCACGATTAACATTGCATCCATGAATGCAACTTCTCCTTTAATTTCAATTACGGGACAAGGATGGGCAAATGTGCCAGCAGAAACATTGGATGTGAATCTCGGTGTGCAAATTACGCAAGGTTGGGGCGGAGACTCTCGCTTTATTCAACAACTGCAATCAATGACAATACCGCTACGTATTTATGGCGGTTGGAGCAACTTACAATATCAACTTAATGTTGAAAGATTGCTACGTAATGAATTAAAGACACAAGCCAAAGAGGCATTAGGGAACTTTTTGAAGAAAGAGGAACAAAAAGGATTGAGTGATTTGCTGAATGCACTATAGCTTTTCTATTGATAAATGGCATCATAGGTCATGATGCCATTTATTGGGATAAAATGATTAGAGTAAACTACGAGGGGTGACGTATTTTGGCGTTGTGTTATCAAATTTTTTATTGGCTTCTTGAGTCGCTTTCATATTTTTATAGCCTTCTTTTGATTCAATCTTATTTTTATCTAAGCTCGCTGCATTTAATTTACTTTCAAATTTTGCAAGCGTTTCCCGTTTTTTAGAGTTTTGCTTATAGTTTACGCTATTGAGTCTTTCTTGATAGTTTGCTGTTTTAGCCTTCAGAGAATGAAGCGTGTTTGAAAATATTGTTAACTCTTTTTTATTATTTTCTCTCTCCATCGCTCCTCGTTCATGACCTATATTTTCTAATAATGTCTTCATTTTTTGCTGAATAGAGTTAACCTCTTTTTCTATTCCTTTTAATTCTTTAAGCTTAAAGATTCCACTATCAACTTTAGACGTGTTTTGCTGATTTAGAACTGGATTTGATTGAACATTATTGGTTGTACGTTTGATATTTCCAGTAATACCTGAGTTGTGAGCTGTTATTTCTGGCTGTTGTAACTGTTGTGTGTAATTTAATGCTTTATGAGTGATTGACTGGACCATGTTAACCTCGAATAGCCTTATTAAGTTATCCGAATTATTGAACAATCAAATGATTAATGCTTTTAAAAAACGCTGTTATTTTGGCGCTTCAAGTGACTTGTTATGGGAATACTTATCCGCACTATAAAAAATACCGGCCAATTTGGCCGGTATTGTATGAATAAACAAAAATTATTCTTCTTCGTCTTCTTCCGGTACTTTCGGAGGAACAATGAGCACTTTACTAATACGGTGGTTTTTGATTTCAAGCGGCTGGAAAATGCAGCCATTGACTTCAATTTGTTCACCTTCTTCAGGTACTCGTTGTAGGTGTTCCATCAATAAGCCTGCAATGGTTTCATATTCGCGCTTTTCATCCAGTTCCATAGGAACAAATAGGATCAAATCTTCTAATGGCATAAAGCCGTTAGCAATCCAACTCCCATTTTCTAGCTTTTGAATATCATGACGTGAGTCATTTTCTTCTTCACCATCTGGTAAGTTACCGGCGATCGTTTCCATCACATCCGTTAAGGTGACAACACCCTCGACAGAGCCAAACTCGTCGACGACAAAAGCAAAGTGAGTCTGTGCTTTACGAAACTGCTCCAATGCTTTTAATAGCGAGAGACCTTCAGGGAAGATAAGAGGTTGAGTAATCAAAGCTCGTAAGTTTAGCGGCTGACCACTTAACTGCTGTTTGACTAAATCGAGCATGTGAACAACACCAACAGGCTCATCACTCACGGTTTCATCGATAACAACAAAACGTGAATGCGGATTTTTTTCCAGCAATTGCAGCAGCTCATTGGCAGACTTATTGACATCGAGATATTCCACATCATGACGTGATGTCATAATACTTTCGACATTACGTTGAGCCATACCTAAAACACGGGCGATCATCTGGCGCTCTTGAGGGTCAAAAACCGCTTGGTTGTCCGCGATTAAGTCTGAAGTGTGCGCATCTAGCTCCGCACGTTCGTGGTTACCACTTAGAATACGTAAAACGGCTTCAGCCGTACGTTCACGAAGTGGACGACTACCTTTGAGGAATTTGCGACGGTTAAATTGTGCAAACTGGTTTAAGACTTCAATCATAATAGAGAAGCCAATCGCAGCATACAGATAACCTTTTGGTATTGCGTAACCAAAGCCTTCAGCAACTAAGCTAAAGCCGATCATCAGCAAGAAGCTGAGACATAAGATCACAATAGTTGGGTGATTGTTGACGAACGATGTTAGCGGCTTACTTGCCCATATCATAAGGATCATGGCAATAGTCACTGCTGCAACCATAACCCCAATATGGTCAACCATCCCAACGGCGGTAATGACTGAGTCAAGAGAGAATACCGCATCTAGGACGATAATTTGTGCAACAACAGCCCAGAAATTCGATGTTTTTCGTTGATTAGTGGTGTGCTCATCCCCCCCCTCTAATCGTTCGTTTAACTCCATTGTGGCTTTAAATAGCAAGAATAACCCACCCACCAACATGATGAGATCTCGGGCGCTAAATGGATGATCGAATAATGTTATTAAAGGCTTGGTGAGAGTGATTAGCCAAGACAAGCTAAATAGCAGAATAACTCGCATCACGAGAGCGAGCATGAGACCCGTCACACGAGCCCTATCACGCAATTTTTGCGGCAGTTTGTCTGCCAAAATGGCAATAAAGACGAGGTTATCAATACCAAGAACGATTTCTAGAACGATTAAGGTGGCAAGCCCCGCCCAAATCGAAGGATCTGCGATCCATTCCATACAGTTTGTTTTACCTTCTGATATGACGGCATATGCCGACTCGTGAATAATGCGGTTTGTTTCCCTAAATTTCAATAAAAATTGTCGCGTATGAGACGATAATCTACAAATAATATTCCGTTTGCGTCATCGATTGCATCAATAACTACCCAGCAGAACAAACCTGAGTTAACATGTGATCCTGTTAACAGAATTGCCAGCATAAAAATGGCTGGCTTAGGTCCTAATCAGACAGGAGTTTTTCATGTCAAAGCAACAGATTGGTGTTGTCGGTATGGCTGTCATGGGGCGCAATCTTGCCCTGAATATTGAAAGCCGTGGTTATTCCGTCTCTATTTTCAACCGTTCAAAAGATAAAACGGATGAAGTTATTGCCGAAAATCCAGGGAAAAAATTAGTTCCCAGCTACACGATTGAAGAGTTTGTCGACTCTCTGGAAAAACCACGCCGTATCCTGTTGATGGTGAAAGCGGGTGAAGCAACGGATAAAACGATTGCTGCATTGACTCCGCATCTAGACAAAGGTGATATCCTGATTGATGGCGGCAACACTCTGTATAAAGATACTATCCGTCGTAACCGTGAACTGTCTGAGCAAGGCTTTAACTTTATCGGTACAGGGGTTTCTGGTGGTGAAGAAGGCGCTCTAAAAGGCCCATCTATCATGCCTGGTGGTCAAAAAGAAGCTTATGAGCTGGTTGCACCAATTTTGAAAGAAATTGCCGCTAAAGCCGAAGGCGAGCCTTGCGTAACTTATATCGGTCCAGATGGTGCTGGTCACTATGTGAAAATGGTTCACAATGGTATCGAATACGGTGACATGCAGTTGATCGCTGAAGCATATTCATTGCTAAAAGGTTCTTTAAACCTGAGCAATGAAGAGTTGGCGGAAATTTTTGCTGATTGGAACCAAGGCGAACTTAGTAGCTATCTGATCGAAATCACTGCGGATATCTTCAAGAAAAAAGATGAAGATGGAAAATATTTGGTTGATGTGATTTTAGATGAAGCAGCGAATAAAGGTACAGGTAAATGGACAAGCCAAAGTTCATTGGATTTAGGTATCCCAGTAACGTTGATCACTGAATCTGTATTTGCACGTTATATCTCTTTCCTGAAAGACCAACGTGTTGCCGCATCTAAAGTACTAACAGGCCCAGTATTGAAGCCTGTTGAAGGCGATAAAAAACAATTTATTGAGAAAGTTCGTCGTGCACTCTACTTAGGTAAAATTGTTTCTTATGCCCAAGGCTTCCAACAACTGAAAGCCGCTTCAGATGAATACAATTGGGATCTGAACTACGGTGAAATTGCTAAAATTTTCCGCGCGGGTTGTATCATTCGTGCACAATTCTTGCAAAAAATCACTGATGCATACAATGATAATGCACAGATCGCTAACTTGCTGTTAGCGCCATACTTTAAGCAAATCGCTGATGAATATCAGCAAGCACTACGTGATGTGGTGTGCTATGGCGTACAAAACGGCATCCCAACACCGACCTTCTCTGCGGCAATTTCTTATTACGATAGCTACCGTTCAGCGGTATTGCCTGCAAACCTAATTCAAGCGCAACGTGATTACTTTGGTGCTCACACTTATAAGCGTACTGATAAAGAAGGTGTGTTCCATACCGAATGGATGGAATAATACGTTAAAATAACGTATTAAATTATTAAGGTGCTGGTTTTCCAGCACCTTTTTTATTTTTAAGTATAAAAATAGGGATGTACTATCAATACTTATTGGTCGTTTTTATCTTTATTATTGGATCGAGTATGGTTTTGATTGATGATACTGATAGAATCGAAAGCTTGTTTTTATTCTTAGGCCTCAGGTATTACTGTAAGCCTAGCTGATCATTTTATGATTATAAGTAAGAATTCTATTTATGCGAAAGTTCCTTGTCTTGCTGCTGTTACTTGTGCTGCTGAGTCCATTGGCAATTGATTTATATCTGCCAACAATTCCTACAATTGCGATTGCGTTAGGGGCGCCCGAGTCGCTGATACAGTCTACTATTGCATTATTTATACTAATTTTTGGTATAGGGCAGTTAATTTCTGGCCCCTTGATCGACCGATATGGACGTAAGCCTATCGCGATTGTGGGCATCCTAATTTACATTGTCGGTTCAACTGTCGCAGCGTTATCAACAACCCCGGAAATTTTTATTGCCGCTAGGGTATTACAGGGGGTCGCTGTTTGTTGCACTGGCGTTGTGGCTTTTAGTGGTGTTCGTGATCGGATGAACGGCACGGAAGCTGCGCGTGCATTTGGTTTTTTAAATGGAACGCTCAATATCGTACCAGCATTAGCACCGCTTTTGGGGGGCTTTCTCGCTGAATATTGGGGATGGCGAGCCCCTTTTTGGTTTTTGGCTCTCTATGCGGTACTCATTTTAATTCTAGTCATCGCATTTTTGCCAGAAACTCGCCCGGCGAGTTTGCAAAATGTGAAGAAGTTGCAACTCAATCACTACCTGCATATCTTGCGTAACAAGCACTTTATTATTTTTGCATTGGTGAATGCAGGTAGTATGGGCATGGTCCTGACGTATGTTTCATTCGCACCGATTGTCTTAATGGGGGATGCAGGACTCACGCCACTAGAGTTTTCATTGGCGTTTGGTGCTAATGGTTTTTGGATTATGTTTGCGAGTTACATTGCTAACTATTATATCCCCAAAATTGGTCGCCCTAACTGTTTAAAAGCCGGCAGCCTATTTATGATAGCGGGGTGTTTAGGCTTGTTATTCGGTTTGCTTGTCTTACCAACAGAGTTACAAAACCACTGGTTAGCTTATATGTTACCTGTAGCGTGTGCCTGTACAGGCCTTGCCTTTATGATGGGAACCGCAACGAGTTATGCTTTAGAACCTTTTGAAAAAGAGGCAGGAACGGCTTCGGCTTTAGTGGGTTTTATTCAAATGGCAGTAGGTGCAGCTCTGAGTTTATTGGCGATCAGCTCTCCCTTACCTGCAAATTGGGCATTAGCTATGTTAATGTTAGTAGGCGGAGTGATTGCGTTGGTTGCACGAAATACCAGCTTAAAATTAACGCGTTAAGTAGAGAAAAGATTGAACGCTAACTTTCAGATATGGACATCGTTCATTAGGTTATCAGGCGTTCGACAAGCTGGATTGTATTGACTAAGGACAATTTGTTGATAACAAACGGCTTGGAACAGTACTCAAACTAGCTCAAGACAAGATGGATGACTTGGAACGCCAAGGGAAAAACGAGATAGAAGTTAAAAAATGCCAAAGCGCATTGTTATCTCTCCCTTCAACCAAAGTGGTTCCGGTTATTTTTTTACCCGGTATTATGGGATCTAACTTACGAAGTAAAAAAGATAAAAAATCAATCTGGCGTATTTGCACGAGTAAGCTTGGAATGGTTGTGGATGCGTTCGGTTGGCTTTTTACTTCAGGCAATAAACGAAAAAAATTACTGGATCCAAAAGAAACAGACTCCACTCAATATAATCATGGTTAGCCGTGGTTACGGATTGAAAAAGGCAGTCCGGATAGTGTGACGGATTTATTGTTGCCGCAAAAGGGGATGCGGAGTTTGATACGTATGAAAAAACAGGGGATGTTTCCCCTGCTATTAAATTTACCTTATGTTTCCTGTGTCGGATATTGCAAACGGATGAGGTGAAACCTAAATGAAAAAGGGATTGGTGAGTATTTCCGGTTTGGTCTTATTGGCGAGTTTGGTCTCGTGCTCAGTGCCAAATAAAACGCATTCAACTTCACTTAATGAAAAGGATTCTGCTGTAATTAATACTCAGTTTGATGATGCACCCACCTACTGTTTAGGGCGTTATACCTTTAATTATCCTAAATCTTTAACACAAGATTTCTCTTCCATTATTAAAATTGATGAGATGACTATTGAGAGTCAATTTATTTACCCCCCTTCGTTTAAGCAGCGTATTGAATTACGAGAGGAAGAATTAAAAAAACAACGTGTCAGTGATGAATCTGATGGGCCTTTTCTAAAAAATATTATTAGATTAGATAATGGTGTTATTTTTGAAAGGAATGAGGCATACCAATATCCAGATGTACTTCGTGTTTTAGAGGCTAACGTATACATTGATAATGTTGCTTTTATTATAACTTCAAAATTTGAAGATGTTTCCAAATCAAAATATGTAGATGAACAATTAGAACATAAGGAAGAAAATAAGCCATTTACTGATAAACCTCAAAAATTAGCGGTGATGCAGTCGTTAATTTCTCGGTTACAAGGGAGACCAAAGAATGAAATTCCAACCGAAAAAGGGGTCTGCATTCCTTATGGCTTTATTCGCGATGATGGAAAATCGCACCAAGAAGAAATTTCGATGGTTTTTGAAAACCCGCAATTCTATTGGGCGGTCGATATGGATAATACGATAGAAAGTGAAAAGGAAAGTATGTTGGATAGGGCTGATGAAATTAAATCTGTTCTTTCTCAATATGGGGGTAAAACGTTACGGAAAGGAAACGTACAGTTTAATAACGTGGCAGGTGAAGAGTGGTTAACGTTGGGGCGAGATCCTCGCTATGACAATCAATCCGATAAGTTTTATTATTTCCAATATTATGCGAATGAAAAAAATATCGGCTATTTACATCCATCCGTTAGCATATTGATGCATTCGACCAGTAAGGTTGTCCATTATACGGATGATCAAATGGTTGAAATTTGGGATCGCGTTCTGCAATCTTTTAAAATTCGCCCTAACGCTTATTAAGCTTAGATAGCGCAATGATAGGGTTATTATTGCGCTTATTTAACATAAAGGTGCTTACATGCCCTGACATTTGTAGCTCCAATTCAGTAATGTCTCTTTATCTTACTGCCGTCTTCTTGATTTTAGGTTATATTTTATTCATAACCTAAATTTAAAGGATAAATAATGAGTCAGAATGAACAAACAGAAAATATTCAACATTGCTTCGCTGAATTTGATGGCAACAAATGTGCCGTTTGGAAAGACTTACGACTGAAACATCAATCTGAAAATGCCAAAGCGCATTGTTATCTCCCTTCAACCAAAGTGGTTCCGGTTATTTTTTTACCCGGTATTATGGGATCTAACTTACGAAGTAAAAAAGATAAAAAATCAATCTGGCGTATTCGCACGAGTAAGCTTGGAATGGCTGTGGATGCGCTCGGTTGGCTTTTTACCTCGGGAAATAAACGGAAAAAATTACTCGATCCTGAAACGACAGAAACAGATCCCACTCAAGATGTCGATAAAAATGACAACGAGTCTACTTACTTCGCCAATTCAAGACAGAAAAGAGGGTGGGGAAGTGTATTGCAGTTTTCGTATGCAGATCCACTCGACAAGTTACAGAAAGAATTGCTGGTTTGGGAGCAGTATTACAACAAAGCGAAAAGTCAGGGATGCGCGACGGCAGATGAAGCCGAGGAATATTTTTCTCAAGAATCAACGTTCAAGTTCATTTTAGATAAACCCCTCACGCCAGAGGATACCAACCCACTTTCGCTTCGGGAAGCGGGGAAATACCGTGATTTACTGCTTCCGCTTCATGCTTTTGGTTATAACTGGTTACAAGACAACGCTCAGTCTGCACAAGACCTCGGCAAATACATTGATGAGATCTTAAATTTATACCGCCCTAAACAGAATGGAGGAATTGGACATGGGCTCGCCTTTGAAGAAGGGCATGAGAAAGTCATTCTTGTAACCCATTCGATGGGGGGGGTTGGTATCCCGTTACGCTTCCGAATTATTAGATACGCCCTACAAAGATAAAATACTGGGGGTTGTGCATGGTGTGATGCCCGACTTAGGTTCGCCAACTGCCTACAAAATGATGAAAATTGGGGAGTATTCGATGCCGATGGGGTTAGTGCTGGGCATGAGTGCCACACGGCTCATGTCTGTCTTAGCGCAATCCCCTGCACCGTTACAACTCTTACCCTCTCCGAAATATAATCATGGTCAGCCGTGGCTGCGGATTGAAAAAGGCAGTCCGGATGGTGTGACGGATTTATTGCTACCGCAAAAGGGGGATCCATTTGAGGAGATTTATCTTCAAGATGATGTGTGGTGGCGAATGTACGAGCCTGATATTTTGGACGGAAAATCGGAACTAATTGATTCTAATTTGAAAAAATATAAAAAAATAATAAGGGATACGGTTAAACCGTTTATTCAAGATATGAATGGTCAATATCATATAAATACTTATCAATTTTATGGAGCGTATTTTGATGAAAATGACCCGAAAGACTCTCGCCGTTCAGATGAAACCGTGACATGGAAATTACGGGATAAAACCTCGTGGTTATAGGTGTCTGACGATAGCCGAGCGACAGACGACTATGGTGACAAGCGTGAGTATACCTTACTCAAGTCCAGTGATAAGTGGAAGAATACGCCCTCAATGGATTATGAGGGGGGGCGCGGTGACGGTACAGTGCCTAAATATTCTATTAATTTAGTTAGAAAAGACCTGTTTAAAGAAATTTTAGAAATGAATGTTGACCATCAGAACGCCTATCAGTTTGCGCCTCTAAAAGGGGATGCGGAGTTTGATACGTATGAAAAAACAGGGGATGTTTCCCCTGCCATTAAATTTACCTTGCGTTCCCTGTGTCGTATCTTGCAAACGGATGAGGTGAAACCCTAATGAAAAAAGGATTGGTGAGTATTTCGAGTTTGGTCTTATTGGCAAGTTTAGCGGCTTGCTCTGTACCTAATAAAACGTATTCAACTTCACTTAATGAAAAGGATTCTGCTGTGATTAATACTCTATTTGATGATGCACCGACCTATTGTTTAGGACGTTATACCTTTAATTATCCTAAATCTTTAACACAGGAATTATCATCGATTATTAAAATTGATGAGATGATAATTGAGAGTCAATTTATTTATCCCCCTTCGTTTAAACAACGGATTGAATTACGGGAAGAAAAATTAAAAAAACAACGTGTGAGCGATGAGTCAGATGGGCCATTTTTGAAAGAGATAATTAGAATAAATGATGGTGTTATCTTTGACAGAAATGAAAGCTATGCTTATCCAGATGCTGCTAGAGAATTAGAAGCTCATGTGTATATTGATAACGTGGCTTTTATCATCATTTCAAAATATAAAGATATTACTAACGATAAATATAAAAATAGGCAAGAAAGATACAAGAAAAATAATAGATTATTTACAGATAGATCACCAAAATTAGTGGCCATGCAATCCTTGATTTCTCGGTTACAAGGGCGACCAAAGAATGAAATTCCAACCGAAAAAGGGGTCTGCATTCCTTATGGCTTTATTCGCGATGATGGTAAATCGCATCAAGAAGAAATTTCGATGGTTTTTGAAAATCCGCAATTCTATTGGGCGGTCGATATGGATAATACGATAGAAAGTGAAAAGGAAAGTATGTTGGATAGGGCTGATGAAATTAAATCTGTTCTTTCTCAATATGGGGGTAAAACGTTACGGAAAGGAAACGTACAGTTTAATAACGTGGCAGGTGAAGAGTGGTTAACGTTGGGGCGAGATCCTCGCTATGACAATCAATCCGATAAATTTTATTATTTTCAATATTATGCGAATGAAAAAAATATCGGCTATTTACATCCATCCGTTAGCATATTGATGCATTCGACCAGCAAGGTTGTCCATTATACGGATGATCAAATGGTTGAAATTTGGGATCGCGTTTTGCAATCCTTTAAAATCCGCCCTAATGCTTACTAAGGCTTGTAGCGCAATAATATATTCATTATTGCGCTTATTTAACATAAGGTGCTTACATGCCCTGACACGTGACATTTTAAAATTGGAGTGACACCAAAAACAGATTTATCCAAACAGACACTTAAGTGAAATTTCGCTATTCTATTTACCTTATAGATAACGCAAAAGGATTAATGTTATGTCAGAGAAAGACTCCCCTGAAATAGATGAATGCCAACACCTTTCGTATCACATCCCTAAATGGACAGAAGATGGAAAATGCCATTGGGATGATGTTCAACTTCAACCTAAGTCCTTCAATGCCGAAGCAAAGTGTATTTTGCCGCCCAGAAAAATTATCCCCGTTATTTTTATCCCTGGGATAATGGGAACGAATTTAATGTCAAAAGGAGATGATAAAAAAGAAATGTGGCGAGGGGATGCAGGGTATGACATTTTTCTAAAATGGGCTGAAAGAACAGGGCATGAAAGAAAAAACATATTAAACCCTGAATCAACAAGAGTTGATAACAGAGGTTTAGTTGATAAAGAAGTCTATACGCCCTTTTCTGATGATGGATATCTATTTCCTAAACGTCATGATAGAGGTTGGGGGGAAGCTCTTAATTATAGTTATGGGCGTTTCCTGAGTGTTTTTCAGGCTGCATTAATTAATGACTGGCAGAGTAATGTCCTTAATTTCGAACTCATAAGCAAAGGTGATATTAATTTACCATATGTCAGTATTCTAAATGAATTTGTCGAGAAACCATTAGGAACAAAAGAAAAAGAGAATGAGCAAACATTAACTCAAAAAGAACTCGACCATTTCAATCGCTTTTTATTTCCATTGCATGTTTTTGGCTATAACTGGCTTGCTGATAATGCTGAATCCGCATCTAAACTTGTGGAGTATATCGATAAAGTAATTAATTTATACAGGTGTCATGGATATGGTTTAGCGGTAGAGAAAGTCATTTTAGTAACCCATTCCATGGGGGGGTTAGTGGCTCGATATGCGATGAATCCAACCCCAGAATCAACGTTTGAGGGATGCCAGAATAAAGTATTAGGTGTTGTTCATGGCGTTATTCCTGATTTAGGGTCTCCCGCAGCGTATAGGCGGATGGGAACTGGAGCAAGTGAAGAAGGCTATACTGCAGGGCGAATTTTAGGGTGGTCCGCTAAAGAATTAATGCCAGTTCTAGCTCAATCTCCAGCTCCTTTACAATTACTTCCTTACCCTTCCTATAAGTCACCATGGTTATTTATTCCAGAGGAAGGTAATTATCCTCAAACAAAAGATCCTCAAACCGGAAAATTTGATCCGTTTAAGGATATTTATCTTAGAAACGATGTTTGGTGGAAACTTTATAGACCGGACATTTTGGATAAAGACACAACGATAATAGATAATAATTGGCTTGCTTATAATGACATTATAGATGATACGGTTCGCAAATTTATGAATCAGCAGGAAAAGGGATTATATCACCCAAATACTTATGTTTTTTATGGCGATCAAGTTGAGTCGGATGGTTCTCTTGATTGGGTACCAACGAAGTTAACCGTAAGTCCATATGTATTTTCCCAAAGAGAAACTCATCTACCGCCAACAAATCGGCAAAAACGAGAAACAGGTCAGTTGGCTAAAGAGTTTAAATTAAATTCATCAAAAACGGCTGGAGATGGCACAGTACCTATCGAGTCGTTCTCGGCTATTTATGCCCACCCGTCAATCAAAAGTATTTTAGCAACGAATGTTGACCATCAAGACGCTTACAAAGTTGATGATGTTACTGACATAAAAAAGAGACCGGCAATTCAATTTACGTTAAGAGCAATTATTAAAATGGTTATGGATGTGCCATTAAATGATTAATAAGCATCTTGGTTTACTGATGGGCTTATTTTTATTCTCATTAGTTTTTTTAGGCTTGGTCGTTTATGACAAAGAAAGCCGTTTAACTGAAAAGGATTATATTTTGATAGATGCATTCTTTGAAAACGTAAAACCTCAATGTGTTGGTCGATTTGTCGTGGATATTCCTATTCCATTTAATAATATGAATGATAATCAAGTGTTTATTGATGATTTTAAAATTGAAAGTAAATTCATCTATCCACCTGCCTTTAAACAACGAATTGAGCTACGGGAACAAGAGCTTCGCAATGGAAAAACCAGTGAAAAAAATGCCCCTGTATTAAAAGAAATTATCCAACTACCCAATGGTAAAGGGGTTATTTTCGATAGAAACAAATCAGGATCTGATGATTCTTACAGAATATTAGAGGCTCATGTCTATACTGAACTAATAGCCTTTGTTATCACAGTAAATATTAGAGATTTTTCTGATAAAAAGTATGAAAAGAAGAAAATTGATTTTTTGGCTAGAGGTTTTAGTGAAATTCAGGCGAATGATAAACCAACTAAATTAGTAGCTATGCAATCACTTATATCTCGGTTGTCCGGACGAAAAAACGAAGACATTCCCGTCGATAAGGGTGTTTGTATTCCGAACGGGTTTATTGTGGATGATGGAAATAAACATAAAGAAATTATTTCATTTACTTATGAAAATGATGATTTTATCTTGGGATTTAGATCCGATAATACGGCTATTGGTTCTGATGATACGTTGTTTAATCGCAGTCCACAAATCAATGAAGCTATGTCATTAGCTAAGAAAAACACGATTAAGAAAGAAAAGTTATCACTAAATGGAATTCCATCCCTAGAATGGCTAATGGTAGGAAAACAAAATAAGCAAGAAGATAATGACATGTTTGAATTTATTTTGTATTCAAATGAAAAGATTGCTGATTCACAGAAACCGTTGCTATACATTGGGTTAAACAATGCAGACAAAAATACTCAATACAGCCAGTGGCAAATGGTCGAAATTTGGGATCGGATTGTTGGTTCTCTACGTTATAAACCTAATGGGTTCTAGTGTTTCTCAAAGCGGCAGATGATGTTGTTATCGTTATAATTTTACATAAAGGTACTTATGGGGATCATTTGTAGATCTGATATTAAATTTAATCATGATTGTTAAGGAGATGATTGTGAATAAAAAATATGATCCGACATTGAGTGGATATCTAGGAGGTTACCATAAAGGTAATGTGGGAGGTCATTGGTTAAAGCCACAGTATGCAACATCTCTCTATGATTGATATTGAATATTAACTTCATTGAAAAGGAATTTTTATGGTGAAGCCTATTTATGATAGCGGGGTGTTTAGGCTTGTTATTCGGTTTACTTGTCTTACCAACAGAGTTACAAAACCACTGGTTAGCTTATATGTTACCTGTAGCGTGTGTCTGTACAGGCCTTGCCTTTATGATGGGAACCGCAACGAGTTATGCTTTAGAACCTTTTGAAAAAGAGGCAGGAACGGCTTCGGCTTTAGTGGGTTTTATTCAAATGGCAGTAGGTGCAGCCCTGAGTTTATTGGCGATTAGCTCTCCCTTACCTGCAAATTGGGCATTAGCTATGTTAATGTTATTAGGCGGAGTGATTGCGTTGGTTGCACGAAATACCAGCTTAAAATTAACGCGTTAAGTAGAGAAAAGATAGATGATAAATCCGTTATTAAAGCAGCCAAGGGTTGCTAAAGGTGATGTATTTTTGAGCGCGAATACATCACCATAGACAGCGTTCTATGGTAATAATAATTTTATAATTAGGATTGTTACCATGAATCAGAAACATTGGTCAAAATATCAACTTTTACACGAAGTTGTACAGAATCCGAATATCCATATCAAAGGACGTCATAGTTATTATAGTGACTGCTGGGATAATGGGTTTGAACAATCAGTAGTCCGCTATTTACAAGGGGATGAAGTCAGCCGTGATTGGCAATTACCTTGGGATGTCGATCAACTTTATATTGGCGATTATGTGTGTATTGGGGGAGAAGCCGTCATATTGATGGGGGGAAACCATACTCACAGAACAGATTGGTTTTGTTTATATCCATTTATTGAATATGTTAATGAAGCCTATGTAGGTAAAGGCGATACGGTTATTGGTGACGGAGCTTGGATTGGAATGCGGGCATTGATTATGCCAGGCATAAACATTGGTGAAGGCGCAGTTATCGCAGCAAATAGTGTTGTGGTGAAGGATGTCGAACCATACAGTATTGTGGGTGGCAATCCTGCTAAACGGATTAGCTATCGTTTTGCGCCTGATATCATTGCAGAACTTCTGGCATTAAAGATCTACGATTGGCCAGAAGCACAATTTAATGCCTTAAAGCCTTATTTGTGTAATTCAGATATAACAGCTTTGAAAATAGCCTTGGCTAAATATTTAAAATAAATAATACAGAGGGAATGAGTTTATTATCATTCCCTTTTTGCATTTTATTTATCAGAATTATTTTTTGCCGGCTAAATAACCGAATATAAATCCGATACCAGCAGCGACAGTTGCTGCGGCAAGAGGATTACTTTTTACTGTATCCACAGCAGAATTGAGCGTGTCACAGCCTTGAGCTGCACATTTTCTGACAGTACCTTTTATTTGATGCTCAGCAGAACCCGTTGCTTCACCGTAGGCTTGTTCTGCTGTACCTGTTGCTTCTCTAGCTTTGCTTTCTGCTTTGTCGAATAAACTCATTATATTCTCCTTAAGAGTGAATAACAGTCACTATTAAGTGTAGCAGTCTTAAAAAATATGATACTTGATTTTACTTAAAAATAGGTACTTTTACTTTTATTCATCATCTCGAATAAAATCGACTAAAGTTGGATTAGCAATACGACGGTAATCTTCTGTATTCAAAATAACTGAGCGCTCAAGTGTTCCTGCATTAAAAGCCAGCTCTTCAAAACGAACAAATAAATAAGGATCAGCAATGAGTTTTAGAGATGGATGAAAACTAAAGGGCGGGATTGCACCAAAAACACATTGAGTTAATTCATCCACTTCTTTTGGGCTTGCTAATGAGGCGCGAGTGCCTCCGATGGCATGAGCGATCTTCGTTAAATCCGCTTGTTTATCAGCAGGAAGGATTGCGAGAACATGTTGACGAATACCATTTCCTTTAACGTGGCAAACTAAGCCTTTAGCACCTTGACCTAATTGTGTGCCACGTATTTTTGCCACTTCTTCTGATTTACCTGCCGTTGGATGTTCCATCACGCGGTATCGCGCATTCTGTTTATCAAGTAATTGGGTTAATTGAATAAAAATAGGGCTTTCTGACACGACGGTTCCTTTTTTATAAAAATAAACAGTTGAGATAGTAGCAAAATTAGATAACAAGCTAAATACCATGGATATGATATGAAAATTGGAAGAAATAATGGGAGCTAGGCAACGCAATAAGAGAGTTTTTAAGTTAATAGCGAACTCATTGTCTAAATCGCATGTTGATTAAAATAGGCTTTTACGTGAATTGGTTGACTCAGTTATCTAAGTCGCCACTTATAGGTAAGAGAATAGAGAGGATTTGGTCGACGATCAAGTATCAGCGCATTTTGTTATATTGGGTAGCCCACCTTAAGCAGGCTACCGCATTATTATTGATGGCGTTCTTTCAGACGTTTGATAATGGTGCTTAAATCAAGATCTTGGTCCTGTAAGAGTACCAGCAGGTGGTACATTAGATCGGCGGCTTCATTCGTTAGCTCAGCACGATCATTGACTGTGGCTGCAAGTGCTGTTTCAACGCCTTCTTCGCCAACTTTTTGAGCGATACGTTTAGTACCACTTGCATATAGACGCGCCGTATATGAGCTTTCCGGATCAGCACACTTACGTGATTTTAATAAGGTTTCCAGCTCAAATAAGAATCCCCAATCACTTTGAGCGGGAGCAAAACAGCTCTCCGTACCATTGTGGCAAGTTGGCCCAACCGGTTGCACTAGGGCGAGTAGCGTATCACTATCACAATCAGGATAGATATCGACTAAATTAAGATAGTTGCCCGATGTTTCGCCTTTAGTCCATAAGCGCTGTTTGGTTCGTGAATAAAAGGTTACCTTGCGGCTATCTAATGTGGCTTGCAACGCTTCTGGGTTCATATAACCTAACATTAATACATCGCCAGAAGTTGCGTGTTGCACAACCACGGGCATTAATCCATCCACTTTTTGCCAAGCAAGTTGGCGACATTGTTCTGTGGTTAACATACTCTTATTTGAACTCCATTTTCTGCAAGGTATTGCTTTAATTCACCAATATTGATGATTTGCTTGTGGAAGACGGATGCGGCGAGGGCACCATCAACCTTTGCTTCAGTAAAAGCATCTAAGAAATGTACCATTTCACCAGCACCACCAGAGGCGATTAATGGCACTTGGCAGACATCACGGACTTTCTTCAGTTGGATTAAATCATAGCCTTGGCGTACACCGTCTTGGTTCATCATATTTAAGACAATTTCACCGGCACCTCGTTGTTGAACTTCAGTGACCCAATCGAGGGTTTTCCAGCGTGTTTGGGTGGTCCGTTTTTCATCCCCTGTAAATTGATAAACGAGGTAGTCACCCGTTTCATGGTCAAACCAGGTATCGATACCGACGACAATGCATTGTACGCCAAAACGATCAGCAAGGCGGCTAATTAGTGTTGGATCCGATAGCGCTGGTGAGTTAATGGATATTTTATCAGCGCCAAATGATAAAATTTGCGCCGCGTCTTCAACACTTTTGATACCACCCGCAACGCAAAATGGAATATCAATGACTTCAGCAACTTTTGATACCCAACTCTTATCGACCACTCTTCCATCAGATGATGCTGTAATATCGTAAAATACCAGTTCATCAGCACCTTCTTGGGCGTAGCGCTGTGCCAGTGGAACGATATCACCAATAATCTCATGATGACGAAATTGAACCCCTTTTACTACTTGTCCATCCCGAACATCCAAACAAGGAATTATGCGTTTTGCCAACATGCGATTGCCTCCGCGACTGTGAATTTGCCTTCGAGTAGGGCACGACCAACAATCACCCCCGCGGCGCCTGACCCTGGAATAGCAGCGATATCCGCCAAAGAGCCAATACCACCAGATGCTTGAAATGCAATAGCTGGATATTTTTGGCTAATTTCTTGGTATAAATTGACATTTGAACCTGCCAATGTGCCATCTTTAGAAATATCCGTGCATAAAACGTGCTTTAACCCATAAGGTTGATACATTTCAATGGCTTGTTCTAATGAAAGATTAGAGTTTTCTTGCCAACCACTGATGGCAATCTCTTTTATACCTTGTTGGTTAATTCGCACATCAAGGGCGAGTACGATGGCTTCTCCACCATAACGTTCGAACCAGGTTTTAACTAATTCAGGCTGTTTCACCGCGGTTGAACCAATAACCACCCGTGTAGCCCCTGCATCTAAAAGTGCTTTTACATCCTCTTCTGTGCGGATCCCGCCACCGACTTGAACGGGTACAGACACTCCAGCTAACAGTTTTTTAAGGAGGGGAATTTGGCGTTTTTGTGGATCTTTTGCCCCAGTTAAATCAACTAAGTGTAATAATTTTGCGCCTTCTTGTTGGTATTGTTGTAAGCGTGGCAGGGGATCACTGCCGTAAGCGGTTTGCTTGGCATAATCGCCTTGATGTAAACGAACAACATTACCATCAATAAGATCTAAAGCAGGAATGATCATCTCAATTACATCTCCAAAAAGTTTTGGATCAGGCGAGAGCCAGCTGCTCCCGAGCGCTCAGGGTGAAACTGAACACCATAAAAATTATCCTGATTGACAGCACTGCTAAATGGATTACCGTATTGGGTTTGTGCAATGGTATTGCCTGAAATAGGCATGGAGTAGCTATGCACAAAATAGAAGTAAGCATCGTCGCGGATCCCTTTAAATAAAGGGTGGCCTGCTAAAGGTTTGACTTGATTCCAGCCACTATGAGGAACAGGTAAACCATCCGCATTCATTTTTTGGACTGGGCTATCTATCAAGCCAAGCAGTGGGATCAACGATTTTCCTTCTTCACTAACACTCCCCATTAATTGCATACCTAAACAAATACCTAAAACAGGCTGAGTCAGTGCTTTAATTAAGGGGATCAGTTCACGTTGCTGGAGTTGTTCCATCGCTGCGCTTGCAGTTCCGACACCCGGTAGGAAAACTTTATCTGCTTGTAAAATGGTGTTGGTATCACGACTGATCTGTGGGGTATAGCCTAAACGTTTGACGGCATAGGCCACAGAAGACAAATTTGCACAGCCTGTATCAAGGATAACAACGTTCATTAGAGAACCCCTTTCGAGCTAGGTAACGTATCTCCTTCAACGCGGATAGCTTGACGTAAGGTACGACCAAATACCTTAAATAGGCTTTCAGCTTTGTGGTGATCGTTTTTCCCTTTCGTTTTCAGGTGTAAGGTACATCCCATCGCATAGGATAGGGAGCTGAAAAAGTGTTCGATCATTTCAGTGCTGAGGTCACCAACACGTTGGTATTTAAATTCTGCTTTATATTCAAGGTGTGGTCGGCCTGAAATGTCTAATGCACAACGCGCTTGGCACTCATCCATTGGGAGTACAAAGCCAAAGCGTGCGATACCACGTTTATCGCCGAGAGCAACGCGTAATGCTTCACCGAGTGCCAAACCCGTATCTTCTACGGTGTGGTGGTCATCAATAAACAGGTCACCTTTAACTTGGATATTCAAACGGAAACCACCGTGAGTGGCGATCTGGTCAAGCATGTGGTCAAAGAAGCCGACACCCGTATTGATTTCGCTTCCACCCTCACGATCAAGCCAGAGTTCGACGCGAATATTGGTTTCTTTTGTGACACGCTCAACGATTGCATGGCGATCACGCTGAGTTAATTTATCGGTGATAGCCACCCAATCAAGTGAATCAGGGCTATAGCGTAGGCCTTGGATCCCCATATTTTCGGCCAATTGTAGGTCAGTTTCACGATCACCAATCACATAACTGTTCGCTTTATCTAATTTACCTTCAACTAGGTAGTTTTCCACTAAGCCTAGTTTTGGTTTACGGCAGTTACAGCCATCCGCGGGTTTGTGAGGACAAATTAATACATCGTCAAAATTAATCCCTTGTGACTCAAAAACCTGCATCATTAAGTTGTGTGGTGGTTCGAAATCAGCGGTTGGGAAGCTGTCGGTACCTAAACCATCTTGATTGGTGACCATGACTAAGCGGTAGTTGGCTTTTTGTAAGGCCAGCAGGCTTGGAATCACTGCTTTTTCAAAAGCTAATTTGCTTAGGCTATCGACCTGAAAATCAGTAGGTGGTTCAGTGATTAATGTACCATCACGGTCAATAAAAAGAATTTTTTGGCTCATGAATATTTCCTATTTCAGGTTTAGCAAAGGGCTTCAATAGCTTCAATAACACGCACGTTTTCGGTTTCAGTACCCACAGTGATGCGTAGGCAGTTAGAAAGTCCTGGCTGTTTACTTTGGTCACGCAAAATAATGCCTTGTTCCCACAGCGCTTTAAATACTTTATTTCCATCCGTAAAACGCACCAAAATATAGTTGGTCTCACTGGGATACACTTTTTCTACGATAGAGAGTTCCGCTAGCGCTTCAGACAAGGCAATACGATCATTCGTGATTGTTGCGACACGGTGTTTCATTGTCGCTATTCCTTCCACGCTCAATGCTTCTGCGGCTATCATCGCAACGGGTGTCGAAAGAGGATAAGGAGCGATCACTTTTAAGAGTATTTCGATTACATCGGCGGAGGCTAATGTGAAACCACAACGTAGGCCAGCCAGCGCAAAGGCTTTTGATAATGTTCTTAATACCACAAGGTTTGGATAGTTAGCCAGCCAGCCTGCCACACTGTATTGTGGGCAAAATTCAATATAGGCTTCATCAACAACCACAAGCGCTTGACCCGCCGCCATGTCGAGCACTTCACGCAGTGCCTTATTATCGATGATGTTGCCAGTTGGATTATTTGGGCTACAAATATAGATCAATTTGGTGTTTGGCAAATTTTCACGAATGGCATCAATATTTAATGACCAGTCTGGTAAAGCGGGAATTTTTTTCTGTTCTACGCCAAAAGTTTCAGCGCTGACACTATACATACCATAGGTTGGAGGACAAAACATCACAGCGTCTTTGCCCGGTTCACAAAATGCACGGATCAGCAGTTCGATAGATTCATCGGCACCTCGGCAAACTAATACTTGCTCAGGAGCAACATTTGCATAAGCGGCATAGTTGAGAATGACACTGGCGGGCTGGCATTCTGGGTAACGGTTTAGATTACGTTCGTTAAATTGGAATTCTGGTGCAATAGGGTATTCATTGGCATTTAACCAAACATCGCCGTTACCACCTAAGTGACGAGCAGACATATAAGGGGTCATCACTTTCACATTCTCACGCGCAAGGCTAGCGGCTTTAAAGTTTTCGCTCATCACTTACTCCTGACTTTGTTTTTTGAGTTCAGTAACACGTAATGTTACGGCATTTTTGTGGGCAGTTAGGCTCTCTGCTTGCGCGAGTGTTTCAATCGTTGTCGCTAACCCAAGTAACCCTTGAGGTGAAAGCTTTTGTACTGTCATCCGTTTCATAAAATCAGCAAGACCCAAGCTGGAATATGTCGATGTATAGCCATAAGTTGGCAGCACATGATTAGTTCCTGATGCATAATCGCCCGCTGATTCAGGTGACCAATCTCCGACGAACACAGAGCCTGCACTAGTTATGCTGTCAACGAGTGCATCGGCATTACGAGTTTGCAAAATCAGGTGTTCAGGCCCGTAGCGATTGCTAATTTCGACACATTGTGCAATTGAATCGGCGATAATTACACGACTAGCACTCAGTGCGGCTCTCGCGATGTCAGCACGTGATAATTCAGCCAGTTGTTTTTCTGTTTCATCAATAACCTGCATAGCAAATTCTTGGCTATCCGTTAGTAGAATAACTTGTGAATCAGGTCCATGCTCAGCTTGCGATAACAGATCTGAAGCTGTAAATGCAGGGTTTGCTTGGCTATCTGCAATAACAAGCACTTCTGATGGGCCTGCTGGCATATCAATGGCTGCTCCTTCGTGGCTTTGGCTCACTTGGCGTTTCGCTTCTGTTACATAAGCATTGCCTGGGCCAAAAATCTTATCGACCGCTGGGATACTCTCTGTACCAAATGCCATTGCAGCAATGGCTTGCGCACCGCCCACCTGAAAGATATCGCTAATACCACACAGTTTTGCAGCATAGAGAATTTCATCCGCAATCGGTGGGGGAGAGCAAAGGATAATTTGTCGACAACCTGCAATTTGTGCAGGGGTGCCTAGCATCATTACCGTTGAGAGCAATGGCGCTGAGCCGCCGGGAATATATAAGCCAACCGAATCAATTGGGCGGGTGATTTGTTGACAAACCACGCCTGACTGAGTCTCAACGCGAATAATTTCAGGTTTTTGTGCTTCATGAAAACGACGGATATTACCAATAGCATTTTTCATCGCGACTTTGATGTCGTCATCGAGGCGTGATTCAGCTTGCTCAATGCTATCTGGCATGACTCGAATGCTAGAAATGGCCGTTTTATCAAAACGTTGGCTAAATTCAATGAGTGCATTGTCGCCACGAGCTTGTACTTGCTCAATGATCTGTGTGACCGCGCGACGAATATTGTCTGATGCCGCAATGGCTGGGCGTGTCAGCAGTGCTGTTTGCTCATTTGCATTACATTCTGACCAGCGAATCGGTTGGTTAAATCCCATTTCCATTGCACTTACTCCATCATTTTTTCAATAGGCAGAACTAAAATAGAGCTAGCACCTAATGCTTTAAGTTTTTCCATGGTTTCCCAGAACAAGGTTTCGCTACTGACCATGTGCATAGCTACGCGATTTTGATCGCCTGCTAATGGGAGCAGAGTTGGGCGTTCTGCGCCTGGCAGCAATGCAATAATATCTTCCAAACGTTCACTTGGAGCGTGCAACATGATGTATTTGGATTCACGAGCTTGAATAACGCCCTGAATACGAGTCATCATGCGGTCAATAAGCTGTTGTTTATCTGAAGAAATTTCGCCGTCACGTTGGATTAAGCAGGCTTTTGAACGATAAATCACTTCAACTTCTTTGAGGCCATTCGCTTCGAGTGTTGCGCCAGTAGAAACTAGGTCACAAATGGCATCGGCAAGACCTGCCCGAGGCGCGACTTCGACAGAGCCGTTTAATAAGCAAGATTTAAATTGAATGCCTTTTTCATCGAAATAACGTTTTAATAAGTTCGGGTAAGAGGTCGCAATACGAGCGCCATTTAAGCACTCTGCACCTGTGTAGTTAAAGTCAAGAGGTGCGGCTAATGACAAACGGCAAGCACCAAAATCAAGACGACGTAGTGTTTTGTATGCGGGGTTATCGCCTTGAGCGCGGCGGCTTAATAATTCTTCTTCAAGAACGTTTTCACCGATAATTCCAAGGTCTACAACGCCGTCCATGACCAGTCCTGGGATATCGTCATCACGTACACGCAGTAAATCAATAGGCATATTTTCTGCATAAGCAATCAGTCGCTGTTGCTGTAAATTGATTTTAATTCCACAGCGTGCAAGTAGTTCTTGTGAGTCTTCACTTAAGCGTCCTGACTTTTGAATGGCAATTCTTAATCGTGATTTGTCCAACATAATTTTACCCTGCTTATTTTGTAATATATTTTTGATTAATAATAAAAAAACCCTCGGAAGATTATCTTCCGAGGGTTTTCTCTAATTCGCATTTCAGCCACCGGAAGAGTCGTTGATCGTCTTCCAGCACACATCGCCCGAAAGACTAATCAGGATGATGGTGATGATGATGGTTGCGAGAAATACGAGTCATAATAGCTTCCGTTAGTAATGGTGTTAGTTGCTTAAACATTCATTACCTATCAACCTATCCGATCTCCTCCCTACAATGCAACTGTTTTTTGCAAAATAACCAATAATAATTAGATAGTGAGGTTTCATAGTGAATAATCGCATAAATAATATATTCGGAAGTTAAAAGGTTTTCAGTTAACCTAGATGAAATTAAGTCGTTATCGGTAATCAGAGGTGATAGATGAAAAAGGTTGCGATTGTTGGATTAGGTTGGTTGGGATTACCGCTTGCGAGAGCCTTGTTAGCTGCTGGTATGGATGTTTCTGGTACCAAAACAACGCCGGATGGTATTGCGGCGGCTCGTGCTATAGGGATTGATTGTTATTATTTACAATTAACGCCGGAATTAGACTGTGATCCCACTGATTTCGCTCAATTAATGGAAGAGGCAGGGGCACTCATTATTTTACTACCACCTTCAAAAATTAATGTATCTGCTTATGTTGAAACAATTGAATTACTTGTCGATACGGCGATAACTTTTCGGATCCCCCGCGTGATTTTCACTTCTTCAACGTCGGTTTATGGTGATCTTAGCGGTGAAGTTAATGAAGAGAGCGAACGTCAGGCAACCACGGCATCAGCACAAGCTTTGATTGATGTTGAAAATTGGCTGCATGCGCTACCAAATATTTCGGTGGATATTTTACGGCTCGCAGGCTTAGTTGGTGAGAATCGCCATGCTGGACGTTTCCTTGCAGGCAAAAAATCACTCAAAGGGGCGCAACAGCCGGTGAATATTGTTCATCAAGATGATGTGATTGAGGCAATCAAATTATTGTTGAAACAACCTCAGGGTGGGCATATTTATAACTTGTGTGCACCAGAGCATCCACAACGCGCTGATTTTTATCGTCAAGCCTCCCAATCTCTAAATTTAGAATTGCCTGAGTTTATGCTTGAAACGGAAGCAACAACTGGAAAGATTGTGAACGGTAACCGTATTTGCCAAGAACTCGGGTTTGAGTATCAATACCCAAACCCGATGAATATGCCAATGACAATTTAATTATTTCAGTGGGATCAACACAATTTTTTGGAAAGCGGGGCGCGTTTTTAATTGCTGATACCAACGCTCTAAATTAGGGAATTCAGGGCGTTCGGTGGCAATTTCATGCCATGGATAAAATAATGGGGCAATGGCGATATCGGCAATACCAAATTTTTGGCCATTAAAATAAGGCTGATTTGCCAGTGCTTCATCGGCAATTTTAAACAATTTTTCAAGATGATGATAAATTGCACGCGCGACTTCAGGATCGCGCTCAGCGACGGGAACACGCACAATTTTATTCATCATTTGTTTAATACTGTCGAATAAAGTCCCACATCCCCAGTCCAACCATTTGTCTGCCGCAGCTTTCTCTTGGAGGTTTTGTGAGACTAATAAGTGAGAGTGATCAAATTTTTCCGTAAGGTATCGTAAAATGGTATTTGATTCCCACAGGGTGAAGTCATCATCCTGTAAAGTTGGGATAGTGCCGTTTGGGTTCATTTTCTGATATTCAGGTGTATCAAGTCCGCCAAAAGGACCTCCAACATCTTTTTGATTATAAGCAACATTCAGTTCTTCAAGGCACCAAAGCACTTTTTTGACGTTTGATGAGTTTTTACGACCCCATACAGTTAGCATAGTTTACCCCATGATTTGATATTTCGTTGTTTATCGTCTCTAAGATAGATGAAATTGCATTATGGGAACAATCTTTATTTGTTGTGTGTAGCTTAATAGCGTAAAAAGTCCTACATTAATAATGAATTAACCGTTTTAGTATTTGTAAAGGAGTAACCGATGAACAGAAAATTTTTAACCTTAAAGGCACAATATCTAGGAACTGGATTAGGCCTTTTAGTTGCTGTAAGCAGTTTTTCTTATGCAGCAGAGACACCGGTTGCTCCACAGGTTGATGCCAAAGCTTTCGTTTTGATGGACTACGATAGCGGTAAAATATTGGCCTCGGGCAACCCAGATGAACGGTTAGATCCGGCAAGCCTAACAAAAATGATGACGAGCTATGTGGTAGGTCAAGCCATTAAAGCGGGCAAAATTACCCCACAAGATATGGTAACGGTTGGCGTCGATGCTTGGGCAACGGGGAACCCAGTGTTGAAAGGTTCATCATTGATGTTTTTGAAGCCAAAAGATCGAGTGTCAGTATTGGATTTAAATAAAGGGGTTGTTATTCAATCGGGTAATGATGCCAGTATTGCATTAGCCGATTATGTCGCAGGTAGCCAAGACTCGTTTGTGAGTTTGATGAATCAATATGTACAGCAGTTGGGTTTAAAAAATACCCATTTTAAAACGGTACATGGCTTAGACTCCGAAGGGCAATACAGTACCGCTCATGATATGGCAATCCTAGCGCAAGCCATGATCCGCGATGTACCAGAAGAGTACGCATTACACAAAGAAAAAGAGTTTACGTTTAATAAAATCCGTCAACCGAATCGTAACCGTCTATTGTGGAGCCAAAACCTCAACGTGGATGGCGTGAAAACGGGGCATACCAGTGGGGCAGGGCATAATTTAGTGGCATCAGCGACAGATGGCCCAATGCGTTTAATTTCCGTTGTGCTTGGTGCGCCAAGTGATCGTGTGCGTTTTTCTGAAAGTGAAAAACTATTAACTTGGGGATTCCGTTTCTTTGAGACCGTCACGCCAATAAAGGCTGATCAAACATTACAAACTCAACGAGTTTGGTTTGGTGATAAATCAGAAGTTGCACTCGGCGTAGAAAAAGATGCTGCTATTACCATACCAAAAGGGCAATTACAGAATTTGAAAGTGAGTTATACACTGTCTGATCCCTCAATTGAGGCGCCATTAGCTAAGAATCAGGCTGTAGGCACGGTCAACTTTATCTTGAATGATGAAGTGATTGAGCAGCGTCCTCTAGTCGTAAAAGAAGCTGTTGAGGAAGGAGGGTTCTTTGGCCGAATTTGGGATTATATCGTTAAAACGGTTAGCGGCTGGTGGACGGCTATTTTTGGTTAAATTGTTATGTTAAAAACATTTTAACCAGGGAGATATTAGCAGCTACTACGGTTAGGTATATCAATAAAGCCTATGTGAAGATGAGCCGTTAATAAACGTTTTCTACCATGGTCTTGATAGAAAACGAAGTTAACGACATAAATAAAAGCAAACCTTATGGTTTAGCAGCCCGCCAATCTAAACGGGAAGGGAGAGACCTCTTCCCGTTTTAACGTCAGCAAATCAAATGCCTCAATCACGGTAGCTCGGTAAGTTTCAATTTATCAATATCTTAGGTTTTTAATGGCGCGTGTGGATTGCCTAAATGACGTTTGATGGAAAATACAGGGGGGCTACCAGATAAAAAGGAAAGCGTAGTTTCTGACGCTATTATATTTTCTACGACTTAATTTGCTGATTTAAAATAGCAGTAACCACCTCCGTAGAGATGGTTACTTGTATTTTATGGATTATTCACAATGTGCTAGTTTGATGGCTAAGCCTCCCTGTGAGGTTTCACGATATTTAGCATTGATATCTTTACCTGTTTCATACATGGTTTCGATAACCTTGTCTAAACATACCCGTGGGTCACTGACGCGGCGTAATGCCATACGTGCCGCGTTCACTGCTTTCACCGCAGCAATCGCATTACGTTCAATGCAAGGTACTTGTACTTGACCGCCAACGGGGTCACAAGTTAGCCCTAAATTATGCTCCATTGCAATTTCAGCAGCGATACAAACTTGTTCAGGGCTTCCACCCATGAGTTCAGCCAGTCCTGCCGCAGCCATTGAACAAGCTACACCGACTTCACCTTGACATCCAACTTCTGCACCTGAGATAGAGGCATTCATTTTATATAATGACCCAATCACACCAGATACTAAGAAATAGCGGGTGTAAGAGTTTTCGTTAACAGGGCGAATAAATTTATCGTAGTAAGCTAACACGGCAGGAATAATACCGCATGCACCATTCGTTGGTGCGGTGACCACACGGCCACCAGCGGCATTTTCTTCGTTTACAGCTAAAGCAAACATATTGATCCAATCAATAACGGCCATAGGGTCGATATTGGTATTGTCGCTAGTGACTAATTGACGGCGTAAAGCGGCTGCACGGCGAGGAACACGCAGTGGCCCCGGTAATAACCCTTCTGTAGTGACACCACGTTCAATACCGGCTTTCATGACATCCCAAACGGCAGATAGGTATTCATGAATCTCTTCTTTGCTGTGCAAGGCAAGCTCATTTTGCATCACTAATGCAGAGAGGGATAAGCCGGTTTCTTTACAATGTTTTTGTAAGTCAGCGGCATATTGATAAGGATATGGAACTTGTACTGATTGCTCATCCGATTGACCAAAGTGCTCTTCGTCGACAATAAATCCACCGCCAATCGAGTAATAGGTTTTTTTGTAAACAACATCATCTGCATTAAATGCCGTAATGGTCATGCCATTCTCATGCAAAGGTAGATTGGTTGAATGGAAATTCATACCACCTTCAACAGGAAAATCCACTTCATGTTGGCCTTGGGCTAACAGAAGTTTGCCGCTTTGTTCTACGTGACGGATAAAATTGGGAATAGAGTCAATATCAACAGTATCAGGTAAATTACCCGCGAGGCCCATGATAATAGCAATATCAGTCGCATGTCCTTTACCCGTTAGTGATAAAGAACCATAGACGTCAACAACAATTCGTGTTGTTGAGGTCAGTCGATTTTGCTGAATCAAATCCTCGACAAATTGTTTACCTGCTTTCATCGGGCCGACGGTGTGGGAACTAGATGGACCGATACCAATTTTGAAGATATCAAATACGCTAATCATATTCAGCGCTTCCTATATAAAATAAAGTCTTAATATTTTAGGCATGTGATGCCGTGTATTCCGGCATCTTATTGTATTGAGAAGGGGAGGTATGTCCGCCGGAGTGGATCACGCCTCCCTCAAAGGTATGCTTAGAAGAACAGTTTATAAGTTGCCGCGGAGATAGCAATCAGACCCATCACGACGACAAACACATTGCTAAACTTACCCGCGTACTTATGCATTGCAGGAACTTTGCTAATCGCATATACCGGCATTAAGAACAGGAGGATTGCAATCACTGGGCCACCTAAACTCTCAATGATATCCAATACGCCAGGGTTCAGTGTTGCGACTAACCAAGTTGTGACCAACATGAAAATAGCGGTACCACGATTGAGCTTACGGATATCAATTGTTTTGCCTTTTGCACGGTATGCGCGCTCAACTAGGCCATTAAAACCTTCTCGTGCACCTAAATAGTGACCGAGGAATGACTTAATTATAGCAACAAACGCGATGATAGCGGCAGCAAACTTGATGAAAGGTTGATCAAAGTAGCCTGAAAGGTAATCAAGGATACTAATGTTCTGAGCTTTTGCTTGCGCTAGGTCAGCTGATGAAAGGGTAAACACACAGCTAAACACAAAGAACATGACGGTAAAGACCATCAAGATATGGGCAGAGGCTAGGATGCGTGAACACTTTTTCTCTGCTTGCGCACCGTACTCTTCGCGTTTCGCTACAGAGAAGGCAGAAATAATCGGTGAATGGTTGAAGGCAAATACCATGACAGGGATTGTCAACCAGATGGTCACCCACATGCTTTGTCCACCGCTGTGTTTTGCTGCTTCGGCAATACCTTCCATTGTTAATGTATCCAGTACTGCGCCATTCCAATGAGGGATCATATATAAAGAGAACGCGAGCAGGACCGCAATGAATGGGAATACCAGCATGCTCATCACTTTAACAATATATTTTTCACCGAATGAAACAATTGCCATAATCCCACCCACTAAGATCAGCGCAAGTAACCAACGTGGTGGCGCGGCGAATCCCATGAGTTCAGTAAGGAATTTGTTGACGTTATTGGTAATTGAAACCCCATACACCAGCAAAATAGGGTAGATGGCGAAGAAATACAGCAAGGTGATCCAGTTACCGGCAGTTCGTCCAAAATGCTCTTCCACGACTTCCGTGATATCCCCTTCTGGTTTTGAACCAGAAAGAACAAAGCGTGTTAAGCCACGGTGAGCAAAAAAGGTCATTGGGAAGGCTAATACCAACATCAACAGAACAGGAATTAATCCACTCATTCCCGCGTTAATGGGTAAAAACAGAACACCAGCACCGATTGCTGTACCATATAATCCCAGCATCCATACTGTGTCAGTTTTACGCCAAGCCGCGGCATCCACTGTTTGCGAGGCTGTTTTATCGATGGAACCAACTCGAGTTGTATCCATAATAGTCTCCGAAATAAAAGTCAAAAAATAGGCATCTGAGCGAGGACAATAAGTCATCGCTGATGTTTTAATCTTTTGGTACGAACAAAATATCGCCAAATATAATGTGCAGTTTTTGTTTCAACGTAACAATCTGATTGGAAATAAATATAAAACTGATAGTAAATTTATTTTCAATCAGTTTTGTTAATTTTATATGTAAATTTGATAAACCGTTTTTGATGGTGCAAATGTACATATTATTAGTAGAAATCACCGTGATCATACTCTCAAAAGAGAAAAATGTCTTTAATGATGCTTTTTTTCGATTTTTATAAAAATGTTAAAAAATTTGCCTTAAGATTAACGGATATAATGCTATTTGTGACAATGAAAAATAACCAAGATAAGGGCGTTATATGCCTTTTTATATTTAGTCTGCAATTTATTATTATATTAATAAATTAAATTAATATAAAAAAATAACAGTGAAATAAATTAATTTAAGAAAAAAATGTTAATGTGAAAAATATTATACTCAATCGGTGAGTTATATAAAGAATTGATTTTTATTGGTATTTTTATTGGTGGTTAAGTGATTCACTTAGTGAATAATTATTGTTTTTTTAGTTTTTTAATTCTAAATACATTAATGAACGATAAGGTGATAAGAGGAAGAGGTTAATACTTATTTTTCGATGCAAAAAATAATTAAAAAACGTAACGAAATATTTGTTAAGTAATTGTTGTTATTTTTTGTTAGGAAAGCGTTATTTTATTCATTTGAAGGATAAAAAAATAAAACTAAATATTGATACAACGCAATATTTAAATAGCTTAGGTACTGGCGGAAATAACGCCAGTACCGATTAATAAGATTATTAGGCTTGCAACCAGCCTTTACGGATCAGAGACGCAAATATCATGTGGTAGAGGCGAGTGAGAGGAGCTTGAATTTTATGGCCAATAAGGCACCAAAAAATCTGAGTTAATCCGCATGAGATTAGGCCTAAGATAAATGCGCCAACCATGTCTAACGGCCAGTGAACCCCGAGATAGATGCGTGACCATGCAATAGCAATGGCGGGAACAAGCATTAATACGCCAACCCAAGTTCTTAGCCAGAATAAAAATGCAAATACAAAGGTAAAGACAATCGTTCCGTGGTTACTAGGGAACGAGGAAGTCGGTTCGTGTTCAAGGAAGTTAGTACCAATACCCATCACAAAAGGTCGGTCGTGAGGCGCGACTAAACCAATCAACCATGAAATTGCTAAGCCAATCACTAATGCATATGCAGTTTTACACACAAAGGCTCTTTGACGAGTCATGTCTTGTTGTGCTCCCCAAAACCAACATGCTGCGGTGAATAAGGGGAAAAGGAGAATTAAGCGTTTAGCGATAACGGTTGCAAATGCGATAGTACCACTTGCAGACGCTGGGGCCGCATTAATGAGATTAAAAAGATCCAGATTAAGTTGTTCCAGCACGAGTGTATACCTCTGAAAATGGTGATATTAAAGACAATAAAGCGAGAGAGTAAAGTCTCTTACATGACAGGTAAAGTACCTTTATCTTAATATTGGTGAAATTAGTCGATAAATTGACGTTTTGTTGATGATTTGCTCAATGGTTATCAATGAAAAACATGAAATGGGGGAAAGGACAGGTGATGTGGGTTCAAAAAGAAATAAAGCTAATGGCAAAAGAAAGGGGATTTCATCTTGTTACTGAGGAAATTTTACAGCAGCTACCAGAGCTAAAACAGATTCGGATTGGGTTACTGAATGTGTTCATTCAACATACCTCAGCCTCATTGACGATAAATGAAAATGCGGATTATACGGTAAGAAAGGACTTTGAGCATTTTTTTAATCGTATGGTTCCTGAAGATGAACCTTACTATCAGCACAATTATGAAGGAAGTGATGATATGCCTGCTCATCTTAAAGGGAGCATTCTAGGGGCGAGTTTGACCATTCCTGTGAGCAAGGGGCAATTAAACATGGGAACATGGCAAGGGATTTATCTATGTGAACATCGAAATTATGGCGGTCAGCGTAGGCTCATTCTGACATTACAAGGGGAATAAGAGGGATCGCTTGAAAATGGGCAACAAAAAACCCGATAGCAGTAAGACGTAAAGTTGGCTATCGGGCTCCTCAATATGGGGACATCAAAGAAAAGCAGTGGCATAAATTAAGACTCCTTCTCAATAAGAAAGTTCGCATGTAAGAAAAAAAATTTGCTTTATTTTTGAATTTCTGGCTGGAATAGCACAAATTGGATAAGAAAGCGGCTCAAAGGAAGGCGTGAACCGCTTGAAAGTGAATGCTTATTTATAAAGGTCTAGATGCTCTTTCGCATAAGCTTCAAAATCTGTGCAGCCACCGATGTGTTTTTCATCGATAAAAATTTGTGGCACGGTCAGAACTTCTTTACCTACTGTTTTTGAAAGATCTTCTTTGGTGAGGCCTTCTGCTTGAATATCGACATAGCGATAGTCGAAATCATCACGATCATTTTTCAGTTTTTCCGCTAACTCTTTCGCACGCACGCAGTATGGGCAGCCTGGACGACCAAAAATCACAGTATACATAGTATCTCCTATATGACTAATTCTGTTTTTTATCCACAATGCTCAATACTATGCCTATAACAGCAAAGAAATAAAAGATGATTTTTCCTTTTGTTAGTATAGGTCTGTCATATAATACGGTGAGTAGCTGTTGGTCATATTTTAAAGTACAGCATGGTTGATGTGCGCCAGCCACTGACATGACATAGCTATCTGCTAATTTGAGTAGGTTATTGATAAAAATTGACCAAAGGGTATACGATGAATAAAAAACCACAACGTGAAATGCGTTCACTATCTGATCTACCTAAACCCATTTTAATTTTAGAAGCTATCGGTATTCTGCTACTCATTGTTGTATTACTTGCCATGAATGGTTACTTGACATTACCTGAACCATTGATGCAAAAAAATGCAATGGTGGCGATAGTGATGGTTGGAATTGGTTGCTTGATACCTGCAACGATTAACATCGTTTGGCGTGCGATTCATCGATTAAGCTTTCTTGGGATTGATAGTCAAAAAACGGCAAGGCCGGGAAGTAGAAAAAATCGAAATAACGATGATGAAAAAGAGAAAAAGGATGAGTGAGCATGGTTTTACTGGCGTTTTCACGGTTGATGTGTGAAAATTATCCACTTTTCTAACCATAAACGTTCGGTTTGGTTTAGTTAGAGTCAGGCGATTTGTTATTATTTGAGTTGAAGAAGGTTGTTACCCATGGATTCTATTTGTTACCCAGACATCTCACAATTGCGTGAATGGCTCGATCAACTCAAAACGTCCTATTTCGAGTGTGATTCATGCGCGGCGTTGCATTTGCCTCATATGCAAAATATAGAAGGTATCTTTGATGCTAAACTGGACATTATTAATAATGTACTGGTTCTTTCTGCTTTAGCTGAGCTGAAACCGACCGCAATAGTGACTTTGGTGGCAAATATTAGCCAAATTAATGCGAGTTCGCTGACGGCGAAAGTCTTTTTAGAAATTAATAACGAAAACCTACCTAAGTTAATTGTTAGCCAATCATTTTCTCTTGAAGCTGGGATGACTTATCGTCAGTTTTGTCATTTTTTACAGCAAGCCGAAGAGCAAATATCATCAATTGTGTTTGAAATTTATAGTAATAATCTACTTTATGCTAATCAAGATGAGTTTGATGAAGAAACCATTGAACTTGATGTTGATGATAATCCTTCCGTGATCCTTCACTAAATTTTTATATTATGTATTGTGAAAAATATGAGGCAGGTGAATGTCGTTCCTGCCAGTGGCTTGAATTACCGGCTGAGCAACAACTTAGACTAAAACAAGACAATTTGTTTTCCCTGCTACCTACGCTTTCACCAGCAGTATTTCAGCCTCCCGTTGCGAGCGCCTCGGTCAGATTTCGTAATAAAGCAAAAATGGTCATTAGCGGTAGTGTTGAAAAGCCTGTATTTGGCATCATCAACCCGCAAGGACAGGCGGTTAGCTTAACTCATTGCCCTCTCTATACTGAAGGTTTCGAACCTGTGTTTGACGTGCTTAAGCCTTTTATTGCGCGTGCAGGCTTAACGCCATATAACATTGAACGCAAACGAGGGGAATTAAAATATATCTTGTTAACTCAGAGCCAGCATACAGGGCAATTTATGTTGCGCTTTGTATTGCGTTCAGAAAAAAAAGTTGAGCAATTAAAAAAGGCATTGCCTTGGCTAAAGCAGCAACTCCCACAATTAGCCGTTATCACCGTCAATTTACAGCCTATTCATATGGCGATTTTAGAGGGTGAGCAAGAAATCTATCTTACTGAGCAACAGGTTCTACGGGAAGAGTTTAACCAAGTTCCTTTGTTTATACGCCCTCACAGTTTTTTTCAAACTAACCCTGTTGTTGCTGCGCAGCTATATCAAACAGCGCGTGAATGGGTAAGGGAACTTAAGATTGATAGCTTATGGGATCTTTTCTGTGGAGTTGGCGGCTTTGGTTTACATTGTGCTGATAAACAAACCAAATTAACGGGCATTGAAATTAGTGCACCTGCTATCGCTTGTGCAAAGCAGTCAGCCCAAGAACTAGGTTTACAGCGGGTTGAATTCCAAGCGTTAGATTCCACTCAGTTTGCGACAGCTAAAGAAGGTGTTCCTCAACTTGTTTTAGTCAACCCACCAAGGCGTGGGATTGGTAAAGCGCTGTGTGATTATCTTTCAAGAATGCAGCCAGACTATATTTTATATTCGAGCTGTAATGCGCAAACAATGGCAAAAGATATAGAGCAATTGGTCGGCTACGACGTTCGCAAAGTTCAGCTGTTTGATATGTTTCCTCACACATCGCATTATGAAGTGCTAACCTTGCTTGCCAAGGTCTCCACAGAACACAAGCATTGATTTATTCACAGTCACTTGCATGTTAGCAAGTGGCTGACTGCTCCTCGAGAAATGCAAGCTACGCCAAGCATAATGGCGAGTGATGGCGCTTTGACTTGATAGGTATCTGGTAGACAGGAACGATACAGTTGCAGCCATCTGTTGAGTGGCTGCGACGTAAATTCGTAGAATTGGATATGATGGCGCTAATTTCATGATGGCATATGGCAATATGCCATCATGAAAAGCTTAACTTCGTTGTTCAAACGCGAGTGCTTGGCGCTCAATCAATCGCATAATAATGGTTAAGATGGCATTAACAACAAGATAAATAATACCAGCAGCGACAAACGCCATAACATCCCAACTTTGCCCAAACACCTGGCTACTGTAGCCCATAATATCCATCATCGTGATGGTACTGGCTAATGATGTACTCTTGAAGATCAACACGACTTCATTTGAATAAGAAGATAGAGAGCGTTTGAAAGCATAAGGCAGAATAATGCGCATAGTTTGTGCTTTAGACATACCTAATGCTTGGCAAGATTGCCACTGTCCTGAAGGAATCGCTTTTACCGCACCGTGGAAAAGTAATGTTGAGTAAGCCGCACTATTTAATGCCAACGCAATTACAGCACAGACCCATGGTGTCGAAATAAAATCCCATAAAACAGGGTAGTTCTGTAATGATTTAAATTGGCTAGGGCCATTATAAATTAAAAAGAACTGCACTAATAATGGGGTTCCCGTAAATAGCGTGATGTAAACCTTCACCGCTTGGGAAATCACCGGTGTTTTCAAAGATAGAATCAATGTAAAGACTACCGCCAAGACAAAAGCGATAAACAATGCACTGAACGTCAATGATAAACTGGTCGGTAAGCCAGGAAGAATATTAAGAATTAAATCGATCATTGCGATTCACCTCGCTCAAAACGGGTTGTACGCAACTCGATTCGTTTTAGGATGACTTGGCTCAATAAGGTGATCGCTAAGTAGATTAAGCCAACAATCGCATACCATGTAAACGGTTCATGGGTACGGTTAACGATGGTTTTAGTCTGCAACATTAAATCATTAACACTGATTAAAGAAACTAAAGCGGTATCTTTGAGTAAAACTAACCACTGGTTCCCTAATCCGGGCAGCGCATGACGCCACATCTGAGGCATGATAAAGCGAAAGAAAATAGTTCGTTTAGTTAATCCGAGGGCTAAACCAGCTTCCCATTGCCCATAAGGTACGGCTTTTAAGGCTCCTCGTAGCGTCTGTGATGCATAGGATGCATACAGTAGAGCCAGTGCAACCACACCGCAAGCAAAAGGCGTAAAGTCGAACTCACCACTTTCCGCAAAGAAAATGCTTGGATCAATTTGTAAGGTGGTTTGCCAGAAACCAAGGTTGATATCAATACCATCGCCTAATAGGTTTATCAGTTGCAGTGTCCCGAAGTAAACAAACAGGACAACCAGCAGTTCTGGTAAGCCTCGAATTAACGTTACCCAACAGGTTCCTAAAAATGCGATTGGTTTAAATCGAACGGATTCCCAAGCTGTGAATAGCATGGCGAGAATCAAACCCAATATAAGGGCAGAAACAGCAAGGCCGACGGTCAGACCGGCGGCACTTGTTAGAAAAAGAAAATTATTCATTAACAGTATCGATTATTGTTCAAACCATTTTTTATAGATAACGTCATAAGTACCATCTGCTTTGACTTCTGCGAGTGCCTTATTCATTTTATCTAATAACTCTTTATTACCTTTACGTACTGCAATACCGAGACCAATGCCGAAGTATTGTGGGTCTGTGACTTTTTCACCAATAGGTGCTAAGTTTTCGTTACCTTTAGCTTTTAGCCATTCGTCGGCAACCGCAGTATCGCCAAACACGGCATCAATACGGCCATTTTGTAGGTCAAGAATGGCAGATTGATAGTTATCATAAGGCACAGTTGTCATACCTTTATGTTGTTCCATGATGTATTTTTGGTGAGTTGTTCCGTTTTGTACACCAATTTTTTTACCTTGCAGTTGATCGACCGAAGAAACCTTCTCTTTAATGGCGATAAATTCGGCTGAGTTAGGATAGTAAGTATCCGTGAAATCAACTTGTTTTTGACGATCTGGCGTAATATCTATTCCTGCCATTAATGCTTCAAAACGACGGAATTTTAGACTTGGGATCAAGCTATCGAAGGATTGGTGAGTAAATGTGCATGTCGCATTCATTTTTTCACACATAGCATTTGCCAAATCAACATCAAAGCCAACGATTTGGTTATTTTTATCGAACATTTCAAATGGTGCGTATGTTGCTTCTGTTGCAAAACGGATAGTCTCTTTTTCCGCCGCAGTTGCAGATAAGGTTACAGCGCCAAGTAGTGCAGCTAATATCATTTTTTTCATTGCTTAATCCTATATCTATTAATGTGACAGATAGTTTGCAAATGCTTGAGTTTGAGGAGCAGTGAAGTGGCTAGCATCCCCTTGTTCAATAATATGGCCGTTTTCCATATACACCACACGGCTAGCGGCTTTACGGGCGATCTCTACTTCATGAGTAACGATAACCTGTGTAATTCCTGTTGCTGACAATTCCCGAATAATATCGACAACTTGTGCCGTAATTTCAGGATCAAGTGCCGCAGTAGGTTCATCAAATAGCAGCACTTGGGGTTCCATCATCAGTGCACGGGCAATGGCAACACGTTGTTGTTGACCACCCGATAAATGTAACGGAAAACGTGTTGCGAATTGTGTTAGGCGTAAACGCTCTAGCAATTTCTCCGCTTTGGCTTTTGCTTCTTGACGTGACAGCTTTAAAACTCGGCATGGTGCTTCAATAAGGTTATCTAAAACGGTCAAATGTGGCCACAAGTTGTATTGTTGAAATACCATACCTACATTTTGGCGCAATGCACGGATCGCCTTGGCATCGGGTGTAGATGCAAAGTCAAATTGCTGACCTGCAATGTTAAGCAAACCTGAACGTGGCATCTCGAGCAGATTTAACACGCGTAATAAAGAGCTTTTACCAGCGCCGCTAGGACCGAGTAACACCATGGTTTCTCCGGCTGGGCACTCTAAGTTAATATCAAAAAGTGCCTGATGAGAGCCGTAAAAACAGTTTATATTTTTTAATTGAATGCTCATGCTTACCAATAATACCTTGTTTAATTGACACAGATATTAATCCTGTAAGCATATTTATGCAATATTGTATGCATAAAAATTTGGTTTTTATCTTCAATCAATGATTATTTTGAAGATAATTGCTCTGTTTGTGGTTTATGAGCACGCTGTTTATCGCGTTCAAAAGCCAGCTCACTGATGCGTTTTGCCATTCCTTTAAAAATAAATAAATGTGCTGGCATCATGGCGAACCAATACAGTAATCCACTGAAGCCAGCAGGATGCCACCAAGCACGTACATCAATTGAACGGCGACTTCCGGTATCATGAATCGTAAAGGTGAGACGGCCTAAACCTGGCGCTTTCATACCAAATAATAAACTAAGCTGTTTTTCTGGTTCGATATTAATCACTCTCCAGCCATCGATCTCATCACCTAGCTGAAGTTCTTCGCGATCAGGCCGACCATATTTCACCTTGTTTAGCATCATGTCATCCATAATCGCACGGGTCTTCCAAAGGGCATTGGCATAAAAGTAGCCATCTTTCCCCCCAATTTGTTGTACGACGTGCCATAAAGATTCTGTGCTGGCGGAGGTACCGAGGGTAAAACCTGCTTGTTTAGGATAAAAACCATAACCTGGGCGCCAACGTTTTTTAACTTCAGGATCGTATCCCCAATCTGCATTATCGATCGCATCGGCTTCTTGAGATAAAGTCATTCTGACAGCATCATCAAATGAAACTAACGTTTGTGGGATCAATTGGCGTAGCGCTTTATCATCTGCTGGCAGATCATGTTGTAGGCCTTGGATCAACTCTTTCGCAATGGAAGGTGGTACTGAAGTGATTAGACTAATGAAATGTACCGAAATCATACTGATTGGAATGGGAATAGGGATCAGTAACCGACGTTTGCCGCTGATTTTGATAAAGCGTTTAAATAATTCTTGGTAGCTCATATATTCTGGGCCACCGGCATCATAGATATGATCTTCCGTGACAGGCAGTTTTGCGAATTCAGTTAAATAATAAAGGATATTACTCAATGCGATTGGTGATGATTTTGAGCGAACCCAACGTGGCGGAGTCAAAATGGCTAAGTTGTAAACCATATCACGCATGATTTCAAAGGCGGCGGAACCCGAACCAACAATGATAGCTGAGCGAATTTCGGTGACAGGCACTTTGCTTTCGCGCAGGATCTCTCCGGTTAAACGGCGAGAGATTAAATGCTGTGAATAACTATGGCCATGCTGTAATGAACTAAGATAAATGACATGTTTTACATTAGACTCATCAAGCGCTTGCTGAACATGACGTGCCGCAGTGCGTTCACGTTCAATGAGATTGGCTTGATCCGCCATGCTATGAACGAGGAAATAGACAATATCGATTTCCTGCATAATATCATTGAGTGTTTCAGGATCTTGTAAATCAACATAGATGCATTGCGTGTCTTGCCAACCTTGGGAGAGCATCCAATCTACACGTCTTGCTGCTGCTGTCACTTGATGGCCTTGTTTAATTAATTCAGGGATTAAATTCTGCCCGATATAGCCACTCGCCCCCAAGACTAAAATACGTTGTTTTTCACTCATGTTGGTTTCCTATTTCGCACTCATCTAACGCTATTGTGACTGAAATTCTACTTATGTAAAGCGCTGTTAAATATCGTCATTTTAGGATACCTGCTTATTCACTTAGTCATGAATAAGCAGGTGGATATAAAGAAAAAGGGGGTTAGGTAAAGAAGGCCATTAAGATAGGGGTAACGAGACTCAGCACGAAGCCATGAACAATCGCTGCGGGAACAATAGAAACCCCTCCACTACGCTGGAGAACGGGAAGTGTAAAATCCATTGACGTGGAGCCACATATCCCTAAAGCCGTAGAACGGTAGCGATTAATCATTAGAGGAATTAGCATAATTGCGGCAAGTTCACGAGCAAGGTCATTAAAGAACGCGGCACTTCCCATAACAGGGCCGTAAGCATCGGTTAATACGATACCCGTTAAGGAATACCAGCCAAAACCTGAGGCTAATGCCAGTCCCATTTTGACCGGTAGACCCAATAATATTGCAGCAATAGCACCACCTGCGAGTGCACTGACGGCCATTACAAAGGCAATCGTTGTACCACGACGGTTAACTAATATCTGTTTAATACTCATGCCACTGTTACGTAGTTGCAAGCCAACTAAGAGTAATAGGGCCATTAAAGCTATTTGGCTACCTTTATCGGCATAGTGAAGAAAATCAAAGCCGGTTAAGCCGACCAAGAAACCGATTAACAAAACACCACATAGCTGGAGTGATTCGAAAACCATCTTGATACGTGAAGGCGGTTTTTCTTGTTTATGCTTTGGAATTTTCCAAGGATCAAGCTTATCTAATAGCAAGAGTGAAATCAGGTTGAGCGAAAAGATACAACCAAAAAATGTTAGTGCGTAGATTAAAATGGAAAAGAGGTGAACACTTAAGTTTTCAAGTAAGGCGAGTGTAACCCCCATTAAAAATAAAATGATATATACCATTGAATTTAATGCACGATGGGTAATATCTAAGATCTTTTTATTTTTTATAGGGATAAGATAACCTAGTGTTAACGGTAGTAAAATAATGAGTAGTCCTGAATACATTTTGCATCCTTAAATTTATCCCATTAACAAGGAGTTATATAATCATTATTATATTTTAAAATGATTTTGCCTGTATCCTGTTTTTATAACAGCAGGCCAAATACTTTTATTACAACAACTATTACAGCAACGTCTTTTTCTCTAGCTATCGATAAAAAATAGGATAAAAAGACTAAAAAATAAAGTTTAACTATTTTATAACACTAAAAATAGATGCTCAATATGGTTCGCTATACTCGGTATACTACAAGTGTATTGAATGGTTGACTACCTGCATTTTTGTTAGCGATTTGGCTCTACATGCTTTTCCAATCCATTTATCTACTGTTTTACTACGTGTCGAATTATTTAGAGTATATATTGATGTAAATATATTTAATTTTTGAGCACTCTTATAGTCAGTCTATCGGTTAATAAGGTAAGCTCTAAAAATAGTGAATAGCAAGGAGAGGGTGTATGTATCTGGAACGTGTGGAAATATACGGTTTTAGAGGGATTAACCGGCTCTCATTAGCTTTGAATAAAAATACGGTTTTAGTAGGTGAAAACTCGTGGGGAAAGTCGAGTCTTTTAGATGCATTGACTCTCTTACTTTCACCAGAACAGGAACATTATCAGTTTAATAAGCACGACTTTTATCATCCAACGGGCGATGATACTTCGCGGTTTCGTTCATTACAGATAGTGCTTAAATTTTGTGAAAATCGGCCCGGACGCCATCGTTCATTTCGTTTTCGTCATCTTAGTTCTGTTTGGGTCGATAATGGTGATGATTTAAAACATATTTTTTATCGTGTTAGTGCAGTATTAAATGACGATGGAAGCATTAGTGTTGATCGTAGTTTCCTTAATGCGGGAGGAAACAAGTTATCTTTGGATAATGTCGGTAAGTATATTAAAGAAATTATTCGTTTGTACCCTGTTATCCGTTTACGTGACGCCCGTTTTCTCCCCTCATTAAACACCGAGACCATTGTGTCAGGTGAAAAAGAAGTTCGTGATATTTTTAATGTACGTATGGAAGAACTGACGCGAGCCTTGATCAATAACCCACAAAGGCTGAGCGATGAAGAGTTAGTTGAAGGCGTTGATGCAATGCAGCAATTACTCAGCCATTATTTTGCTGGGCAAAGCGCATTCATGTTTCAAGAAAAGAATGAAACGATTAAAATTGAGCCCCGCAAACGAGGTTGGCAGGCCTTAGATAATATCAGCCGCATTATTGCTAAACCCAATCAACGTAATATCCGGTTGATTATATTAGGAATGTTTTCTTCTCTGCTACAATCAAAAGGCAATATGCAACTGGATAAGTATGCTCGGCCTCTCGTCATTGTCGAAGACCCTGAGACACGATTACACCCGATTATGTTGTCGATTGCTTGGGGGCTGTTAAATCTTTTTTCTCTACAACGTCTTACGACAACAAACTCAGGGGAGCTTTTATCACAGGTTCCCATTGAAAATATTTGCCGTTTAGTACGGGATTCCGGCAAAGTCTCTGCTTATCGTTTACGAGAGAATGAGTTATCCGCAGAAGAAATTCGTAAAATCTCCTTTCATATCCGTTTTAACCGGCCTTCTGCAATGTTTGCTCGCTGTTGGTTACTGGTGGAAGGAGAAACTGAAATTTGGTTGATGAATGAGTTAGCTAGACAATGTAATTATTACTTTGAAACCGAAGGGATCAAGGTGATTGAATTTGCACAAAGTGGTCTTAAGCCTTTGTTAAAGTTTGCCAATGGAATGGGTATAGAATGGCATACATTGGTTGATGGTGACGAAGCAGGCAAAAAATATGCGGCAACGGCGATTAGTTTTGCTGAAAAAATGCATGATACAGAGCGCGACCGATTAACACGGTTACCCGCACCCGATATGGAGCATTTTTTGTATCGTGAAGGCTTTGGGCATCTTTACCACGAAATATCGGGGATCCCTGATAACGCAAAAGTGTCCACGCGACGAGTGATTATTAAGGCGATTTCAAAAGCCTCAAAACCTGACCTTGCGATAGCCATTGTTAACCGCGCGGCAGAATTAGGGCCCGACTCAATACCATCACAACTCAAAAGCATGTTTTCACGAGTCGCGTGGCTAGCGAGGGGGAAAGCTTACTAAGTAACATCATAAGCAGGTTTTGAAGAGAGTGAATTTTTGAGGGGGCGTAGCCCTCTCTTTATTGTTATAGGTATGGATTGAATGAGAGCAAATTCACGTAAAAAAAAGTGGCTGATTTCTTTATCAGTAATTTTGATTTTGATGGTTATCGCATTGTTATTTTTTGGGGGAGAACAAAAAGAAGTCTTTCAAACAGTTTCTGTGACGCGAGGTGATTTAAATAAGCAAGTTCAAGCAACAGGGAAACTGGACGCGGTCAGAAAAGTTGATGTTGGGGCGCAGGTTAGCGGGCAACTACAAACCTTGTATGTGAAAGAGGGCGATAACGTCAAAAAAGGCGATTTACTTGCTGTTATCGATCCCCAAAAAGCACAAAACGATGTTACCGAATCTCAAGAAACGATTCATGAGTTAGAATCTAATTTAGCCTTAGCAAAAGCGGAATTACGTTTAGCAGAGGTGACTTACCAACGCCAATTGAGTCTATCCAAACTTCAAGCGGTTTCTAAACAAGATTTAGATAAAGCGCAAACAGATGTTGAAGTGAAAAAGGCACAGGTAGCAACGTATCAATCACAGATTAAGCGTAATCAAGCCACTTTAGATACCGCTAAAACGAATCTTAAATACACGCAGATTACCGCGCCAATGGATGGCATTGTGACCTTTATTAAAACATTACAAGGTCAAACGGTGATAGCGGCGCAAGAGGCTCCTACCATTTTAACGTTAGCCGATCTCGATACCATGCTAGTAAAGACTGAAGTATCAGAAGCTGATGTGATTTATCTTAAGCCTGGTCAAGCGGCCTCATTTACCGTATTAGGTGCTCCCGATAAACGCTTTTCAGGGGTATTGAAAGATATTTTACCGACGCCTGAAAAAATTAATGATGCAATCTTTTACTACGCGCGTTTTGAGGTGCCTAATCCTCAGCATTTACTGAAATTGCAAATGACGGCACAGGTGCAAATTGATCTCGAATCACATAAAGATGTCCTGCTTTTACCTTTGTCGGCATTAGGCACAGAAGTTTCACCGCAGGTGTATGACGTTGAGATCCTTAATGGTGAAAATGCCGAGAAGCGCCAGATAAAAATTGGTAGCCGCAATGATATTTATGTTGAAGTCATTGATGGCTTAAAAGAAGGCGAACAGGTTATCACTAGTCGCAGCACGGTGGATTAATATGTCGGCCTTATTAGAACTGAAAGGGATAACTCGACGTTATCCCGCTGGTGAAACCGAAATTACCGTACTGAAAGACGTCTCACTAAAGATTGAAGCAGGGGAGATGGTTGCCATTATTGGCGCTTCAGGCTCAGGTAAATCAACATTAATGAATATCATTGGATGTTTGGATAAGCCGAGTTCAGGCGAGTATTTCGTTGCTCAACAAACAATTTCACAGCTTGATAATAATCAGTTAGCGGAATTGCGTCGAGAGCACTTTGGTTTTATTTTTCAACGTTATCATTTGTTAAGCCATTTAACGGCGGAGCAAAATGTTGAGGTTCCAGCCGTTTATGCGGGGGTGGGCAAAACACAGCGACGTCAAAGAGCGATTGAATTACTGGCCAAATTAGGGCTTAAAGAACGCGCAGAATATCGGCCTAATCAGCTGTCTGGTGGGCAACAACAGCGAGTCAGTATTGCACGAGCATTAATGAATGGCGGTCAAGTGATCCTTGCTGACGAACCTACAGGTGCTCTTGATAGCCATTCAGGTGAAGAGGTCATGAAAATCCTCAAAGACCTGCGCGCACAAGGTCACACCGTAATCATTGTTACTCATGATCCAAAAGTGGCCCAGCAGGCTGAACGCATCATTGAAATTAAAGACGGTGAAATCATTCGTGATTCCGGAACAGTGACAACGTCAGCACCACCGCGATTAAAAAAATCCGCACCGAGAAAAATGTCCTTGTCACAAATGTACGGCCGATTCAGTGAAGCACTGTTAATGGCATGGCGTGCCATGGTCGTGAATAAAATGCGTACCTTATTGACGATGCTGGGCATTATTATTGGTATTGCGTCAGTCGTCTCTATCATGGTGATAGGGGATGCTGCACAGGGAATGGTACTTAATGATATCAAATCAATTGGTACGAATACCATCTCAGTGTATCCAGGCGAGGATTTTGGTAGCGATAATGCACAAGACCGGCAATCGTTAAAACCAGCCGATGTTGATGCCATTGCAAAGCAGCCCTATGTTCAAGCGGTATCTGGTGAGTTATCTCAATCAACTCGATTACGCCGAGGCAATTTAGATGCTTCAGCACGATTATTAGGCGTTGGGCGTGATTATTTTCAAGTTTATGCCGAAAAATTTTCTGAGGGGATGAACTTTACTGAAGATATGGTGAGACGTAGAGCTCAAGTGGTCGTGATTGATGCTAATACGAAACGACGTTTTTTCCCTAATCAGAAACAAGTGGTTGGTGAAACTATTTTGATTGGTAATATGCCAGCAACGGTGATTGGGGTATTAGCGGAACAAAAATCAATTTTTGGTTCAGATAATTCATTATCGATTTGGTTGCCTGATACCACCGTCAATAGCAAAATCGTAAACCGACCTTATTTGGATAGTATTGTTGTTAGGGTTAAAGAGGGCATTGATGCCAAAGTAGCAGAGCAACAAATCACTCGTTTGTTAACACTGCGACACGGTAAAAAAGATATTTTTACCTATAATATCGACACGCTAGTGAAAACCGCCGAAAAAACCACGCGTACGATGCAGCTATTTCTCACCTTAGTGGCTGTTATTTCACTGGTTGTTGGCGGGATTGGGGTAATGAATATCATGTTGGTGTCTGTAACAGAGCGCACACGAGAAATTGGTATTCGTATGGCTGTAGGAGCACGAACGAGTGATGTGATGCAACAATTTTTAATTGAGGCAGTGCTCGTCTGTTTGATGGGGGGAGGAATGGGCATAGCCCTTTCTTATGGTATCAGCCTACTTGCTCAAATGGCATTACCTGGCTGGGAGTTTGTTTTTCAGCCAATCGCGTTGATTAGTGCATTTGTGTGTTCGACTGCGATCGGTATTATTTTTGGGTTCTTACCTGCAAGAAGTGCCGCTAGATTAAACCCTATTGATGCGTTAGCCAGAGAATAATTTCCCTCTTTTTTCAAATTTGTGAAGCACCTCTAATCATTAAAGAGGTGCTTCAACATCCTTATTTTTATATTAATTTCCCTTCTAAAGGTTTTGTTTTCCGTCTTTAGTAATATTTCGACACCTAAAAATATATCTTAAAAGATAAATTTTACTTGCGATTTGGTAGCGAAGGCGGATATCATTCATCTCGTGGAATAAATGAAACCCAGTTCCATAAAATGGAACCGGATAATAAGCCAAAAAAAATTTAACAGCAAAGATTCTCACAGCAGGAATACTAAAATGGCGAATAAAATGGGTGAAGATTATTCTCTGGCTAGGGTACCTCTCAGTGCCCGTCGGCCATTTTATGAAGTCCTAATAATCCGTATTGGTTCACTGGCCTGTGTTTCACAGGTGATGTTAGGGGCCGCTCTCGGTTATGGACTGACTTTTTGGCAAGCGTTTTGGGCCACCATGCTAGGTTCAGTTATTTTACAAGTCGTTAGCTGGGCATTAGGTGCAGCTGCGTGCCGCGAAGGAATGTCAATCAGTCTACTGTCACGGTGGTCTGGGTTTGGTAAGTTAGGATCTGCTCTGATTGGTGGCGCTATTGCGATTTCACTGATGGGGTGGTTCGGCGTACAAAACGGTTTCTTTGCGGATGGTATGTATAAAGCGACGAATGTGCTAACACCAGGGACTTGGTCGCTTATTACAGGTATTGCGGTGACGATTATTACGGTATATGGGTATCGCTTTTTATCTATTACCGCCAATATTTCAACGCCGCTATTTTTACTCGCGTTAGTCTGGGCAACTTATAATCTGCTTTCAGGGCAGGATATTAGTGTCCTTATCAGTAGTGCTGAACCAGCAGGGCCTCTTATGACTTTACCCGCGGCCATTACTATGGTTGCTGGTGGGTTTATTATTTCCGCTGTCACAACGCCCGATATTAGTCGTTTCATGAAAAGCCCAAAAGAGGTTTTTTGGATGACTCTTATCGGGACTTTTTTTGGTGAGTTGTTAGTTAATATGATCGCCGTATTGATGGCCGCTGGCATTACATACGTCTCAGGTATTCGATTTGATGATGACACTAACTGGGCTAGTTGGCGCATCAATTGTTATCTTCTCAACCATCAAAATGAACGATATTAACCTATATTCATCATCTTTAGGTTTTTCGACTTTATTGAACGCTATTTTTAATAAACGTTTTGATCGTCGTTATCTCACATGGGTCATTGGTATTTTTGGCACTATTGCTTCAATGCTAGGTATTTTAGATAACTTTATTGGTTTTCTGATTTATTTAGGAATAGCGATTCCGCCTGTTGCTGGCATCATGGTCATTGATTACTACTTATTAAAACGTGATCGTAAAGAATTAGAGACAACAAGAGCGAAAGGGGAACTCCCACTGACTTGTGAGGCGTTTAACCCTATTACGCTAATTGTTTGGATCATTGCTGTGATCGTCGGTTGGCTAAGTTCTGAATTAGGTCCTTTTAATGCCGACTTTGGTGTACCTGCACTGAATTCACTGCTTGCAAGTGCTCTTCTATATTGGATTGGAATGCGTTGGCAAGCTCGCATTAGAGGTGTTGATACGGTTCAATTCCGTAAAGTAAGTCACTCAGATTAAGGATGAGAGCGATGAGTAATCACATCGTTAAAGTTGCGCTTGCACAATTTAATTCTACGCTTGGTGATAAGACCCAAAATTTACAGCGTATGACGGATTTTTGTCATCAAGCCGCTGAACAAGGCGCTAAGCTGATCTGCTTCCCTGAATTGGCAACAACAGGTTATCGAGGCGATTTGCTCTCTACGCGATTATGGGATCTTAGCGATAGTACAGGCAGTGAAACCTATCAATTATTCAGTTCACTGGCTACCCGTTTGGATCTCACTATTGTGAGTGGTTTTGCCGAAAGAGGTCATTATTTAGGCGAGGTATATAACTCTGTCGGTGTCTGGAACCCAGGGTGTGAAGATATCAGCGGTGTTTTTCGCAAAGTTCATGCATTTGGCATCGAAAAACAGTGGTTCAGCTGTGGCAGTGACTATCCCGTCTTTGAGACGCCAATCGGCAAAATAGGCATCATGATTTGTTATGACATGGGCTTCCCCGAGGTGGCACGAATTCTGACTTTAAATGGTGCAGAATTATTGATCGCACCTTCTGCATGGTGCATCCAAGACAGAGACATGTGGGATATTAATACCGCTTGTCGTGCTCTTGAAAATGGGACTCACGTGCTAGCAGTGAATCGTTGGGGTCATGAAGGTGATTTACATTTGTTTGGTGGAAGTAAAATTTTAGGTCCTAGAGGACAACTTCTTAATGAGGCTCGCTGTGATAGCGAGGCATTGCTCATGGGAGAAGTAAACTTTCTTGTTCAGGCACATACTCGCCTGAATATTCCTTATTTAAGAGATCGAAAACCACAAAGCTATCAGGCATTGGTGCAAAATTCTCCGTTTACAGGTGAGTTATGAGTATTCTCTCAAGTGTTGTCGATGTATACCGTTTGTTTCTTCGCTCAGGCGATGAGCTTACAGTGACAACGTTAGTTAATGAATTGGGAATGCCAAAAAGCTCTGCATCGCGTTTATTAAAACAGATGGCGGAGTATGGCTTACTCGAAAAGAAAAATGATGCGCCTATTTATCGTCCGGGTTTGATCATTATGGAATTAGCTCATCATGCTAGAGGGATGAACCCTGTTATTGATATGGTGCTTGAATCGCTGGATGAGCTGACGAAAGAAACGGGTTATACCACTTATGTCTCTTTAAGAGATAAAGATAAGGTTCGGGTCGTGCATGCCCGAATTGGTAATAGTATGTTGCAAGTCATCACTCGACCGGGAACTAAGTTACCGATAGCGGGGACTTCGACAGGAAAAGCCTTGCTGTCTCGTAACTCGTTAAGCGAGCGCGAGGTGATTATTTGCCAAGAACCACAAGAGAAACAAGATCAGTTACGTCAAGAACTGAATATGATTGAAGAACGGGGTTGGGCATATTCGATTAATGAATCGGTTCCAGGAGTGGCTTCTGTATCGAGTACTGTTTATGACCCAGCGCAAGGTACCCTCTATGCATTGTGCTTGAGTTTACCTGCATCACAGATTACGCCTGAATTATTAGACCAGCTAGCCACACAAATATGTCATAAAGCATCCTATATTGGCAGCATGGTAGGCGATTCTTATTGGTTAAAACGTAGTATTAAACCATAAACATAACAATTAAATTTTATAGTGCGTGAATACGCCTTCACCAGGAAATAGGGTCAATTATCTGTTGTTATTCTCAATAATTTGCGAAATAACAACAGAATTGACCTGAAGTTGTAAAAATACCAAGGGTAAAATATGAGTTTAAAACAGACCCTGTGCGCTTACGAGTTAATCGATAGTGCCGTTGTTAGTGGGGATGATATTGTTGCCTTATTTAAGCATTTCACTGGCGTTGAGGTATCCTCAAAAACAGTGCAAGACGAAAAAGGGCAAAGTGATTTTGTTCGTATAGTCATTCCAGGAAGTCAGGGGAAATTACAAGGTAAAAACACACCGACACTTGGCATTATAGGTCGTTTGGGCGGAATTGGCGCGAGGCCATCGCGTATTGGCGTTGTCTCTGATGCCGATGGTGCGATCGCGGCGATTGCGGCGGCGCTAAAACTCGCCAATATGCGTGAAAGCGGTGATATTTTGAAGGGTGATGTGATTATAACAACACATATCTGCCCAACAGCACCGACCCGTCCTCATAGCCCCGTTGATTTTATGGATTCCCCTCTTAATGATGAGACGATGAATCAACATGAAGCCATTCCTGAAGCTGATGCCATATTATCGGTAGATACAACCAAGGGAAATCGCTTACTGAACCACAAAGGGTATGCATTGTCGCCGACAGTTAAAGAAGGTTATATCCTACCGGTTGCTGAAGACTTATTGCGATTAATGGAATGGAGCAGCGGGCAACATGCGGTGACCTTCCCACTCGCAGTGCAAGATATTACACCTTACGGTAATGGCTTACACCACATCAATAGTATTATGCAACCATCGGTATCAACCACAGCGCCTGTGGTGGGGGTTGCTATTTGCACACAAACGATTGTCCCGGGGTGTTCCACAGGTGCCAGCCATGAAGTGGACATTGCTGCCGCGGTGAAGTTTATGATTGAAGTTGCTAAAGAATTTAGTAGCGGGCATTGCCAATTCTATGATGAAGAGCAGTTTGCTTTACTTAAATCACTTTACGGTGACCTATCATTTTTGCAAACACACAGCCGCCCGCGCTGATCTCTGCATATTGTTTAGAAATAGACACAGTTAACTACCAAAAATTGTCATGTCATCATTACTGAACGCATGAAGTAATTAACTGTGCTCTATTAGGCTGAATTATTCTTGAGGCGTTGCCTCCGCACTTGTATTATTCAATGTACCATTTTCAATCGGAATGATGAGATTGGCATGGTTTCCTTTTGGGCCAGTATTAATACTAAAATTGACTTTCTGGCCAGCCTTTAATGTCCTGTAACCATCCATCTGTATGCAGGAGTAATGAGCGAAAATATCTTCTCCCCCATTTTCTGGGCAGATGAAACCAAAGCCTTTGGCGTTATTGAACCATTTAACTGTACCTGTCTCCATACATCGTCCTTCGTATTTACAAGTTGTGTTTGACATAAATGCATAATCACTATGCATCGACTAAGTATAATTACCCATATTGACTGTCTGCAAATCATACTGTAGTGAATTGCCTTCGGACGTCAAGCGATCAGTTTGCGGATTTTTGGCAAAGTGATAAAAATTTGATATGGCTAACGCTCCTTCCTTTATAAACTTTGAAGTTGGTCACAAACTATTGGTCATATGAGTTACTTTGAATAGCGTGTTACACTGTTATTAGAGTGAATCAATGATTGATAAAACAAATGATTCTCACGACATTTAATTGTTATCTTGATTAATAGAAATCATTGATAATAAAGGTTATGCTTAATTGAATCTTAACTCCGAGCACGACAAGTAATGAGCGATTTTCTTGGTACATTTAAAACAGATGTCATTATTAAGGATGAAGTGGAACAAGTCTTACAGCCACCTTCAATGTATAAGGTTATATTAAATAATGATGACTACACTCCAATGGATTTTGTTGTTGAAGTGTTACAAAAATACTTTTCTTTTGATGAAGAACGCGCTACACAGATAATGTTAGATGTTCATTTTCAGGGAAAAGGGGTTTGCGGTATTTTTACGGCAGAGGTTGCTGAAACAAAAGCGGCACAAGTTAACAGCTATGCGCGCGAACATGAGTACCCTTTGTTGTGCACAATAGAAAAAGTGTGAACTAGCTAATATCAATTTTGGGAGGTGCTTATGCTCAATCAAGAACTGGAGCTTAGTCTGAACGTCGCATTTGCAAAAGCGAAAGATAATCGACACGAATTTATGACAGTGGAGCACCTGTTGCTGGCATTATTAAGTAACACGTCAGCGCGTGAAGCATTGGATGCCTGTAAAGTTGACCTCGTTGTCTTGAGGCAAGAGCTTGAGCACTTTATTGCGCAAACGACACCACTGTTACCTGAAAATGATAATCGTGATACGCAACCCACTTTAAGTTTTCAGCGTGTTCTACAACGCGCTGTTTTCCACGTTCAATCATCTGGGCGTCATGAAGTGAGTGGTGCCAATGTTCTTGTGGCAATCTTCAGTGAACAAGAATCACAAGCCGCTTATTTATTGCGTAAACATGACGTAAGCCGTTTAGATGTTGTTAACTTTATTTCTCATGGCACCATTAAAGGCGAAAACCCAGCGCAATCTGAGCAAGATGCCGCTAATAGCCAAGTTAGCAATGAAGAGCAGCCTGTTTCCGATGATCACATGGATAACTTTACGACGAACCTCAATCAATTGGCGAAACAAGGCAATATTGACCCTCTGGTGGGGCGTCAGGCCGAGCTAGAAAGAACCATTCAAGTTCTGTGCCGCCGTCGTAAAAATAACCCATTGTTGGTCGGTGAATCAGGCGTAGGGAAAACCGCGATAGCGGAAGGGCTTGCATGGCGTATCGAGCAAAATGATGTACCTGAAGTGATGAAAGGCTGCACTATCTATTCACTCGATATTGGCGCTTTGTTGGCAGGGACTAAATACCGTGGTGACTTTGAAAAACGCTTTAAATCACTGTTGAAAATGTTGGAAAAAGACAGTAAAAGCATTCTTTTTATTGATGAAATCCATACTATCATTGGTGCTGGCGCAGCGTCTGGTGGACAAGTGGACGCCGCAAACTTAATCAAGCCATTACTGTCAGGCGGCCGGATTCGCGTGATTGGTTCAACAACCTATCAAGAATTCAGCAATGTATTTGAAAAAGATAGAGCGCTTGCACGCCGCTTTCAGAAAATCGATATTGTAGAGCCTACAGCAGAAGAAACCGTTCGTATTATTAATGGGTTAAAACCAAAATACGAATCTCACCATGATGTTCGCTATACCGCGAAAGCGATTCAGGCGGCAGTTGATTTATCCGTTAAATATATTACGGATAGACATTTACCTGATAAAGCAATTGATGTGATCGATGAAGCAGGGGCGAGGACTCGCTTAGTCGCACCCAGCAAGCGCAAGAAAACAATCGGTGTGCCTGAAATTGAATCTGTGGTTGCACGTATTGCGCGTATTCCAGAAAAAACCGTTTCTTCAAGTGATAAAGAGCGTTTGAAAACCTTGGATGCCCGTTTAAAAATGTTGGTGTTTGGGCAAGATGATGCGATTGCAGCGTTAACTGAAGCGATAAAAATGAGTCGTGCTGGTTTAGGCCAAGAGCATAAACCGGTTGGTTCTTTCTTGTTTGCAGGTCCAACAGGTGTTGGTAAAACAGAAGTTACCGTGCAGTTAGCTAAAGCGCTTGATATTAAATTATTGCGTTTTGACATGTCCGAATACATGGAGCGACATACTGTGAGCCGTTTGATCGGGGCTCCCCCAGGGTATGTTGGGTTTGACCAAGGTGGCTTATTAACGGATGCAGTGATTAAACATCCTCATTCAGTAGTGCTACTGGATGAAATTGAAAAAGCACATCCAGATGTGTTCAATATCCTGTTGCAAGTCATGGATCACGGTACTCTGACTGATAATAATGGGCGCAAAGCGGATTTTCGTAATGTTATTATTGTGATGACGACTAACGCGGGGGTTCAAGAAACACAACGCCGTTCTATTGGATTTGCTGAGCAAGATAATAGTACTGACGCCTTATCTGAAATTAAGAAAGTCTTTTCGCCTGAGTTCCGTAACCGCCTTGATGGCATTATTTGGTTCAACTCATTGTCGGTTGAGATTATCACTCAGGTGGTGGATAAATTTATTGTCGAGCTTCAAGCACAATTGGATGAGAAAGGGGTGTCTATTGAGGTTAGCCAAGCGGCTCGCCGCTGGTTATGTGAGAAAGGCTATGATAAGGCAATGGGAGCCCGACCCATGGCACGTGTTATTCAGGATAACCTGAAAAAACCATTAGCAAATGAGTTGTTATTCGGTTCGCTAACTAATGGTGGCTCGGTGAGTATCGGGCTTGATGAAAAAAGCAACACACTGACATATAGCTTCAGTAGCGTGCACAAGGCCTCTCCGGAGGATGCGGTATTCTGACAAATAGACCACAGGTGTGTTGTGCAATAGCACACCACCTGTGGCTGTATCAGGCCTTGCCTGAAGAGATAGAATCAGCGGCTACGGAAAATGATACGGCCTTTGCTCAGGTCGTACGGAGTTAACTCTACAGTTACCTTGTCGCCTGTCAGGATGCGGATATAGTTTTTACGCATTTTTCCAGAAATGTGGGCAGTCACTACGTGACCATTTTCCAGTTCAACACGAAACATTGTGTTTGGCAGGGTATCGAGTACTGTGCCCTGCATTTCAATATTGTCTTCTTTGGCCATCTAATCCTCTAAGTCTAATAACCATGATTTTTAACGGGCAAGATAATGCCCAAAAACCCTCACTAAGTAAAGAAATGTCGCATTTTAAAGCGATTTTTCTTGAGCAGTGTGGGCATAAAATAGCTTAAAGCCAGAATTCGCTATTCGAATAATGACTGTATTTCAATCGATTGCGGTAACCAGCAGGCGGGATCAATCGCTTTGTTACGCCACCGATAAAGAATATGTAAAAAATCCCGACGGGATATTTCTTTTGCGCCTAATGAGGCGGTATGGTGGTTAAGTACCTGACAATCAAAAAGCTGCCCATTATAGCGCAAAAAATGAAAATAGAATGTAATAAAAGCAACTTTGGATGCATCATTCATTCTACTGAACATAGATTCGCCACAAAATAGGTGCCCTAGGTTCACGCCATATAGGCCGCCAACCAGCTCTTCACCATACCAAGCTTCGACAGAATGTGCGACCCCTTGTTGATGTAGAGCCTGATACCCAACGCAAACTTCAGGCACAATCCATGTTCCCTCTTCACGGATAGCACACGCCTCAATAACCTCGTTGAAGGCATGGTTGATGGTGATGCGATATTTTTGCTTTCTCAATAATTTTTTCATTGAACGGCTAATATGCAATTCACCCACCATTAAAACAGCTCGGGGGTCAGGCGACCACCACAATGGCATTTCACCGGGATTAAACCAAGGAAAGATACCATCATAATAAGCAGCCTTAAGCCGTTCAGGTGCTAAATCGCCGCCTATTGCTAACAGGCCATTAGGTTCCCGCATGGCTTCATGCACTGGCGGGAATAAATAGGAGTCATCATCGAGTTGGTACATGATGTGCCTCACAGAACCTGTTGTTGCAAATGGCGTTGACGAAACTGGAAGTAACGTCCTTTTGACGCTAATAATGCTTGATGCGAACCTTGCTCAATAATTTCACCGTTATCCATCACGCAAATGGCATCCATTTGTTCTATGCCTTGCATACGGTGCGTGATGACAATCAGTGTTTTCTCGGCACATTTCTCTTTCAACAACGAAAGGATTTGTTGTTCCGTTTGTGCATCAAGTCCTTCAGTGGGTTCATCCATTAAAATTAATGGCGTGTCATGTAGAAGCGCGCGAGCGATACCTAAACGACGTTGCTCCCCACCTGATAATTGTCGACCGCCTTCACCCATCCATGCATTAAGTTTTTGTTCATTCTCAAGCAAATTGCCGAGGCCGACTTGTTGTAGAACTTCATTAAGTTGCTTATCGGTCGCTTTATCATTCGCAAGAAGTAAATTATTACGTAGCGTATCACTAAAGATATGCACCCTTTGTGGAACGACAGACATAATCGCGCGTAGAGCTTGCTCACTATAGTCACGGATATCCTGCCCATTAATGTAGATCATACCACTATCAACATCCCAAGCTCGGGTTAATAGCTGTAATAATGTCGATTTGCCGCAACCTGTTTTACCCAATAAAGCAATATGTTGGCCTTGTTTTAGTGAAAGTGACACTTGTCTTAAAACAGGGAAAGGCTGCTCAGGATAAGTAAAAGAAATATTATCGACGACAAGGCTTTCCAATTGAGGTAGCGATAAACCTTTTTGTGGAAAGGTGACTTCAGGTTTGGCATCGATTAATTGAGATACTCGCTCCGCTGAAGCGATCACTTGGCCCATATGTTGAAATGCAACGGCCACAGGCCCTAAGGCTTCAAAGGCGGCTAATGCACAGAACACAAATAGAGCGATCAACGCACCAGGGTTTGTGTTCCCTCCGACATGATCTGCTGCCATCCACAACAAGAGTGTTGCAGTAAAGCCGGAAGCAAACAGGATAATCCCTTGGGATAACCCCGTTAGGCTAGCTTGCTGTTGTTGACGTACTTGCCACTGACTTTCAATATCAGACAATGTTTTACGAAAACGGGGAAGGGCACCGAATAAGGTCAATTCAGCTTGCCCTTGCAAGGCCGATGTGAGCACTGTGCGATAATGCGCGCGTAAATGCGTCAGTTCTTGACCGATAGGCTTACCTGCTCGGTAAAATACGAATGGCAATGTAAACAGTAACAAGAGCATGATGCAACCAAGTGTCCACGCTAAGCGAGGATCAAGGAAGCTCAAACCAAAAATCAGGACGAAGATCACCACAAAAGCGGCAAAAATAGGTGATAGCACACGTAAATACAGATGATCTAAGGTTTCCACGTCAGCAACCAAGCGGTTAAGCACCTCGCCTTGACGGAAGCGACTAATTCCGCCTGGTGACAGGGGTAATATTTTGCTGAAGGCGAAAACACGTAAATGTGCCAATACTCGGAATGTCGCGTCATGGCTGACTAATCGTTCAGCATAACGTCCTGCGGTCCGGAAAATTGCGGCGCCTCGCACTCCCGCAGCAGGCAGCATATAATTGAAGTAGTAAATACCGGGGAAGCCGGCAATAGCCGCACCTGCTAAGAACCATCCAGATAAGGTGAGGAGCCCGATGCTGGCAAGTAAAGTCACGATGGCTAAGATCATGCCGAGTAGGATCAGAAACCAATGACGGCGATAGAGTGCCAGAAAAGGTAATAGAACTCGCATTATCAAAGCTCCTCATTACGATGGGTCAATAAACGGGCAAATGGCCCAGCGGATTGACTCAGTTCTGCATAATTGCCACGCTGAATGATTTGGCCATTTGCCATCACCCAAATTTGGTCATAATTAACGGTTTCTTCCAGCATATGGGTGACCATAATTGTCGTTTGCTTTTGCGCTAGCTGGTTTAAAGTATGCATAACGCGTTGTTCGCTGTGTGCATCAAGGCTGGCGGCAGGCTCATCAAGCAATAAAATACGGGATGGTTTTAACAGTGTACGCGCAACCGCAACACGTTGTGCTTGCCCAACCGATAACCGTGCCGCATAGTCTCCAAGACGGGTATTTAAGCCATCAGGTAGCATAGGAAGAAACTCTGAGACATAAGCGTCATCCATTGCTTGTTGTATCTCAGCTGCTGAAGCGTTCGGTTTACCTAAACAGATATTCTCGACGAGTGTTTGCTCAGGTAAATGTGGATTTTGCCCAACCCAGCCAATGAATACTCGCCATTTTTCATGGCAAAGCTCGTTCAGTTCATCACCGTTAATTTTAATTGAACCTTGATAAGGCAAAAACCCTAACAATAGATTAAGTAAAGAGCTTTTCCCCGCGCCACTTTGCCCAACAATGGCAACGCGTTGTTGTGGTTCAATAATAAAATCGAGAGGGCCGACAAGACGTTGGCCGTCATGAGAAAAAATTTCTAATCCTTCGGCTTGGATGCGAATAGGTTGATCGAGCGGTGTTTTATTGCCTGTTTCGGTTACCTGTTCGCCATCGCTTTCTAACAAGGTCACGAGGCTTTCGGCCGCACCTACTGCTTGTGCTTTCGCATGATAATAGGTGCCCAGATCGCGTAGCGGTTGGAAGAACTCAGGGGATAGGATTAAGGCAAGAAAACCCGCAAACATGGTAACAGGTAAGCCATAGCTACCAAAATTTAGTTCGCCGAGATAAGAAAAACCAAAATAGACGGCAACGATAGCAATTGAAATAGAAGCAAAGAACTCTAAAACCCCCGAGGAGAGGAACGCCATTCTGAGTACTTCCATGGTTCGTGAACGGAAATCTTCGGTTGATTCCCGAATTTGTTGAACCTCTGCTTTTTCACGGAAAAATAACCGCAAAGTATCTAACCCGCGTAACCGATCCAAAAAGCTGCCACTGAGGCGACCTAGCGCAATAAAGTTACGACGGTTGGCATCTGCCGCACCAAGACCGACCAGCGCCATAAAAATGGGAATCAATGGCGCTGTCGCAAAAAGTATCAAACCCGCTGCCCAGTTAAATGGAAAGATGGCAATCAGGATCATCATTGGAATGATACTTGCCAGATACATTTGCGGTAGGTAGCGTGAATAGTATTCTTGCATATCCTCGATTTGTTCGAGAACAATCGTTGCCCAACTCCCCGCGGGTTTACCTTTTACCCACACAGGACCTAATTGTTGCAACTTATTCAAGACCATAGCGCGAACTTCTTGGCGTACGACTTGCCCACAACGAAAGCCAACACGTTCTCGAATTAAGGTTACGAGCGCACGTAATACAAATACGATAAGGAGCAGTACAAAGGGGGTAACCAATTGTTCCCGAGGGATATGATCCATAATCAGTGCTTGCAGTATCACCGCTAAGAACCATGCTTGAGCGATAATGAGCAGGCCACTAACAACGCCTAATAGCATAGAAATGCGTAACCAGCGTTTTGCCGATGTACTATGCTGTTTTAACCAACGTACCAATTCAGTCTGTCTTGTTTTATCCATAATGATCAGTGTGCAGGTATAGTTTTATATTGAGAGTGTGCCGCTAGCTAAAATAAGTGATAGGTTACAGCATAACGGAATTTTTTATCTATCATAACAGCTTCTTTGCGATATGTTGCATAATAAAAGTGTGTTATTAAAACAGTCCAGATAATTGTTATTGATATGTTTTATAAAGGTAAAGAACAATCGACGGTTATTTGAAATTAAAATCAAGAGAATGAATAAATAATTTATCGGTATCCTCTAATCGTGCCATTGATATATGAAGCTAAGGGGAGCCTAAGCAATTCCATCATATTTAATTGGGAATAAATATAATAGTAGGTAATAGCTTTACTTATCAGTATTGCTATTACCTCCTGTGTTAACTTGATTATTTTGGCACAATTTGACGCCATTCTTTAGGTGCTAAGCCAAATTGCCCATTTAACAGTTTATTCCAAGCCGTATTTAGCGATTCTGACGAATCATACTGGTGTGTTTGTGTATCCACAACGAGCCAATTTTCTTCTTTTTGCTGCCAAATAAGACAATCAAAATAATTGCTTTCTTTATATGCATAACACATCACAACGTCATCACGCCCATCTTGGTTAACATCGGCCATAAAACCAAGACAGTTATTAGGCTCAACACTTGCAGTACAGTACCATTCATATGATTTATCACTGATATTCCACCAACTATCAGGCAAATCTGCACTGTTTTTCGCTATTACTAACACATCTTTGAGTGATCTGCTGGATTCGTCATAAGGCATCACCATTTCAAGCTGTTTTTTATAGTCTGGATTCAATTTTAATTGTGCTAAGGCTTGTTTACCGTCGGGACCTAATTGACCTAAATCACGGGCAAGCATTGGGTTAACTTCAATTTTCCCCTTTTCAACACCGGCTAATAGGCTATTTAACGTTATCCGCTGGAAATCAAAAATAGGGCTATTAATGAGCAAAATAGTGGCAATTAAGCCTAAGAGTGCCACTTTGTTAATGGTGCCTAATGTTAGTACCCAACGTTGCCTTTTGAGGATCACTACAACGCTATACGCTAAAACAACAGCAGTGAAAAAGAGTGCGATTGTAGAGGCATATAAACGCTCAACACTCCAACTGTATTGATTGACACGAATAAAAATACCGTAGAGTGATAGGAAGGAGAAAACATTCAGCAAAAGAATGCTCAATAACATAAACGGGGTTAGCCATGAAGGGAGCTGATATTGATAACTACCATCACCATAAGTTAGGTTAATTAAAATAATATTGAGGAGTAAAAACCACAATAGCGTGATAGAACCAAAATCTGAATATTTCAGTTCCGTAAAAGATGAAAAGAGAAGGCCAATCACGAATACAATGGCAATAACATGTAAAACGATCAAGAAGAAGCGGGCGATATAACTTACGAAATGACTTAATTGAAGCTCAAAGTTGGAGCGTAAAAAAATCAGCCCTATGTTAAAGCCTAATGTAAAGCTTAACCATAAGGTAAATTCATGGCTCAATATATCGTGCAAAAAAAATAAGTTAACAGTTTGAAATAAGAAACTGGCCAGTAAAATGAGTGCGGTCAGTAATCCGCCAATCACTGAGGCCAGTATGCCTAATAGCGTATTTTTGATATAGAAACTAATCAAACAGGCATAATTGATCTGCCATGTACCAGAAAATTGACGCATTTGCATCCAAGGCAGTAAGACGAAAAACAGGATGGTTAATGTCAAAAATGCGAGAAAGAAGTGGGCATCGCTGCTTGATGCTGAGTGCCTAGCCTGCCATAAACTGATCCAAATCGTTAATAAAATGATGATCAAAATATTAAGATAGAAAACGGCTGCTTTAACTTGGGTAAATAAGTAACTGGTGGCAGAAGGAACAAAAATCGCGAGTAATAATGACAAATAAAAATATTGTTCACTTAAGCCAATCTCTTGCTGTACTGAATAATTCGTTGAGTAAAGAATAATCGTTGCTTGCACAATGGCAAGTAGGGCAACAAAAAGATAGGCGTAACGACTAACTGATTCTTTCAGTGTTTGCTGACCCATGAGGTTCCCTTTAGTAGAAGCGTATATTGGCGATGAGTTCATTATAGATTGGAGGCATCAAATACCTATTGAACTTGTTCTGAAAAAAACGGATGTTTCGATGAATTTGAATGAGAGATAGAAATAAAAAAGGCACCAGTTTAAGGTGCCTAATGGTGTTGATACTCGGCTAATATTATTTTTTATCCGCTAAACCATCTAAATAACGTTCTGCATCAAGTGCGGCCATACAGCCAGTACCCGCTGATGTAATTGCTTGGCGATAAATATGATCCATAACATCACCCGCAGCAAAGACGCCAGGAACAGAGGTTTGTGTTGCATTCCCGTGAGTACCGGACTGCACTTTAATATAGCCATTTTCTAAATCTAGCTGGCCATCAAAAATACCCGTATTTGGGCTGTGGCCGATGGCAATAAATGCGCCCATTACGTCCAGTTCTTCAGTTTCATCGCTCTTTGTATTACGTAAGCGAACGCCTGTTACTCCCATATCATCGCCGAGAACTTCATCCAGTGTACGGTCAGTATGCAGGATAATATTACCGTTGTTCACTTTGTCCATTAAACGGTCAACTAGGATTTTTTCAGCGCGGAAGCTATCACGGCGGTGAATTAAGTGAACTTCTGAGGCTATATTGGACAGATAAAGTGCTTCTTCAACAGCAGTATTACCACCACCAACAACGGCAACTTTTTGGTTACGATAGAAGAAACCATCGCAGGTTGCACAAGCGGATACGCCACGGCCTTTAAAGGCTTCTTCAGAAGGCAGGCCGATATAGCGTGCAGATGCACCTGTCGCAATAATCAAAGCGTCACAAGTATATTCTTTTTCATCACCAAAGAGGTGGAAAGGGCGCTGCTTGAGGTCAACTTTATTAATGTGATCAGAAATAATTTCTGTTTGGAATTTGGTCGCGTGTTCATACATACGATCCATCAAACCTGGACCTGTTAGGCCTTCAGGGTCACCCGGCCAGTTTTCAACTTCGGTTGTTGTGGTTAACTGACCACCTTTTTCCACCCCAGTAATCAGTGCGGGACTTAAATTGGCACGAGCAGCGTAGACGGCAGCTGTGTATCCGGCAGGGCCAGAACCCAAAATGATTAACTTGCGATGTATGGCTGTGCTCATGAATACCTCATTTTTAATTAAAAATAGCAATAATGGGATTGTAGGAGAATTGGCTAGCTAAAAAAAGTGATTTAAATACTAAGTAAATTGTAACTGGGCTATTTTTGCGATAGATAATAGTGATTAAAGTAAAAATTTGCTATGGCAAGTATTGTAACATCGGGGAAGCGGATTTTTAGGAATATTCTTGAATCCGGCTAGCGAAACGTTTGAATAGAAAAAAAAGCGAAATCTTGTACTGATTTTTATTCATTTGCTTTGACAATCGGCTGTGCATTTGCGAAAACATCTATGTAAGAGTTAATTATCTAGTGAACCAATGTAAACGGTGCATTTTTGTTCTAGACGGAAAGTTAACTTTACAACACTTATAACTTAACAAACAGGTAATCATTGTGAACAGGGTTTCCGTTCACGTCGATCTCAGCATTGCGCATAAAATTTGCTCCTGAACACGAATACCTAATAAATAAAGTATGAGCGAGGATGGTGCTGTTTTATAGGTGTGGGAAATAACAATTAGAGAAAGAGAGATAAAGAGATGATTGACAATAAAAAGCGTCCTGGAAAAGACCTCGACCGTATTGATAGGAATATTCTAAACGAACTACAGAAAGACGGGCGTATTTCAAACGTAGAATTGTCTAAGCGTGTGGGGTTGTCACCAACGCCATGTTTGGAGCGTGTTCGTCGTTTGGAGAGACAAGGGTTTATTTCTGGCTATACAGCACTACTGAACCCTCACTATTTAGACGCATCACTACTGGTTTTCGTTGAAATCACCTTAAACCGTGGTGCACCAGATGTGTTTGAGCAATTTAATACCGCGGTGCAAAAACTCGAAGAGATCCAAGAATGTCATTTAGTTTCTGGTGACTTCGATTATTTGTTGAAAACGCGTGTGCCTGATATGTCCGCTTATCGTAAGCTACTCGGTGAGACTCTGCTGCGTCTACCAGGTGTTAACGATACGCGTACATATGTAGTTATGGAAGAAGTGAAGCAAAGTAACCGTCTGGTTATTAAAACGCGCTAACTATCTTCGATAGTCTCATTTCTGGGCAACATAACAGATTGTTGCCGCACTGCTGTTTCAACGCTGAGTTTACTCAGCGTTGTTCCGTTTTTGATGTTGGATTTTCTCTCTTTTTAAGTAATTTTCCATCCACTTTCAGTCACGCCGTGCGTTGTTGATATGATTTTTTCTGAAAATACCCTAGATAACCGCAAGTTCTAGTTTCAATCTATTGATATTAAAGCTATAAATAATTAAGATTTTTAACATCAAATAGAAATTGAATCATCAACTGTAAGATGAAATACTGCATCTTGCAGTGCCTATAGTTGTTTAGTTTGCCATAGTGGCAACAAGTCACGCACAAGACGGTGATTGGTGTTAGAATGGCTTTCACAATGTGCTTATCATCATAGCGAATTCCGATGAATTCGTTTCGACATGGGTGACATCATCAGTCAGTAAAGAAACAGTAATGAGCCAAGAATATACAGAAGACAAACACATTCGATTTAAAAAACTCAGTAGCGGCAGACGACTACTCGAAGTCATTTTGCTGGCCATTTGTTTGAGTGCCATATTCTTAATGGTCGCATTGTTGAGTTTCAACCCTTCAGACCCGAGCTGGTCACAGACCACATGGAATGCGCCAGTTAAAAACTTGGGGGGAAGTGTTGGCTCATGGAGTGCGGATATTCTCTTTTCTGCTTTTGGGATCCTTGCATTTGCCATCCCGCCGTTATTGTTGCTTGGTTGCTGGAGCATCTATCGCTATGAAAGCCAGCGTCGTTACATCGACTTTTTCTCACTCTCATTACGTTTGATTGGTGGGTTAGCACTGATCTTATCATCCTGTGGCCTCGCTGCACTTAATTTCGATGATTTGCCCAATTTCTCTTCTGGTGGCGTGATAGGTAGTGTGTTCAGTAACGCTATCATGCCATGGTTCAACGCATTAGGTGCTACACTTGCCTTGCTTTTTCTATGGGCAATCAGCTTTACGCTATTTACAGGCTGGTCTTGGTTGACGATAGCGGAAAAAATTGGTGCTGCGGTGCTAATCCCTCTTACACTGATGACTAACCGTGCACGTGGTGATGATACTGTAGACTATGACGTGGAAGAAGCAGAAGATGCTTTGCAACGGGCACAAGAAGCTGAACGTCAGGCCATCGAAAATTTCGATGCGGATAGCGACGATGTATTATTTTCTTCACCCACAATTAGTGAATTAGCCGCGGTTGACGTGGGTGAACCACAAGCGACAACACAACCCGTGGCAATGCAGACTGAACACACGGATACCCCGGTGGCCTCATCCCTAGCAGCAGAGGATGAAAATTTACCCTCATTTTCAGCCACCGAGCAGCAAGAGGCATATCACTTTGAAGTGCCTGACGATTATCAACCAGTTGTGTACGATAGAGATTTTCAATTTAAAACGAATGAAAATCCGCAAGCGTCAAGCCACGCGGTACAGCAACCTGAAAATAGTCTCAATGATGTTTCGACTCACTCAATGAATCCAAGTCGTGAACAACCTGTTGATTGGCAATCCTTAAATCATGCACAACCTCAAACAGCATCGCCATCATTAAGTCAGCAACAAGCTGAACAACAAAAGCAAGCACCGATTGAACAGAACACACTTTCTTCATTTTCGGGGCTGTCGGGTGCACAAAATACACCTGAGCCAACAATGCCTATTTCACCGGTAAGCGATGCCGTATCTCAGGCAAATGGGCAATCGATGTCTGATAGGGTTGCCGACCCTGCGGCATTAGCAGCAGCAGGAATTTCTGTTGCGGCACTGGAGCGCCACGCACAGGTAAAACAAAACTTAGAGCCTGAATTACCTCGTCCAAATCCTGTGCGCCTGCCAACGCGTAGAGAGCTGTATGGTATTCGAATTCCTTCACAGCGTGATGCTGAGCTTCAGCGTCGCAAGGAAGAAGCATTACAACGCGAGCAAGTTTATCAGCAATGGTCTTCTTCTGAAGAGAATCAGCAGCAAGATGACGATAACGAACAAGAAAATAGGCTACGTGAGCAATTTTTGCAGCAGCAACGTGAACGTTATGGCGTTGATGAAGATAGTGGCCATGACGATGATGCATCAATCCCTCTCGATATCACGCCATCGGAACCGAGGAGCGAAAAAATTGAGCCAGTTGCTACGCGTTATACTCAACCGGACATCGAGCACCGTTGGCCTACCTCATCAACGCAAGTAGAGCCTCAGGCTCATCAATTGACAACGCCTGATAATGGCCTATCGACTCAACCGTCAGAGCATGATAGAGCCAATGATAGCGTTGAGCCGAATTTTGACCTAAGTGAACATATTTCAGTGCTGGATAGTTTCTCTCCAGTTAATGATCTGGTTAATGAAGAACCGGCGGATCCACTGTTTATGCCATCATTTAGCGCGACAACAACGGCGAGTAACTCAAATACACCTCCAGTCGACAATACAGTAAAAAATGTGTCGCCAATGCTGGACAGCGCTGCTTACCGGACTGATACTGTTGTGCCGCAACAGCCGCAACAGCCGCAACAGCCGCAACAGCCGCAACAGCCGCAACAGCCGCAACAGCCGCAACAGCCGCAACAGCCACAACAGCCGCAACAGCCACAACAAGATAGTCTATTTCACCCATTCTTGGTGCGTAATGATCAGCCGTTGCCTAAACCAACAACGCCAATGCCTTCTTTGGACTTGTTAACCACGCCTCCAGCTCAAGAAGAGCCTGTGGATATGTTTACATTAGAGCAGACGGCGAGATTGATTGAAGCGCGTTTAAATGATTATCGTGTTAAAGCTGATGTTGTTGGTTTTTCACCGGGGCCTGTTATTACCCGATTTGAACTGGATTTAGCGCCAGGGGTAAAAGCCGCACGTATTTCGACATTATCACGAGACCTTGCTCGCTCACTTTCAACAACGGCAGTCAGGGTGGTTGAAGTTATCCCTGGTAAACCTTACGTAGGCCTTGAGCTACCTAATGAGAAACGGCAAACCGTTTATCTAAGAGAAGTGTTAGATTGCGAACAATTTAGGCATAGTTCATCACCATTAACCATGGTGTTAGGGAAAGATATTGAAGGGGATCCTGTTATCGCAGATCTGGCAAAAATGCCTCATCTATTGGTCGCGGGAACAACGGGCTCAGGTAAATCTGTAGGGGTCAACGCCATGATCCTCAGTATCCTATATAAATCTAAGCCCGAAGATGTACGCTTTATCATGATCGACCCGAAAATGTTGGAATTGTCTATTTATGAAGGCATTCCTCATTTATTGACGGAAGTTGTCACCGACATGAAAGATGCTGCAAATGCATTACGTTGGTGTGTCAACGAAATGGAACGCCGTTATAAATTAATGTCGGCGCTCGGGGTGCGCAATTTAGCAGGCTACAATGATAAAATTAAAGCCGCTGAGGAGATGGGAAGACCCATTCCAGATCCTCATTGGAAACCGAGCGATAGCATGGAAATGGAACATCCCATGCTGAAAAAAGAGCCGTATATTGTCGTGATGGTTGATGAATTTGCCGACCTAATGATGACTGCCGGTAAAAAAGTTGAAGAGCTGATTGCTCGCCTTGCACAAAAAGCACGTGCGGCAGGTATTCATCTAGTCTTGGCGACACAACGCCCATCGGTGGATATTATTACTGGTTTGATTAAAGCCAATATTCCAACTCGAATTGCATTTACTGTTTCGAGTAAAATTGATTCACGAACCATTCTTGATCAGGGCGGTGCAGAGTCCTTGCTGGGAATGGGGGATATGTTGTATTTACCTCCTAACTCATCGATTCCTGTTCGCGTTCATGGTGCGTTTGTTCGTGACCAGGAAGTGCATGCGGTGGTGAATGACTGGAAAGCACGTGGACGTCCTCAATATATCGATAGCATCACTAAATGCAGCGATGAAAATGAGGGAGGCGGCTACGATAGTGCGGAAGAGGAGCTCGATCCATTATTTGACCAAGCCGTTGAGTTTGTTGTCGATAAACAACGTGTTTCAATTTCTGGTGTTCAGCGTCAGTTCCGTATCGGTTATAACCGCGCAGCGCGAATTGTCGAACAGATGGAAACACAAGGTATTGTGAGTGAGCCGGGCCATAATGGTAACCGTGAGGTACTCTCTCCGCGGCAAGCTGATTACTAATTTATAGTGTGGGTTGTTGCAAGCGCAATGGCCAAAGCGTAGTGCTTATTACGGTATCAATAAAAGGTCTTTGTTCGATGAAAAAAATGATGTTATTGGGGGCATTAGCCCTAAGTTTACATATCGGCTCAGTGCTGGCAGATGCCAGCAAAGACCTTCAGGAACGTCTGAATAAGGTCAATAGCTTTCATGCTAGCTTCTCTCAAAAAGTCACTAGCCCTGAAGGTGATTTGGTTCAAGAAGGTGTTGGCGAGTTATGGTTACAGCGCCCGAATTTATTTAATTGGAATATGACATCGCCTGATGAGAGTGTCTTAGTCTCTGACGGTAAAAACTTATGGTTTTACAACCCATTTGTAGAACAAGTTACGGTGACAAATCTTGCAGATGCGACCCAAGATACGCCATTTTTATTAATTACCCGCAATAATCCGTCAGATTGGAAACAGTATTCGATTATTCAGCAGGGGAATACGTTTGATTTGAAGCCTAAGCTCACGAATGGCACTTTGAAACGCTTTTCTATTACCGTTTCACCTGAAGGTACCATTGAGAAGTTTTCTGCGATTGAACAAGATGGGCAAACAAGTGCCTACCAACTTAAAGAACAAAAGAATGGGCCTGTTGATAAGCGTCAATTCACCTTTGCTGTACCAAAAGGTGTCACACTCGATGATCAACGCTCTGGTGGTCAATAAGAGGAAATAGTGGGTAACCTATCACTCGATTTTTCACAAAATGAATTTCAACCTCTAGCGGCGCGTATGCGCCCAGAGGTGCTTGAACAGTATATAGGACAACAACATTTGCTGGCGGAGGGAAAACCATTACCGCGGGCAATTAAGGCTGGCCATCTACATTCAATGATTTTGTGGGGACCTCCGGGAACAGGTAAAACGACGTTAGCTGAAATTATTGGCCACTATGCTCAAGCCGATATCGAACGGATTTCTGCGGTTACATCCGGTATTAAGGAGATTCGAGAATCGATCGAAAAAGCACGGCAAAACCGTGATGCAGGGCGTCGAACGATTCTATTTGTCGATGAGGTACATCGCTTTAATAAAAGCCAACAAGATGCTTTTTTGCCACATATTGAAGATGGCACGATCACTTTTATCGGCGCAACAACAGAAAATCCCTCATTTGAATTGAATTCAGCGCTTTTGTCTCGTGCACGTGTTTATCTTCTCAAATCATTAGATGCCAGTGATATTGAAAAAGTGTTGTTACAAGCCATGAGCGATACAAAACATGGTTTGGGTGGACAAAATATTATTTTGCCTGAGAGTACTCGTAAATTAATTGCTGAATTAGTGAATGGTGATGCAAGACGCTCCCTCAATTTGCTAGAAATGATGGCGGATATGGCGGAAAGTGATAGCCATGGTCAGCGTGTTTTAACTGCCGAATTGTTAAAAGAAGTCAGTGGAGAACGCGCCGCACGTTTCGATAATAAAGGCGACCGTTATTATGACTTGATTTCAGCCTTACATAAGTCAGTAAGAGGGTCGGCTCCTGATGCTGCTTTATATTGGTATGCGCGTATTATCACTGCGGGGGGCGATCCGTTATATGTGGCCCGTCGCTTGTTAGCAATAGCATCTGAGGATGTTGGTAATGCGGATCCTCGAGCAATGCAGGTCGCAATTTCGGCGTGGGATTGTTTTACCCGTGTAGGGCCTGCGGAAGGTGAGCGAGCAATCGCTCAGGCCATTGTTTATTTAGCATGTGCACCGAAAAGCAATGCGGTGTATACCGCTTATAAGGCGGCATTGGCAGATGCACAGAGGCAACCAGACTATGACGTTCCCGCTCATTTGCGCAATGCCCCAACAAAGCTATTGAAAGAGCTGGGAGCTGGAAAAGAATATCGCTACGCTCATGATGAGGAGAATGCGTATGCCGCTGGAGAGGTCTATTTTCCACCTGAAATGCAGCATACCCAATATTACCATCCCACAAATCGGGGTCTGGAAGCGAAAATAGCAGAAAAATTAAACTGGTTAGCGCAACAGGATCAAAATAGCCCAACAAAACGCTATCGCTAATGTGGGCAATGCGGTAAGGTTATAAAATAAGATTTTTTATAAAATTTTTTGAGTCGCATGGTCACCAGCGACTTGAAGGTGTACAGGGTATAATACTGGAACGTGTTATACTCTCTTTCAATATTTACTAACAATAATCACAGGATAAGCATGCTCGATCCCAATTTACTGCGTACGGAGCTAGACGCGGTTGCTGAAAAACTGGCTCGCAGGGGTTTTACCCTTGATGTGGAAAAGCTGCGTGAATTAGAAGAACGCCGCAAAGTTTTACAAGTTGAAACTGAATCCCTGCAAGCAGAGCGTAACTCGCGATCGAAATCCATTGGTGCCGCTAAGGCGCGCGGTGAAGATATTGAGCCTTTACGTCAGGAAGTGAATCAGTTAGGCGAAAAATTGGATGCCGCGAAGGTAGCACTAGATAAGCTACAACAAGAAATCCGTGATATTGCATTAAGCATCCCAAATATGCCTGATGATGCTGTACCTGATGGTAAAGATGATTCAGATAACGTTGAGGTGGCTCGTTGGGGAGAACCTCGCCAATATGATTTTGAGGTGAAAGACCATGTTAGCCTCGGTGAACTAGCGGGCGGATTAGATTTTCCAGCTGCGGTTAAACTCACAGGTGCACGTTTTGTGGTGATGAAAGGGCAAATAGCTCGTTTACATCGCGCACTGGCACAGTTTATGTTGGATCTACATACTGAGCAACATGGCTACCAAGAGTTGTATGTTCCTTACTTGGTTAACCATGATACGCTTTATGGTACAGGCCAATTACCTAAATTCGGTGAAGATCTATTCCATACTAAGCCGCTGGAAGAAGAAGCAGAAAGCACTTATGCGTTGATCCCGACGGCTGAGGTTCCTGTGACTAACTTAGTTCGTGATGAGATCCTTGAAGAAGATGCATTACCACTGAAAATGACAGCGCATACACCTTGCTTCCGTTCCGAGGCGGGTTCTTATGGCCGTGATACGCGTGGTCTTATCCGTATGCACCAATTCGATAAAGTAGAATTAGTGCAAGTGGTTCATCCAGAAAAATCGATGGAAGCGTTAGAAGAGCTAACCGGTCATGCTGAGAAAGTTCTACAACTGCTAAAACTGCCGTATCGCAAAGTGATCCTTTGCACGGGGGATATTGGTTTTGGTTCGCGTAAAACTTATGACTTAGAAGTTTGGCTGCCTGCTCAAAATACGTATCGTGAAATCTCTTCTTGCTCGAATATGTGGGATTTCCAAGCACGTCGTATGCAAGCTCGTTTCCGCAGTAAGGGTGATAAGAAAACCCAATTGGTGCATACACTGAATGGCTCAGGCTTGGCTGTGGGCCGTACATTAGTTGCTGTATTGGAAAACTACCAATTAGCAGATGGTCGTATTGAAGTGCCTGAAGTATTACGTCCATACATGAAAGGCCTCGAATATATCGGCTAATTGATTGAGTTAAATTAACTAGAAATAATAACGCCACTTTTTAGTGGCGTTATTATTTTGACGGTATTTGCCCGTTTGCATTCTATTAGAGGCTCAAATATAAAACCACCCGAGTGGGTGGTTTTGATTTGTAGCCTCTAATTTCAGTCAAAACGAAAGAGGATAAACTTAGTTAATTAATTTTTGTTTATCATCATTTTGTGCAAAGAATAGGTTACGGTAGGAAGTGTAATAACAAACACACATGATAGGCATCGTGATTAAAAGACCTAATCCGAATGGGATTGCGGAAACAAACAGAATGATGGTAATCACGATAAAGAATAGAATACCTGGAAGGATATTTTTACTGACCGCTTTTAGGCTTGCAGAGATCGCTGCACCTACTTTGAAATTATGGTTCATGATAAGAGCAGGAGCGAACCAAGTCATTGCGGCAGCGACGATACCAGTGATGGCCATAATGATGGCGATATAGAAGAATGAACCACCTAAAGCAAAGATAGCTTCTGGTGAAATTTGTCCACCTTGACCTGCTTCTAATAGAACAGCCATTAATGCCGTACCCCCGATCATGGTTGCAATAAAACCACCAACGAGTGTCACAGCAAAGTTAATTGCGCCGACAGCAAATAGAGCACCAAATTTCGTTTGGAAACCAGCAAATAAGGTACCAATATCGACTTCACCTGTTGTACGCTGTTTTTCACAGATAGCAATGATACCACCAATAAGAATTGGGCTTACGAAAGTCACAAAGAAATTCACCAATGGGATCATTGAAAGAACTAAGATAAAAGCAAAGAAAATAATATTAATCAGTACCCACATACCTAACTTTTCTTTAACCATAGCCCATGCTTGGCTAATCCAATTAATTCCTTCGCCAGCATCAACAGCTCTTGGCTCAGCGAGAAATACAGAATTATCCATAGGGGTTTGTTTGTTTACAGAAGATGCAGGTGCATTTTGGGAATCGAAATTTTCGTTATTCATGATAGAAAAATAACCCGTAATGTGTAATGAAAGTGTAATGTTTTTAATGGAAATATGGTCAAAATTTAAATAACAAATAAAAATATACTTGAGTTATTCAAGTACCGTGTGCCGTGCATGATTATGTAGTTAAATAAAATTTATTCAAAGCAGACTATTCTGGGAAGAAAAATTCAATGTAAAGAGTTGGGAATAGGGTTTTTATTAGATGGTTATACAAATATTTATCCTTTTTTATGCATTTTTTGAGTATTAGTGCTAAAAATATGACAAAAGGTCTACACGGATATTTTAAACATGAGGAAGAATAAGCTAAATAAAAGTGAGCCGTTTTTACAACTCACAAAAATTTATCAGTAATAATATTCGTTAACTATTTACTGTTGTTACGGGATAAGAAACTAATGGCTTAATTTCTTTAAGTACGAACATACTTTGCATCTCCTTAATCCCCGGAAGTCGGCGGATCACTGACATCGCAAAATCGGCATAGGAATCTAAATCATGTGAGACAACTTGTAATAAGAAGTCCGCATCACCACCAATACTGTAGCATGAAACCACATTTTCTAATTCACTGACTTCTTGCTCAAACTTTTTGGCTTCTGTTTCGCTATGACTATCGATTGTTACTCTGACAAATACCATCACGCCTAAACCAATTTTTTTACGGTTGAGAATAGCACGATAGCCTTGAATAACATCATCCTCTTCCAATTTACGGACTCGTCGCCAGCATGGCGAGGCCGACATACCCACTTTGTCTGCTAATACCTGATTGGTGATGCGGGCATCATCTTGCAGTAACTGAAGAATTTTTATTTCTGTCTTATCTATGGCCATAATGGGAATTTCCTTGCTTAATTTGGCGAATCATCGGTCAATTATTTCTTTTTATTACTCTACTATAGATAAGATAGACAACAAATTTCTATTTATTGATGCCATAATTATCGCGTATTACACCTTGTCGTATGAAGTCACTTCCCATTATGAATTAAAGAGGCAAGTATGCAATTTGATGTATCTACTCATCGTTGTGCCATTATTATTAATCAAGACTTAGCGTTAGGCTTAGCTATGAATGCAGCAAGTATTATCGGTGTTGGCATTGGGAATAAAATTGAACAACTGATAGGGCAAGATTTGGCGAGTGCAGATAATATTCATTATCCCGGCGTCATTCTAGCATCATTACCAATATTAAAAGGTTCTGCTGATCGAATTAAACAAATACAAAAAGAGTGTTATGACATTGAAGATGTTTATTTATTACCTTTTAGTCTAATTGCTCAGTCCTGTAAAAATTATGATGAGTATAAGCTCAGATTAATGAGTACTCTAGATCAAGATATTCAATTAGCGGCTATTGGTTTAGTGGGTAAAAAAAATAAGATAAATAAATTAACGGGAAATTTATCGTTATTTAAATAAGCGATTATCTCACCACTCTTCTATAGGTTAATAATATGATAAGCATCACGCAGTTACTCTCTTATGGGAGTGCGTTGGCTATTGCTGCCATTATTCCGGGACCGGGAATGACGGCCGTCGTCGCACGTACCTTGAATGGAGGGGTTGTAATGGGTTTCGCACTACTGAGTGGATTAATATTGGGGGATATTCTTTATCTTTCGTTTGCGATATTTGGCTTGGTTTTGGTCGCAGATTATTTAGCTATTATTTTTAATGTTATTTATTGGGGAGCCGCCTTGTATTTATTATGGTTAGCATATTCATTATGGCGACAGGATATTCAACCATTAAAGACTTCAGATTCTATCTCAACAAAACAATTCGCGATAATCGGTGCTTCAGGGCTGATGATCACCTTAAGTAATCCAAAAACAATCGCTTTTTATATGGCGATATTACCTTTAGTGATTTCTTTGAATGAGATTACCATAACAATTTGGAGCACAATATTAATACCGATTACATTATCAATATTACTTTTAGTCGGAATGGTATTTATTTTGGGAGCTAAGAAAGCGAGCCAGTTCTTATCGAGTAGACGATCACAAAGGATAATATTTAGAGGAACGGCATTGATGATGGCTGCTGCTGCAATAGGTATGTTACTCAAGACACAATAAATAAGAGTGGCTCTACGCGAGGGTAGAGCCATTATTGTCAATACATTACCTTGTGGCCGTAGCTTTCTAGGATACTTTTCACGCGTTCCATGCTCTCTTTTGAAGGTGGTTTTACACCATCGAGTTTATATTCTTCCCCCATGGTTTCCCACTTGTGTTTACCCAGTTCGTGGTAAGGAAGTAATTCGATTTTCTCGATATTTTTCATATCCTTGGTGAATTCACCTAAGAGATGTACGGAATGGTCATCATCACTCCATCCTGGAACAACCACATAACGTACCCATGTTTTTTGGTTACGTTTGGCAAGATAACGCGCGAATTCAAGTGTACGATGATTAGAGACGCCGACTAAAGTTTGGTGTATCTCATCATTAAGCTGTTTTAAATCCAGCATGACTAAATCAGTGGCATCCATAAGCTCATCGATAACGGGATCATAGCGACGAACAAAACCGTTAGTATCAAGGCAGGTATGGATATTTTGTGTTTTACATGCACGGAACCAGTCACGAACGAACTCTGCTTGTAAAATCGCTTCACCACCGGATGCCGTTACACCGCCACCACTCGCATTCATAAAATGGCGATATGTCACAGCTTCTTTCATTAACTCTTCGACAGTGACCATTTTGCCAGTATGAGTGTCCCAAGTATCACGGTTGTGGCAGTATAAACAACGCATTAAACAACCTTGAAAGAAGACAATAAAGCGTATTCCAGGCCCATCAACGGTCCCACAAGACTCAAAGGAGTGGATACGCCCGAGAGTTGCAGGCGGTGAAGTGGTACTGATATCTGTGGTTGGAATCGTATTGGTTGTTGTCGACATAGCAGGAACTCCAAAAAAAGACCCGTCATACTTCAAGCGGCGGAGAGTAAGGCTATTGAGTGGCCGCTTACTTACAACTCGAATTATTTAAGGTATTCATCATTAATAATTTGAACTGTAGATTTATTGGTTATTTATTATGTGAAAACAACTTTCAGTGACCAATAGCTTAAAATATTCGGGTTTAGTTCTAAAAAAGCCCCATGGTTGGGGCTTTTTAGTTATTTTATTAATTTATGATGCTCATTATTACATTGAACTGGTGAAAGTACGAGTAATAACGTCTTGTTGTTGCTCTTTAGTCAGTGAGTTAAAACGCACTGCATAACCAGAAACACGGATGGTTAACTGAGGATACTTCTCTGGGTTTTCCATCGCATCCAACAACATTTCACGGTTCATCACGTTAACGTTCAGGTGCTGACCGCCTTCGATAGACGCTTCATGGTGGAAGTAACCATCCATCAAACCGGCTAGGTTAGCCTTACGTACTTCATCATCTTTACCTAACGCATTTGGTACGATAGAGAAGGTATAAGAAATACCATCTTTCGCGTAAGCAAATGGCAGTTTAGCAACGGAAGTCAGTGAAGCAACCGCACCTTTTTGGTCACGACCGTGCATTGGGTTCGCACCTGGTCCGAATGGAGCGCCTGCACGACGACCATCTGGGGTGTTACCTGTTTTCTTACCATAAACCACGTTAGACGTGATGGTTAGGATTGACTGAGTTGGTACTGCATTACGATAAGTAGGCAGTTTCTGAATTTTCTTCATGAAACGTTCAACTAAGTCGCAAGCGATATCATCGACACGTGAGTCGTTGTTACCGAATTGTGGGTATTCACCTTCAATTTCAAAGTCAATAGCAATACCGTCTTCATCACGAATTGGTTTAACTTTGGCGTATTTGATAGCAGACAGTGAGTCAGCTGCAACAGAGAGACCCGCGATACCACAAGCCATTGTACGGTAGACATCACGATCATGCAGTGCCATCAATGCAGCTTCATAGCTGTATTTGTCATGCATATAGTGGATGATGTTCAGCGCAGTGACATATTGAGTTGCCAACCAGTCCATGAAGTGATCCATGCGATCCATCACAGTATCGAAGTCAAGGACTTCATCCATGATTGGTGCATGTTTAGGACCAACTTGCATTTTCAGTTTTTCGTCTACACCACCGTTGATCGTGTATAGCATGGTTTTCGCTAAGTTAGCGCGAGCACCGAAGAACTGCATTTGTTTACCAACGATCATTGGGCTTACGCAACATGCGATAGCATAGTCGTCATTGTTGAAGTCAGGGCGCATTAGGTCATCGTTCTCATACTGAACAGATGAAGTATCGATAGACACTTTTGCCGCGAATTTTTTGAAGCTAATCGGCAGTTGCTCTGACCACAGGATAGTCATGTTAGGCTCTGGAGATGGGCCCATGGTATACAGCGTGTTCAGGAAACGGAATGTGTTTTTAGTCACCAGCGTACGGCCGTCAAGACCCATACCTGCTAGTGATTCTGTTGCCCAGATTGGGTCACCAGAGAACAGTTCATCATACTCAGGCGTACGTAGGAAACGTACCATACGCAGTTTCATGACTAAGTGGTCGATTAGCTCTTGCGCTTCTTGTTCAGTCAGTTTACCTGCTTCAAGGTCACGCTGAATATAGACGTCTAAGAAGGTTGAAACACGACCAAATGACATTGCTGCGCCGTTTTGCGATTTCACAGCCGCTAAGTAAGCGAAATAAGTCCACTGAACGGCTTCTTTTGCGTTAGTTGCAGGACCAGAGATGTCATAGCCATATTTTGCAGCCATCTCTTTGATTTGACCCAATGCGCGGTGTTGCTCAGCAATTTCTTCACGCAGTTGGATGGTCATCTGCAAGTCTTCACCTTTTTCTAATCTTTCTTGCAGTGAACCAAACTGATTAAACTTATCTTTCATTAAGTAATCAATACCATACAGAGCTACACGACGGTAGTCACCGATGATACGACCACGACCATAAGCATCAGGTAAACCGGTTAAGATACCTGATTTACGGCATTTTAGGATGTCTGGTGTATAGACATCGAAAACACCTTGGTTATGAGTTTTACGGTATTCAGTGAAGATTTTTTTCAGGCTAGGATCTAAAGTACGATCATAGGCTTTACATGAACCTTCAACCATTTTGATCCCACCGAATGGAATGAGTCCACGTTTTAGAGGTGCATCAGTTTGTAGACCAACGATTTGTTCTAAATCTTTGGCGATATAACCCGCATCATGGGAAGTAATCGTTGATGCAACATCAGTGTCAAAATCAACGGGCGCATGCGTACGGTTCTCGATTTTGATTCCTTCCATGACTTTGTCCCACAGCGTATCAGTTGCTGGGGTAGAGCCTGCTAAGAAAGATTCGTCACCTTCATATGGAGTATAGTTTTTCTGGATGAAGTCACGTACATCGACGTTATCCTGCCAGTTACCTTGGTTAAAACCTTGCCATGCTAAAGCGAATTTTTCATTTAATTCTGACATGATACTTTTACCTTTTAACAATGGATCTTTTAAGGATCTTAATAAATCTTTTCGTGAGTGTCAGTGGCTATTAATGTTTTTGGCCACCACGTAAATGCATGAACCAATAAATTAGGCCGACTAAAAGTGCGCCGCCAATAATGTTACCGATAGTGACTGGTATAAGGTTGTCTGTAATAAAATGACTAACAGTTAACTGTGAAAAGTGTTCTGGTGAAACACCAATCTGTGTCCAGAATTCAATAGGGGCAAACTCTTTGATCATGATGCCTAGCGGGATCATAAACATGTTTGCGATGCTATGTTCAAAGCCGCTAGCGACGAACATGGCGACAGGGAGCACAAGAACCAATAATTTATCGGCTAGGCTACGACCTGAATAACTCATCCAAACAGCTAAACAAACCATTAAGTTAGCTAAAATACCTAAACAAACAGCCTCAATAAATGTATGGTGCAGTTTATGATCGGCAGTTTGTAAGACATTAAGTCCCCACTGACCATTTGCCGCAGTATATTGCCCAGCGAACCAAATCAACGCGACAAAGAACAGTGCGCCAATCAGGTTGCCAATATACACGTTGAACCAGTTTAGAAACATTTGTCCCCAAGTGATTCGCCCTGTTGCTTTGGAAACAATGGTCAATACAGTGGAAGTAAACAAATCTGCACCGCATATGACAACGAGCATTAATCCAAGAGAGAAGCAGACACCACCAATGAGTTTGGTAAAGCCGAAGGGAGCTGCTTGTGCGCCAGTGGTCGCAGTAATATAAAAAACAAATGCGATTGAGATAAAGATACCGGCAGTGAATGCTGACAAGTATGTAATTGCAGGATGTTTGTTGGCTTTGTAGACACCAGAGTCATCTGCAACTTGAGCCATTACAGCAGGAGGCAAAAGATTAAAAGGGTTGTCAGCTTTCATACTAACACTCTCTTACAAAGTTGATTAATTATAGCACGCAATCATAGTAACAAACGGCATAACAGAGAAATTTGATATGGATCATGAACTGTCGTAAGAAATCGACTTAAATTGTTGAAAAATAGTTAATTTTTGATTTATCTTCTTGATTTATATAAATTAAATAAATTTTAAAATTTACTAAAAATTTTTATGTTTTACCGTTTAACCCAAAATACAAGTAAAAAAACGGGCCTATTTGTTATCTAAATATTGCAAATTTAGACGTGTTTTTAATTAATTTAGTTTATGTGAAGATAATGGCCTAAAGGCCATTATCTTAAAAAGATGATCGAGAATGGGATTAGGCATTTTCACGTTTAGCTTTTTGCAGTTTTTCATAGGCTGCAAGTAACGCTTGGTGTGCTGGTAATGCCGTTAATTCATCATCGATAGACCACAAACCATAAAAGCATGATTCACCTGAAAGAGCGGCGGAAGCGGCGTCGACAGTTTTTTGACCATACATGCGAACAAATGCAGTGTAGTATTGTGACTTATCACGCTGCTCTTCTTGATTTAATAACAGCAAGGTGTGTAAACAGCGGTAATAATTCGCTCGTTCAGCTGTAAATACGGAGCTGTTAAAGTCTTGTGTCCACTCAACCCAAGCGAGCGCTTGCTCAAGGTCGCCACCGGCTAAGGCTAACATAGACTTTAATTCGCCAATACGTAAGTGACTCCAGCCATTATCTTTGCCTACGGCAAGACCCAATAATTCACGTACACGAGTAAAATCATCTAGGCCTTCATCGTCAAGCTGCTCAATAAGATTGAGGTAATCTTGTTTTTCCCATTGACTATCAGGCAGGTTAATAATGGTATCGCGTAAATGTGCGCCCATTGCATTGTTGGCAATATGCAGATCTTCTACGGGATAAATATCAGACATACCAGGCACAAGAATACGGCATGCATAGACGCCTAAATGGTGGTAATCGGCGATATACACTTCCGCATCTAATTGATTAAAGATCCCCATCAATGTGGCGAACTCTTCTTGAGTGGTGCCTTTGAAACTCCAATCAACAAATGGGTAATCGGCTTCATCTTTAAACAGATCCCAGCTAATAAGTCCACTTGAGTCAATGAAGTGGGTTTCTAAGTTTGTGTGTTCAGCCACCTCTTCATCGTCAAATGTTGGCGCGTTAAACACATCAAGATCTTTGAGGCCACGGCCTTGTAGCAGTTCGGTGACTGTACGCTCTAAGGCAACACCAAAATCAGGATGCGCACCAAAAGAAGCAAAACAGGTGCCATTTTGAGGATTAAATAGCACAACACAGATCACAGGAAATTGACCGCCGAGAGACGCGTCATAACAGAAGATTGGGAAGCCTTCTTTTTCTAAGGTTTCAACGGCTTCAACAACATTTGGGTAGCGAGCCATAACGTCTGTCGGGATTGCAGGTAGGCTGATACTTTCTGCAATAATACGATTTTTCACAAAACGCTCAAAGACTTCAGATAATCCTTGCACACGTGCTTCATTTGCCGTGTTACCTGCCGACATGCCATTAGACACATACAGGTTACCAACAATATTCATTGGAATATAAACGGTTTGATTATCAGATTGGCGAGTAAAAGGTAGCGCACAGATACCTCGCTCTTCATTTCCTGACTGCAAATCAATTAATTGACTGCCTGCTAATGCACCATCAGGATCATAAAATCGGCGTAAGCGAGCATCTAAAATACCTTCTGGCAAACTATCATCATCGGTGAGTGGGAACCATTTTTCATTTGGATAATGAACAAAATCGCCTTCAGCAATAGACTTGCCTAAATAAAAATCGGCAAAGAAGTAGTTAGTGGATAAACGTTCGAAGTATTCGCCAAGGGCTGAAGCAAGAGCGGCTTTTTTGCTGGCGCCTTTACCGTTGGTAAAGCATAGCGGACACTCTTTGTCGCGAATATGGACTGACCAAACGTTAGGCACAGGATTTAGCCATGAGGCTTCTTCAATATCAAAGCCTAGTTTTTTCAATTTAGTTTGAAAAGCGTCAATAGACACTTCAAGGGCGGCGTCTTTGCCTGGGATAAAGGTTTGGGTCATGGTCAATCACTTGTTAAAAAGGGGTATAGGCGGCCTATGATACGGATTTTTCCATGTCTGCTCACGCTTTTTATTCTTATTAGAGTAAATCATCTAAATATTCATAATTTCATCTAAAATAGATAGAGGCATCACGGAAATACTGTTTCAATTCCACATAATAACGTAAGTTTATTTAAAATAGAGGTCATAGGATGAAACAAGGTAAAAAGGTATTACTGGCGACAGCGCTCACACTCTGTACTGCATCGGTGTATGCATTACCTAATATTACGGTCTTAGCAACGGGAGGCACGATTGCAGGTGGTGGTGATTCAGCCACATCTTCTAGCTATCAAGCCGGTAAAGTGGGGATTGATGCGCTTATTAATGCGGTGCCTGAGATTAAAAAAATTGCCAATCTTACAGGTGAGCAGATCGTCAATATTGGCTCTCAAGATATGAATGATCAGGTGTGGCTGACATTAGCGAAAAAAATCAATCAAGAGTGTGATAACACCGATGGATTTGTGATTACTTATGGTACAGACACATTAGAGGAAACCGCTTTTTTCCTTGATTTAACAACATCCTGCCAAAAACCAATTGTGTTAGTTGGCGCAATGAGACCATCAACTGCATTGAGTGCTGATGGTCCTCTTAATCTTTATAATGCAGTGGTGGTGGCAGCGGATAAATCTGCTGGTGAACGTGGTGTGTTAATGGCCATGAATGACAAAGTCGTTCAGGGACGGGATGTGGTGAAAATGAGCACCACAGAAGTACAAGCGTTTGATGCTGTGAATGCTGGCCCACAAGGTTTTATCCATGACGGTAAAGTAACCTTTTATAAATCAGCCGAACCAAGGGCAACGAAGGCAGCTTTTGATGTGAGCAAACTGGATAAGCTACCTCTAGTCGGTATTGTTTATAACTATGCAAATGCTTCAGCCGCACCTGTCAAGGCTTTGCGTGAAGAGGGAGCGAAAGGGATTGTCAGCGCTGGTGTCGGAAATGGTAATATGTATAAAACGGTTTTTGATGCGCTAGCCACAGCAGCTAAAGAAGATATTGTGGTTGTTCGTTCGAGCCGTGTACCAACAGGTTACACGACACGCAATGCCGAAGTTGATGATAACTTATATGGCTTTGTGGCTTCAGAACGCTTGAACCCGCAAAAAGCACGTATTTTATTGCAACTCGCCCTGACTGAAACTCAAGATCCACAAAAAATCCAATCATTATTTGAAAAATATTAATGCGGATATAACGTCACCAAAGAGGGGCTATTTATGCCCCTCTTGTTCATTTTTAGATGACAAATTAACCCTGTTTGCGACAATATTTGCCGTGATTAATGCAAAGCAAGGTACTAACGAAAATAAGACAAATAACCAAAGAGACGCTGATTTTGCACCATCCATCCCGCCAGGTACAGAAAGCCCTGCAAGATTTGCGATCATCCCTGCCAGTGAGGCACCGAAAGCGGTAGAAAATAACTGTAATGTTGTAATCGCAGAAGAGGCTTTCTGGGATTCACTGCCAACTGACACTTGCAATACTCGCGTTAATAAATGTGGCCATGCCGCGCCAATACTTGCCCCTGTGATAAATAAAGCGAGGCAAATTATCCATATTTGCAATTGCTCTAGCTGAATGATTTTCGTCATGAATAAGGCAAGTGTGATTAAACCGATAAGTGTGAATAGGGGGCCTAAACGAATAATACGAACGGCAATAGTCGGTTTAAAAGAAGATGACAAGATAGCCGCACTTGACCAACCAGCGCCGACAAGCGCAGCCAAATAACCCGATAATAATGGGGCAACGCCATGCAATATCTGTAAAAAATAAGGAACAAAAACTTCAGTCTGTACGCTTAGGCCAAGTAGTGCCATGGTCAGGTAGATTGGCGCGAGCTGTGCGGAAAAATGAAATGTGCCATGCGGGAAGAGTGTATTGTGTCCACGGCGTTCAATAATGACAAGTCGTACACACAATAAGATAGCGATTAACATTCCCCCGATGGGAATAAATTTATCTTGGCTTAAACTTCCTAAAGAGATAGCGAGAACAGCAAAGGAAAGCAATAAAAGCGCTTGCAGTGGTATAGGTTGCTGTGGGCATTGTTCATTAGGATTTTGCGCAGGTAATACTCGCCAAGTTAGCCATAGATAGGGGATACCAACCACCACTAGACACCAAAAAGCGCCTCGCCACACATCATACTCAGCAAATATTCCCCCTAGAGCAGGGCCTAATAGCGTTGCCATTCCCCACATACTCGACATCATGGCTAATACTCTCGACCATAAGTGCTGAGCAAATACGATATGCACCATGGAATAAGATAATGTGAGTAAAATACCCCCACCCACACCTTGAATAACTCTGCCTAATAGCATGATAGGCATGGAAGGCGTCATAGCACAAACCATTGAGCCGATCAGAAAAATCAATGTAGCAAGGCCATAACTTTTTCTTGGGCCAAAATAATTAAGAAGTCGTGATGTTAATGCTGATGAAATAATCGAAGATAGGATAAACAGTGTGGTATTCCAGGCATAAAAATCAATGCCGCCAATATCCCGTACAACAGAAGGTAGCGTTGTTATGGTGATATAAACGTTAATAGCATGAAGGCATATACCGCCGGACAAGGCGAGTGTTAAACAGAGATTTTTGCCAGTAAGGAGTGTTCGCCAGCCTTCCTGATGTTTCCCGTCAATATTTTCGTGCGATTGTTCCATCGTATCTCTCTAATTTCATTTTTCTTTGCTTACATGGAAATATTCACTTGGTTTATTTGTGATTAAAAAACGTGTTCTCAACTAAAGCAGTTATGCATCAACTTAGCAAGTTTGATTGAAACGCTTACAGGCAAAGAATGTTATTTTTTATATTGAAATAAGTATTAAGTGGACCCTCAATACAGGATTTTTTATCTAAGTTTAATCTTTAATTCAGGATATTAATGCGAAAAACATTATCGATTTGAATGATTAACACTGAGAATGAATAGAAAAATTAATGTGTCTTGGGTCATATTTTAGGAATAAATATATTTTTAACCTTGATAATTCGCGTCGCGAAAAATAGGCTAAGTAGGTACTCGTATTTTGTTTATTGAAATTAATAATTACCTAATGGGCGACTACTGAAACTTATCACTAAAAAATAATATAAAAAACTGAGGAAACAGCGAATGGTTAATAAAAATGTCAATCGTGGCAGGGGGATGCTCGTGCTTAAAATAGGTATCGCACTTCTTCCTATGAGTTATCAACCAATAAGTTTTTCTGAGCAATTTTTAGATGATTCAACACTTAAAGGCGGGTTGTATTATTGGCAACGCGATCGTTCTAGAAAAGAGTTAAACCCTGAAAGCGATAAATATAAAAAATATGCCGATAACCTTAAGCATTCTACCGTAAATGCCAGTCTTGATTATTCTTCAGGTTATTTTCAGGATCTCATCGGTTTAGATTTAGCGGCATTTACTGCCATTGAATTATCAAATAGTGGTCCCGCGGCACCTAATGAAATTGGTTTTAGTGATGCGAAAACGCGTTGGGATGAAAAATGGTCAGGCGATCGTAGCGGCGTCAGTGTTTATAAAGCGGCTGCCAAAATGAAATATGGTCCATTTTGGGGGAAAGGAGGCTATATCCAACCCACAGGACAAACACTGTTGGCTTCCCATTGGAGCTATATGCCCGGTACTTATCGAGGAATTGAAGTCGGAGCGGTATTTGATTTTGAAAACAAGGGGGCTTTGAGCATGTCCTATATGTGGACTGATCGATATAAAGCCCCTTGGTATCGTGATATGTACAACTTCCGTGAAGCTGATAGTAAAACAGGGATTAGCTATCTACAATCTATTGGTTTTAAATATGATTTTAAAAATTCATTGGTATTAGAAGGGGCTTATGGACAAGCTAAAGACTATATAGATCAATATTTTGCAAAGGCCTCTTATGCGGTACCTATTGTTAATCGTGATTTACGAATGTCTTATCAATTCTATGGCGCAAAAGATAAGGTATCTGATGGCGGAGTGAATGATGTTTATGATGGCCTCGCTTTCTTACAGGCGGTGACATTAGGTTATACCTACGAGCAATTTGATTTTCGCGTGGAAGGAACTTACGCCAAAGCGAAAGGTAATCAAGGCTATTTCTTACAGCGCATGACGCCAGGCTACGCGACATCAAATGGTCGATTGGATATTTGGTGGGATGGGCGTTCAGATTATAACGCGAATAATGAAAAAGCGGTTTTTGCTGGTGTCATGTACGATTTAGCTCATTGGGATCTGGCTGGTTGGAAAGTAGGTACATCTTATATTTATGGTTGGGATGCTAAACCAAGTACTAATACACAATATGCCCAAGATGTAAAATTAAGAGAAAGCGCTTGGAATATCGATATTTTATATAGTATCCAAACAGGTAGAGCTAAAGATACTTTATTTAAATTGCACTTTACTAAATATGATAACCATACCGATATTCCAAGTTATGGTGGTGGGTTCGGTAATATATTTCAGGATGAAAAAGATATTAAGTTTATGGTCATGATGCCATTCACTATTTTTTGATAGCACGGTCACTGCTATTAAAAATATTATGTGGCAGTGGCTAAATTGAATTTAATATTGAGGTCACAATGAAAAGACATTATTTACATCCTTTAGCGTTATTAATTTCAGCCACCTTTATTTCTACGATGGCGAATGCTGAGCAAACATCGGATCAAATCGTTGATGCATTAAGTCATATCGATGTAAAAATTAATGTGGTTGATAACCAAGCAGGTGAGCATGGCATGGATTGCGCTGCACTTGGGGCGGATTGGGCGGCTTGTAATCGCGTTGATATTACGTTGACCAATGGTGATCAAGCGATTGAATCGGCTGATTGGGCACTTTATTTTCATAGTATTCGGCAAATACTCAAACAAGATAACCCACAGTTTACTATCACCCATTTAACGGGGGATTTGCATAAAATCACCCCCACTGAGCAGTTTAATGGCATAAAAGCACACGAAAAAATTGTGTTGCCAGTGACGGGGGAATATTGGCAAGTGAGCTATTCTGACTTTATGCCTCGTTGGTATGCGACCTCGGGTGATGCTCGGCCTCGTAATTTGAAAAGCACAGATACTCAAGACTCAACCATGTTCGTTGCACCATTTGAAATGAAAAACTGGAAAAGAACGGGAGCCGATAATAATGTCTTAATGACCCCCGAAAATCGTTACCAAAAAAATCTTTCTTTGCAAACATTATCTGAGCAACAGTTACGAGGACAAATCTTACCGACGCCACTCGATATTAAGATACAAGAAGGGAATGCGGATCTTTCCAACGGTGTTAAATTACAACTTGATGGCCTGACTCAGGGAGAATTAGCTGTCATTAATGAGCATTTACAACAGGTCAAATTAAAACAGAATGTTCAGGGATTCCCTATACTCGGGAAGATCGCACCTAGACAGTTCGCGCCAGAGAATCAAGTCAGTGGTGCATATGAGTTAGTGATCACACCACAACAGGCTGAAATTATTGGTTATGACCATGTCGGCTTATTCTATGGTATGCAATCACTGCTTTCTGCCGTAACAGAAGCCGATAAGCCTAGTGTGGCGACAATGATTGTGAAAGATAAACCTCGTATGGATTATCGAGGAGTATTTTTAGATGTAGGAAGAAACTTCCATAGTAAACAGATGGTTAAACGTTTAATTGACCAAATGTCTCGTTATAAATTAAATAAATTCCACTTTCACTTAACCGATGATGAAGGATGGCGAATTGAAATTCCGGGGTTACCTGAGCTTACAGAGGTGGGAAGCCAACGCTGTCATGATTTGGATGAACAAACGTGTTTATTACCGCAGTTAGGATCGGGGGCAGAGAATAATAATATGGGAAGCGGCTATTTTACCCGTGATGACTATATTGACATTTTACGCTATGCCAAAGATCGTAATATTGAGGTCATCCCTGAAATAGATATGCCTGCACATGCCCGTGCCGCCGTTGTTTCAATGGAAGCTCGTTATAACAAATTAAAAGCGGCTGGCAATGAGGCTGCCGCGAGTGAATACCGCTTAGTTGATCCATCGGATACATCAGTAACAACCTCTGTCCAATTCTACGATAAACGCAGTTATTTAAATCCTTGTTTAGATTCCTCTAAAAACTTTGTTAATAAAGTGGTCAGTGAGGTTATGCAAATGCACAAGGAGGCGGGGGTTCCATTAAAAACATGGCACTTTGGTGGTGATGAAGCGAAAAATATTCGTTTAGGTGCGGGTTTCCAAGATAAAGCAGGCAATATCGAACCGGGCAAAGGCATAATCGATAAACAAATAGAAGATAAGCCATGGGCGAAATCGGAAGCGTGTCAGGCATTGATCAAGCGAGGTGATGTGAGTGACTTTGATCATCTCTCCAGCCATTTTGCTAAACAAGTGAGTGAAAGTTTACAGCAAAAAGGGGTGACAACAATGCAAGCTTGGCAGGATGGTTTGAAAGATGCTTCTAGTGCAAACGATTTTGCAACGGATAATGTCAGGGTTAACTTCTGGGATACACTGTATTGGGGAGGATTCGATTCGGCGAATGATTGGGCTAATAAAGGTTATCAAGTGGTCATTTCGAACCCTGACTATGTGTATTTAGATATGCCTTATGAAGTCAATCCAAATGAAAGTGGCTATTACTGGGCGACCCGAGCGAGTGACGAACAAAAAATCTTTTCTTTTGCGCCTGATAATTTACCACAAAATGCGGAAACTTCCGTTGATAGGGATGGTAACTCATTTAGTGCGAAAAGTGATAAGCCATGGCCAGGTGTCTATGGTCTTTCTGGACAACTATGGAGCGAAGCTGTAAGGACGGATGATAAGGCGGAATACATGCTATTTCCTCGCATCCTGCCTTTAGCTGAAAGGGCATGGCATAAAGCGCAATGGGAAAATCAGTACCAAATAGGTCGTGAATATATCGGCGGTAAAACCAATTATGTTTCACAGCAAAAACTGGCAGATGATTGGAGCCGTTTTGCGAGTCTCGTTGGTATGAAAGAGTTACCCCGTCTAGATAGAGCAGGGGTGGCTTATCGTATCCCTGTGCCTGGTGCGAAAATTGAAAATGGCCTTTTACTCGCCAATATCAGTTATCCAGGTTTAGTGATTGAATATGCTTTAGCAGATAGCGACCATTGGCAAACGTATTCAGCACAAAAGCCTCCAAAGGTTAAGGGTAATGTAAAAGTACGAGCCAAAAACCCAGCTGGAACAAGAACAAGTCGTGTAGAAACGGTGGTGCAAAAATAACGAGAGACTATGAGGGTGGTGCCAGAGCGTACCACCTTTTTAAATGCTAGGTTTAACCGCCTATTACAGTACTCGTGTATGTTTAATAGATGATGATTGCCAAGAAATTAACGCTTTCAGCTTCAATAGACACCGCTTTTTTCTATATCCAGACGACATGTATTTTGAGGAGACTCAGTAATCTCGTCATTGGCACTTAGGTGCTTTATCTTTTCTAATACACCTTTCCCTGACAATCGCAGCATCAGGTTCATCGTAAACTGTTAGCTATTTATAGTTAGCTGAGTTTATAGATACAATATAATGATGCGACTGTTTGATTAACGTCTGTTTTGTCATGAGATCGATGATTGGAAAATAGAAGGATGGGAGAGATGATGACTCAGGATGTTTTTCTTGATAAATAAGGCAAGCTGACGCAAGACATGCGTCAGTATTTAGCGATAAACAAAAGAAAACCCCATGTGATTCATGAGGTTTATCAGTATATATAAGGAGCTAAATACGTTCCTTTTTATGAATTATGTTAATGGTTTTTCAACCATTAAATTACTCTTTTGCTTCGTGAGCATCCGCATTTTCGCGGCAATCGCCATCAGCACAGTGACCATATAGGTACAAGCTGTGGTTAGAGAGTTTAATACCATGGCGTGCAGCAATATTGGTCTGACGTTCTTCAATGGATTTATCAGAGAATTCGATAACTTTACCACAATCTAAACAAATCAGATGATCGTGGTGGTGCTGTTGAGTCAGTTCAAAAACGGATTTACCGCCTTCAAAGTTATGACGTGTGACAATGCCAGCATCATCAAATTGGTTCAATACGCGGTATACCGTAGCCAGACCGATCTCTTCGCCCATATCAATGAGTTTTTTATAGAGATCTTCCGCACTGACGTGATGGCACTCAGGCTCCTGAAGTACTTCCAATATCTTTAATCTTGGAAGAGTGACTTTGAGTCCAGCATTCTTCAATGCTTTGTTGTTGTCTGTCATGCGGGTTTGTCCTGTATCTTAAATCATAAATTTAACAATAATGAGACATTTTTAACATAAGCTCAGTTGTCATCGAAACTGATTTACAATTATAGGCATGGAAATAAAAAATAGAAACCATGCTCTGTCTCATTATTATAATAGTTTCATTTTATTTCTATCGTCAGCTTAGCCCAAAATTTCGGCTAGAGACATCTCTTCTGAAATTTGTTGTACCCATGCATCAACGCGTTCTTCAGTCAGCTCAGGCTGGCGGTCTTCATCAATAGCAAGGCCGATAAAGTGATTATCATCTGCCATACCTTTAGACACTTCAAAATGGTAGCCATCTGTAGGCCAATGACCGACAATGACAGCGCCACGTGGTTCAATAATATCGCGAATGGTCCCCATTGCATCACAGAAGTATTCTGCGTAGTCTTCTTGGTCACCACAGCCAAATAGCGCGACAAGTTTGCCATCAAAATCAATTTCTTCGAGGGTTGGGAAAAAGTCATCCCAATCACATTGAGCTTCGCCGTAATACCAAGTTGGGATACCGAGAAGTAGAATATCGAATGCTTCAATATCTTCTTTGCTGCATTTAGCAATATCATGAACTTCCGCGTTCTCACTGCCTAATCTCTTTTGGATCATCTTGGCAATATTTTCTGTATTACCAGTGTCACTACCGAAGAAAATGCCTATGACTGCCATAAAGTGAATAACCTCTTGTTTTTCCAATCTGGTTTGTTCAAGCCAGATAGGGCTAAATTTGAACTAAAATAACGAGAATTTTGGCCCTATTTTGGCGAAAAAGCGTGAATAAATCTGTCGAATTTGTGTGATTTAGAAGAGGAAATCATTCACCAGAAGGCTCGTAGACCAGTGCTAGTTGTGACATCAACATTTCTTCTATTAGCTCACTACGGCTCATGTTTTTTTCATCAGCCAATTGATTCAATATGGCCACTGCATCTTCATTGAGTTTTAATTCGACGCGGCGTAGTCCTTTGACCTTATCACGCTTAAGTTGGTTTCGTTTGTTAATTCTTAATTGTTCATCCCGCGATAGCGGACTTGTTTTAGGTCGCCCAGGCCTGCGTTCCTCAGCGAACAAATCAAGGGTAGTGCGATCAGTTTGTTCTTTTGCCATATTTTTTTAATGCTAAAGGGCGTGTACCAATAATCCAGCGCGCAATGATACCCTAGCTGACTCCCTTGTACCATAGCGTATATGGAGCGAAAGTTATTGATAGTAAAAAAAAGAATGATTTGCTTGAAAAAGCACCAATCTAGATTCTATTGGTGCTAATTAAGCACAATTTACTGGGTCTGCTGCCGCCACAGATGGGCATAAACGCCATTTTTCTGTAGTAAATTTGGGTGGGTATCGATTTCGGCAATTTCGCCATTGCGAATAACACAAATCCTATCGGCATACTGAATCGTGTTTAAGCGATGTGCGATACTGATGACTGTCCTTCCTTTAGTAATAAGTGGCATATTCTTCATGATTGCGGCCTCTGAGTCATAATCTAACGCCGATGTGGCTTCATCAAGGATCAGAATATCGGGTTTTGTTAACAGTGCTCTAGCGAGTGCGATACGTTGACGTTGTCCCCCTGATAGATTAAGCCCGCGTTCAGACACAGGATAATTAAAATTATCGGGTAGTGACATGATAAAATCATAGGCACCGGCGAGAGTGGCAGCTTCAATCACCTCTTCATGGCTCGCTTGGGGGTGACTCAAACGAATGTTTTCCTCAATAGTACCGACAAATAGCTGGCTTTCTTGTAGTACTACACTCATGCGACGTCGCAACGCGATGGTATCACTGACAGCTAGGTCCATACCGTCAACGATAACTTGTCCCTGTTGCGGAATATATAACCGTTGTAGCAGTTTGGTTAAGGTACTTTTTCCAGACCCCGATGGTCCTGTAATACCAATAAACTCGCCCGCTTTAATGGTTAACGTTAGGTTACATAGCACCTCAGGTGTTTCTGGGTGATAACGAAAGCGAATATTATGGAAATCAATATTGCCTTGTATAGAAGCACTACTGGTAATCCCTTTTCTTTCATTTTCAATCGGCTCATCAAGGATGTCCCCTACACGACGAAGCGATATGATGGTATGTTGAAAATCTTGCCAAATTTGAGCTAAGCGCAGTACTGGTTGAGTGACATGAGCACTTAACATATTGTAAGCGACTAATTCACCCGCAGTCATTCCACCACTCATCACTTCTTTTACTCCGATCCAAAGTAACAAAGCGGTGGTGATTTTACTGACGAGCGTCATTAATTGTGTTGCCACTATACTCCGTAAAGTCACTTTGAAACCTTGAATAAGCTGTTTACTGAGCCGTTTTTGCCAGCGGCGATAGACGTATTTTTCGGTCGCGGTGGTTTTTATGGTTTCAATGCCAGTCATTGCCTCAGTCAAGAAAGTGAGACTATTTTCATCTGCTTGATAGGATTTTTCAGTGTGTAGACGAATGATTGGGCCGAGTATCATCCATAGAATACAAAAGAGTGCTAAAGACCCCATTAAGATCCATGACATGACAACACTGTAAGAAAATAAAACAGCCATAAAGAGAATGACAAATACTAGGTCGATAAATAACATTAATGTTGACCCCGTTAAAAACTGGCGAATGCGTGTCATTTCTCTTATACGAGCAATAATTTTTCCTGTTGGGCGCTGTTTAAAATAGTCGAGAGGTAACGCCATTAAATGGCGATATAACTTACCTGATAACTCAGCGCTAATCTGTGTACTGGTATAACTAAAAATTTTATTACGCAAAAAACTATAAATAGGTTCAGCGAATGCTAAACCTACAATTCCTATGGCCAACACCTGTAAGCTATTTAAGCTGCGTCCGACTAAAACTTTATCGATAACATTTTGAAAAAACAACGGGCTAATTAAAGCAAAAATTTGCACAATTGCTGCCAAAATAAAGACATTTTTTAATTGCGACCGTTGTCTAAGTATTGAAGGGATAAACCAACTAATACCAAACGTTGTTTTTTTCTCTGTTTCAAATTGTTCTTTTATAAGTAAGAGTGTTAGGCTTTCAGGATAAGTTGAATGACGTTCATGCCAGTGAATGAATTCATTATTAATTGGATCAATTAAAATTAATTCATTCGATTTATCTTTGGACAGAATTCTCCAAAATCCATTTAAATAAATAAGGGCTGGTAATGGCACATCATGGATATTGGAGGTATCTAATAGGGTGATTTCAGTTTCATAGCCTATAATATGTGCACATTCTCTTAGCTCCCAATCTGTGGGGGAAAGCGCATGCATACCAATTGCATGCATCAACTGATCTTTTGTGACATTTTTTTGGTAATAATTTGCAATCCATACCAGAGCCTCTAGACCTGAGTTATTTTCAATTCCGTTCATGGATTATTTTTCCCTCATGGCAGTGGTCGTATATTCTTGGATTGGGCTTAACAAATAATCGATAATACGCCGTTTTTCGGTTTTTATTTCTGTCGTTACAGAGAGACCCGGTGTTAATTCAATTTTCTCGCCTTCAACAAATAAATTTTTCTTCTTTAACGCAATTTGTCCTAAAAAGACTAAGCCTAATTGTTCATCTTGAGTGCTATCTCTAGAGATAGAAACGACTTCTCCTTCAATCGTGCCATAGCGAGTGTAGGGAAAGGCATCGATTTTAACCGTTACATTTTGGCCTTCTCGAATAAAGCCAATATCTTTATTGAGAATTTTTACCTCGGCCAGCTGAACATCTTTGTTGGGGACTATTACCATCAGTTGCTGAGTAGGTTGTAGTACCGCGCCAAGTGTATAGGTAGCCAATTGTTGTACGGTACCATCCACTGGTGAACGAACGATCTTTAACTGTTCTCTTTCTTGATGTTTTAGTAATTCTTGCTCAGCAGAATCCTGTTTAAACTCTGCTTGTCGATATTTTTCATACCATTCTTGTCTTTTTTGTGTTTGTAACCGATGACGTTTTTCTTGTAATGAATCATATTGGTTATTGAGAATGGTTAGTTCTGACAGTTTTGCGGTTTTTTCTTTTTTAGCCATTAACAGTTCTTTTTCGTGTTCTAAAAATTCCTTTTGGCTAATCAGGTGTTTCTTGCTTAACGTCCGGTGTGCATCAAGACGTTTTTGGATATTATTTAATAGTGCATTCACATCTTTTAACTCATGCGTTCTTGCGGAATAATGGGTACGATTAAGAGCCATTTCATTTTCGGTTTCTTTAATTAATGCGTCATACTCATTTTTTAAATTTTGATAGCTTTTTAAAACGCGCTGCTGCTCAGGGGCTAATAATTGACTAAATTCATGAGCGAATTTGGGATGAGTTTCTTCTAACAATGCATGATGTACTAATTTTTCAATTTTTTGAAAACTAATTTGATAGTTGAGAGTGAGGATATCTTGGCTTACCCCTAACACATTGACTCTTAATAAAGGGTCGCCTTGTTTAACTGTTTGGCCATTAGTCACATAAATATGTTGTAAACGACTCAACTCAAAAGCTTGAATAAATTGCGTATGACCTGAAACCACGAGTTTACCTTGTGCTGTGGCTTGAATATCCAATTTACCGATATATGACCAAACAATGGCTAATAAAATACCGATACTGATGGTTATGGCTGTTATTAATGCAAGGTATGACGGTGGGTTTTTTAATAAAGCCAAATGGGACGGTAAAAAATGATGATACCGAGTGTTCGCTGATCCTAATTTCATTGGGTTAACATCCATGTAATTATTTAAAAGATTGTTGTAGTGTCCACAAATGCTTATAAAATTGGCCTTGCTCAATGAGCTGTTGATGACTACCTTGCTCGACAATTTTACCTTTTTGCATAACGATAATGCGTTGGTGATGACGAATGGTAGAGAGACGATGAGCAATCGTAATAAGGGTTCTACCTTGAGCAATAAGCTGCATATTTTCCTGTATAACGGCTTGAGACTCATCATCTAATGCGCTTGTTGCTTCATCAAAAATAATAATTTTAGGATTCGCTAGCAGTGTTCGCGCAATCGCTATTCGCTGCCTTTGCCCGCCCGATAATGAGGCGCCACCTTCAGCTAATAAAGTGTCATACCCCATGGGCAGTTTTAAAATAAATTCATGGGCGCCGGCCATTTTAGCTGCATGGATCACTTCATCCATGGATGCGTTGGGATAAGTCTGGGCGATATTATCGAAAACAGTCTGGTTAAAAAGAAAGTTTTCTTGTAAAACGATACCAATTTGTTTTCTTAAAGAGTGTATGTTCAGCGATGATATTGGCGTATCATCTAAAAAGATCTCGCCTTTTTCTGGGGTATATAGCCGCAGTAATAAGCGTGCTAAGGTGCTTTTTCCCGAACCTGATGTGCCGACGATACCTAATGTTTCACCTGAACGAATGGCTAAATTAAAATTATCAAGAATATAAGCTTGATCAGGTTGATAACGGAAAGAAATATTACGTAAATAAATATTGCCGTTTAATTGATTATTATCGCGACCTTGTATTTGCTCGATCGGTAAATTAATCATTTGTGCGAGTTTTTCAATAGCCACTTTGGTTCTAATATAATCTCCCCAAAGCTTAACTAATTTCAGTAATGGTTGGCTTGCGTGATTAACCATTAGATGAAAAGCAATAAACTGTCCGATAGTCAGCTGTAATGCCAGCACTTCTGTCGCTCCAAGCCATAAAATAATGGCGCTGGTTAATTTTTCAATGACCATCACAATATATTCGGAACGAGAAGCGATTTGGCCAGCAGTGAAAGAAGTCTGGCTCATATCAGAAGTTTGTTGATCCCAACGGCGCGTAAAATGAGGTTCAATAGACAGGCTTTTAGCGGTCTCAATACCATTAATACTTTCTGTTAAAAACGAAGTGTTTATCGCTATGTTGGTAAATTGTTCATGTGCCGCAGCTTCAATTTTAGGCGTTAGCCACCAAGCAATTAATAGATAAAAAGGAATAGAACAGAGAAAAACCAGCGTGAGCGTCAGAGACAATACACTCATGACATATATAAAGACAAATAAGAAGAGAATATCGACACAAAGTGTAAAAAAGCTCCCTGTTAAAAACTCACGTATAGTTTCTAGTTCTTTAACTCTTGTGACAATAGCGCCGATTTGACGATTTTTGAAAAAAGAAAGGGGGAGGTGTAGCAAATGATTAACTAGCTTTAATCCTAAAGTGATATCGATTCGATTGACAGTATGGTTATAGATATATTCTCTCAACCCTTTGAGAGTCACCTCCATCATGGCGGCGACAATCAGACCAAAGATAAGAACATCTAGGGTCATCATACTATTATGAACTAAAACTTTATCCATAATGACTTGGATCATAAGAGGGCTGATCAAAGCAAGTATTTGCAACATAAATGAAAATAATAAAATACATGCAATAATTTTTTTATGTTTTAAAAACTCAGTTCGAAACCATGTAATATCAAATTGACTTTGCTTGGATTTAACGTGTAGCCATTTCCCACTCCATTTTTGCTTAAATTCCGCTAAGCTCCAAAGTTCCGGTGGATAATGACCAAATCGTTGAATAAGAACTTTTTCATGATTGAAATTAGCTAATAAATAAGCGGTGTCATCATGGTCGTAAATAATAGAGGGCGTATCTATTTTTTCAATGTTTTTGTTTTTTTGATTTTTATATTGAACGGTGACATGAACCTTTTTTTTAATGACGTGTAATGCCTCATTGAGATCTTTGGTATTATCAATGAGTTGATTAAACGCTTCCTGATTCATCCCATGAGTTAATCTTATTATCACACCAATAAAATGTAGTATTGATTGAGTATTATTATTGTCCATTATATCTGTGAACATTCCTTTGTTTTATTGCTGGTTGTAAAAATACATAACATCTATTTATCATCAAAATTGATGGTAAAATAATTATTAATAGCAATAGATTGAGTTGAATAAATAGCTTGTCCAAAGATAATACAGAAATAATAATTATCAGTGTATTAAAGTTTGTCTTATATATTTTTATTTCGGGGATATTGATAATGAAGGGTTATTTATTCCCTTCATTATCAATGAAGCCTGAATTTATTCGTATTCAGGCAATGAGAGAAAACGATGAATGGCTCTTAGCACATGATCGGGTTTTTCAGCGTGAACCCAATGTCCAGCATCCGCAACCACCCAAGCTTTCGCATTAGGAAATTGTGCTGCAATTTGCTCGCGGTATTCCGCCTGAACATAAGGAGAGTTGCCACCGGGAATTAACAACACTGGTTTATCCCAGGTTGGTACAGTTTTCCAACCTATGATGGATTCATAATCATCTTTGATGGCAGGAAGGTTAAATTTCCATTCACCCTGACGGAATGATTTGAGTAAAAACTGAATCACACTGTTTTCATCAAGATATTCACGCATAATGGCTGTGGCTTCTTGGCGGTTTTTAGCTCCGTTTCGGAGAACGGCTTCAAGGGCGGCGATAATTGTATCATGGCGACGAACCTGATAAGCAACAGGAGCCATGTCAATGGCGATAACTTTCTCAACAAAATCAGGCGCGATTTCTGTTGCGGCCATGGAAATTTTCCCTCCCATTGAATGACCTATCAGTATGGCGCTGTTATAGCCGAGGGATTGTAATAATGTAATGACATCTTGGGCCATTTGACGATATTCCATGGTATCTGCACGAAATGAATCGCCATGGTTTCTGACATCAACTTGGATAGTCTCAAAATATTTTTGTAAATCGCGACCTAACACGCCGAGATTATGCAAATCACCAAATAGGCCGTGAATAAGAACAACGGGGGTCGATGAGATTGGAGCTTCAGGTTTATGAATGGTATGGTTTAGCAGGGTAGTCATAATTTATTAATCAGCCTTTTAATCCTATATAAAGATATGATGACATGTACGCTATCAAAAACCAAATTGGCTGATTAATTCATCTATGCTATCAATAAAAGAATAAACATAACATAACGGAATTGATTTAGTTATCTATGTATTTTTTTCTTAATTAAACACAAAATAATCAATCAGGTGATAACTTACTGAAATATCGCTGAAGTTAGCGAGCTGTTTACTTTAAGTTATTGAAATTTTAATTGTTTTGTTTTTTTGAAATCTATCTTATAATCGCAAAGCAAATTTTAGTTAAAAAAGTACTGGGAAAAAATGAAAACGATAGAAGTTGATGAAGAGCTTTACCGCTATATAGCCAGCCATACACTGCATATCGGTGAAAGTGCATCGGATATTTTGCGCCGTATGTTAAATTTAAAGTCCGGTCAGCCAGTACAAGCCACCAAAGAACTCGGCAATGAACAACTGCCACAAACGGTTGTTGAAGAGACAAAGAAAACAACGATTACGCCGCAAAATCCAGTTAGGGTCATGAGAGAACTTCTGCTTTCTGATGCGTATGCAGAAAAAGGCAAAGCCATAGACCGTTTTATGCTAATTTTATCGACACTCTATAGCTTAGATGCGACTATCTTTGCTAATGCCACAGAGTCAATGCATGGTCGTACCCGCGTGTATTTTGCTGGCGATGAGCAAACACTGCTAGCCGCAGGCAAGCAGTCAAAACCTCGCCATATCCCAGGAACGCCATTCTGGGTAATCACCAATACAAATACCAATCGCAAACGTAGCATGGTTGAAGCCATCATGCAGGAGATGCAGTTCCCTGCCAATGTGATTGAGAAAGTTTGTAATACTATCTAATCTAAAAATTGAGGCATCGCTGGTGCTATGACCAAGGACCAGCGCATTGGGAGATAACAAGTGACAATTCATGAACGTGCAGGGCAGCTTCCATTTCAAACAGATTTGATTAATGTTGCACAACTAACCGCTCAATATTATCAATTGCAACCACAAGTCGGTAATCCTGAGCACGCTGTCAAGTTTGGCACGTCAGGGCATCGAGGTAGTGCCAGTAGAAAGAATTTTAATGAAAATCATATTCTTGCTATTGCTCAAGCGATTGCAGAGTTACGCCAACAGCAAGGTCTAACTGGCCCATGTTTTGTTGGTAAAGATACTCACGCGTTGTCTGAAGCTGCATTTATTTCTGTTATTGAAGTGTTAACTGCAAATCAGGTTAACGTTGTTATCCAAGCAGATAATGGTTTTACCCCAACGCCTGCCATATCCCATGCCATCCTTAGTTATAACCAGTCCCATCAAGATGTCGCCGATGGCATTGTGATTACCCCTTCACATAATCCCCCTGAAGATGGCGGTATTAAATATAACCCATCAAATGGGGGACCCGCGGATACCGATTTAACGTCAGTTATTGAAAAGAGAGCGAATCAATTATTGGCAGAAAAATTGGCTGGTGTGAAACGTATTTCTTTCGAAGAGGCTCTCGCCAGCGATTATGTGACAGAAAAAGATTTAGTGATGCCGTATGTCGCAGCACTCGGTGACGTCATTGATATGCAAGCGATTCAAAAAGCGGGCTTGAAATTAGGCGTGGATCCGCTTGGTGGCTCAGGTATCGAATATTGGCGAAAAATTGCGGAATATTATCAATTAGACCTAGAACTGGTTAACGATCAGTTAGATCAAACCTTCCGCTTTATGCCTCTCGATCATGATGGCGTGATCCGTATGGACTGTTCGTCACGTTGGGCGATGGCGGGGTTGCTAGGGATGAAAGAGAAGTTTGATTTAGCCTTTGCTAATGATCCTGATTATGACCGCCATGGTATTGTGACCCCAGCAGGCTTAATGAATCCAAACCACTACCTTGCTGTCGCGATCGATTATCTATTCCAGCATCGTCCTCAATGGCGAAAAGAGGTTGCTGTCGGTAAAACGCTGGTATCCAGTGCCATGATTGACCGTGTTGTTGCTGATAACGGTCGTGAGCTCGTGGAAGTTCCGGTTGGTTTTAAATGGTTTGTTGATGGACTCTTTAGCGGGTCATTAGGATTTGGGGGTGAAGAGAGCGCGGGTGCCTCTTTCCTAAAATTTGATGGTACGCCATGGTCCACAGATAAAGACGGCATTATTTTGTGTTTGTTAGCGGCTGAAATCACGGCAGTAACGGGGGAAAATCCTCAGCAGCGCTATAATAAATTAGCTGAAAAATTTGGCGCGCCAATCTATAGCCGTATCCAAGCTAAAGCCACTCATGCGCAAAAAGCGAAGTTAAGCAAATTATCACCTGAAATGGTCACCGCAGATTCTTTAGCGGGTGATAAAATTATTCAACGATTAACAACGGCTCCTGGTAATGGCGCTTCTATTGGCGGATTAAAAGTCATTACAGAGCATGGTTGGTTTGCTGCACGTCCATCAGGAACGGAAGAGGCTTATAAAATCTATTGTGAAAGCTTCCGTGGTGAAGAACATTTGCGTCAAATAGAGCAAGAAGCAATAGAAATTGTCAATAAAGTGATTGCTTAGTCACTCAGTTATTCACTGAAAAATATTTAAATCCCGATTATGGCCAACGAGCGATAATCGGGATTTTATTTTTTTTTAGCCTGCGATTGCTTGATAATATTGTGACGGTATTTGTTGTGACGCGATTAACAAAATTCCGCTCTTTTTTTACCTTTCATTCGCCTCATTCTATTTCTGCCTAACCCGACAATAACCGTTGCAGCCAGCGACGGGGGATGATACAACCATAGTCACTGAATTAATTTAACAAACATTGTTGAAATTGAAGATAGGGTGAAATCAATGAGTCAGGTTTATAATTTCAGTGCGGGTCCTGCAATGCTACCCGTCGAGGTCATGCGTCGTGCTGAACAGGAGTTTTGTAACTGGAAAGGTTTGGGCGTTTCTGTCATGGAAGTTAGCCACCGCGGTAAAGATTTTATTGCTGTGGCAGAAGAAGCAGAGCAAAATCTACGTGATCTGTTAAATATCCCACAAAATTATAAAGTGTTATTTTGCCATGGGGGTGCCCGCGGTCATTTTGCGGCATTGCCGATGAATCTATTAGGCGATAAATCCACCGCTGACTATATTGTTGGTGGATATTGGGCCGAATCAGCAGCAGAAGAAGCACAAAAATACTGCTCACCTAATATTATTCAAGTAAAACAAGAAAAAGACGGTGTTTTAGGTATTAAACCGATGAGTGAATGGCAATTAAGCCAAGAGGCAGCTTATGTTCACTACTGCCCTAATGAAACCATTGATGGTCTCGCTATTCATGAAGAACCTGATTTCCCTAAAGATAAAGTCATTATTGCAGATTATTCATCATCCATTCTTTCTAAACCTATCGATATTAGCCGTTACGGGGTTGTTTACGCTGGTGCACAGAAAAATATTGGTCCTGCCGGCCTAACAATTGTGATTATTCGTGAAGATTTACTCGGTAAAGCAGCAAAACAAACACCTTCCGTGCTGGATTATACGGTGCTGGCTAAATATGACTCTATGTTTAATACACCGCCTACCTTTGCTTGGTACTTATCAGGCATGGTTTTCAAATGGTTAAAAGAACAGGGCGGCCTGCAAGAGATGGCAAAACGTAACTATGAAAAATCCCAATTACTGTATAACGCAATCGATGACAGTGAGTTTTATATCAACCGAGTCGCGGTGGAAAATCGTTCGTGGATGAACGTGCCTTTCCAAATGCAAAACCCTGCACTGGATGAAAAATTCCTTGAAGAAGCAAAAGCACAAGGCCTATTGTCACTCAAAGGGCACCGTGTTTCTGGTGGTATGCGTGCATCAATCTATAATGCAATGCCATTAGCTGGGGTCCAAGCTCTTGTTGACTTTATGGCTGACTTTGAACGTCGCCACGCGTAATCGATTTCCCGACCTAAGCATTGAATGTTAGGTCGGGTTTTACTCTCTTCTATTTTGAAAACGATAATAAATTATTAGGAAAACAGTATTGGAGAACCCGCGCTTTATGCAATCCCTGACATTACAACCTATCTCTTCAATCAACGGAACGATCAACCTGCCAGGGTCTAAAAGTGTATCGAACCGAGCGCTTTTATTAGCGGCAATGGCTAACGGCACAACGGTGCTGACAAACTTATTAGACAGTGATGATATTCGCCATATGCTGAATGCATTAAGCCAATTAGGTATTGATTATCAATTGTCTGAAGATAAAACCCGTTGCAGTGTTAAAGGTCTTGGCGGCATTCTGTGTCACCCAGAACAATTAGATATTTTTCTAGGCAATGCGGGTACGGCAATGCGTCCTTTAACGGCAGCACTCTCGTTAGCCGCGAATAACATTATTCTAACCGGCGAGCCTCGCATGAAAGAGCGCCCAATTGGGCATCTAGTTGATGCTTTACGTGAAGGCGGGGCCGTTATTGAATATTTAGAACAAGAGAATTATCCCCCCATTCGTTTACGAGGTGGTTTTTCTGGTGGCGCAATATCGGTGGATGGTTCGGTTTCCAGCCAATTTTTAACCGCGCTTCTCATGGCAGCGCCCTTGGCGGAAAAAGATACCGTCATTACGATTTCAGGTGATTTGGTTTCAAAACCTTATATTGATATTACGCTTGCATTGATGGATACATTCGGTGTCAAAGTAGAAAATCATCAATATCAGCAATTTATTATTCAGGGACAACAGCAGTATCAATCACCGGGTGAATATTTGGTTGAAGGTGATGCTTCGTCCGCTTCTTATTTCCTCGCCGCAGCGGCAATTAAAGGGGGAACAGTAAGGGTGACAGGTATTGGCCGTAATAGCCTACAGGGTGATACTAAATTTGCCAATGTACTGGAAAAAATGGGAGCGACAATCCGTTGGGGGGATGACTTTGTTGAGTGTGAACGAGGGACTCTTAGTGGCATTGATATGGATATGAATGCTATCCCCGATGCGGCAATGACAATTGGTACCGTCGCCTTATTTGCGAAAGGGGAAACCGTGATCCGCAATATTTACAACTGGCGTGTAAAAGAAACTGACAGGTTGTATGCAATGGCGACAGAATTACGAAAAGTCGGTGCTGAAGTTGAAGAAGGATATGATTTTATTCGTATTGTTCCTCCAGCACAATTGCAGCATGCGGAAATTGAAACGTACAACGATCATCGAATTGCAATGTGTTTTTCACTGGTGGCTCTATCCGATACACCAGTGACAATTCTTGATCCTGGCTGTACAGCAAAAACATTCCCTGATTATTTCCAACAGCTGGCACGTTTGAGTTAAATTTTAATCAATCGACTGACTGACATAAATAGCCGTAATGTCAGTCAGTGCCTTCATTTCATCGTTGCTAACGTTATTTGGTCTAGGTTTTTTCTTTAACTCATTGGCAAGCACTTATTTCACAAAATCGTCGAGTAGGTATAATACAGCCACAGATTTTAATTGCAGGTGCTTAAATCACTTGCAGATGAAGGAGACCTTTTATGGTGGCTGTAGCCCCTGTAATCACCGTTGATGGACCAAGCGGAGCTGGTAAAGGTACATTATGCCAAGCGCTGGCAAATCAGTTTGGATGGCAACTCTTAGATTCTGGCGCTATTTATCGCGTTCTCGCATTAGCAGCACTGCATCATCATGTTGATATTCAGTCAGAAGATGCGTTAGTGCCTTTAGCGGCAAATCTCGATGTACGCTTTGTACCTGAAGAAGACCAGTTAAAAGTGATTTTAGAAGGCGAAGATGTTTCAAATCAAATTCGTACTGAAGATGTCGGTAAGACAGCATCACAAATAGCGGCTTTCCCCCGCGTAAGGGAAGCTTTGCTGCGCCGTCAGCGCGCTTTTAGGGCTATGCCTGGGCTGATTGCGGATGGCCGTGATATGGGAACCGTTGTTTTTCCTGATGCGCCAGTCAAAATTTTCCTGGATGCCTCTGCCGAAGAGCGAGCTCATCGACGTATGAAGCAGTTGCAGGAAAAAGGGTTTGATGTTAACTTTGAACGACTTTTGACCGAAATACAAGAACGTGATTATCGGGATCGTAACCGTAAAGTTGCGCCTTTAGTCGCCGCGAAGGATGCTTTAATACTGGATTCCACAAGTATGTCTATTGGGGAAGTCATTGAAAAAGCACAGGCCTATGCGAAAAAAATTCTACAATTATCTTAATAATTGGCTGTATTTTAGCTTATAATGTAGATAGTATACGCACTTAATACTATGTTGATTTTTAGTTCAACATGGTAGCAACCTTATGACATGGAAAGTTGTGGGGTATGTGAAACAACCCCATTTGGCCGGAAGCTGAATGGACGTTAATTAAAAACCCTTGAAGATCATTAATATGACAGAATCTTTTGCTCAACTCTTTGAAGAATCCCTGCAGAATATTGAAACCCGTCCTGGTTCTATCGTCCGTGGTACAGTTGTTGCCATCGATAAAGACGTTGTTCTAGTTGACGCAGGTCTGAAATCTGAATCTGCTATCCCAGTAGAACAATTCAAAAATGCTCAGGGTGAGCTAGAAATCCAAGTTGGCGACGAAATCGACGTAGCTCTGGATGCAGTTGAAGATGGTTTCGGTGAAACTATCCTTTCTCGTGAGAAAGCTAAACGTCATGAAGCATGGCTGATGCTGGAAAAAGCTTACGAAGAAGCTGAAACTGTAACTGGTGTTATCAACGGTAAAGTTAAAGGTGGTTTCACTGTTGAACTGAACGGCATCCGTGCGTTCTTACCTGGTTCACTGGTAGACGTTCGCCCAGTTCGTGACACTACGCACTTGGAAGGCAAAGAGCTAGAGTTCAAAGTTATTAAGCTGGATCAGAAACGCAACAACGTTGTTGTTTCTCGCCGTGCTGTAATTGAATTTGAAAGCAGCGCAGAACGTGATCAACTGCTCGAAAATCTGCAAGAAGGCATGGAAGTTAAAGGTATCGTTAAGAACCTTACTGACTACGGTGCATTCGTTGACCTCGGCGGTGTTGATGGCCTGCTGCACATCACTGATATGGCTTGGAAACGTGTTAAACACCCAAGCGAAATCGTCAATGTTGGTGATGAAATCACAGTTAAAGTTCTGAAATTCGACCGTGAGCGCACTCGTGTTTCTCTGGGTCTGAAACAACTGGGCGAAGATCCTTGGGTCGCAATCGCTAAACGTTACCCAGAAGGTACTAAACTGACTGGTCGCGTTACTAACCTGACTGACTATGGTTGCTTCGTAGAAATCGAAGAAGGCGTTGAAGGTCTGGTTCACGTTTCAGAAATGGATTGGACTAACAAAAACATCCACCCATCTAAAGTTGTGAATGTTGGTGATGTTGTTGAAGTTATGGTTCTGGATATCGATGAAGAACGTCGTCGTATCTCCCTGGGCCTGAAACAATGCAAATCTAACCCATGGCAGCAATTTGCAGAAACTCACAACAAAGGCGACCGCGTTGAAGGTAAAATCAAGTCAATCACTGACTTTGGTATCTTCATCGGACTGGAAGGCGGTATCGATGGCCTGGTTCACCTGTCTGACATCTCCTGGAACGTTGCAGGCGAAGAAGCAGTTCGTGAATACAAAAAAGGTGACGAAATCGCAGCTGTTGTTCTGCAAGTCGATGCAGAGCGTGAGCGTATTTCTCTAGGTGTTAAGCAGTTAGCTGAAGATCCATTCAACAACTACTTAGCAGCAACTAAGAAAGGCGCAATCGTAACTGGTAAAGTTATCGCAGTTGACGCTAAAGGTGCAACTGTTGAGCTGACTCTGGGCGTTGAAGGTTACCTACGTGCTTCTGAAGCTTCACGTGACCGTGTTGAAGATGCAACACAGGTTCTGAAAGTAGGTGATGATGTTGAAGCTAAATACACGGGTGTTGACCGTAAAAACCGTGTAATCAATCTGTCTGTTCGTGCAAAAGACGAAGCTGATGAAAAAGACGCTATCGCTACTGTGAACAAGCAAGAAGATACTAGCTTTGGTAACAACGCAATGGCTGAAGCTTTCAAAGCAGCTAAAGGCGAATAATTAAGGTGGGGGCACGAAAGTTGCCCCTTCGTAACGGTAGTTTAGGGAGGTACTATGACCAAGTCTGAGTTAATCGAAAGACTGGCTAGCCAGCAATCTCATTTGTCAGCAAAAACGGTCGAGGAAGCTGTTAAAGAAATTCTCGAGCATATGGCAGATACCCTGGCTGGTGGTGAACGTATAGAAGTCCGCGGATTCGGCAGTTTTTCTCTTCACTACCGTGCTCCGCGTGTTGGGCGTAACCCAAAAACTGGAGACAAAGTGGAGTTGGAAGGTAAATACGTTCCTCACTTTAAACCCGGTAAGGAATTACGTGACCGTGTAAATATTTATGGTCAGTAATTGACTATAAATCTTAATTATTAGTTCAAAACGGCGTTTACATTATGTAGCGCCGTTTTTTATTATTTAACTAACTAACTAACTAACTAACTAACTAAACAAATAAATAAATGGTAAGTAGAGAGGTTTGCTTCTTAAATAAGAAAATTATTCGCAATTTGCGAAGGCGCACTTAAAAAAGAACACATTTTTCTGATTTGCATTCATAACTGGGAAGCTGCTCGTATCATTGATTATGATACGTTTATTAATATTATTGGCCTAAGTATGCTAATTATTCACGTGGCGTACTGAGAGGCGATACTATGCTTGAAAGTTGGTTGGCGCTTTTTCGAGGGGGAAAACTTTCCTATACTTTAGCAGCAATAGCCATTTTCATAGGCGCACTACCTATTTTATTTATTCATGATATTCCCCAAATAAATTATTTATTAATAATTTTATTGCTTTTCTTCGCTTTTATTAAAGCCCAACGCAATTTAAAGTTTTTTATTTTAATCATCATCTCTTTTATATGGGCATGTTGGCATGCAAATGAGGTTATCGAAAAAATAAATCTCTTATCTCAACGGTATCAACCTTTAGATATTACGATTATCAGTTCTCCTTTATTCAATCAAGAGAAAGGGAAAATCAAGGTCAGAATAGATAAAATAGAGGGAAAATTTGTTTTTCCTCCACTTTATGCGGTATGGCAAGCGAAAGGTAAAACGAATAATAAACTTTGTGAAGGGCAGTCTTGGCGGATTAATGCGCGTTTAAACCCATTACATGCCTCTTTGAATGAAGGAGGATTCGACCAACAACGTTATCGCTTATCTCAACGTATTATAGGGAAATTAAAAAGCTCACAATCTACAGTGATTAATTCCCAGTGCTCACCTAGACATAACATCATCGAGTCGTACAAGAAGAATATATCCATATTAGAAAATGCAGGTATCACTTATGCATTAATGTTTGGAGAACGCGGGTTATTAACAACAGAGTTATCCACGCTGTTGCAAAATACGGGTGTGAGTCATCTGATTGCGATATCTGGTTTACATATTGGTTTATCTTATCTTTTAGGCTATTGGATTGCGCGGCTTTTACTTTACCGACTTCCCCGTTACTTCATTAATCCTAACATACCGATTGTCATCGGTTTTATTTTTGCTGGGCTTTATGGATGGATTTCAGGCTTCGCGATTCCTGCGGTAAGAGCCCTAATTGCATTAGGGTTATGGATATATATTACACAGCAAAATAGCCGTTATTTCTCATGGCAATGGGCAATCTGGAGTATCGGGCTAATTATTGCGGCGGACCCTTTAGCAATATTGTCTGATAGTTTTTGGCTGTCCAGTTTTGCGGTGTTAGCCATTTTATATTGGTTCCAATTATTCCCTTTGGCGTCATATTCTCATTACCCTAAAATGATGCGATGGATTATTCCCTTTATTCATCTACAAGTCGGGTTATTAATCTTATTAGCGCCAATACAAATCATGCTATTTCAAGGTTTTAACTTAATGAATTTTTGGGCTAATTTATGGTTAGTGCCAATTGTGTCATGGTTAGTTGTTCCTTTCATTTTGTTATCATTTCTATTGTTGCCGTTTCCAGTACCTGATATCCATCAGTTTATTTTACAGCTTATCGATAGGATCATATCGCTAGGCATAAAGCCATTAAAGGGGTTAAGTCATTTTTGGTTTGAGCTACCATCAATATCAGTATGGCTCTTTTTATTTTGTTGGCTAATCGGCGGATTTATCACATTTGGTTGGTATAAATCTTATATTGGATTATTAGGTTGTATTATTGCGATATGTATAGGGACAGAGAACAACGCTGATAAAGAGGAGCCACAATGGAGCTTAACTACCCTTGATATAGGCCATGGGCTTGCCGTCATTATACAACAAAATGGGGTGGCGTATCTCTATGATACAGGAAACCGTTGGGCTGATGGAAATAATGCACAACGGCAGATAATCCCTTACCTCAAACGCAAAAAAATTATTCCTATGGGGATTATTTTGAGTCATAACCATCTCGATCATACTGGTGGTGTTAATTTCCTAACTAGGCAATACCCTTGGTTAAATATACGCAGCAGTTTTGGCGGTAAAAAGCACCTTCCTTGTTATAAAGGGCAGCGCTGGCAATGGGGCAAGCTGAATTTTGAAGTACTGTGGCCGGAACAGTTATCTAAAAAGTCACACAATAATGATTCTTGTGTCATTATGTTGAGTGATGGAAAGCATAAAGTTTTACTGACAGGTGATATAGAAAATCAGGGAGAAAAAGCGATCACCGCACTTTATAAGCATCAATTAGATTCAGATATTCTGTTTGCACCACACCATGGTAGCAATACTTCATCAACCTCATTATTCATTAGAACCGTTTCACCAAAGGTGGTATTAGTCTCTTCTGCAAGATACAGCCCTTGGAAAATACCATCGCATAAAGTGTATTTACGGTACAAACACAGTAATATTAAATGGATTAACACGGCGGAATCTGGACAGATAACCGCTTGGTTTAAAAAAGAAAAATTACAAATAGCTCGGTATAGACAGGAAATACATCCGCGCTGGTATCATCTCTGGTTTGGTGATCTGACATTTCCCGAGTAGAATAGTGCGCTTACATTAAGTTTGGTAATAATAATATGATTGATAAAGACCTTTCGACACGACAAACGTTTCGCCGGTTATGGCCTACTATTTCGCCGTTTAAAGCGGGTTTGGTTGTTGCAGCTATTGCCTTGATCATCAACGCAGCAGGGGATGCGTTTATGATTTCTTTATTAAAACCTTTACTCGATGAAGGGTTTGATAAAGCAGATAATGACGTTTTAAAATGGCTCCCTATTGCGGTGTTAGGTCTAATTGTTATCCGCGGATTGTCCAGTTTTGTTTCGACCTATTGTGTTTCTTGGGTTTCTGGGCAAGTCGTCATGAGTATGCGCCGTAGGTTATTCCGCCATATGATGGGGATGCCAGTCAGCTTTTTTGATCAACAATCAACTGGCACGCTACTGTCCCGTATTACCTATGACTCTGAACAGGTTGCAGCATCATCTTCCGGTGCATTAATCACCATTATTCGCGAAAGCGCATACATCATCGGTTTATTTGCGATGATGTTCTATTATAGCTGGCAACTGTCCCTCATTCTGATTGTTATCGCACCTATTGTCTCGATTACGATCCGTATCGTTTCAAAGCGGTTTCGTAAGATCAGCAAAAATATGCAAACAGGCATGGGGCATGTGACGGCCAGTGCTGAACAAATGCTAAAAGGGCATAAAGAAGTTTTAATTTTTGGTGGACAGAAAGTTGAAACTGAGCGCTTTAATAAAGTCAGTAATAATATGCGTAGCCAGTCGATGAAAATGGTTACCGCATCGGCGATTTCAGATCCTATCATCCAGTTAATTGCCTCTTTTGCACTGGCATTTGTTTTATATGCAGCAAGCTTCCCTGAGATTCGTGAGCAATTAACGTCGGGAACTATTGCGGTTGTCTTTTCATCAATGTTTGCATTAATGCGCCCTTTGAAATCTTTAACTAATGTTAACTCTCAATTTCAACGTGGTATGGCTGCATGCCAAACGCTGTTTGCGATTTTAGACAGTGAACAAGAAAAAGATGAAGGAACTAAAGTACTCTCGAATGTGAAGGGGGATATTGAGTTTAAAAATGTGACCTTTACCTATGCGACGAAAGAGCATCCAGCATTAGAGGATATTTCTTTCACTTTACCCGCAGGTAAATCTGTTGCTTTAGTCGGGCGTTCAGGTTCTGGTAAATCTACCATCGCCAATTTGATTACGCGTTTTTATGATATTGATAAAGGCAGTATTTATATTGATGGCCACGATATCAAAGAATACACGCTGGAGTCACTTCGTAGCCAAGTTGCTTTAGTATCGCAACACGTTTATTTATTCAATGACACTATTGCGAACAACATCGCTTATGCTACCGATGGGCGTTTTAGCCGCGAACAAATTGAAAAAGCAGCAGAGATGGCTTATGCGATGGACTTTATCTCAAAACTTGATAAGGGATTAGATACGGTTATTGGCGAAAATGGGGTGATGTTATCTGGAGGGCAGCGCCAACGTATCGCAATTGCGAGAGCATTACTGCGCGATGCACCGATCCTGATCTTGGATGAAGCAACATCAGCGCTTGATACGGAATCTGAAAGAGCGATTCAAGCCGCGTTAGATGAATTGCAAAAAAATAGAACATCTTTAGTGATTGCTCACCGCTTATCGACGATTGAGAACGCGGATGAAATTGTCGTTGTCCAAGATGGTCGTATTATTGAACGTGGTAACCATAAAGAATTATTGGCTAAAAATGGTGCCTATGCTCAATTACATAAGATACAGTTTAGCCAATGATAGAACGAATCTGGGCGGGCCAATCATGGCTTTATATCTTACTCCTTCCGCTATCACTACTATATGGTGTGATCGCGTTAGTTAGACGTATGGCTTATAAAGTTGGCCTATTGCCTTCTTGGAAGGCACCCGTCCCAGTGATTGTTGTAGGTAATTTAACGGCAGGGGGAAATGGTAAAACGCCTGTCGTTATTTGGTTAGTTGAATCACTAACCCAAAAAGGTTATCGCGTTGGTGTTGTTTCTCGTGGCTATGGTGGGAAAGCTCAACACTATCCGTTAGTCGTTTCATCCACCACTACCACCTCAGAGGCCGGTGATGAACCAATTTTAATTCATTATCGCACCCAAGTCCCCGTAGCTGTGGCTCCCAAGCGTAGTGATGCAGTGAAAGCATTACTCGAAGCTTATTCATTAGATGTGATCGTGACTGATGACGGTTTACAGCATTATGCTCTTGCTAGAGACTATGAAATTGTTGTGATTGATGGTCAGCGTCGTTTTGGAAATGGCTGGTGGCTACCCGCAGGGCCAATGCGTGAACGAGCAGGGCGTTTGAACTCCGTTAACGCGGTGATTGTCAATGGTGGGCAACCAAAATCTAATGAAATAACCATGGCATTAGAAGGTGATGCAGCAGTTAATTTACTCAGTGGTGAAAAATGTGCCGTTAGCGATCTTAAGCAAGTGATTGCTATGGCTGGTATTGGCCATCCCCCTCGTTTTTTTGATTCTCTTGAAAAAAAGGGCATACAGGTTATTCAATCTTACGCTTTTGCAGATCATCATCCTTATCAAAAACAGCAACTGTCAGCGCTAACACCAAATGATGAGCCATTATTAATGACAGAAAAAGATGCGGTTAAATGCCAGTCTTTCGCTCAAGCTAATTGGTGGTATCTACCTGTTGATGCATCTTTTGATGCTCAAGGTGAGATAAAAATACTCAATGAAATAAAAAATACGATAGAGCGCCATAAAAAAACTTGTCTATAACCATTTACTGTGATAATAATATCTACAACGTGATATAGATCTCCTTATTGTATGTATAAATGTAATACATTGATAAATAGAGACTATGTTTAATTGACTCACGACCTGTTTATTTAGTTAGTCTTTATATCCTCGCAATTTCCACGTTTACTCATCAGTTTTGTCATCTTAATGTCAAAGAGTGCTGTTAAGTTACAGTGGATTATTGGTACGTGGAAGGTCGTTAATTGTATGTGTTATTTGATAAAGCACATCTAATGGTAATAGTTTACTTGCTCTTAAAGCGTTTTAATAAATCGGCAATTTATCATGGGGTATAACGTGTAAAGAGTAATAGTAAAACAATAAATAGAATTATTGTTCTAAGAACAAAAGGAGTTTTAATATGAATTTTCAATTACATATGGGCCGAGTGAAATGGTTTGATGCAAATAAAGGTTATGGATTTATTTCACCAATGAATGGCGGTGACGATATCTTTGTTACACGTAAATCAATTGCAAATAAAAAAATCAAATCATTATCTGAAGGTCAAAACGTCGAGTTTTCTGTTACTCGCAATTCTGATGGCATAACGGCTGCTGATGTCATCGCTTATTAATTAAATAATTAACAGAGCTATTATCTCCTGCATCTATCCTCTCAATCGCTCGCAGGAGAGTCTATTCAAAAAGATTAAAGTTAACGGTGATATCTGCTTGTGCTATCCTGATGGGAAGTGAGTTAAATCCATTTGGGAGAAAACATGGATCACCGTTTACTTGAAATCATTGCTTGTCCTGTTTGTCATGGCAAATTAAGCTATCACAAAGAAAACCTTGAACTTATTTGCAAGTTCGATCACCTCGCATATCCTATTCGTGATGGTATTCCTGTCCTGCTAGAAACGGAAGCACGCCAAGTTGCACTGGATGAAGGACAGTAATCATTATGTTTACCGTCATTATTCCTGCTCGTTATGCTTCGACTCGTTTACCAGGTAAACCACTGGCTGATATTCATGGCAAGCCGATGGTGGTAAGAGTCATGGAACAAGCGATTAAATCAGGTGCATCACGTGTTGTTGTCGCAACAGATCATCCTGATGTTGCGCATGCGGTTATTCAAGCAGGCGGTGAAGCCTGCATGACTGACCCGAATCATCAATCAGGTACAGAACGATTAGCTGAAGTGATTGACACCTACGGGTTTTCTGATGACGAGATTATCGTGAATGTACAGGGGGATGAGCCTTTGATCCCACCTGAAATTATCAGTCAAGTCGCTAGAAATCTTCACGGTAGTCAGGCACAAATGGGAACATTGGCTGTTCCTATTCATGATGTCCAAGAAGCTTTTAACCCAAACGCGGTGAAGGTGGTAACGGATCATGAAGGTTATGCGCTTTATTTTTCTCGAGCGACCATTCCATGGGAGAGAGATAGATTTGCGATTAACCAAGACACGATTGGTGATCACTTCTTACGTCATATTGGCATCTATGCTTACCGAGCGGGTTTTATCCGTCGCTATATTAAATGGGAAACAAGCCCATTAGAAAAAATCGAAATGCTAGAACAGTTAAGAGTGCTGTGGTATGGAGAGAAAATTCATGTCGCGGTGGCCGAAAAAGCACCGGGGGCGGGCGTGGATACACCTGAAGACCTTGAAGTCGTGAGAAAGCAATTCAAATAATCCGCCCATAGCTTATTGTGAAATAAGGTGTGTACTCATCGCTGAGTCACACCTTTTTTGTTAGCTTTAATTTATTCAGCCTCTACGGTATCAGGGGTGAGTAAAGGCGTTTCAAGGGGTTGAGTATTATCGGGTTTTAAATAAAACCAGATAGAGCCGATTAATTCATACCAAGCCCGTTCGCTATGACTAAAATAATAGGCTGAAGGGATATATTTTTCCCAAGGATTCAACGCACTTTTGATGGCGAGCTGATTCGCGGGGGCGGCAATTGGCTGCATACCTCGGGCAGTAAACATGGACATGGCTCTTGGCAAATGATTGGCGGATGTCACTAATAAAAATGGCTCTTTACCGGTAATTTTTTCGACTTCAAATGCTTCTTCTTGAGTGTCTTTAGGTTCGGTCAATGCAATGGTATCTTCTGCGGGTACACCTAGCGATTGGGCGACCATTGCAGCCACTTCCGCGCTACTTATCGAGCTACTTGCTTTCCCCCCCGTAAATATCAATTTGCTTCCAGGGTGTTTTAGGTATAAACGAATGCCCTCGGTAACGCGTGGCAGACTGTTATTTAATAAATTAGAGCTTGGACTCCAATCGGGGTTGTAGGTAAAGCCCCCACCAAGTACGACAATATAGTGAATATTGTCTGGTGGATTATTCGTAATTAACTCATAGCGTTTATCAAAGCCCTCTTCGACAGGAGACAGTAAGTTGTCAGCAATGGGCTGCAAGCCTAATAAGGTAATCAATATTAAGCTTATAGAAACACAGGTTTTGCCGCTTTTTTGCCAATGAGTGAACCATAATAATAGGATGCCAATGAATCCGAGAATCAGCAGCAGAGGCAATGGCATAAGCAATGCCCCAAGATATTTTTTTAAAAGAAATAGCATAAGTGAACCTATTTTTTGGAATTTATCGTCAATTCGTTGTTCCGATTGCTGAATTCAGAACAGCACTATGCCAAAATAAGGCTATTATCTGTTATACTCGCAGGACTTCAAGTTGCAGCGTTGTTGACTATGTTTATACGTATGAGTCATAGAGTTATCGAAACTCTCAGCGACTAATGTCCTGGTCGCCAACTGCACTTCGAATTAGTTAGAGTATGTCATTTAGGCGTCAGCCACCTTGCATACTTTGCATGATGTTCGAGCCTATTTTAGCTGAGCGTGTTTTGGATCATATTCTGGATTTGATCTTATTTCATCATTTACAAGATGAGAACAGGCTGATTTTGGCGTTTATTAGGCGATTGGCGTTAGGTTAACGGACATAAATTGCCCATTTTTAGGACCACCGGATAATACATGGTAGACCGCAACTTTGATGATATTGCTGATAAATTTGCAAAAAATATCTATGGCACAACAAAAGGTAAAATACGTGAAGCGGTTGTTTGGCAAGATTTAACACAACTGATTAACTCTCAGTTTGATGGACAAACATTGCGTATATTGGATGCAGGTGGTGGAGAAGGGCATTTTTCACGCAAACTTGCAGCAATGGGACATCAAGTCATACTTTGCGATTTATCTGAAGAAATGTTAGAGCGTGCCAGCGAACTTGCTCAACAACAAGGGATTAGCGAGAATATGCGCTTTATCCATTGTGCAGTACAGGATATTGATCAACATATTGAAGAACCCGTAGATTTAGTGTTATTTCATGCTGTACTTGAGTGGATTAGTGATCAGAAATATGCAATTGAACAGTTGGTCGATATAATTAGGCCAGAAGGCGTCTTTTCTGTGATGTTCTATAATGCTAATGGTTTAGTCATGCGAAATGCAATTTTAGGCAACTTTCATCTTGCTACACCGCATATTCAGCGTCGACGTAAACGTTCATTATCGCCACAAAATCCATTATTACCCCAACAGGTCGATGAGTGGCTGTCGGATTGTAAAATGGATATTATTGGCAAAAGCGGTGTCAGAGTATTTCATGATTACCTACAAAGCAGGCAATTACAGCAACAAGATTTTCCTGCACTGTTGGCTTTAGAGCAGCAATATTGTCGTCAGGAGCCCTATATCAGTATGGGACGTTATATTCATGTCATGGCACGAAAACCAATAATAAAGGACGATTTATGAGTGATTTTTCCCAGACCGTCCCTGAACTCGTGTCCTGGGCACGAAAAAATGATTTTTCAATTTCACTGCCAGCAGAGCGTTTGGCTTTTTTGTTGGCAGTCGCAGTATTAAACAGCGAACGTGTTAACGGTGAAATGAGTGAAGGGGAATTGATCGACGCATTTCGTGAGGTGTGTAAAGGGTTTGAGCAAACCACGGAATCGTTATCTGTCAGAGCGAATAATGCCATCAACGATATGGTTCGCCAGAAAATATTTAACCGTTTCACAAGTGATATTGCGGAAGGTAACGCAATATACCGTTTAACATCGCTTGGTATCGGTATTAGTGACTACTATATTCGTCAACGTGAATTTTCCACTTTAAGGCTGTCTATGCAGCTATCCATTGTAGCGGGAGAGCTACAAAGAGCCGCAGAGGCGGCCGAGGAAGGTGGTGATGAATTCTATTGGCATCGTTTTGTCTTTGCGCCATTAAAATATTCAGTTGCTGAAATATTCGATAGTATTGATTTATCTCAGCGCGTTATGGATGAGCAGCAAAACAGCGTCAAAGAAGATATTGCGGCACTGTTAAACCAAGACTGGCAAGCCGCTATTGCTAACTGTGAACAATTATTATCAGAAACGTCAGGCACATTGCGCGAGCTTCAAGATACACTAGAGGCCGCAGGCGATAAGTTACAAGCGAATTTATTACGCATTCAAGAAGCGAATATGAATGCGCCTGTCTTTTCCGATATGGTTGATCGGTTAGTTTATGATCTGCAAAATAAATTAGACCGTATCGTCAGCTGGGGACAGCAGTCTATCGACCTTTGGATAGGCTATGACCGCCATGTTCATAAATTTATCCGTACGGCAATTGATATGGATAAAAACCGTATTTTCTCCCAACGTTTACGTCAGTCGGTTCAACAATACTTAGATAGTCCATGGGCATTGACTTATGCCAACGCTGATCGCTTATTTGACATGCGTGATGAAGAGCTGACATTAAATGACGAAGAAGTCATGGGAGAGCTGCCTCCAGAGCTTGAATTTGAAGAATTCAGTGAAGTGAATGATCGACTTGCAGAATTGATGGAAACTGAGTTGGCATTCTATAAACGAGAACAACAGCCACTGGATGTTGCTCGGGTAGTACAAGCGTACTTAAAGCAGTATCCTCAGAAACGTCATTTTGACGTTGCACGAATTATTATTGATCAGGCTGTAAAATTAGGTATTGCAGAAGCTGATTTGGCGGGGCTTCCGTCAGAGTGGCAGGCAATTAATGATCACGGAGCCAAGGTGCAGGCACATGTCATCGACAAATATTGAACAATTTATGCCAATTAAAATGGCACAAGCATTGGCTAATCCCATTTTTCCAGAGCTAGATAGCCAGTTGCGTTCAGGACGTCATATTAGTATTGATGATCTTGATAACCATGCCTTTTTGATGGATTTTCAAGAAGCACTGGAACAATTTTATGCACGCTATAATGTAGAATTGATTCGAGCTCCAGAAGGCTTTTTTTATTTACGTCCTCGCTCAACGACCTTGATTCCTCGCTCAGTGCTATCTGAACTGGACATGATGGTAGGTAAAATTCTTTGTTACCTCTACTTGAGTCCAGAACGATTAACTAACCAAGGTATTTTTACGGCGCAAGAGCTGTTTGAAGAACTATTGTCTTTAGCGGACGAGAGTAAGTTGCTGAAGTTTGTTAACCAACGCTCAACAGGTTCGGACTTAGATAAACAAAAACTGCAAGAAAAGTTGAGAACATCTCTGAACCGTTTACGCCGCCTAGGTATGGTGCATTTTATTCAAAATGACGCGAATAAATTTATTATTTCTGAATCAGTCTTCCGTTTTGGTGCCGATGTTCGTAGTGGTGACAACGTACAAGAAGCACAATTACGCATGATCCGTGATGGTGAGGCGATTTCCCTTGAAGGTGGATTATCCTTACAAGATAGTGAAGATGACGAGAGTGATGAAAATCAAGATGCGCCTGAGAGTGATGAGGATGAACAAGTATGATTGAACGTGGTAAATTTCGCTCACTGACGCTGATTAACTGGAATGGTTTTTTTGCGCGTACCTTTGACCTTGATGAGTTGGTTACCACCCTCTCAGGAGGAAATGGCGCCGGTAAATCGACGACCATGGCCGCTTTTATTACTGCTATGATCCCCGATCTCACATTACTTCACTTCCGTAATACTACCGAAGCAGGTGCAACGTCAGGTTCACGAGATAAAGGGTTACACGGTAAATTACGCCCCGGTGTTTGCTATGCCATTTTGGATGTGCTGAACTCGAAACACCAACGGGTGATGGTAGGGGTTAGGCTACAACAAGTCGCTGGGCGTGATAAAAAAGTTGATATCAAACCCTTTATGATCCAAGGGGTTCCCATCGCGACAGTACCGACGGAAATCCTAACCGAAGTACTCGATGGACGTCAGGCTAAAGTGATTGCGTTAAATGATTTAAAAGAACGCATGGAGCAGCAAGAAGGCATTCATTTTAAACAATTTAACTCAATTACGGATTATCATTCGGTTCTTTTTGAATTAGGCGTTTTGCCAAAACGTTTACGCTCAGCGAGTGATCGTAGTAAATATTATCGTCTGATCGAAGCCTCACTTTATGGCGGGATTTCCAGTGCGATTACCCGTTCGTTACGTGATTATTTATTACCTGAAAATAGTGGCGTCCGTAAGGCATTCCAAGATATGGAAGCCGCACTACGTGAAAACCGACTCACACTTGAAGCCATTCGTGTTACTCAATCCGACCGTGATCTATTTAAGCATTTAATTAGCCAAGCGACAGACTATGTGTCTGCCGATTATATGCGTCATTCCAATGAAAGGCGTATTCATCTTGATTCGGCAATGGCGGCTCGGAGTGAATTATTCGCTAGCCGTAAACAGCTGCGCCAAGAGCAAGTTCGTAGCGTAGAAATTGCGCGTGAGTTAAATGAGCAAAACAGCGCGTCTTCAGATTTAGAGGCCGATTATCAAGCGGCAAGCGATCACTTAAACCTTGTGCAAACCGCTTTACGCCAACAAGAAAAAATTGACCGCTATCAAGCCGATATCGAAGAATTGACCTATCGCTTGGAAGAACAATCAGAGGTTGTTGCTGAAGCGACTGAACAGCAGGAAGAACTTGAAGCACGTTCCGAGGCGGCGGAAATTGAAGTTGATGAATTGAAAAGCCAATTGGCCGATTACCAACAAGCATTAGATGTCCAGCAAACCCGCGCAATTCAATATCAACAGGCTTTACAGGCATTAACTCGAGCGCGTGAACTCTGCCAATTACCTGAATTATCAATAGATAATGCAGATGAATGGCTAGAAACATTTGAAGCCCGTGAACAGCAAGCGACGGAAGCATTACTGACATTAGAGCAGAAAATGAGTGTTGCCGATGCTGCGCATAGTCAGTTTGAGCAAGCGTATCAACTCGTCAGAAATATCGTTGGTGAAGTCAGCCGTAGTGATGCTTATCAACAAGCAAGGAGTCTCCTACGTGACTGGTCTTCCCAGCAACATTTGGCTGAACGTGTGCAGCCATTACGCATGCAGCTATCTGAGTTACAACAACGTTTAGATAGCCAGCAAAATGCAGAACGTCTATTAAGTGAGTTTTGTAAGCGTCATAACAAAAGCTATGAACCTGACGAATTAGATGCCTTAATGGCAGAAATTGAAGCTCAGCAAGAAGAACTCAGTATTGGCGTTAATGAAAGCGGCGAACGTCGCATGCAAATGCGTCAAGAGATTGAGCAGATCCGCCAGCGTATTCAAACATTAACGACTAAAGCACCAGCTTGGTTAATGGCTCAAGAAGCGCTGACTCAGCTGAATGAACAGTCAGGGGAATCCTTTGAGTCAAGCAGTGCTGTTACTGAATATATGCAGCAATTGCTTGAGCAAGAAAGGGAAATTACTGTTGAACGTGATGAAGTCGCCGCGCAACGGCGTGAGCTAGAAAAGCAAATAGAGCGTCTTAGCCAACCGAGTGGTGCTGAAGATAGTCGTTTACTTGCCCTTGCTGAACGTTTTGGTGGTGTTTTACTTTCAGAAATCTATGATGATATTACTATTGATGATGCCCCATACTTCTCAGCACTGTATGGCCCGGCCCGTAATGGTATCGTTGTCCAAGATCTCTCCGCAGTTCGTAGCCAATTAGAAACACTACAGGATTGCCCTGAAGACGTATATTTTATTGAGGGAGATCCATCCTCTTTTGATGATAGTGTTTTTGATGCAGAAGAATTTGAAAACGCGGTACTAGTTCGTTCGTCAGATAGACAGTGGCGTTTCTCTCGCTATCCGGAAGTGCCATTGTTTGGCCGTGCCGCACGTGAAACTCATCTTGATGCTTTAACATTAGAGCGTGATAGTTTGGCTGAGCGCTATGCAACGCTATCATTCGATGTACAAAAAATTCAACGTGCGCACCAAGCATTTAGTCGTTTTATCGGCCAACATATTTCAGTCGCCTTCGAAGCCGACCCTGAAGCTGAAATCCGTATTTTGAACCAAAAACGCACGGAACTTGAGCGTAGCTTGGCACAGTTTGAGGAGCAAACTCAGCAGCAGCGCCAACAATTTGTCCAAGGTAAAGAGTCTGTGTCAGCCTTGAACCGACTATTACCATTGGTTGGGTTATTGATGGATGAAACGCTGGCTGATCGTGTTGATGAAATTCGCGATGAGCTCTCAGAGGCTGAAGAAGCGGCGCATTTCTTGAATAAGCATGGTCAATCTTTGATAAAACTTGAGCCGATTGTGACCGTGCTACTCAGTGATCCTGAACAACATGATCAATTGCGCCAAGACTATGAAACGGCAAAACATAGCCAACAAATTGCGAAACAGCAGGCATTCGCGTTGGTCGAAGTGGTGCAGCGTCGAGCTCACTTTAGCTACAGTGATTCGACGGGGATGGTCAACGAAAATGCCGACCTCAACGATAAGCTGCGTCAACGCTTAGAACAAGCGGAAGGCGAAAGAAGTCGAGCTCGTGAATTATTACGTCAGCAACAATCTCAGTCAGCACAGTTTAATCAGGTACTCGCGTCTTTACGCAGCTCTTTTGATACTAAACAAGAGATGTTGAAAGAGTTAGAAGCCGAAATGCAGGATATTGGTGTGAAAGCGGATCCTGATGCACAAGAGCGCGCGCGTATACGCCGTGATGAGCTGCATCAATCTGTGATGGCAAATCGTACGCGTATTAACCAGTTAGAAAAACAGCTGACCTTGTGCGAAGCTGAAATGGAAAACTTACAAAAACGCATTCGTAAGTTAGAAAAAGATTATTATCTCTTACGTGAACAAGTAGTTTCAGCCAAAGCTGGCTGGTGTGCTGTCATGCGTTTAGTGAAGGATAATGGTGTCGAACGTCGCTTACATCGCCGTGAATTAGCGTATACGGATGGCGATAGTCTGCGTTCTATGTCGGATAAGGCATTAGGTGCCTTACGTCTCGCGGTCGCTGATAACGAACATCTGCGAGATGTGTTACGCCTGTCTGAAGATCCTAAACGTCCAGAACGTAAAATTCAGTTCTTTATCGCGGTCTATCAGCATCTACGTGAACGTATCCGACAAGATATCATTCGGACAGATGATCCTATTGACGCGATTGAGCAAATGGAAATTGAACTGGCGCGTTTAACTGAAGAGCTGACGGCGCGCGAGCAGAAATTGGCGATTAGCTCGAAGAGTGTGGCGAATATTATTCGTAAGACGATTCAGCGTGAGCAAAACCGTATTCGCATGTTGAACCAAGGCTTACAATCTGTTGCATTTGGTCAAGTTAAAGGGGTTAGACTGAATGTTAATATTCGCGAAAGTCACTCATTAATGCTGACAGTGTTATCAGAAGAGAGCGAATTGCATCAAGATTTATTTACTAGCCAGCGTCTCACTTTCTCGGAAGCAATGGCGAAACTGTATCAACGTTTAAATCCTCAGATCGATATGGGGCAACGCTTACCACAGACTATTGGTGAAGAACTGCTTGATTATCGTAACTATCTTGAACTTGAGGTTGAAGTCAACCGGGGTTCAGATGGATGGTTGAAAGCGGAAAGTGGGGCATTATCGACCGGTGAGGCTATCGGTACGGGGATGTCGATACTGGTGATGGTCGTTCAAAGTTGGGAAGAAGAGTCACGTCGCTTACGTGCAAAAGACATTATTCCTTGTCGTTTGTTGTTCCTCGATGAAGCGGCTCGTCTAGATGCTAAATCTATTGCGACCTTATTTGAGCTTTGTGAACGATTAGAAATGCAATTAATTATTGCTGCACCTGAAAATATCAGCCCTGAAAAAGGCACCACGTATAAATTGGTTCGTAAAGTATTTGATAACCGTGAACACGTTCATGTTGTTGGTCTTAAAGGTTTTGGCCAAGATAATTCAAATATTCAGGCTCAGTTATCGCAAAGTTAATTCACTCATTGATTAATGCGAAATGAAAAACGGTGTTATTTTTAACACCGTTTTTTTTAATAAGCTAAAGCTAAATTTACTGTATTTCGGCCGCATCTTCTAAAACAGAAAATATTAATGAGATTTGTGTCTCATTTTCATGAAGAGAAAGACATTATTATCTGAATTCTTGTGATGCATCCCAATAAATTAGATTTGATATCGTTATGGTTTGCTTTCATGATGCCTGCATAGTCAATAAATGAATAAGGATTAAACATGAAAAAAACGACATTAACCTTAAGCGCCGTTGCTTTGGTACTCAGTTTGACGGCAACATCACAGGCTAAGGTATTAATGCCTGAAGTCGTCAGTTCAGGGGTGACGGTGGCTGAACTTGCTGAACAGAAACCTATACATTGGGTGTCTATTGAGCAAATTAAAAATAGCCTAGAAGGTCAAGCTCCAATGGCGGTAGGCTTTGATATTGATGATACCGTGTTATTTTCTAGTCCAGGTTTTTATCGTGGTAAGTTGGAATATTCCCCAAATGATTTTAGTTACTTAAAAAATATTGAGTTTTGGGAAAAAATGAATAATGAGTGGGATAAATTCAGTATGCCTAAAAAAGTTGGCATCGATTTAGTCCAAATGCACTTAAAACGTGGCGATACGGTTTATTTTATTACTGGCCGTACTAAAACAAAAACAGAAACCGTCACTAAATATGTTCAAGAAGGCCTAAAAATCCCAGAAGATAAAATGAATCCTGTCATTTTTGCAGGTGATGAGCCTGGTCAAAATAATAAAGTCAGTTGGATGCGTGATCACAAATTAAAAATTTATTATGGTGATGCTGATGCCGATATTGCAGCAGCACGAGAATTAAATATTCGCGGTATTCGTATCTTACGTGCAGCAAACTCCTCTTATCAGCCACTGCCAAAAGCAGGGCAGTTTGGTGAGGAAGTTGTGATTAATTCAGAGTACTAATTTGCGTTAATTGGCTTATATTAATGAAATTAAAGGCGCTTAGCGTCTTTAATTTTTTGAGTCAAAAAATGATACGGCATTCGATTGTGATAGTAAAAATGGACAGTACATTGTAACAATATCCCACGTTCAAATTTTTCTTCTTAAGTCATATTGAATATCAAATACACTGAATAAGTTTATTTTGACATTGGAGTGATTAATTAAAAGCAGTTTTTTTATCAGTCTTCTACATAAACTCAAAAGCTAAATAATTCTATTTTTCATTTGCTAAAATTATTCTGTTTTCATGCAGAGTAAGAAAAATGTTGACGCTTATTTAAAGACAAAATTAGCTAATTCCTATAACATTCTTTTCAAATTTAAATACAATAAATATTCAATATAATAAAAATGATTGTTATCCATGTCGTGACTTAAGGTGGATTTATGGCAAAGAAAAGAGTGAAAGTGCTGCAACTCTCAATAATTTGTGGGCTATTGTCGATACAGCTCCCAGTACTTTCCGCACAAGATAATGGGCAAGTGCTAGCTGAAGAAACGGCACCACAACAAGCGGTTATTGCGACACCTACCGTGGTAATGACACCGGCTGAAAGTTTAGCGCAAATTACATCCTCATTACCTGCTGATGTAAAACCCGTTTTTTCATCGCAAATTGCCAAGATCTACGCAGATCGGCAAATGAAATTGTTATGGCAAGATGAAACGGCTATTGAACAATTCCAACAACAATTAGCAGAGCTGGCTCTTTCTGGGGTGCAGCCACAATTTAGTGAATGGTTAGTCGCATTAGAAAATACACAATTAAGTGAGTTAGGCCGAGATGTGATGCTGTCTGATGCGATGTTGGGGTATTTGCAGTACCTTTCAGGGGTTTCAGCGAATGGGCAATTTTGGTTATACCAAAAGAAGCCGTATAACATTAGCGCGCCAACCGTTGAGCAAATGAAACCATGGCTAGAGTCAGTGGCTGAAAATAATTTAAGCGAATGGGTAAAGGCTCAGGCGCCACAACATGCGTTGTATCAACCTATGCGTCAAGAAATGTTGAAACAACTTAACATGAACGATGATGGACTGGAATTAGTGGAGACCAAAACACTGAAACCGGGTCAATCGAGTGATGATGTTATCACTTTGCGTGAAATCTTATACCGCCAAGGATTTATCGATGCTGCCGCTATCTCTACTGAGATAGATGCAGCAGCAAGCGAGGAAGAGAAAGCAAAAGCAACTGCCCAAGCCCGTTTATACAGTGAAGACTTGATTGAACCTGTGAAGAAGTTTCAACAAAGCTATGGGCTAGAAGCCGATGGTATGGTGGGTAAAGGAACCAAAGTTTGGCTCAATATGAAGCCTCAGCAAAAAGCAGGGCTAATGGCGCTGAATATTCAACGTTTACGTATCATTCCTGAAGATAGTGGAACAGGAATTTTAGTTAATATTCCCGCTTTCTCATTAAATTTTTATCTAAATGATGACGTTATTTTGGATTCAAAGGTGATTGTGGGGCGTCCCGACCGGAAGACGCCGATTATGAGCAGTGCATTAAATAACGTTGTTATTAATCCACCTTGGAGCGTTCCAACAAGCATGGCTCGTAAAGATATCGCACCTCGTGGTAAGCAGGATCCCAGTTATTTTAGCCGTAAGGGTTACACCGTCTATTCGGGCTGGGGGCAGGACTCATTTGAAATCGATCCGTATTCAATTAACTGGGATGAAATTACCCCAGCGAATTTTCCCTATCGGATCCGCCAAGCGCCGGGGCCAACGAACTCATTAGGCCGGTATAAATTTAATATGCCAAGTTCGGATGCGATTTATCTGCATGATACGCCGAATCACAGTTTATTTAATCGTAGCGCACGTGCTATCAGTTCCGGTTGTGTTCGAGTCAATAAAGCAAATGAGTTGGCAAGTATTTTATTAGGTGATGCAGGCTGGGAGCAAAAGCGTATAGATGGAGCCGTAAAAGCAGGCAGTACACGTTATGTTAATATTCCAGATCGTATCCCTGTTTATCTTTACTATCAAACAGCTTGGGTAGATAAAGAGCAAAAGCCACAGTATCGTGCAGATATTTATCAATATGATAACAGTATTGAAAATGTGGAAAAGCAATTGCCCGTCATTAAAAGTTTCTTACACTAAGCTTAGCGGCAGGGGGATTTTTCTTCCTGCCGTAGTACCATTGATTGTTGGTAGATAGGGGATAGTGTGTCGTTAAATTAATCTGCTAAATTTCCAGTCATTATCAGAGGATGAAAGGAGTATATTTCGCTAATTATTAGTGATACAGGTCACTATTTGGATGATGATATGTAAAATTTGCGCTTATTTACCTATTTATTTACATTAATATACATTCAAGTTAAATATCATTTGTTAGACTGATTATTAGTATAAATTTTGTTCCTAATACTAATTGTTTTGAGTTTCAGCTAGGCGGCTATGAAGTCAGTCAGAAAACATAAGTATTTATGTCAATCGGCTTGCAACAGATAGTGAATAACGCAGTGCTTTGAAACATTATCAGTATATTTAATTAATTGAAATTGAGCTACTACCTATGGATATCATTGACCAAAACCGCCGCAAATGGTTAGGTGTTGGTGCAGCTGCTTTTGGGCTGAGCTTATTACCTAACCATGTCTTTGCCGCTATGACGACGCCTAGACCAAAAATTTTGCGTTTTCAAAACCTCAATACCGGGGAATTTTTAAAAACAGAGTTTTTTGATGGACGCCATTATAATAAATCAGAACTAGCCCGATTAAATCATTTATTCCGTGATCACCGTAGCGATAAAATCAAAACGATAGACCCTAAATTATTTGATCAAATCTATATGCTGCAAGTTATGTTAGGAACTAATAAGCCTATTCAGCTGATTTCAGGTTATCGTTCACTTGAAACTAATAATGCATTGCGTCGAAGCAGTAGTGGTGTGGCGAAAAAGAGCTACCATACACGCGGGCAAGCGATGGATTTCCATATTGAAGGTATCCAACTCAGTAACATTCGTAAAGCAGCTTTAAAAATGAAGGCGGGTGGTGTTGGTTATTATCCAAGAAGTAATTTTGTTCATATAGATACGGGGCCTGCACGGACTTGGTAGGTTTGGGTTATTCGTCATAATTCACGTCGCAGCATTGTTGACTACGCTCGGTTACCCGAGCCACATGCTTTTGTATGCTCCTCGGGATACCCTTACTTGTCGCCTAGCTGCAACGCGAATTATTGAGAATACCTGTCAGTCAATTAACGTCGCTTTATCTGGTTTTAAGTGGTGAGCGTTATGACTGTTTTCCGTGTTTCTATGCGCATTGCTTCCCTTCATTTACACACCTCTCTGACTTCTGTATGCTCCTAATAATTATTTTTTTATTATTCTGTTACTCAGACGGCGTAAGCCTATGTAGCATAGATGCGGAGTCAATGTTCGATGAAATATACGATTATCCCAGTAACCCCTTTTATGCAAAATTGTCAGGTGATTTGGGATGAAAACTCAATGGAAGCCGTGATTGTTGATCCAGGCGGTGAGGCTGAAAAACTGATTGCTGCGATTGAAGAACGTGGCTTAAAGCTCAGCAAAATTCTTCTTACCCACGGGCATGCCGATCATATCGGAGCTACCGCGGCTATTGCCAAACATTTTTCGGTACCTATTTATGGTCCGCAAAAGGAAGATGCTTTCTGGATTGAGGCGTTGGCACAACAAAATGCGATGTTTAATATTGAAGGCTGTCCTGACTTTACACCTGATTATTGGTTAGAAGAGGGGCAGACGGTGAGCTGTGGCCCAATAACTTTTGATGTTCTGCATTGTCCAGGGCATACACCTGGTCATATTATATTTGTTAATCATGCAGATAAACTGATTTCCATGGGGGATGTATTATTTAAAGGGGGTGTAGGGCGTAGTGATTTCCCTCGTGGTGACCATCAAGTACTGATTGCATCGATTAAAAATAAAGTATTACCACTTGGCGATGAGTATCAATTTATACCCGGTCACGGTCCTATGTCGAATTTAGGTCATGAGCGGCAGACAAACCCGTTCTTGCAGGATGACTTACCTGTTTGGTAATTAACAATTTGAACAATAAACGCCTCATTAAGTGGGGCGTTTTATAATTAGACACGGTATTCATTAATAAAAAAAAGAACGATACATATGTATCGTTCTTTTTGCTGTTCAGATTGTTTTACAACTTAGATGACTTTAACGATCGCTTCACACAGTGGAACCATATTTTCGAGTGTTAAGCCAGCGACGTTAATACGTCCAGAACTCACTGCATAGATACCAAATTCGCTACGTAGACGCTCTACCTGCTCTTTTGTCAGGCCACTGAAGGAGAACATACCATTTTGGTTAATGATGAAGCTAAAGTCTTGTTTAGCGCCTTTCTCTTCAAGTGTGCTTACCAGCAACTGACGCATACGTTTAATACGCTCACGCATTGACGTCAATTCTTGGATCCACTCAGCTTTCAGGGCATCATCAGATAAAATGGTTGTGACGACAGCGGCACCATGTGCTGGTGGGTTTGAGTAGTTAGCACGAATAACGGCTTTCGCTTGGCTAAATGCGCGCTCTGCATTATCACTATCTTTAGCAATAATGGTGCAAGCTCCGACACGCTCATTATATAAGCCAAAGTTTTTCGAATAAGAACTTGCTACGATCATTTCTGGATTTTGTTTAGTAAAGATACGCAGGCCTTCAGCATCCTCATCTAAACCTTTTGCAAACCCTTGGTAAGCAAAGTCAAACACTGGCAGTAAACCTTTTTCAGCACATAGTGCAGACAGTTTAGTCCATTGCTCTACCGTTGGGTCGATGCCAGTTGGGTTATGGCAGCAACCATGCAGAACGATAACATCACCGGCTACGGCAGCAGATAGGCTGTTTAGCATGCCATCAAAATCCATACCGTGATTAGCGGCATCATAGTAGTTGTAGGTCAGGACTTCTAAGCCAGCAGCTTCAAAAATATTTTTATGGTTTGGCCAAGTTGGATTGCTTATCCAAACACGCTTAGCGTTGGTTTGGCTAGCGATAAAATCAGCCGCAATACGCAGAGCACCAGTTCCGCCCGGCGCTTGTGCAGTACGAGCACGCTGAGAAGTGACAATTTCATGCTCTTTACCAAATAACAGCTCTTGAGTGACACGACCAAATTCTGGCATCCCACTGATGGCAAGATAGTTTTTGGTGTTTTCATTTTCAAGCAGGAATTTTTCTGCTTTTTTCACAGTGTCTAGAACTGGAGTTTTACCAGACTCATCTTTGTAAACGCCGATACCGAGGTTAATTTTGTTATCACGAGGGTCAGCACGGAAACTATCAGCAAGGCCTAAAATAGGGTCAGCAGGGGCAGCAGTAATTTTTTCAAACATGTTGTCGATTCCAAAGCTCAGTTGTTAAGCCGAAAATGTTGAGTGCTCAGGTTAACGCGCAGAAAACAATTTGCCAACCGTTTTACTAAAAATTGGTAAGATCTTGTGATGTAGGTATAAATTGCATGGGATCTGACCATTAACCGCACTAAATGCAGCGATTTTCTCTAACGTATCGACACTTTAGATTAATAATTGATCTTAATGCAGGATTTAGTGGTTAGGGAGAGAGTGTACGAGGGTAAAGGGACAAATAAGGATAAAAATAGCGCGTCACACAACAAAAAAAGCAACGCCGAAGCGTTGCTTTTCAAAACAGATTTCACTGTTGTCTGAATTATTGTTTAAACAATAATTAGAACTGGTAAACCAGACCCAGACCAACTACGTTATCAGTGTTGATACCGTTTTCACGAGTGAAGTCGTTGTCTTTCAGCAGGTTGATTTTGTAATCAACAACTGCAGACATGTTTTTGTTGAAGTAGTAGTAAGAACCTACAGAGATGTATTTAACCAGATCTTGGTTGTTGTAAGTTTTACCATTATAAGTACGGCCTAAGTCTTTACCTTTAGATTGGTTATAACCAATAGATGGTTTCAGACCGAAGTCGAACAGGTATTGAGCAACTAATTCAACGTTTTCAGTTTTGTTAGCGATACTGTCGTCTGAACCATAACGAGTTGTGTTCAGAGTTTGGCCGTACATAGCTGCTAAGTAAACGTTGTTAGCGTCGAATTTACCACCAACGTTCCATGCTTGCGCTTTTTGACCGCCAGCAGTTGTGTCATGTTGCTGATTAGGAGTACGAGAAGAGTTAGAGTAACCACCACCCAGTGATACGCCCCAACCTAAGTCATACGCTGCAGAGAAACCGTAGCCGTCACCGTTGTCTTTAGCAGCATCGCCTGAAGATGATTTGTTGTTGTCACCGTTTTTGCCTTGATATTGCAGAGCGAAGCTCAGGCCATCAACATAACCGAATGCGTTGTTGTTACGGTAAGTTAACAGGTTACGGTTACGGCTAGTCATGAAGTTGTCAGACTGAGCCATAGTATCCGCGCCCCACAGTGGGAATACGTCGGTCCATGCGTTCGTGTCATAAACCACACCGTAGTTACGGCCGTAGTCGATTGAACCGAAATCAGCAAATTTCAGACCAGCATACGCTAGACGGTTTTTATTTTCGTTGTGACCTTCAGACTTGTTAGTCTTAGTTTCCCACTCGAAACGACCAAAACCAGTCAGTTGATCAGTGATTTGAGTATCACCTTTCAGGCCTAAACGAACGCGTGAATCGTCGCCATCTTCACTTTTCTTACCTTTATCAGCGTCAGCAAAATAGTGACGAACGTCAACTTTACCGTAAACGTCTAGTTTGTTGCCGTCTTTGTTGTATACTTCAGCTGCGTTTGCTGCGCCTGCAGCCAACAGAGCTGGGATAACCATTGCAAGAATATTGCGTTTCATCATTATTATTACCCTCATTGGTGTTATTCGGACACCTGCCACTGCCAAAAATAATTCTCAAAAAAAATTGGAACTATTTATGAGAGATTAGTGTCGTCTATGTCGGCGTCCAGTGTTCCATTGGTAAATAAATTTATCTACCCTCAAAGTGCTACAAAAATAAAGATTCTGAAACAAATGGTAACAAGGTGTTTCAAAATGTAAAAAATAGATCAAAAAACAACCGCAGGTATGACCAGTTTAAAAATAATTACAAAATTTAGGGAACTTTTTGAGAGGTTAAATTGCGCTTTTTTTGAACAATTTAGATAAGTATAATTGACAGATTTGCTTATAGATAAGACAAGAAATGAGGAAAAAAGCAGATTTTTCTGATCTAAATTAAATTGGCTTAAAAAATGGTGTTAATTTGTACACTGGTGTCAACGTGGTTATAGCCTTTGAAAATATTATAAAAGTAATAAAAGATATTAAAAATAATATCGGGTCTATAGCGACCCGATATTCGATATAAAAGATAAGGCTAATAAGTCTTAGAATGCTGCATTTCTTGGCGTACGTGGGAAGGGAATGACTTCACGAACGTTACCAACGCCAGTGACATAAGCCACTAAGCGCTCGAAGCCAAGGCCAAAACCAGAGTGTGGTACTGTGCCATAGCGGCGTAGATCGCGATACCACCAGTAATCTTCTTTATTCATTCCCATTTCATCAAGACGTGCGTCTAACATATCAAGGCGCTCTTCACGTTGTGAACCACCGATGATTTCACCAATACCGGGGGCGAGTACATCCATTGCTGCCACTGTCTTGCCATCTTCGTTAAGGCGCATATAGAAAGCTTTAATGTCCTTAGGATAGTTTTTAACAACCACCGGTGCTTTGAAATGTTGCTCAGCCAAATAGCGCTCATGCTCAGAAGACATATCAACCCCCCAGTACACTGGGTTTTCAAATTTCTTACCACAAGTTTCTAGGATCTTGATCGCATCGGTATAGTCGACTTGCGCGAAATCTGAATTAACAAAGTTTTCTAAACGGTTGATGACGTCTTTATCGACACGTTGAGCAAAGAACTCGAGATCATCACGACGCTCATCAAGTGCTGCCTTGAAGACAAATTTCAGCATTTGTTCTGCAAGACCCGCCACATCATCAAGATTAGCGAAAGCCACTTCCGGCTCAACCATCCAGAATTCCGCTAAGTGGCGGCTGGTGTTTGAGTTTTCTGCACGGAAAGTCGGGCCAAAGGTATAAACTTTGCTTAATGCTGTAGCATAAGCTTCGCCATTCAATTGTCCTGATACGGTTAAGAAGGACTCACGACCAAAGAAATCCTCACTGAAATCAACTTCACCTTTGTCATTACGTGGCAGGTTATTGTAGTCCAGTGTCGAAACACGGAACATTTCACCCGCACCTTCGGTATCAGATGCTGTGATAATTGGGGTTGAAACCCAAAAGTAACCTTGCTCATCAAAGAAACGATGTAATGCTTGGGCAAGCGTGTGGCGAACACGCGCTACTGCACCGATTAAGTTAGTGCGTGGACGCAAGTGTGCGACTTCACGTAGATACTCAACGCTATGGCGTTTTGCCGCCATCGGGTAAGTGTCAGGATCTTCAACCCAACCTACCACTTTAACTGCTGTTGCTTCTAACTCGAAAAATTGGCCTTGGCCTGGTGATTCTTTCACGATCCCCGTGACTTCAACAGAACAGCCTGTCGTCAGATGCAGGACTTCGTCGTTATAATTAGATAAATTATTATTGATGACAGCCTGTAATGGGTTAAAGCAGGAACCGTCATAAACGGCGAGGAAAGAAAAACCAGCATTTGAATCTCTCCTTGTACGTACCCAGCCTTGAACGGTGACTTCAGAGCCCACCGCCACACGGCCTTGCAGTACATCGACTACAGGCGCAACGATCATAAAAATTACTCTCTTTTTATATAAACGAAATTAACGATGACATTTCCACTGTTCTGATTGTTTATCAACCATATTGATATGACCAGTGAAAGTATTTGTTTTCCTGAAATTCTCTATTTCAAGATTGATGTTCTATGTTACTTGCCGTGAGGCAGGAAACAAGTAAAAAATCGTGACTTTTCTACCAGAAAGGTCGTAGTCCCTAGCTATACCTTAGTTAGGGCTCTAATAGCAAGTAAATATAATCATCTACTATGAATATTAATGAAGATGGCACTTTTTGTGTGATACTCAAAAAGAAGGCGCTTGAGTATCACACAGGCTGAAAATGCCATTAACAGGCTTTTTCCATTTTCGGTAGGTCGAAAGCTTTACGCAGTTGATTAACGAACTCATCATCTTCACAAATGGTTTTGCCTGGACTATCAGACAGTTTTGCGACAGGCTTGCCATTACATTCAACCAATTTGATGACGATATTTAAAGGAACGACTCCGGGAATATTGCACGTGAGCCTTGTACCGATCCCAAATACCAGATTAATACGCTTATGGAAATAACGATACAGCTCCAATGATTTTTGCAGGTCTAAGCTATCAGAAAACACTAATGTTTTCGTCATTGGATCAATGCCTAATTTTTCATAGTGTGCGATGGCTTTTTCACCCCATTCGATAGGGTCACCCGAATCATGACGTAGTCCTTGGTAGCGCTTCGCAAAATTATCATCGAAATCACGCAAAAAAGCATCCATCGTAATACAGTCTGTTAAAGCAATACCGAGTTGATCGGGGTATTCATCGAGCCAGCTTTGCAATGCGGCTCGTTGGCTATTTGCGAGTTCAGGGCTGATTTGTTGATGAGCTTGAAACCACTCATGAGCTTGCGTACCAACAGGGGCTAATCCTAATTCATGAGCCAATTTATAGTTACTGGTGCCGACAAGATAAGGAAACTCATCTTTGAGCATGGAAACGATAGCGGATTGTACATCATAGGAAAAACGGCGACGGGTGCCGAAATCCATTAATTTAAAATGGCTAAGGTCGATATGATTTTCGGCCGCTTGGGCATAAAAGACGGTCAGTAATTTTTTTAACTGACTCACCGCATCCTCGCGGGTAATCTGTGGGTGTCTATCGCGTTGAACAATTTCACTGATCAAAGCAAGCAGTGGGACTTCCCACATAATGACTTCGCACCATGGGCCGCTAATACGGATAGCGAGCTGCCCATCATCTGCAAGGGTAATGTCCACTTGTTCTGGCTTAAAACGGAAGTTTTTTAACCAAGCAAGATAGTCGTCTTTGAAAAAAGGAAGACCACTTAAATAATTAACTTCTTCATTAGTTAGTGAAAGATGGGCCATCAATTGGACTTGCTGGCGGATTTCATTCGCATAAGTACCTAAAATTTCACGGCTACGACAGCGGAACTCGGCAACAACCGGAACTTGGCTGTAATGGTGAAATACGGCCTGCTGCATATGAAGCTTATAAGCATCAGTGTCAAGCAGTGATGTAATAATGGGGGTAGCGTCTAAATTCATGGCGCGCAGGCGTCCTCGCGGAGCTATCTACTTATTAGCTAAATCGTTTAAAGTTGGAAAAGTATACTCACTTTAGCAGAAGATAGAAGCCTTATTGCATCACTCTTATCTATGTGAGCTCTTCCAATATTTATTTATACCCTTCACATTTCAAGTGATAGCGTGATGATTAAGTTTGTCTATACTCATCATCGACGGCTATTTTGTTCCTTGCGATACCTTTCTTATCGCTTAGATTCCCCTTGAACGTATCATCATTGACATGATTGACTAGGATGGAATACTGGCTGTTATGGTTATTTAACAAGCGTTAATATATCTATACTAGTCATCAGGTATGAAATGATACTAACACGTAATTTTCTATTTAACAGTGTTATAGCATCAACGAGCAAACCAATTCTTAACAATTGTTGATACTGATAGTCATAAATAGGCAACATAATATGATGCAATTGTTTCTCATAGGCATTTTTGTTGCAGCAGCGTATAGTAATATAAAGAATAAATGATAAACGACTGTATCGAATTAACGAATAAAAAAGGTTACTTATGACCCAATTGCGACAAGCGAAATATCGTCAGGACTATAAAGCCCCTGATTATACTATCTCTGAAATTGATCTCGATTTTATTCTCGACCCAGCAAAAACGGTTGTCACGGCGATTAGCCAAGTAAAACGCCTTAACCCAGAATCATCGACACTGGAACTGCATGGTGAAGACCTGAAATTAATCAGTGTCGAAGTGGATGGTCAGTCTTGGACGCATTATCAAGAGCAAGACGGTAAGCTGATATTGGAATCCTTACCTGAAGCTTTCACATTACGTATTGTGAATGAAATCAGCCCTGAAAAAAATACAGCGCTAGAAGGTTTATATGTTTCAGGGGATGCGCTATGTACACAATGTGAAGCTGAAGGTTTCCGTCATATCACTTATTATCAGGATCGTCCTGACGTTTTAGCGCGTTACACAACGACGATTACTGCGGATAAACAACGTTATCCTTATTTATTATCTAATGGTAATCGCATCGCTGAAGGTGAACTGGATGATGGACGTCATTGGGTTAAGTGGCAAGATCCTTTCCCAAAACCAAGCTACCTATTTGCGTTAGTCGCTGGTGACTTTGATGTGCTTCGCGATACTTTTATTACACGCACTGGCAGAGAAGTGGCTTTAGAACTCTTTGTTGATAAAGGCAACCTTGACCGCGCGCCATGGGCAATGCAATCCCTAAAAAATGCGATGAAGTGGGATGAAGAGCGCTTTGGTCTGGAATACGATCTCGATATTTACATGATAGTCGCGGTTGATTTCTTTAATATGGGCGCGATGGAAAACAAAGGTCTGAATGTTTTCAACTCCAAATACGTGCTCGCGAAAAATGAGACTGCCACGGATAAAGATTATTTAAATATTGAATCGGTGATCGGCCACGAATATTTCCATAACTGGACAGGGAACCGTATTACTTGTCGTGATTGGTTCCAATTAAGTTTAAAAGAAGGCTTAACCGTTTTCCGCGATCAAGAATTTAGTTCAGATCTCGGTTCGCGTTCTGTCAACCGCATTAATAATGTGAAAGTGATGCGTGCTGCTCAGTTTGCTGAAGATGCTAGCCCTATGGCACATCCGATCCGTCCTGAAAAAGTGATTGAGATGAATAACTTCTATACCTTAACCGTTTATGAAAAAGGTTCAGAAGTCATTCGAATGATCCACACATTATTAGGCGAAGAGATGTTCCAAGCAGGGATACAGTTGTATGTTCATCGCCATGATGGTAGTGCTGCGACCTGTGATGATTTTGTGCAAGCCATGGAAGATGCCTCGAATGTGGATCTGTCGTTATTCCGTCGCTGGTACAGCCAATCAGGTACGCCTGTTTTAACGGTACGTGATGAATATTTCCCTGAAAAACAAGAATATGTATTACATGTTAGACAAATGACGCCACCAACAGCGGATCAAGCGGAAAAGCTGCCGTTACATATTCCGTTAGATATTGAATTATATGCTGAAGACGGTTCTATTATCCCGTTGAAACATATGGGAAGCCATATCAATTCAGTGTTGAACGTCACACAAGAATCACAAACGTTCACTTTTGATGAAGTTCCTAGCCGTCCGGTTCCTTCATTATTACGTGAATTCTCTGCACCTGTTAAATTAGATTATCCATATAGTGATGAGCAACTTGCCTTTTTGATGCAATATGCAAGCAATGAGTTCTCTCGTTGGGATGCGGCTCAGCAATTGATCGGTAACTATGTGAAGCTCAATGTTGCGAATCATCAAGCGGGCAAAGAATTCGTTTTGCCTGAGCATGTGATTGATGCATTTAGAGCGGTGTTATTGAGTGATTCTATCGATCCAGCATTGGCCGCATTGATTTTAACACTGCCTTCTGAGAATGAGATGGCGGAGTATTTTCAAACTATCGACCCTGATGCTATCCACATTGTCGCTGATTTTATTGCACATCAATTGGCCGTGGAAATGGCGGATGAGTTCTTAGCCGTTTATCAATCAATTCATATTGATGGTTACCGTGTTGATCATGGTGATATTGCGAAACGTTCATTACGCAATGTGTGCTTGCAATATCTTGCAGCAGGGGATGACCAGGCGCTGGCGGATAAATTAGTTTCTACGCAATTTGCATCGGCTGACAATATGACGGATTCATTGGCCGCATTGACAGCAGCGAGCGAATCTCAATTACCTTGCCTTGAATCGTTGATGACTGCGTTTGATGAACGTTGGCATCATGATGGCTTGGTGATGGATAAATGGTTTACGCTGCAAGGCACTAGCCCAGCGCCCGATGTATTGGAAAAAGTGCGGAGCTTGTTGACTCACCGTTCGTTTAGTATGAGTAACCCGAACCGTGTTCGTTCTCTAGTCGGTGCGTTTGCTTCTGGTAATCCGTCTGCATTCCATGCACAAGATGGAAGTGGTTATCAGTTCCTGTATGACATTTTAGTTGATTTAAATACACGCAACCCTCAAGTTGCATCACGGTTGATTGAGCCGTTGATCCGCTTAAAACGTTTTGATGAAAAACGTCAAAGTCTAATGCGTAATACTTTAGAGCAGTTGAAAGGGTTAGATAACCTATCCGGTGACCTGTTTGAAAAAGTGACGAAGGCACTTGAGAGCTAAGTTTCTCATAACCAATCAGTAACCAATACAAGCCCTTGAGAATATTTTTCAAGGGCTTGTTCTTTTCAATCCGTCACAAAAAAGCTGGCAGGGTGTTATTCATGATAGGGCGTTTCGAATGGGGGAATCCGCTTTGTTAACTCCCGACTAATCAGCTTGTGTGCAATAAATTGATTTTTTCATAGAAAAAGTAGCGCAAGATAGGGTAATCTATGTCGCGTTTTATCGGATGAAAATGTTCCCTTTGCTTAATATAGGCTCAGCAAATTTTATTTGTTGGGTGTTTTGATGCGCGGAACATTGTGTCTTTTAATCGCTTTATACACAAAGTAATTTAAGTTGTTGGCGTTAAGCATCAGTGCGCATTTCAGCTTAAAGTATGGCAGGTATAGACAGAAATAGGTTATTGGATATGTTATATCACCTTGCCCGCAAGGCTCTATTCCAGTTCGACCCAGAAAAAGCCCATGAACTGACTTTCCGTCAGCTTCAGCGCTTAAATAATTCTCCTCTTAAATGTCTTCTTCGCCAATCGGTGGCGACTAAACCTGTTCAATGTATGGGGCTGTCATTTAAAAATCCACTTGGTCTAGCCGCAGGGTTAGATAAAGATGGCGAATGTATTGACGCTTTCGGTGCAATGGGCTTTGGTTTTGTTGAAATCGGTACCGTCACTCCTCGACCGCAGGCTGGTAATGACAAGCCAAGGCTGTTTCGGTTAGTTGAAGCAGAAGCGTTGATCAATCGTATGGGGTTTAATAATAAAGGTGTTGATAACCTTGTTGAGAATGTCAAAAAATCAACCTACGGTGGGGTGATTGGAATTAATATTGGCAAAAATAAAGATACGCCAGTAGAGCAAGGTAAGGATGATTATTTAATTTGCATGGATAAGGTTTATACACATGCAGGTTATATTGCTATTAATATTTCGTCACCAAATACGCCGGGTTTACGCACGCTGCAATATGGAGAAGCTTTGGACGATTTGTTAAGCGGAATAAAAACAAAGCAGTTGGAATTACAATCGAAACATCAAAAATATGTTCCTGTTGCCGTTAAAGTTGCCCCGGATTTAAGCGAAGAAGAAATAATACAAGTTACAGATAGTTTAGTTCGCCATAATATAGATGGTGTGATCGCCACGAATACCACTTTAGATCGCTCCTTAGTCCAAGGTTTAAATCACTGTAATGAAGCTGGTGGTTTAAGTGGACGCCCAGTGCAACTAAAAAGTACTGAAGTTATTAGGATCATTTCTCGTGAATTAAATGGCAAGTTACCAATTATTGGCGTGGGTGGAATTGATTCATTAACATCCGCACGTGAGAAAATGGATGCAGGCGCATCATTGATCCAAATTTATTCAGGTTTTATATATAATGGTCCAAAGTTAATTAAAGATATTGTGAACCATATATAGTTAACTGTAAATTTACCTAAAGGGGGCTTTATTTATGCTCCCTTTTAATCTATATTGAGTTGGATGCTTATTTTTAAATCATTTTGACATTTTTAGAACCGAATTATTTATATTTCTATCTAAAAAATGTATTTGTACTCTGACTAATTTGAGTTGCACGTAGCTGTTAAGTCACATTATTCGTTTCGTTAAAAAGCGCTGATAATATAATTAGGCTAATAGAATCGGCTCAACTAGCAACTTCAAGTATGGTGAGTATACCGATAAATCGCTAAGGGATCGTTTATGATAATAAAACCTGATGATCATTGGCGTTGGTATTTTGATCATGACCATGATAGGGTGATGTTGGATCTCGCCAACGGCATGATATTTCGCTCATGTTTTCCCGCAAAAATGCTAACTGCGTTTGCGCGTGATGAAATGCCTTTTAGTATTGAAGATGCTGCTGAGTTTTATATATTCGACGAACAGGCTAAAAGATTAAATTTATCTAATGAAGAAAGAGCCGAATTAGTGCTCAATAGTTTAGTGGCATTTCGTTTTCTAAAACCACAAATGCCAAAAAGTTGGTATTTTTCATCTTTTCACGATATTAAACAGCCAGCTCAAGGCCAGCTTATTCAAGTTTGTTTAGAAAGCACCCGCAATATTGCCACATTTATTATTGCTGAAGCGGGGGCATCGGCAAGTTTATGTTTATTGGCAGAAGCACAATTAGAATTACCAGATCGTAAATTACGCTTCTGTGATCCCATTAAGATCATGAACGATCGTATGAGGGAATATAAGCGCAAGTCTAATCGCTTATTGTATGGCAATGTCATTTAATTGATCATCCTTGATCGTTTATGTTTTTTTAATATGACTCATAACACCATCATTAAAATAATTATTGATATGATGGTGTTTAAAAACTAACGTAAAGCTAATTTAATTGCACTTTTAGGAATACAACTACAGGCTAATATATAGCCATCACCTTTAATTGCACTCTGTTTTAATGGTGTCACTTCTCCTTCGAGCAGCTTTATTTTGCATTGACCACAAATGCCTGCGCGACAGGAATAAGGCAGCGATACTCCTTTTGCTTCTAATTGTTCAAGAATGACTTCTTGGTTATTCCCTTCATAATCATGATGTTCAAAAGTCATGGTCACTGTGCTTAGTGGTGTGGTTGTACCGGTCGCCTTGCTGCCTGTTTCCCTTTCTTTTGGGATATAGCGATTAGGTTGTTTCTTTTCGAGTACGGTAACTTCATCACCCACACGAATGACTCCGGTATTATGAATAATCACATTTTGGCCAAAGTCGACATCACCATTTTCAGCGGTGCGGAACGTTTGCAAAGTGGCGAGAGGCTCACTATTAGGGTGCTTTATGCCTTTTTCTGGGCTCACGGTGGTCAAAATGCAGCGGCTACATGGGCGATCAAGGGTAAAGATGACATCCCCTATCTGGATTTTTTTCCAAGTATCCTCTTCGAAAGGTTGCGCACCTGTGATGATCAGGTTACCTCTAAATTGTTCAAGTTTAATGCTGGCAGGGCAGCGCTTTTGGAGTTCCTGCACTGAGGCTTCATTAATTAATAAGAAGGGGTAACCGTCAGCAAAAGACATTGGAACATCGGGCATGGTTTTGACTCGGCGAGACAGATGAGGGCTTATCCAACGAAGTTGAACAGGCTCCTCAAAATAGCGACTCAACCAAGAATTAATCGTTTCGGGTGCAATCAAGGCATGAAAATGATTCCCCCAAACTTCAGTTGGGCTCTGATTCTCATCAAAGTCCTGATACAATACCGTCACACTTTCGCCATCGGGTGCTTTAAGATAAAGACCATTATTTAACATTGCTGGTGTGAATAGTAACATCTGAGGGTATTTTCTCGCGGTGATAAATTTACCTTCCAGCGTTGTTACCATAAAATTACGATCAAAGATTAATCCACTGGTATCAGCGTAAGCATGAGACAAACGTATGCCTCTCATGGACTTGACTGGGTGGGTATAAAGGCGTGAAAGCGTTATCATTATTTAATCCTTATAATTGTTGCTGAGCAACTTTATGACAACTCCATAAGATTAGCTATAATGCGCAACAATTTTTCATCCAAATTGGTAAAAAATACTATGAATTCTCTGTTTGCCAGCACAGCTCGTGGCCTTGAAGAACTATTGAAATCCGAATTAGAAGCTCTGGGCGCTAGCCAGTGCAAAATTGCACAAGGGGGTGTCTATTTTCAGGCTGATGAACGGGTGATGTATCAGAGTCTGCTCTGGAGCAGGCTGGCATCCCGTATCTTATTACCATTGAATGAGTTTGACGTTTACAGCGACTTAGATTTATACCTTGGTGTACAGGCCATTGACTGGACCGAAATCTTCTCGGTTAATGATACATTTTCAGTTCATTTTAGTGGTACTAATGACGAAATCCGCAATAGCCAATATGGGGCGTTAAAAGTTAAAGATGCGATTGTCGATTGCTTTGTACGTAAATTAGACCAGCGGCCAGATGTTGCACGGCAACAACCCGATATTCGTGTTAACGTTTATTTAAATAAAGAGAGGGCGAGTGTCGCGCTTGATTTAAGTGGTGATGCACTCCACATTCGCGGTTATCGTGATTTAGCGGGCCAAGCGCCATTAAAAGAAAATTTAGCGGCTGCGATTATAAACCGTTCAGGTTGGCAAAAAGATACGCCTCTTGTCGATCCTATGTGCGGTTCAGGCACATTGCTCATTGAAGCGGCAATGATTGCGGCGGATAGAGCCCCTGGTTTATATCGTGAACATTGGGGATTCTATGCATGGTCAAAATATAATCCTGAATTATGGCGTGAACTGATCACAGAAGCTCAGGTACGTTTCCGTCAAGGTTTGAAAGAAACAACCTCGCGTTTTTATGGCGTTGATATTGATAAACGTGTACTCGATATGGCGCGTTCTAATGCACGCAGAGCTGGGGTTCAAGAATTGATAAGCTTGAATCAAGGCGATGCGGCGATGCTTGAAAACCCGGTTAAAACGGATCATAAAGGTACTATTTTAAGTAACCCTCCTTATGGTGAACGTCTTGAAAGTGAGCCTGCGTTGATTGCGTTGCATAGCCAATTAGGTCGTGTGGTTAAATCACGTTTTCCAGGGTGGCGTTTATCCATTTTTAGTGCTTCCCCAGAGCTTTTAAGCTGTTTGCAATTGCGTTCAGAACGTGAATTTAAAGCGAAAAATGGGCCATTGGAGTGCGTACAAAAAAATTATGTTCTGGCTGAGACCCCGTCTGAAACCGTGGGGGAAATTTCACCAGATTTTGCGAATCGTCTACGTAAAAATCACAAAAAGTTCAGCAAGTGGGCTAAACAGCAAGGTGTTGATTGTTACCGCGTCTATGATGCGGATTTGCCTGAATACAATGTTGCCGTCGATATCTATGGTGACAAAGTCGTTATCCAAGAATATGCCCCACCGAAAACGGTAGATGAGCGCAAAGCTCGTCAACGACTATTTGATGTTATCACGGCGACAATGAACGTATTGCAGCTATCATCCAACCAACTGGTGTTAAAAACGCGCCAACGCCAGAAGGGGAAACAGCAATACGAAAAATTGGCACAAAAAGAAGATTTCTTTTTAGTGCAAGAATACAACGCTAAAATGCTCGTCAATTTAACGGATTATCTTGATACTGGGTTATTTTTAGACCATCGTATTGCTCGTCGTATGTTAGGGCAAATGAGCCGCGGTGCAGACTTTTTGAACTTGTTTTGTTATACCGGTTCAGCCACCGTCCATGCGGGTTTGGGCGGTGCGAAAAGTACAACCTCGGTGGATATGTCTCGTACCTACCTAGAATGGGCAGAGAAAAACTTACAAGCAAACGGCTTAACTGGACGTCAACATCGTTTGGTTCAAGCGGACTGCCTGAATTGGTTAGCAAATAGTCATGAACAATTTGATTTGATCTTCATTGATCCACCCACTTTTTCAAACTCAAAACGAATGGACGGTACTTTTGATGTGCAACGTGATCATATCCAGTTGATCAGCCATTTAAAACGCATGTTACGCCGTGGGGGAACGATTATGTTTTCCAATAATAAGCGAGGTTTTAAAATGGATAGCGAAGCACTGAGCGACCTTGGATTACAAGCCGAAGAAATTACAGCGAAAACACGTTCAGAAGACTTTGCTCGTAACCGTCAGATTCATAACTGCTGGCTGATACGCCACGCAGCGTAAAGGATAAAATCAATGGCTTTAATTAATTTGTCAGGTGCATATTTATCGTTTAGTGATGCACCTTTATTGGATAGTACTGAACTTCATATTGAAGACAATGAACGTGTTTGTTTAGTTGGCCGTAATGGTGCAGGTAAATCCACATTAATGCGTGTATTAACGAAGGAGCAGCCGCTTGATGATGGGCAGCTTCTTTATCAACAAGATCTGATTGTTGCCCGTTTACAACAAGACCCACCACGTAATATTGAAGGGACTATTTTTGATTTTGTTGCGGAAGGGGTTGCGGAGCAAGCTGAGTATCTTAAAGATTACCATCATGTGTCTAAATTGGTGGAAAGCGATCCAAGTGAAAAGAATTTAAACAAATTAGCTGAATTACAAGAGGTTCTTGATAGTCGGAATTTATGGCTACTCGATGCTCGTATTAGTGACGTATTGAAAAAACTGGATCTTCCTGCGGACGCGCAGTTGTCTTCATTATCAGGTGGTTGGCTACGCAAAGCGGCATTGGGCCGTGCATTAGTCAGCAATCCACGTGTATTGTTTCTTGATGAGCCGACTAACCACTTGGATATTGAAACCATTTTATGGTTAGAGAATTTCCTGAAAGATTTCCAAGGTAGTATCGTCTTTATCTCCCATGACCGTTCATTTATCCGCAATATGGCAACACGTATTGTTGATCTCGATAGAGGCAAATTGTCATCGTGGCCGGGTAATTATGATGCCTATTTGATCGCAAAAGAGGAAGCTTTGCGTGTAGAAGAGATGCAAAATGCAGAATTTGACCGCAAACTTGCCCAAGAAGAGGCGTGGATCCGTCAAGGCATCAAAGCAAGACGTACGCGTAATGAAGGGCGTGTGCGTGCGTTAAAAGCTTTGCGAGTTGAACGTTCTCAGCGTCGTGAAGTACTGGGTAGCGCAAAAATGCAAGTTGAAGAAGCGGCTCGCTCAGGAAAAATTGTGTTTGAGATCGAAAATGTGAACTATCACATTGATGGCAAAGTCTTAGTCAAAGATTTTAGTGCACAAGTGATGCGCGGTGACAAAATTGCCTTAGTGGGGCCAAATGGCTGTGGTAAGACGACGCTGCTGAAATTAATGCTGGGAGACTTACAAGCCAATAGTGGTAAGGTGCATTGCGGCACTAAGTTAGAGGTCGCTTATTTCGATCAACACCGTGCGGCTCTCGATCCCGATAAAACAGTAATGGATAACCTCGCAGAAGGAAAGCAAGAGGTGATGGTGAACGGCAAACCACGCCATGTCTTAGGTTATCTACAAGACTTTATGTTCCCACCGAAACGTGCGATGACTCCGGTTCGTGCGTTATCGGGGGGAGAGCGTAATAGGCTATTACTTGCTCGGTTATTTTTAAAACCCAGTAACTTATTGATCCTCGATGAACCGACTAACGACCTTGATGTGGAAACTCTAGAACTACTTGAGGAGTTGGTGGACAGCTATCAAGGCACAGTGCTATTAGTCAGCCATGACCGTGAGTTTGTTGACAATAGCGTCACGGAATGTTGGATTTTTGAAGGCAACGGGGTGATCAATCGCTACGCGGGGGGATATTTTGACGCTCAGCAGCAAAAAGCACAAACCGTGAGTTTGAAAACCACGCAACAAAGTAAAATATCGGACGAAGAGAAATTCACTAAAGTAAAAGAGCCTACAAAGCGAAATAATAAGATTAGCTACCATTTACTACGTGAATTAGAACAATTACCATCAAAGCTTGAGCAACTTGAGAGCGAAATTGAAACACTGCAAGCCACAATCAGTGATGCAGACTTCTTTAATCAGCCTCATGATGTTACAGAAAAAACATTAAATGCATTGGCTGAGAAAGAACAAGCGCTAGAACAAGCATTTGATCGTTGGCAAGAACTTGAACTATTAAAAAATAGTTAGTTTATAGATCAAAAATAGAAGGGGCGAATCACCTTGTGCTCTCATGAGTCTCATGAACATGTGCTGTGTACACAGTGCGACATGCTAGTTGCAGTGCCTGAATTAGAGCAAGGCACTAAAGCTACATGTCCACGTTGCCATACTGTGTTGGTTGCAAAGTGGCGCTATCCGTATAAGCAGCCAGCAGCATATGCATTCAGTGCATTAATCATGCTGCTGGTTGCATGTATGTTTCCATTTGTCAAAATGAGTGCAGCTGGAATTGAAAATGAAATCTCTTTATTTCAAATTATAGAGATTATCGCGACAACCCGTTACAGCGGGTTGGCTCTATTCTTTCTGTTTTTTTCATTAGTGATCCCCGCCTTTTGTATGGTGACTATCATACTCTTTGGTATGCAAGTGTATGTACCAAAACCGATTAAAGTGTGGATGAGCCGTATCCTGTTTCAAATGAAATCTTGGTGTATGGCAGAAATTTTCCTTGCGGGCGTGCTGGTCAGTTTCGTGAAACTGATTGCCTATGGGGATATTGGTGTTGGATTAAGCTTTTTGCCTTATTGTTTATTTTGTGTTTTACAAGTGAGGGCGTTTCAATGCCTTGATAGGCACTGGATGTGGAACAAAATCGAACCCGCCCCAAAATTGGCACAAAAGCTAGAGGTTGGACGTACAGGGATCAGTCAAAATGTTCGGTTGTGCTTAGTGTGTACAGCGATTTTGCCCGCTGAGCAATCTCAATGTCCTCGCTGCCATGCACATGGTAGTGTGCGTAAGCATCAAAGCATACAATGGACAGCCGCACTGTTATTGACTTCTTTTATATTGTATATCCCAGCGAATCTGCTGCCTGTCATGACAACCAATATGCTGGGTAGCGACATGCCGGCGACTATTATGGATGGCGTAATACTATTGTGGGGGGATGGTTCATATCCCGTTGCGTTAGTGATTTTTATTGCCAGTATTATGGTACCTTCATTAAAAATGATAGGTATTGCGTGGCTATGCCTTGATTCTCAGGGGTATGGCAATCGAGACCCCCATCGTATGCACTTTATTTATGAATTAGTTGAATATGTAGGTCGTTGGTCAATGATTGACGTATTTGTTATTACCATTTTGGCTGCATTAGTTCAAATGGGGCAATTAATGAGTATCGTCCCTGCACAGGGCGTTATTTTCTTTGGCGTCGTGGTCATTTTAACGATGTTTGCTGCGATGACTTTCGACCCCAGACTGACATGGGATCGCTGCGAAAAGAAAAATGCAATAAAAGTTGTTGAACAAGAAGGAGCCATCGGGTGAGTGAACAAAAAACGCCACAGGCCAATGCCAAAGTCAGTAAACTGAAAAGTTGGTCACCTGTATGGGTGATCCCTATCATCACTGTCTTAATTGGTGCTTGGATATTATTTTATCACTTCAGCCATCAAGGCCCTGAAGTGACGTTAATTACTTATAATGCTGAAGGCATTGAAGCCGGTAAAACCAAGATTAAAAGCCGTAGTGTAGATATTGGTATCGTTGAAAGTGTGACATTAGACGACAACTTTAGCCGAGTTGTCATTAAGGCTCGCCTTAATAGCGATATGAAAGATTTGCTACGCACTGATTCTGCTTTTTGGATTGTGAAACCAGCTATCGGCCGTGAAGGTGTGACAGGTCTGGGAACATTGCTATCAGGGGTATTCATTGAATTACAACCCGGTAGTTCATCAAAAGAGCATAACGAATTTACGCTGTTAGATTCGCCTCCGTTAGCTTCTCCTGATGCAAAAGGGATCCGAGTGATATTGGTGAGTGATCGTGCTGGTCAATTGAATCCTGGGGACCCTGTCTTGTTTAGAGGCTATCGTGTCGGTTCTGTTGAAACCAGTAATTTTGACATGGATAAGCGTGATATGCGCTATCAGCTATTCATCAATGCGCCGTATGATAAGCTCATTAGTACCAATGTGCGCTTTTGGAAGGATAGCGGCATCGCTTTCGATATGTCATCGCAAGGTATTCATGTGGAACTGGGATCAATAGCAACCTTACTTGCTGGTGGGGTTAGTTTTGATGTGCCAGCAGGTTGGGTACCCGGTGAAGGGGTGAAAGAAAATACGGAATTTAAACTCTTTGATAACCAAAGTAGTATCCAAAATTCCCTGTATACCGAGTATCAAGATTTTGTTCTGTTCTTCTCGGATTCAGTAAGAGGTTTACAGCCTGGGGCGCCTGTAGAATTCCGTGGTATCCGTTTAGGTACAGTAGCTCAAGTGCCTTTCTATACTGAAGGTCTTGATCAGAAACTGGATAATGACTTCCGCATTCCGGTATTAATCCATATAGAGCCAGAACGATTCAGGAAAGATGTGGGTGCTGACTTCAATCTGAAAAATGAACTGAAATTAGCGATGAAAGATGGGCTTCGTGCCTCACTGAAATCAGGTAACTTACTGACAGGAGCGCTGTTTGTTGACCTTGATTTCGTGCCTAACGTACCGGATTATAAAGGGCCTGATGTGGTGGCTGGTTATAAAGTGATTCCAACAACCAGTGGTGGTTTGGCGCAAATTCAGCAAAAAGTGATTTCAGTCTTGGATAAAATCAATAGTATGCCGATTGAGCCTATGTTGAATCAAACGACCCAAACACTGGCTGAAGGGCAGAAAACGATTAAAGAAGCGCAGGTGATGCTGGCTGAACTGAATAAAGTCATGGGCAGTAAAGAGTTCCAGAACTTACCTAGAGACTTGCAAAAAACCTTGAACGAGATGAATCGAGCAATGCAAGGGTTCCAACCTGGCTCACCAGCATATAATAAGATGGTTGATAATATGCAGCGTTTAGATCAGGTGCTTAGGGAAGTGCAGCCATTATTACGGACGTTGAATAATAAGAGTAATGCCTTAGTATTCGAGGCCGAGCCGTCGAAGGATCCTGTGCCTAAAGGAGTGAAAAAATAATGAGATATCTGGTATCGATATTTGTTTTAATGCTGGCGGCTTGTAGCAGCACCCCTGAAAAAATGTACTACCAATTGCCGGTAAAAGCGCCGGCAACACAAACAGCGGTAGTGATGGGGCAACAAAATCAAATTTGGCTGCAACGAGTTATGTTGGCTGATGTTTTGACATCAAACGGCATTACTTACCAGACATCGGATGTCAGCTACAGTAATGCAAGCTCACACTTATGGGCTAGTCCACTTGAACAGCAGTTAGGACAATCCATGGTCAGTGAACTATCGTCTGCGTTACCGGGACGCTTAGTGTCTCTACAGCCGCTACAGAATTCACCTGATACGCTAGATATCACGCTGACCGCGTTTAATGGGCGTTATGATGGGATGGTTTTAGTACAAGGTTTTTGGACATTATCGAATGGTCGTGAAGTGATCCGCCGTAACTTTGATATACAGCTTGAACAAAAAGAAGATGGTTATCCTGATTTGGTGCGCACCTTATCGCAAGGATGGCAGCAAGTGGCAGATGGGATAGCGAAAGAGATCAGCAAACCCTAATTAACACTATGATTACGGATAAATGCGCCTCGTGTTTTCATCAACGGAGGCGCATTTTTTTTGTAAAACTGCTTATAAATCATTCAAATATAAATTATCGTACTATGAACTTCTATAAGGAATATGATATTAATATATTTAATATCAATTAGTTGTCACTTTTTGAATGTATATATCACATTTATAACATTTATGACATTCATATGAAATTCTTTACTTGATTTTCTGACCTGCCAGCGGTATTTCTATACTGTACCTAAATTAAGAGCCCTATGTAGTTTTAGGTTCCTGTCGCTAACAAACTAAGCTATCACCTAGGTTTTCTAGGTGCACACAGAGAACGTCGTTAAGTACAATCTGACTAATGACTTAACTTAAAGCTATTAAGGGTTTTAGGTGCTGTTTTCTTTTCCATTTAAACAATGAGGGAAGTAAGGCATGAAAAGACAGAAGCGAGACCGTTTAGAAAGAGCTTTATCAAGAGGTTATCAAGCAGGTATTGCAGGGCGTTCAAAAGAATTATGCCCTTATCAGTCGGTGGACGCGCGTTCGCATTGGTTGGGAGGCTGGCGAAAGGCCATGGAGGACCGGACGACACTCTCTGCATAGGCAGAGCATAGCACAGCATAACTTACTGATTAGAGAACCTAGATAAACGGTTTTTTAATTCCCTTTAAACCACAATTTTAAACCTCCGCGATTGCGGAGGTTTTAGATCATATAGCGTCAGTCGGTTTAGAAAGCACTTGTGTCTTTAAATAGACCAACTTTCAGGTCATTAGCAACGTAAATGACTTTACCATCAACTAATACTTCGCCATCAGCAAGTCCCATAATCAATTTACGATTAATAACACGTTTAAAATTGATACGGTAAGTCACTTTTTTCGCTGTTGGTAGAACCTGTCCGGTGAATTTAACTTCACCAACGCCCAATGCGCGACCTTTGCCTTCGCCACCCAGCCAACCAAGGTAGAAGCCGACCAACTGCCACATCGCATCCAGACCTAAACAGCCAGGCATAACAGGATCATTCACAAAATGGCAGCCAAAGAACCACAAGTCTGGATTGATATCCAGTTCAGCTTCGACATAGCCTTTATTGAAAGAACCGCCATCTTCAGTCATGGTGATGATGCGATCCATCATCAACATATTGCCAGAAGGTAATGGAGGCCCATTTTCGCCAAATAATTCGCCTCTTCCAGAAGCTTCTAAATCACTTTTTGTGTAGGAACTGCGTTTATCAACCATGTTCTTCTTATAGCCTTAATTAAGTTTAAGGATACAGGATAGCTTACACTTGTACGCTGAACAACTCCGATCTGATATTTTTTTACTCAACCAAGCCATTTCAGAAACCAAGGAAGCTTTGGTTTTTCTGGCGAGTTAGCTTGATTTATCCGTTCTTGAATTAAAGCTAACAAGTGTACGTTGTCACCTTCAGCTTGTTGCTCAAAGTAAGCTTGTTTGGTCAGTAAGGTGATCGCTTGAGCGACATGTTCTACTGGCCATATATGAAATTGACCTTCTTTGACTGCGTCAACAACGGTTTGATTGAGGCACAGATGGCGGACATTTGCCATTGGGATGATGACACCTTGCTGGCCTGTTAAGTGACGTTGAGCACATATATCGAAGAAGCCTTCAATTTTTTCATTCACGCCGCCAATAGGTTGCACATAACCAAATTGATCTACCGCCCCGGTTACCGCTATTTGTTGATCGATAGGCTGTAGTGCTAATGCACTAATGAGGGCGCATAGTTCAGCCAAAGAAGCGCTATCACCATCGACTTCACCATAGGACTGCTCAAAGACAATTGAGGCTGAGAATGGCTGTGGCTGCTCTAATTTTAGTTCATAATTTAAATAAGCTTGCATGATCATCATGCCTTTAGCATGGATATTACCACCAAGCTCTGCTTTTCTTTCAACATCCACAAATTCACCATCACCTAAATGTGCCACACAGGTAATGCGTGAAGGCTCACCTAACGCTTCAGGGTGACCGGGGTACTGTAAAACGGACAAACCATTAATTTGGCCGATAACTTCTCCCTCTGTTCGGATAAAAACCTGTTCCTGTAAGATGTCGTCTTGTGAGCGCTCAGAAAGAAAGCTATGACGCCATAGGCGATTTTCAAGTGCCTGTTTGAATGCTTCATCACCCATCATGTTATCGATTTGGTAATGAGACGCATCGGTTAATTTGCGGATGAGCCATTGGCTATCGAGAGGTAAATTAAACTTGTCTTCACAAAACCGCGTAGCTTGTGTAATAAACGTCATCCAGCCATCGGAGGCAATTTCAGGCAAATGATTAGCGTCAATAAGTGATTTGATATAGCGCATCCACAGAACTAATTGTTCTTTATCATCAAAGAACATGATGGGTTCATATTCACCATAGATAGCATTCTCAAATAATTCTGAGTCGATATATTCAAATTCTTCTAACTCCAGCCTATCACCAACGATAATCAATTTTATATCAAGCGGTTGAGCATCAATTTCTATAGGTAGAGGCTGGTTATCAGAAAATGGCAACCATTCAAGTTGGCGACGAGCCACCATATTCTGTAATCTTTGCCACATCAATGGTTGGGCAATCAGTGATGATGCCGATAATATTAGGACACCACCGTTGATTTGATGTAATAATCCAGGAACTAAATGCAGTGAAGCTGTGATATAGCCAAACAATTGTTCTGGTTCTATCCAGTCGCGGTATGCAATCTTAGTCTGGCTAGAAAAGCGTCCGTCAATTTCAGGGTGCCATTTAAAAGCGAGTTTATTGTCAGTGAGCTGATAATCACCCTTAATCGGCGAAAATTGGGTCAGTAAAGGGCTGATCGCTTCAGAAAATACCTGCAAATAATGCTCACTTTGCTCAGACTTGATAAACATGAAACGCGTGCGTGAGTTTTCTTTGATAAAACGTTCAATGCTATTAAATAGCCTAGGTTGAATTTCTGACAAAGTAGCAGGGGTCAGGGTATCTGAAGAGACAAAAGTTGCCTGATAAGGTGTTAGGTCAGGTGTTAGGCCTTGCCATGTTAGTTCTTGACTGATCACTATAATTTTTCTGCTATTAAAATGATTATAAGTAAAATGCCTGTTGGTGAGCAGGGCGCGTATGCCTGAATCCTGTTTGAATATTTTACATTGTTTTCAGGTCCATTTATTACCCATTGGGCAAGGTTGCTATATTAGCGTCTGAGCGTCAATCTTGCAGCAATAATTGACGTATAATCGACTAGAATAAAGCAAATAACAGTACAACAGGTAAAGACATTGGCCATGTAACGCCTATAAGTAGTGCACTGAGTAATCTCATAACTATGTTAGGGTCTTTTGTTAGGCGTAGTGTTATTAGAGCAGAGCATACGCCACCTATTCCATAAACGAGGAGTATGCATTCAAATGTGGACATGCTAATTCATTAATTTGTTAACAGATGAGGGCAGATTGTACACTATTTTGTGCTAAGTTGTTATCTTCTTTGTGAAGGGTCGTTTGTTGTTACCGCTGAATTGTGCTTCTTCAGTTAAAATTGCTAATATAAAACTAGATTCGATCTTCGTCGGGAAAAATTATGAAATATCAACAGCTTGAAAATCTAGAATGTGGCTGGAAATGGGATTATCTGGTGAAGAAGTCCAGAAGTGGTGAGGCAATCACTCGATATATTGAAAGAAGTGCAGAAGATGAAGCGATTGCCTTGCTGTTAAAAATGGAGAATCGGCCGACAGATGTTATGAAGTGGATTAATTTACATATGAATCCACAATTAGATAATCGTATGAAACAGAGTATTCGCGCTAGGCGTAAACGCCATTTCAATGCAGAGCATCCGCATACGAGAAAAAAGTCTATTGACCTTGATTTTTCTGTTTGGCAGCGATTATCTAATCTTGCCGTTAAGCGCAATAAAACATTATCGGAAACGATCATTCAGTTGATCGAGGATGCAGAGCATAAGGATAAGTATGAAAGCCAAATGAGCTTATTAAAAGAAGATCTTCAAGCGATTTTAGGTAATTCAAATACTAACAAGCCGTAATATTGATCGTTTGCTGTTATTGAATGATCAACTAAGATCGCGATGCTCTATGAGTAAAAGATGTAATCATTGACGCTTCACTGACTGGGATATAAGCAAAGCCTAGTTGTGACGGGATAAGACTTAGGCTATCGCCTGCTTTAAGTGACTTTAGAGATAAAAAAAACCCCATCGAAATGGGGTTTTTTGTGTTCAGATCGAAATTCGACCGAGGAACTTGTTATTAAGCGCCTGGTTGAGTTACAACTTCAGTTGTACCTTGGATTTCGATTTCAACGCGACGGTCTGGTGCCAGACACTCGATCAGAGCAGCACGGCCTTTAACGTTGTCACATTTGTTACCAGTTACTGGATCTTCTTTACCACGACCTTCAGCAGCGATTGCGCTAGCTGGAACGCCTTTAGCTACCAGGTAGTCAACAACTGACTGAGCACGTTTTTGTGACAGTGGCAGGTTGTAGTTTTGTGAACCGATACGGTCTGTGAAACCAACTACCAGTACGCGACCTTGAGTTGGGTCGATGCTGCTCAGTTCGTTATACAGTTCGTTCAGTGCTTGCTGACCTTCTGGCTTCAGAGTTGCTTTGTTGAAGTTGAACAGAACGTCTGAACGCAGAGTGAAACGTTTGTTCTCAACAACTGGAGCTGGCTCAACAACTGGCGCTGGCTCAACAACTGGCGCTGCTTCTTGGTTGAAACGATATGCTAGACCAACGCTCAGCATGCCGTTGTCTGGACGTACGCCCAAGTTATCGTTATCACCGATGTTGCTCACCCACTGGTAGTCTAAACGAGTCGCCCAGTTTGGAGTGATTGCATATTCAACACCCAGTGCGTATACAGGAGAAACGCCAGTGTCGTTTTCTTTGTAATTTGGTTGACCTTCTTGATGTGCTTTAACATCAGTACGCCATACCATACCACCTAAACGAGTGTAAACGTCTAAGTCATCCATTACTGGATAGCTTAGTTTGGTCGTCAGAGAAACACCCATTGATTTCAGGTCGCCGTTGTTACCAGCACCTTTGTATTTCATTTTACCAAACCAGTCATAACCAAGCTCGAAGCCCATGTACTGGTTGTATTGGTAACCTGCGTATGCACCAGCACCGAAAGTATCACGGTCAGTACTGTTACCTACAGTTGCATTACGATCAACTGGAGTAAAGCTTGTGTCTTCATAGTGAGACCAACCCAGTTTAGCACCGGTATACCAAGTGTTGTCTTTTGGAGCTGCCTGCGCAACAGTTGCGAAAGCTGCTACTGCCACTGCTACTGCGATAGCTGTCTTTTTCATTTTTTACGCCTCGTTATCATCCAATATAGGCATGGCTTCAATGAGCCTTATTATTCGCCATTGGTTTAAAATACTTGCTAGGTTTCGCTGACATTATCTACAAAAATTTATAAAAAGTAAAAAATAATGCCATAACCTTAACAAGCTAAAGTCTACAACGAACTTAAAAAGATACAAGTAGAGCAAGCAAAAATCGTTATAAAAAAACATATTTTAGTGGATAAATCAGAGAGATAAACATAACCTAATTTTAGATTGATTATTATCTATCCCATTGATCTCAATTATTTTTTCTACATTTTTTGAGCTTGTTATATCCAAATGTCAAATTTACTAAGAATATTCTTAATCTTGGCTAGTGATAATAGTTAGAGTGAATTTTTAGGTTATTTAGCTGTCCAGAATGGATACTTGCAATATTATGTGTTTTTTGAGGGCGCATAATAAAGCCAATAGAATGACCTTCTTGAGCCGCGCTTTGTAATCGAGCAAAGTCCTGTTCATTTAATTCAGGAAGCCAGCCGAGTACGACACTGTAATTACCACTCTTTAATGCCTTTTCCATTGCATCTATTGTCGTTATTGACGGCATATTACTTAATTGCATGATTTTATTTATAGGTAAACCAGACTGCTCTAGCCAATGGCGACTCAACTTTTTATTTGGACTCAACCAAAGCAACCAGCGAGATTGCACACCAAATTGGCGCAACATTGGTAGTAGGATGTAATCCATAATAGGATGTTTTTCATCATAAACCAGTTCACTCACCATACCATGCTGCATGGCATCATGGATATGTGGTGTTGAAGGCATGACTTGCGTACTGTGGTTAACAGAATGTTCAGTTGCTTTGTTCCAAGAATAGATAGCCATAATTCACCTCACCAATCAAGCTGTATGAATATACAGTAACTGTATATTCATACAATATCAAGCCTATTTTTTCAAAGCGCTTCGCAACTTTGGTGTTTTTATCTGCAATATTCTTGGAGTTTTAGGCTGTTCATCTCAGAATAGGTTTCTGCTAATTGTTTGTAAAATTAGGATATTTATAGTTTCACATACAAGGATGGAAGTAGATGAATACTCATAAGGAGCTTGGGTGTATGTCTTTACTGGAAAAGAATGATCCTCGATTAGATCAGCTATTAAAACGTTTTGGTGAGTTTAAAAAGAAAAACCACTTTGGTGGATATTGTCTAATCATCGATAGTGCCATCATCGGGTTAACATTAGATGGCCTTTTATATTTACGTGGATGTCTTTTTGCAAGAAGCTACTTTGAATCTATTAAACTTAGGCGGCTAGTGTTTAGCAAAAAAGGCATACCGCTAGAACTGCGTTATTATCAGATCCCTGAGCAGATATGGGAAAATGAAGAGTTATTGCTCCATTGTATTGAGTTAGCTTATCGTTCTGCGATTGAAGAACGAAAACAAAAACAATCAGCGGTATTACGCATCAAAGATTTACCGAATATGAATATGTCAGTAGAGAGAGCATTAGGCAAAATCGGCATTCATAAAGTTGATGATTTACGAGCAATAGGTGCGAAAGCTTGCTTTTTGAAGCTAAAACAGTTGGGGCGATTTTCTCCTAGTATTAAATTACTGATTGGATTAGCGGGGGCAATAGAAGGCTATCATAGTGCTGTTTTACCATTACAAATGAAACAAGAATTGATCAATTGGTATAACAGTGTGGGGTAGGGCTAATTAAGGTGAGATAAACGATGAGAGGGGATGTCACTGTTTCGCCACATTTTGACACCCGCTCATCTGTTTTATTTATCGGCTAACTGACTTAATTTTGCTCGTGTACATAATGATTTGCTGACGTATTAATTTGTATGATCATAGCCTTGATTTCAGGAATAAGCTCCAGTAATAATCTTGCTTGTTCCATAATCAGTACTGTTTTTTCATCATCACTGACGGATATGCTATCAATGCGACGCGTAATACTTTCTCGTAACTGTTCTGATTTCTCTTCGGCTTGAGCGTCCAACGTCAGGATTTGCAATGAGGTTTCTACATAGCAAATAGCATCACTTAAAATCGTGAGGTTATCCTTATTTTGCATCTGCTCTCGATGTGCACCAAGGGCGGAAATATAGCTCAGCAATGTATGGTTAAGGCATAGAAGCCTAAATGCCTGTTCTTGGGTGACTTGATAGGACTTCGGGTCTGATGCCATATTCGAAACAATAGAAGCAAATTCTGCATCATTATTATGGGCATCTCGCCGTGCTACTCGGTATTCAAGGCTATTATCTTTACCTTGATAGTACTGTTGCAAAATCGCATCTAAATAACGGCAATTGCTGTCCATGGTTTTTTGTACCACTTGAGGTAATTGGCGAAATTTCCAATCAGGCCATATAAAGCTCACTGCAAGAAAGGCAATAAAACAACCGATTAAAGTATCAATGACCCGAGGAAGAGCAACCTCAAATCCTTCTCCTAATAGGTTAAAACAAAAGAGAACAAGCAAGGTAATAAATAGGGTTGCTTGAGCATATTGGCTGCTACGGAAAACAAAAAATAGCAAACCAGAAATAACGATTAAGGTCAGCTGTCCTTCCATTGAAGGCACAAAATTTAATAAAGGTAACCCAACGAGTATCCCGATGAGGGTACCGATTATCCGTAGTGCGAGTCGTCGTTTGGTTGCACTATAGTTAGGTTGGCAAACAAATAAACTGGTTAATAAAATCCAATATCCTCTTTCTAAATCAAATAACTGGATAATGAGATAGCCTGTACAGAGTAAGAGTGACATTCTAACGGCATGGCGGAAAAGTGCAGACTTAGGCGTTAAATGATGTTTAAAGCGGGCAATAATATCACTGAGACCTGAAGGGGACTCATCTGATAATTGTTCAATTTGTTTATTGTGGTGTTGCCGTGAATTCTGTTCAAGGCTAAGCCCACGCAATTGCACGTCAATACCTTTCAAGTTTTTGAGTAAGTTATACAACGCTTTTATTTCATGAATCGCTGGGGAGCGTTGCTTAAGTAATTGCAGTGAGTTTTCAAGGTAAGTGAAAGTACCTTCAAAGCGTGGATTATGTTGATATTGTTTACGCCATAGGACTGATTGAGCGACTTGCTGGCAAGCTCTTGCTTGCATACTCAGTAAACGTTGAAAACGGAATAATATATCGCTGTGGCGCAGGGTGCGACTCAGTTGTTGGTATTGAATGTGTGATGAGCTGGCACGTTCATGGATATCTTGCGCCACAAAATAATATTGCAACGTCGTACGGGTGCCTTTTTGTCCGCGATCACCTTTTAGTCGGCTAAGAAGCGCTATTTTTGCTTGATTCATCGTACTGACTAATGTGCTATTAACGAGTGCTAGCTCGTAGACTGACTGCGGGTAGTCATCTTCCAAATCGGGGTCGAATAGGTTAGCTTTAGCATCAAGATAAGCCGCTAATTGCTGATAACATTGCGTAATGGCATCTTGCAACGGCCTAACTGGAAATAGAATATGGCCGATTAAGGTCAAGACGTTATACCAAATAGCACCAATGAGTAGCAAAGCAGGTTGTTGATACCATGTATCAAAAATAGGCACACCCAGCATGGTATAGATGGCAATTAATAGCGCACCAAAAGCAATCGTAGCATAGCGTTGACCTAATGCGCCCAATAGAATGAATCCACAGGTTGAAATTGCCAGACCAAAGAAGAAAAGTATTGGATGTGGGAATAATAATTCAATAGAGACGGATGCGATAAAAAAGCAACATAGTGTGATAACTAAGTTTTTTAAGCGGCCAGTTAATCTATCATCGAGATCCGTCAGAGCCGCCGCAACCATGCCTAAGGTTAAGGGAATTGTGACTTTGGGCTCTTGGTTTAATAACCAAGGAATGAGAGTCGTCCCTGTCAGGGCGATTAAGATTCGGATATAATATAAAATATGGCTGTTATATAAAACACGACGATAACTGGTAAGCAGCGTTAACACAAAGTACCTCAAAGGCAAACATTCCCTAGTCTATACTCGTCATATTTCAAGTTGCTTAGTTGTTGATGTGTTTTCAACCTGCAAATTTAAGTGCCTATATAATCTAGTTTTCTTTTCAACACATTGTTGAACATTTTCTAGATACAACTCGAATTATGTAGAGTCTATATAGGATAGCGTGTTTATGAGTAATAAAAAACTGTTTGGAATCAAGCTACCGTTATTTTCATAATTGAACAACTCAGGTGCAGGATGTATGGAACTGAAATCAACACAGATTGGGCAGCGCCTGGCTCAGCATCCCTATAATCGGGTTCGCTTATTGAATGCTGGCATTGAGGTGAGTGGGGAAAAACATCAATACCTTATACCTTTTAATCAGTTAATTGATATTCATTGTAAAAGAGGCATTGTCTGGGGAGAGCTAGAGTTTGAACTCTCTGATGAGCAAGTCGTACGTTTACATGGTACTGAATGGAAGCAAACTCAACGCTTTTATCATTATTTAAATGATAAGTGGCAGCAATGGAGCCTAGAAATGAGTGAAATCAGTGCTGAAGTCCTGACTTCACTCGCAAAATCTATTCAGCAACAAACTCAACAAGATAGTTGGCTCAACTTACGTGAGTTAGCGTCCTTTCGGAAAAAAATTAGCGAAAAATTTTCGTCTCTCCCTTTGCCATTGGCTCGTGTTAGCCAATTTGAAAACTGTGCTGCCGCTTATCGTTATTGCTTACAGTGGCTAGAAGATGGCGAACGCTGTCGACAGCATATTAATCAACAATGGAGTGAATCAATATTGTCACGCTATGGTGACTTTTTTCAACATGTTGAAACATCACCACTGAACCCCAGCCAATCTCTGGCAGTGATTAATGGCGAAGAAAATATTTTGGTGCTGGCTGGTGCGGGGAGCGGAAAAACATCGGTACTTGTTGCCAGAGCAGGTTGGTTGCTTTTAAGAGGGCTCGCTAAGCCTGAGCAAATCTTATTATTGGCTTTTGGGCGTAAAGCGGCTCAAGAAATGAATGAGCGCATTCATGAGCGCTTGCAACAAGAGGATATTGAGGCAAAAACCTTTCATGCATTAGCGCTACAGATTATTCGTGAAGGTAGTAACAAATCACCAGTTATCAGTGAATTAGAAATAAATTCACAAAAACGCAGTGAATTATTACTTAATGAATGGCGCGAACAGTGTAGTAGTAAAAAAGCACAAGCCAAGGGGTGGCGTGAGTGGTTAACCGATGAATTACAGTGGGATGTTCCTGAAGGTGAGTTTTGGCAAGATGAAAAAATCAGTAAACGGGTCGTTACTCGGTTAGATCGTTGGTTAAGCTTAATGCGTATGCATGGTGGCAGCCAAAAAGAGATGATCGAGGCCGCAGATGAACAGCAACAAAGCCTATTTCAAAAACGTATTCGTCTCATGTCGCCTCTTTTAAAAGCATGGAAGAGTGCGTTAAAAGAAGAAGGGGCTATTGATTTTTCGGGACTCATTCACCAAGCAATTAATTTATTGGAGAAAGGGCGTTTTATCAGTCCTTGGAAGCATATTTTAGTTGATGAGTTCCAAGATATCTCACCATTAAGAGCAAAGTTGTTACAAGCATTACGTCAGCAAAATAAGCAGACCTCACTCTTTGCAGTTGGTGATGATTGGCAAGCGATTTATCGTTTTAGTGGTGCAGAATTAGATCTCACAACATCTTTTGAACAAAATTTTGGGCAAGGAGCGCTATGCGCTTTAGATACAACTTATCGATTTAATGAACGTATTGGCGAAATAGCTAATCGCTTCATATTACAAAATCCGACTCAACTCGATAAACCGCTCAATAGCTTAGTGAAAGGCAGTAAGAAATCGGTCATTTTGCTCGATGAAAATGCACTAGAGCGTTTATTAGACAAAATGAGTGGCTACGTTACAGATAATGAAACTATTTTGTGTTTAGCACGTTACCATTACTTAAGACCCGAAATTTTAAATAAAGCTAAAACACGCTGGCCGAAGTTGAATATCGAGTTTATGACTATTCATGCTTCAAAAGGCAAACAAGCGGACCATGTCATTATTTGTGGGCTTAATAGTGGGAAAGATAGTTTTCCAGCGGTGGCGAGAGAATCTATTATGGAACAGGTTTTGCTACCGAAACACGAAGAGTTCGAGTATGCGGAAGAGCGACGATTATTATATGTTGCAATGACGCGTGCTAAACAGCAGGTATGGCTACTTTACCATCCTGATGAGCCTTCAGAGTTTGTGGATATCTTAAAACAGTTAGGTGTTCCTAAACAGAAAAAACCATAATGGATGATAGGTGCCGGACATGAACTATCCGGCACTGATTCGTTATTTGGTGCGCTCTTGCAAGTATCGTTGATAATCAGGAATAACGACATCAATTTCACCATCAAAGTATGGTGAGGTAATGATAAAGTCTGCTGTTGCGGGGTTGGTCGCAACGGGGATATTCCAGACTGTTGCTAAGCGTAATAGGGCTTTAACATCGGGATCATGAGGAACCGCATTGAGTGGATCCCAGAAAAATATCATCACATCGATCTTTTGTTCAGCGATCATTGCGCCAATTTGTTGGTCACCTCCCATCGGGCCACTCAGCATACCGGTGACATTAAGACCAGTATGGTGACTAATTAGACTGGCTGTCGTTCCTGTCCCAAACAGTTTATGAGGCTTTAGCTGCTCACTATTTTTTGTCGCCCATGCTAATAGCGAGGATTTGCAGTGGTCATGGGCAACCAGTGCTATATTTTTCGGGGTTTTTATTCTACGAGTTGTTGATTCCATGATGTTCCCTTAAAAGTCGCGTGATATCACGCTAAGAGCATTAATAATGCTTATTTACCTGTTGTGGCTGGTTGTTATGGAAATAATTAGGGAAATCAATTTATTATTTTATAACAAATGGTTAAAGTGGAATAAATACGTTTTCCCGTATTGCCAGCAACCTTAGCGTGATGGCCTATAATAGAGAAATTGAGTGATCACGCAGGACAAGGTATATCATATTGTGAGTTAATAGTTTACTGATTTTGGGAGATATTTTGATGGATAGTCAAGAAATTGCTGAAATATTACGGCGTGTTAACACGATCGCATTGGTCGGAGCAAGTGATAAACAAAATCGCCCAAGTTATGAAGTGATGGCATATCTATTAGAGCAGGGGTACACCGTGATTCCGGTTAGTCCTAAACTATCGGGTCAAACATTATTAGGGCAAAAAGTATATGAAAAGCTGAGCGATATTCCCCAACCTATAGATATGGTAGATGTGTTCCGTAATGCCGATGCTGCCGTTGGCGTCGCACGGGAAGCCGTAGACGTTAAAGCAAAAGTGTTATGGCTGCAAAAAGGCGTTATCAGTGAAGAAGCTCAACAAATCGCTTTGTCTGCTGGTATGAAATTTGTCATGGATAAGTGTCCAAAACAAGAAATTCCGGCGTTAGGCTTAGAAAAATAAGCGCCATAACGTAGTAAAGCAGCTAACGCGCTGCTTTACTGTGGATGAACGATAAAGGATTAGTTACGTAGGCGTGGTGCTTGTAATTGTGAACGAATAGATTCAGCTAATTCGTCCATAGAGGGTTGTTCTGGATGGTCATCAGCGGTTTCATAAGTAATTTGAGCTTCTGCCAAATAAGTATGAATAGCTTCGCCATTATCGTCTTCCATAACAACGTGATACCAAGGCAAATCACGTAATGTGCTGTTTGCAGCAATATCATCATCGTCATGCGGTTGTTCGAGCGAGTATTCAGCATCAACATCTACTACAACGCCTAGGTAGCCGAGTAATTTATGTCTAACTTGTTGCCCGATCCCATATTTACTGGTGATCATCATAGCCACCTCCTAAAAGCCTTGCTTATGCTATAACTTTATATCTGGGCAGTGTTCCGCGTTTTCAAGCCAATGTATGGACAATTATTCATAACGCAATACACTGTCTTATATGTAACATGAAAAGCAGTGCCTCGATCTCAGATTATCTGTTCAACGCATAAAACACAACTGTAATAAATAGGTTATTTATAAATAATCTACTGATAAAGGGGGCTAAAAATGACAAAAGCAGCCGGACGTTTGTTTTATATTTATGGCCGTGTACAAGGGGTTGGTTTTCGCTATCAAACATATCATTGGGCTAATCAGAATGGAATAAAAGGATATGTTTGTAATCGCGAAGATGGCAGCGTTGCGCTAGGCATTTACGGCTCAGAGCAAGATATCTGCTTTGTAGAGGAATGGCTTAATGCAGGTGGTCCCCCTGGAGCAAAAATCGACCATTATTTTAGCGAAAACTGGGCAACTGAAAAAATAGCGGATTTTTCAGTCCGCTATTAATTTTAGGGTAATGAGTTAAATGCATTTGACAGGTTTTGGTAACCCAGCAAGTTTCGTGGCTTGCTTTGCGGGACCTTTAGGGAATAGTCGATACAAGTAGCGGCTATTTCCTTTTTCCTCTCCAAATTGCTGTGAAACCGCTTTTACCAGCATACGAATAGCGGGTGAGGTGTTAAACTCTTCGTAAAAGGCACGAACAAAGCGAACAATTTCAAGGTGCTCTTCTGTCAGCGTAATATTTTCTTGCTCAGCGAGAAGAGGAATAAGCGCCTCGCTCCATTGTTGGCTATCAATAAGGTAGCCTTGTGAATCAGTCTCAATTTCTTGACCGTTAAAACGCAACATACAAATTTCTACCTAAACAAAAATAGAGTGCAAATTTAGCAAAAAATAGTCAATAACCCAAGTAACCTGTTAAATATGCCGATAATTTAGCCCAACGATACGCTAAGCGTCTATTTTTATAGCAATTGATAAAAATAAGGGTTTACATCGAAAGCCCAGATGTTTATAGTGCACGTCATTGCGGAGGGGTGGCCGAGCGGCTGAAGGCAGCGGTCTTGAAAACCGCCGATGGGAAACCATCCGAGAGTTCGAATCTCTCCTCCTCCGCCATTTCAACATCTCCTAGCGTTTTCTGAAATCTCCTATTATTCAGTAATAATCCAATCTCCTAACAAAATCTCACGCTAATAAAATCGACTATCGACTTTCTAAATCTCTGCAATTTGTTGTATCGAATTCCCTTCTACAATATTGGTGATTTATAAAGCTAACAGACATGGCAATCAAGCGTGCAAGTCAAAAGTAAAATTCTACACGCTGGCGGATGCCAACGGGCTATCTTTGTTAATTGAAACTAACGGTTTTAAAGGCTGGCGTTATCGCTATTAATTTACTGACAAAACTAAAATGATATCGTTAGGTATCTATCCTGTTGTCACGCTTAATGAAGCAAGAGCGAAAAGAGACAAATCACGAAAACAGGTTGCCAATGGTATTAATCCAAATGAATCCAGAAAAGCAGAAAAAGCGACCACCATTAATCAAACTGAAAACACCTTTAAAAATATTGCCCTTGAATGGTATGAGGGTAGAAAGGATCGCTGGTCTGTTGGTTATCGTGATGACATGATGGACGCATTCGAAAAAAGATGTATTTCCTTATATAGGTCATTGCCCGATTGCCGAAATCAAACCCATGGAATTACTTGAAGTGCTTTCTATTATGGAAAAGCGCGGAGCAACTGAGAAACTAAAGAAAGTGCGCCAACGTTGTGGCGAGGTGTGGAAGTACGCCATTATCACGGGTAGGGCAGAGTATAACCCTGCACCAGATTTAGCCAGTGCCTTTGTTCCACATAAGCGTGAGCACTACGCCCATCTTTCAGTAACTGAATTACCAGAGTTTCTTTCTTCTATTGATAAGTACATGGGAAGCCAGATTGTAAGAGTGGCATTAAGGGTGCTTATATTAACTGGAGTTCGACCAGGCGAATTGAGAAAGGCGGAATGGTCAGAAATTAACTTTGATACTGGAGTATGGGAAATACCGGCTGAAAAAATGAAGATGCGCCGCCCTCATATTGTTCCGCTATCAGAGCAGGTCATTGATTTACTAAAGCAGATACACCCTATCAGTGGTAGTTATCAATATGTATTCCCTAGCCGCACTGATTATCGAAAGCACATATCAGATATGGCACTGAATACGATGATTAGGCGCATGGGCTACAGTGGTAGAGCCACAGGTCACGGATTCAGGCACACAATGAGCACTATCCTACACGAACAAGGCTATAACACTGCATGGATTGAGACACAGCTAGCGCACGTTGATAAAAACTCTATCCGTGGAACGTATAACCATGCTCAGTACATCGATGGACGTAGAGAAATGCTTCAATGGTACGCTGATTATATGGGGGCATTAGAGAACGGGGATAATGTTGTACACGGCAACTTTAAACGTGCTTAATCCACCAGCAGTCGAATGTAGAACCAGACTGTAAAAGGTCTGGTTTTTTTGCACCTGAAATAGTCATAACTGGACAAATAGACAGTAGTTATAGACTGTAGTAGACTTGTGTAGACTATAAAGAATAAAGCTATGTCTAGGGTAGCTCCCGAAAACTAGTACACCTCTACTAGCTGGCATAGCTCCTACAGAATGAGGGCGTGAGGTGGCGTTGTGGTTGATGAGTTTTCACCATTATCAGGCATTATCCCTAGTTATAGATTTGAGCAATTATCAGAATTTGCTAATTCAGCTAGATATCATCTAAAAAAAAATAACAGAACTGACTCTCAAATTATAACAGTGCAAAAACTCATTTTTGAACTTATAGATGTATATTTTGAAGATAAAAAAAATGAGGCTATAGCTGAACTGGAAGAAGAAAAATGGCAAGAAGTGAGGTATGCCCGTGAATATGAATATGTTGACATATACCCATTTGCTAACGAGTCAGATAGGTATGGGGTTCATTGGGTTTTTATTGGTGATGATTCGGATTTAGGTGATATTCCAACACCTGAAAATACTGATGAGATAGATGCTCTATATGATACTTTAGAGTGGTTGCCAGATAACGAATCAGATGAAGGATTTACTGACGCAGAACCTTATGAATATTTCGCCGCGTTGACTTTATCTCTAATAGCCGATGTCATTAGAATGACAGATGAATTTGATAATAATTCTGAGAGAAAGACATTATCATTTTTTTATATATGCGATATTTTCTTAAAAATAGGGAAATCAGCAATGTTCATGAATGAGGCATATTTAGATAAAAAGCATGAGGATAAATTATCTGAGGTTTTATCTGATAATTTAACACTTAAAGGTAGGTTGGATGAATTAATGGGGCACAATGAAAAGATTGAAATACAACAAAGGAAGAATATTGATAAAGCTGTTAATAGTAGGCATAAAAAAAATAGAGAAGCTAAAAGCTTAGTGTGTTCTGACTGGAAAATTAATAAAAACAATTTTAAGTCTACGCAAAAAGCGGCAGAGTATTATGTGACATGGCTAGAGGAACAGAGTTATTTTTATTCAACTGTAACTATTAGGAATTGGATATTGCTTTACTCGAAAGAGAATCAAATCAAATTATAGTTTTTACACTGTACAGCGTACCTTGTACGGCGTAGAGGGTACACTATACATGGTAGCAGTATGAAATTATTATATTAATGCGCTTCAATAACCCCTGAGATCTACGAACGTCTATTAAGGCGTATCATTAAACAGATAGCAGGGGGCAACATGCCAACAGTAACAACCTTAAAAGAAAATCTCATTCGCTTACCGGAAGTTATGCGTCGTACTGGCTATGGCAAAGCGTGGATTTATCGCCTTATCGAAACAGGTCAATTTCCTAAATCAGTAAAAATTGGTACTCGCTCTATTGCTTTCATTGAATCGGAAGTGGATGAGTGGGTAGCAAATAAGATTGCTGAATCACGCACTGGTGAGGTGGCATAATGGAAAAGAAAAACCACCCGCTACAGGTGGCTTCTCAGGATAACGCGACAGCATCTATTCTATCAAAGAACCCACCGAAAAAAATCAAAGCATGGAAATATTTTTTATCTGCCTATAACGGTTCTACCGAAAACGATATTTTAAAGTATTGCCGCTTATCATCAGGCCGTAATTACTTTTCAGAACTGGAGCGTAAATTAAATATTAACTTAGAACGTACTGACGAACCGAACCCAGACGGGATAGGGTCGCATTATCGTTACCGTATTCGTAACCAGAAAGATGCAAAGAAGATTATTGATCTTATCAATAGCCGAGCTTGTGCTGGTGGGTATGACGGAATTTCTATCCATCAATCAGATCTGATTTTATCGCTTTACCCAGTCGAATAATAAGGAAATAGCAATATGAAAAATAAAATGGCCGTAATGGGTCAGGGCTTCTCTAACCCTAAAGTCAGGGAAGAAAGTATTCTAAATGTTATTTCTGATTTTATTTATCCTATTGATGTAAAAGTAAAATATTACAATTTTGGAAATGACTATTTAAGTTTAAAAGGGCTATCACAGTATCTGTGCAAATTCACGCAAAATAATGTTTTTTATATTCATGTACGGTTTTGCGAGTATTTGCAGACAAATTTAGTCAAGCTATCCCGTGTTGTCGCGACAGCTCTTAATTAACTAAATAAAAGGGCAAAACTTATGAAAAATAAAAATATGGCCATAACTGGTCAGGGGGGCACTCTGCCTGAAAATGAGCTAGCGGGTACATTTGATTATTTAATTCCTGTTATTAATAACCGTATTAACGGGAAAGAAATTCAATCAGTGAGTAGTCGTAAATTACATTCATTTCTAAAAGTTGGTCGTGACTATACTAGCTGGATTAAAGGGCGAATTAAACAATATGGCTTTGTTGAGAATATCGATTATATCGTTGTGGAAAATTTGAGCTCACCAAAACGGGGGAGCACAAAATTTAGGCAGCAATTCGAGCATGACTATATTGTCAGCCTCAACATGGGAAAAGAGCTGTCTATGGTTGAACGTAATGACCAGGGCAAATTAGCACGCCAATATTTTATCGAATGTGAGGAGCGACTGCGCAGAGCCGCGCCAGAAGAACATAAAGCCGCTATGCAGGACTGGCGCAAAAATCGTGTTGCTGCATGTGAAGATCATAAAAATATGGCCGAGGCGATGAAAGGCTATATTGAGCGCACAGGTGACAACCAGAAAGGCTTTGCGTATAGCAATGAGTCACGTTTTATCAATAAATTGATACTTGGTGTCAACCCTACTCAATGGGCTAAAAGCAAAGGCATTAAGTCTAAAGAAATCAGAGATAACATGAGTACAGAGCAGTTAAAACTACTAGCCTACTTAGAGGCTCGTAATTGTGCTTTCCTTGACTTAGATACACCTACAGCGCAGAGAAAGGCTCAACTAACTGAGTTGGCTCAGCGTTGGCTAGTCCAGCGCTTGGAGGCTAACTAATGATGGTTGGCTTAACAACATTTGATACACCCAAAGCGGTGTATCCATAATTAAATTGCCTATACGAAATGAATGTATCAATTATATTTCGAGTATGAAATTAACTATACTAGTTTTCGTACATGGTTATAACTATATGTACCAATCCGGCGGTTTCGTACACTATTAATTTAATAACGCATGTGAATTTTGTTTTGTTATTTTTAGCTCTCTTTTCATAATTAGCGTCACCCCTAAGGATAGAAATTTATATTTTCATTTTATTTATTACTCTAAAATCAAATAATTCTATCCACATTAGCCCCTATACGATGTCCAAAAAACTATTGTCCTAACGTGTCACTAAATCATCAACGTTTAAAGTCACTTATCATGATTTTTTCATGTGATATTTGGTGCTCCCTTTCGTTGATAAGGCCAATTATATATAACCGCCTCGGCTTATGCCTTGGCGGTTTCATCGTACTTATATTTTTTGATTAAATTTGTTGTTGTTCGCGTAAGGCATTTTATTATCTAGTAATTTAAAGCTAAAACTTTCTCTATCGACGTATCCAACAACATTATTTGAATCATATAGCTGAATGAAGAAATCAGCTAATTCCTCGCTAGAATGATATGTACCAAACACCTTATCATAATCATAATATTCTACCCCGTTAGCAACTCGACCAAAATCTGTTTTAGTAGCTGCCGGAGCCAGTAGTTTAACTTTAATTTTAGCGTTTAAGTTTAATAATTCATGTGCCACCCCCTCAGTAAAAGAGCTGACAAAGAATTTCGAACCACAATAGGTAACGGCTGTAGGTACTATAGTGTATCCTCCTGCTGAACTTACATTGATCAGCTGTGAACCATCAATATTCTGGTTATCGCGCACGAACATTAACGATAAAATCGCGAGTGTATTAATATTCAAATTTAATAAAGCTTTTGTATCTTTTATTGGCTGAGAAAATGCTTTCCCATAATACCCAACACCAGCGTTATTTACCCATACTCGAATATCAAAAACTTTCAGCTCTTCATAAAGTGAAATAGCATCATCGATAATAGATAAATCACATGATTTTGTGACAACCTCAATGCCTTCATTAATCTTGCCTAATTCGACTTTCAATTCATTCAACAAGGAGTCTCGCCTCGCTACTGCAATAATATTAAACCCGCGTTCAGCTAATTTTATTGAAATTTCACGTCCAATACCTGAACTCGCACCTGTAACGACCGCATAATGTTTATTTTTCATAACACACCCTCTTTGACAAAAGTCTCAAAATGGTAAAAGATAGAGTTAACTCTAGGTCAAGGAATTTCTAGGTAATACATGAATTATTCAATCAGTCAGTTTGCACAACTAACCGGATTCACCATATACACCCTTAGATACTATGAAAAAGAAGGAATATTGAAATCATCTAGGCAAACCAATAATCATAGGTACTATTCTGAAGATGATATTGAGTGGGTTAAGTTTATTACTCGCTTAAAAGAAACGGGTATGCCTTTAAAAAAGATTAAAGAATACTCGATACTAAGAAATATAGGCTCATCTACCTCACTTGAGAGAATGAATTTGCTGACTGAACACTACGCTAACCTTGAAAAGCAAATTTTATCTTTGAATGAACACTTAAGTAACTTAAAACTTAAGATTCAGCATTATCAAGAACAATTAAAAAAATGAATACTAATTGACTTACACGACTAACTCACAAGCACCATATATTATTGTGGATGTGGTGCTTAAATGCTCCTGCTATTTTTAGAACATTCCACCCACAATCTCTTTACATCATCACGCTTTCTACTGGCATTGTCCACTTCCCCTAAAATAAGACAGCTATAATTAGAGAAAGATAAAATCGTCATCGATGCCATACAATCCGTTTTAGCTAAATCTCCACAGTCGGGATTCTGGAAATGCTATTTTCGACTGAGATTTCAAGGTTATCCTTTTAATCATAAACGAGTTTATCGCGTTTATTGTGAATTAGGATTAAATCTGAAACGACGGGTTAAAAAAGTGCTTCCGAAGCGTGAAAAAAGACCATTAGTCATAGAGAAAGTCCCGAATATTCAATGGGCATTGGATTTTATGCACGACAGTTTATATTGCGGCAAACGCTTCAGAACCCTCAATATTATTGATGAAGGAACGCGTGAAAGCCGAAAGAGGGTTGCCGAAACAGACCCGAGTCGATAATGGTCCTGAACTCATTTCAGTTAACTTATTGAATTATTGTGAAGATAACCAAATTTTTCTGTGCCATATTCAACTGGGAAAACCGTAGCAAAATGGGTTTATCGAACGTTTTAATGGTTCGTTCCGTCGTGAGTTTTTAAATGCGTATTTATTTGAACCATTAAGCCAAGTGCGAGAATTAGCGTGGTTTTGGCTGCAAGATTATAACCAAAATCGAACCCATGAAAGTTTAAATCACCTCCCACCGGAGGCCTATCGTCAACAGTTAGAAAACGCTAAATTGGTGTGTCTCAATTAAAGGGGAGTGGACATAACGTAATATTATAAAATTGATGTTGCCCTCACTAATGAGGGAAAGATAGATAGCAACAATAACGAACTACGGCAAGATTAAACGGGGATGTTACGGGGAGGATTAAGCCGATAACGGTGAGATTACGGTGAGGTTTCTGGCGATCAATTTGACCGTTAGTAGTTACATCAATGAGTTGTGACAAGGTTAGTGGTCACTGTGACCTCTCGCAATAAAAACAATGTGTTGCCACCTCTTACCATTGGTCACTGAAACGATGACCAATGAGCGTTAATCTGGTTTTGTGACTGAATTAAACGTTATCAATTAGTTGTATTTTGATTCCGTCGTTTTAACGGAATTAAGTATAATCAACAGGTTATAGCCACATACAGGATAATCCCGTATCATCATGGTTAAATTAACGTTTCGATCACCTCTGATAATTAGATTGATTATCTATACACACAGAATCCTACCTGAATTATATTTTAACCGGTGGCTTATATTGTGATGGTATCAAGATGAATAAACCAAAAATGAGAAAAGCGAAATCAATCAGGATCAACACGTCAGGAACGGTAATAAAAGCCTCTGAGAGAGTTAGAACCGCACAGGTAAAGTTATGGCCACAATGACTATTCAGGCGGAGAGTGACAAGCGTAGCCCGTACCCATTAAATCTAGTGGCATTCAATATTAACGCGCTGGAGCTAATGACCTGCCAGAAAGAAAACAAAGCCAAGGTTACAGGTCGCTATGAATGGTTTAATGGTTATCAGCTAACAGGGGCGCAGATAGTTACTATTTAGTATAAGTTACCGTGATGCAAATATGTATTACCCAATAAATCAATGGGTTATCTATGGTGAGTAGTAAGGCTGAAACAAAATCACAACAAAATAACAACAAAATCACGGCAGGGATTTACGGCAAGGTTAAACGGTGAGTTAACGTAAGAAGTTAAAAGAACAGGCTCTACAGGGATTTAGCAACAGATACGATGCTATTTTTGACTGTACTAATCGTATTTTTTATCAGTGGTGACAAGGGAATGATGTCGATTAAAGTACCAACAATATCACTGATATATTGCCCAAAATCGTTACGTGCTGAATTTTCCACGGATTGCGTCCGGTAAGTGTTGTTCAGTTGCCTAGCTACCTCCGCTACTAGCCTCTGTCGGTCAAGCCTGTATTAATTGCTCTGCTAAATCTCTAAATTAAAGAGGGGATTGTTAGATTGTTATGAAACCAAGAAAACGCATTGAAAAACAGTTATTTCTATATGCGTTTGAACCTATTACATGAGTGAATTCTACTGGGCTTATAGCGGGAGAGTTAGAAAAAATCACAGATAAAGTCGATCATCATTTTCTACATACTGGCTTCGTTATCCCATCTATCTCTGATGCTTATCACGCAATACTGAGGCGAATCATGAAAGTAAGCATCGTATTGAGAAACTGGAAAGAAACATTCTTCACTCATAGTATAGGTATAATATATTAAATTTTCTTACGTTATTTTTCTAATTGATAACATACAACACAGCATTGAATGCGCTAACATACCTTCTTAAGTTCGTCTTCACTCCAGAGTATTTCATTCTGTTACCTTACAATACATTTTATTTCTAGTTCAGCTAGTCTATAACGCTTATTATGCGTATTCATCATTACATAAGGTAAATTAATAAAAATAATTGCTGGCTTATCCGTTAATCCCTATGATTTGAATAGTGTATTTAGGATATGGTCGTTTAATCTCAGTCTGTCTATCAATCGAATTCATCATTTGATGGGGGGCGGACGTTTTAAAATGGCATTTTTATTAATCTGGATTGATTTATTTGGACAACAATAGATTATTTTAACCTTATGGGCTTTGGGTGACAGCTAAGGGCGGTAGCGTATCAAAATATTAGAAATATTTCATTTTCGAGAGTTGTTGAACGCCTATCTCACCTTCGTGTCGCATTAGAAAAACGAGTTAACATGCCGATTATCTTTGCTTAAAAGGATCATAAAATGAAAATTTACCGCCCATTATGGAATGAAGGGGCATTGCTCTCTCCGCAACAATTTCAACAACAAGCTCAGTGGGAAGACTTTACAAACCAAGGTGTTTCAGGTTTATCCTCTCCCTTTACTTGGAGGATAGAAACAGTGGAACTTGACGAATCGCTCTTGTCGTCTGGTCGTTTACAAGTTCACCAATTAAGGGCATGGTTACCTGATGGGGCATTAGTCGATACGCAAGTCAGTGATATCACTCCTGAGCCCCGAGAATTAAATTCAGCCGCGTTATCTCAAACAGACAGTCTTGTTATTGTGTTAGCATTGCCACTTCTCCAGCAAGGGATCGTGAATGTTCAAAAAAAAGGGGCTTTTTCAGAACGCGCGTTACGCTATCGTGAAGAGTGGGTGAATGTGTCGGACTTATTTGGTCAAGATGATGAATCCATGGCCGTTGCTCGCTTTAATATCGCTATTCGTTTTCAACATGAAAATAATGAAGCTTGGCAAACGTGTCCCATTGCGCGTCTAACTCGTGATGGTCAGGGAGGGTGGATTATAGATAGAAAGTTTATTCCTCCGATGACTCAATTTTCTGCGAGTCGAGAGCTACAAGAACGGTTAGCCTTGCTGAATCGGCAAATACGCTCTCGTTGCCAACGACTGATGGCAATGCGTCGAGAAAGCAATGAACGTTTAGCCGATTTTGCCGTCGCTGATGTTTCCTTATTTTGGTTGTTAAACGCCTTAAACTCCCATGCTAATGTTCTGATGAATTATGAACGTTACCCACAGCGCCACCCTGAAATCATTTGGGCTGAATTGACGCGTCTGGCGGGGAGTTTATTAACCTTTTCGTTAGAGCATGATCTTGCAACCATTCCTGCCTATGTCCATGACGACCTAGAAAATACGTTCCCACCTTTGTTTGACTTGCTCAGTACCTTGTTAGAAACCAGCTTGCCTTCACGCGTGATTGCGCTTGAAATGACGCACCCAGACCCACAAACTTGGCGAGCTTCATTGCATGACCTCAGGCTTAGAGAGGAAGCGGATTTTTATCTGTCTGTTCGTTCTGATAAAACCGCGTGGGAAATTGCCGAAAAATTCCCAACGCTGTGCAAAATTGGTGCGCCTGATACGGTTAATACACTTTACAGTAAAGCATTAAATGGTATTCCACTCACACCGGTTGACCGAGTGCCTGCGGCACTCCCTGTGCGCATGGAAAACCAATACTTTGCGCTGGATATGGAGGCTCCGGAGATGCGTGAAATGTTGGAAGAAGGTGTCTGTATGCTGTATGTGCCATCTTTATTTGGTTTCTTAGAGCTAGAACTGTTTGCGGTATTACGCTCATGAACCAATACATCGATATCGATAAACTCATGGCAAAAACCTGGTTGATGGTGACCCAGCTAAAATACGGTCGGTATGACCACGATTCAGAGTCCCTTTACGATACGTGTTGTCAACAAATTGATGTCGTAAAAAGTGCATTGGGCCAAACAAAACTAGCTCCCGAGAATATTGAGCACATTATCTATGCACAGTGTGCATTATTGGATAAAACCGCGATGGAACTATTGGCTCGGGGTGATGAAGAAGGTGACGCATTCTATGCTTGGCGAGTTGCCCCCTTACAAGCGCGCTATTTTTCATCGTTGGATGCAGGGGAAGCATTATGGGATCGTATTCGCTCAGTGTTGGGGCAGGCTCAACCGAACGATGCCGTATTAACCTGCTTCCATCGCGTCTTAATGCTCGGTTTTAGCGCCCACGAGGCTACAACTGAAGCGCTAAGTCCCGAGCGAAAATTATTAATGGATAAACTGACTGCACAGATATCACCGCCGGAGTCTACTTTGCCGTTAGTTATCCAGTATCATCAAAAATTCAGTCTAAAATTGATGCGCTCTTTCGGGTTTTGGAGTGCATTGTTGCTTATTGGTATTACCGCCATCACTTGGGGCGGTCAAACATGGCTCAATCAATTGTTGTCAGTAGTGTAATCGCCTCGTCTTTACTTTCACTTCGTGTCCATTTCTGAGGGAATAGAATATGCCTAATTCAGTCATCAATGCATTAACACAAACGGTGAAGAACGCAGTTTCTCACGCCCGTTATCATTTAACGGTTCAGGACTGTTCTGATTTCTTAGATGTACTGAGCTTTGAATCTGAAGAGGCCCTCAGTCAACCTTGGCGGTATGAAGTGACAGTAACGTGCAGCAATGCACATATCACTCCCGAGCAGATGTTACTGAAGTCGGGGGCCTTTACCTATCAAACGTCATTATTGCCCAGTTTTCCTAATCAATCGGTACGAACGGTGTATGGGATTATCAGTGAATTCAAACACCTGAAAACGTCTACGGATGAAACGCGGTACAGCTTGATATTAATGCCACGTATTGCCTTACTTCAGTACACCAAACGCAGTGAAGTGTATTTAAATCAATCGGTCACGGAAGTGGTTGAAAAAGTACTGCGCCGTCATGGTTTGGAGGGGGCAGACTTTGAGTTTCAGCTTTCTCGTGAATATCCGGTCAGAGAACTGATTACCCAGTGGCGGGAAACGGATTTAGCCTTTATTCAACGACTTCTTGCTGAAGTCGGCATTTATTGGCGTATGGAAATGGACACTCAATTAGAATTGGATAAAGTGATTTTCCATGACGCCCAAGAACACTACCAGTTTGGCGTCTCACTGCCTTATCGCCATGAATCAGGTATGAGTGACAATGGGCAAGACAGTGTCTGGGGATTGCAAATTTCGCATCAGGTGGTTAGTGAGGGGGTCGCAACCCGTGATTATAACTACCGTCAGGCATTAACGCCTCAAGATAGCACTGAAGCAATTTCAGGGTTTGAGGGAGTCACTACAGGGGAAGTGTACCACTATGCGGAACCTTTCTTGAATGTCGGTGATATTGATACCCCAGAAAGTGGTGCCTTTTTTCTCAACTACGCCATGAACGCATTCTTAATGCCCAATCGTGGGTGTCGGGGCAGTCGACCAGCCCAATGCTGGCGCCTGGTCAAGTCTTAGAAATGACTGGTGTCTTTCCTCAGCTGGCGAAAGACGGTGTGTTAATCACCCATGTTCGCCATCATGGCGCTCGAGATGCTAGCCTTCAGGTGCAGTTTACCGGGCAACTCTACCGTGAAACCTTATGCTTCCGACCTCCTTTACTCCCTCGGCCTATCATTGCCGGAACATTGCCCGCGCGAGTAGAAAGTAGCGAAAAAGGCGATACCTATGCGTGGCTCGATGAATTCGGGCGCTATCGAGTGAAATTGGATTTTGATAGAGAGTCGTCTGAGGCGGGATTTGCTTATTTATGGCTACGTTTAGCCAAGCCTTATGCAGGTGATACCTATGGATGGCATGCACCTTTATTGGATGGGACTGAAGTGTCGGTGCAATTTGACGGTGGTGACCTTGACCGACCGTATATTGCTTATGCGCAGCATGACTCTGAACATCCCGATCACGTAACACGCGATAATCATACCCGCAATGTGCTGAGAACCCCAGCCAATAACAAACTGCGCATGGAAGATAAGCGTCAGGAAGAACATATCAAACTGGCGACGGAGTATGGCAAGACCCAACTCAATCTAGGTCACTTGGTTAATGCGCAGCGAGAACAGCGCGGAGCAGGGTTTGAATTACGTACTGACGAACACGGTGCAATCCGCGCAGGAAAAGGGGTGTTTATCAGTGCAGATGAGCAATCAAAAGCTCAAGGGGATGTACTGGACATGACCCAAGCGGCGCAGCAAATCCAGCAAGCTAACCAACAGATGCAAACATTGTCTCAAACAGCGGAAAAAGCGAGTGCACTCGCCGCAGATGTTCAATCGCAAATCGACCTCTTAGATTCTCGTTTACAGCAGTTACAATCCGCCGTGTTACTTGCCAGTGCGCCGCAAGGAATTGCATTAACGTCTGGTGAACACCTTCAATTAAATAGTTTAGGTAACACGATGGTTAACGCAGGGCAGCATCTTGATATGGGCGCGATGCAAAACTTATCCGTCGCTGTTGAAAAAGCATTAGGGTTATTTGCACACAAAGAAGAAGTGAAAATCATTGCAAACCAAGGCGCTGTGGAAATTAGTGCCCAACACAATACGATGGAGTTGTTTGCCCAGCAGCAAATCACCATCACCAGCAGCGAAGATGAAATTGTGATATCGACACCGCAAACCCTGACCCTTAACGGCGGCGGCTCATACCTAAAATTGAGCGGACAAGGTGTTGAACATGGTTCATCAGGCGATTACATCATCAAAGCCGCGAATTACCTTGTTCCAGGATCTGGAAGCGATATCGCATGTGAAACATTGCAGTTTGATGTGACGGACATTGAAATACAGAAGTTAGTGACAAAGCACCCATTGCATGATTAAGGGGATGGTTAAAAATCAACGAGTATTTAAGGAATTGTAATGGCAGATAAAAACAGTAATACAACTAACGGTACCGTGTCGAATCCAGAAAAAAAGAATACTGAGAATAATAAAATTTTGGGTAACAAAAATATAAAGATTGTTTTTCCTATCCCTAAAAATGAACGTGGTCAAGAATTTTCAAACCTAGATGAAATCATGGCGCATGTGAGCGGGGAATCGACAGGGAACTACTTGTTGGGTCGTAATGGAATGTGGCACAGCGGTATCCATATTACCAATGCGACTACGCCTTGGTGTGCCTTAAGTGGTAATGCCATCACCGAAAAGGCGAGTTTCCCTATTCCTTATAAAGGGCAGCAAGCTATTCGCTGTATGGCGGATGGAGAAATCGTTGCCTATAGAATGAATAAAGATTATCTACCTCTAGGTTGGAAAAACGGTAATTTAAATTTATCTGGTTCATTTGTATTGGTGCGCCACTATATCCAACCCGGTGAAACACAAAAGAGCGGACTGCACTTTTATACCCTCTATATGCACCTTGCTCCATATTCCGCCTATCAAGCCAATCCCTCATGGATTACACAAGATAAGCTGCCGACTTATTCACCAGAATGGAAAGCGGTTGCTGGCACGAATACTTATAAAGACCAGAACAAATTAGACGCGCTACCAAAAGGCTCCATTGTTTCTTGGGATAAACATGATAGTCAACGCCAGCTTAAAGCAGTGAATGGGCGACTTTATGGCTTGGTGACAATTGAAAAAATAGCAGGCACATCAAAATTAAACGTGGGAGACCAATGTTGGACGTTGGTGGATAACAATAACATTTTGCCTGAGATAGAGCCGAGTTGGTGGCAACAGTTAGTCAGCCCTGCCAAAGAAATGATGCAATTTGATAAGGTGGTCAGTTTAACGACACCAACAACCATTAAGGCAGGCGATAGTATTGGCCATATGGGCTTCTATCAAGCGCCTAAAGAACAAGGGATTGATTCACGCTATCAAGTCCATATAGAGTGTTTTAGTGCCGATGACAATTTGCCTCAATTTTTGCAAAATCCAGAAAAGATTGGGCATGATAAGCCCCAGTATTTAAAATGTTTGCCCGATTTAATGCTGTGGGACAAGCAAGGTGATGATTTTATAAAAACAGAACGCGTGGTTGAGTGGGAAAAAATATTTAAACTGAGTGAGTTAAAAACAGAAAAAGGCAAAGATAATAAAGAGTTTTACTTGCTACCAGAATATTTAGGGGCAATACCGAAAATAACGTTAAATGAGCTCAACGAAACTGACAAGAAAAAATTACAAGAGTCAGCTTTCGGAGCATTAGGCAAAAAAACAAATGAGCTCGGGGCTATGGGGCATCAAGACCAACTTATTAAAGAAAATATCGCCCAATACTCAAAATTTCTTTCCCAATGCGACCTTGCAGAGTTAGGATTTAAAGCCTTAGTTGCAAATGCAGATGCATTTGACCACTTAAATGGTCATGTGCAACCCCAAGTCGAATTTATCAGCTCAGTTTATGAAAATATTAAAGCCGAAATCACGGGTTCCTCTGTGCCGCAAAAAGGAATTATCGCCCATAATTATCAGCGACTAATTAATAAGATTAAATCGGATAAACAAGAAACTTACTCACCCGAGGAATACCGCCGCGCTTTTCATAACCCGATGTTTTCCCATATCGTCAATAAAACCATAGTCAAACACCCTAGTGATTGGTATTACAAGAAAAGCGATAGTGTTTGGCAAAAATTTTTAAATATACTCAGTGAAGAAGCGCCCTTATGGCGTTCTTACAGCGAAGAGTTTCTTGATAGTATGGTTTGGATGCAGGATGTGACTAATGAAAAAATCGGTCCTGAAGTGTGGCATATGCATCCGTTAGTTTTTTTATCGGCAATTAAAACAGATTATGAATGCGTCAAATTAATATGGGGTAAAACTGTTTCAGAAAAACTTGGAAACACCAAAGGATGCGAATTTAGACGAAAAATTTTACGAATCTGTTCTGAACTATGGGGGGAGGAGAAAAAGTATGATTATGCCAATGTTTTAATGGCGTGTATTGCAGCGGAAACATCAAGAACGTTTTCATCTTCAGTGATAAAATTACTTCCATATACTGATTCAAGTGGAAAAACAAAAAAAAGATATCAAGGAGTACCTAGAGAAAATATAATCTCGGATCCTTCGATTGCTAAAAATAATGCCGTAGGTCTAATTCAATTTACAGGTGAAGCAATAACTCAGATAAATAACATTAATAACAAAAGATATACAAAACAAGATCTTGCATTAATGGATGAATTGGAGCAACTAGATGTTGTGAAACTATATTTTCTCTGCAATAAATTAATATTGAACAGAGTTAAATCTCCTGAAGATATTTATTTGTATATTTTTTGTCCTGAAGCTGTGGGTAAAGATAACGACTACATTATGTACAGTGTAGAAAAAGACAAATTAAGTGGAAAAAACTTTTATGAAGCGAATAAAAGTATAGACACAAAAGACGGTAATAGTGATGGTAAAATAACAAGAAATGAGTTGCTTGTTAGATTAAATAGACTTATATCGGAAGGCCAACAATTAATAAATAATTGTACATGCTTCGCTGAACAGGATAATACAATAAAAATAAAAGAACCTAGTGGCGTACACTGGGTTAGTCGATTTCCGACAAGCGTCGATGTTAATGACTTGACACCTGATTTTTCTTCCTCTGTCACCCGCTTTATACAAGCTATAAGAGATGCAGGGGGAAATGTAAGAATTTCTGCCACATTCAGACCACCAGAACGCGCTTACCTTATGCACTATGCATATGCCATCTCGCGGGAAAATTTTGACCCGAGTAAAGTTCCAGAAAAAGAAGGAGTCAATATTGATTGGACGCACAATGGTGATTTAGCATCAGCAAAAAAAGCTGCGCAGCAAATGGATAGGGCATATGTCATTAAATATAAACCATCATTGACCTCTAGGCACACCCAGAGAAGAGCTATTGATATGACGATTACGAATATAATTGGAAAAAGCTTGATTAACGGCAGTGGTGCAAACGTTCCAATTAAAAATTTGAAAAATCTTTTTGATGCAGGGGCATCTTTTGGGGTCATTAAATTAGTTGTTGATGAACCGCATTGGTCGGATGATGGTGCATAAATCTTTTATTAAAATGGGAGTTTAATCATATGAACTATAAACTATTAATTATATTATTATTTAGCGGCATGACTTATGCGATGAATGATAATTCATTAAGCATTGGTTTTTTTTCCTATTCACCAAATGAAAAAATACTGTACTCAACTGAAAATGACTTAAACAATAAAATGGTTACAGCTTGTGTAAATAATCAATATAACAACAGTGAATTTAAGTGTTACAATATGAATGGGAATGACTTTCAAAAAACCGAAAAAGGAAATGATGGATATAATTTGATAAATAATTTACCGTTAGTTAAATATAATTACAAAAAGAAACTACATGACGATAGTGATGGTATATTTTTTGCCTATATTTATGATAAGGGTCACAAGGTGAAAATCCATTTCACTGCCCAAGATCCATCAAGTTTCACTGTAAATTATAATAATCACACTTTAAAGCTTGCGACTTGCTTAAGCACGGAAGGGCTTTACTTTTATGATAAAAATAAGCCTAACAACCTTAAATTATACTACTATCTCGGTTACGATGTTGAAAGCAGTTGCCCTGAATATTTATATTCAGTTCAATAATCATCTTTCTTGAAGACATGTATATTACAGCTTAATATCGAAGTCTTTTTGCGAAAATTTCAAGATAAGGAAAATCATCACATTGATGATTAAATGGTTGAGGTGATTTTGTCAATTAAATTAGTGTACGATACAGCAAGGTTAGGTATAAGCGTCAATCTAAAGTCAAGCGTGTAATATATAATAAATAACGTAATTAAAAAGGAATAGCAGGTTGCTAAATAGAATTTATACAGCGGCATTATTAATGGCCGTCTCTTTTTCATCTTATTCGGTGCAAAACATCCGCGGTGCATACTCATATGAATATACAGGTGAAAAATTAAATGATGGTAACACATCTTTTATTAATTGGACGTTCAATTTTATTGACAATAGAACGGCAAAATTATCCATATCATCTTGGCATGAACTTTTTCGGTGTGATGGAAATTATGACATTCAGCACAATAAAAATGAAATTGAATTGATTTACAATAAAAATAATGAGGATAAGTGTGACGAAAACCCACCACAATTTACCATTAAAAGGGCTAATGGTAAATATTTTGTAAAAAGCCCATTATTCTACAACGATGTTTGGCACCCACTGAAAAAACTACCAAGGAATTAATCGGATGAAAACGTTTGTTTTATCTGGAATCGCATCGATGTTAGTTTTATTCAGTTACGGTGCAAATGCTGAGCGTCATGAACAATGCTATGATTATATTACAGAACTTGTCAGAAGTAGTAACTTTGATTTATCACAATGGAAAGTAAATTCTGCGGATATTAATTTAATTATTGACGAAGATAATGATGATTTTATCCGAGCAAAGCTTTTTATAGAGACGATTGGAACAGGAACAATAGGCTGGGTCTATTTTAATAAAATGAATAATACCTTGCATGATATTACATTTGATCCAGATAACACGGTGAATTTAACGTTTAATCATCAATATTTAAAAGCCTATAAATTGTGTTTAAACGATAACGTAGCTTATTAAGCAATGACTCGGTTAAAAATTAAAGGACTAAACCATGCAACAAATTATTCGTAAAGGGGATAAAACCACCCACGGTGGCACCGTGCTAACGGGCTCTGACACCATGAAATTCGGGGGCATTGGGGTGGCACGCAAAGGCGATCAGGTTTCTTGCCCGAAAAAAGGTCATGGTCCCACGACCATCATTGAAGGGAACCCTAACTACCTCGATAACGGGATACCTGTCGCTTTTCAGGGGCATAAATGCGGTTGCGGCTGCACCTTAATCAGCTCCTTTTCCCCTGCCAAGGTAGGCTGACATGCCTGTTTGGCTTAACACCATTCCGCCTGCTGCCGCGAAAGTGCCTCGTCCTAATACACGCCGCTGGTTAGTGGCGTTATTGATTATCGTATTTATGGGTTTTGCGCTGACCTTATGGTTTTGGACAAAAGACAGAACGGGATTAATTTTTTGGTTTATTGCCGTGGGATTACCTATTTGTGGTTGGGGTTTAGCCTTCGGTGCGCGGCGGATGGCGTATAAAATGCAACAGGTGGCTGCAAGCACGTGGAATGACGAACGCGAAACACTGATCCAATCTGAAATCAAACGCGGTCAGCGATTCGCCTATTTATTGGATGCTTATATTGAAACGCCTGCGGGGCAAGGTGCAAATCGCAGCCTTGAAGCGATCAACAAATCGGTTCCCTTTGTGGCGTTACAACCTTTTCGTTCAGGCTCTCAGCCTCTTCGTTATGCGCCTTTAGCGGCGTTTGACCAGCCAGACTCGATGTTGATGCTCACCGACTGCATCAATAACATCGCAGTAAAAATTCAACCGATATTACAAAAAATCCCCGATGATATCCCTTGTTACTGCGTATTGGAAATCGATAGTGCGTTACAGCCACTAACTGAGTCAATCTTGTTGGAAACCTTAAAAAAACAAAGCTCACACGTTTTTCGTCTTATATCGGGGCAAGGACTAGAGGCCATCGATGCATGGTTAGATACCCGTTGGGATATTCCTTCCCTATTACTGATTGTATCTATTGGATATAACTCGAAGCCTGTGGATGATGACGGTGAGGCCATCGGCTGTATTCTCTTGAGCAATCGACCAATCCACGATATCCCTTGCACCACTCGCTTTCATCGCCCAGAAAAAAGTGGCCATGACAATCTGTCTCAAGGTTTATCTCAAGCCATGTTATGGGGAAATGTCCCCCCTGAAACGATCTCTGCGGCATGGGTTGCAGGGCAGTCAGTAGACGAAGAGGGGGACTGGAGCAAAGCCTGCGAACACAACCAGTTGCAATTTAGCATGAGCAAGGCCAATAAAATGATTGACCCGGTTCTAGGGAATACAGGAAAAACGGCGCCTTGGATAGCCACGGCCTTAGCCGAGGCCAGTTTGAACCAAGACAATGCTTCTGCTGCCCAGCTGATAGCAATTCAACCTAAGCACGAAGATGACGAAATTTGGATAACGGTGATTTCACGCCAAACAGACAATAATAAGGAAAGCACAAGACATGTCTAAGGTGAAAGTAAAAACATTGATGGGTACCACCGCCGTCGTGTTGATTTTTTTAATTATCATTGTGGCTTTCTTATTTTACGCTTTTCCTGAATCGATGGCGTCATCCCTCGGATTAGGCCCTTATGAGGGCGATCGCATTTTAACCGTGAGTTGTTTGGTCGCTGTATTCGTTCTGCTATTGGGCTGGATCACCGAAAAGCTGTTTATGCTCTCTGGAAAATCCGGGCTGTATGTTCAATGGGGTAAAAATAAGCAACAGCAATTATCAAAAAATGCCTCCGTGATTGGATTCGATGACGAGCAGGGTGAGGCGGTCATTGATGCCAATGCGATACAAGATCACCTTCGATTACGCTATGGGCGCTTTTGGCGACGCAAGGTCAAATTATTGTTGGTTCAAGGGCAAGATGCGGAGATTGAATTCGCGACCCCTGGATTAAAGCAAGAGGGTTGGCAAGAACAGGATGGCGTGGTGTTATTTTACGGTGGAGCACCAGAACAAAGTTTAAGTGATGAGTATCTTTCATCAATCCAAGCCGTGAGCCCAACGCGTCCATTAGATGGTTGTGTTCTTGTGTTTGACTTACCATCTCTGCCTACGCAGGTTGAGCGAGATAATGTTTTACGCCGCCATCAACAGCTGTCTTCATCGCTGGGTTGGCGTGTGCCCGTTTGGTTATGGTTAATTGAAAAGTCGCTATGGAAGGAAGAAAGTGGCACATCATCGCCCATTGGTGCTGTTTTTCAGTCAAGGGCAACACCTGAACAGGCCGTCGCAGATTTAACTGACTTAGTCACACCTTTGCGGGACGCGGGCATGGAAGTGCTATTGCAATCACCTCAGCAGAGTTGGCTATTGCGTATCAGTGAGCAGTTACAAAAACAACTCCAATCTCAATTGGGAGCATTACTCCAACACATCATGGCAGGGCATGCTTCATTACAGGTTCAAGGGGTGATCCTCAGCGCGGAGCAACGCTTTCCTCACCGCCAGAGTAATGCGCTTGGGAGTTCATCCGTCTGGCAAACCTTCTTCAATACCGCATCCGGCCTCAAAGCCAAAAAATTAGGTTGGAATGCAAGGCAAGCCGCTCAGGTTACCATCCTCACCTTATTATTGTTGTGGTGTGCAGGCGCAATCACGTCATTCATCGTGAACCAAACCGCTATTCGGCATGCAGAAGAAACCGCTCGCATTGCCGCAGATAAACAAGTTCCACTCGGGGAGCGTTTGAAAAATCAGTATGTGCTTCAAGAAGACATTGCCCGTCTGCAATACCGTAAAACGCATGGGGCACCGTGGTACACCCGTTTTGGGTTAAATCAAGACAGCCAAACTTTAGCAAGGCTCTGGCCGCTATATACACAAAATCATCAAGCGTTAATGAAAGCCGCGACGATGGATGAGCTAAAAATGCAATTAGCGGCGTATGTCGCATTACCGCCAGCGAGCAGTGCACGGGAACAAAATACACAGCTAGCCTACAACGCCTTGAAACTCTATCTGATGTTAGCTTCAACCGACCACGTTGATACCACTTGGCTCACACAAAATCTCTTGACGATTTGGCCTGAACGTAGTGGCGTTTCGAAAGGGGAATGGCAACATCTCGCCCCATCGCTATTTCAGTTCTGGGCAGACAATCTTCCTAAGCATTCTGAACTGTCTCTCAAACCCGACATGACCTTGGTAAACACCACGCGTAAGATTTTGTTAAAACAAATCGGTCAACAAAATGCGGAAGCGGGTCTGTATCAAGAAGTCTTAAAACAAGTTGCCAGCAATTGGCCCGATTTAACCTTAATGGACATGGTGGGTGATACCGATGCACAACTGTTATTTAGCACCGATGAAATAGTCCCTGGCGTGTTTACCCGGCAGGCGTGGGAAGAGCAAGTCAAAGCCGCCATTGATGAGGTCGTCAATAAACGCCGTAATGAAATCGACTGGGTATTAACCGATAAGACCCAAGCGGTGGATAACGAGGTCTCACCCGAAGCTTTAAAAGCCCGACTCACAGAGCGCTATTTCGTGGACTTCGGTAACAGTTGGCTCAATATGATCAACAGCATTCAATGGCACCAAGCGGATTCGTTATCGGAAGTGATTGCGCAGCTGAATGTGTTAGCTGATGTACGCCAATCCCCACTGGTGGCGTTAATGAACACCTTAGCGTGGCAAGGTAAGACGGGGCAAAAAACCGAGGCGCTTGCCGATAATATTGTGGATTCTGCGGTGAAATTGCTAGACAAGAAAAAGCACGTTAAGCAATTTATTGAACAAAACCAAGCGCCTAAAGGCCCGCTGGATGACGTATTTGGTCCGATCCTGGAGATGATGGACGGTAAGGATGGTACCGGGAAAAATGGCAATCTCAGTTTCCAATCGTGGCTGGCTCGTGTCACCCAAGTCCGTCTGAAATTACAGCAAGTGAGTAATGCGTCAGATCCGCAAGCGATGGCAAAAATGTTAGCGCAAACGGTTTTTCAAGGTAAAACTATCGATTTAACTGACACCTTGGATTACAGCAACTTAGTGGCAGCCAGTTTAGGGCAAGAATGGAACAGCTTTGGGCAGTCTCTGTTTGTGCAGCCGTTAGAACAAGCGTGGCGACAAATCTTATCGCCAGCTGCGGATAACCTTAATACCCGCTGGCAAACCACCATCGTGGCACAATGGAACAAAGCTTTTGCAGGGCGTTATCCGTTCAACGCGACAGGGAGTGATGCGTCATTACCGTTACTTGCCCAATTCTTACGTAGTGATTCAGGGAGAATAGATCAATTCATCAAAAGCAATCTGGGGGGCATTGTCCATAAAGAAGGCAATCGCTGGGTGGTAGACCCGTCGATGAGCCAAGGCTTAACCATCAACCCGGAATTCCTCAAAGCCATTAATCAGTTGGCGGATATCGCTGACATTGTGTTTGCACAAGGTGATGCCAATATTCGATTTGAATTGATGGCGAGACCGTCCAAAGGTGTCGCTCAAGTTCAGCTGGTTCTTGATGGTCAAAAACTGGATTACTTCAACCAAATGGAAAGTTGGAAAAGTTTTATCTGGCCGGGGGAAAGCTATTATCCGGGCGTGACGCTCAATTGGCAAAGTGTGCGTTCGGGAATGCAAATCTACGCAAACTATCAAGGTAATTGGGGATTGATACGCTTATTAGAGCAAGCCGAAGTTACACAACTCGACAGTAGCCGTTATCAGTTGGTGTGGCGCACGAAAGGGGGCGGAACATTACGATTTATTTTACGCAGTGAACTCGACAGTGGTCCACTGGCCTTGTTAAAACTCCAGCAGTTCCGCTTGCCTAATAATATCTTTCTGAATACCTCCGATGTTGTGGGTGACCTTGTTGACCCACGTTGACTTAATTGATGAGAGGCTCGGTCAAGAGCCTCCGCTATTTTCATTTTTTAATAGGTTTTAGGAAGTCCTAAAATGGATGATTTGACGCTACGCTATTACGAAGCTGAATTACGTTACCTGAAAGAAGCGGGTAAAGAATTTGCCAATGCACACCCTGATAGAGCGGCGATGCTCAACTTAGATAAACCCGGTGCGAACGACCCGTATGTCGAACGTTTATTTGAGGGGTTTGCCTTTTTGATGGGGCGCTTACGGGAAAAACTGGATGATGACCTGCCTGAGCTGACAGAAGGACTGGTGAGCTTACTGTGGCCCCATTATTTGCGCACCATCCCATCACTGTCTATTGTTGAATTTGCGCCAGAGTGGCAACATTTACGCCAAGCTGAATGCCTACCTGCGGGGTTTGGCGTGATTTCAAGACCCATCAGCGCCCAGCGCACGCGTTGCCAGTACCGCACCACGCAAGATGTGTTATTACGCCCACTTTCCATTGCCAACGCCAAGTTACAGACCGAACCAAATGGGCGTTCCACCATTTGCTTACGCTTTGCCTGCCCTGAAAAAGTGGATTGGTCGAAGACTTACCTTGATAGCCTACCGATTTTTCTCAGTGCAGATGCGCCGATCAGTTCCGCATTACACCTTGCGATGACGCGCCAAGTGCATGGCATGTACCTTCGCCATGCAGAAACAGGCGAAGAACGTATTCCCTTTGACGGTTGGTTTAAACCGATGGGGTTTACCGATGACGACCATTTATGGCCGAAAGGGGATACGGCCTTTAGTGGGTATCAGCTGTTGCTGGAATACTTTAGTTTTCGCCATAAATTTATGTTTTTGGCGTTACAGGGATTAGAGAAAGCCAAGTTTACGGAAACGACGACCTGGTTTGAAATTGATATCGTGCTCAATGAAATCTGGTCCGCAGATTTACCTTTTGAAACGGAGAACTTCCGGTTGCATTGTGCGCCGGTCATCAATCTTTTTCCGTTGGAAGGTGATCCGTTAACCGTCAATCCACTGGAGAATGAATACCTGCTTCGTCCCCTGCGATTACAAGACGGCCATACCGAAATTTACAGCGTAGACAGCATTCACGGTTCAATTAAAAATGGTAAACCGAAATACGTGCCATTTAGCAGTTTTCGTCATCGTGGGGGCATGATGCGCCATGATGCCCCTGAACGCTATTTTCATACCCGCATTAAACGTGGGCCCTCCGGTCTTTACGATACGTGGCTGATTTTAGGCGGTAAAGAATTTGAACTGGCTCAGCTTGCCGAAAAGCCTGAGCTATTATCCATTCGTTTAACTGGCACCAATGGGCAACTCCCCCGTAAAGCCCTTGAAAGCACAGTGCTAGATAGCGTATTAAAAGCGGGTAAAGTGCCAGTGACAGTCCGCAATCTTACCGCACCGACCATTCCGTTATATCCGCCTGCGAACGACCGTTTTCACTGGCGAGTGATGAGCCATCTGGGATCTAACTTTTTAAGCATGATGGATAACCCGGAAGTGCTTCGCGGCACTTTGGCCCTATATGATTGGACCGATGATGAAATGAATCGTCGCCGACTGGAAGCCATTGTCGGGGTGAAACACACGTTGATACGCCGTTTCGAACAAGGCTACATGATGCGCGGGGTCGATATTGAAATCACGCTAAACGGCAATAACTTCGCAGGTGAGGGGGATATCAATTTATTTGGCGAAATGCTTCAGCGCTTTTTTTCGCTGTATGCGTATATCCACCTGTTTAACCAATTAACCCTTGTTATTCAACCCACAGGAAAGCGCCTGAGATGGAAAGAGAATCACAGTCAACACGTACCCGGCTGATAAAACACATTGAGCCGACGATTTGGCGTGCGAATTTCTACCGTTTTTGTCAATTACTGGAAAAAGCCGCACCGCAATCGCCACTACTCGGCACCACTAACGACATTAAAGATGATCCACTACGGTTTCGTCCTTGGCCGGGTATGGGATTTCCGGCGGGTGAACTTCGCACGGTGGAACAAAACCCGAACAACCCCGAACTCCCATTAACGGTTCGCACCAACTTTTTAGGGTTGTACGGCGTCGATTCACCGTTACCGACCAGTTATCTCGATGATATCGCACAAGGTGTGGAGGGGACGGAAGCCTTAACGGAATTTCTGGATATTTTTAATCACCGTATCACCACTCAGTATTACCGTATCTGGCGCAAATATGCGTATCCCGCGACCTTTGAAGCCGGAGGCACGGATGCCACTTCTCAATGTCTATTGGGATTGATTGGCTTGGGGATCCCCGGCAGTGCGGAGAGGATCGCCACGCCAATATCACGCTTTTTAGCCTTGCTGAGCACCATGCGATTACCCACACGCAACAGCGAAGGGGTCAAAGCATTGGTCTCTTTGCTGGCACCGAATACTCAGGCGGTCATTAATGAATACGATGTCGTTAAAGTCCCCGTCGACGAACGAACGGGGTTAGCCCGCCATCAACGTGTTTCATTGGCAACGCGGGCGACACTGGGTAAAACCGCCCGCGACACCACAAGCCGAATTCTAATCTCCCTCACCACACACCACCCCCAAGAGGCACAAGGCTGGTTGCCGGGCGGACATTTGCATGCCGACCTTTTAGTGCTATTACGCGTGTATTTGGGGTACCGCAGCGATGCGCGCTTAAAACTAACAGTTCCCGTGAGAGTGCTTTCCGAGCCGCGTTTACAAAAAACGTCGCGTATTCAATTGGGACGAACAGGGTTATTAGGGCTAAAAGGGGGCAAGCTCAGTGATAACCGGCAATTTCTGACCGTGAATTTAGGGCGTTATCACGGTATTGAGCATGCAGGGCGACCTGAAGCCGAGCGAGGGGATTATCGTTTTGAATAAGCGCGAACAAATGAGGGATACATTAATGAAAGGAAAATTGCATCCGTGAAAAACATTAGCCAAAAAATAGTGGTGCTTGGTCTGTGCGGATTACTGGCAGGTTGCGGATTAGCACAGGCAGTAAAAGAAGGGACAGTTAGCATGAAAGACGCGATCCTTTATAAAAAAATTACCACATTGCGCTTAGATTTCACCCCGCGTTCAGGGCTAAATGCCGATGAAGACCAAACACCGCTCGCCACCATGGTGTGGGTGTATCAACTGAAAGACAAAAAAGCCGTCGAAGGGGCGATGTATCAAGCACTGTTAACGCAGTCGGATGAAATATTAAAAAAGGACACCCTCAATGCCACTTCGGTCATGGTGATGCCCCAAGGGCAAGTTTCTCTGGATGAGCCCCTCGAAAAAGAGACCAAATTTGTTGCGGTGCTCGGCATGTTTCGCAATCCCGACTTATCAGAAAACACCTGGCGTTTGGTGATTAACCGTGAAGACTTAGATGTCGATAAACCACGTGTGATTGAATTGGGTGACGGTTGGCTGAGATTGTTACCGCTAAAGGATTAATAGCATGATAGAAACAGTAAACGCTTTTCTTGCCCATCAATCTTATCAACTTGAGATCCAAGATGCTGGATTTGATATCGATATCCTAAAATTTGAAGGTGTAGAAAAATTGAATGCGACCTCATCATGGCGGATTGAATTTACGTCAACGTTCGATTCAATCCTACCTGAGCAGGCGCTATTAAAGCCAGCCACGTTCAGCATGGGGCCAAATAAGCGCGTGTCGGGGTTAATCACCCGTTTACAATGGTTATCCACCAGCGCCGATGAGTCCCATTATGCCGTGTTGCTCGAACCTCGTTTAGCGTTACTCGGTCATACCGAGCGCAGCACCATTTACCAAAATGTCTCGGTCATTGAAGTCATTGAAAATGTGCTGCAATTCCACGGTTTTGAAGGGGCAGATTATGAGTTTAAGTTAGAACAGCAATACCCCGAGCGAGAACTGATAACTCAGTGGCGTGAAACCGATTTAGCCTTTATCCAACGTTTACTCGCTGAAGTCGGGGTTGGTTATCGCCTTGAATACTCGGCAAAGACCGATAACGACAAAGTGCTATTTTTCGACAGCCAACTCAATTACCAATTTGGTGAAAAATTACCGTACCAGCTGCCATCCGGTCAACACGATAACGGGCAACTTTCGGTATGGGATGTGCAACTGGCTCATCAAGTGGTGACAGGCAACGTCACGGTAAAAGACTACAATTATCGCACCGCACTTTCGCCGATGGAAACGAGCACGCTGCATCCACTCAGTAACACAACACTGGGTGATGAGTATCACTATGCGCCGCCTTATTTGAGTGCCGAGGATGAACACGCAGAAACCCTCGACGCCGAAAGTGGCGCATTTTACAGCCGCTTGCGGCAAGAGCGTTTCCTCAATCCCTCCGCTGAATTTGCACTACAAACCAACGCCTTTTACCTGATGACCGGCAGTGTGTTGGAGATTGCAAATGTCCCTATTAATGAACTGAAAGACGGCGTATTTATCACGCAAATCACTTACCATGCGGCCCGTGATGTGTCGTTACAGATGACCCTCAAGGGCATGCCGTACAGTGAGCAATACGCCTATCGCCCTGCTGAAATACCGCGCCCGAAAATCGCCGGAACCTTGCCAGCCCGTATTGAAAGCCGTAATAGCAACGATATTTACGCATGGCTGGATGAGCACGGGCGCTATCGCGTTAAGTTGGATTTTGACCGCAGTCAGAGCGAATCCGGCTATGCGTATCTTTGGTTGCGTTTAGCCAAACCGTATGCGGGGGAGACCTACGGATTGCATGCGCCGTTGATTGCCAACACTGAAATCGCCATTGCCTTTGATGATGGGGATATTGACCGACCGTATATTGCGTTTGCGTTTCATGACTCAGAACACCCTGACCATGTTAACCGTGATAACCACACCCGCAATGTACTTCGCACCCCCGCCAACAATAAATTACGCATGGAAGATAAGCGGGAAAAAACGCATATCAAGTTAGCGACGGAGTACGGTAAAACGCAACTGAATCAGGGGCATCTCGTCGATGCGCAAGGGAAAATGCGCGGCGCAGGGGCTGAACTGCGTACCGATGAATGGGGCGCTATTCGAGCCGGTAAAGGGCTGTTTATCAGTGCCGATGAACAGCCAAAAGCGCAAGGTGAGGTATTGGATATGGATGCCGCACTTAAAGAAATCGCTCATCTTCTACAGCAGCGCGAGCAACTCAACATTGCAGCGAAACAAGCCAAAGCCCTGCAAGCGGATATTGAAAGCCAAAAACAACTGTTACAGCAACGTTTAGAGCCACTGAACCAGAGCCTGTTATTTTCAGCCCCTCAAGGAATGGCGTTTACCAGTGGTGAACATTTACAACTGTCCGCCAGTGAAAACCTGTCCATCAATGCTGACGGTGATATCAGTGTGGGCGTTATCGGCAATATGACCATGTCCACAGGGGATAAGTTAGGACTGTTTGCGCGTACTGGGAAATTGGGGGTGATTGCAGGGGAAGGCTCACTGACCGTTCAAGCGCAGAATAATCGTTTAGATATCTTCAGTGAACAAAAGCAGACTATCACCTCGGGGGCTGATATCAATTTTACCGGCAAAAAACGGATTATCCTAAACGGCGGCGGCAGTTATCTCAAATTGGAGAACGGAAAAATAGAGTACGGCACCTCAGGGGATTATTTGCGCAAGATACCGAAGATGGCCACCGCAGGGCCGAATACTTTACCGATGAAGATGGCACAATTTCCGGCATTGCCTTTACCCATTTGTATTCCGTGTTTACTTAATGCCATAGCAGGCAATGATCCCCGTGTTGACCTTAGGAAATTTTAGCCATGGAAAATTTAGTTCAAGCGGCAAATCAATCACAGAAAAATATTTACCTGTTAATCGAGGGCGGGGCGTTTGCCGAACAGACCATTGAGCCTTTTCAGCAAAAACATACGCGTTCTCTGTATTCCCTTTATCAGCACCCTCAGCTAATTGAAGCCAAATGGGTGGGACCCTGGCTGTATCAGGTGAAAAACAACGCAGATTTAGCCGCTGAAATGGCGCAGTTTCAGCAAGTTGCCACCGTCATTTTTTCATCATTAGCGCTCAAACCCTTGGCGATGCAATTGGCGTGGGGATGCACCTTAGTAAAACCCGATCTCGAAACGATAGTGAGCCGGTTTTATATTCATGCGGTGATGCCAGTGTTAGCCCGTTGCCAGAAAGAAGATTGGCACTACTACCTGTTTTCGGGCACAACCACGTGGTGGCACCAGACATTGTCGGGCTGGCAACCGACCGATATCGCTACTAAAGCGCAGCCCAAAACCCACGACAGAACGGTGTATTTGGATGAGACGACTTGGCAGCAAATTGATGATGATCCAGAAGTCAAAAGTGTTTTAGCCCAATGGCAACAGATGCCAATGAGCCAGCATTTTCCGCCGTGCATTCAGCGGCAGAAAGTTATCCAAACTCTCAAAAAAGCAGAGAAAGCAGGTTTAACCGAAAGTGATGATAGAACAACCTATGCTTTACTGTATTTGGAAGGTTATCAATCTCTGCTAACGCAGTTGTTAGATGCTCCCTATATAGAAAATATTCAGCAAGGGAAATACTCCCTTGCCCATGCAATAAAAGAATTTGAACGCAAAAATAAGGCGGTTATTTAATGCAGTGGATTAAACGATGTAATGAAAAATCATTATGGTTTTTATTGTTACCCTTTGTGATAGCGATTGGGATATGGAGCTTGTTTCTATCAACGGCTATTGCAGAGACGTCTATTGAAGATGAAGAAGTTCGACTAATTATTCATAATTGGCAAGATAGACCGATTTCCCGATTCACCTTGAACGGTATGATGGGAGGCAATGCCTCAGCATATAAGTATAACCCTTATGCCTCTGGGATGGGGGCGACAACTTGTTGTGGCATCATTACAGGAAAGGTAGCAATAGTTAAATGGACGCTAAGTGTTAAAGGTTCACAATATGATGTGGGCATGCGCCCTGAAAATTATCAAATGAAGGTGCTTTTGCCTGAACGTAAGGCAGGAGAGAAAAATCTTCATGTTCATTTTCTACCCATGAAAAAAATTAAATTAGAGTGGAGCTCAAAAATAAGCTCTTCTTACAATCCCTTCGATGAAACGCAACGTTTAACGGAGGAAAGCCATGAGTAATGAAAAAAGGGCAAGCACTGATGCTATTATAGGGGCAAGTAATCGCGCAAAACATACTCGAGAGGGGAAATTAGGAAATTGTTCGAAATCTTTGCATATAGGCTTGTTTTTTGATGGTGTTGGGAGAAATAAGGATTTAGATGAGCCAAAAGGAAAGACATCAAATATCGCTAAATTGTTTTATGCATTCAAAAAAACAGAAGAAAGTACAGAAAATGATATTTATTGGAAATATTATATTTCAGGCCTAGGAACTCCTTATCAAGCTCTTACGGATAAAAAGGCAGGTCAGGTCGCATCGGAAGTCTATAGTGATTTTAAAGATGAGACTAAGGATGAAATTGTCAATGCTGAGATTGATGCGTTTAAAGATATTGGTATTGATACTTTATTTGGTGGCGGTGGAGTTAAAGAGATTGAAGAATTATTATCTCCTAAAGGGCAAATGAAATTGATGGGGGAGACTCTTATCGATTATACGGCCAAAATAACCAAAAAAGGCATTGAGGCAGCACCTTTTTTAAGGGATAACGAGTTTATTGCCTATAACTTTTTGACTGGGGTTGAAACACGGATTAATGATTTAAAAGAAGTCATTAAACAGGCTTACCAAGAAGCGAAAGAGACGGGAGACATTCCACTTCATCGCATATCAGTTTCAGTCTTTGGCTTTGATATGGGAGCGACACTAGCCCGATACTTTATCGGCGTATTAATTAACCAAATTTGCCAAAAAGATTATGATACGGGCCTCTATTTTTACGGGGGGATTCACGGTGGTGCTTGGGTGGATATTCCTTTTGTTGGTTTATTTGATTGCTCTCGTGACACGCCTCAAAGTGATGACAATGGGCTGGACTATGGGCTGAAAGCACTAACGATAATGGCAAAAAGCAATAAAGTGACAGAGGTTGCGGTTGATTCATTAATTACTACCGTTGCAGGGCGTAAGTACATTGACCATATGACTCCGTTACCTAAGCAAGTTAAAAAGTCTTTGCATCTGATTGCTGCGCATGAAAAACGCAAATGGCGCTGTCTCTATTTAACAGGTAGAAGTGGGGAGCATCATCAAGAGGAACTATTACCTGGTTGCAGTGAGGATATTGGCGGGGGATTAAGAAATAATGAACAGAAGCCCAATGAAGAACTCGCTAAGGTCGCCTTAAACAAAATGCATTTAGCTGCGTTTCATGCAGGGGTCCCGTTTCCTGAACTCGATGAACTTCGCGAGACGGATTTCGAAACATGGCTCTATTTTCAAGATGAACAAGAAGTGAAAGGTAAAAAGGCGACGGAGTGGGTTGAATTTTACCAATCAGGTCTTCCGCTTAAAAAATTAAGTTATACAGCTTTAAATGCCCATCTTGATAGCTATTTTGCGTGGTTAGGTCAGAAACATTATGAATATAAAAATGAGTTACGAAAGTTAGAGGATCAAGAAAAAGCTGAATTATTATCCGCAGGTTCACATCAAGGTGGTTTTAATATTTCAGCTAAGTCTAGACAAGCTGCGTTCGGTGCTTCTGAAAAAATGGCGTTATTGAAGAAAAATTGGGGTTGGTTATCAGATGTAGCAAGAATGGCATGGCAGGTCAAAACACGAAGGCTTAATCCAGTCCCTCCTGATATTTTTGATAAAATATACTGGCCCGCTAAACGTCGGGCACAATACTATATCGACTGTGGTACGGCGGGATATGATAATATGCCATTTCCGGTATCATATGTTCCTGTTTCAAATGAGCTCTATAGTTGGTTTATCCACGATATACAGCGCGCAGAAGGAATAGATTATCACTATTTTTATATTCGTTTAATGGAGCCACTCTCTGGGCAGTTTGCACCGGATGAGCCTGAGGTGTATATTCCACCACAAGCCCCTCAAGGTGTTGGAAATGATTTTATATTTACCGGATTTCCTAAGTTTTAAATATAGTAGACTTTATTACTTGAACTGATCCTAATAACGACATCAAAAAGGGAGCATATGTCAGAAGGAAAAATAGGCACCGCATTTTTATATACCAAAAGAAAGTCACTTTCATTTTTTTGTTATTATATTTTAACTGCTATTTTATTGACACTATCAATTAAGGTGATTAATTCTTTATTTGTAAGTGCTAATTATCGATACACTCATGAGGCTCTATCAAAAAGTATTGACTTGGATTTGGGGTTTTCCATTTCATTTGCTTATGGTTTGGTTATTCTTATCATTTATGGTATCGCTTATTGTACTTTTTCATTACTGGAAATTCAGCGATTGCGTAGTATTGGTTACCGACATCCGATTGCTATCTGTTTCATTATGTTCTTACTGAATAGAGTATCTAATTATTTTTATACACTAGCAGGTTTAAATTGGATTTCGATTGTTATCGGTGTTATTTCACTCATTTATTTTATTGCATTGATTTTCCTTTCGGAAAAAGAAGTTTATATTTCCAATAAATAACTTATTTGATTGTTAAATAGTGAGATACCCTTGGCTATCTATGAAAGGATCGTAACTAAAATGATGAAACAGTGCCATTTCAGGAGAGATCCGGCTTGATGAACGCTTAACGAAAGAATGGCAAGAGCGATTTGATGCAGAAGGTGAAAAATTAGACAATCCAGAATAATTTGTATGACTGAATTGCGATACTAAAATAACGCCCCAAGTGCCATGCTCAATGTGGCATTTTTGCTTTTTTATTCTTATCGACGAATGGGACACCATTCGCGCGGGTAAAGGGCTGTTTATTAGCGCAGATGAGCAGTCAAGCAGACCATCACCTCGGGGGCAGATATCAATTTTACTGGCAAAAAACGGATTATCCTGAACGGTGGCGGCAGCTACCTCAAATTGGAGAACGGAAAAATAGAATACGGCACTTCGGGGGATTATTTGCGCAAGGTGCCGAAGATGGCCACCGCAGGGCCGAATACTTTACCGATGAAGATGGCACAATTTCCGGCAGTGTCTTTACCCATTTGTATTCCGTGCCTGCTCAATGCCATAGCAGGCAATGATCCCCGTGTTGACCTTAGGAAATTTTAGCCATGGAAAATTTAGTTCAAGCGGCAAATCAATCACAGAAAAATATTTACCTGTTAATCGAGGGCGGGGCGTTTGCCGAACAGACCATTGAGCCTTTTCAGCAAAAACATACGCGTTCTCTGTATTCCCTTTATCAGCACCCTCAGTTAATTGAAGCCAAATGAGTGGGACCCTGGCTGTATCAGGTGAAAAACAACGCAGATTTAGCCGCTGAAATGGCGCAGTTTCAGCAAGTTGCCACCGTCATTTTTTCATCATTAGCGCTCAAACCCTTGGCGATGCAATTGGCATGGGGCTGTACCTTGGTAAAACCCGACCTCGAAACGATAGTGAGCCGATTTTATATCCATGCGGTGATGCCAGTGTTAGCCCGTTGCCAGAAAGAAGATTGGCACTACTACCTGTTTTCGGGCACAACCACGTGGTGGCACCAGACATTGTCGGGCTGGCAACCGACCGATATCACTACTAAAGCGCAGCCCAAAACCCACGACAGAACGGTGTATTTGGATGAGACGACTTGGCAGCAAATTGATGATGACCCCGAAGTCAAAAGTGTTTTAGCCCAATGGCAACAGATGCCAATGAGCCAGCATTTTCCGCCGTGCATTCACGGCAGAAGATCATTTAGGCGCTACAGAAAGCCAGTGATGCGGGGATGCAAGAAAGAGCAGATAGACGGCTATATGCGTTGTTTTACCTGAATGGAAAACGATCAGTGTTAATGTCGGAATTTGTGCTTTCGCAATTGGCTCAAGTGGCTCAAGGGGAATGCAGTTTAGAAAAGGTGCTTTCCAGTTATGCAAAACGTATTACTAGGTTGTGATTGATGAATATAAAACAAAATATCTTGCGCATATCTCAATGCCTTATTCAGTATAAAAAAAGGCTACTTGGACTCTTGCTGGTTGCATTTTTAGGGTGGGTGAGTTGGTTTACGTGGTTAATCATTTGGGGGCCGCCGCAAGGGGGGGCTATTTTGGTGATCAATACGCAGATAGATCGACCAATTATAGGATTTAGTGTGAATGGCGTTGCGGGTGGCAATGTTTCAGCTTATAACCCCAATAATATTTATGGTGGTATTCAAGGTGGAACCGCATGTTGCGGGATAATTAAAGGAGATATGGCACATGTAGTCTGGACACTGAGTGTTACGGGAGATCAATATGATGCTGGGTTAAGGAAAGAAACCCGAGAGGCCACACTTCCACTTCCAAAAAGAAAACGGGGAGACCGTTTTTTGCATGTATTTTTTTTGCCTAATGATCAAGTGCGATTATGGTGGGGAGAAGATTTAGGTACTCCATGGAAGCGTGGAATGACGACGGAAGAACTCGTAGCGGCATTAGAGCAATAAATTGTAACGGAAACGACCATAATGGATAGAATGAAAGACTCAGGAGTGCAATCAAGTGATCTCTCAATCGCAGAATGTGATACGTTAATTGCTGCGTCACGCCGAGCAGGGCAAGCCGAAGAGTATAATATAGGTAATTGTTCGTCGGTGCTGCATGTGGGGTATTTTTTCGATGGTACAGGGCGAAATATTGAACAAGATGCGTCGGAAGCACGCCTCAGTAGTATCGCAAAACTTTATCGAGCATATCCGGATGAGCCGTAAAATACCCATTCACTCCTTTACCGTAAGCACTACTTTTCAGGGTTAGGTACCCCGTTTGAGGATGAAGTGCCGGGAAAATTGCAATCGATGATGGATAATGGATGGCAACATTTTCTCGATGAAATGAAAAGTCTTCCGGAGGATATCGCCACAGACATGGTTGGTGATGTTATTAAAAATGGGGACTGGCAGGAAGCGTTATCCAACCCGATAACTAAATTAACGAACCCCAAAGAATGGCGGAATTTACTGGTTGAAAAAGGGGCTCCCTCGTTGTTTTTTGCCCTTGTTGAAGCATTCAACTGCGTTTATTAACAAACAAACAGGGAAAGCATTAAATAAATCGTTTACGGTATATTACTCAATGCAAGGTGAGGTTATTGGTGAAAAAATTGAGTATATAGATAAATATAGTCGATTAATTATAGCTGCTGGCACTGATGAAGATACGCATGAAACCTTTCGATATTATTATTTATTGGAAAATGGAGAGTTAACGTTGATAAATAAAACTCCCATTGAAAAAATTATTGATGTTCGATTTGAGATGAATTTTTAATATTATTTTGGTTTAGCTTCGAATGCTTTATTTAGCTGTAGACTGAAATAAAATTTAAAAAATATACTTTATTGGAAATACTATGAACTTTACTAAGTTTAATGATTTAGTTTTCTTCCTGAGGAAAAGGTGGCTTCCCTTAGGTGTTAAGATGGTTGAAATTAACGATCATGAAACTCATTTTTATTATGAAGGTTTTATTCTAACTCTAGCAGATTCACTGCACCCAGAAATTGAGATGCAAATTAATCCTGATGCTGAAGATTGGGGATGTGATGAAGAAGAGATGGGGATGAATTGGGAGAGTGATTATTTGTCTATATCCGCGGCTCCAGTCGATGAAGGTGTATTTATGATAACTGTAAATGAACTTGAAGGGAAAATAAAACATCTTGAAAAATTTATGCAGGTATTTTTAGCTCAGCAGAATAAAGGCTAACAGTAGGTTTAATGATATATTTTAAATGGCTGAGACTGTGTAGCCAAAAAACTTAAAGTTCAAATTTAAAATAACATTCAACTTTTAGTTAACTTGAAATTTTTTAGGGGGGATGTGAACCACTTAATAGATTATTACACTTATTAAATCACTAAAGTACCATTAATGTCATTGGGCGTGCACAATATTAATTCTGGTTAGATATATACTGATATACACAACCCAATTTAAAAAATCACATCATTTTAATATATGACATAAAAAATAATGAGTTCAATATTATAGGTAATAGCACACCGCCCGATCTCATTCGAGCAAACGTCAAAACACATGAAAGAAGAATTAGCATGATGCTCACATCATACTGGTAAATCATGATCCTCACCCAAATCGAAGGAGAAATTACATTAGTCATTGTATAAATGTGGAATATAACAAATGGTATAACAGAAAATAACCAAATGATTGTTTTGTTTTCTTTTTGGATTGCGCTAAACACAATGCCTCTAAAGATGACTTCATAAACAATGGGGCTTATGATAAATGTTAGAATGAATAACAATATGTTATTGATAACTCCCTCATCAAATATGAGGAGTTCTCTTGTAACCATATCACCGCCTAATTTAAAATAAGCAATAACAAGCACAGATAGAAGAATGGTTAGAAGAAATGGGATAACTGATTTTATTGAGAATACCCTTCCCAGCGCTATTTCACCAATGTTTTTGCTATACCATCGAAAAAATAAGAATAGTAATACAAATAGTGCAATTGATGTTAATCGGTATATTAGAATAAAAAATGCTTCTAGATGCAATGGTTCCACAATATATGCCAAAAAAATTTGCAATAAATTATAATCAAGGTTAAACCATATTACTGCCAAAGAAATAGCTAAAAAAATTTTCAATCCATTTTTTTCTTTTATTCGAGTTGTTATGTCAGTGAAGTTCACTTATTAGAATCCTTATTGAAATTAAAAAATCAGTCTGTTTTACCATTATAATAAACAGGGATTTGCATAAAATAGCGCTAACCAATTCATTAAAATAACTATTTAACCTTAACCTCATCAATTTGATTAATCATCCATTTTCCATCCGTGTTGATTAACCGAACAATTAAATGAAGCGGATAAGGTTTTCCCTCACCTAAAATTAAATCGACAATGGCATTTTGTTTGTTAATTGACAGTACTTTGGCTTTGCGATTCTCTACCCATGAATTAAGGACATCTTGTGACTTAGTATAATAGTTAGCGCCTCCTGGTATCCACGTCCCATCCCAATTACATCCTCGTTGATCGCATTCCCTTTCTATATCACAAATGGCTTTTTGCTCTGCTGAAAATTCATCTTCATCACCATAATCACATGTGATGGAGTTTGAAATTTTATCCAAAAGTTCAGGTGTAATGAAATCAGACTCATAGTTGTGGTGAAATGAGTAGTCAGAGGGGAGTAGGTCATTATCATAAAAGTCTAAAACAACGATATCTGGCGGTATAGCTGGCAGTTCGTTAGGGTCCATTACATTAGGCACTGAAACAAGCGGTTGTGTTTGTAGCCAGCCAAACGTATGTGTCCCTGTAGAGGAATGAGTAAAGCTTACAAAATAAAAACCATTAATGGGGTCCGGGTATACTGCTTTAACGCGGTCATTTTGAATTAAGTAACGTTTATTATCTTGGCAATCAAGATCTGGCGCGGAATATATGGGGGTTCTTGGATAATTAATCAAATAGGTCTGACCCATTCTTCCTTTTTGGGTGCTTGCTTCTTCCTGCGCTAATTTATTAATTTCATCACAGTTTTTTTCCTCAGAGGCTTCCACTTGACGTGTATCTATCCAGCCAAATACCCCATTATAACTAAGAAGTATATATGTATGCTCATCATTAACAATGGGGGGTTGAGTCGTATACCCGACGAAACCTAAACGGTCCCCAGGGATCACAAATTTATTTTCATAACGGCACATTTCTGATGGAAAGGCATGAAAATAGGCCCTTTCATTACCTGTTATGATAAAAGTACTCGTGGTAGGCAGTGAAGCCCTTAATGGTGTACTATCAATCAGTGTTTGGCAGGCTATTTCGCGTTGTTGACATTGCTCATATTTATCATTGTTTTGGTTGTATTTTTCACAGTTAAAAAGTGAATCAGATGGTTGTGCTACGACAACAATGGGGTAGCTCAGAGAAAGGAATACGGGCAATAAATATTGTGTCATTTTTTTACCCCATGAATGAAAGCAGTTGGCTTAAATGTAAGTGATAGGATATTCATGATTTTTCCTGCGTATCGCGTAACAACGCATATCGATTCAGTAATTGTTTAAAATGGGTATCGATACGTTGGTATTCCGATTCAGGTACCACACCTTGTGCTTGCCGCTCTTCCAAGCGGCGAAGTTCTTCCTCAAGGGGTAAACCTTGATTAAAATGCTGGCGAGCAGTAAAAATAATCGTTTTTAGTTCAGAGCCCGTGATGTAGCTGCGCGGTTTACCGTCTAATTTGTCCAATCGTTCACTCAAATGATTAAGCTGCTCCATTCCCTGAGACCACTGCCTCATTTGCGTTGCTGAAACGGCATTGATCTGCATGGCTTGTAGCCATTTATCATTCAATACGCGCACTTCAGGTTGAGTGCCAAATTGAGTTGTCAGGTAATTGACCATATTCCAGCTATATTGCTGTGCCCAAATCGGTGATACCGCGCCCAGTTCGGTTAGATAGCGGTCAATAGCACTCAGTTTCTCATTAGAAAAAGAAGTTGTTTGGTTTGGATTAGGTTGTAATTGTTGCTCAATTATCGATGCAATATTAGGTGTAAATTCAGGTAATTGGGGTAGTACTTGCGCTAAGATATGGTTATTGACTGGTGGATGGAGAATATATAATGCCCCAGCACAAAGTGTCCCTGTAAGAACGGTGCCCAAAGCGATCCCAATACAAAGTCCCTTACGATAAGATGGCTTAGTGGGAGGCGCAGTACTAATGGTTGCATTAGCCTTAATCGATACAGGTGTTGTCGCGATATTGGCATGAAACGTAGTAGGGGGGACTTTTGGTATCTGTAACGGTGTTGGTGGGATAAAACCACTGTCTGGCGCATCGGTGCTTTCTAATTGTTTTGCTTGAGTTGTCAGTAAGTTGTGCAGCCGTTCTAGTTGGGTAAGGTGTTTTAATTCTAGAGTTTGTAGCAACTGTCCAATCTGTTTGAGGTGAGATTCGGCTTGGTAAAGTGCAGAAAGGTCGGTATAGACAGGGGGATGACTTCGTAATCCAGTGATTAATTGTTGACTCAGTGTCGCCAGAATTTCAACACGAGCGTGAATTTGTTGCGGCCAGAGCCCTTGCCAGTGCTGATTCAATAAATGTTGAAGTAGAATGAGGCCTTCATTGAGGCCAACAATACCGTTTTGGTGTTGGCGAATTAAGGTAAACCAAGCACAAGTTTGTAAGTCAGCCCCGTTTTGATTGAATAAGGATAAGCACAGCTCATGTGCACGCGTCCAGTCAATATCGGGACGAGCAGGGTGAAAGCGTTTATTTAGTTCATTTTTTAGAGCAGAAAAATCAGCTAATGTGCGTGGGTCGCCGCCTAGGCGTAATGTGTTCAAATCAGGGGTCATCATCGTCTCATGCAATTGTTGGTCTAAATCGAAGAAAAAAGCACACTTGGTAGAAATTAAATTGTGTCAAATTGTTTTTTTAAATGATGGAGTAGAATACGTCCATCAGGTACAAACTCAGTACCATAGCGGATCAACCCTTTTTCATATAGTTCCACCTCAAGGGCATAACGTAGTGTCCCAAAACTATTTTGTGGCAATAACACTAATGAGAGTGACTTGATCCTCGGTTCATACTTTAGTAGCGTTTTTGATAAAAGATTCATCATATTATGAGCTGTTCCGGGAAGCCCTTGGATAAGTTTGCTCATATCAGGCAAACCATAATCAGGCAGGTGCTCAATGCTACCTGCGCGTGCGTTAAGGATACGACGGATATTATCCATGACAGAAAGGATCACCTGATCGTGTTCAGGAATGTCATCAATCATTAGCCCCCCAGCAAAGTAGCCCGTCAACATTTCATACAGCGAAGGTTGGGACATGATCATTTTTCTCCGAGTGGCTTTAAAGTCATAGTGTTATCGAGAAGAGTAAGTAGGCGAGGCTCATCAGGTAGTAAACGTTTTTTAGGAATAATTACTCGCCAGTTGTCTGTCACAAGGTCGGGATGATGGAACATAGCAGCAACCGCGACAAATTCAGCCTCTTTTTCGAGGGGCATATCGAGAGAAATCGATTCACCAGGACGAATTCGCAGGTCTTTTTGTGTAACTAATGAGGATTTGAGTACTTGGCTATCTTTAGCGAAAAGTGTGGCATAGTCGCTTTCTGCAAAGCTTTCGAAATTTTTTAGTTGATAAACACGGATAATGGTTGATAGCGAGGTGCCAGTATCATCGGTATTTAAGGCTTCTCGTGCAACAAAATCTAAGTGTACAACTTTGACTTGTTTGTAGAAAATCGCGTTTGCAGCACTACGAGTACCATCACTGACCATTTGGGTGAGCCCACAAGCCGTGAGGTTTATCGTGGCGATTAACAATAAAGCTTTACCGAAAAATGACAATAAAAGTCTCTGTTTCATGAATATATTCCAAAATTAAAATCGATAATTAGCATAATTTGTGGTGGGTATAGGTTGTGGTGAAGGAGTCAATCGCTGATAGCGCCCCAAATTTAACACAATCAAAGGGTCATTAAGGTTAGCTTGAGGGTTTAATGCGCCCATGGCCGCAGTGCGGCCTAGTTGTACTCCTTGATGAGATTGTGTACTTAACGCTGCATTAGGTAATAATGATCTCGGTAATTTTAGGCTGAGTCGAGCATTAACGCGCGAACCAAGATAGACATGAAGTAACGCGAGTAAATCCTGATACAACTGCCCATCAGGTAGCCAGTTGCGTGCCTCATTAAGGTTATCTGTTTGTAACATAATTAAGATTTGACTATTTACATCCGTTGCATACTGACCTAAAACGGGTTTGTTGATTAATGTCATTGGTTTTTGACAAGATAGCTTTGATAGACTTTCTTGCTCAATACGTCTCGGGTCATGAGGTTTTACTTGTACCTGAGTATCAGGAGCGAGTAATTTCACTAGTGAAATGACGCCTTCAGCAGTGCGCGTCGGAAAACGTAATGTGCCGAGTAAAGCTAAAAAGCGCGATAGTGGTGCTTGAATATGCTGCGCTGTTCCTGGGATACCTAAGCCGATTAATCCATATAAATACTGGGAAGTTTCATCTTTACCACCCGCTAAAAAAGTGGCTGGATAGGAATATTTACGCCATATGCGATAAAACTGGGTGATGAGCCGATGGTTAAAAATATCTAGAAAATCGGTGAGTGATTCAGTGCCTTCTCGCCTCTGCGCTATGTCATCAATATAGGCAGTTGGTAGTGGAGACGTTATACCATATAAGCCTAAAAAAGTGGTTCGAATACTGGGAACGGAGCTGTTTCGATATCTATCTTCAATATCCAGCCCTTTAATTTCAGTGACTGGAAATCCCATTCCGCGATGAGGGCGAAAGCGAATGGCGTCTGTTTTTGGATCTTGAGTGCTACCTAAAGGTAGGTGTTGCTGATTATACTGCTCTAGAAGTTGACAAAACCGATAGAAATTAACTAACGGAAGGCGTGCCCCAAGAGCATCAATAATTTGATTTACTGAGGGTGATTCTCTGTCCATGTTAGGCTATTTCCTGTCGGTACAATATGTAAAGTCAGTTGATTAAATAGGTGTACATCAGTATAGAGAGCAAAAAAGCGATTAAGCATTTCACCAAAAAGATGGATATCCCCATCACCATTAAAACCACTACTGTCGAGAGTGATGTCAATAGCAATACCACGTTGCAGAAAACCTTTCTCAAAACGTTCGATAAGATGCTGTTCAACATGGAACATGGCGTCGAGTTTACGGCTGTTGAGATCATCTTCTCGCCAATCATAAAGCGCCAAAGTGCCACGTAACACATCCACATTGTCCATCATATTAAGAAAGCTAGCACCGAGATGGCTTAATACACGCCAGTGAAACCTATCTTCAGCGGGGGGATAGCATGGTAAGGTCGGTTTGCATAAGTTATGCACCCTTAAGTGGGTTTGTAAGGTTTCTTCAGTTCTATCGAGTATTGTACTCTGTAGTGATTTGCGAGGAAGCTGCCCGTTCGTACCTGTTAATTGTAGAGATAGTGTTTCGCTTTCAAGGGATGCGATTGGGGGTTCACGCTCTCCACCTAAAATTAACCAAGTGTCATGCAAACCGTTTACGCCACGCTTAATTCGCGTATGGTAGTAATGCTCAGGAGCATTGTGACGTAGCATACCTCCACGATGGCGAAAACTACTAAAAGGCACATAATGAATATGCTCTCCTCGTCGTGTGCCATGAACCTTATCGACAGCATAAATTTCTGTATGCCCATCTTGCAAGCGGCGAGGACGCAGTAAATATTCACTTTCTAATCCGTTTACAGTGAGTGGGTCGGCCTCAACATTGAATAAATTAATTACTGGAACGCTATGTAGTTTTAAATTATCTATACTTAACGGGATGTCACTATCCCATTGTGTGTTAAGCACAATATCCAACTCAAAATGGCTAAGCTCTGTGGGGAGCTGGATTTCCCCCAGTCCTTTCAAGTTGACGAAAAAAAACTTTTCACGAAAAGAAAAATACTCAAGCAGTAATTGATAACCGCTAAAGGTACTATCGGCTTTTGGCCAAAGACGGTCTTCTTCGGCAAATCCACCTGGTGAAAACCAGTATGGTAAACGAATACGATCAGGTGAAGAAGGCAAACGAATATAGGTTGCTGCAACTTGCTTTGTTAGCGCTAAGTGGAGTGCATATGTGGTTGGCACATCGCCAGCCAAATAAAAAGAAATTGTATTAAGGGAAATTTGTTTCCAGTCTGCTAGCTTTGCACAGTCGAAACGCAAACGCAAAACTGAGCGACCGTCGGGCTCAGTGGATAAATTGACCTCCGATAAGGCAATTGGGTTGAGTGTTAAATCGCGTGTTGTACGGTAGCGGCATACGGTTTTTTTGGGGCCTATAGGACGTGAAAGCACTTCAAAGCCAGCAGGGATCACTGATGAAAGCTTCATTTCCTGAATATCCGGCGATAGCTCAACAATTGACAGAGATGGAATTGTTTGCAAGTAATGTGGCCATAACAGACTTACTAGTCCTTCCGTTAACTCTGGCAAATCATCATCAATTTTTTGACGAAGTTGCCCCATTGAAAAGGCAAAACCTTCAAAGAGTCGTTCTACAAAAGGATCGGGAGTTCCGGCTTTATCTAAATCTAATAACGCTGCGCGATCAGGGTGAGCTTGAGCGAACTCTTTCGCTGCTTCACGCAAATATCGCATTTCGGCATCATAGTAGCGAAGGGTTAAATCATCCATTAGCGTGACTCTCCGTTCATCAAGTTTAATAGTGTTAATTTTAAGGATAAAGTACGAGTGCTCTCACGGGGTCTAACCGTGTTAATTGAGCGAGTAAATCTGTCATTTGATGATGTAAGTCGGCTTTATCTGGGGTGTTACGTTGGCATTTTCCTCGTAGTAAATGTAACTGGCGCGCTTTGATTTCGAAAATAAAATGAGGTTCCCAATCAGAAAGGTGCATTTGTTCAGCGCGATGGTCTAATTCTCGCAGTAAATTCAAGGCTAAATCATGGCGAGCAAATTGCTCTGCGACTCTTGCCATCACCAGTTGCAATAACCATTTTTGGCGGGAGGTTTGTATATGCGGACGAGACATTAACCACGCTAAAGCGGCCTCCACGCCTTCCATGTCGGCTTGGGTTAAGGCTTCTTGTTCTAACGCAAATATGGAACCGTTATCCCCTTCATCGGTATCTTGAGTGGGTATATGGTGTAGGGATTGCATATTCTCTTCAAGGATATGTTGTTTGATCCAAGCTAATGTGACTTCATCGGCAAAAGGAGTGCCATCTTCCCAAGCGAGATTTTCTAATCCAGGCAAACGAAGTAAAAATTGTTTTAAATCAGACGCAATCACGTCCGCCCAACCATCCCAAGGTGCAGGTGATTTACTCAATGCTTGATGTAAATACCACTGCACATCTAACCAAAAATGGTTAACACCCTCGGCAAATAATCGGTCAGCTTGCTCAGTTAGCTCTAGCCAATTTTGTTGTAAATATAAACGTTTTAATTGCGCTCTGGCATCTGAGCGTGGAGGGGCAAGTCGAGTACAACCTTGCTGATTTTGAGGAGGAGACTGGTGTAGGGTATCCCAACGTACTGATTTCATCAGTCGATGACCGGATAGCCAACCATTGGGTTGGTTACGTAGATAATTCGCTAATACTTTAGCTTGATCCAGTAACTCTCGACCCGATTGGATAGGGGCAATTGTGCTGATGCCTGAAGCCGTTTGTTTGGAGGATATATTTTCAGCAGCTTTGATATTCTGCGGAACAACAGTATTCGCTCCCCCCGATTGGGCGAGTCGGTTTTCCAATGCTCGTAGTAGTGGACTGAGGTTAGGGCGACTCGCTTCATCCCATGCCGTAAATTCTTCAGTAATAGCTCCAAGTAGTGCGACGATGCGAGAAAACTCGTTGCTATCCACTTCAGGGTAGAGAGACAAGCTATCAATAACACGTTGACCTGCAAGCCATTCAATGGCTAATTTCCGACTATTTGGGCGGCTTGGTAATAAGGTATCATGGTAACGGCGAAGTAACCCAGCGAGTAAACCTAATCCGTCGGCTAAACCTTTTTCGCCTTCTCGATGTAATCGCGCCCAAACGTAGTAAGTAACAACACGTGCATCCTTACACCTGTTAGTCAGAAGATTTTCGGCAAGGGAACAAATCAATTCGGTATCTGATCCTGACAGTTTATTGACTTCTTCTTTCATGCGTTCGAAGTCATCATCATAGCCAGGATCTTCTCCAATTGGCTTTTCGGGAGTAATAGGCAGTAACCAGCGTTCCCACAACACAACTTGTTGTTCTACTAATTGATCCGCAGCAAGTGGGTTACCTGTAAAGCAGGCTGTGCGTAATGCAGTCATTAAAGGCATGTAACAATTTCCTATTAGGACTAATCCAAGAAGATTTTTTCTGGCAGTACAAAGTTGCGAAGTTTTAATAATGCCAGTGGGCCTTGGCCCATTTCAGTGCGAAGTTGATAATTGAGCGTGCTACCATCAGGTGTTTTCCATGTCACAGTATAGCTACTGGTGCTTCCCGCATAGGGGGCAACATGGGCAGTTTCAAGTAAACGAATAAAACCCCATACTCCAGGGTAATCGCCATAGAGTCGTGTTCCCGTCGAAGTCGCCATCCAAGAAAGTGATGCACCGGACGCAACTGTATCGGCAGGCCACACAAAGCGTTGCCATTGCGGGAATTGGTTATCGTAGGTAAGTTTTTGCTTATCAATCACCAATATGGTTTGCATCACCTGTTTACTAGTTCCCGGACGTAGCTCAAAATAGAGGCGTGCTTCTCCATTGGCGAAGGCTACATCGCCTAATTCAGTGAGCGTGTTTAACGCTTTCAAAAATGCGGGATTAAAGTGTAGCCCTTGCGCATTAGTACTATTTGGCACCCAGTGATTCCCTTCTTTACGTAAAACGCCTTGCAAACGAGTTTCTAAGAAGCGCTGAATACGGCCACTGTCAGGGCGCAGGTATTGTGCCATCAAAGGCAAAGAAATATTACTTTGGGTCTCTTTGAGTGGGTAGCGCCCACCAAAGGCGTTATTCCATTCATTGACAATGGCATTTTTCCATTCGCTATTGATGCCTTGAGCGGTTGGTGTCAGTAATTGTTGCCAAGCTTGGGTCATAGGTTCCACTAACAGTGCATCACCAAAACTTTGCCACTCTTGTCCAAAACTGGCGGCTATCAAGCTACCCATATCTCGTGTTTCGGAAAAATCAACGCTTTTTCCTTCTAAAATGCTTTGAGCAAAGGATTGGGACATCGCTTGTGGATCGGGGGCATTGACCACTTGCTGTAGTTTTAATCGTACGCGAGTGATACGGGTTAAATAGGCTTGCAAACTGAGGTTATCGCCAGCTTGAGAGTTGGCTTGCGGCTCGACAAAGTTCAGAATGGGAGCGAAGGTGTTTTCCAATGGTCCCGTAAACTCGGCTTTTTGGCTGATTACCGGTTTTTGTTCTTTGTTGAGAAGTTCTTTAGCTGAGTTGACAAAAGAGTCAGCCAGTTTTTCTGTTTGACGCCCAGTTTTACCTTGGTAAGCAAGGGTATTCATCAGTGCAATTACGGGGGACTGGCGAACATCGCTCATTAATGAGAGTTGGTCAATGGTATCGGATAGGCTTTCGGTATGTCGCCATTGCAGACTGTTCAAAAAGTTTAACCAGCTGCTTGAAAAATCGGCAAAATAACGCTCAGTTAGCTGCTGTTTGAGAACTTCTGGGGAAACCTCTTGGCTCAGTTCGTGCTGGCTATCACTCAGTACCCAATCAATTTCATTGCGGCGCGATTCGACAGTTTTTATGATTGCTGGCTCAATGGACTCTTCCCACGCTTTGCGGGTGAAAATTCCCGGTACAAACTCTTCAGTAGTTAATAAGAAGCTAACATCGGTATCGCCAGTCATATCATTTAATGTCATATCAGGGAATTGATGTTGTGCTTGCAAAAGCACCTTTTGATATAACGAGGCACTTTCGCTACGTTGGCCGATTTGTCGAATGAGCAACGTGCGACTTTGATTGATAAGGTTATTATTAGATTTTAATTGCCACTCAGGATGTTGGAGTAGCTGCTGGGCATAGAACATTAACAACTCTTTTCCGAGTGTGTGCCATTCTCCTTCATTCATTCCTTTAGGTGCGGGAAGGTTAGTCAGAACGCTGTTGGTGAAAAAAGTCGGATCCATACGCTCTGGTGTACTCATCATTAGATAAGTTTTTAAATCTTGATACGCACTTTGAGTAGCTTGGCGACGTTCATCACTATTTGGTGATAATTGGGCATAGGCTTGTAATCGTTGCTCAAGTTGCTGGCGGATATTATCTCGCAGAGGAGGGAGTACTGTTTGCTGATACAGTGGCCATAAATGGGCTAATAGTGGCTGATTACTGTTTAGCCCAAAATGGAGCCAGAAAGGCACAGAAGTTTGTTCGCGATGATTGAGTAAACCTAGGGTTTGCTGGAAATCATATTGGGCTTTGAGGCGTTCTGTTTCAGGTAATTGGTTATTTGCGGCGACGGTGGCACTTTGATAGCTTTCTTCAATAAGTTGGCGGTTGGCAAGGTAAGAGACAATCATACCTGCGCCCCAGAGCGTCATGGCAGTGGCGGCACCGTATTGAACGATACGTTTCTTATCAACACCTAAAGAAGCGGGTTGTAAAGCTGCTGCCAGTTCAGATTGCACATTTAACCAGCTTCTCCAACGGATATCAGGATGCCAGCTATTAGGTAAACGTTGCTGATTGGCGCGGCTGATCGAAGGGCTAAATGCGATCCCCGAAAAAGGCAGTGTACGTAATTGTGTATTGAGCGGCGCTAATGCAGTGGCGAGTTGTTGGCTTCCTCCAGCTTGTAAAAATTGTGCTAAAGCAAGCAGGTATGTGTGTTTTTGTTCACGTAGTAACGCTTGAGTTCCGTTAACGATTAATGCAGGAATGAGGCTTAGCAGGCTGGGTGAAAGTGATTCAGCAGACATATTAGGCTCAGTCATACAGAGGATGGAAGGGGTTTCTGCTGCACTAAGGGATTGTTGTTGATCACTGACACTCCAAACCCAGACAGGGGCGCGCCAACCTAACGTTTGAAAGAGGTTTTGGATAGTCCGCCCCGCGTTATGAGCTGTAGCAGTATTCAGGTTGGTGAAGTTAATTTTGTTGTCTAAAAGTTGAGATGAAATGCTGTTTTCTGTCACCCAAATAACGCCATTGAGCGGGCGACGTCGACGCAGCTGTTTGAGGGTATCCAAACGCTCAGTGTCTACCGAACTACCAATATCCCCACCATAAATAAGTAAGGTACCATCACACTCTTGCCAAATTTCTTGCGTCAGGCTAGGAGCGAGTTTTTCGACCGCAGAGTGGGAGCCGAGGAGAAGGTAAATGGAGACCTTGGAATGCCAGAACGTGCCGTATTGACGACGTAGTGATTGAATAATGTCATCATACAATAGACTAAATTTTTTAGTTTCAATATTTAAATCCATCGAGCTACTTTGCGGCTTAAATTCTTTTTGTTGTTTTTTTTGTGAAAATTGATTTTTTATAGGATAAAAATAAATGCCTAATAAAGTAATTACACTAACTATAGATATTCCGATATAGAACGGCATTAAATCAAAATGTTTATATTGATAAGCCACAAACAGAACAATTGATAAAATTACAAGTAAGAGTAAAAAAATCACAAATAGTTTCCCACGAGGAAAGCTTGCGGATATTTTATTTTTCATATTAAGACCTGTGAATGTAAACTGCGTAACTGGCACCGTGAGGATTTGGATGAATGAGGACTTGGTCTGTTTCTGTTTTTGTTGATATTTCTGTTATTAATGAAAGATACGTTAAAAATGCATTAGGATGAGGCGTTGAATAAGATAATGCTAAGGAACGAATAGGGTGGTGTTTATCATATTCAATATTTCTTTCTGTATAGGTGATGAGAATCTTATCTACTATATCTTGTTTAAGATCTGTTATCCAAGTCTGAAATTTATTTTTTTTCGATATTCCACTGTAATCAATATACTTTATTATTTCATTATCTATGTTTTGGATGTCTATTTCCATTATTCGTTCTATTTTTACATTCGTATCCTTTGAACTTATGAACTGACTGTTTGTTGAAAACAGTTGAGCTGAAATAAATTCGCTATATACTGCTTGCGACTGGATCGTTATAATTAAAAAGGCCTCGTTTTGTTTGTTATCATCATAGACTGAAAAAATATCTTGATAGCGAGGTGATCGAATCGGTTTGAGCTGCCAATGTTCATAAATTAAATTTTCATTACTATTATGATTATTACTATCGTAGAGATAAATTTTTGAAAGATAACACCGATAATTAGGGCACTGTCTTTCGAGTTGTTTATCAAGGTTTGTAATGAAGTTGTTATCAAGTTGCAGAAGATTGAATAAACGACGTGGTTTATCAGGAAACATCGGAACGGCTTCTGCATCTTGAAAAAAAACGTCAGTACCATCTTTATCGGGGGTATAGATAACGTTTGCTATTGAGGTAATCGAAGATTGGCACCATATTTGCCATTCCCTTTTTGTGATTTTTTTCTCTTTTTCCCAGTTATGGCAAGTAACAACAGAATGCTGATAACGAATATACAAAAAACTTATACATGCAAAAAACAGGAGGGCGATAATGGGAAATGCAATAAATAATAATCGTGTTTTTTGCTCAGCCGGTAATGTGACACTATAAGTATAAATTGCCGCAACAATTGTCGTGAAAAAAATAAATATAATCTTATAGTTGGGTTTTTTTATCGGTGTTTTATCAGGGAGTGTAGGGATATTCCAATTCATAAATGCGATGTCCTTATCTGCTTATTCAGTATGTGTTTCAGACTCCGAGCTGATCACTCGGCACCCACAAGCACATAGGCACTGATCAACCACTATGGCAATGCCATTATCAAAAGCGGAAGCTGCCCCTTCAATAATGGGGTTATTTCCATGTTTGGGGCAGGAAACAATATCCCCGACGAGCGCAACTTGTTTTCCATTAATATACATTGTGGATGAAGCCGAAACTACATGGCCTCCATGAGTGTTTTTGTCGCCAAGACAGACAATTCCTTTCATAATAAACCAACTAGAATTAAAATTTTTTATTAATAAAATATCAAGTGACTATTATCAAATAAGATTAAGAATAGTGGCTAGATAATATTAAAGGCCCTGTTCTTTACAATCATTGTCTGACAATAATGATAATCTAACAGAAATATCTTTATCTGCAATTTCAGGTATCACTAAAGGGTGACCGTCTTTATCTAAACGGCCATAATAATCTTTATTTTCTGCGGTGATTTTATAGCATAGCCCTTCAGTAGAGCCACCAAAAGGGTTTTCTAAAGTAATATTTTTATTTCGCTCAGTGGTCATTGTTTTAGTTGCACAACCTGAAACAGTGGCGATACCGATAATTAATGAGGATAGGGTAAATAACTTTAAATAGGAGTTCATAATAGTTCCTTGAAGTAAAATAGAGAATAATGAAAGTGATTTTAATGCCTAACTATTTTCCATGTAGGGTGAAATAGTTACGATATAAATTATGTGATTTATCTTTAATAATAAATAGATTGCAAGATTACAGTTTTTTCATGATTGTATATTTTATTTAGAATATTCAAAAACATTTTAGCTTAGCAATCATCAATGATATTGACGTTTTTTCTAAATAGCATTGTTCCCAATATTAAAGTGAATTCGGTTTATACCGAAGAGAACCGACAATGCGATCCCAAATTTCGACCATTTGGGCTTGGTTATATTGGCTTTTCTTACTGGCGTTATTCATCCCAAAAGAAAGCCAAGGTTGTTGATAGGAAGCAATTGATTCATTTGCGAATAAAATAAAGTGATAAGACGGAAAAGGTTTACCTTGACCATGGAGATTTTGTTCACCTGAAATCAACCACTCTTGTGCTGGAATTTTTCCTAACAGCAATTCACCTTTCTTTATTGTGCGTTGATTAGATTTGAATAGTGCGCCATATACACCGAGACTCCTGCTTAATAACGTATCATCGGAGCCTAAAATAGTATCATCAACATCGACACCAAAGATAAGGTCATTATTCTCATATGTATATGAAATTCTATTTTTATGGGCATTATTATCATCAGCAATAAAACCATTGGGAATACAGATGCCTTTTTCCGTCGGAATAATCGTATCATTGAGGCGACCACTTAATCGTGATATTAGTGATTTCATTTGAGCGAGCCGTAAGGGCTTTGTATTTGTATCTTTCTCATTGAATCCTGAAATATTAATATATGAATATTTTTCTTCAGCATATTTCGGATCTGAGAGATCTATAATATCTGTTGTGATAATGAAAGCGATATTATCTACATAAACATGAGCTTCTAAAACTCGATATGCATCCTCAGCACCTGATTGATTTCTATCAAAAATAACACCTTTATTATCAGGAAGATAAATTATTTCTTTCACAAATGGAGCATTGTGTAATTTATTTTGAGGTTGATTGATAGCTTCATTTAGCTCTATCTCGCGTAATTCAACGCGCTGTTTAAAGGCTGGAGGGTAAATAAATTTGCTCTCTATCTTAAACTCATCAATAAAAATAAAGTCATTAAGTTGATTATTAAAGGATGCAGGAACATCTATGAGATAACGCCCAATACACTGAGGCTTGGTTTCTTCAAATAATGAATCTATCATAACTTTATCCTTTTTAGTTAGAGGAGAAGGTGAGGTATAAAGTAACCAACCGCCAATCGTGAGTAAGCAAATGATAATACCTAAAATCAATGTAAGATAATTATTGACTTTCACTTGATGGAATATCCTTAACCATTTTTGCAATTGCTCTTAGTGTAAACTTAATGGCCGGTTTATCAGAGATATTAGATAAACTAGCAACCTCATAAGCACTTTGATGCTCTACATTAGTAGCAAGAATACTTTTAATCGAGCAACTGCTTTTTATAGCATCAAACGATTCTATAGGAACAGTTCCATCACCGGGTGTTTCGGATGATGTTAATTGAAATTCTTGAAGAGGATACCCAGATTCTAGTACTCTCCTATGTTTAGTGGGAGGCGGCCTAATTCCGATGTGAGGTGAATAATTTGCAGTAGAAACTACTTGATTCCATATTAATTTCCCATCAATTTTTTCTTTGTTTCCATAGAAAACATAAGTATTAGGGTGATATTCACAAGTCGCTAATTCAGTTATAAAACTCTTAACTTGGTTTTTCATTAATAGATTGTAACGGAACCAATTACTTTCACTAGTGACTTTATCTTTATCTATGATGTCAGACTCATAGAGACGCCACCATGCATCTTTTTGCAAATAAATCTCACTAAATGGATCATGATTTTTAGGGTAAAACACATCATTATCAATTGAGAAACGTGTAATAGTTAACCATGGAGAACGATATTTTGGTGAGGGTAACAATTGTAGTGCAGATGGCGCCTGTGCTAAAACAGGCATGAGTTCTTCAGCTGTAGAACCAAGTACATGCCCGGCGGTTCCTAAAAATCCCTCACCCTCAGCACCTACTTTCATTCTACGATAGGCTGCTGGTGAACCCAAATCAGGAATAACGCCGTGTATAATCCCCAATATTTTCTCTTTCATACCTAAAACTTGAGAGGTATAACGTGCGATCAAGCCGCCCATCGAGTGAGTCACTAGAATGACTTTTTCTTGTGCGAGTCCATATCCATGTTGTTCCCTATATAGCTTTAATACATCATCGATATAGGTTTTAAGCGATTCGGCAGATATTTTATTATCTTGTAACCAGTTATAACCAAACACATGAACTGGAAATAAAAAACGTTTGAAATGGTTAAACTCATTAGATGTTAATGGTTCTTCGCTTTCTTTTTCATGGGTATCAAACTTTTTTCCAACAAGTTTGCTCACAGTGCCTGAATATTTTAGTGTTACACTTTGTATTTCAAATGTATCGGGGTCTCTATAGCTGTATTTTTTTTCATAATTAACAAGTTCCGTTTGCCAATCATCAAGTAAAGCAGCTTGAAATACGTTCAAAAAACGGCCATAACTAAATCCAAGCGCAGCACCCCAATTACGATTTTTTCGGCTAGGAAATAAGCAACCATCATCAGAAAAAGGTGTGAGTATTTCCTTTTCTATATTGCCTCTGTTATCTACAATTGTGGTATTCGGGTCAAGTGATTGTTGCCGCTGACGCCCTCCTTTAGAATGCCATTCCCAATAAACACTAGCTAATGAATCTCCTCTCCAAATTTCTTTTTTATCGGAGTTTTTGGACATCAGGTTCGTCCCCATAATTCCCGGAATAAAAATCACAGGGATCACTTTAGTTGGTGGCACAATGCATTTAGCTTCTGCATTGAGGGACTTGCGTTGAAGTTGAATATTAATCCAACTACATTTTCCATTTTCATCCCATTGAGGAAGGTGATATGAGGTATGCTGGCATTCACTGGATATTGCTGACAGGTCTAATTTATCTGTCATAAAGGCTTCTAAAAATGAAATTTCAGACTATTAGACAGCTATTATTTATCGTCAAGTTTAATGTCGAGTTGATCTAATCCTAAACCTTTACGTTCAGATAAATTTCCTTGAGCATCACTAGTACTAGTGCTCTTTGTGCCTTCAGCATAAATACCAACGGGTTTTGGTTGATGAGGGCTACCTAAATCTCCTAAATTAACCAGTTGAGGCTTAACTGCAAACTCAGAGCTTTCCCATGATTGCATTGCCTCACTGATACTTTGGCCGCCAAATTTTTGCCAAACAGCACCGCGTTCAATGATTTTATCGGGTGCGGCACATTCCACCGTACCATCTGCAATACGAATATAACCCCCACCACTAGTTAAAATAATTTCTTTTTTAGCTTTGATAATGACTTTGCCATCATGACTACTGATACTTAAATCCTTTAATGAATCTAATGACATTTCATCATGCTGTGCCTCAATAGCAATTTTTCCTTGGTTAGCAAAGATTTTTATGCCTAGTTTTTGGGCAAATAGGCTGATAATTTCACCTGCTGCAACGGTGAATTTTTTAGCAATGCTAAAATCGGCGCTTTGGCGAGCCGTATTGATGATATTTTCACCTGCCGATGTTTGAATACTTTTTGGGGTGGTATGCGCAATACCTGCTGGCGAGGAAACAAGCAGGGCAGATTGTTTAAGTTCATTGAGTGTTTCAGACAAGAGGTCTTTTTGTGCTTGTAAATCTGCAAGCTCAGCTTTTGCAACATTAGCGGCCTCTTTGAGGGATTCGGTGAGTTGTTGCGCTTGCTTTAACTGGGCTATTGCCTCTCCCATCGCCAGCACTTCACCACCGGCTTTGTCTTGTTTATCGGTGGTAATAAACAACCCTTTACCCGCGCGAATTGCGCCCCAGCTGTCGGTGCGTAGCTCAAAACCATCACCACGCTGTTCACGCTCGGCATTCACCAAATGCCCCAAATTGAGCTGGGTTTTTCCAGCATATTCGGTACTGAGCTTAATATGCTCTTGCCCGCGTTTATCCTCCATACGCAGTTTATTATTGGCAGGGGTACGGATCACATTGCGGGTGTTATTTTTATCCGTCACATGGTCAGGATGGCGGGAGTCATGGAGTGCATGAGCGATATAAGGGCGGTCAGGATCACCCTCATGGAATGCAATGGCGACTTCAGTACCTTGGATCAGCGGGAAATGCATCCCATACGTATCGCCAGCGTATGGTTTTGCTAAACGCACAGGCATACTTTCATAGCCTTTGGTTTTATCATCACGATCAGCGTCAAATTTTACCCAATAAAATCCGTGCTCATTTTGGTGGGCATAAATATCGTGGTCTTTCGCGCTGGTCACGCGTGCCATTAACGTTCCCGCAATGACTGGACGCGGTTTAAGGGCAGGGCGCCAACACAGCGACTCTGTGTAAGGTACGGCATCAAAACGTACGGTTAAGGCCTTATCTCGGCTAGCTGTAAAGCGTAATCGCGTAATTAGAATTGGCGATTTGAAGACGGTAGGCAGTGTTGAGGTAAGTGAGTTGTCTTGAATATTTAATACTAATAATGGTGTTAGGTCTGCTGCACTACTTTCTCCACGAAGCAATGTTTGCCTTGCTAAAAAACGTTCGTGGTCGAGTCTTGCCCAGAAGTTAGCGGTTTCAGTTTCAGGGTGAATTTTATCCCCACGGGTTAAGTGACGACCTTTATAGTGGTAAACATCGCCGTAGTTGGTTTTCTCTCCATCACCGTGCGTCATGTCAGCGACAGCGGAAATTAAGGTATCTTCCGCAAGCCGATGATTATAATCTTTGGCAAAAACAGTGCTTTCAACCACTTGATGACGTAAAGATAATCCCCAAACACTGTCAACATGGTTATCGCTCAGCCCAGATGGGCTATTTAATGGCAGCGTTTTGTCATACACATAGCCGCGTTGACTATCGGTAAAATGAAGTACCTCGGTTTGGGTTTCATCTTGTAAACCAAAACGATAAAAAATCCCCACTTCACTCAATAAACGTTCGATAAACTGACGGTCACTTTCATTGATTTGGTTAATTTGTTCGCGTTTAGGATACGTTTTTTCTAAATTAAACTCGAATTCCCAACCTTTAAAGTTATGTTCACGCAGAATCTGTTCAACCACATCAGGGATAGATTGATTGATAAAGAAACGGTGGCTACGAATTTGGTGACGTAATAAGGCGAAAAAAGGCTCAATCACCAGTTGATAGCGCGCTTCATCAGCAGAGCCTGAAAGGCGACGAAAATCGGTGACCACGCCATGGACGCGTTTGGCAACACTAGGTTGAGTGGCGAGTCCCATTAAGTTACTCATTGGCGCTGAAAAAGTCAGGTTGGCATTGCGGCGTAAGAATTGTTGTGCGGAAAGATCTTGGGCTGAACATGTAAATGTAATTTGATAGCGATAGGTATCGCTGGCGGCTTCACGCCCTGTAAAATGTTCAACATCTAATAATTCATTACAGCCTTGCACTTCAAGACGATAGCGATTTTGACCTTGTTGCAAGTTTTTGACTGTGTCGAGTAGGCTCATAGAGTCATCTCCTTAATATCACCAAAACTCAAGGTGATCCCTTCCTCTTCGCTGTAACCTAAGGTGAGGCTTTGAGCTTGCTGGTGGTTAGCTTGTCGCATGAGTAATTGTTGACTAAGTACTGGTAAAATTTGCTGGTTGAGTAGGCTATCAATATTGCGTGCACCGGTATCGGGTAATAAACAGGCACTCACGAGGGTGTCATATAGGGTTTCTTCCACAATGCATTCAAGTTTGTAGTGGGTATAGAGGCGTTTGATGACGCTGCCCAGTTTCATTTCGACAATTTTGTGTAGCGCCTCTGTTCCTAATGGGCGGTAAATTAGTGTTTGGAAACGGGCAAGTAAAGCGGGCTGGAAGTGGTCGCGCAAGGTTGGGCGCAGTAGTTCTTGTAGTTCCCCGTCTGTCGATTCAGGGAATTCTTCCAGTTGTTGCATCAATAAATCACTGCCTAAATTGGCGGTCATTAAAATCACGGTATTGCGAAAATCAATTTCACGACCTTCACCATCACGCATAAAGCCTCGGTCGAAGACTTGATAAAATAGATTAAGGACATCGCGATGCGCTTTTTCCACTTCATCGAGTAAGACCACACTGTAAGGACGTTTGCGTACCGCTTCAGTCAAAATACCCCCTTGACCGTAGCCCACATATCCCGGAGGGGAGCCTTTCAATTGGCTAACTGTATGAGCTTCTTGGTATTCAGACATGTTGATAGTGATAAGGGATTTTTCACCGCCGAATAACACATCTGCCAAGGCTAAGGCAGTTTCCGTTTTCCCTACACCACTTGGGCCGACCAGTAAAAATACCCCTTGCGGGCCATTTTCTGATGCGAGTCCCGTACGAGCGGCACGCAGTCGTTGTCCAAGCCCCAATAATGGGCTTTCTTGACCAACTACGCGTTTGCCCAAAGAATCTTCCAGTTCAAGTAGTTCGGTTTGCTCGTCTTTTAATAAGCTGGATAATGGCACGCCAGTCCAGTCGGCAATCACAGTGGCCACCGTTCGCACATCGACATCAGGGGTGATCAGTGGTTCGCCTTGCTGCACTTGTTCTAATTGAGATTGGATGTCACTCACATCTTGTGATTGGCGGCGCTGCTCGAGTAGTTCACTGATAAGATTTTTTTCTTTCTCGAAGCGCTGTTCCAGCTCCGTTAGTTGTATCGCTATTTGTGCATCTTGAGTGACTAATTCACTCAGAAGGGTTTGGTTAGCGGTATTGCCTATGGCGAGATCATCAAGGATCGCCTGTTGCTCCAGTTCTAATGCATTGCGCTTGGCTTTTAAACGCGTCAGCTCTTCAGGCAGCGTGTCGAGGCTCATACGAATACGCGCACTGGCTGTATCAAGTAAATCAACTGCCTTATCAGGTAGTTGACGACCGGTTAAATAGCGGCGAGATAAAGTAACAGCAGCTTTTACTGCATCATCTGTGATATGAACACCATGGTATTTAGCATAGCGTGATTTTAAGCCACGTAACATTAAGCAAGCTTTTTCATCATCTGGCTCATCGACTTTTACTACTTGGAAACGGCGTTCAAGAGCAGCATCACGCTCAAAGTATTGCTTGTATTCTGACCATGTTGTTGCAGCAATAGTGCGCAACTCACCACGAGCGAGAGCTGGTTTGAGTAAGTTTGCTGCATCGGCACCTCCTGCTTGGTTACCGGCCCCAATGATAGTGTGTGCTTCATCAATAAACAGCAAAATTGGTGTAGGGGATTGTTGTACTGCTTCAATGATATTCTTTAGGCGTTGCTCAAACTCACCTTTGACACCCGCACCTGCTTGCAGTAGACCTAAGTCTAAGGTGCGTAGCGCAGTAGTTTGTAAGCTGACAGGCACATTTCCCTCAGCGATACGTAGGGCTAAGCCTTCAACTAATGCGGTTTTTCCCACTCCAGGTTCACCCACTAAAATTGGGTTGTTTTTGCGGCGACGAGAAAGAATGTCCACCATTTGGCGAATTTCATCATCACGCCCAAACACAGGGTCAATCGCACCTTCACGGGCTTTTTCCGTGACATCGACAGTAAATTTATTCAGTACTGCAAGTAAAGCCTCATTCAGTGTATCGCCTATGGCATTCGGGGTTGTGTGGGCTTCTGTTGATGATGGCTCAAGTGGGGTTTCTCGGGATAATAATTGATTATGTGCGGCCAGTTGTTGTACGTTGGGACGCTCATCAGATTGAGCATCAAGCATGGGCCTTAAGCGTTGAAGTTGAGTTGCACTTAATGTCATTAGTGGCCATAAGTTATCGTTAGGCACCAGTGACGGTTGCTGAGTCATAGCAGACAATAAATGTACGCTGCGAATATGTTCGATATCTTCATCTAATGACGCTATTACCCATGCTTGTTGAATGAGTTTAAGTAGGGATTTCGATAAGGCAGGGCGGGTATGAATAGAACGCGGTAAGCTATCGATTTCAGTCAGTAAGTCTTGCCAAAGGGCGGAAACATCCCATTCGTAGCGACGAGCTAATACGGTGATATCACTTTCACCCATTTCCAATAATTTGAGCAACCAATGTTCAATGGTGATTTCCGCATGCGCTCGTGTCTGGCAGAGCGAAGCCGCGGCTTCTAATGCGCTGGCACAGTAAGGGTTTAGGCGACGTAATAGCATCACGGATGAATTGTCCATATTCTCTCTCTCGTATTGGGGGGAAAAGTTTTTTTAGGGGCAGCAAGGCATGCTACCGCCCCTAACCGTTAACCGAGGTTCATTAGGTATCAAGATAAATTGTGTGTTGTGTGTATCATTGGGGTGCAAATAAGCACAAAAAAGCAGGCGGCAAGCGCCTGCATAGATCATTAAGCGGTTGCACGCTCATTCCATGAGTCGGAATGAATGATGTTGCCGTCTTTATAAGTCCAAGTGATTTTTTCGTAGCGCAGCTCAATCTCTTCTAAGTGATTGTGCTTCTCTTTGTTTGGGTCTTTGATATCGTGCATTTTAGGCGCGACTTTCACGACTTTGACGTTTTCTAGTTTAGTGTTGAAATACTCAACTTCTTGCCCTGCATCATCAATGCGGTACCATTTGAATTCAGCCTCTTTCAAGGTTTGACCAGTGGTGACCGCTTTGTACAGATACGGGCTGGATGCATCAATTTCTTTCACAAAAATGAATGGTGTATGGATACGGGTTCCAGTTAACTTACCAGTATTATTATCGGTTGGTATGTATAGGTTATGGTCTTGTGCAACCACTTCAATGCTACCTTCACGATCTTGTACATTAACAGAGCCCTTGATATCCGCGCCACCGTCATCTTTTAGCCATAAATAAACAGGAATAGCCATTGTTATTTCTCCTTTTGGGTCGAATGTGTGTCATCGTCCATCGATGACACGATTTGAGTATTTGTTCCTTGACAAGCATCAGCTTGGGGGATCAAACGAATTTCAACGCGCCGATTCTTTGCTCGACCTTCAGCAGTCTGATTATCGGCAACGGGGTTATTTTGACCGTCTCCTCGAACGGCAAAACATGCTGGGCTGATATCACTGGTAGAAATCATCCAATCCCTGACGGATTCCGCACGTTTTAAAGACAGTGTTTGGTTAAGTTCAGCGTTTCCAGTGTTGTCGGTATAGCCGGAGACGACAATTAACCAACCGGGCTTCGCTTTAATATTGAGTAATGCATCTACCAAGACTTTAGTGGCGCCTGCTTTGAGTGTGTATTGGCCCACATCGAATAACGCTAAGCTGTCAAGCGTAACCACTTCTGGAGCATTTTGAATAATGGTAGGTGGTGATGGTTGTGGTGGTGCCCAACTACTTAATAGTGAGTGCAAGTAAGGCAACATACGATCACCTTGGTATAAGGCGAGAGAATAAAACGTTGGGATTCCCTCACGCGCCCAACTTGCTAATTGAGCCGCATCATCTTGCAGTTGCTGGTAAGCAGTCATTTTAGGGGGCAATGGGGTATCGGATAACTGTAAAAAACGCGTTATGTCTTCCCCTGTATGACGAATTAATTGCTGATTGTGGTAGTAACTACCAATTAAAGCGCCTATTAAGAAAATGCCAAAAATAAGTCCAGTCATACCGACAGTTTTCTCTGTACGACTTAAACTAATATCATGATGTAAACGGCGTAACATGACATCGGGTAAAGGTAGTACGTCGACTTTTTGAGTAGAGACAACGAGTGGTAGCGAGGTTTTCGCTTGAATGAATTGTTGCCATAAATTATTAGGCTCACTCGTTACATCAATCCATTGGATTGCCCATGCAGAGGGCGTCAGTTTAGGAGCGCCTGTTTGAGCTAAAGTAAACTGAGGAACTAAAATCTGATTTAACCAATGCTGTAAGTTATCAAGCCATAAAGAAAGTTGAAGGCGTTGCTCAGAATGACCAATATGTGTAGGTAACCATGCAGAGTATGCAAGGGAAATAGCCCCTTCTTGTTCTACTTGAAACTCTGTCTGATGACTGAGTAAGGTCATCCACGGTATCTGCCCATCACTAAGAGAGAAGATATCTTCAGATTGTTGTGGAAATGTCAGGTAAATAGTAACCCAAAACGGGAGTTTTATCCCTGTTTTTTGGCGACCTTCACCGATGGCTCTACGCCAATTGAGGGCGTCTTGAGTGAGTGTTTCTTGTTGGGTCAATTGCTGCGGTAATACAGCATAAAGTAATGACATTTGCCCTGATAATGAGGGAGCATATTCCATCAATGCTACTAGTAAGTTAACGAGCTCTGGTGGATTAGGAACACGAAGGTACCAGCCTTGCTCGGTTTCACGATGCAATTGCTCATCAGGAAATAGTGCTTGTGATTGCCCGCATACCAGAATGACGGGACCTTGGTAATTATTGGCAGGAAGTACATCATGATAGTTATGCTGAGTGGAAAGCGTTTGCGCCCGTTGTTTGTATTGCCAAAATAGTACCCCGCTAGTGAGTACGAGGACTAAGATGGAAACAAAAAGGGTGACAGTTTGCCCAAGGGACCAAAATCCCCAGAGTAACCACAGAAAAAGTCCCATCGCAAAAAGCGTTAGGCATTGCTTAATTAGATTTTGCATGCCTACCCTTGTATCATCCATTGTTGCAATAATTGTTCTAAGGATGTACTGAATCCCCACCACATGGCAGCGAGCACAAGAATACCGGCGCCCCAGCCAAACCAGTAAAGTCGGCGACGACTGAAACGTAGCTTTGGCTTCACCACAAGCGGAAGCTCTGACGAAATTAAGTAATCGGGTAGTTGGGTATTGAGCTGAACAACAATACGCTCACGTTCAGGTGCATCTATCCGGCGAAACTTTCCCACAAATCCAAGTGTAAGCACGCGATGAAAACACAGTAATACATCTTGGTTTGGCGTGGTTTCATTTAAGATCTCACGTAGGCGATCCCATAGTTTATCGCCCGCCTCTAGTGTATTGAAATAACGAGCTTGTAATGGGGATTGGAGCCAAGTGTTATAGCCTTCATCTTTTTGCTGACGGTTCATCACACTTTCGTCAATCAGTGCACATTGGGCATATTGCATGTGCTCAATAGCGGCTTCCGAATATCCGAGCTCAAGTAATTTTTGTCGAGTTTCATCGATTAATTGGCAGACTCGACGATAAAAACTATCACCGTGGGCGATAGATATTCCTTGATGAAGTTGACAGACCATCAACCAAGTTGGCGCAAAGATCATATCAATAGTATGGTGTGATGTAGTTTTATTCATGAACGAAGTACCGCAAATAGCTCTAATTGAACATCACCTAATGTACTGGGGACATAAAAAGCACACTGGCTAGAGGACAACATGGCTTGACCCTCTGGTGTTTCAATATCTAACGCGAAATATTGATTTTCTAAGCGAAGAGGAACTGCCGTTGGCACATGGCTAAGAGGTTTTAGCGGTATACCATTTAAAGCAATATTCACTACATCCGCGACATCATCATAGCTACCAGCTTTGCACAGGAGAGGGAACTGGGCGATTAATAAATGCGCAGGTAAGGAGGAGCGAACAGATAAATAAAAATCGGCTTCCTCACGTAATCGACCATCATGGAGTTGCCCTTTCCAGAATGGACCTTCTTTTATCAGTTCAATATTGATGACGCGAGAAGGTAAACTGGCTTCAAGTAAGGTGTTTAATAGTGCAAAAAGTGGTGGGAAAACCTGTTCAGGTTGATCATGCTTATACAGCGGAATATCTTCCAGCTTACTTTCTAATGAGAAAGTTAATAAGCTTCCAGCTAAACGAGCAAGTTCCCGATAGAGTAATTCAGGATGACGATGTAATGCCGTACAAAATTCATTTAATACGGGTTCTGCACTATTTAGAGAATTTAATAGCCAAAATAGTGATACATCAGCCACCACGAAGTCAGCCATTTTTTCATTACTTTCACGGCGTAATGTCATTAAACGACGGCGTTTGGCCACCAAACGATGCATAAACTCAGAGAGCAGCTTTCGTAACTCGAGACTTCCCTGACAGGCAAGTAATGGTGGAATAAAATGGCTGTCGAACTCCCACATGCCTTGCGTATTACGTATGAGTCTAGCAACAGGGCAAGTCATGTAAGCTTTGTTTTCATCGTGGGCAAAACGCAGTGTTGCTTCATGGCGTAATACAGCAATATCCGTTTGTTCATGCCCCAGTAAATCTTGGACTTTAACCCATTCTTGGTTAAATCGACGTGGACGGTCTGTTCCGGTTTCAGGGACTAAGTTACCGCCATTAGCCAACATTAAAGGCAGTGCTAAAACGATATCTAATGACTGGCGATCAGCATAGTCATTGAGGGATAATACTGGAGGTAATGAATCAGCAAGAGCAGTATCAATGAGTGTACCATCTTGGAATCGCACAACCATTTTTTGAGCGCTGACTCGAGAGAGCGTTAAGGCGCTCTCATCAAATTCAACGTTAATCACACCCCATGTTGAGGCTATGCCCATCTTGGCAACGACTTCGGCAACATAGCTATCCCAACGGGATTGTTGCTGGAATTGTTGGGGGGCCAAAAAGGCCCCGTCAGTCCATAGGGGACGATAGATTTTCATCCTGAAATGACCTTTAATAACCGTTAGGATTTTGCTTTAGGCATCTGTGAAACTAAAGATAAATCGACATCCATACCTTCAACTTGGAAGTGTGGAACTGCATACAGTTTCACTCGGAAGAAGCCAGGGTTGTCTTCAATGTCCTCAACCACGACTTTCGCATCGCGCAGAGGGTGGGAGGCCTGTAAGTCATCACCTGGATCAGTCATTTCAGTCACTAAGCCACGTACCCAATTGTTGAGTTCTAGCTCAAGTAGACGTCTATCTTTGGTCGTACCGATATTTTCACGCTGAATAAGTTTCAGATAATGGGCGATACGTGATAGCAAGAAAATGTATGGTAAACGGGAGTTGATGCGACTGTTAGCGGTTGCATCTGCCGTGTCATACAGGGCTGGCTTTTGCGCTGAGTTAGCAGAGAAAAAGCAGGAATAATCACGGTTTTTGTAGTATGACAGCGGAATAAATCCAAGATTTGCAAATTCAAATTCACGTGTTTCAGGGATCATTACTTCGGAAGGAATTTTCACCTGACTGCCAGTTCCTAAGTCAAATAAATGGATTGGCAAATCTTTAACTGCACCACCAGCTTGAGGCCCTCGGATTTGGACACACCAGCCATTATTAATAAAACTTTTCACCATATTCGCTGCAAACGCGAAAGTTGCATTTGTCCACAAATATTTCTCATGATCTGGCCCTTTAACTTCTTCAACATAATTGAAGCTACGAACAGGGACTGTATCGGGGCCATAAGGTAGACGACCCAACACACGAGGCATAGTTAAACCAATGTAACGGGCATCATCGGAATCACGGAATGCTTTCCATTTGATATATTCAGCGCGGTCAAAGTAGTTACCAATGTCTTTAATTGCAGCCACTTCTTCCATTGTATCTTTGCCGAAGAATTTAGGGCCTACTGAACCAATAAATGGCATATGCGCTGATGCGGAAACTTTTGAAATATTACGTAATAGCGCAATGTCTTGGGCACTACGGTCAAATTCATAGTTGGAGATCATTGCGGCAATTGGCTCACCACCTGGTGTGTCGTATTCGGCAATATAGGTGTGATGGTATAGACCACTTTGAATGACTTCTGGACTATCTTCAAAATCTTGACGTAGGTCGTCTTTTGAAATATCGAGCAGTTCAATTTTAACATTTTGGCGAAAATCGGTGCGATCAACGAGAAATTTCAACCCACGCCATGTTGATTCGACTTGTTGAAATTCGGAATGATGCATGACTTCATCTAATTGTTGACTGATTTGTTTATCAAGCTCAGCAATATGGTGGTCGAGTAGATTGCGGTCTAAACGCTCCACTTTTTGACCTGAAGATTTCAAACGGTCAAGAAAGACTTGAACTGCGACGGTAACACGTTCATCTGCGGTTGCATCGGCTAATGCAGCATTATCTTGGAATGCATTAATATCACTGATACTTGCTACAGGGGTTAAATTAATTTTTTCAAACAAAGAGGCATAAACACCGTGATTTGAGGTGTCATCAAGTACCGTGGTTGCGCCTTGTGTTGGTTCATTTTTTACAGACATCAGCATAATCCTTTCGTAATCCAAATTAATCTTTTTTTGGTGCTAATTGAGCAAGCTCTTCACGCAACTCATCACTAAGTGATGGGTCTTTAAGGATATTTTCAAGTTCTCGACGGAACGTGGCGTTATCGAGCAGATTAGATTTCAGATCACGTAATAAGTTACGCATGGCTAACATGGCACGAAGCTGAGGAATCTGGCGAGCGACTTGCTCAGGTTCAAAATCTTTCATATTTTTAAACGTCAATGCGATGCTTTCTTCACTGCCATCCGCTGCAAGGGTGTTTTTGACTGTTAAGTTCACTGACGGGGAGAATTCGGCTAACACGCTATCAAAGTTATTCTTGTTAATATTGATTTTTTCGCGTTCAGATAACGCTCTATCATCCTGCCCGTGGCTGTAATCACCAACGGCTAATAATTTTAGAGGTAATTCGACTTTTTTCTGAGCGCCACCGGTGTGCAGATCCAATTTAATATTAACCCGAGCTTTGGGGACTTCATTTTGAAAGCTATCTGACATGCGAAGTATTCCTTGAATTTGTCACGCATATTGAAATGCATATTGATAAATGGTTGCAATAACATTGCGTTTATTTCACTTATGTTGTTATTCAATTTATATCTTTATTGATGGAATAAATCAACTTTTCTTATCAGTAAATGTGACGGTAAATTTAGTATATGGCCTGTTTTATTTTGCCTTAAATTAAAAAGTAAATAATATCAATTGGTAATATTGTTTTTTGTATGTCTACTTATTAAGATGTATCAAATAGATTTATACGCAATATTTGATATGTGAAAGTATGTGGGTGTCATATATAAGATTTTTTACTCGTTTTGTTAGTAGATTGTCGTTTTTTGATTAAAATAGTCTTGCTATGAAAAAGGAATATATGACTGTCTATCAAAAATGATTGTTCCTGAGGTCTTTGGAAGGCATGCGGTATATTGAATGTCATTAGGGTTGCAGTAAAAAATACAGCGAACCTATACCGAAAAATACGGTGTAGCCACTTTGAAATTAAAAACACTCACGTTAATAACGTAACAAAATAATACTGAAAATAAATTACAGTGGTGTCATTGATTGAATCATATACAACACAATGTTTAACTATCTGTTATTAAATGTGATTTTTAATTTTTAATTGAGGTGTGCAGTACGTGCGTATTCAGTTTGGTATTAAGCTAGATTACTTATTTTTTGGAATTATCTTAATTGTTGAATTTATTATCTAAGGTGTCATGGGGTGGCTGGAATTTTATTTTAATTAGTATGCTTTCTGTGATTGTTTTAAGATGAATAAACCAAATAATGGAAGTTTGAAATCATTTAAGTTAACTATCTCAGGGACAAAAATAAAAAATTTGTCATGAACTAAAATAGCGACAGATAAAGTTATCGCTATAATGACCATTCAGATTAAGAGCGACAAACGTAGCTCATCCTATGATACTCGATATTTGCGCGCTGGAGTTAATGACTTGCCAGAAAGTAAACAAAGTAACCGCTACAAGTCGTGATGATTGGTTTAATGGCTATCAGCTAATAAGAGCAATAACAATTTAATGACAATGGATAAAATGGAACACAAAGTTAATATTGTTAAAGCAATAAATATCATTGATGAAAACTCTAAAGTTCTTTACGGAATCTTTGGGATGATTGATAGCTCAGGTTATTTTCCTCCTTGTGATTTTTTGAATGAATTTTTATTTCATGGAAGCGACCCTTGTGACCAAGATTATAGAATGGGGGAATGGAAGCCTTTTATTCTCACAAAGCAAGAATATGAGGGAGTCAAAAAATGGTGGTATGAATTACATCCCGAAGCTATTGAATCGAGCTTAAACTGCAAATGTTGGTGCGATTGGGTACAGAAAATATTAAGTCAATAATTGACCTTTATTCATTTTTCGCAACGTTTTTAAGCCTTGGATTGTTCGGCAAGTACGTTAGTGAGTTTGACCTTTTGCGGCAATAATGAGTTTCTTTATCGGTTCATGATCGGGCTCAGTACGATGAACGAAATATAGATTGACTGTTTTTCATGTCAGTAAGGAGTCTCCACTCCTTAATCAAACGGGCTATGGTATAGCCATAAGTGACGGTTGACTCTTATTAAGTAAGACATAGTAATTTAGAGTTTTCTCGTTGTTTTCGATGTCTCTCCGTTGGGGGGGAATTAAACTTTTATGAGTTTAGTTCAGTTCAATTCAGGTTGTAGCTTTGGCAGAAAATCTGATTATAGTTGTCTCACTTTAGGGGAGGTGGAGAAGTGTAAACACCTCAATAGCTGTTGAGTTTATTCATTAATCCCTAAGATACAATCTGGTAATACTCGCTAAGTAACTTTTAAAGAGTCTTTGCTTATGTTTATTGATGAAAGTCTATAATGCCAAACTTTGAGGCGTTAAGGTTAGCTAAGTCAACATTTCTTTTTTCCAAGTGAAAATATTAGAAGGCTCGATATATATACCCTTTTGAGGGTCAAAAAGTACGCCATCAGTTAATTTTATGAGGCAGTATATGGATATCACCGTTATGGTTAGTTCTAAGGGATTGTTACCGATTGAAAAACACATACAGAAATCAGCACTAGGTATATTAACCTCTTGTTTTTCTTCATGGTCTATAAACCATGAACAGTATTCAAAGCCCGTTATTTCTTGATTAAATTGAAAAGGCAGAAAGCCAGAGAAAGTGACTAAGTTAATGTCAGTATCCATAATCAGCGAGCTATTCATTTTTGTTATTTCCGCTTGCCATTTAGAAGGCGATGGTAGCGATTTAGTCGCGAGGTAAACGTGAAAATTTGTCGACATAAAGACCAACTTAAGCAAATATATTTTATGTCACATCAGTATACTCAATATTTTCCACTCATGAGTGTTTTTAGTCTTCGCCATCACAAATTTTCGGGTGAGTCTTCTTTCAGGTACGGTTGTTGCAATATCAACAAGGCGTGACATGCATAATCTATCAACACAATAATATTACGGGGCCGGATGTAGCAAAGATGCGAGTAAAGCATTGATATTGCTTTTGGCGATAATCGTAGCTTTTTACACTGACATTATCTGAGTTAAACCCACGTAATATTCATTTGTCTTTTTAAATTCTAACTATTTTTGTACCAACCATCGCAGCTTGCCCACCAACTCTGACACGATTTATCGTTTGTCCTTGTTTATTAATTATCACCTGAAGGAGGGAAGAATATGCCATAGCACGCCCTTGCTCTAACAGAAAATGCGTGTCATTAGGCAAGACATGCTTGACTAAATAGCATCCTAAAGCGCCGCTGGAGCTCCCCGTTGCAGATTCTTCATTTATGCCATAAAGAGGTGCAAAGTTACGGCAGTGGGCGGTGATAGATGCATCGCTGCTCAGTTCAAATACATGGAAACCTATCGTATTAAATTGGCGACTTAGGTTGGTGATTTGCGCATAGTTTGGACGTAGGTCATCTAATTGACCGGGCTGTACGGGAATAATAATGTCTGGTAATCCTGTTGAGATCACCTCTATGGGGAGACCCGTTGCCTCGATAGTTTCTTGTGGTATGCCAAGAGCGCTTGCAACATCTGCAACATCAGGTCCTTTGCGTATGATAGGTAAAGCTTGCTCCATGATGATCCCATCAGAACTGACATCGACACTCAGAATTCCAGCTTTTGTTTTCTGTGTATAATGCCCAGAAGTCAGCTGATGAAGTGAAAAAAGGGTAAAAAATGCGGCTAGTGTAGCGTGCCCACAAAAGTCTACTTCTGCTTCTGGAGTGAAAAAATCCACCTTGAAATCGGTTTTTTCGCCACGATAGACAAACGCTGTCTCGGAAAAGCCAACTTTCCGTGCGATGGCTATTTTTTGTGCATCGCTTAGCTCAGGGGGATAGAGCACGACCCCAGCGGGATTACCGCCAGAATTATTTCGTGTAAATGAATTTATGAGGTGTACCTGAACGTCGAGTCCAACCGAATCTAGTATCTCGTTTTGCATCTATTCTCCAATATTTTTTGACTCAGTTTGCTTGATTTTTCTGAGTATAAAGCTTTCTTATCGTTGATAGAGATAAATAATTAGTATGAACGTTTACCATTTCAGCCGAAACATGGTTGCTTAATCGAATCGCGATGAAGTCGGTCAATAAATGGTCTAAAAAGGTCAAGCTTGAATAATTTTTTACAGCCAGATGGTCGGGATTTCATATTGTTGACTATTTCTCTATACAGGACTAGCGGAACTTATGACTAATTACCATCATCAATTGGTTTTGTATAACAAAAATGATTTTTTCTCTCTTTTTAGGTAGAAAGTGGGTAGAACATCAATGCCCAGTTTGTTTAAAATCGGCTCATTAGTGATATCAGACAGGGTAAAGGAAAAAGACGAATTATAGAGTCCTCATTCTATTACAGTGGAGACTATGGCGCTTTATTGACCATTAGCTAACGCCTATTTGCTCATCGGGTTGATGCACGCGAGGCTTACCTCTGCTCTGTAGTGACTCGCGATATACTTGATGTGACTCTTTGAGCGCTAACAGACATTGAGGACATTATTTTGGGTGTTATAGGAATAGAAAATCTTATGGTTATATCCTTACGATTATAGGTGAAGGGTTGGTGATAATAGCAAGCTGGTAATAACGGTAAAGCGGCGATATAACAGTATCATGTCATCAATGGGATAATGATGAATGCTTGAGTCTTGTTGTTGATAAATTGAGCCATGTGACATGTTTATGTCATGTACAATAGGAATATCATATCTGTAGGTTGAAGCTTATTTAAATTAGAGAAATTAAACCATGCAAGAGCGGTTAATTAGCCTTAGTGACAGATCATTGTCTAGAATTCAGTTAGATAATTTTCATTATGACTTACACGCTATTTCTTTAATTTTGAGTAGTGCAGAGGAAATATTCAAATTAACATTTGAATGGGTTTATTCATTTAGGGTAACGGATGAAGGAAACCTCTTAAAAATGCTTGACTATTTTGACGGTCAGATGACGACAGGGTTATATAAAGTCGCAAATTCATCCTATTTACAGTGGTTCCATGAGCAAAGTGCGAATATCCATGATGCGTGTGTTGAACATTATTTAGTTGTGACAAATGATGATGTGATAGACATTATCACATCGGCGAAACCTTTGTTTGAATCTTTATCAGAACCTAAAAAAACACTCGATTGTGATACTCTTTCGCGATAATGATGCGTGATTAAAAGTTATAGAAATAATTAATTAACTAATTGAAATATCATCAAAAAACTAATTTTTTTGATGGCAGTATTATATGAAAGCAAAAACGATGTTTGCAAGGGGGTTTTGATAAAAATACCGTCTATGGTAGACGGTATTTTCAGCGTTATTCGTCGCAAGATGGTTTACCCGTACGGTGATTTAATGCGCCATTAGCAATTAATAACTTTTGCATATCTGGCAGATTATTCTTACATGCATAGGTTAGTGCGCTTTGATCGTAGGAAGGGTAGGTTTTATCATCGGTTGTCGTGGAGCGATTAATATCAGCACCTTGCGATAAAAGATATTTTACGATATCAAGGCGGTTATTGCTGGCGGCGACCATAACAAGTGTTTCACCGTCGCTTTCAAGCGTTTGGTCATTTAAATCAACATCTTTTTTCATTAAATTATGGATTTTTTTAACGACATTAACATTATTCCCAAGCACTGCGGATTTTAATACGTTATACACATCTCCTTTATCAGTTGCCCATAGATTCGCATTCTGAGAGATAAGGTAATCAACCATTTCTTCATCACCGATAAATGCAGCCCAGCCAAGCGCTGTTTGGTCTAAACTACCAGTATCTTTTGCTTCGATATTTTGCCCATTAGCGACCATTTTTTTGACTTTGACTAAGTCACCTTGTTTTACTGCATCAAACCATTCAGCGTTTTCGCCTGTGCTGGGTGTTTTATAGAAAATTCTATGAGGTAAGCGATTTTCATTAGCTAATTCAATCATTTCAGAATAATTATATTTAAATGATTGATATTCTGGCGGATTATTTTTATTGATAACCTGAGCTTGAGCGTATGCTGCCACCATTGATAAAGATAATAGAACAACTTTTAATCCGAATACTCGCATTATTAACTCCAATATTATTTTTTGACGATCAGGTTATTATTTTAACTAAAAATAAATTATTTGCATTTAAATGATGCTAAAGTGAAATTGATTGTTTAATTGGAAATGTGATTTATGTAATTATTTGATTTTATTTGATAAAGTGATTTTTAATCAATAAAAAATTGCTTAGAGGGCACTTGCTCTCTATAAAAACGTTTCGTTAGTTTTTTCTGGTGTCTTGTCCTTGAAGGAGCAGTTCTGTTTAAACTCAGGATTGGATATTGCTATGGTTGCAATAACAATACCTTTGGAGCTGGTTTTATGGCGGTCAGCGGGGGAGATAAACTTGATGTGATAGTTTGGCAAAGGGTCAACAATTTCAACGGGTGCCATGGCATCTAAGGCTTCAAACTGATCAAATAACACGATGTTAGCATGTGAGTTTTCATGGTGAGTTTCTTAATATCAGAGCAGTGTAGCTATAACGAGAAATATCGGAAGAGCCAAACAATGTGTTCGTGATATTGGATGTGAGTCTTATAAAAATATTCTAAAACTTCTGATAATGATAACTGTCTATGCCTGTTGAGAAAATAATGAGCGCTCGCTTACACCATATCAAGCAAGCATCAAAAGGTCGTAATAGATATGATATTGTTGAGAGTGCTAGTGTTATGACGGTGTAGCAAAATAAAAATCGTCATGATGGCCAGTATTGACTCGGAAATAGTGTGCTCTTGTTATCACAAGGGCGTTGTTGAGCAATAGAGAGTTAGGTAACAAGCTATGATTGCCTTTCAATTTCTTCTATTCTTTTTATCACAGAGGTTGTATCGCTGTTGGCATATTCCATTGTACTCAGGTAGATAATATTTTTTGTGTCAAAATCCTTTTTGTAAAATTGGTATTTTAATCCTGGAATACAAATAAGCAGGGAGGCATTTTGTTGTATCAACATTTCAATATCTGACTCTGTATTATCTTTATAAACAATCCAATTTAAATTCTTTTTTTGGATAGTGGATTGTAATAGAGAGACATAGTGCTCAACGGTATTTCCTGACAATATACGGGCGATGAAATTAGAACCATCTAGCCATGTAAAGGCTGCTCTACCAAGTGTTGGACTAAGTTGATAAATAAGGTAGACTTTTTTTCTTCTATTGTCACGACGACTATCCTTATGAGGATGGAGATAGTTTTAAGGATTAAAACTATCGCATGCTTTGGTGTGATCAATGTTTTTATTTTAAAGAGTGATATTCACTAAAAATAAACGGATTCATTGATGATTTATTTTAAGTTTCAAATAATTTATCAGCGGAATATGTGTTATCAAAAATAATAAATAAGGCAGTGGTATGGATGGTTAGTATTATTTAATAGTAGAATAATTAACCACAACGACTGCCTAACTTCAATGGGTGTTTATTGGGCTACCCATCCACCATCCATATTCCAAGCAACGCCTCTGACTTGTGTGGCGCTATCAGAACATAAAAAGAGGGCTAATTCGCCTAATTGTTGAGGTGTAACAAATTGGCCTGACGGCTGTTTTTCTTCGAGTAAGTCTTTGAGTGCTGCTTCGGGCTTTGCTCCATCAGCGATACGCTTATCGATCTGTTGCTGTACCAGTGGGGTTAATACCCATCCCGGACAAATGGCATTGCAGGTAACATTAGTGCGAGCGGTTTCAAGAGCGACGCTCTTGGTTAAGCCTATGACACCATGTTTAGCCGCCACATAAGCGGATTTATTTTTTGACGCGACTAGACCATGTACAGAAGCAATATTGATAATCCTTCCCCAATTATGTTTAAGCATATTTGGTAGGGCTAGCCGCGTGGTATGAAATACAGACGAAAGATTGATGGCGATGATAGCGTTCCATTTATCGACAGGAAAGGATTCTGTTGGGGAGACATGTTGGATCCCTGCATTGTTAATCAGAATGTCCACACCGCCAAATTCCTTATCTGCATAGTGCATCATATCGATGATTTGTTTTTCATCGCTTAGATCGGCATTGTGGTAACCCGGTATATTGCCATTTTGTTTTTGTGCCACCGCGGCTTTTGCCATCTCGATATCGCCAAATCCATTGAGAATAATTTTGGCGCCAGTTTGGGCGAATACTTGTGCAATTCCTAATCCTATACCGCTAGTGGAACCTGTAATAAGTACTGTTTTTCCATGTAAATTCATGATTATTCTCCTCAAATAAAGCGAACTGTATAAAACAAATCAATAAGGTGTTTTTGAGCTACCGTATTGTTAACGATCAATTTACTGTGCACTAACTCATGCATAATGCGGCTCATTTTGAATAGGAGGCTTACACAATACCTGTCATATAAAAGACACCGATGACGAAAAAGACGGCGAGACTTTTAATGATGGTAATAGCAAAGATCCCACCATAAGCTTGCCTATGGCTCAAACCTGTAATAGCGAGTAATGTGATCACCGCACCATTGTGAGGAAGGGTATCCATGCCACCACTAGCCATTGATGCTATACGGTGAAAGACTTCAAGAGGGATATGTGCAGCGTGAGCCGCCGCAATAAAATTATCGGCCATTGCCGCTAATGCAATACTCATTCCTCCGGATGCTGAGCCAGTGATACCTGCTAATGTCGTGATACTAATAGCTTCGTTAAGTAATGGGTTCGGAATGGTTGAAAGCGCGTTAGAGAGAACTAAGAATCCCGGTAATGCGGCAATAACGGCACCAAAACCGTATTCAGACGCTGTATTCATAGCGGCAAGAATCGCACCACTAACAGCACTTCGGCTTCCTTCAGCTAAACGCCCACGGATATTACGGAACCCCAAAATGATAACTAATAAAATACCGGATAGCAGGGCGGCTTCAACAGCCCAAATTGCAGTAATTTTACTTAAGTTAGTCATGATGGGCGCAGCAAGCCCCGGTAACATTAATTCGTGTTCTGGCCCATACCATTTAGGAATGAGATAAGTGAATACTAAGTTTAAGACACCCACTAAAATTAAAGGTGAAATAGCGACAATAGGATTAGGCAGATCAATATTTTTGGGCGTTTCTGGTTCATTAAGTAATTCGGTTCCATAACCTTCATTTTTTATTTTGGCCTTACGTCTTTGACGTTCTAAATAGATAAGGCCAAGTAAAATGATAAATAATGAACCAATTAAACCCAGCCAAGGAGCTGCCCAAGCGGTTGTCCCAAAAAAACTGGTTGGGATGATATTCTGTATTTGTGGGGTACCCGGCAACGCATCCATGGTGAAAGAAAAAGCACCAAGAGCGATTGTTGCTGGGATCAAGCGTTTGGGGATATTACTTTGCCTAAAGAGTTCGGCGGCAAATGGGTAAATAGCAAAGACCACCACAAATAAGGAAACTCCGCCATAGGTTAATAATGCACAGGCTAATACGATGACTGGAATAGTGTGGCGTTGCCCTAATATTTTGATGGCAGCGGCAACGATTGAATGAGAAAAACCAGATAATTCAATTAGTTTTCCAAATACGGCACCTAGAAGAAAGACGGGAAAGTATAATTTTACGAAACCGACCATTTTCTCCATAAATAGCCCTGTGAAGGCTGGCGCTACAGCACTAGGGTCGGTGAGTAGTACAGCACCGAGAGCTGCGATTGGCGCAAATAGAATAACGCTATATCCACGATAGGCTGCCAACATTAGAAGGCACAGTGCGGCTAGGGCAATTAATACACTCATTATGGCACCTCAATTTTTTGCTTGTGCTTGTGGAAAATCAAAGAGACGTTATGGTTTTAAGCCAGAACGTAATTGGTGTTCTCTGCGTTTTTGAATGTATTCCTTGCGTGAATCATCCCAGCGATAAAACCCTTGCCCACTACGTATCCCTATATGCCCAGCCTTAACTTTTTCATCGATTAAGGCGACCATGTCACTTCCGTTTGCCAATTCAGGTAGTAAATGACGATAAATATCTTGCACAGTAGCAAGCCCGGTCATATCCGCAGCTTCAAATGGACCTATCATTGCATAGCGTCGTCCTAATGACGCTCTCATGACTTGATCGACGGTTTCAACGCTAGCAATGCCACTGTTCACGATGTGTAGCGCTTCTCGGAGTAAGGCAAATTGTAAACGGTTACCAATAAAGCCTGGTGCAGCACGGTTTAGTACCACAGCCTCCAATTGCATGCTAACGAGTATCTTTTGCAGCATATTGAGATATTCAGGTTGTGTGGCTGAACTAGGAACAATTTCTACAAGCGGAATAAAATGAGGAGGATGCCAAAAATGAGCGATTAATAAACGCTCTGGGTAGGTAAGGTTTGCTGCTAGCACATCGGGAAGAAAACCGCTGGTATTGCTAGCAATAATAGCATTTGGCGAAATAAGTTGTTCAAGTTGGGCATACAGTGCATGCTTTAAGTCCAATTTTTCAGGTATAGCTTCGATAATTAAATTCGATGGCGCGATGTCATTTAATGAAGTCGTTCCTTTTAAACGCAGGATAATCTGTTCTTTATCATCTGGAGAGCATTGTTCAGCGGCAATCAACTCATCAAGAATGTGGTTAGCAACAGTGCCGATTTCAGCAATTCTTGTATCATCAGTGTCATACAACCAAATTGTATGTCCATGTCTTGCAAAATGCGTGGCAATCCCAACGCCCATTAAGCCTGCACCGATAACGCTAAAATGATTATTCTGCATAAGACGCTCCTTTTGGTCGTTCAACGGCTAATGCAATGCCTTGGCCTCCGCCAACACAGAGGGTGGCTAACCCTTTGTAGACATCTCGACGAGCCATTTCATGAAGTAGAGTGACAAGAATACGGCATCCCGATGCGCCAATAGGGTGGCCCAGTGCAATTGCTCCCCCATTAACATTAACTTTTTCGCTATGCCAACCTAACGTATTGCTCACCGCGAGCGCTTGGGCCGCGAACGCTTCATTCGCTTCAATTAGGTCTAAATCGTCAATGCGCCATCCCGCTTTGGCTAAACAGCGACGTGATGCATCGACTGGACCAATTCCCATGATGGCGGGGTCAACCCCTGAGACCGCATAACTCACAATTCGAGCCAAAATTGGCAGACCGAGTGCTTGAGCTTTTTGTTCACTCATTAGCATGACGGCGGCAGCACCATCATTAATTGAAGATGAATTTCCAGCGGTCACTGAACCATGGTTAGCGCGGAATGCGGGAGGAAGCTGGGCTAACTTTTCAGCTTGAATATGCGGTCTCGGTTGTTCATCGGTATCGACGGTTATCGTAGTTTTATTCTTTTGTCGGATATTGACAGGAGTGATCTCACTGGCAAAGCGACCGGTTTCTATTGCCATTGCCGCTTTTTTCTGAGAATTCAAGGCAAATAGGTCTTGTTGTTCACGGCTTATGTTAAATTGTTCGGCTAAATTTTCTGCGGTGATCCCCATATGGTAATCATTGAAAGCATCCCATAATCCATCATGTACTAGGCTATCTTTTATTGTGTGATGACCCAGACGCATTCCTGAACGGGCGCCATCAAGATAATAAGGGGCTTTGCTCATATTTTCTTGCCCACCTGCAATCACAATGTTGGCATCACCACAACGAATCGCTTGAGCTGCCTGTTTCACTGCTGCAAGACCTGAGCCACAAACTAAGTTAATTGTAATCGCTGGGGTTGTTTCGGAGAGCCCCGCAGTTAAGGCAGCCTGTCTGGCAGGGTTCTGCCCACAGCCTGTTGTTAATACTTGCCCGAGTATGACTTCATCGACTTCATCTGCCGAGATAGCCGTTTTTTCGAGGAGTGAACGGATCACGGTCGCGCCAAGTTCAACGGCTGAAAGAGAGGATAATGCTCCCTGAAAAGCCCCAATAGGCGTACGTGTGGCTGCAACTATAACGACGTTTTGCATCATTTACTCCTTAATTAGGCAACATTCATTTCAGGAACATGTTCTGGAATAATTAATTTTCCAGCCGTTTTCATCGCGATTTCATCAATGCTTATTCCTGGAGCGCGTTCGCGTAAAATAAATGCTCCATCAGCAATATCAAGTAACGCTAAATCCGTTAGAACCCGTTTGATACAGGCAGCTCCCGTCAAGGGTAGAGTACAGGCAGGTAGTAATTTAGATTTTCCGTCTTTGGCAGTATGGGTCATCACAACAATGATATTGTCAGCACCCGCCACTAAATCCATTGCTCCGCCCATACCTTTAACTATTTTTCCAGGAACCATCCATGAGGCGATATTGCCATTGACATCAACTTCAAATGCACCTAATACCGTTAAGTCAACATGGCCGCCTCGGATCATGGCAAAGGATAATGCGGAATCAAAAATAGCCGCCCCCTTGCGAGCAGTAATAGTTTGTTTTCCTGCATTAATCATGTCTGGGTCAAGCTGTTCTCGCGTTGGAAAAGCCCCAATACCCAATAAACCATTTTCTGATTGCAACATCACATCGATGTCATCAGGAATGTAGTTAGCAACCAGTGTCGGGATACCGATGCCGAGATTCACGTAATAACCGTCTTGTAATTCACGGGCAATACGCATTGCCATTTGTTCGCGTGTTAACATGTTTATAGCCCTCAACTACGCAGAGTTTGTTGTTCGATGCGTTTTTCAAAGTGACCTTGTATTAGGCGGTCGACAAAAATGCCGGGGGTGTGGATCATGGCAGGGTCAAGCTCACCTGGAGGAACGATTTCTTCGACTTCGACAACGGTAATGCGCCCAGCGGCAGCCATAAGTGGATTAAAATTTTGTGCGGTATTACGGTAAATGACATTGCCATACCAGTCGGCTTTCCATCCTTTAATGAGTGCAAAGTCACCGGTGATCGCTTTTTCCATAATGTAGTGACGCCCATCAAATTCACGAACTTCTTTACCTTCTGCAACGGGGGTTCCATAACCCGTTGCAGTGAAAAAAGCGGGAATACCGGCACCACCTGCGCGTAATTGCTCAGCTAATGTGCCCTGTGGGGTGAGTAATGCTTCAAGCTCCCCATTGAGAACCTGTTTTTCAAATAAGGCATTTTCGCCGACATAAGAGGCAATGATTTTGCGTATTTGTTGTGTCTCAAGGAGTACGCCTAGACCAAATCCATCAACACCACAGTTATTAGATACAACAGTCAGTTCTTTCACTCTACGGCGACGAACTTCTGAGATGAGATTTTCAGGGATACCACATAGCCCAAAGCCGCCAGCAAGCACGACCATATTATCAGTTAACCCTTCAAGCGCGTCTTGATAGGAGGTAACACGTTTATCGAGTCCAGCCATAGAAATACTCCTTCAGTTGTCTTTACAGACATGATTCATGACCAAAAATGATTTGTTAATTTTAAATTTGTGACGGATTCATTTGTTTTTCTTATTAATATAATGTTAATTAAATGTATTCATAAGGTTAACGAGGTTGGTCATGAGGATGAGTATCAAACAGCTACGCGCATTTTCAGCGGTAGCTCACACTTTAAGTTTTGCCCATGCCAGTGAACGATTAAATATGTCTCAGCCAGCACTTAGTTTGACGATTAAGGGGTTAGAAGAAACGTTAGGGGGACCGTTATTATTGAGGACAACCCGCAAAGTGATGTTAACGCCAGAAGGTGAAACTTTGCTGAAGATGTCTCGTCAGCTACTCTCTGATTGGGACAGTACAGAAGAAGCGATGCGCCAACACTTTAATCTTCAGTGTGGTAAGGTTTCTATCGCGGCTATGCCATCATTTGCGACGAATGTGTTACCACCAATACTTAAAACATTTCGTATGCGTTATCCTGGGATCAATATTACGGTTCATGATGTGATTAATGAACAAGTGATCGAGATGGTTCATGAAGGACGGGTTGAGATAGGTATCGTTTTTGAGCCTAATTGCTCTGAACAGGTTAATTTTACACCTTTAGGTCTCGAACGTTTTATTGCAATAGTGCCCCCTGATTGTCATCTAGCAAATCGTGAACGTATCTCATGGCGAGAATTGCTCAGCCTTGATTTTATTACTTTACAGCGTCCGTCATCGGTACGTTTTATGTTAGAAGAAGAACTGAAAAAAAATGGGCGTTCGTTGAAAGTGGCATTTGAGAGCCATCAACTGGTAACGGTTGGTCAATTAGTGGCAAATGGTTTGGGGGGAAGTGCTGTTCCTGCTCTGTGTCGTACTCAGATGAAAGAATTGGGGGCGGTGTGCCTTGAGTTGGATAATCCCGTTATTGAGCGTCGTGTAGGCTTGCTATATTCAGCACATAATCAGTTTTCTACTGCGGCACAGGCGTTGGTGAATACCTTAAAGAAAGCCTATAACCCCTAACGGGGCTTGTGGTTGTTGACAAAGTGGGATAAAAGCGTGGTTTTTCCCACTTTGTGTTATCAGCCGAAAATCAATAAATTGATTTTCGTAGTCTATTTTCAAAACTTATTCGACTTGCCGCCAAACATAATAGGTTTGTCAGCGGTCTGTAGTCCCTAACAGGGCTTTTTTGTCTCTATTTTAACCATGACAGCGAAAGTTTTATAAAGGCTTTATAGGATAGTGAATAGTGTGAAGCCCTTCCTTTCTAATTAATTTAGATGATGATATAACATTTTATATAGAGTTATTTTTATTAGTTGACAATAATAAAAATAATTTAAAGATGTTTTTTAAGATTAGATGATTTTTTAGAATGTGATTGTCTTTTTTGGATTGAAATTTGATTTTCTTTGCTTGTTTATGGGGGATTAATATTTTTATCTTTTTATTAAAAGTGCGTTAAAGGTGTTTTTAATAAAGGTTAATTTAAATAAAAGAGATAAATTATGATGTTTTTAAATCAAATAACAATCCTAAAATGAATGAAAATAGAAAGGGTATAAATTATATGAAATATCAAGATGTGACTAAAACCCCAGGTGAAAACTCTTACTTTCTTGTTTTTAATCTCTTAGATAAAGAAAAAAACCGAGATGAACTGGTGTCTTTTTGTAATAACTTATCAGGTCTAATACGTAGTATGAGAACACGTTTTCCAGCACTGGAAACGAGTTGTGTCATGGGATTTGGCGCAGAAGCTTGGGAACAATTATTTCCCCAATTGCCTAAACCTAAGCAATTGAGTCCTTTTAAAGAAATTAAAGGGGAGCATTACACCGCGGTATCAACACCGGGCGATCTTTTTTTTCATATCCGTGCATTGAATGTTTCAGCCTGTTATGAGCTAGCCTCAATGATCAGCCAGCAATTAAATGGAATCGTGACTCACATCGATGAAGTTCATGGTTTTCGCTATATGGACGGGCGATCAATTATTGGTTTCGTTGATGGAACAGAAAACCCAGAAATGGAAGATGAACGTGCTGAATATGCGGTGATTGGCGATGAAGATGCACAATTCGCTGGTGGCAGTTATGCATTTGTTCAAAAATATATCCATGATATGACAGCATGGCAAAACTTGAGTGTTGAAGAGCAAGAAAAGGTGATTGGTCGTCATAAGTTTAATGATATCGAATTAACGGATGAGCAAAAAATACCTAGCTCTCATAATGTCGTCACGAATATTAAAGATGAAAAGGGTGAAGATCTGAAAATTGTTCGAGCCAATATGCCATTTTCTAGTCCTTCTAAAAATGAATATGGCACTTATTTTATTGGTTATGCAAGATACTTTACAACAACGCGACGCATGTTAGAAAGTATGTTTCTAGGAACAGAAAATGGTGCAACAGATGAGTTACTCAAATACAGTACAGCAGTAACAGGTACTTTGTTTTTTGTTCCTTCACCGTCGCTATTAGATGATATTGAATAAAAGTGTAGAGTATTATTTTAAAGGTCATTTCGAGGTTATTAAATTAACCTCGAAGATTATGGCTTAAAATTTATGATTGAAACTTAGTCAGTTCGGTGAGCGATTTAAATAATTTTCGTTTAAATAAATAAAATATCCAATATATTCTTCCATTTCTTGTCGTCATGTAGATTAAACGAATCACAATAATAATCTTGAATGAGTCTGATGGATTTATTCAGGATGATCTGCGTCCAAAAAATAACTCGTATGATTTAAATTCAAATAGTAACTAGTGACGTCACTCACATTCTTTCACTAATAATGTCATTTTGTGAAATTTTTTCTCGCACTAAATCTGTTTATCGTCTTTATTAAAAATTATAAGAAAATGTTATGGATTTGTAATGGACAAATAAAGAGCAATAAAAAATGGGGGAAGGGTAGGATGGAGCTGATAACAACTTGGCTAGGTGAGTTAAACAGTATTGTATGGGGGGTACCGATGTTGATAGGTATCCTCGGCGTTGGGATCTATATGCAGCTACGGCTAGCATTTTTGCCTATTCGTAAACTCGGGACAGGGTTTAAATTATTATTTCAAAAGAATGAATCCCGAGGGGAAGGGCAAATCTCACCATTTAATGCCTTAATGACTGCATTATCAGCGACCATTGGTACGGGGAATATTGCTGGTGTTGCGACTGCTGTTGTTATGGGAGGGCCTGGAGCACTATTTTGGATGTGGATGACGGCATTAGTCGGTATGGCAACGAAATATTCTGAAGCTGTACTTGCGGTCCGTTTCCGTGAAGTTGACAAATATGGGCAATATGTGGGCGGCCCAATGTATTACATCAAAAACGGTTTAGGGCCGAAATGGATTTGGTTAGGAACGCTCTTTGCGCTTTTTGGTGCATGTGCAAGTTTCGGTATTGGTAATACAGTGCAAGCAAACTCGGTAGCAGATGTATTAGAAAGTAATTTTGGTATACATAAATGGTTAACTGCTGGGGCGCTTGTCATACTGGTTGGTGCTGTTTTAATTGGTGGCTTACGTCGTATTTCTGATGTGGCAGGGAAATTAGTGCCCTTTATGACAGTCGCTTATTTTGGTGCTGGCTTGTTGGTGTTAGGGATTAATTTCAGCGAAATTCCCGCTGCATTTTCTTTAGTTGTGACTTCTGCATTTACACCAGTTGCAGCTCAAGGAGGATTCGCTGGTGCGGCAGTTTGGGCCGCTATTCGTTTTGGTGTCGCTCGAGGGGTATTTTCCAACGAAGCGGGTTTAGGTAGCGCACCTATCGCACACGCCGCAGCGAAAACGCAAAATCCTATTCGCCAAGGTTTGATTGCCATGTTAGGCACATTTATCGACACGATTATTGTTTGTTCGGTAACAGGTTTAACGATCATTATTACGGGGGGATGGCTGACAAGTGAAACAGGTGCAACACTCACCGCATCTTCTTTCCAATCAGCAATTCCTGGTGGGAACTATATTGTTGCAGTTGCTTTAGCCATATTTGCGTTTACGACGATTCTTGGGTGGAGCTTCTATGGTGAAAAATGTGTGCAATATCTATTTGGTTTGAGGGCAATTAAGGTATTTAGAATATTATGGTTAATTGCTTTACCTATAGGCGCGACACAATCACTTGATTTTGTATGGTTATTAGCTGATACCTTGAATGCCATGATGGCAATTCCAAACTTGATTGCATTGATCATGCTAAGCCCTGTGGTTTATCGGTTAACTCGAGACCATATTAAAGATGTCAATGCTGATAGCATTGATATGGCTAATAAGCTCTATGAAAAATAACTCATTTAATATTAAAGCCCCGTCAGTATGAGGGGCTTTATACATGTGTGATTGAAGAATACATTAGGTGCTCAATTCATCATCAAAATTTTTTGCAATTGAGGGAATGAAATGTTTTTATAGAAGCCATTCTCAGACCTTGGATGAAGATGGTTCAGATTATTTTTAATATGGAGTCACAATGATAAAAAGGGTTTTTGCGATAGCTATGTTGTGTGCGGCTTATATGCCAGCGCAAGCCATGAAAGAATATCAGTTACAGTGTCCTGAAAGAGATGTGATGACAATACTCCATACCAATTATTTGATTACGACATTGAAGTGGGGCTCTAGTTTTATTATTTCTCATCCAACGGTTCGTTATAGCGATAATAATATCAAATATAAAATCTATAATTTTTTAAATGGAGATTCGTTAGTTAAAACAACAGGCGATAATAAGCATTACTATTTTGTTTATAAAAATGGTCACAAAGTAGAGTGTAATAAAATAAAGGAAACGGAATTAGAAATAACAAAATTACCAAGAGTGCATAATGTTGGGTAATTCATCGTCACCCAAGTGATGAGTGACGATGAGATGTGCTTATTGACGAGCGTCTAAGAGTTGTTGTGCGTTGTCTTTTGTGACAACAGTCCAAGGAATTTGATAACGTTTGTCTTTACCATCGTTCCACTGTAATTGATCTGCATACTGTTTCCAGATAGCAGACTTCGGTTGATAGCTATCACCTTTAACGGATTTCATGGCAATATCGATAGAGCCTTGCATTTGTGCGTTTGCATCTTGCAGGATAGATACCATTTCGCCATTTTGAACAGCAATGATGGCATCGGAAACCCCATCAACCCCGGCAATCGCAAAACTATTTACCTCAAGGCCCGCACCTTTGATTGCTTCGATTGCTCCCAGCGCCATTTCATCATTTTGCGCGATAACACCATTGATTTTGCCGCGATGTTTTTGTAACCAGTTTTCCATTAATGGCATCGCTTCTGCACGTGACCAGTTTGCAGTCTTGCGCTCTAATACTTTGATTTTACCTGGGCCACATTCTGCAATAGCTTTATCGTTACCTTCACCACGCTGGATTTCACCGCTACCCCCTTTAGGGCCTTCAATGATAACGACATTACCTTCACAGTTCATTTTCTCGAGGACATTTTTGGCTTCCATATAGCCACCTAAAACGTCATCTGAAACGACTTCCGCGGTCATTTTATCGGTATTAAGGCGTGCGTTAGTCACAATAACCGGGATTTTGGCATCATTTGCCATAGTGACGACATCAATGTTTGCTTCATAATCCATTGGATTGATGATAATCGCATCGGTCTTGGTCTGAATAGCCGTTTCTGCTTGGTTATTTTGTACCATCGGGTCATAACGGCCATCATAGACGGTAATTACTGCTTCACCGTCTTTAACCGCAGGGTGTTCTTTGGCCGCTTTTTCCATTAATTGCACGAATTCCGCTTTCATTCCATACATCAAAATAGCAATTTTGACGGGATCTTCTTTGGCGGCGATCGCCATATTACTGATAAATAATGCAGAGGTAAGAGCTGCAATTTTAGTCATTTTTTTCATTATAATACCTTTCACAGTTAGGGTTCAGTGTTGTTTTAATTAATCACGTCTTTGTTTACGTGAAGGGTCGAGCAGTACGGCAATGACGATCAAGGCGCCTTTAATAATTTGTTGGTAATAAGAAGGAACGCCCAATAAATCTAATCCATTGTTCATGACACCGATGATCAATACGCCAAAGAAAGTACCAACCAAGGTGCCTACACCACCAGACATACTGGTTCCACCGATAACAACGGCGGCGATGGCATCTAATTCATAAGCACCACCAGCACTGGTTTGTGCAGAACCCGTTCTTGCCGTTAAGATCAATCCGGCAATACCAGCTAACGCACCACACAGGGTGTAAACTAGGACTTTTACTTTGATGACACTGATACCTGATGTTCTTGCACTTTTAGGGTTTCCACCTACGGCATAAACATAGCGGCCGAATGTTGTTTTATTTAGCAGCACCCAAGCAAGTGCGAATATGACGATCAATAACACGACAGGTACAGGAATATCAAAGATGTAGCCGTTACCTAGCCACCTAAAGTCACTATTAAGTTGAGAAACAGGGTTACCGTCAGTGGTTAATAATGTTAAACCACGGGCTGCTGAGAGCATTCCCATCGTTACGATAAAGGGCTGGAGATTGAATTTAGCTAAAATAGTACCGTTAATCAGGCCACAGATAATACCGATGCCTAAGGCAATGATCATGGGCACCATCACGGCATTTGCAGTATCGCCAATCGATAAGCCAGCATTTGTTGTGGCAAAACGAGCAGCAACAATACCACTAAGAGCAAGAACAGAGCCGACTGATAAGTCAACACCAGCAGTAATAATAACGAAGGTCATCCCTATCGCTAAAATACCGTTAATGGATATTTGACGTAAGACAATCAGCATATTGTCTTGGCTAAGGAAATAGTTATTTGTCCATTCGCCGCGCGCCACTTGCACTTCACCAATAACAGCGACAATCAGGCAAAGAACAAAGAAAGCCATAATAATGCCGTACTTATGCATATTCTTCTTATTGCGAGCGAGAAAGGACATCCCCGGTGTTGGTGTAGAGTAAGTACTATTCATTGTTTTTCTCTTTATTATTTAAAATAAAAATCAATGTCACTGAATTAAACAGCAAGTTTCATTAATTCTGTCTGAGTTGCTTCAGCAGCAGAAAGTTCGCCAGCAAGCTCACCGTTACGGAAGACAATAATGCGATCGCTCATCCCGATAATTTCCGATAATTCGGAGGAGACCATGATGATCCCTTTACCTTTCAGAGCAAATTCCGACATATAACGATAGATCTCTTTTTTGGCGCCAACATCAATACCCCGAGTAGGTTCATCAAGTAACATCACTTCAGGGTCAAGCAGTGCCCAACGGCCTAGAACGACTTTTTGTTGATTACCGCCACTGAGATTTCCTGCCAGTTGATCGGCATCGGGGGTTTTAATGTTGAATAATTTGATCATGTCATCGGCGCGAGCTTGTTCTTTCTTCTCATTAATGAAACTGGCACGACTAATCTCTGAAAAAGAGGCGATGTTAATATTTTCATTAATTGAACGGCCTAACATTAAACCTGTTTCTTTTCTATCCTCAGTTACATAAGCAATACCAGCTTTGATCGCATCTTGAGGAGAGTGCTTGCCTAATTCAGTATTGTTAACTTTAATGGTTCCCGCAGAGGCGTGCTCAATACCAAAAATAAGATCGAGAAATTCACTTCGCCCTGAGCCGACAAGTCCATATATTCCCAGAATCTCCCCTTTTTTAAGGGTTAAACTGATATTTTTGATTTTATCGAGCCAACTTAACTGTTCGACAGTTAAGATCGTTTCATTGGTAGGCTGATTAAATTTGGCAAATTCATCTTTAAATTCACCACCAATAATATGTTCAATGAGCTGCTCACGTGTGATATCTGCAATTGCACCTTCCGTAATAAATGTGCCATCGCGGAAAATAGAAAAAGTGTCAGCAATTTGAAATATTTCAGAGAGACGGTGGGAAACATAAATAATCCCTTTCCCCATTTGCGCTAAACGAGTAATAACGTCAAAAATCTTTTGTGCATCTTCTTCACCAATTGCGGATGTCGGCTCATCCATAATGATGATATCAGCGTCAGAGTGAGACAGTGCTTTGGCTATCTCGACCAGCTGTTGTTCAGCAACACTGAGATTACGCACTTTTTCTGTGGGTGAGAGATCAAAATGCAAGTCTGCCATTAAATCAGCCGTTAGCTGATTCATTTTTTTGAAATCGACAAAGCCGAGCTTTTTAGGTTCGCGACCTAACCAGATATTCTCAGCAATGGTGAGATCAGGAATTGAGCTAAGCTCTTGTTGAACAATTGCAATGCCTGCATTAAGTGCATCTTTTGGTTGATGAAAATGGCAATGTTTGCCTTTCACTATGATGTCACCCGAATCAGGCTGGATGAACCCCATTAGGATACTTAAAAAGGTCGATTTGCCAGCGCCATTTCCGCCGCATAAAGCATGAATAGACCCTTTTTTCAGGCTAAATTGTGCATTTTTTAATGCCACTACAGGCCCAAATGATTTTTTAACCCCAGTGATATGTAAAAGTTCATCCGCTTGAATGTCCACCGAGTTTGTCATATTGCCACCTCTGGATATTCAGCTTGGAGTAACGAAAGGTAATCTTGATATAAACCTTCATAGCAAGATACGTTTTGGTTGTCGGGTATGACGAGTGTGCTCTCATCAAGATGCACAAATTGCCGACAAATTTTTTCTAATAATGCTGTTTTATCATCATGTTCAGTTAAGGTATCGCACCAGATAGCTTGAATTGCCGCGCCCAACGCCGCCGCTTCACTGTTAGTGACGCAAATAACAGGAACATTCATAATATTTGCAACAATTTGACGCCATTTGGCACTTTTCGCGCCACCGCCAGTGAGACGAATTTCATGAGCATGTATTCCTTGTTTACGGAATAAATCAATACCAAAACGTAGGCCATAAGTTGCACTTTCAACAACGGCGAGGCTTAGGTTTTGAGCATTGAGATTGCTGCTATCAATATTATGAATACTGGCTTTAGCTTGCGGTAATTGTGGAACGCGCTCGCCATTAAAGAATGGCAACATTTTCAAACCATTAGCGCCAGGTTCGGTCTGTTCTAAGGCTTGATTAAAGCTCTTTAAATCAAGATTGAGGAATTTTTGTACTGCCGTGGTTGCTGAGGTCACATTCATTGTACAAATTAATGGTAACCAGCCATTTGTTGATGAACAAAAACCAGCAATCATCTCTGAATTTGCGACAACAGGCGTTTTCGAGTAGGTAAAGAGTGTGCCTGAAGTCCCCAAGCTCATTGTGATGATACCGGGTACAATATTGCCAGTGCCAATGGCTGCCATCATATTATCACCGCCACCAGTCGCCACTTTTGTTTGGCTCGATATGCCTAATCGACAAGCAATTTCCGGCAATACAGTACCAATACAGGTTTCAGCGGTAACCAACGGAGGAAGCGCTCGCTGTAAACGGCCTGAATCATCAATCAGATTGATGGTATGAGTATCCCATTCACGCGTGCGAATATTCAGTAGCCCAGTTCCTGATGCATCGCCAAATTCAGCAATACGAACACCCGTTAGCCAAAAATTAAGGTAATCATGTGGCAGCAACACCGTGTCTAACTGCTCCCAAAGTTCAGGATGATGTGTTTTTAGCCACAAAATTTTAGAAATGGTATAACCCGTTTGAGGCATTAACCCTAGTTGGGATAAAGCACCTTCTGTGCCACCTAATGCATCAACAATGTTTTGATTTTCTGCGGCCGTTTCAGTATCGCACCATAGTTTAACGGGGGCGATAACATGACCTTGACTATCGAGTGGCACAAAACCATGTTGTTGACCCGAAACGGCAACAGCAGCAATTTCTTTACCCTCAATTCCAGCGTTATTAATTGCTTGGTGAAATGCTATTTCCAGTGCATCTGTCCACCAAGAAGCATGCTGTTCACGGCGCCCAGATGCTTCGCTTATGAGAGGGTGAGGCGCGGAACCTTCACCCAATATTTGTGCGCTTTCGCTATCAACGATAACGACTTTAGTACTTTGCGTACCGCAATCGATCCCAGCATACAGTGTCATGTATTACTCCATTTCTAATACAATCTTAATATCGGTTGGGCGACCTTCGGCAGCGCGCTCATAAGCTTCAACACTGTCCTTAAACTTATAGGTTGCTGATAATAATGGTTTTACATTAAGTTTGCCGGCACTGAGTAAACGGATAGTACGTGGGTACATGTTTGCGTAACGGAAGATGGTTTTAAAGGTAATTTCTTTCGCTTGTGCAGACACGATATCTAAAGGTGCAGGATCGATTGGCATACCAACGAGCACAGCGGTTCCACCCGGCGCCATGTGTTCAGTGATGTTGGCAATAACGGCTTTGGCACCACTGCACTCAAACAGAACATTCACGCCATTACCTTCCGTCAATTCGTTAACTTTATCCGCGATGGCTTGGGTATCTTTACTGTTAATTGGGTGTAGCCCCGGATATTGCTTAGCAACTTCCAATTTTTTATCAAATAAATCACAGATAATAACGTCTGAACAGCCGCCAGCGAGCGCAGACAACGCGGTGATGATGCCGATGGTACCTGCACCAATAACGAGAGCAATATCACCGGGCTTAATTTCTGCTTTTGTCGCAGCTTGCATACCGATAGCAAGAGGTTCAACCATTGCGCCTTCAGCAAAAGAAACATTCTCAGGAAGCTTGAAGGTAAAGGCGGCTGGATGAATGACGCTTTCACGCAGACAACCGTCAATCGGCGGAGTTGCCCAGAATCGAACCGCAGGGTCTAGGTTATAGAGGCCCGCACGTGATTGCGTTGATTGTAAATTAGGAATGCCAGGCTCCATACAAACACGATCACCGACTTTTAAATGAGTGACATTTTTACCGACAGCGGTGATCACACCTGATGCTTCATGCCCTAGAATCATCGGTTTTTCAACGACAAATGGACCAATACGCCCATGTTGGTAGTAGTGAACATCACTACCGCAAATACCCACAGTATGAATTTTAATTTCGACGTCATCCTCACCGAGGACTTCAGGGCTTTGCCAATCCTGAATAGAAATTTTTCCTGCTTTTTCGAGTACTAATGCTTTCATGATTACCTCTGGCTCATTTTTATGGTATCGATATCATTTTAATGATGCGGATATTAGATCGAATTTTATTATTTTTATGTGATGTAGGTTGTAGTTTCATTAAATGAGTAGCATTTTTGTAAATGCAAGGGGGGAAATAGGCTAGTGGATCACATTTTTTGTAACCATGATGCCGCTATAATGTTATCGGTATCATTAAGGAGATTCATCTGATGAATAAAGCACAATATCAACAGCAAGTCGTTAATTTCCTAGAGAAAGCACAACTGCGTATCACTGAAGAAGAAAAAGCACGTATTGAGATTGCGAGTTTTGGATTACCTGATTATCCTCGTTCAGGCTTACAACTATTAACTTATTGTAATAACGAACGTTATTGTGCTAAAGAATTGGTTCTTTTTCCTGATCAAGTGTGCCCAGAACATCGGCACCCACCGTTCGGCTCTTCAATCGGTAAGCAAGAAACCTTTCGTTGTCGTTGGGGGGAGGTGTACTTGTTTGTTGATGATGACTCATTAACATTGAATGAAAATGAATCAGGTGACCCCATTTGTCATAAACCGGAAGGGGATGAGCAATGGTATCAATGTAACCGTTTTATTCTATTGAAGCCGGGGGAGCAGTACACCATCAAACCGAATACACTACACTGGTTTAAAGCGGGTAGCATGGGGGCGGTAGTGTCAGAGTTTTCCAGCGAAAGTCGTGATGAGTTCGATATTTTTACGGATCCTCGAGTACGTCGTTTAGAAGGTATTGAATAATATTGTGGGTTTTACATGACTGAAACGATTAAATGATACTATAATGGTACGAAATGATACTTAATTTAATAAGGAGATGAAATTGGCAGAGCATAAGTCACAGAAAGTGACGTTAGAAAACGTAGCGGCACTTGCTAATGTAAGTAAAATTACAGCATCTCGTGCTTTTTCTCAGCCAGATAAAGTTCATCCCGAGACGTTGAAAAGGATTTTAGAAGCGGCGGATAAAATCGGTTATGTTGTTAATGCGGTTGCTCGTAATCTACGTGCGAAATCATCAAAAACGATAGGCATCGTTACCCCTGATATGGGAAACCCCTTTTTCGGGGGGTTAGCGAAATTGATGACACAAGAAGCCTATCAAGTCGGTTATGACACATTAGTTTTTGACTCTTACGAATCGAAAGAAAATGAAGCGCGAATCATTGAAAAACTGATTGGTTACAATGTGGATGCGATTATTCTTTCGGTTGTTTCTTCTGACCGTTTTTATCAGCCCGCTTACTTTAAGCAACTTGAACTGCTTAATATTCCCGTTATCCTTGTTGATCGGGAAGTGGATATTAAACAATGTAGTGGTGTCTACATCGATAATTTAGATTGTGGGCTGCAAGCAGGGCGTTTTATCCAATCGCAGGATGCAAAAAGTGTTGTTATCGTATCAGGGCCTGAAGATTCAAATGTTGCCCGCGATAGGGTGACAGGGCTGAAAGCCGCTTTACAAGGTAGTGTTAATCATGTTGAGATTTTATATGCGGATTTTCTGATGGATGAAGCCTATAAGATTACAGATAGTTATCTTCAAAAAAATAAATCTCCCGATTTTTTTGTTGGTTGTAATAACCAAATTTCGTTAGGAATTATTAAGGCTTGTATTAAAAATCAAATATCATTGCGAGATGATGTTTCATTGTTCAGCATTGATGAAGTTTCTTATTCATCAATCTATGGTTTTAACTTCCCTTGTATTTCACACGATTTGCAAGAAATATCGTGGCAAGTGATTAATATGGCGGTGAGAAGAGCATCGGATGAAACGGCAAAACCTGCAAAGGTTATTGTTAGAGGGAAGCTTACGAATACATTTTAAACGCTATCTATTCGCGACGAGTGGGTATTATGCATTGTTATTCGATGACTTACCCACTGCGACAGGTATGGCATCTCTGTTTCATCGTGGCTATTAGAGTTAGCAATGTTATGATACTTTGAGCGTATCAGAGCCACTATCACTATTAAGTATCTGTAAGATGAAAGATCGCTACGAAGTCAAATTTTCACTTTCTATTTCTGAAATAAGAAAGATCCAAAAACAGATAAAAGAATATCAAAGAATTGAAATCGCTAAGCCTTATCAGTGGGTACTCTATTTAGCAAAGATCGGTTTATACAGCCTGAGTATTGGTGGCCTATTCATTATTTTTATCGTGTTATCTCTGCTAATGTTATCAACAGATATCGACCCTGAAATAGCACGGTTACAGAGAATGAGCTGGTTAGGCTTGGCTTTGGTTGTTGTTGCATTATTCGCATTTTTTCTATCTCAAAAGTTAGAAAATTATTTTATGAAAAAATATGAAAATAAAGAACAGAATGATGAAACCTATCTACGTCATATCAAAATAAATCGATATTTTATTGAGTTCATCCAAGATAACAGTAGTTATAAAGTGTTTTGGCCGCGAGTAAAAAAAGTCAAACGAGATAACGAACTGATATTTGTACAAACCAGTGACAACGATTTTATTATTTTTCCTATTCGTGCTGTTTCATCAATAGAAGAGTTTAATCAACTCTATCAGTTTATGAGTACACAAATAAAGCATCACATCACTCAGCCGTGAGGCGTTGAGTTCAACAGCACAGCACATTTTTTCCGTTATTTGATAAATGTTTTGAATATACTGACTACGATTTTTATCAATGCTTATATAGGATTTTTATGGCTATCGAATATCGCAATCTGCATACATCCCAATTATCACAAGATGAAAAAGAGAGGCTTTATCACTTGCTTGTGGAAGGCTTTGAAGGGGATTTTACGCATGATGATTTTGCACATACTCTCGGTGGAATGCATGTGGTTGCCTTTGACCAACAAAAAATGGTTGGCCATGTTGCGATAATTCAGCGTCATATGGCAATCAATGAAGCGCCTATTTCTGTTGGTTATGTTGAAGCTATGGTGGTTTTACATGACTATCGACGTCAAGGGATTGGGCGACAATTGATGTTACAAACGAATAAAATCATTGGTTCATGTTATCCGTTAGGTTTGTTATCGGCTTCGGAAGAAGGAGAGAAATTGTATCATTCGGTTGGCTGGAGAGTATGGAAAGGCAAACTATTCGAATTAAAGCAAGGCCACTATATCCGCTCTATTGAAGAAGAAGGTGGGGTTATGGGCTGGAAAGCTGATGGTGAAATTGATTTGAGTGCTTCACTGTATTGTGATTTTCGCGGCGGTGATCAATGGTAATTAATCAGCAGAGTTGGGTTTGTAGAATAATTGCTCATTAGGTAAGAGCCAACCACATGTTATGGATAATTAAGATCGGAATTACTGTTGAGATATACTATTTGACAAGCAGAAAGATATACTTAAAATATGACTTTCTATTGGTCTAAAAGACTCGTAAGCGTTTACGTTAATCAACGCATATAACTTTGTTATGCAACAGTTATATGCTGTTGTATGCGTGTAATTTGGAGTCTATAGAATGTCATTAGAAAATAAAAATACAATTTTGGGGATCCCCAAACTTCCTACCAGAGCTTTGATTTTTCTTATTCCTTTTTTCTTATCATTAGTGATGAGCGGTATTGTTTCTTTTATTAGTATTGTAAAAGCCTTGGGCTTGAATAGTGAAATATTCGCACCTTGGTTAAGTTCTTGGTTGTTATCATGGATGATAGCTTTTCCGACAGTATTAATTGTTTTACCGCTAGCGAAAAAAGTGTCTTTATTTTTTGTTAAAAGCTAATGACTTTGCCATCTTTATGTAAGATGGCATATCATTAACGTCATATTACTGAATCATATTCTCTTCTTGTGGTAAGGCCGATTTAGGTAAGCCAAATATTTTGTCAAAAGCCCAATTAAAGAAGAAAGTATAAATAGGAATAAATATAATTAACGCAAAATCGAGTATTAAGGCTTGCAGCAAACTAACCGATAACCACCATGCAATAAGTGGAATTAAAAAGACCACTAAGGTTAGCTGAAATAAAATTGCATGGGCAAACCGTCGACGGAATGTCCTGATCCTCGATGTTTGTTTTGACTCCCAATATTCGAATGCGGTATTGAAAATAAAATTCCAGCTCACGGCAATCGTCGTGATAACAAGCGCTAATGGCCCTGTGGTTTCTGCCGAATTACCAGAAAGAAAGGCAAGTGCCAGTGATGAAATTAACCAGCCAATCACTTCATAGGCGGTAATAAAAACGACTTTTCGTTTGATACCTTGCATTTTTTTATCCTACATACTGTGTGTTTTAGTCTGGTAAATTAAATCAACATTGATGATAATAAAAGTCAGCTAATATCAATATAATTGAAAGGTTGGATATGCCATTTAATAGCGAAAATCTCACTATCTTTTTGACTGTACTGGAGAAAGGCTCATTTTCGGCTGCTGCAAGAGCGTTGCATCGAGTTCCCTCTGCGGTGAGTATGGCGATCGCTAATTTGGAAGCTGAGTTGGGTTTTTTGCTGTTTGAAAGGCATACTAGAGAACCTAAGCCTACTGAAAAGGCCCTTTCTCTAGAGCCTTATGCGCGTACCATTGTCGATAATCTGCGGCAGTTAAATGTTTTTTCGCGAGAGTTAACACAAGGGGTGGAAAGCATCTTAACTATCGGGATTGCAGAAGGCATTAACCCCAATTTATTATTTGATTCATTGAAAACATTGAGTCAGCGTTATCCTTTAATGCACGTCGAGTTAATGACGGCCCCCCAAGATGACATTCTGTCGTTATTACACCAGAACCGCCTACACCTTGCGATTGCCTTTGGTGGTATTTCTGTTAACGCTCAAGAACAATTCCAATGTATTGGTTATGAATTGTTGGTTGCAACCATTTCAGCGGCTCATCCATCGATTAAACAGGCATCTTCTTTATATATGGAAGATCTTGTTCAAACTCGGCAGATTGTCATAACCAGTTTTGAACATGAGTTGAGTGATATTCGTGCCGTTGTGGCAAGTAATTATTGGCGAACAGATAACTTTGCAATGGCATTAGGTTTAGTTGAAGCCGGAATGGGGTGGGGTAACTTACCAATTTCATTAATTAAAGATAAGTTAAAACACGGTACGCTTAAGCGATTAGAGTTTAAAAATACGCCAAATGGGTTAGAGTTACCGATTCATATAGTTTGTTTAAAAGGGCAGGTATTAAAACGCGGTGCACAGGAATGTATCGAATTATTAAAGTCAAATAATCAAGTCATCAAAGTTCCTCGTGTTTGAGCCCTAGACCCTACGTTAGAGAATATTATTATGTCATTAAAAATTATTGGTTTGTTTTTCTTAACTGCGTTAGCTGAAATTGCAGGTTGTTATTTCCCTTATTTGTGGATGAAAAAACAAGCTGGTGCATGGGTATTATTACCTGCGGCGCTGTGCCTTATGGTGTTTGTGTGGTTACTGACGCTCCACCCTGAGTCTAGCGGCAGAATTTATGCAACTTATGGTGGAATTTATATTGCTACAGCATTATTATGGTTACGTGTGGTGGATGGCGTCTCTCTGACGACAACCGATTGGATTGGTGCGCTGGTGGTATTTATTGGTGCTGGAATTATTATTAGCGGTTGGAAATAAAGTTAAATTAATTTGACATAAAAATGTAAATTTTAGTTATGGGAATAGAGTGCTTTTTTATTATTAATAAATTTTTTTAATATAGAAGGCGTGTCAGAGTAGAGATGATTTAGTGAATATTGATAAGGAAAACTTAATTTAAATTAAGTAAGCGTTTATTATTGAGGCAAGTGTTATACGCTAAAAATTGATCCTGACTTTGTTTTTATATTTAATGTGTTTTCTTGTTATTTGATCTGTATCATTATTTTAAAATATTACTCTATTAGTAGTATATTTAATTGAGGATTAACTACTCAGTTAATATTAATTTACCTTTTATTTTCACATTCATTGATTTTAGGCAATATATAATTATCATACGTTGATATTCTCCCTCCGATTTATACAATAAATATAAAGAGGGAAGCAATGAACGTCAGTCGCAGAAAGTTTTTTAAAATCTGTGCCGGCGGGATGGCAGGTACGACAGTAGCTGCGTTAGGTTTTATGCCTTCAATGGCAATGGCTAATGTACGTGAATATAAATTACTCAGGTCTAAAGAGACTCGTAATACTTGTACTTACTGTTCTGTAGGTTGTGGATTATTAATTTATAGCATGGGCGATGGTGCCATGAATGCTAAATCTGCTATTTTCCATGTTGAAGGGGACCCTGATCATCCTGTCAATCGAGGAGCTTTATGCCCTAAAGGGGCTGGGCTACTGGATTATATCCATAGTGAAAACCGCTTACGTTATCCTGAATATCGCGCGCCAGGTTCTGATAAATGGCAACGCATCAGTTGGGATGATGCCTTTACCCGCATTGCACGGTTAATGAAAGATGATCGTGATGCCAATTTCATCGAAAAAAATGAACAAGGTACAACAGTAAATCGTTGGTTATCGACGGGGATGCTTTGTGCATCAGCGGCAAGCAACGAAACGGGTATGTTAACTCAGAAATTTGCACGTTCCCTCGGCATGTTAGCCGTCGATAACCAAGCACGTGTCTGACACGGACCAACGGTAGCAAGTCTTGCTCCAACATTTGGTCGCGGTGCGATGACCAACCACTGGGTTGATATTAAAAATGCGAATGTTGTTGTTGTGATGGGCGGAAATGCTGCGGAAGCTCACCCTGTTGGGTTCCGTTGGGCGATAGAAGCGAAGAATAACAACGATGCGACACTGATTGTGATCGATCCGCGTTTCACTCGTACGGCATCTGTGGCCGATCACTACATACCAATTCGCTCAGGTACTGATATTACTTTCTTATCAGGGGTTCTGCTATATCTGATTGAAAATAATAAAATTAATGCGGAGTATGTTCAACACTATACCAACGCAGCGTTGTTGGTCAGAGATGATTTCAGCTTTGAGGATGGTTTATTTAGTGGTTATAACGCGGAAAAACGTGCTTATGACAAAACGACATGGAACTACCAATTTGATGAAAATGGTCACGCACTACGTGATGACACGCTACAAAACCCACGTTGTGTATGGAACTTACTGAAGCAGCATGTTTCTCGTTATACACCTGAAATTGTAGAACAAATTTGTGGTACACCGAAAGATGACTTCTTGAAAGTTTGTGAAATCTTAGCTTCAACAAGTGTGGCGGATAGGACAACGACTTTCTTGTATGCATTAGGTTGGACCCAACATACGGTTGGCGCGCAAAATATTCGCACAATGGCGATGATCCAATTGCTATTGGGTAACATGGGAATGGCAGGTGGCGGAGTCAATGCGCTACGTGGACACTCAAACATCCAAGGTCTTACCGATTTGGGCTTGTTATCGACTAGCTTACCTGGCTATCTCACTTTGCCATCTGAAAAAATGCTGACGGTGGAGAGTTATTTGGCCGCGAATACGCCAAAAGCCACTTTACCCAATCAGGTTAACTATTGGAGTAATTATCCAAAATTCTTTGTTAGCTTGATGAAGTCTTTCTATGGTGATGCGGCACAAAAAGATAACCAATGGGGTTATGACTGGTTACCAAAATGGGATCAAGCTTATGATGTGATGAAGTATTTTGACATGATGAGCAAAGAACAAGTCAATGGCTATATTTGCCAAGGCTTTAACCCTGTTGCGTCATTCCCAGATAAAAACAAAGTGGTTAGCTGCTTAAGTAAACTGAAGTATTTAATTGTTGTTGACCCACTCGTCACTGAAACGGCTAACTTCTGGCAAAACCATGGTGAAATGAATGATGTTGATACGGCATCCATTCAAACTGAGGTATTCCGTTTGCCATCAACATGTTTTGCTGAGGAAGATGGTTCGATCGCTAATTCAGGCCGTTGGCTACAGTGGCACTGGAAAGCCGCAGATGCACCTGGTGAAGCACGTAATGATGGTCAAATCCTAACCGGCATTTTGTATAAAATCCGTGAGCTTTATGAGCAAGAAGGTGGTCAGGGTCGTGATCCGCTTATGCAGATGCGTTGGGATTACAAGCGTCAATTCCATCCTGAATCAGAAGAAGTAGCCAAGGAAAATAACGGTATTGCATTGGCTGACCTCTATGATGCGGATGGTAATTTGCAAGCGAAAAAAGGCGAGCTACTCAGTTCTTTTGCGTTATTACGCGATGATGGTTCTACGGCATCATCTTGCTGGATCTATACAGGTAGCTGGACAGAAAAAGGCAATCAGATGGCAAATCGTGATAATAGCGACCCATCTGGCATTGGTAACACATTAGGCTGGGCTTGGGCATGGCCACTCAATCGTCGCGTCATTTATAACCGTGCTTCTTGTGATACACAAGGTAAGCCATGGGATAAAAAACGCATCTTGATTGAATGGAATGGCAAAAAATGGGTCGGTAATGATATTCCTGACTTCAATGCTTCTGCGCCTGAAGTAGGAACTGGACCATTTATTATGCAACCGGAAGGTTTAGGTCGTTTGTTTGCGATTGATAAAATGGCGGAAGGTCCATTCCCTGAGCATTACGAACCATTTGAAACGCCATTAGGAACTAACCCGTTGCACCCGAATGTGGTTTCAAACCCAGCAGCACGTATTTTTGAGGAAGATAAAAAACGCCTCGGAAATCACGAGCAATTCCCTTATGTCGGTACCACTTATCGTTTAACTGAACATTTCCATACATGGACTAAGCATGCTCGTTTGAATGCGATTGTACAGCCTGAGCAATTTGTGGAGATTAGCGAAACTCTGGCAAAAGCGAAAGGCATCGTGAATGGCGATAAGGTTAAAGTCAGCAGTAAACGTGGCTTCATTAAAGCGGTGGCTGTGGTCACTCAACGATTGCAGACATTAATGGTGGATGGCAAACCGATCGAAACGGTCGGGCTACCTATCCATTGGGGCTTTGAAGGTGCAACCCAAAAAGGGTTTATTACGAATACATTAACTCCATCTGTTGGTGACGCGAACTCTCAAACTCCTGAGTATAAAGCGTTTTTAGTTAATATCGAGAAGGCGTAAGGGAGGGAACGAATGCAATCTCAAGACATTATTAAACGTTCCGCGACCAATAGCATTACGCCTCCCCCACAGGCGCGTGATGATAAGTTTGAAGTTGCGAAACTGATAGATGTGACATCCTGTATTGGTTGTAAAGCCTGTCAGGTTGCGTGTTCAGAATGGAACGATATTCGTGATGAAGTCGGTCATTGCGTTGGTGTTTACGATAACCCAATGGATTTGAGCGCGAAATCATGGACCGTGATGCGATTTAGCGAAACCACTGAAAATGGCAAGCTAGAGTGGTTAATTCGTAAAGATGGTTGCATGCATTGTACGGACCCTGGGTGTTTAAAAGCCTGTCCGTCGGCGGGAGCAATCATTCAATACGCAAATGGTATCGTGGACTTTCAATCTGAGCACTGTATTGGTTGTGGGTATTGTATCGCGGGTTGCCCGTTCAATATCCCGCGTTTAAATCCAAAAGATAACCGTGTTTATAAATGTACACTGTGTGTGGATAGGGTTGCTGTAGGGCAAGAGCCTGCTTGTGTGAAAACTTGTCCAACAGGCGCGATCCATTTCGGTACCAAAAGAGAAATGCTGGAGTACGCTTCCGAACGTGTTGATAAGCTACAAAAACGTGGTTTTAAAAATGCGGGGATCTATGATCCAGAGGGTGTTGGCGGTACTCATGTAATGTATGTGCTACAACATGCGGATAATCCAGAGTTATATCATGGTTTACCGAAAAATCCGCAAATTGATACCCCAATTAACCTGTGGAAGGCGGTGTTAAAACCACTTTCAGTGGTGGGCTTTATTGCCACTTTTGCAGGGCTAATTTTCCACTATGTTGGAATTGGTCCTAATAAAGAAGTGGATGATGAAGAGGAGGAAGATGGTCATGAGTAAAAAGAGCAAAATGATTGTTCGGACAAAATTTATTGACCGAGCATGCCACTGGACCGTGGTTATCTGCTTCTTTTTAGTTGCTTTGTCAGGGATTGCCCTATTTTTCCCAACATTGCAATGGCTGACAGAAACCTTCGGAACGCCGCAAATGGGACGGATTCTGCATCCTTTCTTTGGTGTATTAATTTTTGTGGTGTTGATGTTTATGTTTTTCCGTTTTGTGAAACATAACATTCCGGATAAACAGGATTTACCTTGGATTAAGAACATCGTTGAAGTTTTAAAAGGTAATGAACACCATGTAGCGGATGTAGGAAAATATAACGCTGGGCAAAAAATGATGTTTTGGAGCATTATGAGTATGATTTTTGTACTCTTAGCGACTGGCATCATAATATGGCGTCCTTATTTTGCGCATATCTTCCCAATGTGGATGGTTCGCTGGAGCTTATTTATTCATGCAGCAGCAGCCATCATCTTAATTCATGCCATTTTGATCCATATGTACATGGCTTTTTGGGTTAAAGGGTCGATTAAAGGCATGGTAGAAGGTAAAGTCAGCCGACGTTGGGCGAAAAAACATCACCCTCGTTGGTATCGTGAAGTTGAAGCGAAAGAGGCGGAAGCGGAAAAAAACAAACCGTAAGCTTATAAACTGCCGTTATTTGAGCCACCGTCATTTTATGCGGTGGCTTTTTTGTATGTTTTTTTGCTAATGTTCTTTATCACGAATGTTGTCATAGGAAAAATAATGCGGGCTGATCAATATATTGCGTACTGTTTTGTGAGGGCAATGAAGCGGGAAAAAGATATTTTATTATTGCAAAAAATGTCTTATGTGAAACATTGGGTATTATGTAACCAAGCGGGTGTTGAGGTTATCAGAACGGTAGAAATTACATATTTCCTTGATAAATTACGCGATTATCTGGATGGAATGATAAGCAAACAGGTTTATTTCAATCAACAACAACAGATCGTCATCGCGGATGGTGATGTATGTGTAAAATTGTTTACTTTGGAATGGACGGGAGAAAATGCAGTTTTAATTGAGACTGTGGCGGAACAATCCATATCGTCATTGCAAAATGAAGGACATAATCAACAGGCATTTTTAAAGACGCTACAAGAAATTGAACGGCTAGCAATGCAAATTGGGGAAACAGGTTTTGCCGCTATTTTTAGATCACAAGCAGAAAAACTATTAAAACCAGTTAAAAATAATGAAATGCTTTGTGAATGCTTATTTGATGTGGCTTGTGGTGCTTGGGTTTTTGGTGGGATGGGTTCATGGAATGATTCAGCGCCTTTTTTAGCTTATGAAAAAGGCTTAGAACCTGAGTATGATAAGCTAACTCACCAATTATACCATCATATTCAGCATGCTCTCCGTTATTCAGCAAATCATTGTGATGTGAGCACCGAGAGCTAAAAAACGCACATTTTCTGAAAAGTTTTCATTAAAAACATCCTATTTTAGGGTGGTGGTTTTCATTAATTTGCGGCACCTAATGGTGTTTTTTAATTTCTAAAGCAATAAACGAAAAAATAATAATCACTTGCAAACCATAACAAAAGAGTACAACGATGAGTATAGAATCTGTTAGAAAGTTTATCGCCCAACATGCTCCTGATATCGAGATTATTGAGACTGACGGGGTGACAGCCACTGTTCAGCAAGCCGCACTTGTTCATAATGTCGAGCCTAATCAGATAGCGAAGACCCTATCACTAAAAGTAAAAAATGAGGTTATCCTTGTCGTGTGTGCAGGAGAGGCTCGTTTGGATAATCAAAAGGTCAAACAGGCTCTCGGTTCGAAAGCAAGAATGCTCAGAGCGGATGAGGTGGTCGAGTTAACCAGCCACCCTGTTGGGGGTGTTTGTCCTTTTGGTTTACCTTCAGCGTTAGCGGTATATTGTGATATATCGCTACAACAATATACTGAGGTACTACCTGCCGCAGGGTCGGTTAACAGTGCATTACGTATTTCACCTCAGCGCATGTTAGAACTTACTCAAGGTTCTTGGATCGATATTTGGCAATAATGATGGATTAATTTGATAAATAAGGGTTTTGTAGACGATATAATACATGCTCTTGTAGCCAATGGCCTTCAGGGAGGGCGGGATGAGCAAAGTTTTCAGGGGCTTTCGTCATGCCCAATTTTTTCATCACGCCCTCAGAAGGTGTGTTAGCGACCGCGGTGAAAGCAACGATCTCATTTAATTTCAGTTGATTAAAAGCAAACTGAATTGCAGCTTGAGCCGCTTCAATGGTATAACCTTGTCGCCAATATTGAGGACGTAATCGCCATCCAATTTCGGTACACGGCGAGAAAGGAAATTGATATTCGGGAATATTTAGACCAACAAAACCAATTAATTCATGTGTCGACTTTAACTCAACAGCCCACAATCCCCATCCTCCTTGGCTGGCAAATCGCGCCATAATCGTATCCATAAAGTGATCGCTTTGTGATTTATTTAATACGAAAGGAAAATAACGCATGACTTCAGGGGAACTATTCATTTCAAAAAACAGCGCTTTGTCTTGTTCAGTCCAGCCACGTAGAAGTAAGCGGGGAGTTTCAAGTGTAATAATTGACATATAAAAGCCTTATATTATTTTGTGTGTAGCCTCAGATGAAGAATGGGGAAGGGATTACCTTCACCATCTTTTTCTGAGCGTGCAAATTGCCTAAATCCCATATGCTGGTAAAAACCAATGGCCTGTGGATTTTGCTCATTCACATCAACGTCAGTAATTGCGAGTTGCTCAATAGCAAAACGAAGTAATTGTTTGCCGATCCCTGAACCTCGATGAGATTGTGAAATAAATAGCATCTCTAGTTTATTTTGGTCAACACCGATAAACCCAGTTATTTTATTATCTTCAGTAACCGCAACATAGACTGAGAGTTGCGGTAAATACTCTTTATAGATGGCGACTTTTAATTTCTGTAACGTTGCTTCAGGTAAAAAATCGTGTGTTGCTCTGACGGATGACTCCCAAACATCAATAATTTCATTGTATTGTGATGGGGTAGCGGCTTGAATTCTCATCGGAGTAAACTCCTAATTTGGTGAATAGAATATTGTCAGTCGTTGCGGTTAATATCAACCATGCCTTTATAGGGTTTCGCTAATATTCTTGGTTGAAGCGATTATAACAATAAATAGCCATTAATGACCTCGCTTAGTTCTTATTTCGTAGTGAAGTCTGTTTTTGAGATATTAATCGCAGAAAAAAAAGTCAGTTACTTCATTATAAGATAGCAGTAAATTCAACTAGAAATAGGAATAAATTATTTATTTTACAATAAATTAATGTCATGCGACAAAATACAACAACAAAATGGTAGGGGTATTTCGATGAAATATAAGGTTTTAACACTCTGTTTATCTGCTGCACTATTGGCGCCAATCGCGCCTGCATTTGCAAATACCGATAATGCTGAAAATATGCAACTCGACCAAGTATTATTATTAAGTCGCCATAATTTACGAACACCTATTGTTAATACGGGGATCTTAACGGAAGTTACCGATAAAAAGTGGCCTGCATGGGATGCGAAGAGTGGGTATTTAACGACAAAAGGCGGCGCACTTGAAGTTTATATGGGGCATTATTTTCGGGAATGGGCGGATGAAAAGAAGTTACTCGCCGATGAATTATGCCCAACGAGTAATGAAGAATTATTTGTTTATACAAATAGCTTGCAAAGAACAATTGCGACAGCACAATTTTTCACCGCGGGTGCATTTCCCGGTTGTACTGTGAAAATTCATCATCAACCTGAAATTGGCACTATGGATCCCGTCTTTAATCCTATTATTACTAACGATAGCTCTGAGTTTAAGCAAAAAGCCTTATTAGCGATGGAAGAGCATTTAAAACAGCTCAACCTGAAACCAGGATACGATGAGCTAGATACTGTTCTTGATATTAAAAACTCGCCAAAATGTAAAACGGATAAGCTGTGTGAACTTTCATCACAAGATAATCGTTTTATTATTGAGGCTAATAAAGAGCCAGGTGTCGCTGGGGCGCTTAAAATTGCGAACTCAGCAGTCGATGCGATCGATTTGCAATATTATGAAGGGTTCCCAGAAAAACAAGTTGCATGGGGAATGGTAAATACAGCAGATAAATGGCGTAAGCTAAACACGTTAAAAAATGGCTATCAGGAAACTTTATTCTCTCCTAAATTAATTGCTAAAAATGTTGCTCATCCTTTATTAAATTACATCAATAAAGGCTTCGTTTCTGTCGATAAAGGAGAAACGGCAAAATTTATTATGCTGGTTGGTCATGATTCAAATATTGCTTCCTTAATGTCAGCCATGGATTTCAATCCGTACCAATTGCCAGAGCAATATGAATATACCCCAATTGGTGGAAAATTAGTTTTCCAACGTTGGCATGATAAGAGTGATAATAAAGATTATGTGAAGGTGGAATATGTTTATCAAACAGCAGATCAACTTAGAGATAATAGCTACCTTTCTTTAGAAACCCCACCTAAACACGTCACGTTATCTATGAAAAATTGCCCTATCGATAAGAACGGTTATTGTTCTTGGGAAGATTTTCAAAAAGTGATGCAATCTGCATTAGCGCAATAATGGTTTTATTGATACGCACTAGCCCGTGATAAAAGCGGGCTTTTTACTTTATTGAATCATTATCGTGTTGCGTTAAGTCGATAGTCAATGCGGCTTAACGATACTCAATTTAGCGAGTTATTAGCGAGTACTGGCGACTTGAAGAATGGCAACTCTCGTTGTTATTATGGCTGTTTATTAGCGGAATTCACGGATAAATTATATAGCATGGACATTCAACTACTGCACTTAAATCAAATAGACTGTAATGACATTATCGCACTCAATACGCATCCTCTCGTATTAGCACACATGCCCCTTGGATATGACCAGTTTGATGAGCCATTTTGCCACCAATGGGTTAAGCAAAAAGAGCAACACTGGCATACACATGGATTTGGTGTATGGGCATTGGTTGTTGATGGTAGGTTTATTGGATGGGGAGGGTTTCAAGATGAAAATGGAGATGCTGATTTAGCGTTAGTATTGCATCCAGATTATTGGGGGTGCGGTAAAAAAATCGTGAATAAAATGCTTGAACAAGCGGTGACTCATATGTCATTACCCTCAATAACCATTCATCTTCCACTCAGTCGTAAAAAACTGGGGGCTATTTACCGTTATGGTTTTGTGGAAGAAGGTGAAGTGAGTTTTGATGGGGTCATTTTCAAACGATTTAGATTGAAATTAGCCGAACTATCTAAGAAAAAACCCTGCTAGAAAGCAGGGCGTGAAAGCCACGAAAATGTTTATGAGGCTTCAATCTAACCTATAATCTTGTGTAATAGTCTTATAAATTGTGTGTATTTATTATCTCTTGAATTAGTCTTAAAGAGATGATCTCAATAAGATTAAAATCCAAACATTTCACTAAAAATGTTATTTTTTACTACCCTATATTTCAGCGGATCACCAAAACAGATGTTTTTGCGTAACGTACGACTGATGCAGCATTAGAGCCGAGTAAATAGGTAGACATGCTTGGGTGGCGAGAACCAATTAAAATGATATCTGCATTGATCTCTTCGGCGATAGCCAAAATTTCATCCTTAACTGAACCTACAGAGGATGTAACATGTACCTTATCAGCAGGGATAGCAAAGCGTTTTACTTTCTCTTTTAATTCATTGAGGATGATTTCCGCTTGTTTTTCATCATCGGGAAAATCGCCAGGAAGAATGGTTCCACCGTAGCGTAAATAGTTAGAAATGGGAGCACTAACAGCGAGAAAATGCACTTCGGCATTATTTAATTTCTGGATGGCAGTAACATGAGGGATGACAAGGTCGGTAAGTGCGTCTTCACTAACATCAATCGGAACTAGAATCGTTTTGTACATAAATCCTCCTTTTTGTCTTTTATTTTATAAGTTTAGAACATTTCCATGCATATTGAAATTAATCATTACTATTTTAAAGACAATGAACTATTTAGACTTAAATGGAGCAGATAGTGGGGGAGTAGGATGAAAAATAGAGAGGAGTATTATCAGGAAAATATAATATATCTAATCCACAACTCATAACGAATTTCGCTAGAGTTGTGGCACGATTTGGTATCAATTATTTTTTACAAGCTTCTTTTAAACCGCCTTTGCAGGCTTGACTCAAGTATTGTTTGGCTGCTTTATCATCTATTTCGATACCTTCACCATTTTCATACATTTTTCCGACTTGAAATTGTGCTGGTGGATATTTTTTATCGGCAGATTTTTTAAACCAGTCAAAAGCCACGATATAATTTTGTTTAACACCGATCCCTTGATAATAAATTTGCCCCATATAATTTTGAGCTTCGGGATTACCTTGGTTGGCAGATTTTTCAAACCATTGAATCGCAGTTTCAATATTAGGCTCAACACCGTTACCATTTAAGTACATATCGCCTAAAAAAAGCTGTGCATCTGCACTGCCTTTATTAGAGGCCATGGTTAACCATTTTTTAGCTTTCGGGTAGTCCTTCTTAACTTCATTTCCCAAGTAGTAGCCGATACCCAGCATGACTTGAGCTTTGATGTCACCTTTTTGAGCCTCTTTTTCAACCAATTTGATCGTTTCGTTAGAGACAGCGGCAAAGCTTGAATGCATCGAAATAATGAAAAGTAAAATGAATGAATAGATTTTATACATAATGTTGTGAATATCTTATATTGTGTCAGTGAGCAAGGTAAAGGTGGTTGTACGCGCTATGTTAAGATGATAGTCCAAACAAATAACAACATCATTAACACTCAGGATTAGCGTTAGCAACAAAATTTTACTTTAAATACTTTACGTCTCTAGGCATAGAATATCAATGTGTTTTAGTTTTTTATCTCACTTTGCTAACGCTTTTTAAAATAAGAATGTGCGTAAAGTTGTTTTTATCTCGTTCATTATCGTAATTTACTAGTTTTAGGTGTGTGTTATGCAGGGTTAGTATTGTAGTGAACGGATGTATTTTTATTTATAGGAAAATCCTGCTTTTTTAAAGAGGCAATTTCGTTGTTCTATTTTAAGAAAGTGCGATCGGTATCTCATACTCGTTAAGAATAGAACTATCACACGGTGATAGGCGTATAAAGTGAGGTTCTTCCTATTATAAGGGGTTAATTAACGTGAAATCCTGATAATGCTAATCCCCCTACAATATCTAGAGGGTACTAGCGATTTATTTATTGCTGTTGATTACCAGTGATTAGTCACCATCATTAGCCCGGGTATGGCGCAGGTAACAATACCAACGAGTAGTGTTAACGTACCTAGATGATTAATTTTAATATTCAGTGAGAATGTACAAAAAAACAGTAACCATAATATTGCCCATACTAACCAGAGCACAACCATGCGAATATCTGAACTGGCATAATAGGCATAAAATAAGGCATTAAAAAAGACAAAAAGACAATACCATCCAAATAATTTACCCGATAAGGAATATATTTTCACAAAACTTAAAAATAGATAAGTGAAGGTAAATAGCATAGATTGTGCTATTGCAGTGTAGGCTATACTCTCTTTAGCATTGATCATTAAAATGATATTACCAATTAAACAAAAACAACCAATAATACCATTAAATATTCCCGTTTCTTTATCATCATATCCTTTTATAATTGCGATTCCATTTATACTCAAAACACTACCAATAAAAATAAGTAATATCCCCTCCATCGTTCACCTCTTAATGATAAATTGATTATTATCGACAGTGAGCACTATATGCATTGAGTGCTCATTATTGAATATCGCTCTTGCGACTAAAGGTTCTATATGTATCTTAAAAATACGCTTTATATCTCTTACACCATAACGTGGGTCACACATTGAATTTATTTTCACTTTTGCTAAAACATCGAGTGTGATATTAATTGAATACTGTACTATTCTTTGATTAAGATTGGATAATTGCATATCAATTATTTTAATCGCTTGTTCAGAGGTTATTTTCTTAAAGCTTATTTTTCTATCTATTCGATTAATAAATTCGGGGTCAAACTGTTTTTCAAGTAATGAGATGATTTTATTATCATAGCTCTTTTTTGACCATAACTTAGTTATACCCTGTTTTTCATTTAAAATATCTTTAGACCCTAAATTAGACGTCATAATAATTATTGTATTTTTGAAGTTAATCGTTTTTTGGCCATTGGCAAGTTCTAATTCTCCAGTATCAAGAATATTCAGTAATGTTCTGATGACGCTTTTGCTGGCTTTTTCGATTTCATCAAATAATACAATGCCAGGAGTATTATAGCTGCCCTCTATTTTATCAGTATCAAATAACGAGTAGGACTCTTTACTTCCTGAATAACCTGGTGGTGCACCTGATAAAGAGGCTGCATAGTGATCTTGAGATAAAGTATTCATGTTTATTCGGCAATAATGCGCTTTACCATTATTGATTGCCTTCGCTAAAGCAATGACTGTTTCTGTTTTTCCTACCCCAGTTGGTCCTAAGAATAACAATGTAGTTAATGGTCTATTGGGATCAAATATATTGGTTTTAATGCAATAAAGAATATCTTTTAGCTGAGTTAATACTTCATCTTGCCCAATGATAGTTTTTTCAATATTCTCGATAACATTTTCTGGGTCAAAGATAAAACGAAAATGTCCTTTCTCTATTTTTAGAGATGAAGTGTTTTTTTCTTGAAGGTTCGATGCTAACATATCATTGATAAAAGGCATGTTTGTTCCTAATTAATGATAATGGATAAAGTAGTAATTCAAGAACAGCAGTGTATTTCTATTAATCATGCAAGTTGCTATTTATATAATATTTGGCTAATAGAGATGCCAAATACTCTCCATTTATCCTTGATGTAGAAAATTAATAGCAAGTATTAATATATTTAACGTTTATTCAATAATGAATTACTACTTCAGATTTTAGTTAACCAACATTTTTTATTTTATTTTCATCCGTGGGTAAATCGTAAACTTGGCATTCTGAAATACCGATAGTATCTCGAGTGATGCTTTCAACCTGTTCTTGCGTTTTTTCTGCATCAAGTACCCAGCTGCGATAAAATTCAAAAGGACACTCAGCAAGCCCTTTATTACCGTCACCCGAATTATAAATACCGGTATAGCCACGATGTAAAATCTTAAATAGATGGTTTTGTGATTGATCATATCGGCGAGCATCGCGGATTTCAGTTACTGAGAGTTGAGCATACTGCACACCCATTTCCTCTTCACCACATTCACCTAATGTATGTCCATCAAAACCAATAATCGCAGAATGCCCAAAGTAGGTATAAACCCCATCAAACCCAGTGCCATTTGCGACAGCAACATAACAGTTATTTGCCCATGCCATGGTTTTTGCCATCATTATCTGTTGTTCTTTAGCGGGATACATATAACCTTGACAACGAACAATGAGTTCTGCGCCTTTCATTGCGCAATCACGCCATATTTCAGGGTAATTTCCATCGTCACAAATGATCAGGCTTATTTTTAATCCTTTAGGTCCATCAGAAACATAAGTTTTATCGCCGGGGTACCAGCCTTCGATAGGGCACCATGGAATAATTTTACGGTATTTTTGGACTATATTACCGTTATCATCGATCAAAATAAGCGTGTTATAGGGCGCTTTTAAAGGATGTTCTTCATGTTGTTCACCCGTGATAGAAAATACCCCCCAAACCTTATTCGCTTTACAAGCCGCTGAAAATATTCTTGTTTCATCACCGGGAACCGTTGCTGCGGTAGCCATCATTTCTTCATGATCATACATGATCCCTTGGGTGCTATATTCAGGAAAAATAATAAGGTCAAGACCTGGAAAGCCTGTTTTTATACCCGCAATGACATCTGAAATTTTATTTGCATTTTCAATAACATCATCTCGGTTATGCAAGCGAGGTATTTTGTAATTAACGACAGCAACACCCACGGATGTAGGACTACTCGAAATATCACCATGTCTCATAGATTTCCTCTCTATATTATTTTTACTCGTTTAATGACTAAGTAAATGTAACTAAATGGAGGTATCAGGGGAGTTAATTCGCGACTATATGTGATAATTATCACGTTTTTTTGTAATCAGTTACTGGGGAGTATAATGTATTGATTTAAATAGAAAATACTTTTTTAAAAAATGACCCCTATAGTTTATTTGGTATTTTTATTGGTGAGTCATTGCGGTTTTTGTAGTGTGAAATGAGGTTAATCAGGCTGCGTAGGTATGTTATTTACTATGAATCATCTTTAAATATGGAAGGAAAAACTGGCAATATCGTCACATTGCTGCTTTTTACAGTTATCTTTTAAGTAGATGGTTATTATTTTTTATTTACAATAAGGCAGGGTTAATGACTGATTACTCTGTGTGATAGGGTAGCGTTTAGAATAATACCTCAATACATTCATGAGGTAAGACTTTAGACTTGCTACCCAGATTGAATGCTGATCTATTGAAAATCGAAAAGTGGTGTTGGTTTACCATGATCATCGACAGCGACAAAGTTAAATTGACCATGGATCACTTCTTCGCGGCCTTCACGATACATATCTTCTAAAAAGATAGAAACATTTACTGTCAAACTTGTTCTACCAACACGGCTCACTTTACCCACTAATTCAACAATTGTGCCGGAGGGGATCGGGTGAGTGAAGTTGATTTTTTCGGTTGAAACGGTGACCAAACGTTTACGAGAAAAACGCGTTGCAGTAATAAAAGAGACTTCATCCATCCACGCAAGGGCGGTTCCACCAAATAAGGTATCATGATGGTTTGTGGTTGTAGGAAAAATAACCTTGGAAACACTGGTAATAGAATCTTCGATTTTTTGCGTGATTATCTCATCAACGTCAGAACGCATAATGTTGCCTTACAATTATTTGCTATGGGACTAAATTAGCCATATTTCACACCGTAGTGATGACTCGGTTTATATGTCCAAGCCATCCATATTGAATGTGGCTGGCGAATGATTACCTCATTGCTGCCACATTCCCCTTATTTAGGGTATATAAATTTATTGTTATACGCTATCCAAAATGAGTTACACCGGCGATGTTTCATTGATAATTATTTTTTGGGTGAATATAGGGACGTAGTCAAACACATATTCGTGAGCTTAAATATGGATGTTACCGGTTAAAAATAGCGTTGCTTCTCCAGTCAGTTTGACTCTCTCATTGTCGACTGAACATAACACGACACCACCACGAGCAGATATTTGATGACCGATTAGCTGATTTTTATTTAAACGTGCAGCCCATAATGGTGCGATAGCGCAATGCGAGGTACCTGTTACCGGATCTTCGTCGACCCCTTTGGCGGGAGCAAAGTAACGGGATACAAAATCAGCATTTGGGTTATCACTGAGGGCAGTAATGGTTAGGCCTGGTAGAGGGAGCGCTGCCATCGCGCTCAGATTAGGCGTACAGTTGGCAACTTGATTGGCATCACTTAAAAAGCAGACATAGCGGTCTTTAGCGAGCCATAATGATTCTATATCGCCCCCTAAAATGTCGGTTAATTGAGGGTGATCGGTAACAGCAACCTGTTTTGTTTCTAGCACAGGGAAATCGAGTGTAAACCCTTTTTCATTTTTGTATACGATGAGTTCTCCAGAAAGAGATTGAAATACGAAAGGTGAAATCGGGTGTTGCTTAAACTGATGCAGTATAAATGCCGTCGCAAGTGTCGCGTGACCACATAATTTAACTTCTACGTTAGGTGTGAACCAGCGAATATGCTCTCCAACTAAGAATGCAGTTTCTGAAAGATTAATTTCAGCAGCAATAGCCATTAATTGATCATCTGGAAGCCATGTTTCGAGTAACACAATAGCAGCAGGATTACCGTGAAATTGTTGTTGAGTAAAGGCATCAACATAATAAACAGGAAAGGTTGTAGTACTCATAATGGTTTTCCAAAGGCAAGTTTAATAGGGTGCTAAATGAGTAAGAGGGAAAGGAGTATAGCGCTAATTAAGCATCAACATAATAGGTTAATGCTTGAAATAAAAATGCCCGATAGGCTGTAAAAACCTATCGGGCATAGAGACGTTAATGAGGATTATTCTGCTTTCGCTTCATTCTCATCTGCGTTTTTTAACATTTTTCTGACTGGGATAATTAAGGCAGCCAGAACAATGGCACAGATAACTAATGCTATTGAAACGTGTGAGAACAGCTCAGGCATTGAATTCAATTGTTCTTTATTGATATTACCGCCCATAATACCAGCCGCAAGGTTACCGAGTGCGCTAGCACAGAACCACAGGCCCATCACTTGACCACGCATTTTTTGTGGTGCTAATAATGTCATTGTGGCTAACCCAATAGGGCTTAAGCACAGTTCACCCAATGTCAGCAACAAGATACTTGATACTAACCAGAAGGGAGAGACCCCCGTTTGTGTCGCTAGAACTTGATTAGCAGCCATCATCATGACCGCAAAACCTGCCGCAGCAAATAGGATACCAATGACAAATTTAGTCATGCTGCTTGGGTTCATATTGCGTTTGGCGAGGGAAGGCCAGAACCAGCTGAATACCGGCGCTAACAGAATGATGAATAATGCGTTGATAGATTGGAACCAAATCGTTGGGATTTCAAAGGAACCCATTTGGCGATCGGTATAGTCACGCGCGAAGATATTGAACGACGTTGGTTTTTGTTCAAACGCTGACCAGAAAAATGCGGCAGCAATGAGCAGTATTAAACAAGCCAGTAGACGTGAACGTTCGCTGCTATTTAGGCCTGCAAAGAAGAACATAAAGAAGAAATAGATACCAACACAAGTTGCAATGATATAAGCGGAGCTTTTTGCAATTGTCGATGCATTGAATGGGATCGTGCCATTATCGATTAAGATAACTAAGACTGCTAGCAATGCCATTGCAACAGTAACCCATTTACCAACATTTTTACGTTCTACAGTTGGACGGTTCCAAGTGGAATCTAATCCAACTTCTTTATCATATCGGCGCATTTGCGGAATGGCATAGAAACGGAAAATTAACAACGCGATCAACATACCGATGCCGCCTAGGCCAAAGCCGAGGTGCCAACCATATTTTTCATGCAGAGGGCCAATAATCAAAGGAGCAATAAATGACCCCATGTTAATGCCCATATAAAATAGTGAAAAACCACCATCACGGCGAGTATCTTCTTTCTTGTACAGTGTCCCTACCATGACGGTAATACAAGTTTTAAATAAACCCGTACCTAATACAATCAGTAACAAACCGACGAAGAAAAAGGTATTACTCCAGAAGGCGGACATCGCGATGGATAGGTGACCGAAAGCGATGATCAATGAGCCATACCAAACTGCTCGACGTTGCCCTAACCAGTTATCGGCAAGCCAGCCTCCAGGAAGTGAGGTGATATAAACACCACCAGCAAAGATACCGACAATTGCGGATGCTTGTTCAATGGGTAACCCCATTCCCCCTTGTAATAGTGCTGCACTCATAAATAATATGAGGAGAGGGCGTACACCATAGAAAGAAAACCGTTCCCACATTTCAGTGAGGAAGAGTGAACTTAGTGGGTACGGGTGCCCAAAAAAGGTTTTTGTTTTAGTCGCAGAATGACTCATCTGTGAACTCCGATAAATTATTTTTTGATTGGTTGTGCTTGGAAATACACCTAGCGAATCTGTAGGTGTTAAAATTTATAGATATGTTAACTTAATTTTGTAAACATATTTTTAACATACATTATTATAAAAACACTTATAAACAGAATATATTTCTTGTTAAAAGTGTATTTTTAAGGTGAAAAGTCGATATCAATCGCACTTTTCACGATAAGGTAGGCGACAATACAGGAATTTGGTTGACAAGAAAAGAGATGATTATAAAACAATCATAGCCTTCAAAAACATAAGCTTAAGTTATGTTTTCTCTGTTTTTTGCATAAAATGCTGTTATACCTACAATAAATCAGGGAAATGAATAAATAACTGCATTTATCAGCGGGCGGTATGGAACGAATTTTTTTAGCGAAAAAAAATTTTTGCTTTCTATCACATTCAAACAGAGGGAGACTGACAACCTTGGGATTGTCGCTTAATGATGTACCATGAATAGATTAAATTGAATAACACCAAGGCTGCGGTAAAGAAAAACACAGCTCTAAAGCCATAACTTGCCGCAACAAATGACCCCATTAGTGGACCCGTGACGTTTCCCACATCACGTAATGCTTGGTTATAGCTAAAAATTCGGCCTGTCACTTGGTGAGAGATATTGTAAATAATTAATGTTTGTACGGCGGGTAATAAGGCCGCGTTTAATGCCCCGAGTAAAAAGCGTAGTGCGCCAAGCTCCCAATAATTACTGACAAGCCCCATCGGGAATAACACAAAAATAGAAGCGGCTAATACCGCCAGTAAAACTTTTTCAGGACCAATGCGGTCACTCAATTTACCTAACCGAGGGGCGCTAAGCAGGGCGGCGATACCGGGAATAGACGCGATGACACCACTAATAAAAGCTAAGTTTTCTGTTGTGCCAGCGAGATCACGAACATACAGTGTAATAACTGGGTTGATTGAGCCCATTGCTGCTTGGATAATCATGGTCGTAAAAAATAAGCTGATCACCAGATTTTTATTTTTTAGCGATGCAAAGACTTGCTTGTTATTAAGGGCATCTTGACGTGAAACTGGGGTAAAACGTTCTCGGACATAAAATAGCGTAACAATAAAGCAAATAAAGAGTACGCTAGCCGTAATAAAGAATACTGGGCGTAGGCCATATTGGTCGGCCAGTAATCCCCCAATAAGCGGACCAATTAATGCGCCACTTACCGCACCGGTTGCGAGCACGCCCATCGCCCAACCGCTTTTCTTAACCGGTACTTGCGTCGCAATTAATGCGTTAGCATTGGGAACAAATCCGCCGAGTAAGCCTAATAGCGCCCTAAGGGCGAGTAACTGCCAAATATTTTGAGCAAATCCAATTAATACCATTACGATGGCCATACCTAATGCCGAACGCAACAGCATTAACTTTCTGCCTTTTCGGTCGGATAATCGCCCCCAAAACGGCGCTGCAATCGCAGAAAACAAAAACGTAATACTGAAAACCGCACCTGTCCAAAGGTTTAAAGAGCTATGATCGGTCACGCCGAGTTCTTCGATATATAACGGAAGAAAAGGCATGATCAGACTAAATGCAGCCCCCGTTAAAAAACAACCAAACCAGACCACATAAAGGTTACGTTTCCAATAACTGTTTCTGTTTAACATAGACTCCTTACTCAACTGTAATGCTTAAAACACAGCGGCTGTCAGAAAACCGACAGCCGCTGTGTTTTATCAATGATGGATTTTGTCTAAATCACCGTACAATGAAGGTTCTCCTTCGGGACGTGTTTTAAACCGTCGATGTAGCCACATGTACTGTTCTGGGGCTAATAATATCGCTTGTTCAATGAGCTGGTTCATTTTTGTTGCCACCGCCACTTCATTATCAACGGGGAAGTTGTCGATAGCCGGTTGAATGATTAATTCATATCCTTTGCCGTTAGGTAATCGACGAGGAATAAAAGGTACAATTAACGGGTCGGCAAGGCGTAATAAAATCGCTGAACCATTTGTGGTTGCGGCATTTTTTACCGCGAACAGCGGTGCAAAAGAGCTGTTTCGAGGACCATAATCATGGTCAGGGGCATACCAGAGAATTTCCCCCTGTTTTAAGCTACGTACCATCCCTTTAACATCTTTCCGGTCTAACATATATTTATTAGAACGCAGACGCCCGCGAGTCTGTAACCAATCCATCAGCTTATTGTCATTTGGACGATAAACGCCAATGCCTGGATTAAGTATACCGAATGCTCTTGCTCCTAGCTCTAAGGTTAAAAAGTGGATCCCTAAAACGATAATGCCACGACCTGTTGATTGCGCCGCGAGCATATGTTCACGTCCTTCAATTTTAAACCAGCGACGGATACGCCATTCAGGCCAAAACCAAGCCATTCCTGTTTCAAAAACGCCCATGCCAACGGATGCAAAATTTTTGTTAATGTACTGTTGGCGTTTTTCTAAACTCATTTCAGGGAAGCAGAGTGCTAAATTACGATCGGCAATCTGTGCACGCTTTTTCAGTAATCGCTTCGATAGCATGCCTAAACGTGTGCCCATCCAATAGATCATGGGGTAGGGCAACAGAACTAGCAGGTACAGCAAGCCGATGCCAAACCAAGTGAGCCAGTAACGTGGGTGTAATAAACTTTTATGAAACTTTGGAGCTTGTATCATTGGTTTCCAAAAATTAGGTTAGTGATTTTATACCGTTGTTCGTTATTGACATTGTTATTATAACAACGATTAATCTATGGTTTTGACGACTAAAGCATCATGAAATGACTGATTTAGTTTAAACATTAGCCTATTTATCAATAATGTTCTTATTATAACAAATTATTCATTTAATAAATTAGCCGTCTGTAGCGTACTCATTAATTCAGCAATATTACGCACAGCCATTTTTTCCATCATTCGGGAGCGGTGTACTTCAACAGTTCGCACTGATACACAGGCGACGTCTGCAATTTCTCGGTTGATTAAGCCCTGTAAGACATACTTGCAAATCTCTTTCTCTCTCGGTGTCAGTGTTTGGTAGCGTTGCTGGATGAGGTAACTGGCCGTCGCTTGCGTTGTTTTTGTTTGAGCTTGTTCGAGTGTTTTAGCGAGCAATTGGCTATCAATGGGTTTTTGGAGAAAATCGACCGCACCCAGTTTGATTTGCTCGACAGCCATAGGGATGTCACCGTGACCAGAAAGAAAAATGACTGCTAATGTACTTTGCTGTTCTTTGAGTAATTGATGGACTTGGCGGCCATCAAGTTTTGGCATGCGCATATCGAGCAGTACCACACCTTCTTGATGAAGATTTGCTTGTTGGATAAATTGTTCACTGTCATTCCAAACCACAACGGTATAACCGAGTGTTTCAAGAAGAAATTGGCAGGCATCCGTGACAGCAGGATCATCGTCCACCAGATGTATAACAGGCATGAATAAGTACCTCATTTCATCAAACTGGGGTATCAATATCTAAACGGGTGAAGCGTGATTGTCTCATATTCACATGATTAATGTTATCAATAGTATGCGAAAGTAAATCGACATTCATTAAAATTTAGCGTGAGGGGATATGACTCCATTCTCATTGAACATCACCTTGAAAATAGATGACCCTCGCCTTCATGTTATCCGTCGATGTATGAAGGCGGTTGGTGTTTATACTTTTTCCTCATAAGGAAAGATTAAGGTCACTCTTAGGCCATTTAACCCCTCCTCACTCAGATTATTTTCAATACGAATATCCCCTCCTTGGCTTTGAATCAGCCGCTGACAAATCACTAAGCCAAGTCCGAGTCCCTCTTTTTTCGTCGTCGCAAAGGGCGTAATCCCTTGAGTGAGCTGTTCAGGCGCCATACCACCGGCATCATCTTGTAAAACCAATAAAAATCGTTCTGGTGCAAAGTGAAAACTAAAACATAAAGTCTTTGCACCAGCCTGTAAGCTATTACTGATTAGATTGGAGAGTAATTGGTCAAGTAGTGTTTCTGGGAGCTTCAAGCAGACATCATGGCTATTAGGTAAAATCAGTTTGACGAGTGGATAATGCTGTGGAACTCGTAGTAGCTGCCAGATATGTTGTATGGTCGGTATGACATATTGCTCACTTAAAGGTAACGCAACTTCTTGGTTTGGTTTTCCTGCCCATAACCGAAGATTGCGAATAATATCACCACCGCGCTGCGCTTGATTATCAATTTTAGTGAGGGCGTTAATCAGTGGATGTTCATCTGACTCTTTTTGAAGACGTAAAATACAGCCTTGGGCATAGTGGCGGATTGCCGAAAGAGGTTGGTTTAACTCATGAGCAAACCCAGAAGCCATTTCGCCTAATATATTCAGCCGTTGCGCCTTTGCTAAGTTGGCTTCTTGTTGTCGTAAGCGATTGTGCGCGTCTTCGAGTTGTCGACTTTTGCGACGAACTAAAAATGCGATCCAAACATGGTTGATGCCAAGTAGAATAAAAAACAGTACCGCGATGCTGATAGTGATTTGATGCTGGATCAGCCAACTCACAATATCTTGCCAAATTTGGCGTTGTTGTGGGTGTTGATTCACATCACGCAATAGCGTCTCAACTTGATTGACCGAGGCGGGGGCTCCCCAGCGCATACCTGACTTATCCGATGAAAGCAGTGTTTTAGTCACTTTATCAACTAAATTATCAGGAACATCATTCAGCGCGGCAAACGACCAATTCGGGTAGAGTTCTGTACTGGTTTTACAGGGTAAATTGCTCTCATGTTCGATTAAAGGACGGAAATGGTTTTTATCAATTAACCCTTCTTTATCCATATTCTCCAATAAACAGACAGGGATAATGGCCGCAGAAAGTGAGTCATCCCGTAACGCATACAATAATGCATCGGCAGGAAAGCCGAGGAACTGCATGCGAAAATCTTTTTCGGCATCATAGCCCATATCTCGCAATACTTTATAACCTAACAGATAGCCTCCAAATGCATCCGGAGAAATTGCCCCCACCTTCTTACCGATGAGGTCTTTTATTTCGTTAACGTCGCTATCAGCGCGCACTAAAATAAGGCTACCAATCACATTGCGCGTTGTACTATCGGGTTCGACGGAAGAGCGTAAAGAGAGCAACCAACGTAGATGATAACGGCTATCTAATTGAATAAATTGTGCGGGATTAGTGAGTAAAAAGTCAATTTTGCGTTCTGAAATCGCATTACGCATCTCATCTAAATTAAGCGGCTGCAAAGTGAAATGCTCATCAGGCAGCGCATTATTCAATGTATCAGTTAATGTTTGCCAATGGGTTTGGGTTGAGTTAGCACCGCGTAAGGCAAGCACCCCAATTTTCCATTCTGCTGCCATGGCCGGAAATGACCCGGCAATAAGAATGATTATCAGTAATCGATACAAAGACATAGAGTATTTCTTTAACATATTTGGCTTATTAGTTGCGTTAGATCAATTTAGCTACGGGTATGTGGTAAACCACAATAGGGTCGTTACGCTGCCCCTCTTACAATAAGACCAATTAAAGATAACACACCGTTTTTAAAGAGAAATAAGAATTACTGGGGTTATCAAAAATAGCTTGATGTAACAGGTAAATAAAACCTGTAAAACCAAAAGAATAGCAATTTTTATCCTCTATTTTAGCATTAGCAATGTCCTACTGGAGCCAATTATGGATCTGAGTAAACGAAAATTTCTACAACAATTAGGAGCTGTGACTGCCGGGGCATCGTTGATACCGATTGCTGAAGCAGGACTTAATTTCGCTCCAACTCGTCGTGAAGGTAATCCTGAAAAGCGTTATGGAATGCTGATCGATTTACGCCGCTGTGTCGGTTGTCAATCATGTACTGTTAGCTGTGCTGTTGAGAATCAGACGCCACAAGGCCAATTCCGGACGACGGTTAACCAATATCAAGTCTCTTTGCAAGGTGAAGAAGGGCTGACAAACGTCCTGTTGCCCCGTTTATGTAACCATTGCGATAACCCGCCTTGTGTGCCTGTTTGTCCTGTGCAAGCAACGTTCCAACGTGAAGATGGCATCGTGGTGATTGATAATGAACGCTGTGTTGGCTGTGCCTATTGTGTTCAAGCCTGCCCATACGATGCGCGTTTTATCAACCACACAACACAAACCGCAGATAAATGTACTTTCTGTGCTCATCGCCTTGAGGTGGGATTATTACCTGCTTGTGTTGAATCCTGTGTTGGTGGGGCACGCATTATCGGTGATTTAAAAGATCCGAATAGTACTATTCGGAAAATGCTCACAGAACATGAAGCAGAAATTAAAGTTCTTAAACCTGAAAGTGGCACATTACCGCAAGTGTTTTATTTAGGTCTGGATGATGCTTTTGTTCAGCCGTTAGCCGGCAAAGGGCAACCAGCACTGTGGCAGGAGGTGTTCTGATGAGTGAACAAGTGGCTTATATCTCAGAAATTATGGCTCAACCGCAAGAGTTTTTTTGGTTGCCTTGGGCGGTTCAGTATTTCTTTTTTATCGGTATTGCAGCATGTGCAACCTTGTACGCTTGTTACTTACACTGGCAAGCTAAGAGTGAAAATAGCCGTTTAGAAATGATAGCGGTATTTATCACGATAACGATGGGTATTACAGCACCATTAGCATTGACAGCGGATCTGCACCAAACGGCTCGTGTATGGCATTTCTATGCCCATCCAACCATTTGGTCATGGATGTGGTGGGGATCTGTGCTGTTACCTTTATTTACGACCTTTACTGGCCTGTATTTCATCGCACTCTTGGTTAAGTTTATTTGGAAAAAAGAGTTTAAAGCAACGCGTTGGGTTGCGCTATTGTCTGCTCTATCCGCCATAGGGTTATTGCTGTATACCGGACGTGAAGCGTCAGTATTAATCGCACGACCAATTTGGTTTAGCTGGTGGATCCCAGTATTGCTATTCTTCAGTGCAATGCAAGCAGTGCCCGCTTTAATCGGTTTAGGTGCACGACGTGAGCCACAATATCAACAACGTCTAGCACGTTTTCAGGTTATCACCTTACTTTTATTAGCCGTGTGCTTCGCATTATGGTTATCAGGTGACACCATTTCAGGTATTGCAGTACGTCATCAACTCGATGTAGCAAGCCCTGGCTGGTGGATGTTAATGGGGATTTGTGCACTATGGGTTGCCGCGTTATTGATGTCAGTATTCAATCTGAAGGCGACTCGTTCGATAGGTTATATCACCGTTGCTGCATTAGTCGCGATGGGGCTAACTTGGAGTTTACGTTGGGTATTCTTGATGGAAGTTCAAGCGGTACCAAAATACAACGTTATCGTTAATCCATATCATTTCCCGATGGGCACTGATGGGCTACTCGCATTACTCGGTACATTCGGATTGTGGATTGCACTAATTATTATCGTTCGTGAAGGTGTTCGTTGGTTTGCAAGGAGAGTGCAACATGGCTAAATTCTCAAGACGTCAATGGCTTAAAGGTGGTTTAGTTGTCGGTGGATTAGCACTGTTTGGTGCAGGTTACCGTGACGTTGCTAAGCGTGCAGTCGATGGCCTCGCCAATGGCACCTCCGGTAAAGTGACATTAGATCGTATCAATGGCAACTCATTACGTCCTGAAGGCCAAGCGAATGGTGGCTGGAAGGAAAATCCAGAACAAGTCGTTGCCATGACACAATGCTTCGGTTGTTGGACACAGTGTGGTATTCGCGCACGTGTTGATACGGCAAAGAATGAAGTATTACGTATTGCAGGTAACCCATACCATCCACTTTCTCATGAAAAGCATTTTCCTTATGGTATGCCTTTGAAAACGGCCTTCAACAAAATGGGGGGAGAAAGTGGTTTAGAGCATCGTTCAACGGCATGTGCACGTGGTGCGACGTTGATGGAAGGACTAACGAGTCCGTTACGTATCCTAGAGCCAATGAAGCGTGTTGGTCAGCGTGGTGAAGGTAAATGGGAACGTATTAGTTTTGAGCAACTGATTAAAGAAGTGGTTGAGGGCGGTGATTTATTTGGAGAGGGACATGTTGATGGACTACGTGCTATTCGTGACCTCGAAACCCCTCTGGATCCTGCACAACCCAAATTAGGTCCAAAAGCAAACCAATTATTAGTCACTAATGCTGGGGATGATGGCCGAGATGGTTTCATTCGACGCTTTGCGCAAAATGCGTTTGGTAGCAAGAACTTTGGTGCTCACGGCTCCTATTGTGGTTTAGCCTATCGTGCGGGTTCTGGTGCATTAATGGATGATTTGGATAAAAACGCACACGTCAAACCCGATTGGGATAACGTTCGTTTTGCCTTATTTATTGGAACCTCACCAGCACAGTCAGGTAACCCATTTAAACGTCAAGGTCGCCAATTAGCGTCTGCTCGTTTACGAGATAATTTTAACTATGTCGTAGTTGCGCCTGCATTACCGTTAACGACAACACTTGCTAACGATCATGGTCATTGGGTACCTGTTCAACCGGGTACTGATGCCGCGCTCGTCATGGGAATGATCCGCTGGATCATCGAAAATGAGCGTTATAATGCGGCCTATTTGAGTGTGCCGAGCGAAAAATCGATGCAAGCAGCGGGGGAGAAGAGTTGGACTAACTCGACGCACTTGGTGATCACTGATGACGCACATCCATTAGCGGGACAATTATTACTTGCTTCACACTTGAATGGACAAGTCGCGGATGATGAACAAAGTAAAAAAGCATACTTGGTACAGGATGCATCGGGTGAGCTAAAACTTGCTGATGATGTCACGAATGCACAACTGTTTGTGACGCGTAAAGTAACGTTACATGATGGTAGTGAAGTTACTGTGAAATCAAGTTTCCAATGCTTAAAAGAAGCGGCTGAGCGCATGACTCTAGAAGAGTATAGCGAACGTTGCCAAGTTCCTGTGAAGACGATCGAATCATTGGGTCGCGCCTTGACCTCTTATGATCGTCAAGCCGCTGTAATTTCCCATGGTGGGATGATGGGAGGCAATGGTTTTTATACCGCTTGGTCGGTCATTATGTTGAATGCACTGATTGGTAACTTAAACCTCAAAGGGGGAGTCTCTGTTGGTGGCGGCAAATTTAACGGCGAAACCGATGGTCCTCGTTATAAGATAGCGAGCTATGCAGGTAAAGTGAAACCAAAGGGTGTCGTATTATCACGTAGTAACGAAGTCTATGAAAAATCTGATGAATTCAAGGCTCGTGTCGCTGCGGGTGAATCACCTTATCCTGCGAAAGCACCTTGGTATCCGTTTGCTAAAGGCCAATTAACAGAGCAATTAGCATCGGCACTGATGGGATATCCCTATCAATTGAAGGCGTGGATCACCAATATGACGAACCCTGTTTACGGTATTGCAGGGATCCGTCAAGTGATGGAAGAGAAACTGAAAGATCCAAAACATCTTCCTCTTATCATTGGTATTGATGCCTTTATGAATGAAACCACCGCATTGGCTGACTATATCATTCCTGATACTCATAATTTTGAAAGTTGGGGATTCAGTGCTCCTTGGTCTGGCGTCCAGGTCAAAGCAAGTACAGCTCGCTGGCCGATTGTTGAGCCGCGTACCGCGAAAACGGCGGATGGTCAGCCTATTTCGATGGAAGCATTCTGTATTGCGGTCGCTAAAGAACTAAACCTTCCAGGATTTGGTGATAACGTTATTGAAGATATGGATGGCAATAAACATTCATTGAACAGTGCAGAAGATTATTATCTACGTGTGGCAGCGAATATGGCTTGGTTGGGTGAGAAGCCTGTACCAGAAGCGGCAAGCGAAGACATTCAGCTCAGTGGTGTGGAACGCATTATGCCAGCCATGGAGAAAACACTAAAACCTGAAGAGATCAGACGCGTAGCCTATATCTATACACGTGGTGGTCGTTTTGCTCCTTATGAAAAAGCATGGGATGGTGATGCGACAGGGCCACAATGGAAAAAAGGTTTACAGATTTGGAACCCAACGGTTGCGGTTAATCGCCATGCCATTACAGGCGAGCGTTACAGTGGATGTCCAACCTATTATCCACCGCGTTTAGCTAATGGTGAGGATGTCAACAATATCTTCCCACCAAACGAATGGCCATTAAAACTCATGTCATTTAAATCACATGTTATGAGCAGTTCTACCACGATGATTGAACGCTTACGCCATGTGAAGCCGACCAACCTTGTGGCTATTCACCCTAATGATGCACAAAAAATGGGGGTTAAACATGGCGATTGGGTCAAAATCACGACGCCAGGAGGTCATGTAGAAGCTCAAATCAGTGTATTAGACGGTGTGATGCCAGGGGTACTTGCGATTGAACATGGCTATGGTCACAAAGAAATGGGGGCGAAACAGCACTTTCTTGATGGGGAACCGATGCCGATGAATGCAGCGAATGGTTCAGGTATCAACCTAAATGACCTAGGTTTTGCCGACCCAACGCGTGAAGTGGCAAACACGTGGTTAGATTGGGTTTCAGGAGCATCGGTAAGACAAGGATTGCCTGCTCGTATTGAACTTATTGGTTAGAAATAACAGGTGGCCAGAGAGGAGGGTTCTGGTCACATTCAGTTTAGACAGTTGACATTGCGCTTACGATGTAGCTACCTCATCGTAACTTCGGCAGATGCCAAGGAGGGGGAGCCCTCCTTTTTTTCGCATATTACTCAGTGTATTCGAGGCGTAAGTAAAGGTGAACTCACTTCATTGAGTGTTAAGCTTTGGTACATCAAGACACCTAACAAGATAAACACAATCCCAGCACATAAGCTAATCGCTATTCCCCAATACGGCGAAAAAAGGGGACTGCGCGTTTTCGTTATCCGCATTGCGCTATCACGCATAAAATAGACAAAACAAGCGATTAAACAAATCGTTAAGGCTGTTCCCATTGCCATCGCTAGGGCGGCAAGTACTCCCCACAGATAAACGCCTATTACTGACGAAAATAGCAAAACAAGTATCGCCCCTGAACAAGGGCGTAGCCCCATAGAGAGCACGACAAGGATTTGTGTACGTATACTCGTTTGTAATTGACTACTTGAAACAACGTGTTGATGACCACAACCGCAAACAGCATCCGTGGAAAGTGTCGGTTTAAGAACGGCGCCATGGCTTAGTTTCGATGGTGAAATTGTGTGTATTTTCCATACAGATGCTGGGCGTCTTTGAGTGGTTTTATACCACTGGTGAATCGCCTTTAAACAGAACAAAAAACCGAGCAAGATGACGAATGCATAGCTGAGTTTTTCACTGTATAAGCTGACTATATTGAGGTGGCGGGTGGATAATTGGAAAACGACTAAGATAACGGAGACGAGGACAACCGCCACACCACCTTGTAACAGGGAGGCCAGTAAACTGAGTAGGACACTCTGTTTTAGGCGAGTTGGTTGTGTTGCAATATAAGTACTAATAATCAATTTACCATGGCCAGGGCCAACCGCATGTAAAAAGCCATAGAGAAAGCTGACCGCGACAAGTAAGCTTCCTGCTTGTAAAGGGGCTCGTTGAGTTGATTGCAATAACTCAGTCAGAGAAAGATTTAACTGACGTTGCCAAGCAACACTGGTTTGTAACCAAAGGGGCCAGTACTGGTAAATTTGATAAGCAACAGCGCTAAGAGTTACGAATAATAAGAGACTGATGACAATTTTGGGGCGTAAAACTTGAGCTAATCGACTTATTGGCATTGTATTTTTACCTTCTGAGCAAATTGCAGCCCTAAGGTTGTGTCCTCTTCAGGTGTCTGATTAATATCAAGTGAATAAGCATAGAAACGTAATTCGTCAGACACGTTAGGCTCTTGCAAGGTGAGGTGGCATGATGCGGCATTAAGCGCTTGTGGGGCAATCACCGATTGCTGATTGGGGTAAGTCATGCTGACAAAAAAGGTGGGGTCATAGGTCATGAACTCGATATTTGAACCTTTTATCGCGATAGGCTGTTTCAAAACCATGCTAAAAGAGAAAATTAGTTGCAGCCCTTCACGGCGTAATTGGTAATGGCTCGGTATTGTGTGGAAGGCCACTTTTTTGCCTTGCGAATAAAAATCGGTGAAATAGTCTTGAGCTAGAATATTTGCCATAAGCGTTGCTGCCTGAGCTTTCCATTTAGGGTCATCTTCCTTACTATTTTTCAGTTCATAAGCAATATCAGCGGACGTCATGGGATCCATTTTCCAAGTAAACGTTAGGCCAATAAATTGCTGTTGCTTGATATCTGGCACTACTTGCATATCGATAAAGCTATGAGGATGAGAAATACTTTTTGCTGTGAATATTAAACAGAGAACAAGAAGCAACGCTTTGAATTTCATAGGCGATCTATGTTAATGAGTCGGATTGAGTAAATAATGTCAAATTTTAATGTTATAATGTAACTTAATTTCACGTTGAAATAAACTCATCTATTACGGTAAGTTTCCCTTTTGTATTACTGAAAAACAAAACCCCTTAACATTAGGGGTTTTTTATTAACAAAATAACAGCGATAATATTGGCGAATGAGCTCGTGTGGACACTTCGTGGACACCATCTGATTTTAAGCTTTAACGATGAGTTAGTTACAAAGGAAAAGAGAACACCATGCCAGTGTTACACAATCAAGTTTCGAATAAAATTCTTAAAGAACGTATGTTGGCTGAGACTGAGCCGCGAACAACGATTTCTTTTTATAAATATTTCAATATCCAAGATCCGGTCGAGTTTAGAAATGATTGGTATGTGAAATTCAAAGCACTTAATGTGTTTGGGCGAGTGTATATTGCTAAAGAAGGTATCAATGCGCAAATCAGCATACCTTCATCAAAGGTTGACGCACTACGCGAACTTATTTATCAGACTAGCCCTGAATTAGATGGCTTACGCCTTAACATTGCTATCGACGATGACGGAAAATCTTTCTGGGTACTTCGCATGAAAGTTCGTGATCGTGTGGTTGCTGATGGTATTACAGATGATTCGTTTGACGCTTCAAAGACGGGACAGTATCTCAAAGCGGAACAAGTGAATGAGATGATTGATGATCCAAACACTGTTTTTGTGGATATGCGCAACCATTATGAATATGAAGTAGGCCATTTCGAAAATGCACTGGAAGTGCCATCTGATACTTTCAGAGAGCAACTACCAATGGCTGTTGACATGTTGCAACAACAAAAAGATAAAAACATTGTCATGTACTGTACTGGTGGGATCCGTTGTGAAAAAGCTAGCGCATACATGCTGCATAATGGCTTTAAAAACGTCTACCATGTTGAAGGTGGTATTATTGAGTATGCGCGTAAAGCGAGAGAACAGGGTTTACCTTTGCGTTTCAAAGGGAAAAACTTTGTGTTCGATAACCGCATGGGAGAGCGTATCACTGATGAAGTATTAGCGCATTGTCACCAATGTGGTGAACCTTGTGACTCACATACTAACTGTCGGAATGATGGATGCCATTTATTATTTATCCAATGCCCATCTTGTGCTGAGAAATATGAAGGCTGCTGTAGCGCTGCATGTACTGAAGAAATGAAATTACCTGAAGAGCAGCAACGTGCCCGCCGAGCAGGCCGTGAAGTCAGCAATAAAATATTTAATAAATCACGTCATCGTTTAGAGGATGGCTTATTAAATAGTGATGATTAATTTTTAAAAAAGCCCTATGTAGGGCTTTTTTTTAATAGAGATATTTAAAAATATTATAAATAAAGAAAAGCTCTATACGATTTTTAACATACACTTTTGTGACGATATGCCTCTTTTGTGAATAAACCGTACTATTACTGATCCCCAATTTTTTAGATATAAGGTGATTAGGTGTTTCATTCATCCAACTATTAATAATGCACTGTTCTTTTAATGTAAATATTGATGAGTTTGATTTATTTGTTAGTTTTATTGTTTCCTTGATATGTTCTGAATCATTAATCACTTTATCTAAAGTAGGAATAATGATTTTTTTAGACATAATAAAATAGTTGTCCTTTAATAGTAATGGCTTGTCTGATATTGGGTAGGTGGCATTGATATAAATATAAAACCTTGTTTCATTCGATGATGTTAAAAGTTTTTTTAGTGATAAGCAATAATTAGAGTGATGGCAATAGTAAGTTAAATTCACAAGGACTATTGTCGGCTTGGTGTCATTAATACAACTAATCGCTTCATCAATACACCCCACACTGATAAATTCTAATTTTTTATTAGATGATAAATATTCAGTAATGCCAATTCGAGTATAATAACACTCATCAATCACTAGTATTCTCATAAGGAACATCCTTGTTCGAAAAGAATATTACAATAAATTGTAAGGGATATTAAAGTCAATAAACTAATGATAAAAAATAATTAATTTTGTTTGTTTTTGATAATAAATCGAAAATAACAATTATCAATTTTATGCTATTAATATTAACTATATTAAATATAAAGATTGAATCTATTTAAATTAAGAATAAGAAGGCATTGAATGTGCTAATGGATATTGGGGATAAACCCGAATATCCATTACTTTCTCTAGTGCGTTTTAAAATCTGGTTCTACATAATCACCAGATTCTATTTTATCGATACCGGCTTGTAGAATATTAATCAGCTGCCTTGCTACATCGGTTGTTAACCACATTGTCTTGTCAACAACAGCACTTTCACTATTTTCACTTTTTTCTGGCAAATAATGCAAACGCAGCATCATTGCATCATAGGCATCAACGGTACTGATGTCCCAACCAACAACAGGGTGGGTTTGAATCACATCATTTTTTCTATTCATAGACACCTCCTAATCATACTACGTGATAAATACATATCGATAACTGACTAAGGGCGAGATACTCATAACGAGTATCACTTAGTATAAAAGGATTTTGTCATTTGAAAAGAGGAAAGTCGTTTTTTTTGCATCTAAATGACAGATTATGCAAAAAAGTCACAGAAAAGGGATTAATAGACTAACGGGAAGTGATTAGCTTCCCGTCAAAATGATTAGCTAACAACGCGTACAGACCAAGATACATCTTCATCAGCGAGAAATGGGATCAATTTATCATGACCGCAATCAATCGATGAGGCAGTGATATTTTTTTCTTTTGTTAATTGGATAAAGCCCTCATTAACAGGAAGATTATAGAACTTAGGCCCATTTAATGAGCAAAAGGCTTCAAAATGTGCCAGTGCACCGAGTTCTTCAAATACCGTTGCATAAGCTGCGAGTGCGGTCGGTGCATTAAATACGCCCGCGCAACCACAAGATGACTCTTTACGATGTTGTACGTGAGGCGCCGTATCGGTCCCTAAGAAAAAGCGCTCATTACCAGATGCAACGGCTGCACGTAGTGCTTCTTGATGCACATTACGCTTTAAAATAGGTAAGCAATATAGGTGAGGGCGTACACCACCCACTAACATGTGATTACGGTTAAACATTAAATGTTGCGGTGTTAATGTTGCAGCTAAATAATTGTCTGCCTCTTGTACATATTGAGCAGCTTCTTTTGTCGTGATGTGCTCAAACACAATTTTTAATTTAGGAAACCTTTTTCTGAGTGGTTCCATGACTTGCTCGATAAAACGCGCCTCGCGGTCAAAAATATCGATATCACTTGAAGTGACTTCACCATGGATCAATAGTGGCATGCCAACTTGCTCCATTGCAGCAAGTGCTGAATAGATATTTTTGATATCAGAAACACCATGACTTGAATTGGTTGTCGCATTAGCAGGGTATAACTTACACGCTGTAAATACCCCTTCTTGGAAACCACGAATGAGTTCATCGGCATTCGTCGTATCGGTTAAATAACAAGTCATTAATGGCGTAAATTGATGACCCACAGGAACCGCTTGCATAATGCGTTCACGATAGGCTTTAGCCATTTCAATGGTCGTAACTGGGGGGACAAGGTTTGGCATGACAATGGCACGACCGAAAAACTGACTAGTATAGGGCACTACAGTTTTCAGCATATCACCATCGCGAAAATGAACATGCCAATCATCTGGGCGGCGGATCGTTAAAGTTGTTGCAGTTGTCATGAAACCGGCTCCATAAAGGGGGAAATAGAGTAATGAGCAAGATGCTCAAGCCGGAGCAGAATAATAAAACGAAAACGATAAAATAGCTACGCTAATTGACAATTATCTTGAAATATAAGCGTTTTCAATTTGGATTTATCATAAAGGAAAAAACAGGGAGTGTACTAAAGGTAGGTGAATTAAGTTGGCTCCTCCAGCTGGACTCGAACCAGCGACATACGGATTAACAGTCCGCCGTTCTACCGACTGAACTATGGAGGAACTCCTTAAAGCGAGAGAAATAGTAGCGTTACTGGATCGAAATGTCAAAGAAGAAACGGTAAGAAAAGTTTGATTGCTTGTTCTGTGATCGAATTGCTGTAAGTTTCATCGAATAGGGCATGGTAACGTGCTTTCGAGGGGGGAAAGACGTGATGAATAAACGACGATAGTAGTGAAAAATAGTAGTGAAAAATAGTGATAGGAAAAGCGAGGTTATCTTCAAATAGCAAAAGCCCGCTATAAAGCGGGCTTTTTAAATTTGGCTCCTCCAGCTGGACTTGAACCAGCGACATACGGATTAACAGTCCGCCGTTCTACCGACTGAACTATGGAGGAATTGCGATGTTCCTGAGAACGAGGCGAATATTACCCATCCTATTGATGCTTGTAAAGCATAAATATGAAAAAAATTGCCAAGTGATTGCTAAATAAACAATATGGCGGTTATGTCAGCAAAAATAGGACCAATAGGTATCGTACCTAAGAACGATAGTCATTGATGAAAACTATATTTAACGTTAAAGCTACAAAAAATTAACAATGAGAGTGAGCTTGAATGAAAAAAACACTGTTAGCTGTCGCTTTAACCTCTGTGATTTCTAGTACAACATTTGCTGCGCCTATTGATAAGCCTAATGTTCTGATCATCATTGTCGATGACATGGGATATTCTGACATTAGCCCATTTGGAGGGGAAATCCCTACGCCAAATTTACAAGAAATGGCTAATCAAGGTGTTAGGATGAGTCAATATTATACCTCTCCAATGTCTGCGCCTGCGCGCTCGATGCTGTTGACGGGGGCAACCAACCAACAAGCAGGAATGGGGGGAATGTGGTGGTATGAAAATACGGTAGGGCAACCCGGCTATGAGCTGCGTTTAACCGACCGTGTGGTCACTATGGCGGAGCGTTTCCAAGATGCCGGCTATAACACCATGATGTCAGGTAAATGGCATTTAGGTTATACCAAAGGAGCAAGGCCAACGGATAGAGGTTTTAATCAAGCATTTGCATTTATGGGAGGTGGAACCAGTCATTTTGATGATGCGATGCCACTTGGAACAGTTGAACGTTTTCATACTTACTATACGTTAAATGGCGAAAAGACATCATTGCCGAGTGATTTTTATTCAAGTAAAAATTATGCGCAACAACTTGAACAATGGATAAAAGAAACGCCGCAAGACCAACCTATATTTGCTTACCTCGCTTTTACTGCCCCGCATGACCCCATTCAAGCGCCTGACGATTGGATCAGTAAATTTGATGGAAAATACGATGAAGGATTTGGCAAAGTTTATCGCCAACGTATAAATAGACTCAAAGAATTGGGCATTATCAATGATAAAACCCCCATGCCCAATTTGGATTTAGATAAAGAATGGCAGCAGTTAACGCCTGAAGAAAAGCGTTATGCTGCGAAAACAATGCAAGTATATGCTGCAATGATTGCCTATATGGATGATCAAATTGGCGGTGTCATAAATACATTAAAGGCCACTGGTAGAGAGAAAAATACCATTATTATTTTTGCTACGGATAATGGTGCTAATCCCGCTTCTGGTTTTTATTATGAATCGGATCCGCAATATTGGGAACAATTTGATAATAGTTATGAAAACCTTGGTCGTAAGAATTCATTTGTATCTGTTGGGCCTCACTGGGCAAATGTGAGCAATGCTCCTTATGCAAATTTCCATAAAACAACCAGCGCGCAAGGTGGAATTAATACTGACCTGATTATTACTGGCCCTGGTATTGGCAAAAAAGGCAGTATTGACCATACCCCGATGGCTGTTTATGACATCGCTCCAACGTTATATGAATTTGCAGGTATTGATGCAAATAAACAAATTAAAAATATCCATCCATTACCGATGTTAGGCACAAGCTTTAAATCCCATTTCCTAGGTGAAAGCACGGTTAATCCTCGACATTTATTTGGTGTGGAATTACATAATCAAGCTGCATTAATTGACGGGGATTGGAAATTAAGACGTTTAGTGAAAGGTTCGTCAAAAGCGGAAATGGCGCCTTGGCAGCTCTTTAATTTAAAAGAGGATCCACTAGAAACACATGATTTAGCGTCGAAATACCCTGAAATTGTAAAAAAATTAGAGGCGCAGTATCAACAATTTGCTGAGACGGGCATGATTATCGAGGCTAAAGGCGAAGCGATAGATTATATCGGCGTCGATGAATCAACGGGGCATTACATTGGTATCGATCCTAAAACGAACCAACGTATCGAGTCGAAAAAGGGGCAGTAATAGGAGGATAAAATGAAAATTGCGTTTTATGATCCACCTGTCGTTGATAAAAAATCGGTCAGATCGGCGATTCCTTTTCATATTTTATTAAAGCCCGTTGGTTCGGGCTGTAATTTAAAATGTGACTATTGCTATTATCCACAAAATAATGAGCAAAAAGCGGCACCGATGATAAAGGATATGCTGGAGCCTTTTATTAAAAATTACATTGCATCCCAGCCCATCTATACCAAAGAAATTAATTTTGTCTGGCAAGGTGGGGAACCTCTACTCGCAGGATTAGATTTTTATAAACGAGCGATGTCCTTACAACAAAAATATGTGCCTCAAGGTGTCCGCATTATTAATACATTGCAAACAAATGCAACGTTATTAACGCCGGCATGGTGCCGTTTCTTTAAACAGCATGATTTTATCATTGGCGTTAGTCTTGATGGTCCAGAACATATTCATAACCGCTATCGCCATGACAGACGCGGTAATAACGGAAGCTATCTGGCTGTGCTACAAGGCATTAAATTACTGCAACAGTTTGCTATTGAATTTAATATATTAACCGTTGTTCATGATGGGGTTGCTCATTTAGGCAAAGAAATTTATCTCCATCTGGTTGAGCTTGGCGCTCATTATATTCAATTTCAGCCCTTGATGTTAGAAGGAGATGCGATTAACCAAGGGTTTACCTTAAGTGCAAACAACTGGGGGCAGTTTTTAAGTTCAGTGTATCGACAGTGGCAGGCGTCGGCGCATATTGGCAAAGTCTTTGTAATGAATATCGAACAAGTATACAGCCAATATTTTACCCATGTAAGCACAAGCTGTGTTCATTCGGAGCGCTGCGGCACGAATATGATGATGGAAACAAAAGGTGAAATTTATGCTTGTGACCATCAGGCAAATAAAAGTCATTATCTTGGCAAATTTAATGGACAGCAGGGATTCAGTGAATTTGTCACTTCTGCTATTTCGCTCCCTTTTGGACAAAATAAAAGCCGCCGTAAAGAATGCCAGCAATGTGCGGTGAAAATGGTGTGTCAAGGTGGTTGTCCCGCGCATGTAAACCTATTAGGTCGCAATCAATTATGTGAGGGATATTTTGCTTTTTTTAGCTTGGTGTTAGAGCCGATAAGGCAATACCAGCGAAATGCGCAAGGTGTGCAGCGTTGGCGTAATGCTATGTTGAAATAAAACGAACATTAATAGCAAAAAGCCCGCTATAAAGCGGGCTTTTCAAATTTGGCTCCTCCAGCTGGACTTGAACCAGCGACATACGGATTAACAGTCCGCCGTTCTACCGACTGAACTATGGAGGAATTGCAGTGTTCCTGAGAACGAGGCGAATATTAACGATATCGCCTCAGGCTGTCAACGATAAAAACACAAAAATAATTCGTTTGGTTACGGGCTGTGCATTATGGTTGATTTTTACTCTAGCTTATTGATATTGCGCTTTATTCTGAGTCATTAATGGTGTTTCTACTCGTGTAGGAACTTCCGGATAGGCAATATGATAAATATCATAAAATGAAACCATCCCTTTAAGTTCGACCAAACGTGTAATTTCTTGTTTGATTGCACTACTAACATCATTCGAATCAAGGATCTTTTGAATCGAGGTATCAGAAACTTTCTCGGTTACAAACCATTCACCGTTATAGCAAACGCGTAAGTCAAGGACACCGATATCTTCAAAACGATATACAGGTTTAATATCAAATAGCAGAACAGCCGCTAAAATGATAAATAATGCGGTAAAACCAAGCATCCAGTACAACCCAAAATAAGGGGCATAGAGGACTAAAATCGCTAATGGAATATAAGCGGCAACCATACCGATACATAAATAGGGATGGTTAGCGATAAATTGACTGTTGAAGTACGGCTTACCATCACGCTTTTCGCTTTTATTGATAGTGTCCAAATCTTCGATAAGTATTTTTTTAATGATATCCATGGTGTGATAGCTCTCTGTAAGACATCTATGCAATGAAGAGTATCATGCGTAAGTCGAATTGTTATATATCAGTTACGAAAAAAATTGAGTGTAATTGTCACGGCATAAGAATTATCTTATTGATAGCGTTTGGATTGACTCAATAATTCTTTCAATCTATCAACAAAATGCGAAAAAATTGTTAATTTAATAGCGTGAAAAGTGACGTAGCCTAAAAAACAGCGTTTTTTTCAGGGGAATCTCTATAAAATAGTTGCTATTATCCTTAACTCATGAGTTAATGGTCATCGGCCTGTTTAGCAGTCCTATTTGATGTATGATTACTGAGTTAGTGTGTTCTAAAGAAGAAAGTTATCCCAGATAGCCTTTGACCGTGACGCTTCATCTTGGTTTTTTCCTGATTAAATAGCTGACTCTGGCCCATATATGCCGAAAAGGCAAGTTTTTTTGATGTTATATAGGAAAAGTCAAATGTCCGACAAAATGAAAGGTCAAGTTAAGTGGTTCAACGAGTCTAAAGGCTTCGGTTTCATCACTCCTGCTGATGGTAGCAAAGACGTTTTCGTTCACTTCTCTGCCATTCAGGGCGCTGGTTTCAAAACTCTGGCAGAAGGCCAGCAAGTTGAATTCACCATTGAAAATGGTGCGAAAGGCCCAGCAGCTGCTAACGTAACTGCAATCTAAGCTTAATTGCTTAACTGATTTTCTAAAGCCCGTCATTTTTAATGACGGGCTTTTTCATTCCCGCTACACTAGGTTTCAGTACACTTTTACTGGAGACCGCCATCTGATGAAAATTAATGATCGTGTTTATGTCAAAACTGACGGCCAAGAACGACGTGAAGGCAAAATATTACTCATTGAAACTTTTAATGAAGGCATAATGTATTTAGTTTCTCTACCTGAATACCCAGGTGGTATCTGGTTTTTTAATGAAAAAGAAGGGGGAGATGGGATATTTGTCAGTCCCATAGAAAGCTAATTATTATGAAATATTATTTTAAAGCTTTACTTCATAAATAACGCAATCTATACTTCTTGCAAATTTCGTTAGGAGATAATTACTTGGACAGTCAGAGTTGTAATAAAAATTTAATTTTATTGGCAAGTAATTAATTATTCCTTCTATTAACTGCTTGCCGCGATGGTGGGCAGTATCAAGCGTTGACTCTCTCGATACTCCTTAATTAAATAACTATTGTTTATCAATAGGTTGTATTTTTTGTGAGTAAAGGTCATGAATCTCTATTTCTATTCATTATTTCCTCCAGGTAATAGCCTATAACGTTGAATAATTATTTTATTATTCATGCTTAAGGCTAGGTGAAATATATTTTACCTATTTTTATTATCCAATTTATTTTTGGAGGGATCATCATGTTATTTACTCCCGATATTTTAAATTTAGTTTTCGCAATGTGCTTAGGTGCTTTAATTGGTGCGGAACGTCAATGGCGTCAGCGCATGGCGGGTTTACGCACAAATGCGTTAGTCGCAACAGGGGCTGCCGTATTTATTTTGAGTTCGGTCACCACCTCACCTGATAGTCCAGGAAGAATCGCAGCACAAGTTGTATCTGGAATAGGTTTTCTGGGAGCCGGGGTTATCATGCGTGAAGGAATGAATATTCGTGGTTTGAATACGGCGGCCACACTTTGGTGCTCTGCTGGTATTGGGGTGTTATGTGGCCTCGGGCAGTACTCTTTAGCGACGATGGCTACGATGCTTATCCTTTGTGCCAATATTCTACTGCGTGAAGCGGCACAAAGAATTAATAAACAACCACAAACCCAAGCGCTTGATGTTGAACAACGTTATAAAATTCGTGTGATGTGTCATCAAGACGATGAAATCTTAGTTAGAACATTAATTTTACAAGCAATAAATGGATTACATATCCGGCTGCAATCATTAAGCAGTGCCGATACGCTTAGACCGGAACAGTTAGAAGTTATTGCTGAATTTTTAGCAACACCGGCGGAGCAAAAAGAAATTGAAGCATTGGTTTGCCGGATCAGTATTGAACAGAGTGTCAGTGCAATTAACTGGAAAGTGGCATCAGAGCTATCAGCCTAATGCTGAATAATTATTAACTAAAGGAGCCGAAATGGACGATCACCCTCCGTCATGGAGTAAAAAATGGGAGCTATCTAGCTATGAATAAATAATTTATTTTCAGTTAGATAGCGTTCAATTAGCACGGTAAATACCGTATTAGAGATAAACGTTATGACTGAAATCAGGCATCCGCGCAAAAGTGCCAAGACCACTGCGCGCCAAAAATATATTGTTGGCGAACAAGCCAACAAAACAATGGAACAAGTGCTTAATGAATATCAAACTAATTTATTAGGTTTGACAGATAATGAGGCACTCGATCGATTAGTTGAACAGGGCGAAAATGAAGTTGCCCATGAGAAAGCCCCTCCAGCGTGGAAGCAACTCCTCTCCTCATTTAAAAATCCTTTCATTTTTGTCTTAATGACATTGGCAATAGTGAGTTTTTTCACTGACTATTTCATCCCTGAACGCCAAGGTGAAGAAACTGATTTAACAGGCGTTATTATTATTGTCACCATGGTGTTATTAAGCGGATTATTAAGGTTTTGGCAGGAATATCGAACCAATAAGGCTGCTGAAGCGTTGAAATCCCTTGTTCGTACCACCGCAACGGTGTTCCGTCGAGACAATAAAACAGGGCGTTCAGTACGCAAGGAAGTTCCCATCAAGTGTTTGGTTCCAGGAGATATTGTCTTGTTATCTGCTGGGGATATGGTTCCAGCAGATCTAAAACTGGTTGAGTCTCGCGATCTATTTATTAGTCAGGCGATATTAACTGGGGAGTCGATACCAGTAGAAAAATATGACACGCTGGGGGATGTCAGTGCGAAAAGCATTGATCCCATCTCACCAACCGAAAATGAATTGTTGGAAATCTCTAATATTTGTTTGATGGGAACCAATGTGACCAGTGGAACAGCGAGAGGGATCGTTGTAGCAACGGGCGCAAAAACCTATCTTGGCTCACTGGCCAAATCGATTGTTGGTAGTCGTGCGCAAACGGCGTTTGATCGTGGAGTCAACAGCGTTAGTTGGTTACTCATTCGCTTTATGTTGGTTATGGTGCCTATTGTTTTACTTATTAATGGTTTTACAAAAGGTGATTGGTTTGAGGCAACGTTATTCTCTCTGGCTGTTGCGGTTGGCTTAACGCCTGAAATGCTACCTATGATTGTCAGTTCAAATCTAGCCAAGGGCGCAATTGCCATGTCTAAACATAAGGTGATTGTAAAAAGGCTCAATGCGATTCAAAATTTTGGGGCAATGGATGTACTTTGTACTGATAAAACAGGCACATTAACGCAGGATAGGATTATTTTAGAGCATTATTTAGGAAGTAACGGCGAAAAAGATAATCAAGTTTTGCAACTGGCATGGTTGAATAGTTTTAACCAAAGCGGTGCTAAGAATATGATGGACCAAGCGATCATTCGGCGCGGCAGAGGAAAAAATGCAATAGAGCAATTGCGTGCTTATCAAAAAATTGATGAACTTCCCTTTGATTTTATTCGTCGTAAGCTCTCTGTATCGGTGAGGACCCCAGCAGGAGAGGCACTATTAATATGTAAGGGTGCAGCAGAAGAGATGCTTGCTGTATGTACGAGTTATCAACACAATGGTCAATCTCAGCAACTTGACTCCCAAGCGAAACAACAGATTACCGAATTAGTCAGTGATTATAATCGACAAGGTTTTCGCGTGTTGCTATTGGCCACTCGCTCACTAAATAGTGATGAAGCCAGTTTGCCACTTTCTGCCGTTGCGGAACAACAGTTAGAATTGCGTGGTATTTTAACGTTTCTTGATCCGGCGAAAGAAAGCGCAATTTCAGCGATTGCAGCTTTACGTGAAAATGGTGTGACCGTAAAAGTATTAACGGGTGACAACGCCATTATTACGGAAAAGATCTGTCACGATGTAGGTTTAAATGTGAGTGAGATTATGGCTGGCCTTGAAGTTGAGGCTATGTCAGATACAGAATTAAAACAGAAAGTTGAGCAAGTCTCGGTATTTTGTAAGCTAACACCATTACAAAAGTCCAGAATTTTAAAAATATTGCAAGCCAATGGTCATACCGTGGGTTTCTTAGGTGATGGAATCAATGATGCACCGGCATTACGTGATGCAGATGTGGGGATTTCCGTTGATACAGGAACTGATATTGCAAAAGAATCTGCTGATATTATTTTGTTAGAAAAAGATTTAATGGTATTGGAACAAGGTGTGATTAAAGGACGAGAAACCTTTGGCAATATCATTAAATACCTAAATATGACGGCAAGTTCTAACTTTGGTAACGTATTTTCTGTTTTGATCGCTAGCGCCTTTATTCCATTCTTACCGATGTTAGCGATTCATCTATTAGTACAAAACTTGTTATATGATATTTCTCAACTGGCTTTGCCTTGGGATAAAATGGATAAAGAGTTTTTAAAACGTCCACGCAAATGGGATGCAAAAAACATAGGCCGTTTTATGGTATGGATAGGTCCTACATCATCCATTTTTGATATTACTACCTTTGCTTTGATGTGGTACGTTTTCCAAGCTAATAGTGTTGCTCATGAAGCATTATTCCAATCAGGTTGGTTTGTTGAAGGGCTATTATCACAAACCTTAGTTGTTCATATGTTACGTACGCAAAAAATACCGTTTATTCAAAGCACTGCGGCGTTACCCGTCTTATTAACCACAGGGTTGATAATGGCGCTTGGTCTTTATATTCCGTTCTCCCCATTCGGTGAATGGATCGGATTACAACCATTACCAATAGAATATTTCCCTTGGCTGGTGTTAACGTTAGTCAGTTATTGTGTTGTTGCACAGCTAATGAAGCAGTTTTACATAAAACGTTTTGGTACTTGGTTGTAGATAATTAAAACGTGGTAGTAAGGCTATTTTAATCGCCTTACTACTCAGCTAAATACAGAGATTAAAGCGTCATTTGCTTGTTTTGAAAGATAATAACAACAGGGTAGTCTTCATTCAATTTACTGCCTTGAACAGCTTTAATAATAACAGTGTATTTGTGACATATTTTTATACTGGGACATTTTTACTGAATACAGGATGATTATTAAAAATAATATGAGAAACATCTCTTCGATAGGGGGGTAGAATAGGCTTTGAGAAACTATTTTCTGGGTACTCAACAGTTCAGCATGATGACGCTATTTTTTATCATTATCGAATGGCCGATTTTCAGGAAATTATAATAAGCCATTTTTATTGTTATAATTGAGTATGAAGGGAGACAGGACGAGACAATATTTGAAGGCTTGCGATTGTACTCTCATTATAAAAATATGGAGCCATATATCTATAGCCCCATGGTATAGAGAAATCTTATTACTGTAGGCCTAAAGCAGATTTCATTTGTTTCATTGCATCAATACCTTGTTGGCAAGCTTTATCTTGCTGATCTTTAGGTAGTGCTGCAACTTGTTTTTTACCTTCTTCTAATTGGCCTT